>NZ_CP036498.1:4614678-5857905 GCF_018279705.1 Tardiphaga alba
CTTCGTCTTGAACATAAGCGCAATGTGCCGAAGGCCTTCTTCGATTACGTCGATCACGGCTCCTATAGCGAAGACACGTTTCGCGCCAATACCGAAGACCTGCAGAAGCTGAAATTCCGCCAGCGCATTCTTGTCGACATCGACAGGCGCGACACCTCGACGACGATCCTCGGCGAGAAGGCGACGATGCCTTTGATCTGCGCGCCGGTCGGCTCCACCGGCATGCAGTATGGCGACGGCGAGATCCACGCCTGCCGCGCCGCGCAGGCGTTCGGCATCCCCTACACGCTGTCCACGATGTCGATCAATTCGATCGAGGACCTCGCCGAGAATGTCGAGAAGCCGTTCTGGTTTCAGCTCTATGTGATGAAAGACCGCGGCTTCATCAAGGAGCTGATCGAGCGCGCCATCAAGGCCAAGTGTAGCGCCTTGGTGCTGACGGTGGACCTGCAGGTGATCGGCCAGCGCCATGCGGACATCAAGAACGGCCTGTCGGTGCCGCCGCAGATCTACAATCTCAAGAACATGATCGACTTCGTCAGCCATCCCGCCTGGCTGATGCGCACACTGCAGGCCAAGCGCCGCAACTTCGGCAATATCGCCGGCTTCGTGAAGAACACCGACGATCTCGAGTCGGTGTCGCAATGGACGGCATCGCAGTTCGACGCCACGCTGAACTGGAAGGATCTCGACTGGATCCGCAGCATCTGGCCCGGCAAGATCATCATCAAGGGCATCCACGACATCGAGGATGCGCGCGAGGCCGTGAAGGTCGGTGCGCAGGCGATGGTGGTCTCGAACCATGGCGGCCGCCAGCTCGATGGCGCACCGTCATCGATCTCGGTTCTGCCGGGGATCGTCGATGCGGTCGGCTCGGAAATCGAGGTGATGTTCGACAGCGGCATCCGCTCCGGCCAGGACATCATGCGCGCGCTCGCGCTCGGCGCGAAGTCGTGCATGATCGGCCGCGCCTATGTCTACGGCCTCGGCGCCTATGGCGGCCCCGGCGTGACCAAGGCGCTGGACATCCTGCGCAACGAACTCAGCACCACCATGGGCCTGTGCGGCGTCAACGACATCGCCGGCATCAGCAAGCGCGTATTGGTGCAGTAGTAATCGTCATTGCGAGCCCTGACGAATTGCAAAGCAATTCGTTTGGGCGAAGCAATCCAGTTCTTCGTCGAAGGCTGGATTGCTTCGTCGCTTCACTCCTCGCAATGACGGAGTTCACATCGGCGGCGTCAGGCCATCCAGCCCGACATTCACGCGCGCGGTCTCGAAGCTGCCATCGGCGGCTTTCTTCGCGCCGATGATGATCACTTGTGCGCCGGGCTTCAGCTCGCTCTTGTTGCCGGGCACGAAGGTCACGATCGGCGTGCTCGGCTCGACGGTGACTTTCTTCTCGCCGTCCTTGTATTTCACCGTCAGTGTCTGACCGTCCTTCGCCTCGACCTTCTGATCGACGGTGGCATTGGTCATGCTGCTATTCGGCTTGAGATCCCATGGCCGTGAGCCCTCGGCGAGACCGCGCATCGACTCCGGAAAAATATGGATCGCGATCGCCTTCTGCGTGCCATCGGCCTGAGGCATGCCGGTGACGCCCACATAGTCGCCGCTCTTGATATCGGACAGCGCCGCCTTGGTGATGCCCGTGACCGTGACATTGTCGGACATGCGAACCTTGCGCTCGCCGCCGTTGCGCGCCTTGATGTTCAGCACGGCACCATCGACGCTCTCGATCGATCCGCGAATATTCGAAGGCTGCGGCTGCTGCGCCGACGCGGCGGAGATCGTGAGAGACGCGGCAAGCACGGTGCCCGCCAGCAGACGTGCCGAAGTCGAGATAACTTGAACCATATGCAGTTTCCTTGAGAAGACAGCCCTGCCCTCACATGGAAACCCGATTGCTGAACCGCTATTCCGCCCTCACGTCACTGTGAGAGCGATGCCAGGAGATCCGCTTCCACCTCGGCGCGGAGTTCCGGCGTCACTTCCGGGCGCTGACCGAACCACAGCTCAAAACCACGCACCGCCTGATACAGCAGCATGCCGAGACCATCCGCCGTGCGCAGGCCACGTGCACGAGCGGCTGCCAGCAGCGGCGTCTCCAGCGGAACATAAACGAGATCGGCCACCACGGCCTGATCCGGCAGCGCAGCGAGATCGATGACGAGATCCGGTTGCCCCTTCATGCCGAGCGATGTCGTGTTCACCAGGAGCGACGCCTGCGGCAGCGTGCTGGGGACGGCATCCCAGCCGATCGGGACCACACGCTCGCCGAACAGCTTTGCGAGCTCCTGCGCGCGTTCGATACTGCGATTGGCGACATAGACATGCTTGATGCCACGATCCAGCAAACCGAACACGACCGCACGCGACGATCCGCCCGCGCCAAGCACCAGCGCATCATCGGCCTGGTCCCAGTCCGGCGCGCTGTGATCGAGATTGTCGATGAAACCTTCGACATCGGTATTGGTCGCACGCAGTGTGCCGTGATCGTACCACAGCGTGTTGGCCGCACCGACCGCACGCGCCCGACGATCCGGCGCCGTCAGCTTCAGCACGCGCTCCTTGTGCGGAATAGTGACATTGGCGCCGATATAGCCGCGCCGCGACAGGTTCATCACGAAGTCGGCAACCTCTTCCGGCGGCACGGACTCGATGGTGTAGCCGCCCTCGATTCCGAGATGGCGCAGCCAGTGATGGTGGATCAGCGGCGAGCGCGAGTGAGCAGCCGGCCACCCGATCAGGCAAGCTCCACGGGGCTTCGCTTCGTCAGACATCGACATTCCTTCGCTTCAACCGGAAGCGGTCGTCGCATGAGAATCATGCAAGGGGCTGATGGCGATCATCGGGCAGGCTGGCGCCATGCCGCAAGAGCGGTGATCGCAGCGATCAACAAGGCAGCGCCTGCAGCAAACCAGACAGCCGCGAGCGCGAAGCGAAGATAAACCAACGTGCCAATGACGGCGCCGGCAACCATGGCGCTCCACAACAGCAGATTGGGGATCCACGCCCAGCGTGGGCCACCTTGCAGTGCGACAGCGAGCAACTGTCCGATTCGCACCAGGGTGCCGGTCATGTAAGTCAGCGCGATGCCGGCGGTCCCGTCGGTCTGAAACATCGCATTTTCCAGGCCCATGGCCAGCACGATGGCCATGATGGTGATGTCGGGTGCATCGAGTTGATAGGCGATCGCGCCTGCGAAAAGCAGCGCGGCCTCCGTCAGCAACAGCATCCATTGCCGATGCTTGCCGCGGCCATAACCCACGAAATTGCCAAGCCCGGCCCCCAGTACGAACAGCCCGATCAGCTTCAGCGCTTCAAGCGCCTTGGGCCAGTCCAGCTCGGCGATCATCACCCCCAAGCGGGTGGAATTGCCGCTCATGAAGGAGACGAACAGCCCACCGAGATGAATGAAACCGATGCCATCGACATAGCCGGCCAGCGCGCTCAAGGCACAAGCCAGCGCGAGATTGCTCTTCACCGTCAGCATAGTCGTCCGTTACCCCACTGCATTACCGCAATTATTCAAAAGCGATGGCGGGAGGGCAAGGGCTCTAAAGTTGCCAACCTTGACGTCAGATGTTTTTTGGGGGTACATTTAATTGTGTGAAGATCACCTACGATCCCGCGAAGTGCCAGACGGCCGTTGAGGAGCGAGGGATACACTTCGCCGACGCCGCGATCGTGTTCGAAGGACCGTCCATCAATCTGGAAGATCGACGCCGTGACTATGGTGAGCGGCGCTTTCAGACCATTGGGTTCCTGGCCGGCCGCATGGTGATGGTGGTGTGGACACCGCGTGGCGAAGCGCGGCACGTCATGTCGATGAGAAAATGCAATGCCCGTGAAAAAGCGATCTATCAAAAGCGATTTGACGAAGCTTGATGCACACGAGATCACCGATGCGGAGTACGACGACGCACCGGAACTGACCGAAGAGATGCTCGACCGCGCGGAAATCCGGCACGGCGACACGGTCATCAAGCGTGGTCGACCGCCTTTGGCGCAGCCGAAGGAAGCGATCAAGCTGCGCATCGATCAGGACATCCTTGCCGCTTATCGCAAGACAGGCAGCGGCTGGCAGACGCGCATCAATGCGGATCTGCGCAAGGCGGCGAAGAAACTCGCTGGTTAGGATTTCGCCGATTTGGTCAGGAAGTCCGCGACCTCGTCGCGTGTCACCAATCTCAATTTGGCACCCGCAAAGCCATCGAACAGCGACTGGTGGCCCGCAAACGACGTCGAGTTCGTGCGCTCCCGATAGGCTTTAGCCCAATCAAGAAAGGCCTCATGCGCAGCAGTTGCCGCGCCCTTCCACGGGCCGCGCTCGTTCAGGCCGGCAAGACAAACCTTCCACGGCATGTCCAGCCAGATGAGCGTGGTCGCATTCCGAAGAGCCACGGCAACGAGCCAGCCATAGACCCCTTCGATGATCCAGCGCGGCTGCGCGGCAAGCTCGGCCACCATCGCTGCGGCAACCTGCTCATCACGCTTCACCGTCACTTCATCCTGCCAGTGGACGCGGTCGAGATCGGTCAATGGCATACGTTCGCGTCGGGCAAGCTCACGCGCCAGCGTGGTCTTGCCCGAGCCGCTATTGCCGATAATCACAACCCGCGATCCAAGCCCCATCGCACATCAGTTACGCTGCCACGCGATGCGCTGCAACGATCTGATCGGCCGTCCGACCGTTGACTTCGGCCATGCGGTCGAAGCTGCGGGTGAAGCCGCCGGCGCCTGCCGTGGCCGAACGCAGTTCGACGATCAGATCGCCGATTTCCGCTTCCGGCAATTGCGCGCGGACGACATCCCAGCCCGGCCACCCCTCTCGCGTGTCGAAGCCGAGGATCTGCCCGCGGCGACCGGAGAGGATGGCATTGATCTTCGCCGTCGCCTCGCTCGGACAGACGATCTCGACCGCATGGATGGGCTCCAGCAGCACCGGCTGGCACTGCGGAAGCGCTTCCGTGACGCCGGCCCGCGCTGCCGTGCGAAACGCCTGATCGGACGAGTCCACGCTGTGATAGGAGCCGTCGGTGAGCGTCACCTTGACGTCCACGACCGGAAAGCCGAGCGGCCCGCGCGCGAGACCGTCGACGACGCCCTCTTCCACCGCGGGAATGTAGTTGCGCGGCACCGCGCCACCGACCACCTTGTCCTGAAACGCAAAGCCGGATCCCCGCGACTGCGGACCGATCTCGAGCACGACGTCACCGAACTGACCGTGGCCGCCGGATTGCTTCTTGTGCTTGCCCCGCAAGGTCACCGGCTTGCGGATCGTCTCCTGATAGCCGATGGCAGGTGGATGCGACTTCACATTGATGCCGAAGCGATCACGTAGCCGCTCCATGGCGACTCGTAGATGCATCTCGCCCTGCCCCCACAACACCACATCATGGGTCTGCGCATTGTGCACGGTGCTGAGCGAGGGGTCTTCCTCGGTCAATCTCTGCAGCGCCTGGCCGAGCTTCACATCGTCCTTGCGATCGATGGAGGCGAGCGCCATCGCCAGCACCGGCGATGCCGGCTGAGCGACTGTGAGAACCTCGGGCGCAACTTTCCCGGTTGCGAGCATGTCGCCGGTCTTCACGGGATCGAGCTTGCCGAGCGCAACCGTCTCGCCGGCCTCCGCATTGCTGCGCTTGGCGTCGCCGCCCTGCGTCAGCGCCAGAATGCCAGAGACGCGCGCGCTGTCGCCGGAGCAGGCCATCACCGTCGCGCCGTCCTCGATACGTCCGCGCAATATCCGCGCATAAGACAGCTTGCCGCCATGCTGCAGGTGGCTTGTTTTCAGCACATAGGCCAGCGCATCCTTGGCGTCGCCGATGCCGAGACGCTTCGCCGTGTCCGCAACGCCCGGCGCTTCGTGGCGCAGTGCCTTCATCAGACGCAGCACGCCGTTCTCGCGGATCGCCGAGCCGATCAGCACGGGGCAAATCAGACCTTCGCGCAGTTCGCGCGCCAGATCGTCGAACACTGCATCTGCTGGCGGCGGAATGTCGTCGAGCAGTTGCTCCATCAGCGCATCATCGTGATCGGCGAGCTTCTCCAGCATCGAGAAGCGCGCTTCCTTCTCGCGGTCGAGATCGCTGCCGTCGAGTGCGACGACCTCGGACGCCTTGTGCTCGCGATAGACAAAGGCGCGCTCCAGCGCGAGATCGACGAAGCCGGCAACGAGATCGCCGTTCCAGATCGGAATCTGCCGCAGCACCAGCGGCACGCGCGAGGCCGGCTGCAGCATCGCCAGCGTCTCGCGGACGCGCCGATGCGCGCGATCGATCTTGTTGAGGAACAGGAAGCGCGGAATGCCCAGATTTTCCAACTCGCGCATGATCAGTTGCAATTGCGGAAGCTTGCGTTCGTCCGGTTCGCAGACGATGACCGCCGCATCCACGACCGGCAGCGCAGCGCGCATGTCATGCGCGAATTCGACGGAGCCGGGGCAATCGATGAATGTGTAGTTGTCTCCCATGAACGAGGTGGTCGTGGTGGTGAGACCAACACCCATCTTGTGCGCGCGCGCTTCGGCCGTGGCATCGCCGACGCTGGTGCCGGCTTCGACCGTGCCCGCTTTCGGGATGGCTCCGGTGCGCGCGAGGATCGCTTCAAGAAGTGAGGTTTTTCCGCTCTGAAAAGGGCCCACGAGTGCGATGCATCGTGGACCGCCGGATTTAAAAGGGTGTGGGGGACTTTTCAGGTCGTGTCCGGGATCGTGTCCCATGTCGCCGCCTCCTGTCTGGAGCTCGGCCCGTGATTGGGTCGGCGACAGGATGCTCCGCCCGCTCCCGCGGTTTGACAAGATCAAAACGTCGCTGCGCTGCGATGCAGGAATGTCGGGCGAATTGGCAAAACGCAATCCGCCGACGAAGGCGCATCAGCATGTAGGGTGGGCAAAGGCGCTCTCGCGCCGTGCCCACCTTCATGTGTGGTGAAAGCGATGGTGGGCACGCTTCGCTTTGCCCACCCTACATTATGACGACAGAACGCTTAGCGGCCCGGTCGCAGTTCCAGGCTCTCGAGACCGGCTGCGATATTGATGCCGGTCGAGCCCTGCAGGCTGAGCGGCTGCAAGGCGATCGAGTTCTGCGAACCACCGACCAGCACATTGGCACCGAGGCCGACGCCGAACGATGCCGAGCCCTGCGCACCCGCATAATTACCCGAAATGTCGCCCTGTCCCAAATAGTTCACCGGCGCGAACACGGCCCATGCCAGAGCGGTCTCCCGCGTGATGCCGATATCGAGCCCGACCTTGCGGATGGTCGCGACATAAGGTTGATCCGGCCGGCCGGTGCCGGTGAGGACGCAGCCGAGATTGGTCACCGAGCCGACGATGAAGCCGACACTGGCACCGCCACGGCAGTTGAGGACACCGACCTGGACAGGCTGTTGTGCCTGCGCGCCGACGGCGACGAGTGTCGAGGCAGCAAGCCCGAGAAGAAGCGAGAGACGGATCATCGAATGATCTCCGGGGGTCGGCTGTGATGCTGGCAACGCGGTCCACCCCGATCACATCCGCGTCAACGGAACCATCAATAGCCAATGATACCGCTGAAGGACAGCAACTCACGCGCACCGCCGGCAACAAAAAAGGCCCGCTTGCGCGGGCCTTTTCGTTAACCTTGCCATTTCGTAGCAAAACGCGGTGATCGCGAAGCGATCACGTGATCGCCTTAGTGGCGATGACGGCGCTGCTTCTTGTAGCGGTGACCGCTGAGCGGGCCGGTCGATTCGAGGTCGAGCTGCACGATGCCGCTGGCGACGTTCAGGCCGACCTGGCCCTGCACCGAAACCGGCTGCAGGCCGTACAGGTTGTTCGGGCCGCCGACGAGGAAGTTGCCGCCGAAACCGACGCCAACCGAGGCGTTGGTGCCGACGCCGCCGTACTGACCGGCGAGACCGCCGCGCGGCACGCGGGTGGTCGGAGCGTAGATCGCCCACTGAACGGTGGTGTTGTCGGTGAAGCCGAGATCGATGCCGAAGCGGCGGATATTGGCGACGTAACCTTCAGCACGGCCACCGGCGCTCTGGAAAACGCAGTTCAGATGTGCGTTCGAGCCGAGCACGTAGCCGACGTTCTGGCCGCCGCGGCACTCGAGAACACCAACCTGCACCTGGCGAGGCTGCTGGGCGTTCGCGGTCGCAACCGACGCCGCGAGCGTCACGGCCGCAAGGCCGAACATCTTGGAAAGTCGCATAGTCTTACTCCACCTTGGGATTTTGATAGCGAGGGGACAGGAAGGAAGCGCCGTGTCGAAAACAAGGCGCTTCCCGAAATAAGCCCAGAAATCGTCAAAAGTTTCCGAACAGCTTTTGTTACCGAAGATTTCCGCAGAAGCGCTGGATGCGCTTGCAGGCATCTTCCAGATCTGAGGTCTTGGTCGCGTAGGAGATACGGAATGCCGGACCGAGGCCGAAAGCCGATCCTTGCACCACCGCAACGCCTTCAGTTTCCAACAGTTCTGTGACGAAGTCTTCGTCATTGGCAATGACCTTGCCCGAAGGCGCAGTCTTGCCGATGGTGCCGGCGCAGGACGGATACACGTAGAACGCGCCTTCCGGACGCGGACACTCGATACCCGATGCCTGGTTCAGCATTGCCACCACGAGATCGCGGCGCTCCTTGAACACGGCATTGTTCTTCGGGATGAAGTCCTGCGGACCGTTCAGAGCTTCGACGGCTGCCCACTGCGCAATCGACGACGGGTTCGAGGTCGACTGCGACTGGATGGTGGACATCGCCTTGATCAGGTTCGCCGGGCCGCCGGCGTAGCCGATGCGCCAGCCGGTCATGCAGTAGGCTTTCGACACGCCGTTCACGGTCAGCGTACGATCGAACAGCGACGGCTCGATCTGCGCGGGCGTCGTGAATTCGAAGTCGTCATAGACGAGATGCTCATACATATCGTCGGTCATCACCCACACATGCGGATGCTTGACGAGGACATCAGTGAGCGCCTTCAGCTCGGCCTTCTTGTAGGCTGCGCCGGTCGGGTTCGACGGCGAGCACAGGATGATCCACTTGGTCTTCGGCGTGATCGCCGCTTCCAGTGCCGCAGCCTGCAGCTTGAAGCCGAATTCCGCGGTGCAGGTCACCGACACCGGCGTGCCGCCGGCGAGCGCGACCATTTCCGGATAGCTCACCCAATACGGCGCCGGGATGATAACTTCGTCGCCGGGGTTCAGCGTCGCCATCAGCGCGTTGTACAGCACCTGCTTGCCGCCGGTGCCGACGATGATCTGGTTCGGCTTGTAGGTCAGACCGTTCTCGCGCTGAAACTTCGCGATGATCGCATCCTTCAGCTCGGGAATGCCGTCCACGGCGGTGTACTTGGTCTTGCCCGCCTCGATGGCGTGTATGGCAGCCAGCTTGATGTTTGCCGGGGTGTCGAAATCGGGCTCGCCCGAACCAAGGCCGATGACGTTGCGACCAGCCGCTTTCAGCGCACGCGCTTTATCCGTAACCGCAATCGTTGCGGACGGCTTCACGCGGTCGAGAGCGGTAGACAAAAACGACATCATCTTCTCCTTGGAAAAAGCCGCAAACCCGCGGTTCGCGGTGTCAAAATGGGCGATCCTGCTGGGATCGGCGCACCCTAGTGCCTGCGACTTTGCATCGCAAGGCGGTAAGGCCCAAAACACATCTGGAAGCCATGCAATTTCAGGGAAATTTAAAGTGAGCGCCGTAGCCTGATCCGCAGCCGCAATCCGTAATTTTGAGCGAAAATGTCCGGTATCTGGCAACAGATCATTAGCGGCGCATGGCTGACCGCAGAGCGCATTCGCGCCTATAGCCTCATTCTGCTCACCCTCGGCATCGTGGGCTTCGCAGCCTGGTTTGCACTGGCGAATGGGGGCATCGACCGCAACGGCAAACCGCTCGGGACCGATTTCTCCAACGTCTATGCCGCCGGCACGCTGATCTGGCAGGGCAAGGCGGCGGACGCCTATGACCCCGAACTGCAGCACGCCGCGGAAATCGCCGTATTCGGCGGACGCGATGTCCCCTTTTACGGCTGGCACTATCCGCCCTTCTTCCTGGCGATCGCGGCGCTGGTGGCTCTGGTGCCGTATCTCTGGGGCTTGGCCCTGTGGCAGATCACGAGCTTCATCGCCTATTGCGCAGCCCTGCGCGCGATCGTGCCACGACGCGAAACCGTGCTGGTGGCATCCGCTTTCCCTGCGATCTTTATCAATATCGGTCATGGCCATAACGGCTTTCTGACCACCGCACTTCTCGGCGGTGCGCTCGTGATGCTCGATCGCCGTCCTTGGCTTGCCGGCGTGTTGATCGGCCTCATCGCCTACAAGCCGCAATTCGGCGTGCTGATCCCGCTCGCGCTCCTGGCAAATCGTCGCTGGCCCACGATTGCCGCTGCCACGGGCACCGTAATCGCGCTGGTCGCTATCAGCACGCTGCTGTTCGGCACGGGCATCTGGCACGCCTTTGCCGAGTCGACTGCTTTCACCCGCGATGTCGTGCTCGAACAGGGTGGCACGGGATGGCAGAAGATCCAGTCGATCTTTTCAGCCGCGCGCATGTGGGGCGCTGATCTCCCGCTCGCTTACGCCGCGCAGATGTTACTTGCCGGAAGTATCGCTGTGAGTTTGATCTGGCTGTGGCGAAGCGACGCCGCATTTGCCCTGAAGGCCGCGGCGCTCACCATCGGCAGCCTGCTCGCAACGCCCTATGTGCTCGATTACGATCTCACCGTACTCGCCGTCGCCATCGCCTTTCTCGCACGCCATGGCCTCGATCACGGCTTCCATCGCGGCGAAGTCAGCATCCTCGCGCTGACATGGATCATGCCGCTGCTGACGCGCACTGTGGCGGGGGCAATTGATCTACCGCTGGGCCTCATCACGATGATTCTGCTCTACGTGATCGTGATCCGACGCGCCGTTGCCGATCGCATGCCATCACATCACGCACCGCTCGCGGCCAATTGATATTCCATGGGGACACGCCACAGCAAAATCATCTTCCCGCACACGAAAACCCTTGGGTGTTTTCGACTTTTTCCAGTGTCCCGCTCTTGCGACTGGCCGCTCCAAACCTCATTGTCTAGACGCAACTTATCTAGACGCAACGCGACGCCCCGGTCGCCCCGCATCACCTGAAAGATCGACCCCGGCGAATGTACAAGCTCTATTCGATGCAGCGCTCTGGCAACAGCTACAAGGTTCGCCTTGCGCTGTCCTTTGTCGGCGCGCCGTATCGCGCCATCGAGGTCGATATTTTGCGCGGCGAAAGTCGCACGCCGGAATTCCTCGCCAAGAATCCGAGCGGCCAGGTGCCCCTGCTCGAAATCGCCGAGGGCCGCTATCTCGCCGAATCCAACGCCATCCTCTGGTATGTCGCCATCGGCACCTCGCTGGCGCCGGAATCGCGGATGGACCGCGCCGAAGCGCTGCAGTGGATGTTCTTCGAACAGCATGCGCTGGAGCCCAATCTCGGCTCGGCCTATTTCTGGCTGTCGCTGGTCCGTGGCGGCCGCGACCTGCAGACCCATGCTTTGGATGACTGGATGGAGCGCGGCTATGCTGCGCTGCAGGTGATGGAAAATCACCTCAAGACCCACGACTTCTTCGCCGCCGGCCAGCTCACCATCGCCGACATCGCGCTCTACGGTTACACCCATGTGGCGGACCAGTGCGATTTCGACCTGTCGAGCTTTCCCGCGATCCAGCGCTGGCTGCGGCTGGTGGAAGCGCAGCCGGGCTTCATCGCCATGGATTGGCACCCGACCTCGTCCGAATACGACACACTGGACGTCGTTGCCGGGGCATAACTCGCGCATTCGTGAGCATAAGTAGCGCGAATGCCATTTTCCCGCCACAGTTGACACAATTCCCGCCGCAATCCCGCCTGCCCTGCTTGCGAAGTTTAGCAGGCGGATGATTCGTCCGCGATTTGAAGGATTTACGACCATGATACGGTCGCTTCGCGTGGGTGCAGGATTTCAGGCGCGCCCCACGCCCGCTGCATCCAACCGGCTGACCCATGCTGTCGCAGCATCGCTTGCGGCTGGTTGCCTGTCCCTGTGCGTCATTCTCGCCTTGACCGTGATGTCGATCCGGATGGCGACGGCAATGCCGTTCTGACGCGGCGCTCCCATAATCGACAACAACCGCGCTGCAGCCCCGGACGCTGTGTCGCCCAACAAACCGATGACTCCGTGATGGAGCCGATGGCATGAAACGACCTGTGGTGTGGGTCACCGCGTCGCTGACGATCGCGATCGTGGTGACGACGACATTCCTGATCATGACCACGAGCCGTGGCGAGACGACCTCGTTCGGCTCGTCGGCGGGCCGGCTGGAGGTGCAGACCGTCGCCTCCGGTCTCTCCTATCCATGGGCCCTCGCCTTCCTGCCCAATAGCAAATTGCTGGTCACCGAGCGGCCCGGCCGCATGCGCATCGTGTCATCGCAGGGACAGTTGTCGCCGGCGGTGAAAGGCGTGCCCGAGGTGATGGCCACCGGCCAGGGCGGCCTGCTCGACGTCATCACCGACAAGGCATTCGCGCAGAACAATACGATCTACTTCTGCTACTCCGAACGTGCCGGCAGCAGCGGCGGGCGCACGGCCGTCGCCCGCGCGAAACTCGTCGATGGAGCAACGCCGCGCCTCGACGAGATGAAAGTGATCTTCCGGCAGGACGGCCCGCTATCGTCGGGCAATCACTATGGTTGCCGCATCGTGCAGGCCGCCGACAACAACCTCTTCGTGACGCTCGGCGAGCACTATAGCGGCCGCAACGAAGCGCAGAACCTCGCCAATCACCTCGGCAAGCTGATCCGCATCACGACCGATGGCGCTGCGCCGCCTGACAATCCCTTTGTCGGCCGCGACGGCGCCAAGCCCGAGATCTGGAGCTACGGCCACCGCAACCAGCAGGGCCTCGCCATCAATCCGGCGACCAATGATCTGTGGGAGACCGAGCATGGGCCGCGTGGCGGTGACGAGGTCAACATCATCGGCAAGGGCAAGAATTACGGCTGGCCGGTGATCGGCTATGGCATCGACTATTCCGGCGCCAAACTGCACGAAACGGCGTCGAAGGCGGGCATGGAGCAGCCGGTGAAATACTGGGTGCCGTCGATCGCCCCGTCGGGCATGGCCTTCTACACCGGCGATCTGTTTCCACGCTGGCGCGGCAGCCTGTTCACCGGCGCCCTCGCCGGCCAGATGCTGGTGCGGCTGCAGCTCAACGGCAATGCGGTGACGTCGGAAGAACGTATCCTGCAAAATCTCAGCGAGCGCATCCGCGATGTCCGGCAGGGACCGGACGGTGCGTTGTGGCTGGTGACCGACAGTTCGGCCGGCCGCGTGTTGAAGATCACGCCGGCGAAGTAAGCGAATCCGATCACCACTTGTGAAAAATGAAAAACGCCCCGAGCGCGATGAACGCAAAACCCAGCGCGTGATTCCAGCCGAGCGGCTCTTTCAGATACAGCACCGAGAACGCGGCGAACACGACCAGCGTGATCACCTCCTGCATCGTTTTGAGCTGGGCGGCATTATAGACCTCGCTGCCCCAACGATTGGCCGGCACCGCCAGCCAGTATTCGAAGAAGGCGATGCCCCAGCTCACCAGGATGACGAGCGGCAGCGACGCTTCCTTGAATTTCAGATGACCGTACCAGGCGAAGGTCATGAAGATGTTCGAGGCCAGCAGCATCAGGATGGGCAGAAGCAGCGGCGAAATGGTGAAGGGCATTCGGGGCATATCCTTGTCGAAGCGCGGCGCTAACACCCGGCGGTGTCAGCCGGTTCCAGCCCTTTCGATAGCATTTGATGCGAACAAGGGGAAAATCGCGCGCGGGCCATCCACGTCTCTTTAGCGATGGTTCGGGGAAGCTGTGGGCTCCCGCGCAACCAAACGTCACTGTGGGTTTATTACCTCCGTACGGACACGGGCACGGCTCCGATGCAGGTCGACTGGCGCAACCTTTTCGATCCGGGAATTGAGACAGCGATTGTCGTGATCGCAGCTGTCGGTATCACGCTGGCTATCCGCATGCTGCGCCAGCAGCGCGCCGCCCGGCTGCGCCGCGATGACGAGCGCGCCACGGCCGAACGGCTGTCGGCCGCCCTCGACCGCATCGACATCGGCATCGTGCTACTGAATGCCGACACCCGCGCCGAATTCATCAACCGCGCGTTCCGCGACTACTTCGCGCTGCCGGATGCCAAGGCCGACAGCAAGCCGCCGCTGATCGCGCTGATGTATCATGCGCGTGACACGCACGCCTATACGATCCCATCCGACGAGATCGATCATTTCATCAAGCGGCGCGTCGAACAGATCCGCGCCGGCAATCCGACGCCGGCGATGCTGCGGCTGGCCAATGGCCGGATCCTGCGGATGAGCTGCACCGCTTTGCCCGATGGCGGCCGGATGCTGAGCTACACGCCGGTGACCGACCTCATCCGCCACGACGACGATGCAGCCGACCGCGACTACTATCTCGCGCTCCGCGATGGCGACGTGTTCAGCCGCCGGCTCGATGCCGCGGAATAGCTGAATGATGCGGGCTGTGGATATCCCGGGTTGTCATGGCGGTGTCACCCGCCCCCGCTAGCCTTCCTCATGCAGCCGCTCGCTTCCCCCCGTCGCCGGTCGGCTGTTTCCCCAGCGGTCTCCGTCAGTTGCCGCGCTGACCGGGACCGCTTCTTTTTGACTTCTGTTGGTTTTTTGCCTGCGGCGCTTCGCATCGGTATAAGCAGCCCATGATCCGTCTCGCCACCGTCGCCGTTACGATGCTGCTGATGATCGTGCTGCTCGCTCCGCTGCAGCTCGCGAGCATCATCTTCCGTTGGCGCCTGCAACAGGCCATCCCGCATCTCTTCCATCGGGTGCTGTGCGCCGTCATCGGCATCCGCATCCAGGAAGTCGGCGCGCGCAGCAAGACCGCCCCGCTGCTGATCCTCTCCAATCACGCCTCCTGGCTCGACATCCTCGTCATCGGCGCCAAAACGCCGGTGGTGTTCGTCGCCAAGAGCGAGGTCGCCAAATGGCCGCTGTTCGGCTGGCTCGCCCGCATGCAGCGCACGATCTTCGTCGAACGCGAACGCCGCCAGAGCACCGGCGCTACCGCGCGCGAGATCGGCGACCGCATGGTGTCCGGCGATGCCGTGGTGCTGTTCGCCGAAGGCACGTCGAGCGACGGCATCCGCGTGCTGCCGTTCCGGTCGGCGCTGGTCGGCTCGGTGCATCACGCGCTCGGTGAGTCCACGCATCACGACAAGGTCATGGTGCAGCCGATGTCGCTGGCCTATGTGGGCTTCGGCGGCCTGCCGGTCGGCCGCGCATTGAATGGCCGCGTCGCCTGGTATGGCGATGTCGATCTCATCCCGCATCTCATGGGCATCCTCACCTCCGGCGCCATCGACGTGACCGTCACCTGGGGCGACGCCGTGGCTTATGACATGTCCGCCGATCGCAAGGCGATTGCACGCCATGCCGAGAACGCCGTGCGCCAGATGACGACCGCAGCACTCCGCGCCGGCCCGCCGAAGAAGGCAGTGGCGCCGCAAAGCGCGCCCACCGCAGAGCCGGCGCCGGCCATTGCCTGAGCGTCTCGCGCAGGTGCCATGATGCACCGCGCCTTGCCCGCGAGCGAGACGCGGGCAATAGTCCGCGCCTTCGCTTCCTGCACAAGGCATTCCCATGGACATCCGTAATCTCGGCCGCTCCGGCCTGCGCGTCTCGGCGGTCGGTCTCGGCTGCAACAACTTTGGCCAGCGCACAGATCTGGAGACCTCGCGAAAGGTCATCCACAAGGCCATCGATCTCGGCATCACTTTGTTCGACACCGCCGACATCTATGCCGGCATGGGCGGCTCCGAGACCGTGCTGGGCGAAGTGCTGGGTGATCGCCGCAAGGACATCGTGCTGGCCACCAAATACGCCAAGCCGATGAGCACCGACGGCACCAAACAGGGCGCCTCGCGCCGCTACATCTTCAATGCCGTGGAAGCCAGCCTGAAGCGGCTGAAGACCGACTATATCGACCTCTATCAGCAGCATGAATTCGACGACCGCACGCCCATCGAGGAAACGCTGCGCGCGCTCGACGATCTCGTGCGGCAGGGCAAGGTGCGCTATATCGGCCATTCCAACTTCCCGGCCTGGCGCATCGCCGAAGCCGAGTTCACCGCGCGGCAGATGGGCGTGACGCCGTTCGTGTCGAGCCAGGACGAATACAGCCTCGTCGTCCGCGGCATCGAGAAGGACCTGCTGCCGGCCGCGCAGCAATACAATCTCGGCCTGCTGCCGTTCTTCCCGCTCGCCAACGGCCTGCTCACCGGCAAATACAAGCCCGGCACCGAGCCGCCCGCGGATTCGCGCTTCGCCAAGGCGCCGGCGCTGCGTGAACGCTCGGCCACGCCGCGCAACGAAGCCATCGCGGTGAAGCTCGATACCTTCGCGCGGGAGCGCGGACATACGCTGCTCGAACTCGCCTTCTCCTGGCTGGCCGCACGGCCGCAAGTGTCGAGCGTCATCGCCGGCGCCACCCGCGTCGAGCAGATCGAGCAAAATGTGAAAGCCGCGAGCTGGAAGCTGAGTGCGGAGGAGATGGCGGAGATCGACGGGATTACGCTGTAGCTCTTCTCCCTCCCCGGAGCGAAGCGACTGGGGAGGGTGGCGCGGCGCGAGCACTTGCGAGCGGCGTGACGGGTGGGATGCCTCCCCACGAAAGGACGACGTGTGGGGAGAGACCCCACCCGTCTTGAAGCTCGCTGAACGCTCGCTTCAATCCACCCTCCCCGCGTCGCGTGGCTACGCCAAGCTAGGGGGAGGGATTAGGCCACCAACCCCTTCGCCGGCTTCACCAGCGCGCTATCCGGAAACACCCGCTCCGCCAACACGCGCTCGCCGAGACCGAGATGGTCGTGCAGCACGCCTTTCAGCACGGCGCGGAGATCCGTGGTCGGTGCGAGATCGCGGCCGTCATGCAGTCTGCCATTCGCGAGGCCCGGCCAGTCCGCGATCACCCGCCCGCCTTTCACCGCACCGCCCGCGAGAAGCGCGATGGTGCCGGTGCCGTGGTCGGTGCCGGCGGTGCCGTTGATCTTGGCGGTGCGGCCGAATTCCGTCGCCACCACGATCACCGTGTCGCGCCAATGGGCGCCGAGGCCGGTCTGGAATTCCGCCAACGCGCCGTCGAGCCCGCCGAGCAATTGCGCCAGACGGCCCACCGGCCCGCCCTCCTGCGCATGCGTATCCCAGCCATCGAAGGCCAGCGCCGCCACGCGAGGCCCATCGTCGGCCGCCATCAGCTTGGCGGCGCCGCGCGCGACCTGACGCATCGCGGCGATGTTGTTGCCGCCTTTCGGCTTCATCCCGTCGCCGACCGCGAGCTTGTCGAGCTTGAGCCCCTGCGACAGCGCCGTCGCCAATGCGGGATCGCGCTCCTGATAGAGCTGCAGCAACCGCATCGCCGTATCATCCGCCGCATTCGGCAGGTTGACCGGCGACCAGCCGACCGTGGGTGCTGCGCCGCGCAGCACCAGCGGCGTGGTCGGCCCCACCGCGAGACCCGAATTCACGCGCTCGCCACGCGGCAGCGCTTCGATGGCCCGGTTGAGCCAGCCCGACTGCACGCGGCCGGGACCGGCATAGCCGCTCTCCAGCACGTCCTGCCCGTCGAAATGCGACCGCTCGCGATAGGAGGTCGCGACCGCATGCACGACCGCCGCCTGCTTGTCGCGATACATGCGCGCAAATTCCGGCATCGCCGGATGCAGGCCGAAGAAACCGTCGAGACCGACGGCCGCGTTCGGCCCGTCCTTGAGCAGCGCGATCGACCCGTGCAGCCCGGCATAATCGGGATCGCCGAGCGGCGCCACGGTGGCAAGACCATCGAGCGCGCCGCGCAGGATCACGACGATGAGGCGCGGATCGCGCGCATCGGCGGCGCGTGCGAATTTCGGCAGATAGGCCCAGGCTGCAAAGGCTGCGCCGGACAAAAGCAGCGCGCGCCGCGTGGGAGAGAGCGTCCGGCTTTCGCAACAGTCCATCGTCATCTCCTCTGGAATTCCGGCGACATCAGCAACAGCGCCAGCGCCTGCTGCCGCGTCTCCGCGCGTGCGATGGTTTGCCGTGTGTCGCTGGACGCCGCCTCGCCTGCCACGACGTCGAGCATCTCGCGCGGATCGATGCTGTCGGGCAACCGCGTGGAAATCTGCGCCGCGAGATCGAGCCGCAGCTTCATGCCTTCGGGCACCGCCCAGGCCGCATTGCTGTCCGGAAATCCGTTCGGCCCCGGCGGCGTCCACAGCGGCTGGCCGAGCGCCTGCAGGCCGGCGAAATAGCGGTTGGGATCTTCAGGGATGCGCGCGAGCAGGCGCCCGGTGGCGATCAGATATTCATAGGGCGTGCGCAGCTTGGTCATCGGCGCCTGCCAGGCTTCGCTGGAATCGAGCAATGCCAGCGCCACGGCCTTCAGGTCGCCATCGGTCTTCCTGAACACGCCTTCCAGCCGCGCGACCAGCGCCGGCGGCGGCGCATCCGCCACAAAATGTTGTGCGAGTTTCAGCGCGATGAATTTCGCCGCCGAGGGATGCCGCGCGATATCGGCAAGCGCCGTCTCGCCTTGCGCGACGCCGGTGTCGTCATAGGTCTTGCCGAGCAATTGCTGCGCGCCGGGCTCATGCGCATTGGCGTTGAAGACGAACGTGCCGGGCACGCCGAGCCGGCCCTCGCGCCCCACATAGGTCCAGCCGGTGATGATGCGCGCCAGCGAGGTGACGTCGGTCTGTGTGTAGCCACCGCCGACGCCGAGCGTATGCAGCTCCATGATCTCGCGCGCGAGGTTTTCGTTGAGCCCGCGTTTCTGGTTCTGGCCAGCCCGGGAGTTCGGACCGATGGACTGCTGGTTGTCGAGAAAGAACAGCATCGCCGGATGCTGCTCGACGGCTTTCAGCATATTGGCGAACTTGCCGAGCACATGCGGGCGGATCGCCTCGCGCTCGAACGATCCCGCCCACATCCGTGCCGGCTCGCCTTTGCTGGCCGAGATGCAAAAATGGTTCGACCAGAACACGACCAATCGCTCGACGAAGCCGCCTTCCGCGATGGTGGCGCGCTGGATGCGGGCGAGCGCTTCGGCACGATAGGTCTTCTGCACAACGTTAGGGGCTGCGGCGCGGCCGGCGGTGGCTTCGGTGCATCGGGCTGCACGGTCATGGTCGTGTTGCCGGCCATCGCGGCGGCATCGGGCTTCGCATCCATGGCTGCTGCAGGCGGCTCAGGCGCAGCTTTCGCGGCGGCCGCCCGCGCGGTCCTCACCTCCTGCTGATAGGCGAACATGGCCGACGCCAGTTCCCGCGTCGGCTGCAATCCCGGCAGTTCCAGCAGGGCTGCATTGGGGCGCGCCAGTTCCGCCTTCACGAAGCCGCGCGGATCCGACGCCGCCGCAACGATATCGCCGGAGGCGCCGCCACGGGCGCCGAAGCCAAAGCGGTTCAGTGCGATCAGCGCGCCTTGCGGGTCGCGGGCCATCAGGTTTCCTTCGGGTTTTCCTGCTCGCGTCGGCGCTCTATGATGTGCCGTGCGACGTCACTATCTCACCCGGATATGCGGGTCCGGCAGATGAACGCCGCATGAAAATCGCGCTGAAATTGGGGCCGTTTGGATGACAAATCGGACAGGAACGCAGACCGAGGACAGCGCCGCCGCGCTGAGCCGGCGGCTGACCTGTTCGGCCTGCGGCGCCGAGTTCGGCTGCGACCTGTCCGGCAATTGCTGGTGCGCCGAGGAACCGGCCAAGCTGCCGATGCCGACCACCGGCGGCGATTGCCTGTGCCGCGACTGCCTGCGCGAAGCCGCCGCCGCGCATGAACGCAGCAAGCGAGCCTGACCGCCCGGCGGCCGATTGATTCAAATTTGACTTAATGCGCCATCCGTGAATTCACCATTCCGGCGATGCGGGCTGAATGCTTATCCCGCGTTAAACGGGAATGGTCTATGCAAACGCAAATTGCTTTTGCGAGATCGCCATGAAGAGCGTCCTTCTTTTTATCAGCGTCGCCGTCAGCACCTTTGTCATCGGCCTGTGGGGCGCCCGCGGATTTCCGATCCCCTTCATTGCGGCAACTCCCATGCAGGCACGGGTGGACTCCACCTTCGGCAACGACAAGAGCGAACAGATCGCGCAACAGCGCCAGGAACAGGCGGTGGCCGATCCCGACAATGGCAAGCGCAATCCGCTGCGCATGGATGCGCTGCAGGCAGCGACCGGCTTCACGCTGTCGCCCTGCAATCCCGAGATGAAGGCCAAGCTGGTCGCCGCAACCACCGCTTATGCCGCCGCCTATCGCTGGCGCGACACATGCAATCCGATGTTCGGCAACTGCGAGCCCGCCATCGAACGCGCCAATGTGATGTACTCCTCGCCGCTCGACAAGCGCGTACGTGCAGCACTCAATGAGGCGTTCGAGAAGGGCGGCATCACCGGCCAGGACTTCCCGCCGAACCTGCAGATGGAAGTGATGTCGCTGGCGAACAGCCAGGGCAATCCTGTTTCCGCCTGCACGCAAACGTCCGAAAGACGCATGCGATGAAGTGGCTTTACCTGATCGGCGCACTCGTCATCCTGCAGGTCGGCTTCTGGCTTTTCTCACCGGCCAAGCAACCGAAGGCGCTGCCCGACAGCAAGATCGCTTATGGACCGAACGAGGCGGCGCTTGTCGAGGGCCGGCCGATGCAGCGCCAGAGTGCGCTCAATGCGCTGGACAAGCCGACCGCAAGCCGTTGCACGCCGGACGGCCGAAAGAGCTTTCTCAGCGGCCTAAGCTATTACTACGAGATGCGCCAGAACCAGATGGAGCGCTATCCCGAGACGTACGGCAAGCTCGGCGCGGATTACATCGCCAAGCAATGGGCGAGTCCGGATGACCGCCGCATCGATCGGCTGACCCAGGAAGCCTATAACAAGGGCTACCTGAAGCCCGATGATTTCAAGGGCCTGCCGCGCAAGATCGTCGCCGATGTGGTGAAGAGCGAGAAGGTTGTCAGCAAAGGCTGCAGCTGAGCGGATTTGCAGCCTGCATCTGCGCGAGTTCCATCAGGACATATCGACGCTGCGCGTTCGTGCCTGACCGCAAGGTGTTGCGGCATGCGCGGCATCGCGACCCACATCTGCCAAAGATCATGCGCATCGCGGCGACGGCATCGCAGTTCCGCCATCTTCCTTAACCGCATTGTCGCATCGCTTTGCAGTTCGTGAAGGTTTTCGGTCGAATTTGAACGAAAGCAATCGTGCGGACGCGCATCCGCCATGATGGGAAATTCGTATTGTCCGTATCGTCCGTCCGCCTGGCCTATGCCGCGCCGCTCGCCTGCCTGATCGCTCTCGCCGCTGTCTCCAATGTGCATGCGCGCGCGGCCGACCATCTGCTGTCCCGCGACGATCTCAAGACGGTGTCAGACGCGATGCGCCTTGCCGGCGCCGGCAAGCTCGATGCGGCGACGCAGACACGCGATCACATCCGCGATCCCCTCGGCCGCAAGGTCACCGAATGGGTCATCCTGCGCTCCGATGGCGATATCGCCTTCGCGCGCTATGCGAATTTCATCCAGACCAATCCGGCATGGCCGGGCATGACGCTGCTGCAGCGGCGCGCCGAAGCGCGGCTGTGGATCGAGCGCAGCGATACAACCACCATCCGCGCCTTCTTCGCCGGACAGGAGCCTCTCACGGCGCTCGGCCAACTGGCGCTGGCGCGCGCCCTCGCCGCGCTCGGGGATAACAGGGCGATCCGCTATGCCAGCGCGGCGTGGCGCAGCGAAGGCTTCTCTGCAACCACCGAAGCCGAAGTGCTGCGGCTGTTCGGATCGCGGCTGACGCAGGCGGATCACGCGGCGCGGATGCACAGCCGTCTCTATGCCAATGATTTCGCAACGGCGATGCGTGCCGCCAAGCATCTCGGCCCCGGCGCCGTCGCCATCGTCTCGGCGCGTCAAGCGGTGATCGGCAAGAGCGCGAAGGCGGCATCCCTGCTCGCCGCCGTTCCCGCCAATGTCCGCAGCGATCCCGCCTATCAGTTCACGCGCATTCAGTGGCTGCGCCGCAGCGGCAAGGATAGCCAGGCCGCGCAGGCCATGCTGGCGGCGCCGCGCGATCCCACGGTCATCAACAGTCCGGACATCTGGTGGGTCGAGCGCCGCGCGCTGGTACGCTCGCTGCTCGACGACGGCAAGGCACGGCTCGCCTATCGCCTCGCCGCCGAAGCTGCGCCGGACAAGGAGACCTATCGCGTCGACCGCGCCTTCATGGCCGGCTGGATCTCGCTGCGATTCCTGCGCGACGCGCAAACGGCGACGCGGCACTTCAATGAAATCCCCGGCCTCACCCGCGGCCCCACCGCGCTTGCCCGCGCGCAATACTGGCTGGGCCGCGCCGCCGAAGCCGGCCGCAACCGCCCGTCGGCGCAGCAGCACTACACGCTCGCGGCACAACACGGCACGACCTATTATGGTCAGCTCGCCTGCGCACGGATCGGCTGCCGCAACACCAAGGTGCGCGCGGCCCCGACGCTGACACCGGCGCAGCGCGCGACCTTTGCCAACCGCGAACTCGTGCGCGCCGTCGAGATTCTCTACGGCAGCGGCAATCGCCGCCTCGTCGTGCCATTCGTCGGTGACCTCCACCGCAGCAACGACACCGCATTGCTGGCGATGGTCGCGGAATCCGCGCGGCAGCACCGCGATCCCGGCGCCATGCTGGCGGTCGGCCGTTCGGCACTCAATCGCGGCCTTGCCTTCGACAGCTACGCCTTCCCCGCCACCGGCCTGCCCGACTTCGCGCCGATCGGTGCGAGGACCGACAAGAGCCTCGTCTATGCGATCACCCGCACCGAAAGCGCCTTCAATCCGCGCATCACGTCCGGCGCGATGGCGACCGGCTACATGCAGGTGACCCCCGCTGCAGGACAAACGCTGGCCCGCCGGATGGGCTTCACTTTCAACAACAAGCGTCTGCACGAAGACCCCGCCTATAACCTGCAGCTCGGCTCGGCCGAGATCGCCAATCTGCTCAGCGACTATGACGGCAATCACGTGCTGGCCTTTGTCGGCTACAATGCCGGGCGAGGCCGTGTGCGGCAGTGGATCGAACGCTACGGCGACCCGCGCCAGGCAAACGTGGACGTTGTCGACTGGGTCGAGCGCATCCCCTATGCGGAGACGCGGAACTACGTGCAGCGCGTGCTGGAAAACCTGCAGGTCTATCGTTCGCGCTTCGGTAATCCGGAGCTGGCGATCGAGGCGCATATGCGGGGCCGGCAGGGCTAATTGCGGCATGCCGCCCGCGGCGCAATTGAGATATCTCAAAGCCGCCTCCACCCGCCGGGGCTAGCTTGTCCTCAAAGAGGACGAGACCATGCGCGCCGATTTGGCAAAGGCCTATGGGCAGGACCGGCTGCCACGCTACACCAGCTATCCCACGGCGCCCCATTTTTCGCCGTCGATCTCGGACGCGACCTATCGCACCTGGTTGCAGGCGCTGCCTGCCCAGCAGCGCGCCTCGCTCTATGTGCATGTGCCGTTCTGCCGAACCATGTGCTGGTATTGCGGCTGCCACACGACGCTCACCAAGCGCGACGATCCTGTCACCGCCTATGTCGCCGCCCTTCGTGCCGAGGCCAGACTGATCGCCGGTGTCATCGGCCAGCTCCTGCCGATCTCGCATATCGCCTTCGGCGGTGGCACGCCGACGATCATGTCGCCTGCGTGTTTCGTCGATCTCATGGGCACGCTGCGGTCTGCCTATGCGGTGCTGCCGGATGCCGAAATTGCCGTCGAGATCGACCCGCGCACGCTGACTGCCGAGATGACCGAGGCTCTCGGCATTTGCGGCGTCAATCGCGCCAGCCTTGGCGTCCAGAGTTTCGATCCCGCGGTCCAGCAGGCGATCCATCGCGTGCAGAGCTTCGATCAGACCGCCGCCGCGGTGACGGGACTGCGCGAGGCCGGTGTCCGCAAGATCAATTTCGACCTGCTCTACGGCCTGCCTTTGCAGACGGTGGAGTCATGCCTGGATACGGTCGCGCAATGCATTGAATTGCGGCCCGATCGCCTCTCCGTGTTCGGCTATGCCCACATCCCGTCGTTCAAGAAGCATCAGCGCAAGATCGCGGATGACAGCTTGCCGGACAGCACCGAGCGTCACCTGCAATCCGAAGCCATCGCGGACGCACTGGTTCACGCCGGCTATGCCCGCATCGGCCTCGATCACTTTGCGCTGCCGGAAGACAACCTTGCCATCGCGCTACAAAATGGCCGGCTGCACCGCAATTTCCAGGGCTATACCGACGATGACGCGACGACGCTGATCGGGCTCGGCGCCAGCGCCATCGGCCGCACGCCGCATGGCTTCGTCCAAAACGCCGTATCGACGCATGACTATCTCGCGCATATCGCGGCCGACCGGCTGGCCATCGCCAAGGGTTACCAGCTCACCGCCGACGATCGCTACCGCGCCGACCTGATCGAACGGATCATGTGCGACATGACGGTTGACCTGCCAGAAATCTCGCGCCTGCACGGCGTCGATCCCGACCATGCGATCATCAATCGTGCGCGCGTGGAGTCGCTGATTGCAGATGGCGCCGTAACGATGGTCGACAACTGCCTCTCGGTGCGCGACGGCGCGGAGTTTCTCGTCCGCAGCGTGGCATCTGCGTTCGACGCGCATCTCGCGCAATCGACCGCCACCCATAGCCGCGCGGTCTGATCGGCGCGCGGCGATCGCTCAGATCGTTCGGGCGTTGCGCCGGTCGCGCTCGGGCTGCGCATAGAAGCCGCGCTTCTGATCCAGCATCTGCAAGTCGGCCCGCTTGACCACGGATTCCAGCCGCTCGCCGAGCTGCGCGGTCGCAATGCCCGTCGACATCGAGAGTTCGAGGTCGGGGTAGTATTGATTGTTGACCTCGATAAGCCCGGCCAATGATGCAAGCACCGTTTCGCCGCCTGCCGCATCGGTGCCCGGCAACAGCACGGCAAACTCGTCGCCGCCGATCCGCGACACCGTGGCGGGCTTGTCTACCAGCGATTCGAACACTTCACCCGCCCGGCGCAGCAATCCGTCGCCGGCGGCGTGACCGAGTTCGTCATTGGCGCGCTTCAATCCGTTGAGATCGGCCATGATCACGGTGACGGTCTGCTGCCCCCGGCGCTCCAGCCGGTTGAGCTCGTCGGCAAAGAAGGCCCGGTTATAGGCGCGCGTCAGCACATCATGGGTGCCGAGGAATTCCAGATAGGCTTCGGCCTTCTTGCGCGCCGTGATGTCGGTGAGCGCGACCTGGACCTGCGACCAGTCCCGCTCATGGCCCGGCAGAATCGAGAATTGCAGCAACAGATGCAGCTTGGTGCCGTCCAGCGCATAGTTCACCACTTCGCGCTGCTGGAACAGTTTTCCGTCCCACAGATCGATCAGCTGTTCGCGGAAATTCGGCTCCATCTCGTCGCGGAATACATCGGACAATTGCCGGAGCAGTGTGTCCTTGTCTGGTGCTGCGAACAGTTCGAGCGTGCGCGTATTGACGTCGAGCACGCGGATTTCGCTCATGCAACGCAGCACGAAATCCGGATGGACATCGGTGAAGACGCGCATGTCCTCGATGCCACGCGCGCGGGCATCGTCGACCAGACGCTTGACGCCGCTGAAATCTTCCACCCACAGCGACACCGGCGAATGCGCAAACAGGCCGAAGGCATAGTTTTCGCTCTGGGCCAGGCGCCGGCGCGCACTCTCGCGCTCGGTGACGTCCTCGATGGCGATCATCACGCGATCCCAGGTATCCTCGTGGCCGGGCAGGATCTGGCCATGCAGCTGCACATCGAGACGATCGCCTTTCAGCGTGTAGTTGACGGTGTGGCTCGAAAACGTGGTCTTGCCGCTCCAGAGCTGCGCCAGTTCGGAGACGTGGCTCTTGAACGTATCGTCGCGCATCACGAGGCCGAGGCTGACGATGAGATGGTTCAGGTCGCGCGCACCGAACAGCGACAGTGTCTTGCGATTGACCTTGAGAACCTTGATGTGCTGCGAGCACTGCCGCACGCGCTCGGGATTGGCGAGCAGGAAGGTCTCGATATCGTCGACGCCCTGCGCCTGCCATTGATCGAACAGGGCCTTCACCGCGCTGAAGTCTTCGATCCACAGCGATACCGGCGCGAGATCGAACATCGTGTCATCATTGGCGAGTGAAGTCGGCATAGGGGCCCTGTCAGTCGAAGTACGTGAGTCGTCGAGGTGACCCATTATAGGGCTACCGTCGAGAATATCCCCCGGATTTCAACAGTGCTGGAACCCGAGGCTAGACGGCGTATCCCGCCGATTTTCGCGCCATGCCGTCAAATGCATCAAGCAACCGCTCGCGCCACGCATAAACGGGATCATCAGGTGCCAGCAGTTGAAATTCGGAGATCGCTCGCGCCCACTGGAACGGCCCGAACACGATGTAATCCGCATAATTGGGCTGGTCGCCGCCCAGAAATGGCTGGGTCTTCAAGGTCAGGCGCATTGGATCGAGGGACTTGCGGAACCCGGCCACGCCCTGGTCGCGACCGGCCGAGACCTCTTCCAGTGTCTTCTTGAAACGCGCTTCCCGGCTCTCGCGGAAATAGACCTGATCCGCGGGACGCAGATGGCCGTGAATGTCGGCGACGATGAACGGAAACATGCCCGCGAGCACGACCGTATCACCCCACCAGTTCAGCATCCGCCCCATCGCACGGCCGCCCGCACCGCCGAACAGCGACGGACGATCCGGATAAGTGTCTTCGAGATAATTGGCGATGGTCCAGGAATCGCTGACGGCGCGCTCACCGTCGAGCAGCACCGGCACCTTTTCCGACTTGTGCTGGAGGATCGCGTCCTTCTCGGTGAAGCGCCACGGAATGGATGTCGCTTGCAGCCCCTTATGGGCGAGCGCCATCCGCGTCCGCCAGCAAAACGGACTGAAGGGACGGTCCGCATCGGTGCCGACGAGTTCGTAGAGTTGCAGCGCCATTTTTATTTTCCTCCCAACTTTCAGCCGTCATTGCGAGCCCGTTTGGGCGAAGAATCCAGGTCTTCCTTCGTGCGGCTCTGGATTGCTTCGTCGCAACGGCTCCTCGCAATGACGGAAATTCAGTCCTTCACCACACGCGCCGTCTGCCCGAACAGGATCTTGCGCTCCTCATCGGTGCGGATCGGTGGCTGGCCGAAATTCGGATTGACCTCTTTCGCGACAGCATAAGCGCGCTGCACGGCAGGTCGCTCGGCGATCTTCTCGAGCCAGCGTTTGAGATGCGGGAAATCGTTGATGTCCTGGCCCTGGTTCTTGTAGGGCACGATCCACGGATAGCTCGCCATGTCGGCAATGGAATAATCGCCGGCGATATAATCGCGATCGGAGAGGCGCTTGTTCAGCACGCCATAGAGCCGGTTGGTCTCGTTGACATAGCGATCGATGGCGTAGGTGATCTTCTCCTGCGCGTAATTGCGGAAGTGATGGTTCTGCCCGGCCATCGGCCCGAGCCCGCCCATCTGCCAGAACACCCATTGCATGGCGTCGTAGCGCGCATGCAGATCCGCGGAGAGAAACTGGCCGGTCTTCTCGGCGAGATAAACCAGCATCGCACCGGATTCGAAAATCGACACCGGCTTGCTGCCGTCCTTCGGCGCGTGATCGACCATCGCCGGAATGCGGTTGTTCGGTGCGATGGCAAGAAAGTCCGGCTTGAACTGCTCGCCCTTGGCGATATTCACCGGGATCACCTTGTAGGGCAGCCCGGTCTCTTCCAGGAAGATCGTGATCTTGTGGCCGTTCGGCGTGCTCCAGTAATGGAGATCGATCATGCGGAGTTCCTGCTCATGATGCGGTTTTGCATCCGTGGGAATGCGGACGCGCAAGTTCGCAAGAACACAAGATACAAGTCAATCGCGCGGCTGCCACCCTGTGCAGGGCCGCCCTGCAACGAGCGAATGCCGCACGATGGCCCGCGCGGCATTAGGTTTTCAGCTATCCCAAGTTCGGCTAAGGTCGCCACTTTGACGGTTGGGCGCAGCGCGCAGCCCGGCCGCGAAATCGGAGTCATAGCAAGTAAATGTCTCTCCTCCTGGAGCCGAACTTCGACCGCAACAGAGTTCGGCCTGCCTTTCTGACCGGCGGGGGCATCTGTGCCGATCTCATTGCCGCAAAAGACTGGGCGACGACACCGCTGGGAGCGATGGGCGGTTGGCCGCAGTGCCTGAAAAACGCAACTGCACTGCTGCTGCGGTCGCAGGTTCCCATCGTAATGCTGTGGGGCGACGAAGGCGTCATGCTGTACAATGATGCCTATTCAGGTTTCGCGGGAGGGCGCCATCCTGACCTTCTCGGCTCCAATGTGCGCGAAGGCTGGCCCGAAGTCGCCGACTTCAACGACAATGTCATGACCGTCTGCCTGGCTGGCGATACGCTGCATTACCGCGATCATGAACTGACGCTCCATCGCAATGGCACACCGGAACGGGTGTGGATGGACCTCGACTATTCCCCGGTGCTCGATGAGGCCGGCCAGCCCGCAGGGGTCATTTGCATCCTCGCCGAAACCACCGAGCGCGTGGCGGCGGACCGGCGGTCGGCATTCCTGTCGTCGCTGTCGGATGAACTTCGGGCACTGACCACGCCGGCAGATATCATGAGCCTGACTGCCGATCGTATCGGTCGATGGCTCGGAGCCAGCCGGGTGTTCTATGCGGAAATCGCCAGCGGTCGAATGACCGTCGAGCGTGACTTCACGCACGGCGTGTCCTCGATCGTCGGCGAACATTCCCTCGAAGCCTTCGGCCCAGACCTTCTGGCCGCATACAAGGTCGGAACGCCGGTGGTGGTCCGCAACGTCCGGACGGACGATCGGCTGAGCCCGGAAGCCAGTGCCGGATTGAGTTCGCGGGAAGTCGGCGCTTTCGTGGATGTGGTTCTGTTCGAAGAGGCGCAATGGGTCGGGCTTCTGGCGGTGCAGAATGCAACCCCTCGGGTGTGGACCGCGTCTGAGGAAACGCTCGTCCAGGAGGTTGGCGAGCGCGTCAAAATCGCGGTCGAGCGGGCGCGTGCGGAGCGCGATCGCCTGTGGGATCTATCCCAGGATCTGCTCGCCCGGGCCGATTATGTTGGCATGATGTCGGCGGTGAATCCGGCCTGGACACAGGCGTTGGGCTGGAGCGAGAACGAGCTCCTGACGCGTGGTTACGCAACCTTCATGCATCCCGACGACGAGCCTCCGACGATCGAGGCGATCGCGCGCATGGCAGAGACGCGCCAGCCGACGCGCTTCGAAAACCGCATCGCGACCAAAGACGGGGCCTGGAAACACATCGAATGGACTGTCGCTCCCGAACCCGACAGCAACAACTTTGTGGCCGTCGGGCGTGATCTTAGCGAAGCCAAGGCGCGCGAGGCAGACCTGCAGGCAGCACAGGAAGCCCTGCGCCAGAGTCAGAAGATGGAGGCGGTCGGCCAACTCACGGGCGGCATCGCGCACGACTTCAATAACATGCTGACGGGCGTCATCGGTGGCCTCGATCTGATCCAGCGCAACATCGCGGCCGGCAGAATGGATCGCGTCCAAAAATATATCGACGCTGCCAGCACGTCCGCCCAGCGGGCCGCGGGGCTTACGTCGCGCCTGCTCGCCTTCGGTCGCAGGCAATCGCTGGATCTGAAGGTGACCGATGTCAACGCCCTCGTCACCAGCATGGAAGACCTTCTTCATCGCACGCTCGGGGAGCAGATCGCGCTCGAATCTCATCTCGCAGATGATCTTTGGGCTGCCTCGACCGATGCCAATCAGCTTGAAAGCGCGCTGCTCAATCTTTGCATCAACGCGCGAGACGCCATGCCGAACGGCGGCAAACTCACCGTCGAAACCGACAACGCCGAATTGGATGACAGCTACGCGCGCGATTATCCCGAACTCCAGGCCGGCCAATATGTGATCCTGAGCGTCACCGATACCGGAAGCGGCATGTCGACATCGACGATCGAAAAGGTGTTCGAACCGTTTTTTACGACCAAGCCGGTCGGTCAGGGCACCGGTCTCGGCCTCTCGATGATCTATGGTTTTGCACGCCAGTCGGGCGGCCATATCCGGATTTACAGCGAGCTCGGGCAGGGCACGACGGTCAAGCTCTTCCTGCCGCGCTTCGAGGGCGAGATTCAAACCGACGTCGCGCCTGCGATCGCGATACCGCGCGGCGCAGGCGAGACCGTCATGATCGTCGAAGATGATGCTTCGGTCCGCCTGATCGTGACGGAAGTGCTCAACGAACTCGGCTACGGCGCGATTGAAGCCATAGATGCGTCAACGGCGATCCCGATCCTTCAGTCCAGCCGACAGGTCGATCTTCTTGTGACAGACGTCGGCCTGCCCGGCCTTAATGGGCGACAATTGGCGGAAATCGCGCGGCAATCCCGGCCACATCTCAAGATTCTTTTCATCACCGGTTATGCGCAGAATGCGGCCGTGCGCTCCGGCTTCCTTGATCCCGGCATGGAGATGATGACCAAGCCGTTCGCGATCGATGCCCTGGCAACGAAAATTCGCGACATTCTTGGAGCTGATCCTCGGGAGATCTAGGTCACTCGATATTGCGGCCCGGACGGTGGGAGATGCGGACGCATCTCCCACCTCAGTGGGCTTACATGCCCATGATCGCGATATCCGTCACCTTGCCGGTGACGCCCGAAATCTTCGCCGCTTCGGTCGCCTTGCCGGTGGCGAGATCGACGGAATACAGCGTGTCGCCCGACATCAGCCAGGCCTCGTTCTTGACGCCATCCGACCAGATATCGAATGCAGCAGCGGTCGGCTTGATGCCGAGCTTGCCGACGGCACCGAGGATGCCGTCATTCGGCGGCGCCTGCTTGACCAGCGCGCCGATGGTGCCGTCGATATTGAACAGCGTGGTTTCCTTGGTGCCCTTCACCGAATTGGTATAGGCGCCGGCGACGACATTCGGCTTCTCGCCCTTGTGCATATCGGTCTCGGCATATTTGTGATCGCCGTCCTTGGTGACCTTGCCGTCATCCACATTGGCGCGCAGGCTCATGCCGTCCGAGCCCATCACGCGGAGACGATCGGCGACCGGATTGAAATCGACGGTGGCCGTGACGCCCTTGGCCAGCATGGTGTCGAGCTTCGACTTCACCGTCGCCTTGCCGTCCTTGGCGATGGTCACCACCGTGCCGTCGTCGACCAGGCCATAGAGCATGCCATCGGCCGGGCGGACATCGATGCCCACCAGTGCGCCGGAAATACCGGTGACCTTCACGGACCCCGTGGCTTTCTTCTGCGCGGTATCGACCATGGCGATGGTGTCGCCCCCGACGAGGGCGGCCACCTGCGCGGCATTGGCGGCGGCGGACGTCATCAACAGAGCGGCGGAAGCGGCGAAAAGCGTGCGAAATGACATGGTGAGTTCCCTGTGTTTCCGCGATCCCGGCGGGACCGATACAAGGACTACCGGCGCCAACCAGCAAACGGATGCACCGCTCTGAAAATAATTTTTCGGGATTTCTCGAAATGCGGTGCATCCAAATGCCGCACGGCCACGGTAGTGTGACTATGCCAGAGCATGAACATGACCGGGAATGCCACCATCACCGACGCGCCGCACGACGATGCACCGAGCGACGCGATCGCGCGCGAAGCGCAACTCGCAGCCGCGCTGGCGCGCTGCGCCGCAGGCGACCATGCTGCGCTCAAAATGATCTATGCCAGCGAAGCGCCAAAAATGATCGGCGTGGCCCGGCGCATTCTGTTCCGGCAGGATCTGGCGGAAGAAGCCGTGCACGATGCCTTCGTGCGGATCTGGCGCAGCGCCGCCTCTTTCGATCCGCATCGCGGCTCCGCCCGCGGCTGGCTCTATGCGGTGGTGCGCAACCGCGCGCTCAGCATTCATCGCAACGAACACCGCTATGACGCCTCCGACGACAGCGCCTTCGATATCGACTGCGAGGCGACCATGACGCAGATGCCGGAGACATCCGCGCTGCGCCAATGCCTCGAGCGCATCGACCGGCCGCGCCGCGACGTGGTGGTGCTGGCCTATGTGCACGGCATGAGCCACGGCGAACTCGCCGGCAAACTGAAAGTGCCGCTCGGCACCGTGAAGAGCTGGATCCGCCGCAGCCTGTTCTCGCTGCAGGAGTGCATGGGATGAGCATGCACGACAACACCGCGCGGCCCGACGACGATCTCGCCGCCGATTATGTGATGGGCCTGCTGGAAGGCGCCGAGCTCGCGACGGCCGAGCAGCGCATGACCACCGACCTGACCTTCGCGAAGGCTGTGAATGTCTGGCGCGAACGCCTGGCCGATCTCGACGCCACCGCCGAAGCGCTCGCGCCGAGCGCCGGCCTGTGGGACCGCATCGCCGACTCCACCAAAGTGAAGCCGGCGATCCCGCTGCCCGGCGCACGCGCAGCGCTGGGCGGCGCCACGCTGTGGCACAATATCCGCTTCTGGCGCGGCGCCGGCATCGGCAGCGCCTGCGCCGCGCTGCTGCTCGCCGTGATCCTGATCGGCGCCCTCGGCACCTCGCGGCAGCTCCGCAACGAGCTGATCGCGCTGGCGCAGAGCAAGCCGGTCTATGTCGCCGTACTCGTGAACGACACGACCAACGAGGCCGGCGCCATCGTCAACGCCTTCTCCAACGGCCGCGTCGAACTGATCCCGCTGCGCGCCATCGATGTCCCCGCCGGCCGCACGCTGCAAGTCTGGACGCTGTGGGATCGCACGATCGGTCCGAAGTCCATCGGCCTCACCGGCCAATCGCGCACCCTGCAGCTCGACCTCAATGCGCTGCCGGAGACCGTGGCCGACCAGCTGTTCGAGATCACCCTCGAACCCGAAGGCGGCTCGCCCATCGGCCGGCCGACCGGACCGATCCTGTTCAAGGGGACCACGGCAAGGGCGCTGTAAAACATTCGGGATTGAACGCTTCGACTTCAAGTTCCGACATAGGACATGACGTCCGATGGCGGCGCTCGCGCGCCTGCCGTCGTCCCTGTCATTGCACTCGATCGCGCTTTGACGCCTGATAGCGCACGCAGAGAACCTAGATGCGATACTCGACCGACGACCTGCGCGCGGCTGTGACGGCTGGCGTGCTTCCGGCCACCCAGCTTGACGCCTTGCTCGCATTCCTTGGCGCGCGCGCGCCCGAACCAGCTGCGACAACGCCGAAATTCGATCTCGTCCATCTGCTCTGGTATGCGGGCGCACTGGTCGTCATCAGCGCTATGGGCCTGTTCTCGACGTTGGCCTTCTCGCAGATGGGCGGACAGGCGCTGACCGCCACGGCGCTGGTCTATGCGCTGCTGTTCGCGACCGCCGGGCACTATATCTGGACCGTCAAAAATCTACGCACGCCGGGCGGGCTGCTGATCGCCGTGGCCGTGGCGATGATGCCGCTCGCCGTGTTCGGCATCCAGGATGCCTATGGTGCCTGGACGCAATTCGACCGGCCGAAGGCGATGCGTGACTTCTATTACTGGATCAAGGGCAGCTTCGTCTTCATGGAGCTCGCGACCATCACGGCCGGCATCGTGGCCCTGCGCTTCTATCGCTTCCCCTTCATCGTCTTCATCATCGGCGTGGCGCTGTGGTTCCTGTCGATGGATGTGGTGCCTTGGATCACGGGCCACGCCTATGGCAATTGGGAGATCTCGCGCAAGGTCTCGATCTGGTTCGGCCTCGCCATGCTGATAGCCGGCGTCATCGTCAATCTGCGCCAGCGCAGCGGCGACTTCGCCTTCTGGCTCTATCTGTTCGGCATGCTGGCCCTTTGGGGCGCCATCACCTTCACATCCGGCGGCACCAATCTGCAGAAAGCGCTGTATTGCGCCATGAATGTCGGCTTCCTGATCGTTGCCGCCTCGCTGTCACGGCCGGTCTTTGCGGTGTTCGGCACCGTGGGCGTCGCCATCTATCTCGGCGACCTCGCCGAAAAAGTGTTCAAGGATTCGATGCTGTTCCCGTTCGCGCTCTCGCTGATCGGCATCGGCATCATCGCCCTCGGCCTGTATTACCATCGCCACCGCCCGGCGATCAGCGCCTGGGTCGATGCGCGGGTGCCAGACGCGGTGCGACGGCTGCGGGCTTGATGGCGTCTCGCCCTCAATGCGCTACCGGAGACCGTGGCCGCCCCCCAAGGCGGCTCGCTGATCGGCCGACGATCGGGCCGATCCAGTTCAAGGGGACAACGGCACAGGCACGATGAGGCCGCCACCCTTGCAAATCGCCGTCATCATTCTTATGATTGAAAATTATGCATTTCAATCTAAGGAACGAGATGGATAGCGCCGAACTCCGACGCCCGCAGGACGAATGCCGCGTTCTCACTGAAGCGGTGAGCCAGGTTGCGTTGCTGTGGAAGTTGACCAACGACCAGCTCGGCGCGATTCTCGGGCTTTCTCCGGCAACGGCCTCCCGACTGCGGTCCGGCGCATTCACGCTGGAGCCCACCAGCAAGCCGTTCGAACTCGGCCAGTATCTGGTCCGCCTTTTCCGCAGCCTCGATGCGGTGATGGGCAGCAACGATGTGGGCTCGATGGCCTGGCTGCGCACCGCCAATCTCGATCTCGGTGGCCGTCCAATCGATCTGATCCGCACCATTCGAGGGCTGAGCGACGTCACCGACTATGTCGATGATTTCCGCGCGCATGTGTAGTCGCAGAGCGTGATGGTCCCGAAAGCCAGGCACTTCACCACCTATGAGAAAACCGTATGGCGCATGGTCGAAGCGCAGCATCGTATCTCGACCAATCGACTCGTCGCAGATGCCGATGATCAGGCCCTGCTCGAACGCCTGGTCGATCAAGCCAAGCCACCACTACCAGCCACGGCGCGTCATTTGCACTATCTGCTCGCGACGCCATTCCGCTACGGCTACGCTAAGTCATCACGGTTTCGCCGCGCGCGCGAACGGCCGGGCATTTTCTATGCATCGGAAGACATCGCGACGTCGGTTGCAGAGACCGCCTATTGGCGCCTCCTGTTCTTCTCCCGCTCGCCGGATTTCAAACCGCCCAGCAACACGGTCAAGCATTCGGCCTTCACCGTTCCACTCAAGATCGAACGCGCGCTCGACCTGACCGCAAAGCCCTTTGTGGCTCACACCACGACATGGATGCATCCAACCGACTACACCGCATGTCAGGATTTCGCCACGCAGGCGCGGCGCATCGATGCGCAACTAATCCGCTACGCCTCCGTTCGCGCCCCGGATCATCGCGCCAATCTCGCACTGCTCGATCCCAGCGGTTTCGCGCGAACCACGCCGACCATCGAACAGACCTGGCACTTCCGTTTCGAGGCCGGCACGATGACGGCCTATGCGGCCATGCCGTCAGATCAGCGCTATCGCTATTCGATGGAACAATTCGGGATTTCCGCGAGCTGACCGCATCGCATTGGAAGCCGACAGGCCCTTTCACCGTCACGAGACTCGCCCCATATTCCGGCCATGGCGAAGAAACCCGACACTCCGAAAACGTCCGCAAAATCAACGAAGACGCCCAAAGCCAAGCCCGGTGCTGGCCGTCCCGAGGTGAAGCCGATCGGGCCGGCGCTCGCGGAACTGCTGAATCCCGCCATCAATCGCGGCGATGCCGGCATGGGTTCGGGCACTGGTCTGCAGCCGCCGCCGAGCAATTCCTTCGAGCGCCGCTCCGGCGGCGAAGCGGCGATCCACCGCGCGCGAAAATCGACGCCGAAGAAGTTCGAGGGCGATGAGGGCATGCGCCCGACGCCGCTGCAGCCCTTCCCGCAGCCGGTGGTCGCGCCCTATGCGCCGCGGCTGAGCGAGCAGAACGGTTTGGAGGAAGCGCCGCAGGCCAATTACGGCACATCGGCGGCGATCCCGACGCTGGATCCGGAACTCGCCAAACAGCTCGGCTTCACCACCGAGGAGGAAGATGCCGAGGCGCTGACGGCGCGCCCGCCGCGCAACAAGATGGAAGCGCTCGGCGTACAGGCCACCGCCGATGCGCTGGAAGCGCTGATCCGCGACGGCCGCCCGGAATTCCGCAAGCAGGATGGCCGCGACCATGTCTGGACGCCGCATCGCCCGCCACGCCCGGACAAGTCCGAAGGCGGCGTGCGCTTCGAACTGAAATCCGCCTATGAGCCGAAGGGCGACCAGCCCACCGCCATCAAGGAATTGGTGGAAGGTATCGATCGCAACGACCGCACCCAGGTGCTGCTCGGCGTCACCGGCTCCGGCAAGACCTACACCATGGCCAAGGTGATCGAGGCGACGCAGCGCCCGGCGATCATCCTCGCGCCGAACAAGACGCTCGCCGCGCAGCTCTATGGCGAGTTCAAGAACTTCTTCCCCGACAATGCCGTCGAGTATTTCGTCTCCTACTACGATTACTACCAGCCAGAAGCCTACGTCCCCCGCACCGACACCTATATCGAGAAGGATTCGTCGATCAACGAACAGATCGACCGCATGCGCCACTCGGCGACGCGTGCGCTGCTGGAGCGCGACGACGTCATCATCGTCGCCTCGGTGTCCTGCATCTATGGTATCGGCTCGGTCGAGACCTATACGGCGATGACCTTTGCGCTGAAGAAGAACGAGCGCATCGACCAGCGCCAGCTGATCGCCGATCTCGTCGCCTTGCAATACAAGCGCACGCAACACGACTTTACGCGCGGCACCTTCCGGGTGCGCGGCGACGTCATCGACATCTTCCCGGCCCACTATGAAGACCGGGCCTGGCGCGTGAACCTGTTCGGCGACACCGTCGAGAGCATCGAGGAATTCGACCCGCTTACCGGCCACAAGCAGGACGAACTCGAATTCGTGAAAATCTACGCGAATTCGCACTACGTGACGCCGCGGCCGACGCTGATCCAGGCGATGAAGTCCATCAAGGACGAACTCAAATGGCGGCTGGAACAGCTGCACAATCAGGGCCGCCTGCTCGAAGCCCAGCGCCTCGAACAGCGCACCACTTTCGATCTCGAAATGATGGAAGCCACCGGCTCCTGCGCCGGCATTGAAAACTATTCGCGTTATCTCACCGGCCGCCGGCCGGGCGAGCCACCGCCGACTTTGTTCGAATATGTCCCCGACAATGCGCTGGTTTTCGCCGACGAGAGCCATGTCACCGTGCCGCAGATCGGCGGCATGTTCAAAGGCGACTTCCGGCGCAAGGCGACGCTGGCGGAATATGGTTTCCGCCTGCCGTCCTGCATGGACAATCGCCCGCTGCGTTTTGAAGAGTGGGACATGATGCGCCCACAGACCGTGGCGGTGTCGGCGACGCCGTCGGGCTGGGAGCTGCAGGAAAGCGGCGGCGTGTTCGCCGAGCAGGTCATCCGCCCCACCGGCCTGATCGATCCGCCCGTGGATATCCGCCCTGCCCGCACGCAGGTGGACGATCTCCTCGGCGAAGTCCGCGCCACCGCGGCGGCGGGCTATCGCTCGCTGATCACCGTGCTGACAAAACGCATGGCGGAAGACCTCACCGAATTCCTGCACGAACAGGGCATTCGCGTGCGCTATATGCACAGCGACATCGACACCATCGAGCGCATCGAGATCATCCGGGATCTCCGCCTCGGCGCCTTCGATGCGCTGGTCGGCATCAACCTGCTGCGCGAAGGTCTCGACATTCCCGAATGCGCGCTGGTCGCCATTCTCGATGCCGACAAGGAAGGCTTTTTGCGTTCCGAAACCTCGCTGATCCAGACCATCGGCCGCGCCGCGCGTAACGTCGATGGCCGCGTGATCCTCTATGCCGATCAGGTCACCGGCTCGATGGAGCGCGCGATGGCCGAAACCACGCGCCGCCGCGAGAAGCAGGTCGAGTATAATGTCGCCAACAACATCACGCCGGAAAGCGTGAAAAAATCCATCGGCGACATTCTCGGCTCCGTCTATGAAGGCGATCGCGTGCTGGTCGATATCGGTGCCGGCGGCATCGCCGACGACGCCATCGCCATCGGCCATAATTTCGAGGCGGTGCTGGCCGATCTCGAAGTGCGGATGCGCGAGGCTGCGGCCGACCTGAATTTCGAGGAAGCCGCCCGCCTGCGCGACGAAGTAAAACGCCTGCGCGCCACCGAGCTTGCCGTCGTTGACGACCCCACCATCAAGCAGCGCGGCGTCGCGGCGCGCGGCGGTGCCTACAAGGGCGAAAAGAAATACGGCAACGCCGCCAACCTCCCGGCGCAGCTCGACAAGGCCGCGCAAGGCAAGGCGCGCGGCAAATTCGCCAGCAAGGCGCGCAAGCCGACGCTGGACGAAATGGGCCCGGGCATGGAGAGCAAAATTTTTCAGCCGACCAATTCGCGGGAGTCGGGGCCGGAATTCGGACCGGCGCCACGATCGAGCGCTGGCGCACCGGGGCGACGGGGTGGGTGGAAGAAGAAGTGAGCTTAAACCGTCATTGCGAGGAGCGCAGCGACGAAGCAATCCAGAAGGCCGCGCGTGCTGCAGACTGGATTGCTTCGCTGCGCTCGCAATGACGATGAATGTAACTATCTCCGCAGCGCCACCACATTGCTGCCGCCGCCTTCCACGCCGAGCAGCCGCTTCACTTTCGCCGCGAAATCCGCCTGGTCGAACGGCTTCTGCGCAATCCGATCTTCGCCGATATCGCGCAGCGCGGTGAGATCGGCATAGCCGGTCACGAACAGCACGGGCAGCTCCGGAAAATCCTTGGCGATGGCGCGCGCGACGTCGGCGCCGTTCATCCCGGGCATCGCATAGTCCAGCACGATGAGATCGAACGCGGCCTCGGAGCGCGCGAGCAGATCGAGCCCGGCGCCGCCGCTGCCGGCGTCTTCGACCTTGCAGCCCATCTGCTGCAGCAGCGATACCGTGATCTCGCGCACGGCGCTGTCGTCGTCGATCACCAGCACGCGGGTCGAGCCCGGCACCAGTTCATGCGCCGTTGCCGCATCGACAGGCGACACCGACTGCGCCGCCTCGACCACACGCGGCAGATACACCTTCACCACCGTCCCCTCGCCGACCCGCGTCTCGATGCGCACACCGCCGCCGGACTGTTTGGCGAAACCATAGACCTGCGCGAGACCGAGCCCGGAGCCCTTGCCGACTTCCTTGGTGGTGAAGAACGGCTCGAACGCCCGCGCCAGCACGGCATCCGACATGCCACTGCCGGTGTCGGCCACCGACACCACCACATATTCACCGGCCGCCGGCTCTTCCGGCCGCTCCGGCGGACCGACCGCTGCATTCGCCGTCTCGATCGCCAGCGCCCCGCCGACCTGCATCGCGTCGCGCGCATTGATCGCGAGATTGAGGATCACCAGTTCGAGCTGGGTCTGGTCCACCATCGCCGGCCACAGTTTTGGATGCAGCACCAGCTCCAGCTGCACGCTGCCGCCCATGGACGAGCGCAGCAGGTCCTGCATATTCGACACGCTGTCATTGAGATCGATCGGCTTGGCTTCCAGCCGCTGCCGGCGCGAGAAGGCGAGCAGCTGCGCCGTCAGCTTGGCGCCGCGCTCCGCCGCCGCTTTCATATTGGCGAGGCGGCGGCCGAATTTGGCATCGCCGGCATGGCCGTTGTCGCGCTGCAGGAATTCGAGATTGCCGAGAATGACCGTGAGCAGATTGTTGAAATCATGCGCCACGCCCGAGGTGAGCTGGCCCACCGCCTCCAGCCGCTGCATCTGCCGCAGCGTATCCTCCAGCCGGTCGCGCTCGTCGATCTGCTGCTGCAGCTCCGCGGTGCGCTCGCCGACGCGCTGCTCCAGCGATTGATTGGACTCATGCAGCATGCCGATCAGCCGCACATGTTCGAAGGCGATCGCAGCACAACGCGCCAGCGTTTCCAGCCGCTCGACGGTCGCCTCGCTTGGCGTCCACAGCTCCGCCCAATAGGCGCCGATCGCAGCGGTCGTCTCCGGCGCACCCACGGGCGTCATCACCATGCTGCGCACGAAGGTCGGCCGATAGACGGCATGCGGCACGCGCGAGTCGAGATAGATATCGGGAATGATCACGGTCTCGCGCTTCAGCATCGCCCAGCCGGATACGCAGTCGCCCATCGGGAACATGCCGCCGACCCAGAGCGGCCCCGCCGCGTCTTCCGCCACATAGTGGCAGAAGTCGCCATCGCGCAGGATCACGGTGATGCCATCGGCGCCGGCGATGTCGCGGGCATAGCGGCGCAGCACATCGACGATGGCGTCGATGCTGCGCGCACCGGAAAGCGCCTCGATCCCTTCGAGCAGTTGCGCGCGCGCGACTTGGTCGATGTCCATCACTGTCCTTCGATCGGCTCGCTTGAGCCCGGACAGAATACCCTACCGACCACAAGCTGACTACGCGATCAGGACGAGATGTGATCGAGTTCCATGGTGCGGGAACACGGGCGACCACGGCGGGCGGGGGCTGAACCCTCCGCACCCGCCGTGACGCTCGCTGTTCCCCATAGGCAGCGAACCCGTCTCACGCAGGAGAATGCCGCAATGCTTCACGGATGACTGTGCAGGATTGAACATGTGCGCCGATTTCGGCGACAGACACCCATACCACCTGGGGAACTCGCATGTCGCTTCGCATCACTGCTCTGCCCGCCCTCCTCCTCGCCACCGCAACATCAGTGCAAGCCCAACAACCCGCCGTACAGCCCGCACCCGCACCACCGCTGACAATCGCCTGTAGCGGCCCCTTCGCCAAGGATTCCTCCCACGCCAAATTGCAGCAGGCTTTCGGGTCGCAATTCGTCGCGATCCAGAAAGTCGATGGCGCCGAGGGTGAGACGTTCGAGGCCAGCGTGCTCTATCGCTCGGTGCCGGAAAAGCGGCTCGAAGTGACATGGCAAGACGACAAGAAGCGCAGCGGTCTCTCCTCCGCCAGCGTGAAGAAGCCATCGACCTGGACCGGCCCCGAAGGCATCCGCATCGGCATGACGCTGGACGAGGTCGCGAAGATCAATGGCCAGCCGTTCAAGCTCAACGGCTTCGAATGGGATTATGGCGGCTATGTCGTCGATCTCAAAGGCAAGCTCGCCAGCCTTCCCGGCGGCTGCAGCATGACGCTCCGCTTCTCGCCCGGCATGGCGCTGGATGCGAAGAAACATGCGGGGCTGATCGGCGAGAAGAAGCTGTCGTCATCGGACGCAAAACTGCTGGCGGTGAAGCCGGTGCTGGTGAGTTGGAGCATTGGTTACGCTGACTAAGCGCCTTGACGAAGTAAGGAATATTCCTTACCTTGGGTCATCAGCAATGCGGAGCAATCCAATGGCTCGCACATTCGAAGAGACCAGCACGATCACATCCAAGGGACAGACCACAGTCCCGAAATCCGTGCGTCAGGCCCTCGGTCTCAGCGAAGGCGACCAGATCGCGTTTCTCGTGGACGAACGCGGCGTGACGTTACGGCGTGCAGATGAGTCTGAAGATGATCCGGCGATCGCTGCCTTTCTGACATTTCTCGCGAAAGACATCGGAGCCAATCCGGAACGGCTACAAACGCTGTCGCCTGAGATGATGGAACGCATCGCCGAACTCACCGACGGGATAGTGTTCGATCCTGACGAGCCTATTGAAGGCGAGGTCGATCTCTGACTCCGGCGTATTGTCGCTCATGATCATCAACGGCTGGTCGATCTACGCGCATCCGCTCTTTCTCAATCAGGTGACTCGCCTGGTCGAGGGTGTTGAGCGCGACCGCATAAAAGATCCGACCAGCTACCAAGCCAGACCGAACGCCAAACTGCTGAAAGCCATCCGCACGATTACGCAGGAGCGCATTCCGCACGACCCGACCGACAGGCGCTACCGCCTCGGCTCTACACTCGGCAGCAGTCACAAACATTGGTTTCGCGACAAGTTCGGCAACAGTCGTTTTCGGCTGTTCTTTCGTTTTGACATGAAAGCGAAGGTCATCGTCTATGCGTGGGTGAATGACGAAACAACGCTGCGGACCTACGGAAAGAAGACAGACGCTTACGCTGTTTTCACTTCGATGCTGACTGACGGAAATCCGCCGGATAGCTGGGACAACTTACTGGCCTCCTGCTCCGATCCAGAGATCGTCGCGAAAGCAGCTGCGTTACTTAAAAATAACTCGGATTGATTGCCTCGACAGAAGCAAGCTCGCCAGCCTGCCCGGCGGCTGCGGCCTGATGCGCCGCTTCTCGCCGGGCGTGGCGCTGGATGCAAAGAAACATGCAAGCCTGATCGGCGAGAAGAAGCTGTCGTCATCGGACGCGAAGCTGCTCGCGGTGAAGCCGGTGCTGACGAGTTGGAGTGTGGGGTATGGGGAGTGATGCGCTAGACGGCCGAAGAATGAACACAGATATCTCTCGACGGTCAACGAGCCGCTCCTTCCGGTAAAATCACTCCGTGCGCTTTAACCGGAGCGTTCAAACAGTGGACGAGAAAATCAGACAACCAGTCCCATAACGCGCGCAAATGATCTGGGGACGGCGCAAAATTGGGAGAGTGAACATAACGATTTAACGTATCTGCAGACAATAGAACGTCATTCTGCGGGAATTTACTAAGGAGCTCAAAGTACTTCTGATCAATCTTACCCGCCCTCTTCAGATCTTCTGTCACCCTGAGAACACGACGCGCCAACGTGTCATTACTACTGACAGTCGCCAGTTTCGTTTGAGAGATGTAGTTCTCAACAGACAGCTCAACGAGCACTCTCAAGAGCACCGAAATTGCATTTGCGTGATCGTCCAAATTTAGATGGAATTGCAACTCCTCCCAGATCGCCTTATGGCGATGCAGGCGCCCTGCCCAAGCAATTGAATAATTGACGTTAGGGATTAAGCTGACTCGTTTTTGAGGTCGAGAAATCTTTGTAGGTACAGGACGCTTCGCTGCTGGCTGCTCTTCACCATCCTGCGCGACAGGTTTACTCGCCAGCGAATTTGCCGCTGTTGGAAGAACCCCCTCACTCTCAAGCCCATCAAGATAGGAGCGCTTCCCGTCAATATCCCAGATATCGCCGAGAACGTAGTCCCGACTCGCGAAGTCCTGCGCAATTCGACGAAGCGCTCGGAGGACTACAGGTTTATCATGCGTGAACTCGAATTTTCCTCCTGCACCAGTGAAACCAACTCGATTCCGAAAAGACTCGCCTGACAACAAACGGTTTATATTTGAGCGCGGCATTTTTTTCGTGGGCAACATACCGGCTTCTGCAAGGCGTTTCTCTATCTCATCGGCAGCATTGAAGCCATTTCCTCGCCCTGTACGATTGATGAAGTTCGACTTCATCCTATCGTCCCAAGTAGATTGACCAACGCCGCCTTGTGAACCGGTGTGCCTACGAAACAGGATATCGTCTATGCGATCTCGATCTTGTTCAATCTGACACTGAACGGTGGTTGGAAAATCTCCCTTCCACTTGGACCGTTGTTCCGCAAAAAACTCCTGCAGCTCGATTGTCGGCGCTCTTCTCGGTTGAAGTAAGAGCTTTAAGCAAGTCATTCGACGATTACCGTCAAACAAGATAAAATGGTCGCCCTCTGGGAAAACTAATGGAGGTTCGAATACCTGACCGCTCGCAACCAGATCCTTGGCGAGGTTGCGCATGTGCGTTTCAAAATTGTTGAACAGCCACGCAATCGCTGCAGTCTCATTTTCCAATTCACCGTGTCGGTCGTTGGCACGATTAACTAGCAAAGCGTCCAGCTTAATTGATCTATAACTCATCGCTTTCCCCCCGACCGGAGCATAACTCAAGTCTACCCTCGGCTGTAAATATCCACCCTGGTTGTTGACAAAATTCCTACATCACCCTATCCTCTTCCCGTCCTGTTCACGAGGGGCGCTTCTCGAGGGCGTCTTGAGCGGTGGGGCAGGATACGGAGCCCGCGGCCTTGCCTCGCAAGCAGGACTCGGGAGGCCGGGGGCTACCGTCCGTCCCCACTAAGAGGGGCTGCCGATAGTTCGGCTGAGACGGCACAGGCGAACGGCGGAGAAATCCGTCGGGATCAGCGAAACCGAAACTTGCCAAGGCAGGGAGTAAGGGACGCGCCGGTGCATAAAAAGAACGGTCCTTCAGCCAAAAGTCCCGTGATGGCGCGCCGAGAGGCGTTGCGATGGGTGGAGGCTGACGTTTCAGCCCGAACACATCGCCCGGACGACCCGAATTGCGCTTCTTGGCGCGTCATTCCCCTCACTCTGCGAGGGGGAAAACAGGGACCTCCACTTCGCGCCGCGAACGCGACAAGGACGGCGCGTGCGCGCTGCCAATTTTTCCCGGACGTGGCTGTTTGACATGGTGGAGATGAGAGATCGGCAAAGCTCACGGCCGTAGGATGGGTAGAGCGTAGCGAACCCCATCACCACCAACGCAAGAGGCGATGGGTTTCGCTGCGCTCTACCCATCCGACGAATTGCGTCACTTCCCCTGATCAACTCACCTTTCCCGCACCGCGACATCGGCACAGGACACCGCCGCGCAAGCCTCATTCCGTTACATGCGCATCGGGCATGGCCGGGCTGCGCAGGGAATGTCAGCGCAGGGCTGTACAAGCTGCGATGTTCCGTCGCAGTTAAAGCAGATAGTCTGCGCGACAGCCGGTCGCAGCAAGCGCCACAAACGGGATGGAACAGCGATGCCCAAAAAGCCCTGGTACAAGATCCTCTATATCCAGGTGATCATCGCCATCATCATCGGCGTGGCGCTCGGTTACTTCTATCCCGATGCCGGCAAGGCGCTGAAGCCACTCGGCGATGGCTTCATCGCGCTGATCAAGATGATGATCGCGCCGGCGATCTTCTGCACCGTGGTGCATGGCATCGCCTCCATCGGCGACATGAGCAAGGTCGGCCGCATCGGCGGCAAGACGCTTCTGTATTTCGAAGTGGTGTCATCGCTCGCGCTGCTGATCGGCCTCTTGGTCGGACATTTCCTGCAGCCCGGCGCGGGCTTTAATATCGATCCCGCCACGCTCGATGCGAAATCGGTGGCCAGCTACGTGACGCGCGCCAAGGAGGAGAGTTTCGTCACCCATCTGATGGCGATCATCCCGACCTCCTATTTCGACTCGCTGGCCAAGGGCGACCTGCTGCAGGTGCTGCTGGTGGCGATCCTGTCGGGCTTTGCGATCTCGCATATGGGCAAGCCCGGCGAGCGCATCGCCGAAGGCATCGACCTCGCCGGCAAGATGTTTTTCCGCATCATCGGCATGATCGTTTATCTCGCGCCGATCGGCGCCTTCGGCGCCATGGCCTTCACCATCGGCTCGTTCGGGCTCGGTGCGCTGGTCAATCTCGGCTATCTCATCGTCACGTTCTATGCGGCGTCGCTGCTGTTCATCCTGCTGGTGCTGGGCGGCATCGCGCGGGCCTTCGGCTTCTCCATCCTGCGCTTCATCGCCTATATCAAGGATGAACTGCTGATCGTGCTCGGCACGTCGTCGTCGGAGACGGTGCTGCCGCGCATGATCACCAAGATGGAAGCGCTCGGCGCATCCAAGCCCGTGGTCGGCCTGGTGATCCCGACCGGCTACAGCTTCAATCTCGACGGCACCAATATCTACATGACGCTGGCCACGCTGTTTCTGGCGCAGGCGACCAATACGGATCTCTCCTACGGGCAGATGGCTGCGATCCTCGGCGTTGCCATGCTCACCTCGAAGGGTGCCTCGGGGGTGACGGGCGCGGGCTTCGTGACGCTGGCGGCGACGCTGTCGATCATTCCCGACATTCCGATCACCTCGCTGGCGATCATTGTCGGCATCGACAAGTTCATGAGCGAATGCCGCGCGCTCACCAACCTGATCGGCAATGGCGTCGCCACCATCGTCATCAGCCGCTGGGAAGGCGAGCTCGATGCGCACAAGCTGCATGAGGCCATGGCCCATCCCATCGCCTTCGGCGAAGAGATGGAGCATGTGCCGCTGGATCAGGATCCGATGAAGCCGGTGGTGTAGTTCTTGTAGCCTGGATGAAGCGAAGCGAAATCCAGGGACAACACAGCCAATTGAAACGCCGGTCCCCGGATTGCGCTTCGCTCCATCCGGGCTACGGTTTGGAGCCCGGCATCAGCACTTCGATCGCTTCCGCGCTGGCGGCGGCTTCCGATAGCAGCAGATATTTCCCGTCCTGCAAGGTCGCCGCGCTGGCGACGACCACCGCGCGCTTCGGGCAGATGCCGAGGCAACTCGTCATCACCACGCGCGGCGGCTTCACATCCTGCGCGCGACTGCGATCTTTGGAATCGGATTTCAGCGCCTTGCGCAGCTTCTTGCCGTCATCGATGCGGCCGAGGCATTTCTTGCAGACGAGGATCGGCGGCGCGCGGCGCAGCCTTGCAGGGATCACGGGTTTGGGAGCCATCACGTTTATATAGACGCCCGGCTCCCGATTGCGATCACCCGGACCGACGGTTGGACGTATTCTGCACCAGGTTTCCGTGCGCGGCCTGCTCGCGAATATTGTGCTTCTCGTCGTCGCGATGGCCCTTGGTGGTGTCGAGCGGCACTTTCGGCACGTTCCACGGCCCTTTGTCGCTGCGGTTTTCTTCGGGGACCGGCAGGATGTGTTTGGTCATATGTCCCTCCGTTCTTGAACGCTCCGACAACGCTGCGCGATCAGCCACGTTCCGGTGCTCGCCGCGTCCATGTCGTCACGTAGGAACAAGCGTGAACCTTTGAACCTCCGGTCGCGTTGATTTGACGCAATTGGGTGGGTCGGGGGAAGCGCATGAAAATCGCGTTGTTGATCTTGCTGGGATTGGTCCTTGGACTGCTCGGCGGCGCCGCATTGGGCCTCGGTGCCGGCATTGCCTGGGTCGAATTGTTCAAGACCAGCAATTTCGAAGGCTACAGCGCCATGCTGGTGTTTTTCACCTTCACCCCCATCGGCGCGTTGATTGGTGCCGTGGTCGGCGCCCTTCTGTTCGGCGTCTTTGCCGCCCGCCCCACCGAACTTAGCGTGGAATATCTGCAGCATCGCGATCGCGATAGCACGCGTTGATAGACCCCCGGGCGCCGCCCCGCGCCTCACCACCACGTGATTGTGCATTGCAAAAATTAACTTGCAAATTGCGTGTAATTATATTACTTTAAGCTTCAATTGATTGCCGTACTTGCCCGAGCCGTTTTTGCGGTGCTCGGGCTTTTCGTTGCCAAAAACATTCAGGACCACAGCAAATGACAGAGCACAGCCTCTGGCGTTTCGCGCGTGCATTGCATCGTGCGATCAACGAACACCAATTCGACGACCTTGCCGCCATGATCGACGACAATGTCGAATGGGCCGTGTATGGGCCGATCGACATGTTTCCGTTTCTCGGTGCGCGTCACGGAAAGACCGCCGTACTCGATGTTTGCCGGCAGATTGCCGACAATGTTCGCGTGCATCGCTATGAGCGCGAGTCGATCATCCTCGGCGAAGAGTCCGCTTCGACCATGATGCGCTACTCGCTGACGGCGCTCGACACCAACCGGCCGATCAGCCTGCGCCTCGCACAATTCGCCCAGTTCCGTGCCGGCCGCCTGGTCAGCATGCGCGTCGTCGTCGATACATTCGATCTGGTCGAGCAGGCATTGGGCCGCGCCATTCACCTGCCCAAGATTGCGTGATCGCGATCCTCCGACGCTTCCGTGCCTGATGTTGCGGTGCCATAATTCTGCCGATCCTCGTGGTATCATCTGGGGATCGACGCGATCTGCTGGGCATGGGCACGATGGCTGCGCTTCCGACTTTGACATCTCGATCTGTATTGGCCGTCGCGATCATCGTCACGGCCCTGTCGGCGCCTGCGATGGCACAAAATCCGACACAGAATCCCTGGAGCGGCATCAACGATGTCGATCTGCACGATCTCGCGCCGCCGCCGGGCGAAATCGAACCCGTCGATACGTCGCCGATGCCGAAAGCCGATGCATCGGACCCTGACTGGGCGCAGCTCGACGGCGGCCACGCGCCGATGGCCAGGGGCTCCCTGCGCGAGCGGAAATCCTCGCTGATCGTCGGCAAGCAGACTTCGTCCTGGAATTCGAACGACAGCAACGGCGCCTCGGCGGTGTCCGTGAAGCAGTCGGTGACGCCGTTCTGGGATACGAGGATCGGCGCCGACATGAATGTCGCGCGCCAGTCGGCACCGCGCAGCGCGCAGGATGCCTATCGCAACCAGTTCGGCGACGGCACGCAGGTCGGCCCCTCCAGCGGATCGGCATGGGCTGCGATGACAGCGCCCGGCGTCGCCTCGATCTGGGACCAGACCTCCATCGAGGCCCGCGTCGATCCCGGCTCGGACCAGACCAAGCTCGGCACCTCGCTGAGCAAGTCGCTGCCCATTGCCGGCAACCAGTATTCGCTGACGCTGCAGAGCGGCTACAACATCATCCAGCAGGGCAGCATTCCGCTGGTGGGCTATAACGGCCGCCCGACGCGGACTTACGAAACCGACCAGTTGGCCCGGTTCAACATCTCGGAAACCGGTACCAGCTTCATCGCCGGCCAGTCGCTCGCGACCACGGACGACAAATGGCTTCGCAAGGTCGGCGCCGAGCAGAAGCTGTTCGGCGGGGTGAATATCTCCGGCTCCATGAGCGAGACCGTGAGCGGCGTCACCAACAAGAGCCTCACCGCCGGTTTCCGGCACAGTTGGTAGTTTAAGTTTACATACACTTTATTCGGGAATTTCTGGCAAAGAACGAGCAGCCGCCGCAGATTGGCCCCGTTCCTGTCAGAATCGGCTGCGCAGATGACAATGTTTTTACATCGTGCGGGGCACCGTCCGCGCGCCACGCGTCGATTAGGAGAACCCCGATGACCGCCACCCGTCCAGAGCAGACCGAAAGCACGACCGAAGACAGCAACCTCGCTGCCGTGTCGGAAGTCGAAGCCGGTATCCGCGACTTCGTCCGCAATGATATCGCCTATCTGCGCCGTCCCGGCGCCAATGGCAGCAACGGCACGACGACCGACGCGACGGGCACAGCCGAGGCCCCCGCTGCTCCGCTGGATTCATCCACCGAAGCGACCGTGAACAGCGTCAATTCGCTGATCCAGCGCGTTGCCGGCACCTCGCTCGCCGAAATCGAGAAGCTGATTTCCGAACTGGAAGGCCTGCGCGACCTGCTGCATGCCGAAGGCCAGCGCGTCCAGCGCGAGATCTCGGGCTATGCCCAGCTCAGCCAGGCCGCCATGAAGTCGACCCGGCTGATCGCCGACAATGTCGCCCAGTGGAAGCGTGCCGCGGACAATCTCCGCCACGACTGATCGGTAAATAACTCCTGTTTTCAAGCGCCGCCCCTGCCCGGGGCGGCGTTTTTCATGGAAATTTCAGAAGTTTAGGCGGAATTTAAATTGAACTTTAACGACATGTCGCCGACCAATTCCTAGGCAGAAAACTGTCAGGGGTCTGGGGAGACATCCGTGCAAACAATTCGACCAAATACCGCCGCGCCGATTCCGGCACGCGCATCCGCGCCCAAGATGGGCACTGTCATTGTTCGATTTGCGGGGCTGTTGGTTCTGGCCGTTGGCCTGATGGCTTGGGCCTGGAGCCGCTAGAAAATCAGGCGGCTATTGTCGCGAGATCGGCGCGCCAACGCGCCTATCGGGATATTCCAGATTACTCGCTGGCGAGTGCAGAGCTTTCCAGCGTGTAACCGCCGTCAGCATAACCTTTGACGACCATGCAGGTGGCAAGCATCACCGCAAGCGTCACCGTCGCGAAGACGAAGCCAACAAATTTCAGTCCGGCACGATCAGCCATTGTAGTCCCCAGCGATCCCTAAATATGCGTTGTGCGTATGTCGCACATCACGCTCACAAAGTTCAAAACACATTAACGCCACCCAAGTTCCGCCGATTAAGTGCGAATGGGTTAACGACGCTCTCCGCGCTGAGGCATGAATACGGATCCGAGGAAGGAATAAACCTCCTCGCCGCGTTGATTGACCGCAACATTCCTCGAATGAACGATGCCCCATCCCGGTCGCGATGCGGTTGCCCGCACGGATTCGATTTCGCTCGTATAAGTCAGCGTATCGCCGGCGAGAACCGGCTTGATCCAGCGCAGGTCGCGAAAGCCGGGCGACGGTCCGCCGGTCGCGATCTCCTCACCGCGCGCTTCTGCCTCGGCACGCGCACGCACGCCTTCGGCCACGATCAGTTTCATGCATACCGACGCCACATGCCAACCCGAGGCTGCAAGGCCACCAAACAGCGAGTTGCGACCAGCTTCTTCATCGAGGTGGAATGGTTGCGGATCGAATTCGCGCGCGAAGGTTTTGATATTGTCCGCCGTGAAGGTGAACGTCCCGAGCTCGCGGCGATGGCCGACCTTGATGTCTTCGAGGAAGGGCATCTCACACCTTCTCTGCGAGGGTGCGACGACCAAACATGATCGGCACGGTCATGTCGGACACGGTCTGCTCCTTGGCGTTGAGCATGGTGCATCTGAAGGTCACGATGCCCATGGACGGCCGGCTCTGCGACGCGCGCGTCTCGAGCACATCGACATTCAACGTCAGCTCATCGCCGGGACGGAATGGCATCAGCCATTTCATCTCGGTGACCCCCGGTGATCCCATCGATGCGCTCTTGTGCAGAAAGCCGTCATAGATCATGCGCATCATCAGTGAGCACATGTGCCAGCCCGACCCGGCAAGGCCCTTCAGCATCGAGGCCTTCGCGGCCTCCTCGTCGAGATGCATCGGCTGCGGATCGTATTCTCTGGCATAGGCGATGATTTCATCGCGGGTGATATGGCGCGGACCGAAACGGCCGAAATGGCCCGTCTGAAAATCGTCGAATGTCAGGGTCATGATGGAAAATGCCGACGCAGGGGCCTGATTTGGCCGTTATTTGCAGCAATCTCAACGCAATCGCTTGCACGGCTTTTCCGCTATATTCGCGGCCAAAGCCAGTTATTTCCTGCGATCTGACTTGTCGATTCACACGTACTGCCGGGGGAGTACTGCCAATGTTCGAATTTCGTGACCTGTTCCAGTGGGATCGTTTCATCACGCCCACCATCATCAAGACGTTCTACTGGCTGGTGATTGCCCTGATCATCCTGTTCGGCATTTCCGGCATTTTCTCCGGTCTGGCGGCGATGGCGATCAGTCCCTTCGGCGGCTTCATCCTCGTCCTGTCGAGCCTTGCCAGTATCGTGGTCGGCATCATCTGCGCGCGGATCGGTTCGGAATTCATCCTGATCGTGTTCCGCATCAACGAGCATCTCGGCGCGATCCGCGATCAGGGACAGGGTCAGCACTAATCAGCGACCGTCAACGGCCGTAGCCCGCATGAGCGGAGCGACATGCGGGACCAGGGCACCAATCAATAGTGTACCCGCATCTCGCTTCGCTCATGCGGCTACATCTTTTCCTTACGTATTGAAGCGGAAGTGCAGCACGTCACCGTCGGCGACGACATATTCCTTGCCTTCCAGCCGCAGCTTGCCGCCATCGCGGGCGCCAGCTTCGCCACCGAGCCTGACATAGTCGTCATAGCCGATGGTTTCAGCGCGGATGAAACCCTTCTCGAAATCGGTGTGAATGACGGCGGCCGCCTGCGGCGCCTTGGTGCCTTTGGTGATGGTCCAGGCGCGCGCTTCCTTCGGGCCCACCGTGAAGTAAGTGATGAGCTGCAGCAGCGTGTAGCCGGCACGGATCAGGCGATCGAGACCGGCTTCTTCGAGCCCGAGGGTCTCGAGGAACTCGGCGCGCTCGGCGCGTGACAGCGTGGCGATTTCGGATTCGATCTTGGCCGAGATCGCGACAGCCACGGCGCCTTCCTTGGCGGCATGCTCGGCGACACGCTTCGAATATTCGTTGCCTTCGCCGGCCGAGCCTTCTTCGACGTTACAAACATAGAGAACAGGCTTCGAGGTCAGCAGGCCCAGCATGCTGAAAGCACGCTCTTCCTCGGGCTTGCGCTCGAGAAAACGCGTCGGCTTGCCGTCGCGCAGCAGCACCAGTGCGCGCTGAATCAGATCGAGCTGATCCTTGGCGTCCTTGTCGTTGCCCTTGGCCTTTTTCGTCAGGTTATCGATGCGCTTTTCGCAGGAATCGAGATCGGCGAGCATCAGCTCGGTTTCGATGATCTCGATATCGGCGAGCGGATCGATCTTGCCTTCCACATGGGTGATGTCGTCATCGACAAAGCAGCGCACCACATGCGCGACGGCATCGACTTCGCGGATGGTGGCCAGAAACTGGTTGCCGAGGCCTTCGCCCTTCGACGCGCCCTTCACGAGGCCGGCGATGTCCACGAAGGTCAGGCGGGTGGGGATGATCTGCTGCGACTTGCCGATCTCGGACAGCTTGTCGAGGCGCTTGTCCGGCACCGCGACTTCACCGACATTCGGCTCGATGGTGCAGAACGGATAGTTCGCAGCCTGTGCGGCCGCGGTTTCGGTGAGCGCATTGAACAGCGTCGATTTGCCGACATTCGGCAGCCCGACGATCCCGCATTTGAATCCCATGACCCTGTCCTAATTCTTCAACGGCTTCTTAGCGGAGCCGTTGTCGTCCTTCGACGTAAAACCTTTGGCCTGCATCGTCAGATGCACCTTGTTCTGGAACGACGAGTCGTTACCACCGACCAGCAAGCCGACATGATCGCTCACTGCATCATTGAACGCTTCGAGCTGCGCGCGTTCCGCTTTGGCGAAATCGCCCAGCACATGGTTATACACCAGCTCCTTGGCACCGGGATGTCCGATGCCGAGACGCACGCGGCGATAGTCGTTGCCGACATGGGCGGAGATCGAGCGCAGGCCGTTATGCCCGGCAATGCCGCCGCCGATCTTCACGCGCACTTTGGCGAAGGGCAGTTCGAGCTCGTCGTGAAACGCGGCGATGTCGCCGAGTGAAATTTTGAAGAACGAGGCTGCCTCCTGCACGGAGCGGCCGGATTCGTTCATGAAAGTCATCGGCTTCAGCAGAATGACGCGCTCGCCACCGAGCGTGCCTTCCGAGGTCTCGCCCTGAAAGCGACGGCGCCACGGTGCAAAACCGTGACGCCGCGCAATCTCGTCGAGAACCATGAACCCGATATTGTGCCGGTTGCCCTGGTATTTCGCACCAGGGTTTCCGAGGCCAACAAAGAGGCGCATGACGCGGTCTCCCGCGCTGGCTTACTTCTTCTTCGCCGGAGCAGCGGCAGCAGCCGGAGCCTTGGCGCCCGCGGCCGGAGCCTTGCCACCAGCAGCAGCCGGAGCAGCAGCGGCGGCAGCGGCCGGAGCAGCTTCCTCACCATAGCCCGACGGCGGCACGATGGTGACGAGCGTCAGATCGGCGTCGCGCGCGAGCGTCTTCACGCCCTTCGGCAGCTTGAGGTCGGTGATGTGGAGCGACGAACCGATATCGAGCGCGCTGACATCGACTTCCAGATACTGCGGAATGCTGTCGGCTTCAGCTTCGAGTTCGATCGTGTGGGCGACGATGTTGATCGTGCCGCCGCGCTTCACGCCCGGAGCGGTTTCAGCGCCGTTCACGTGCAGCGGAACGTTGACGCGGATGGTCGCGCCTTCGCCGAGACGGAAGAAATCCACGTGGATCGGGAAATCCTTGACCGGATCGAGGTGGTAGTCGCGCGGGATCACGCGGTGCTTCTGGCCATCGAGTTCGATGTTGAAAATCGTGGTCAGGAAGCGGCCGGCCTGAATGCGCAGACGCAGTTCCTTGTCATCCACCGAGATCGCCAGCGGGGGCTTGTTGTCACCATAGATCACAGCCGGGATACGGCCGGCGCGTCGCTCTGCCCGTGCGGCCCCCTTGCCGCTCACCGGACGTGCGGTCGCCTTGAATTCCTTCACGGTCGCCATTGTCTAAGTCCTTGTTTCTGAAAAATTAAAGGCCGCTAGGCGGCCTCGTTGGTCACGCTACAGCAAGCCTCCAGGGGTGCGGGGGCTGCAGACGTGCCGGGCTTGTAGCGCCATCGAGCTGAAATGACAAGGAAATGTCAGGCAAAAACGGCTGGATCAGGCCGTCTTGCGCCTCGGACCGAGCTTGCGGGCTTTACGGAGATCGTCGTTGATTTTGGTTTGCCAGCCGGTTCCAAGCGACTTGTAGGACTCCACGACATCCGGATCGAGGCGGATCGTAACGGTGGCTTTCTTGAAGAATAGGTCAAGCGCCGGGCGACCGCGGGCGATGACTTTATCGCCGTGAGAGAAGACGGCTCTGTCGGCCACGCTATCAAGAAGTTCATCCGTCAATTCCGGAGCATCATCCGGATCGACCCAAGGCTCTTTCGCAACCTGTTCGTCAAGTGTCGAAGGCTGGGCGGTATTTGGCTGCTTCCTTGGCATGGCAAAACCTCATCGAAATGACATGACGCGCCTCGCCGCGCTGTGTCCAAACCATGAAAACCATGCGGCCGTTGAGCCAACCGACCGTGATTTCACGTTTTTCTCCGTAGTCGAAGCGATCGTCCGGAAACGTGACCTTGTCACCCGCGAACACCTTCTCCGCATCGACGGCAAAATCGATCCCTCGCTCGCCGAGCGTTTTCAAACGCTTTTGCGGATCGAAGGTGATCTTCACGGATATAAACGTAAATACATAAATGACCCCCGTCAAGGGTTAACGTATTTACATAAATAGGCGGCGATCGCCCCCCCTAGCGCTGATCAGCCGAGCTTCGCCTCCAGCGCCGCGATCCGGGCCTTCAGCGTCTCATTCTCCTCGCGGGCGAGACGGGCCATGTCCTTCACGGCCTCGAATTCCTCACGCTTCACCAGATCGAGGTCGCGCAGGATCTTTTCGGCCTGGGTGCGGACGACCGTATCCATCTCGCGCTTGACGCCCTGGGCGGCGCCGGCGGCTTCGTTCATCAAGCGGCCGATCTCGTCGAATAACCGATTGTTGGTCTGGGTCATGGCAAGAACTCCGGTCGGATAAACTCAAAAGCCGCGTTACACGGCGCGGCGAACAATGGCGATCCCGTCCATTTAGTTCAAGCCGCGCCCGGCTTCCACAGTCACAAACGCGAATATCCCTTAATTCGTCATGGCCTTGTGCTTTACTGCACCCATTGGGAGCCGTAAGCCCACGCCATGCCATTTCTCGCGATCGACTTCCCCGCCTTCAATCCCGTCGCCGTTGCGATCGGCCCGATCGTCATTCGCTGGTATGCGCTGGCCTATATCGCCGGCATCGTGATCGGCTGGGTCTATGCCCGCGCGCTGATCAAGCGCGAAAAGCTCTGGGGCGGCCCGGCACCGGTCTCGCTGATCCAGTTCGACGACTTCATCCTCTGGGTGACGCTGGGCATCATCATCGGCGGCCGCACCGGTGAGGTGCTGTTCTGGAATTTCCCTTATTACGCCGCGCATCCCTGGGAAATCTTCCAGCTCTGGAATGGCGGCATGTCGTTCCATGGCGGCTATCTCGGCTGCGTCGTTGCAGTCATGGCCTTTGCCTGGGCGAACCGCATCTCGATCCTGTCGCTCGGCGACCTCACTTGCGCCGTCGCGCCCATCGGCATCTTTCTCGGTCGCGTCGCCAATTTCATCAATGGTGAGCTCTGGGGCCGCGTCACCGATGCCAGCGTGCCGTGGGCCGTTATCTTTCCGCACGCGGGACCGCAGCCGCGCCATCCGAGCCAGCTTTACGAAGCGGGCCTCGAAGGCTTGCTGCTCTTCATCGTCCTCGCCGTCATGGTCCGCATGGGCGCCCTGAAGCGCCCCGGCCTGATCCTGGGCGCCTTCACCATTGTCTATGGTTGCGCGCGTATCGTCGGCGAACTGTTCCGCGAACCCGACGCGCCGACCGGCTTCGTCATCGGCCAGATCACCATGGGCCAATTGCTGTCGGTGCCGATGATTGCTGTCGGCCTCGTGCTCATCATACGTGCATGGCGCCAGCCGGACCGCACCGAACTCAATCCGGGTAAGGCCTGACCGTGACCGATCAAACATCGCCGCTGCTCGACGAGATCAAGCGCCTGATCCGCGCCACCGGCCCGATGCCTGTGTGGCGCTACATGGAGCTGTGCCTGACGCATCCGCGTTACGGCTACTATATCTCGCGCGATCCGCTCGGCCGCGAGGGAGATTTTACGACCTCTCCCGAAGTCAGCCAGATGTTCGGCGAGCTGCTGGGCCTGTGGGCGGCGTCGGTGTGGCGCGCCATGGATTCGCCAGCGGTCCTGCATCTCATCGAACTTGGGCCCGGCCGCGGCACCATGATGGCCGACGCGCTGCGCGCCATGCGCGTGTTACCGGACTTGTATCAGGCGCTGCAGGTTCATCTGGTCGAGATCAATCCGGTGCTGCGCGAGAAGCAGAAAGCCGCATTGCCCGGATTGCGCAGCCTGAACTGGCACAACAGCATCACGGAGGTGCCGGCCGGCCCCTCGGTGATTTTCGCCAACGAATATTTCGATGTGCTGCCGATCCACCAGGCGATCAAGCGCGATGGCGGATGGCATGAACGCACCGTGGATATCGGCGCTGACGACCGGTTGATCTTCGGTGCCTCCGCCGATCCTATCCCCCGCTTCGAACTCCTCCTGCCCCCGTGGTGCGGGCCGCACCGACGGGCGCCATTTTCGAATGGCGCCCGGACAGCGAAGTCATGACCATAGCGCGCCGTGTCCGCGATCAGGGCGGTGCGGCCGTCGTCATCGATTACGGTCATATGCGCAGCGACGCCGGCGACACCCTGCAGGCCATCGCCCAACACAGCTATACAGACCCGCTGAAAAATCCCGGCCAGGCCGACCTCACGGCGCATGTGGATTTTCAGGCGCTCGGACATGCGGCGGAAGATGTCGGCGCGCGCGTGCATGGCCCGATCACGCAGGGCGAATTCCTCAAACGCCTGGGCATCGAAACGCGCGCCATCACGCTGATGTCTAAGGCCACTCCCGAAATGTCGGAGACCGTATCCGGTGCGCTGAAGCGCCTGATCGATAGCGGTCGCGGCGGCATGGGATCGATGTTCAAGGTGATTGGCATTTCAGACCCCAAGATCGCGTCACTGGTGGCGCTCGATGTTGCACGGGAGATGCCAAAATGAAGACGTTTACATCTCCCCTTCTTGCAGGTCTACCCGGCCTGCGGCACGCCTTCTTCACCCGCGACGGCGGCGTATCGAAGGGCATCTATGCCGGCCTCAATGGCGGCCTCGGCTCCAATGACGAACGTGCAGACGTCATTGAAAACCGCCGCCGCATGGCGGACGCCATGGGTGTCGCGCCGAACTGTTTCCTGACCGCCTATCAAATCCATTCACCCGACGTGGCCGTGGTGACGACGCCACAGGATGGCGACGAGCGACCGCATGTGGATGCGCTTGTGACCGCGACCCCCGGCCTTGCGCTCGGCGTAACGACAGCGGATTGCGGGCCGATCCTGTTTGCCGATCCGAAGGCGCGGGTGATCGGTACGGCGCATGCCGGCTGGAAAGGCGCTTTCACCGGCGTGCTCGAAAACACGATCGCCGAGATGGAAAAACTTGGCGCCCACCGCGCCGATATCGTGGTCGCGATCGGCCCTCTGATCCGGCAGCCGAGCTATGAGGTCGGCGCCGAATTCGTGACCCGCTTCACGGAGGCTGATCCCTCATTCGCGCGCTTCTTCCTGCCTTCGGCGCGCGCAGGGCACGCGATGTTCGATCTCGCCGGCTTCATCCGCATGCGGCTGGAGCGTGCCGGCATCACCGCCATCGACGACACCGGCATCGACACCTATCCCGATGAGAACCTGTTCAGCTATCGGCGCACGGTCCATCGCAACGAAGGCGACTATGGTCGCCAGATTCACGCCATCGTGCTCGCGCATTAACCATGCCGGGCATCCGCCAAACGAGCTAACTGCTTACAATTTAAGTTAAATTTTACGAATTTCGACATTCCGCCAGTCACCTTGGTAAGATCTGCGGCGGTCGCGCCCTAGACCTTAACGCATTTTAACGATATCGCTCCTGTGTCCGGTAGCACACGTCGCTGCCGCCCCACGGACGACAGCGCATGCGATTTCCTGCCGTTTCTGCCTCCCGAACCAAGCCGCTTGCCGCAGCTTTGCTGCTCAGCGTGACGCTCGGTCTCGGTGGCTGCATGAGCACGCAGGGCGGCGGCGGGCCGATGAACGCCCAGGCCAGCATGAATACCGGCAGCGGTCCGACCGTTACCTTCGAATCCATCGATGGCCCGCCGCCGCAGGTCTTCGAGCGCATGGTCAATCTGCTCGACAGCGAAGCGCGCTTGCGCAATCTGCCGGTGGTATCCCGCAAGGACAGCGCCGCCTTCCGCGTGCGCAGCTATCTCTCAGCCCAAGTCCGCGGCCATAACACCTCCATCGCCTGGGTCTGGGACGTCTATGATCGCGACCAGAACCGCGCCTTCCGCCTCAGCGGCGAAGAGCAGACCGGCAAAGGCAGCCGCGACGCGTGGGCCACCGCAGACGACCTCACTCTGCGCCGGATTGCACAAGCCGGCCTGACCGGCCTTAGCGGTGTCGTCAACGGCTCAGCGCCTGTCGAGAGCGCTCCGGAACCAGCCCCGGCCTCGCGCGGCGGCCCGGCGATTGCGAGCGCGGACGAGGCTCCGATCCAGGCGACCGCATTCGCCGATGCCCGCTGATTTCAGATCGCGTTAAGCAGACCCGATTTTGCGCAGGAAAACCGTCATCTGCGGGTTGCAAACGATGACATGCCCTTGATATCACCTCGCTCAGCTAGACCAGTTCTTGTGGGTAACCCGATATGCTGAACGTTGTATCCACCAAACCGCGGGGAGACGCGTCGATGTCGGGCAAAAATGGATCCATCAAGCTCGTCGCCGGCAATTCCAATCCGATCCTCGCCAAGGAGATCGCCGACTGGCTGAAGCTCTCGCTGACCAAAGCCAGCGTGCGCCGCTTCGCCGATATGGAGATCTTCGTCGAGATCCAGGAAAATGTCCGCGGCTCCGACGTGTTCATCATTCAGTCGACGTCGTTTCCGACCAACGACCATTTGATGGAATTGCTGATCATGACCGATGCGCTGCGCCGCGCGTCGGCACGCCGCATCACCGCGGTGATCCCCTACTTCGGCTATGCACGACAGGACCGAAAAGTAGGCTCGCGCTCGCCGATCTCGGCCAAACTGGTGGCCAACATGATCACCCATGCAGGCGTCGATCGCGTCCTGACGCTCGACCTGCATGCCGGCCAGATCCAAGGCTTCTTCGATATCCCGACCGACAATCTCTATGCCGCCCCCGTGATGGTGCGCGACATCAAGGAGAAGTTCGACCTCTCCAAGGTGATGGTGGTGTCGCCGGACGTCGGCGGCGTGGCGCGCGCCCGCGGCCTTGCCAAGCGCATCAACACGCCGCTCGCCATCGTCGATAAGCGCCGCGAACGCGCCGGTGAATCCGAAGTGATGAACGTGATCGGCGACGTGGCCGGCTATACCTGCATTCTCATCGACGACATCGTCGATTCCGGCGGCACCTTGGTCAACGCAGCGGATGCGCTGCTCAAGAATGGCGCCACGGATGTCTACGCTTACCTCACCCACGGCGTGCTGTCCGGCGGCGCTGCTGCCCGCATCGGCGGATCGCGCCTGAAGGAACTGGTGATCACGGATTCGATCCAGCCGACCGACGCTGTCATCAACACGCCGAACATCCGCACCCTGTCCATCGCCTCGCTGATCGGCGAAGCGATCGATCGCACGGCGGCCGAAGAATCGGTGTCGAGCCTGTTCGATTAAGACGCGCCCTGTAGCCCGGATGGAGCGAAGCGTAATCCGGGGACCGGCGTTTCAACAATCTCTATAGTCCCTGGATTGCGCTTCGCTCCATCCAGGCTACGGACTACAACTTCCTACACAATCCCCGCCGCCACCTGACCGCGCAGCCGCTCGAGGCTGAGCAGCGTCTCTGCGCAAGCTGCCGCGACCTCAATCCCCTTCTGGGCAAAATGCTGGCGGAAGAATGCTGCCGCTTCATCGGTGTCGCGAAATTCATCGGGCGCCACCACGGCGGAGAACACCGGAATCTCGGTGCGGAGCTGCACATCCATCAGCGCGCGGATCACCGTATCCGCCACGAAGCTGTGCACGCCGTGATCGACGACGAGTCCTGCCGCCACGATCGCCGTATATCGCCGCGTCTTTGCCAGCACCTGCACATGCAGTGGAATTTCGAACGAGCCCGGCACCTCGAACAGATCGACCTGCGAGGGATCGACATGGCGCGCCGAGATCTCGGTACGGAACGTTTCCCAGCATGGCGCGACAATGTCCCGATGCCAGGACGACTGCACGAAAGCCACGCGCTGCGGCCTGGCGAATGGCGGATGACTGACGGGAACGGATGGCTCGGTCATGACTGATGTTTCCATGTTTTGCCGAACTATGCCGAAGGGCTTGGAGGCCAGCAAGGGTGAGCATCGCGGGACATCTCCGCTCAGACGCAATGCCCTGCCCTTTACTGGACGAGATTCCTGTTAACGAATCTCCTGATGCCACCCACGCCAGACTCGTCCTGCGCGCAGCAGATTCCTCCGGACTCGTATTCCGGGAATCCGATTCCGGTTTGTTCTCGTTGCGACGTGATGACCTGTGGATGAAGTCCGGTTTGTCTGTGGACTGGAGTCAAGGCGACGTTGCGCGGATTCCGCAAATCACATCACTTCGACATCGCAAGTTCTGGACGATTTGAATTTAAAGCCCTGCAACGGCGCCCGACATTTCGCGTACCCGGCCAGTCGATTGCATCCTTAATCTTCAAGGCAAGGTCGCGACCGCATGTCACTTCTCGAAGGCACTCTCGATTCACGCGCCAATCCTCTCGCGGTCGTCGAAGATATTGCTGCCGATCACAACTGGGCATTCGAACGCTCCGGCGAAGATGAAGTCACCATTGTGTCCAAGGGTGACTGGACGGACTATCAACTCTCCTTCACCTGGATGGGCGAGATCGAAGCGCTGCATCTCGCTTGCGCCTTCGACATGAAGATTCCGGCCGCGCGTCGCAGCGAAGTGCAGCGCCTCATCGCTGCCGTGAACGAGCAGATGTGGGTCGGCCATTTCGACATCTGGACGTCGTCCGGCATGATCATGTACCGGCAGGCGATCCCGCTGCCGGACGGCATGACGGCAACCACATCGCAATGCGAGTCCATGCTCGTCTCCGCAATCCACGCCTGCGAGCGCTACTATCCGGCGATGCAGTTCGTCGTGTGGGCCGGCAAGACCGCCGAACAGGCGATGAGCGCTGCGATGTTCGACACCGCAGGCGAAGCGTGAGCAACACGCCTGAGATCAGCGTTCCCGACGCTCCCGGCGAAGCAGAGCATAAGATCGTCTGGAACGCACTGCTCGCCTACAACAACGACACCGTCGGCCCCAACAACTATCAGCCGCTCTCGATCCTGATTCACGATCCCGAGACCGGCGAACCCGCCGGTGGCATCTGGGGCAAGACCGCATTCAACTGGTGCTTCGTCGAACTGTTCGTGGTGCCGGAGAAATTTCGCGGCCAGGACATCGGCAGCAAGGTTCTAAAACTCGCCGAAGACATCGCGCGCGAGCGCGGCTGCATCGGTCTTTGGCTCGATACCTACTGGTTTCAGGCGCGCAGCTTCTACGAGAAGCAGGGCTATGAAGTGTTTGGCGAATTGCCCGACTATCCGCGCGGCGGGCCGCGGTATTTTCTGAAGAAGAGTCTAGTTTAAAGCTCCGTCCGGTAGCCCGAATGGAGCGCAGCGCAATCCGGGGACCGGCGATCTGCTGAAGCTCCGATTCCCGGATTACGCTTCGCTCCATCCGGGCTACGCGGCTGAGCATTTCCACGCGCATTGCGCACACGACATGCGATGCTATTGTCCGCGCCTCTCACCAGCCGGGACTTTCGCAATGACCGCCTCGCCCACCACGTCTCCCCTCTCCTCCCTCAACGGTCACATCGTCCTCGCCGGCGCCGGCAAGATGGGCGGCGCGATGCTGATGGGTTGGCTGGCCGGCGGGCTGGATCCAAAACGCGTGGTCGTGCTCGATCCCTATCTCTCCGACGAGATCAAGGCGCTTGCCGCCACGGGCGCTCGCCTCAACCCTGATATCAGCGAGATCGGTGAAGTCGCCGCTCTCATCCTGGCCGTGAAACCGCAGATGTTCGCCGATGTCGGCCCGACGCTGCGCGCCATCGTGGGCGACTCGCTGGTCGTCTCGATCATGGCCGGCACCACAATCGCCGGCATCAGCAAAACCTGCGGCGGCAGGATCGTGCGCGCAATGCCGAACACACCTGCAGCCATCGGCCGCGGCATCACCGTGGCGGTCGCGGCGAGCGACGTAGCACCGGCTCAGCGCGAGCTCACCGATGCGTTGCTGCGCGCCACTGGCTCGGTGGAGTGGGTCGAGGACGAATGCCTGATCGATGCCGTCACCGCCGTGTCCGGCTCCGGCCCCGCTTATGTGTTTTTGCTCGCCGAAGAAATGGCCCGCGCGGGCATCGCAGCCGGCCTGCCGCCGGAGCTTGCCATGAAGCTTGCGCGCGAAACCGTGTCAGGCTCGGGCGAATTGCTGCGGCAATCAGAGCTCGATGCAGCGACGCTGCGCAAGAATGTCACCTCGCCCGGCGGCACGACGGCGGCAGCACTGAATGTGCTGATGGCGGAGGATGGCTTCGAGCCGCTGCTGACAAAGGCGATCGCTGCTGCGACGGCGCGGTCGAAAGAGCTGGCGAAATAGCGAGCGTGTCAGCTATCGACGCCGTTCTCTTCGGTAAGCACCGCGATCTCGAAAAGATCGTGCTGTCTTAATGCGTCTTCGATAACCGCTCTGGAACGACGTAACTTCGATCTTGATTTCACCCTGACCAGAAGGTCCGTCGTAACGGCATCAACTTCACCCAGCGGCAGATGAGCGAGATCGCTATCTCGGAACTTTAAATACAAATCCTCACTGAACCACCAGATACGACGGAGCACATCCTTGTCGTCGGTGTGAAGATGAATTCTGATATTCATCTGCCCTCGACGATAGAGCTACACCGGCACCCGCACCACCGCGCGCAGTCCGCCCATCGGGCTGTCCGCCAGCGTGATGTCGCCCCCATGGGAGCGCGCGATATCGCGCGCAATGGCAAGGCCGAGACCCGTCCCGCCTTCATCCTGGTTGCGCGCATCGTCGAGGCGCAGGAACGGTTTGAAAACTTCCTCGCGCATCGCCATGGGAATGCCCGGCCCGTCATCATCGACCGTCACCGTCAGATAGCGATGATCGCGATGACCGGTGATGGCGATGTCATTGGCGTGGCGCGCGGCATTGGACACGAGATTGGCAAGACAGCGCTTGAACGCCGCGGGCTTCACCGTGACGATGGGCAGGCCGTGGAACGTGACCGTTGCCTTGTGGCCGTGGCGCTCGGCATCGCTGCGCAGTTCTTCGAGCGCGGATGACATATCGGTCGGCTGGGCGGGCTCGCCGCTGTCGCCGCGCGCAAAGGCGAGATAGGCCTCGAGCATGGCCTGCATCTCGTCGATATCCTTGCGCATGCCCTCCACTTCCGGCCCATCCTCGAGCAGCGCGAGTTCGAGCTTGAACCGCGTCAGGATGGTGCGCAGGTCATGCGACACGCCGGCGAGCATCGCCGTGCGCTGCTCCATGGCGCGCTCGATGCGCGCTTTCATCTCGATGAAGGAATTCGCCGCACGCCGCACCTCGCGCGCGCCGCGCGGCCGGAAATTTGGCACTTCGCGGCCCTTACCGAAGCTCTCGGCAGCGTCGGCAAGCTTCAGGATCGGCCGTATCTGATTGCGCAGGAACAGGATGGCGACGATCAGCAGGATCGATGAGGTGCCGACCATCCAGAACAGGAAGATCTCCGAATTCGATGCATAGGCCGCACTGCGCTGCGCGAAGATGCGCATGACAGTGTCATCGAGCTGAATACGGATCTCGACGAGATTGGAGCGGCCGACAGTGTCGATCCAGAACGGCCGCGGGATCTGTCGGCCGATCTGCACCGACAGCGTCTGATCGAGCAGCGAGAAAAACGGTTTCGGGCCGGGCGGCGGCATGTCGCCGAGCGGCAGGAAATCGACGACCAGGCCGAGGCGCTGCTGCGCGATGGCCTTGATCTGGGTGCGGTCCTTGTCCTGCGGATAGGTCTTGTAGACATCGATCAGCGCTGCAATGTCCTGCACGACCACGGCGGACAAACGGCGCGTCACCGTATTCCAGTGACGCTCCATGAACACGAAGGCGACCACCGATTGCAGGATCACCATCGGCACGATCATGATCAGCAGCGCGCGGGCATAGAGGCCCTTCGGCATCAGCTCGTTGAAGCGCCGCCCCATCACGCGATTGGCCGCGGACATACGCTCGGAGGCGGAACGCAGCACGGTCATGCCGTTGTCGAATGTGCTCATGCGGTCATCATCAACCTATGGTGACGCCACAAGGCGATAACCAATACCGCGTACGGCCTGCAGGAATAGCGGATTGGCCGGATCGACCTCGATCTTGCGACGCAGGCGGTTGATCTGCACGTCCACGGCCCGTTCGTTCACCGTGCCGTCGCCGGTCAACGCACCGCGCGGCACTGTATCGCCCGGCGTCTCGGCGAGAATGCGGAGCATGTCGCGCTCGCGGTCGGTGAGATGGATGATCTCGTCGCCCTGTCGCAGCTCGCCACGGGCGAGATGATAGACATACGGCCCGAACTGCAGCTGCTCGACCTTCTCCACCTGCGCAGGCGCGGCGCGCTTGAGGATGTTGGCGATGCGCAGGGCGAGCTCACGCGGCTCGAACGGCTTTGACACATAGTCGTCGGCACCGATCTGCAGGCCTTCGATGCGGTCATTCGACTCCGTGCGCGCGGTCAGCATCACGATCGGCACATGCGAGGAGGTGCGGATGAAGCGCGCAAGATCGAAGCCGGTCTCGCCGGGCATCATCACATCGAGAATGAGCAGATCGAAATGCAGCCCGAGCAGCTTTGCCCGCGCTTCCTTCGCGCTCGGTGCGGTCGTCACGCGATAGCCCTCGCTGGCGAGGAAGCGCGAGAGCAGATCGCGGATGCGGCGATCGTCATCCACCAGCAAGAGATGCGGCGCATCGTCGGCCGGCTGCACCGGCATCTTCTTGGCGGCCTGGGCAAGTATCATTTGTCGGTCCCGTTATCCGTGCCGAGGATCACCTGCAGCACCTTGTCCGGATCATCACGATCGATCATGCCGCCGAGAAAGCGCTTGATCGCAGCGACGTCACTCGGCGAAAAATCCTTCAACGCATGCTCGATGCGTGTGGTCTGCAATCCGGCCATCTGCGCCACCAGAGCTTCGCCCTTGGCGGTGGCGAAAAGAAGCCGTTGGCGGCGATCCACCTCGCCGGATTTCTGCACGATATAGCCTTCGTCCAGCAATTGCTTCAGCACCCGCCCCAGCGACTGCTTCGTGATGCGCAGCACGTCGAGGAGATCGGCGACTTTCAGTCCGGGATAGCGGTGCACGAAATGCACCACGCGGTGATGCGCGCGGCCGAAGCCGAACTGGTCCAGCACATGATCGGGATCGCCAACGAAATCGCGATAGGCGAAGAACAGCAGCTCGATAATGTCCCAGCGCAGCGGCGCGGGGGCGGCTGCCGCCTGCCCTTCAACCGCACGTGAAACGGCCGGCTTGAAATTTACGTCAGCCATATTGACATATCTTGGGTTCAATCTTACAAACTTGGCCATCCCGACGAAATTTTATAACTTTGGCCGGGTGGACCGATTAGGTCCGATTTGAGAACCATACCGGACTTCGGCAGGCGGCCATAGCCCACCCGTGGGTAAGCCGTCGCGCAGGAAAAACAGCTTTTGCGGCCGGTCCGGACACGACGTAGAACAGCAGACGCCGTCGCCGACGCACGGCGGGTGCCAAGCAGGAGTAAGGTCCATGGGCGTTTCATTCGACAAGGTCGATGGCGCAATCTGGCTGGATTTCGATATCCACCACAGCCACCACGCCGTTCCCGAGGCGGAGCGCGTGGCAAAGCTCAAGGACCCCGGCTTCGGTCGTGTATTTACCGACCACATGGCCACCGTGCGCTACAGCCAGGACAAGGGCTGGCACAGCGCGCGCATCGAGGCGCGTTCGAACTTCCAGCTCGATCCCGCGGCGGCCGTCCTGCACTACGCACAGGAAATCTTCGAGGGCCTGAAGGCCTATGTCCGCGAGGATGGCGGCGTGAACCTGTTCCGCCCCGATGCGAACGCCAAGCGGTTCTGGAATTCGGCCACGCGCATGGCGATGGCGCCGCTGCCCGAGCCGGTCTTCATCGAAGCCGTCGAGCAGCTCGTCCGCATCGACCGCGCCTGGATCCCGGGTGGTGAAGGCAGCCTCTATCTGCGCCCGTTCATGATCGCCAACGAGACGTTCTTGGGCGTGAAGCCGTCGTCGGAATACATTTTCGGCGTCATCGCGTCGCCGGTCGGCTCTTACTTCAAGGGCGGCCCGGCTCCGGTCTCGATCTACGCATCGGAGAACTACACCCGCGCAGCCGTCGGCGGCACCGGCGCCGTGAAGTGCGGCGGCAACTACGCCGCCAGCCTGCGCGCCCAGGCCGAGGCGATGGATCACGGCTGCGATCAGGTCGTGTTCCTGGATGCGGTCGAGCGCAAATACATCGAAGAACTCGGCGGCATGAACGTGTTCTTCGTGTTCGAGGACGGCTCGCTCTCGACGCCGCCGCTCGGCACGATCCTGCCCGGCATCACCCGCGATTCCATCATCGCGCTCGCCAAGTCTGCCGGCGTGACCGTGCGCGAAGAACTGTACTCGCTGGATCAGTGGCGCGCGGATGCCGCCAGCGGCAAGCTGAAGGAAGCCTTCGCCTGCGGCACCGCCGCGGTCATCTCGCCGATCGGCAAGGTCCGCACTACCTCGGGTGAGTTCCTGATCAATGGCGGCGAAGCCGGCAAGGTCGCCATGGGCCTGCGCAAGCAGCTCGTGGATATCCAGTACGGCCGCGCACCAGATCCGCAGAACTGGATCCGCAAGGTGTTTTGAGAAACACAAACGTCTCGACGACAAAAGCCGCGGTCTCCCGACCGCGGCTTTTTCGTAGCCTGGATGGAGCGCAGCGTAATCCAGGAACTATAGAACCGGTTGAAACGCCGGTCCCCGGATTGCGCTTCGCTCCATCCGGGCTACGCGATCAACGCGGCACCGGCGTGTAACCCGGCACCAGCCCCAGCCGCTCCCTTTGCGTCCAGCGCCACAGCATCACCGGCGCGACCACCGCGAGGCCTGCGGCCAGCCCGATCCAGATTCCCACGCCCCCGAAGCCGAGCTTGAACGCGAACAGCAGGCTCAGCCCCATGCCAAAGCCCCAATACCCCACACCGGCGATGATCATCGGCACGCGCGTATCCTGCAATCCGCGCAGCATGCCCGCGCCCACCGACTGCGCGCCATCGGCGATCTGGAACACCGCCGCGCAGAACAGGAACGACATCGCCGTATCGATCACCACGGCATTGGCGGGATTGCCGAGATCGATGAAGGCACCGATCAGCAGCCGTGGCGCCGCCAGCAACAACACGCTCATCGACGCCATGAAGCCGACCGCCAGCACGAAGGCCGTCCAGCCCGCGCGCGTGATGCCGTCTCGATCAGACGCGCCTTTGGCAAGACCGACGCGCACCGTCGCGGCCTGACTCAATCCCATCGGCACCATGAAGGAGATCGATGCGATCTGGATCGCGATCGCATGTGCGGCAATCGCGGCGGTGCCGAACTGCCCCATCAGAAACACCGCGGCATTGAACACGGTGATCTCGAAGGCCAGCGTGGCGCCGATGGGCAGGCCGATCTGCCAGACCTTGAAGAAGCGCGGCCAGTCCGCACGCCAGAAATTACCGAACAGCTGAAAGCGCCGAAACTTTGGATGCCAGAGCACCACGGCGACGAAGATGATGAACAGGAACGTGTTCGACAGCGCAGTTGCGAGCCCCGACCCGGCCAATCCCATGGCGGGAAAGCCGAGATGGCCGAACACCAGCACCCAGTTCGCCGCTGCATTGAACAGGATGGCGACCGCCGTCACCACCAGCGCCCAGAGCGGCCGCTGGACGGCAGCCACAAACGAGCGCAGCACGATGAAGCCAAGCGCCGGGAGAAAGCCCCACTGCAGCATCCGCATGAATGTCTGTGCATCGGCCGCCGCCTGCGCCTGCTGGCCGAACAGCAGCAGGATGTCCTCGGTGTGCCATAGTACGATCCAGGCCGGGATCGAGACGATGACGGCCGTCCACAAACCCTGCCGAAACGTGCGGCGGACATCCCGCACCATATGAAGCTTCCGTCCGATCGCTTCCGCCATCATCGGCGACGTCGCGGTGACGATGCCGATCGCGAAAATCAGAATCGCGAAATAGACATTCACGCCCAGCGCGGATGCCGCCAGTGCCTCCGCGCTGACACGGCCGAGCACGATGACGTCGGTGGTGGTGAGCGCGATCTGCGCGAGATTGGTGAGCACCAGCGGCCAGCCGAGCGCGAGCGTGGCGCGGAGTTCGGCGAGCGAGGAATTTTTCGTCGTCATGTTTACATCGATGCTGCGACACCCGCCGCAACCGTAGCCCGGATGGAGCGCAGCGTAATCCGGGATTCAGAGTACCGACATATCCGCCGGTCCCCGGATTGCGCTGCGCTCCATCCGGGCTACAAAAACGGCGGTCAGATCCCTCCGCGTCCCTGCAGCGCAGCTGCCGAGACCCAGAATACCTCGCCCTCAGAATCTTCCGTATCCAGCCAGATCAGCGGCAGGTCGGGAAACGCTTCATCGACATTGGCGCGGCCGCGGCCGACCTCGCATAGCAGCCCGCCATGCGGATTGAGATGCGCGCCTGCCTGATCGATGATCTTGCGAACGATGTCGAGACCGTCGATGCCGCCGTCGAAAGCCATGCTCGGTTCGGCCAGACATTCATCCGGCAGATCGGCCATGCCCTGTGCATCCACATAAGGCGGGTTGGTGATGATCAGGTCATAGGTGGTGTCGCCGAGCGGCGCGAACAGGTCGCCCTTGTAAAGCGTCAGCCGTTCGTCGAGGCCATAGTCGATGACATTGCGCATCGCGACGGCGAGCGCCGCGGGCGACAGATCGACGGCATCGACCTGCGCATTGGGGAATGACTGCGCGGCCAGGATCGCGATGCAGCCCGAGCCCGTGCAGAGATCGAGCACGCTCTCGACGTCCATGGGATCGTCGATGAGCGACGCGCCCTCGCCGTCATCGCCGGCAAAATGCGTATCGAGCAATTCACCGATGAAGGAGCGCGGCACGATGGTGCGCTCGTCCACATAGAAAGGCAGGCCGCGCATATAGATCTTGTTGACCAGATAGGCCGCGGGCTTCCGCGTGGTGACGCGGCGATGGATGACGTCGAGGATCTTCCTGCCCTCGGCAGCGGTCACCCGCGCCATGGCAAAGCTCTCGAACTGATCGGGATGCAGATGCAGCAGTTCACAGACGATGAATGCCGCTTCCGACACCGGATCGGTGGTGCCATGCGCGAAAGCCAGCTTTGCCTCGATGAAGCGGCTGGTGGCATAGCGCACGTAATCCAGCAGCGTGACCAATTCGCCCGCGCTGACCTTCGGCAACGTCGCCGCGGCAAGCTTCTTCACCGAGGCCTTCGCTTTGGCTGACGTCTTCGACTTGGTTGCCGTCGTCTTCTTTGCAGGCGTCTTGGCCGCCTTCTTCGCGGCCGTCTTCACAGTCTTCTTTGCCATCACTTGTCCCAGCGCGCCGCAGCGTCGTCATCGTCGGTTTTTGCAGCGACCCAGTCGGTGCCACCGGCGGTTTCCTCGCGCTTCCAGAACGGAGCATGCGCCTTGAGGTAGTCCATCAGGAATTCGGCGGCCTGAAACGCTGCCTGGCGATGCGCCGATGCGGTCAGCACCACCATGATATTGTCGCCCGGCAGGATGCGGCCGGTGCGGTGGACGACTGTGACCCCCGTCAGCGGCCAGCGCGTCATGGCCTCTTCGGCATGGCGACCGATCTCGGCCTCGGCCATGCCCGGATAGTGTTCGAGCGTCAGCGCCGTCGTCGCATCGCTGCCCTCGCCGCCGCGGCAGATGCCGCTGAAGGTGACGACCGCGCCGATATCGGTGCGGCTTGCGGTCAGCGCGGAGATCTCGCCCGCAATGTCGAAATCGGACTCCTGGATGCGGACAGTCACATTACTGGTCATGGTCGATCAACCGGGATGGGTGTCAGCCGCCGGTCATGGGCGGGAAGAATGCGATCTCGCGGGCGCCGGCAATGGCAGCATCCGGCCGCACATGCATCTGATCGATCGCCGTGCGGATCACTTTGGGGGTTTCGAACGCGTGGGCGTATTCCTCGCCCCGCGTCGTCAACCAGCCAATCAAGTCTCCAACCGTTTGAACGGCAGAAGGCGGGTCGATGACTTCCTCGGCCTTGCCGATGCGCTCGCGCACCCATGCGAAATAGAGGACCTTCATGCATCCTCCTCGATCAGGTGATGGATGCCGGAGCGGAAATAATCATACCCGGTATAGATGGTGACGATCGCGGAAATCCATAGCAGCGCGAGGCCGATCTGCGTCGTGAACGGAAGCACCTGATCGCCGGCTTCACCAGCCAGCAGAAAGCCGATGGCGATCAGCTGGATGGTGGTCTTCCACTTGGCAATGCGCGACACGGGGACACTGACCCGCAGCGCAGCAAGATATTCGCGCAGGCCCGACACCAGGATTTCGCGGCACAGGATCACGATGGCCGCCCACAGGGTCCAGCCATGGATGATGCCATCGGCTGCCAGCATCAGCAGGCAGGATGCCACCAGCAGCTTGTCGGCGATCGGATCGAGCATGCGGCCGAAGGCCGACTGCTGATTCCAGATCCGCGCGTAATAGCCGTCGAAGAAATCGGTGACCGCAGCGCCGATGAAAACCCCCAACGCAACCCAGCGCAGCCACAGCGGACCGTCCATGATCGACTGCGAAAAGATGCAGCCGACCAGCACGGGGATCGCGGCGATCCGGGCCATGGTCAGGATGTTGGGCAGGGACATCGCGGAATTCGCGGTACGTTTGGTGGTCACTGTCATGAGTCTTACCAATACTGCCGGGACGCAGAGGTCAACAGTCCCTGAAGTTCCTGACCTGAGATTACCGCAAAATGCCCCGGGCGTGCGACGGCCGCATTACGCCCCGGTCATCGTGCGGCCGGCTGGGGATGGAAAAAGTCAAAGATCTTGCGCGCGCTCTCCGCCGAAATGCCGGGAACCTTGCCGAGATCGCCGAGGGAGGCCCGCTCGATCTCCTTCAGCGTGCCGAAATGGTGGAGTAAGGCCCGTTTGCGGGTCGGCCCGATGCCCGGAATTTCCTGCAGCCCGGCTTCACGGATGTCTTTCTTGCGCAGCGTCCGGTGCGAGCCGATGACGAAACGGTGCGCCTCGTCGCGCAGCCGCTGAATGAAGTAGAGCACGGGATCACGCGGCTCCAGCTTGATGGCGTCGCGGCCGGGCAAAAACAGGGTCTCGCGGCCGGCATTGCGCTCCGGCCCCTTGGCGACCGACATCAATGTGACATCGGTCAGTTTCAGCTCCTCGAAGATTTCCCGGACAGCATTGAGTTGGCCGCGACCACCGTCGATGATGACGAGATCCGGCCATAGCGGCACGTCCTCGTCCTTGCGTTTCGGGGCCTCGCCTTCGGCCGGCGGCGCGAGCAGGCGCTTGAAACGGCGCTGCAGCACCTCTTTCATCATCGCGAAGTCGTCGCCCGGCGTCGTCGTTTCCGACTTGATGTTGAACTTGCGATACTGGTTCTTGATGAAGCCATCGGGGCCGGCGACGATCATCGCACCGACGGCGTTGGTGCCCTGGATGTGGCTGTTGTCATAGACCTCGATGCGTTGCGGCACGCGCGGCAGGCCCAGCGTCGTCACCATGCCTTCGAGCAGGCGGGTCTGCGTGGCGGTGTCGGCAAGCTTGCGGCCCAGCGCTTCGCGCGCATTGGTTTGCGCATGATTGACCAGCTCTTTCTTCTCGCCGCGCTGCGGCGTCAGCACCTCGACCTTGAAACCGGCCTTCACGCCAAGCGCAGCCGCAAGCAGATCGCTTTCCTCAATACTGTGCGACAGCAGCACCATCTTGGGCGGCGGCTTGTCCTCGTAGAACTGCGCCAGGAACGAGCCCAGCACCTCTTCCGGCGTGAATGACTTCTCCGCCTTGGGGAAATAGGCGCGGTTGCCCCAGTTCTGACCGGTGCGGAAGAAGAACACTTCGACGCAGGAATAGCCGCCCTCCTGATGGATGGCGAACACATCGGCTTCCTCCACCGTGCGCGGATTGATGCCCTGCTGCGACTGGATGGCCGAGAGTGCAGCAAGACGGTCGCGATAGAGCGCAGCCGTTTCAAAAGCGAGCTCTTCCGATGCCTTCTCCATTTCGTCGGCGAGCAGCTTCTTCACCGCGCGGCTTTTGCCGGAGAGGAAATCCGTCGCCTCGCGCACGAGTTCGGTATAGCCGGGGAAATCGACCTCATTGGTGCAGGGGCCGGAGCAGCGGCGGATTTGATAGAGCAAACACGGCCGCGTGCGGCTCTCGAAGAACGAGTCCGTGCAGGAACGCACGAGAAAGGCGCGCTGCAGCGCCGTGATCGTGCGATTCACCGCGCCAACCGATGCGAACGGACCAAAATAGCGCCCGGGCCGCGACTGCGCGCCACGATGCTTGACGATCTGCGGCGCCCAGTGATCCCCGGTCATCAGGATATAGGGGAACGACTTGTCATCGCGCAGCTGCACATTGAAGCGCGGACGCAGCTGCTTGATCAGATTCGCTTCCAGCAGCAGCGCCTCGGTCTCCGTCGCGGTCGAAATGATCTCCACCACGGAGGTTGCGGCGATCATCCGCGCGATGCGCATCACCTGCCCGGTCGGCCGGGCATAGGACGACAGCCGCTTCTTCACGTTCTTGGCCTTGCCGACATAGAGAACGTCGTGGGCCGCATTCAGCATGCGATAGACCCCGGGCGAGGTCGGCGCGAGGCGCACGGCTTGCTCGATGGCGGCCCGGCCCACCGCAAGCGTGCCTTCGGGAACATCCTCGACGGGTTCCTCGGCCTCGTCCGGCAGCCCGGCTTCCTCGTCATCTTCCGTTGAATCGAGATCCATATCCGGGGGCGCTTGCAGACCGGATTGGGCCTGTTGAGGCACCTGCGGCGCGGAAACTGGCTCGGCGGCCGCCTCTTCCGGCGCCGGAACGGGATGGTCGGGGTCTTGAATCATGGGGTGAATTTAGGCGTTACGGCCGTCCGCTGCCAGCACGCGACGACATTTGGTGCGGCAGCCATGCGGCCGGCTTGGGGCGATCCTGCGAATATCCCGCCTGCCCGGGGAAAATCCGGCATCGTCAAAAGTAAGACTCTTTTAACGCCAATACCGCGCCCATCCCGCGCATTAAGAACCGCTTAATCTAAAACTCTCGATAAATCGTCTCGATAAATGATGGAATTCCGTAACCCTAAGCCTTCGTTCCGACTGAGATCGGACGGTGTTTGGGACGGCAGTAAAGCGTTGTGGAGAGTTTGAGATGACCAAGTTTGCGTTCGCGGCAGTCGCCGTTCTGGTGACGGGTGTGACGGCAACGCAGGCAGCGGATCTGGGCTATCGGTCGCGCGGACCGGCGCCCTATACGGTCGCGCAGCCGCTGAATGGCTATAGCTGGGCCGGCCCGTATCTGGGTGCCAATCTCGGTTATGAGTGGGGCAATGTCTCCGGCGCCTCGGCCAAGCCATCGGGCATCGCAGGCGGCGTGACCGCCGGCTACAACTGGCAGAGCGGCAACATTGTTTACGGTGTCGAAGGCGACATCCAGTTGACGGGCGCCGATGGCCGTTTCGCCAATTACAAGTTCTCGAACCCGTGGTTCGGCACCGCGCGCGGCCGTCTCGGCTACGCCGTCAACAATGTGCTGCTCTACGGCACCGCCGGTCTAGCCTTCGGCAGCCTGGAGGCCGAGCTCGGCAACCTGCAGCAGTCCTTCACCTCGATCGGCTGGACCGCCGGTGTCGGCGCCGAAGTCGGCATCTATCAGAACTGGACCGCAAAGATCGAATATCTCTATGTCGATCTGTCCAAGAACAACTACTCGCTCATTCCGTCGAACAGCGGCCTGGACTTCAGCACCGTCCGCATCGGCGTGAACTATCACTTCTAAGTCTTACGAGTTTAAGCCTTACGAGTTTAAGCCTTGCGGGTTTAACCCAACAGGTAGCGGCGGGTCGGCTCATGCCGATCCGCTTCTCTCCAAGCTCCAAGTGAGAAGAAACCAGCACGACCCACTCCCGACCGCCTCGCGGTCGGGATTTTTCTTGCCGGTGACGTCCGGATTGTGCGCGCGGCGCTACCCGGTAATCACCAGATCGACCGCCTTCGGTCCCTTGCCCTTCTTGTCGGGCTCGACCTCGAATGTGATCCGCTGTCCCTCGATCAGGTCCTTCAAGCCCGCACGCTCGACTGCGGTGATGTGGACGAAAACGTCTCGTCCCCCGTCATCCGGCTTGATGAAGCCGTAGCCACGTTCGCCATTGAAGAATTTGACCGTACCACTCATGCCCATCGGGAAACTCCCTCCCCGCAATGCTCCGCCCCGGCGCACTTGCGCCGCGACCGACCGGACATTCACTCCTCAGATGCTTGGCCGTTTCTTTTGATAGTCTTTTTTGGGCCTTGTCACTCCGCCGCAACCATTCGCGGAAGCGGAACGTAAAGCCAGTCACGCAACCAGCTTAATACGGTTCCATGAAGGTGACTACCGTTTTTGGAAACGTGGCAGGAGAGTTGCCGCTTGAGTAGTTGAGTCCGCACTCACGCCTTGGCGTTTTCGAGCCGGAAGCGCGCCACGCCGCCGACACCGAGCGGCCTTTCCAGTTGCGGCAGGATCTGGCGTAGCTCGTCCTGCAATTTCCACGGCGGATTGACGATCAGGAGTCCGGTGGAAGTCAGCGGACCGTCGGGGTCTTGCGGGGCAATGCTGAATTCGAGGCGCAGGCATTTTCCTGGCGTCGCCGACGCTGCCGCGGTGGCGGCGACGCTGCGCGAAAGATCATCGGTGGGACGGCGGCTCTTGGCCGGATACCACAGCATATAGATGCCGGTCGGCCATTTGGCATAGGCCTGTGCAAACCCCGCGGCCAGCCTGGAGAATTCGTCCTTCGCCTCGAAGGGGGATCGATCAGCACCAGGCCGCGACGCTCCTTCGGCGGCACGTAAGCGGGCAGACCGACCCAGCCGTCAATATCGACCACGCGGGCCTGTTCGTCATGGCGCAGTGCCGAGATCAGCTGTTTGCGCGCCACAGGCTCCAGTTCACAGCACACCATGCGATCCTGCGGCCGCATCATCGCGCGGGAAATCAGCGGCGAGCCGGGATAGGCGACCAGATCACCATCGGGATTGAAGGCGCGAACGATGTCCAGGTAGGGCGCAATCAGCTTCTCGGCGGCATCACTGAAGCTCGACTGCATCATACGGGCGATGCCGGTGCTCCATTCGACCGAGCGCGTCGCCTCGTCGCCGGTGAGATCATAGCGGCCGGCACCGGCATGGCTGTCGATGACACGAAACGGCGTCGGCTTCTCGTGCAGATGGGTCAGGATACGGACCAGCACGAGATGCTTGATGACATCGGCAAAATTGCCGGCATGGAAGGCGTGGCGATAATTCATGGGAGATGGAGTACGCCAAGTGGCTCCAACCCTCAACTTGTCATCCCCCGCCTAGCGCGCCGAAGGCGCGCGCGGAGCGGGGGATCCAGTAGACACCGGCTGCGCAGCTCAACCACTTCTGCCAGCGCTTACTGGATTGCCCGGTCCTAGCGCGCAATTGCGCGCACGGCCGGGCAACGACAGAGCGCGCCTACCCACCCCTGACCGGCGGCATCACTATCTTGTCGCGGCGGCAGGCGCGGCGGTCGATTTCCTCGCAGGCGCGGAACTGAAGATCCTTGCTCATGCAGATCCGCACCTCCTGCAAGCGATTGCGCTCGCAGGTGATGGCGATGGCGGAGCTGCTGAGGCCGGGATTGACCTTAATGAAAGCATCTTCCACCGCCTCGGGCGACACCGTCTTCGCCGTCTGAAGATCGATATATTCATCGGGAATCTTCACGCCGGCGCGCGCCTTGCGCGTGGTCTCGAAATAAGCGCGCGGGCCGAGGCCCGAACAGGTGCCGTGCTTGTCCCATTCGTTGAAGATCAGGCCCGGCGCCGGCATCAGGTCCAGCATCGAGGTCATGATATTGCGGGGCAGCCGCGGTGCCGGGCGCTCGCAGTAATTGGGAAAGCCGCGATCATATTGCGGCCAGAGGCCGTGGACCACGAAAGCATAGGGGCGGCCGCCGCACTGCATCTGCTGATTGCGCGAGGAATTGCCACGCTCCTGCGCGGCCTCGCAGAACGACGGCGACCACGACAGCGACAGGACATAGAAATCGAATTCGCCGGGTGCATTTTGCCGGCGGTCCTGCGCCGCGGCGCTGCCGATGGACAGTGCGACCAGCAGAAAAATGCCGAGCGAAACGACCGACCGAATTGCATGAAACATGGCGTGCCCCACCCCTGATCAGGCAAGCCTAATCGGGCATCAAGAACAATTCAAGAACAATGAAGGAAGAGTAGCCCGGATGGAGCAAGGCGCAATCCGGGGACAGGCAGATGTGCCGAAGCATCGGTTCCTGGATTTCGCTGCGCTCCATCCAGGCTACCGAACTACGAGACCGTGGTCTTAGAACTTCGCCGCGCGGCACTTCGGGTTATAGGCCCAGTCGCGGTCGAGGCCGACCACGCACCATTCGACGCCATCGCCATAGCCGGCGAAACCGCCGTCCTCGATGACCGAATAATGCACCTGGCGCTGCTTGCCGTCGGTGAACATTGCATCGGCGGTGCAGAAACGGCGCGGAATGTTGTCCGAGGTCCAAGGGCGGAAGGCCGTTTCCTGGACGCGGCTGAAGCCCGCGACCTGCAGCGCAGAATTCCAGAAGCCCGCTTCCTTGTTCTGGAACTGGTACGTGATCTTCCACAGCGCGGATTCGCAGGAGCCGACCTTGCCTTCGTAATTCGGGCCAAACAGGCCGAAATTGAGCTCGAGCAGATTGGCGGCCTGCGCTTTCGGCGCCATGCTGAACAGCGCCAGACCGGCAACGGCGACCAAGGCAGCTTTTTTCAGGAACGAAACGATGGTGCGCATAGGGAATCCGCCGGCTGGAATGAGGTTCCGGGACCGTGCCGCGAAGGCCTTGCGGGGTCAAGTGCACCGCGGCAACACCCTGCGCACAACTCCGTCAGTGCACGCCGGGCGTTCTTTCCAGCGTCGCCGATGCCCTTTAAGGTGCCGGCTGACGAATAAGGAGACGACGATGCGGACGATTCGGTTGGCGATTTTGGCACTGGGCATGAGCGCGGCGGTGAGCGGCGCAGCCAGGGCTGACTGGGTGCCCCCGTTCAAAGGCAACGACACCGGCGGCATCATCTCCACCTCGCTGATCGCCCAGACCGACATTCGCGCACTCGCGATCGACCATTGCGCGCGTTACGGCAAGGTCGTGAAATTCCTGGGCTCGCAGAACCAGTATGGCGGCTATGTCTCGTTCGCCTGCCGCTGGGTGCCCTATGGCGCCAACGAGCGCCCGCTCAGCGTTCGCTACTGAGCACAAGCAACACTACAGATGATGGGTTGCCTGTTCGCTGACGCGCGATGAGCGTCAGCAAACACCCATGCTGCGCGAAGCGCAGGACGCGTCGCACGTACAATCGCGCGATGACACAAAAGACATAATCGGATGCCGTAAGACCTGTCCTACCCGTGACAATAACAGGACATCGGAGGTATCCCATGATTCAGCGCGCGAGCCTGATCGCTCTCACCCTTCTGTGCACCACCTCGCCATTGCTGGCCGACAATGTTCAGCTGCCGATCCGCAAGGCAGGCCTGTGGGAATTGACCACGCAGATCACCGGCGTGTCGAAAACCGTGACGCCGCCGATGGTGATGCATCAATGCACCGATGAAAGCGTCGATCGACAGATGAACAAGATGTCGTCGGACGCGATGAAGTGCTCCAAGCAGGAGATGACGAAATCCGGTAGCAGCTATATCGGCGACAGCGTCTGCACGATCGGCGATGCCACGGTGACGAGCCATGCGGAAGCCACCGGCGATTTCAACTCCGCCTATTCGGTGAAGACCACCGCGAAATCGAGCGGCGGCAACCTGCCACCGGAAATGGTGACGACGATCCAGGCCAAATGGGTCAGCGCCTGCAAGGCCGACCAGAAGCCCGGCGACGTCGTGATGCCCGGCGGCATGAAGATGAACATCACCGACCTGCAGAGAACGAAGGCGATGCAGCCGAAGTGAGAGTCCGGAGTTTCGCGAATATCGGCGCGCCTTGATAGGCGCTCCGCACGCACCTCACGTCATGCCCGGGCTTGACCCGGGCTCCCATCTTTTCTGGGTCTGCGGCAGCTGCCCACCCATATTCCCCCTCCCTACGTTCCCCGCTATAGATGATGGCAATCATCCAACAAGGAACGCCTGAGGAAACGACGCATGACAGAATTCACCGCATTGATGGCCGGCATGACGAGATCCGGCGACGGCTGGACCGTCAGCGTCAGCGATGATTGGCTGCAGGGCCGCACCGTCTATGGCGGAATGGGCGCGGCACTGTGCATGCAGGCGGCGCTCAATGAATTCGGCAGCGTGCCGCCGCTGCGCTCGGCACAAATCGCTTTTATCGGCCCTGCCACGGGGCAATTGCAGCTGACGGCCACCGTGCTGCGCAAGGGCAAGTCGACCTTGTTCGCAAATGTCGATCTTGTCGGCGAAGCGGGCCTCGCGACGCGCGCAGTGTTCTGTTTCGGCGCCGCGCGAGAGTCTGCCTACAACTATGTCGCCATCGGCACGCCGGAATTGAAAGACCCGGAGTCCTGCCCTGACTTCTTCCGCAATGCGCCACCGGTGCTGAGATTCGTGCAGCATATGGAAGGGCGTTTCGTGTCCGGTTCGCCGCCGTTCAGCGGCAGTGACGACCCGCAGATGTCGCTCTGGCTCCGCCATCGCGAGCCCGGCATCACGCCGTCGCTGGTGGCCCTGCTCGCGCTGGCCGACGCCCCGCCTCCGGCTGCGACCGCGCGGGCGAAAACACCATCCCTGATCTCGACAATGACGTGGTCCATCGACATGCTGACCGACGAGATCACGACCGACGATGGCTGGTGGCTGATCCACAATCGCGCCGAACAGATCGCGGGCGGCTATTCGAGCCAGGCGATGACGCTGTGGAATCGGCAGGGCACACCGATCATGGCGAGCCGGCAGAATATCGCAGTGTTCGGGTGATGCTATTGAGCGCAGCGGAGCCGCGCTTCTTCCTCCTCCCCCAAGCACAGCGAAGCTGTGCAGGGTGGGAGAGGGAAGAATAGTCTAACTACTTCTTCGCCGCGGCGGCTTCGGCGGCGCGTTCGACGAACGTCTTGCCGCCCTTCATCTTGTTCTGCAGCGGCGCCTCGTTGATCTGGATGACAACGGCATCGGCGGCGACGCCGAGATTCTTCACCAGTGCCTGGGTGATGTCGAGCATCATGCCCTTCTTCTGCTCGTCGGTGCGGCCGGCGGCCATGCTCACAGTAATCTCAGGCATTGATGTCTCTCCCTTGGTGCTTCCAAAACGCCGTCATGGCCGGGCTTGTCCCGGCCATCTACGTCTTCTCTATCAGGCGCATCAAACAAGACGTGGATGCCCGGGACAAGCCCGGGCAAGACGCACGTGTTATGCGCTCCAGCTGACGCCGTGCTTGACCAGCAGCGTCTTGACCGTGCTGACCAGATCGCTCTCCGCGATCTCGATCTGCGCGTCCGCCTGCTTCTTCAGATATTCCTCGCGGTCCTTGATCTCGGTGAGACCGGCGCCTGCGATCAGATCCTTGATCAGCAGCTTGCCGCCGGCCTTCTCATCCGAGCCCTGGATGATGGCGAGCGGCGAATTGCGCTTGTCGGCATATTTCATCTGCTGGCCGAGCGCATGCTTGGGATTGCCGAGATAGAGCTCGGCACGAATGCCTGCCGAGCGCAGCTTCGCGACCATCGCCTGATAGTCCGCGATCTCGCCGCCGAACACGGTGACGACCACGGGGCCGGGCTGCTGCTGCGTATCGATCTTGCCGAGAAGCGTCAGCGCCGCCTGCAGGCGCGACACGCCGATGGAGAAACCGGTGGCCGGCACCGGCTCGCCGCGGAAGCGCGACACGAGGCCATCATAACGACCACCGCCGCCAACCGAGCCGAAACGCACGGGACGGCCCTTCTCGTCCTTGGTCTCGAGCGTGAGCTCAACTTCGTAGACGGGGCCGGTATAGTATTCGAGACCGCGCACGACGGAGGGATCGATCTTGATACGATCTTCGCCGTAACCCGCTGCTGTGATCAGCTTGCCGATCTCATCGAGTTCGGCCCGCCCCTGCTTATAGGCTTCGGAGCTGTTGAGCTTGTCGGTCGCTTCGCTTGCCGCATCGAGGCTGCGCAGCACCGTCTCGGCATCCTCGAGCGAGAGACCGGCGCCTTTTGTAAAATCGCCCTTGCCTTCCTCGCCGCCATCCCAGCGACCGGGGCCGAGCAGTTTCTTGATTTCATCGACCGGAAACTTGTCCATCTTGTCGATGGCGCGCAGCACCGTGAGGCGACGGCCGGCCTGATCGTCACCGCCGAGGCCGATGCTCTCCATCACGCCGTCGAGCACCTTGCGATTGTTCACGCGGACCACATAGCTGCCGCGCGGAATGCCGAGGGCTTCCATCGTATCGGCGGCCATCATGCACATCTCGGCATCTGCCGCCGGCGAACCGGAGCCCACCGTGTCGGCGTCGAACTGCATGAACTGGCGGAAGCGGCCTGGGCCGGGTTTTTCGTTGCGATAGACGTAACCGGCGCGGTAGCTGCGATACGGCTTTGGCAGCGCATCCCAATGCTCGGCGACATAACGGGCGAGCGGCGCCGTCAGATCGTAGCGCAGTGAGATCCATTGCTCGTCATCGTCCTGGAACGAGAACACGCCTTCATTCGGCCGGTCCTGATCGGGCAGGAATTTGCCGAGCGCGTCGGTGAATTCCATGGTCGGGGTCTCGACCGGCTCGAAGCCGTAGCGTTCATAGACCTCGCGAATGGTGTCGGTCATGCGCCGGGTCGCGGCGATATCCGCCGGTCCACGATCGCCGAGACCGCGCGGCAGGCGCGCGCGGAGTTTTTGCGGTTTTTTGGGTTTGTCAGCCATAGGCGCGTGGTACCAGCGCGGGCAGGAACCGGCAAGAAGCGAGGCGCGCCACTGGGGCTGCCATGCATTCGCGGAACCAAGCCATCCGGTCCTCGTTCCTTTTCGATACCGGTGCCATCCGCCGGGCCAGAAACGAGGCTTTTCCCATGTCCCCGCTCGTCAGCGCGCTTGCCCGTACCGGCCTGGCGCTCAAGCTCGATCAGGTCAAACGCGCCACCTCCTCCTATATGCGCGACCGCAGCGAGCAGGGCACCAGTATCGCCGTCTCCTATGCCACCGCCGCCGGCCTCTACGCCGCCGCGGGCATCTTCCTGATCGCCACGCTGCTGGTGGGGGCCGCCGCGCTGTTCCGCTGGGTTGAAATCGAATATGGGCTGTTTCCGGCCTTCGGCGTCACAGGCGGCCTGCTGCTGCTGCTGGCCGCAACATTTGCGGGCCTTGCAGCAGCCCGACTGAAGAAGCCGTCGCGGCAATTTCCGACGCTCAGCAGCCGGCTGCGTGTCGCCGTCAATGCCACGCCATCCCGACAATCGTCGATCCCGGCGCAGCGGACGGCCCAGCCCGCTGAATTCAAGCCGAGTACGTCGCCGTCCCGCCCACGCACTCCGACGAATAGCGACAACGGCCCGCTCAAGGCCGGGCTGCTGCTGGCTGCGACACTGGCCGGCTGGGCGCTGACGCGCCGCCACCAATTGGCGAAGGACATCACCCCGCCGCGCAAGCAGGCCAAAGCAGAGAACTGATGCGCCTTCGCCGGATCGACGCCGAAGCCGTGTGGCTCGTCGCGGCCACCACGGCAGCCGTGCTGGCAGTCCAGAGCCTGGCCGCATCAGCCCAGCGTCCTGCGAGCCAGATCGCCAGACGCCCCGCCCAACCCGCTGCGGAGCATGCCCAGCCAGATCGCGGCCGGGACTCGACCACGCCACTGCAAATCCCGCAGGCCGGCTGGAAAGACATCCTGTGGCGCACCTACGAACAGATCAACGAGGATCGCCTGCTGGCCATCGCTGCAGGTGTCGTGTTTTACGGGCTGCTGGCCGTGTTCCCCGCCATCACGGCGCTGGTCTCCTGCTACGGCCTGTTCGCCGACGCCTCGACCATCTCGGACAACCTGCAGACCCTGGCGATGGTGTTGCCTGCGGGCTCCTACCAGATCGTGCAGGACCAGATCGCCCGCGTGCTGGCCAAAGGGCCGGCGAGCCTCGGCTTCACTTTCCTGCTCGGCATCGCACTGGCCTTGTGGAGCGCCAATGCAGGCGTGAAAGCGGTCATCGATGCACTCAACGTCGTCTATGACGAACGCGAAAAGCGCAATTTCATCAAGCTCAATGCACTGTCCCTCGCCTTTACCGCAGGCGGTATCGCGGCGCTGCTGCTGATGGTGAGCGCCGTCGTCGCCTTTCCGCTCGCCATGGATCGCATCGGCATGGCGCAGGACAGCAAGCTGCTCGTCAGCCTGGCACGCTGGCCGCTGGTGCTGCTGGTGGTCATGCTCGCGCTCGGCCTGCTCTACCGGTTCGGACCAAGCCGCCCTGGCGCGCGCTGGGAATGGCTGGGCATCGGCACCATCGTCGCCGCAGCGCTCTGGCTTGCCGGCTCGCTACTGCTGTCGTGGTATTTGTCCAATTTCGGCAATTACGACGCGACTTATGGTTCGCTGGGCGCCGCCATCGGCCTGATGATGTGGATGTGGATGTCCGCGATCATCGTCCTGTGCGGGCGGAACTGAATGCAGAGATCGAGCATCAGACCGCCGTGGACACGACGGTCGGCCCCAACCGGCCGATGGGCGCCCGCGGCGCGGCCATGGCCGACACGCTCGGGCGGGCGAGCCACTAAAGGCGCACAAAAAGCATCGGTGGGCATCGCAGCGGAGGCCCATTTCCGAATCAGCAATGATGATAGACTGGACACCGTATTTCGCGGACGGGCGTAAGCTCGCCTGCCGCAAAGGATTTTAGGATTTCAGGGTGTCGCGCGCGTCATGATTCGCATCTCCACGATATTCGTCGGCATCTGCATGGTGCTGATCGCGGCGTCGCTCGGGATGGTGCTCTATGTCGTGGCCAAGATCAGCGGCTATGAGGCGATGATCGTCGGCCTCACGGCACTCACCATCATGATTCTCTACAATGCCGTGTCGCTGCGCATAAAAGACCGCGCCGAGGCCAGCGGCCAGATCTCGGATCTGTCACGCGGCACCACCGACCTCGCCCGCCAGGTCGCCGAATATGGCCGCCGCCTCGCAGCACTCGAAGCCAAGATGAACACGGCGCAGACCAACAATCAGGAGCGCATCCAGGGCGTGATGGGTGAGATCGGCGAGTTGGGGACGCTGATGCGCCAGCTCGCCACCTCGGTCGCCAATCACGAAGACATGCTGATGGCGCCGCCGCCAGCGCCGCCCGCCCACGTCGCCATTGCGCCTCCCGCGCCGCCAGTGCGCCCCGTCAGCGTGATGCCGGAAATGCCGCTTGCGGTCACCATTGCCGAAGACACGGTCGCACCACCGGTTGTCGCACCGGTCGCCGTTGCGAGCCCTATCGTGCCGGCACAGAACGACGCGCAATTCGCCGCCACGATCCGCAGCGCCATCGCCGACAACCGCATCGACATCTACCTGCAGCCGGTGGTGACGCTGCCGCAGCGCAAGGTGCGTTTCTACGAAGCGATCTCGCGCCTGCGCGACGACAAGGACCAGATCATCGTCGCCGACGACTTCATCGGTCCCGCCGAAGCCGCCGGGTTGATGCAGCAGATCGACCACAGCGTGCTCCTGCGCAGCATGCAGGTGCTGCGTCGCTTGATGGTGCGCAACAAGGATGTCGGCGTATTCTGCAACGTCGCCAAGGCGACGCTGTCGGATCCCCAGGCCTTCGCGCAGTTCATCGATTTCCTCGACGCCAATCGCGCGCTGGCGCCATCCTTCGTGCTGGAGTTCAAGCAGAGCACGTTCCGCAGCCTCGGCCCGGTCGAGAGCGAGCATCTCGCCGCTTTGGCCCAACGCGGCTATCGCTTCTCCATCGACCATGTCACGGACCTTCGGATCGAGCCGCGCGAATTGGCCGACCGGGCCGTCCGTTACATCAAGGTCCCGGCCACGCTGATGCTCGATCCCAACCAGGCATCGCTGTCGGATATCCACGCTGCCGACCTGTCAGACCTGCTCGGACGCTTCGGGATCGACCTGATTGCCGAGCGCATCGAGGGTGAACGCGCCGTCGTGGACCTGCTGGATTTCGACGTCCGCTTCGGCCAGGGCTTCCTGTTCGCCGCCCCTCGGCCGTTGCGCCCGGAAACTCCGGCTGCTAACGCAGCCCCGGCATCTTCCGCCAAGGCTCCAACGGGACCCGTTGGTGCAGCTCGTCCGGCTCATGGCGCCGTTCCCCGTGGCGAACAGCCGCGTGCCGGTGGCGTCGCTGCGCTGGCCCGCCGCGCCACCGGTCCGAACTGATCGGCACTTCTTTCATGACCACTCTGCGTTTCGCCGAACGTCTGCGCGACCTCACCGGGAATGTCGATGTCGTCCTCAGCGACATCTGGGGCGTCGTTCATAACGGCCTCGAGTCGTTTCCCGATGCCTGCGCCGCGCTGCATACGTTCCGCGCCCAGGGCGGCACCGTGGTGCTGATCACCAATGCACCGCGCCCGGCGGATTCGGTGCAGCGACAGCTGCGCAAGCTGAACGTGCCCGATGATTGCTATGACGCCATCGTCTCGTCCGGCGACCTCACCCGCAATTTCGTCGCCGAGCGGCCGGGCCAGGCCATGCATCTGATCGGCCCGGATCGCGATTCATCGATCCATCGCGGGCTCGATGTGAAACTGGTGCCGCTGATGGACAGCGATTACATCGTCTGCAGCGGCCTGTTCGACGACGAAACCGAGACTGCGGAAGACTACCGCGACATGATGCAGCAGGCGCTGTCGAAGAAGCTCACCATGGTCTGCGCCAATCCGGACATCATCGTCGAACGCGGCGACCGACTGATCTATTGCGCCGGTGCCGTGTCCGAACTCTATCGCGAGATGGGCGGCGAGGTGATTTTCTACGGCAAGCCGCACAGGCCGATCTATGACCGCGCCATGGCGCTGGCCAAGGCGAAGCGCGGCAAGGATACGGAATTGAGCCGCGTGCTGGCGATCGGCGACAGCGTACGCACCGATCTCGCCGGCGCGCATGGCTATGGCATCGACCTGCTGTTCGTCACCCGCGGCATTCACGCCGGGGACTTTGACGGCGTCGAGCAGATGAATGCGGCCGAAGTGAAAGAACTGTTCGGGCACCCGCCGAAGGCGTTGATGCGCGAATTGAAGTGGTGAGTTGTCGTCCCGGCGCTCTTTTCCCTCCCCAAGCGGCACAGCCGCGCCGTGGGGAGGGTGGCACGAGCCTGACGAAGCGAAGCTTCGTTATGGCGAGTGACGGGTGGGGTCTATCCCCGCGCTCTGACGTCACGCGGGGCGCCCCACCCCGGCCCTCCCCACTGCGCGGCTTCGCCGCTTGAGGGAGGGAGCACTACTGTCCCGGCTCAAATGCAAAATGCCCGGCGCAAAGCCGGGCATTCGCGAAACTCGGTGATCGAAATCAGGCTTACGCCGGCACAGCGTCCGGGAACACGGCTTCGATCTTGGTCTTCAGCGTTGCCGCGTTGAACGGCTTGACGATGTAGTTGTTCACGCCAGCCTTCTTGGCGGCGATCACGTTCTCGGTCTTCGATTCCGCGGTGATCATGATGAACGGTGTCTGCGACAGGTTGGGGTCGGCGCGGACTTCTTTGAGCAGGTCGTAGCCGGTCATCGGCTCCATGTTCCAGTCGGAAATCACGAGGCCATACTTCTTGGTACGCATCTTCTCGAGCGCCATGGAGCCGTCGCTGGCATCGTCGATATGCTCAAAGCCCAGCTGCTTCAGAAGATTGCGAATGATGCGGATCATGGTGTTGTAATCGTCCACCACCAGCACCGACATCGACAAATCAACCGCCATCTTCAGTCCCCCTCAGGCACGATACGCGCGTAATAACAAATGATGTTTGCCGAACGGCAAACCGATCTGGATTGAGATTTAGCAGCGTCGGTTAAATTTCCCGTTAACCGGGAGCCGCCGGTAAATCCGTCAAATTAGACGGGAATACCGATAGCGCGAGAGGCTTTCGCTTTCCTTACCGCCGGCTTGACTGGGTCTCGCGCGCGCGCCACGGTCCGCCATCATTGAAAACCATCAACGAATCCAATCATGACGTCTGCCTTTACCGTAATCCGCGACACCACACCGATCAGCGACATCCCAAGGGGATGCGTGGTGGCAATGGGTAATTTCGATGGTGTGCATCTCGGGCATCGCACCGTCATTGGTGCAGCACTCCGCATGGCGGAGTTGCACAAGACCCGCGCGCTGGCGGTCACCTTCGAGCCGCATCCGCGGCTGTTCTTCAGCCCGAACACGCCGCAGTTCCGGCTGTCCGATGAACCTGCGAAGCTGCGGCTCCTGGCCGGCACGGGGCTGGCGGGGGCCGTGGTCATGACATTCGACAAGGGCCGCGCCGGCACCACGGCGCATGATTTCATTCACCACGATCTGATCGAACGCCTCGGCATCAGCGGCATCGCCGTCGGCTACGACTTCCATTTCGGCAAGGGCCGCACCGGCTCGCCCAGCCTGCTCGCCACCGAAATGCCGCGGCTCGGTATCGAGGTCGATATCCAGCCGCATGTGGACATCGACGAACGGCCGGTGTCTTCCACTGCCATCCGCATGGCGCTGGCCGAGGGGCAAATCGTCGAAGCCACCGAGATGCTGCAGGGTCCGTGGTTCATCACGGGCGAAGTGATCCACGGTCAGAAGCTCGGCCGCGATCTCGGTTATCCCACCGCCAATATCCGCCTGCCCGCGAGTTGCGGCCTGCGTCACGGCATCTATGCGGTGCGCGTCGGCCGCGGCAACGAACGCTTCGATGGGGTCGCCTCATTCGGCCGCCGCCCCACCTTCGACAACGGCGCACCGCTGCTGGAAGTGTTTCTGTTCGACTTCAAGGGCGACCTCTACGGCCAGACGCTGGACGTGGCGTTCATCGCCTATATCCGGGATGAACTTAAATTCGACGGGATAGACGCGTTGATCGTTCAGATGAACGATGACAGCGCAAAGGCGCGGGCTGCACTGGCAGCGGCGCCGGATGTGTTTCCGAGACTGGGAAAGGTGAGGTAGTTCAGCGCGAACGCCAGAGACGTGGATCGAAGGGCGCTGTGATTGTCTCTATGATGCTGATGAACGGCGCGTCGCTATGCAGAGGGTTCAGCAGATAGTTTTTAGCCGGCCTTACGATCGCGGATGGCACTTGCAACAACGCGTTCGCACTCCTGTTTAACCAGCTGTCACCCATCGCCCGCGTTACATCAATTCGCTTGAGCCAATCCATTGGCAAATCGGCAGCGTCGATCTGGTCGGCCTTGATTTTGTCTTCAGCCCGAACACGAAGCAACTGGTAGCTCGCAGGAGCAAAGTTGAAGTCGAGATGAACAATCATCTCCAGTAACGCGCTGGACGGATGATCAGCGAGGTAGACGATGCGCCTGCCCTCGGAGTGCCAGCGGCCACCGAAGCGCAAGCCACCGATACCAGACAAATCCGGATAATTTGAGATCCGCCAGAGCTCCATCGTGAAGGCTCAAGCGAAAATGCCGTGGTCGATCTGTCCTAACGTCTCATGTACCACCGCAGCGCCGATGTCGTCCTTCATGAGATCGATTGGCTTTTGCCCATACATCGACCTGTTAGGATGATTGAACCATCTCTCGGCTTTTGCCGGATCACCGAACACCTGGTCTGCATATGCGCGAACCTCAAGCAAACTCGGGACGTGCTCGCGCATGGGAGCATTCCGTGCTTCCTCGGGAAGCGGCCCCTGCCGTCGCAAATCCTTCAAATGCTGATATTGCTCGATGCGGGTACGCGGGTTCATCGGTTTCGCTCCACGATCTCAACAAAATATACCGTTAGTCGTAAAATACAACCATAACTCGACACCTGCGCCGGAGGCTCGCCCTGACCAAGACCGAAAAACAGAAAATGCTCGCGGGTGAGCTCTACAATCCCGCCGGCAATGCCGAACTCGCCGCGGACGAGGCTGCCGCCAAGGCGTGGATGGCGCGCTACAACGCGACCATGGATGCGACCAATGCCGAGCGCCATGCGCTGCTGGTCGAGCAGTTCAAGCAGGTCGGCAAGGATGTCGCGATCCGGCCGCCTTTCTTCATCGACTACGGCTACAACATCAGCGTCGGCGACGGCGTGTTCATGAATTTCAACTGCGTCATTCTCGACATCATGAGCGTGACCATCGGCGACCGCACCCAGATCGGACCCGGCGTCCAGATCCTGGCGGCGGACCACCCGCGCGATGCCGCCACAAGGCGGAAGATGCTGGAATTCGGCCGGCCGGTGAGCATCGGGGCCGATGTCTGGATTGGCGGCGGAGCCATCATCCTGCCGGGCGTGACCATCGGCGACGGCGCCCTGATCGGGGCCGGGGCGGTGGTGACCCGGGATGTGCCGGATGGCGTCACGGTGGTCGGAAACCCGGCCAAAATCCTGCCGCCGAAAGCTCTCCCGTCATCCTGAGGTGCGAGCTCTTGCGAGCCTCGAAGGATGGCCACGGGCTCCGGCGAGCCCGCCGCCGCCCTTCGAGGCCTCCGCTGCGCTCCGGCACCTCAGGGTGACGGCTTCGTGAGGGGCCGGAGACGCCCCTTTGCGATCCCTGTTCCCCCTGCTATGGAATGCCCGATGTCTGCACGGCGCCCCATCATAAGCATTATCGGCCCGGCTTCCGCCTGAGCTTCGCTCGGCGCAAGACCGGGACCGACCTGTTTCATCGCGTTTTCGACGCGTATCCGCGCCATTCGAGCCAGCCCGAGCACCCATGTCCGACAAGCCCGCGACCCAAAAAGACGTTCAAGACTATTCAAAAACTCTTTACCTGCCGCAGACCGAGTTCCCGATGCGCGCCGGTCTGCCCACCAGCGAGCCGAAGATGCTTGAGCGGTGGAAGGAGATCGACCTCTACAAGCAGCTCCGCGAGAAGGCCAAGGGTCGGGCAAAGTTCGTGCTGCATGACGGCCCGCCCTATGCGAACGGCAACATCCATATCGGCCATTCGCTCAACAAGATCCTCAAGGACGTGGTGACCAAGAGCCAGCAGATGCTGGGCTTCGATAGCAACTATGTGCCGGGCTGGGACTGCCACGGCCTGCCGATCGAGTGGAAGATCGAGGAAGAGAACTACCGCTCCAAGGGCAAGGCCAAGCCGAATTTCAAGGACGGCGCGGCGATGATCGCGTTCCGCCAGGAATGCCGCGCCTATGCCAACAAGTGGCTCGACATCCAGCGCGAGGAATTCAAGCGTCTCGGCATCATCGGCGACTGGGCAGGCCGCTACGCCACCATGGACTTCTTCGCCGAAGCGCAGATCGCGCGTGAGCTGATGAAGTTCGCCGCCAACGGCACGCTGTATCGCGGCTCCAAGCCGGTGATGTGGAGCGTGGTCGAGAAGACCGCGTTGGCCGAAGCGGAAGTGGAATATGAGGACTACACATCGGACACGGTGTGGGTGAAGTTTCCGGTCAAGGCCGAGTATGGCCGCCTCGCCAAGGCCTCGGTGGTGATCTGGACCACCACGCCATGGACCCTGCCCGGCAACCGCGCCATCACCTTTGCGCCGAAGGTCGCCTATGGCCTCTACAAGGTCACCGACGCACCGGAAGACAACTGGGTGAAGACCGGCGAATTGCTGCTGCTGGCCGATGCGCTGGCCGAGAGCGTGTTCAAGCAGGCGCGTGTCACGTCCTATGAGAAGGTCAGCGACGTCTCCGCCGACATCCTCGATGCGGTTGAGGTCAGGCATCCGCTCGCCGGTTTTGCCGGCGGCTATGAATTCACCGTGCCGCTGATCGAAGGCGATCACGTCACCGACGATGCCGGTACCGGCTTTGTGCATACGGCGCCCGGCCACGGCCGCGAAGACTTCGACGCCTGGATGAACGCCGCCCGCGATCTCGAAGCGCGCGGCATCTCGTCGGTGATCCCCTACACCGTCGATGAGAACGGCGCGCTCACCGAGCAAGCGCCGGGCTTCACCGGCGAACGCGTCATCAACGACAAGGGCGAGAAAGGCGGCGCCAACGAAGCCGTCATCAAGCAGCTCTTGGCCCACGGCAACCTGATGGCGCGCTCGCGCGTCAAGCATCAATATCCGCATTCCTGGCGCTCCAAGAAGCCGGTGATCTATCGCAACACGCCACAATGGTTCATCGCGATGGACAAGGACATCGCGGACGACGGCAAGGCGAAGCCGGGCGACACCGTCCGTCGTCGTGCGCTCGACGCCATCAAGGTCACGCAGTGGGTGCCGGCCGCCGGCCAGAACCGCATCACCGGCATGATCTCGGGTCGCCCCGACTGGGTGATCTCGCGCCAGCGCGCCTGGGGCGTGCCGATCGCGGTGTTCGTGCGCGAGACCGGCGACGGCGCGGCCGAAATCCTGCAGGACGCCGACGTCAACAAGCGCATCGCGGACGCTTTCGAGAAGGAAGGCGCCGACGCCTGGTACGCTGAAGGCGCGCGCGAGCGCTTCCTCGGCTCGCTGTCGAACGAAGAGTGGAAGAAGGTCGATGACATCTGCGACGTCTGGTTCGACTCCGGTTCGACCCATGCCTTCGTGCTCGAAGATCCCGTGCACTTCCCCGGCCTCGCCGGCATCAAGCGCAAGGTCGATGGCGGCGCCGACACCGTCATGTATCTCGAAGGCTCCGACCAGCATCGCGGCTGGTTCCACTCGTCGCTGCTGGAAAGCTGCGGCACGCGCGGCCGCGCGCCCTATGATGTCGTGCTGACTCACGGCTTCACGCTGGACGAGAACGGCCGCAAGATGTCGAAGTCGCTCGGCAACACCATCGAGCCGCAGAAAGTGATCAAGGATTCCGGCGCCGATATCCTGCGCCTGTGGGTCTGCGCCACCGACTATGCCGACGATCAGCGCATCGGCCCGGAAATCATCAAGAACACCATCGAGACCTATCGCAAGCTGCGCAACAGCGTGCGCTGGATGCTCGGCACGCTGCATCACTTCGACAAGACCGATGCCGTCGCGTTCAAGGACATGCCCGAGCTCGAACGGCTGATGCTGCATCAGCTCGCCGAGATCGATGCGAAGGTGCAGCAGGCGTATAAGGACTTCGACTACAAGACCGTGGTGGCCTCGCTCGCGACCTTCATGAACACCGAACTGTCGGCGTTCTATTTCGATATCCGCAAGGACACGCTGTATTGCGACGCGCCCTCCTCGGTCGCCCGCAAGGCGGCGCTGACGGCGATCGACACCATCTGCGACGCCATCCTGAAATGGCTGGCGCCCATCCTGTCCTTCACCATGGACGAAGCCTGGCGCATGTATCGTCCCGATGCCGAACCATCCGTGCATCTGACCGTGTTCCCGGAAGGGCTGGGCCAATTCAGGGATGAAGCGTTGGCCACGAAGTGGGAGACCATCCGCGACGTTCGCCGTGTCGTCACCGGCGCGCTGGAAGTCGAGCGTGCGGCGAAGAATATCGGCTCGTCGCTGGAAGCCTCGCCGCTGGTGCATGTTGCCGACAAAGCGGTGTTCGACCTGTTTGCAAGCGTGGACCTCGCCGAGATCTGCATCACCTCGAACGCGATGCTCACCAATGGCGATGCACCAGCCGGTGCCTTCACGCTCAGTGACGTTCCCGGCGTCGCCGTGGTGGTCGAAAAGGCTATCGGTACCAAGTGCGCCCGCTCCTGGAAGATCCTGCCCACGGTCGGTGCGGACAAGGACTATCCGGACGTGACGCCGCGCGACGCACAGGCGCTGCGTGAATGGAAGGCGCTGGGAGTCGCTGTGTGAGCCCAGCCGCCCGTTCCGGCCTGATCGTCGCCGTCGCCACCCTGATCCTCGATCAGGCGTCCAAGCTGTGGCTGCTCTACGGCTTCGATCTCGGTCATCGCGGGCTGGTGAAGGTGCTGCCCTTCTTCGACCTGATTCTCGCCTGGAATACCGGCATCAGCTACGGCTGGTTCTCGGATTCCGGGCCGATGGGGCAGGTCGCCCTTCTGGCCTTCAAGGTGGTGGCGGTGATAGCCCTCACCGTCTGGATGGTCCGCGCCGAGACCCGGCTTGCGACAATTGCACTCGGTTTGATCATCGGCGGCGCCATCGGCAATGCCATCGACCGGCTTGCCTACGGCGCCGTGGTCGATTTCGCCCTGCTCCACGCCGAAATCGGCGGCAAAACCTACAACTGGTACGTGTTTAACCTTGCGGATGTCGCCATCGTTGCCGGTGTGGCGGCCTTGCTGTATGACTCTTTCTTCAACGCACCCGCCGCAAAAGCGCCCTGATCCCAGCCGATATGCGAGGCCACGGGCGACGTCGGCGGAACCGCGTCATTTTCAGCGATCCGCCAGAGATTTGAACAGGATGAACACGATGCGCGAGACCGGGACCGGTAGGGCTCTGCACCTTTCATCGAGCGCGCTGACGCGCTCCCTGCGACTGGCCATGGCCGCTCTCGGAATCGGACTTGTGATGTCGGGCAGCATGGCCCGCGCTGAAGAAGACGACGATCTGACCTTCGAAGAGAAGTTCATCAAACAAGTGATGACCGGCCTCGGCGGCACCAATATGGACAATACCGGCATCGACTACCGTGAGCGTTCGCCGCTGGTGGTGCCGCCCAAGCTCGATCTGCCGCCCCCGGCCGCCACCGCATCGACTGCCAACGTCCCGAACTGGCCGAAGGATCCGGACATGCAGCGCCGCCGCGAGGCCGCAGCAGCAGCAAAGACCGGGCGTCCCGAAGCAGTGCTCGAGGCCGCCCGTCCGCTGACTCCAAAGGAAATGGCGCCGAAGCGCGCCCGTGTGAGCTCCTCCGGCGTCGACAATTCGCATCCGGGCGATCCGAACAAGAACATCGTGCTGAGCCCGAGCCAGCTCGGCGTGAGCAGCAGCACGCTCAAGAACATGTTCGGCAGCAACAAGGGCGAGACCGCCGAGTTCAAGGGCGAGCCGACGCGCGACGCGCTCACGCAACCCCCGGTCGGCTACCAGACGCCTGCGCAGGGCTATGCCTATGGCACTGGGCCGAAGGAAGTCATGCGGAACGAAGGTTTCCTCAATCCGATGACGGGCAAGTATTGATCGCGGCGCTGCCGTTGCCACGATCCACGTTACCGCGACTTAACTTGCGGCACACATCGCCCTTCGCCATTTTTTCAGGACCGTTTTAGCGCAACAACCGGCTGCATCTGCAGCCGGCGCGATCGATTGCACGCGCAAGGAGCAGCCAGCCCAGCCATGAGAACATCATTCGCCCGTGCCGTACGCTCCGCCGTCGCCGCCACGCTGCTGCTCACCGGCAGCTTCACCCTCGCAGCACAAGCGCAGACCGACAGCCCGAAGCCGCCGACGACGTTCAAGCTCGACAACGGCATGCAGGTTGTCGTGATCGAAGATCACCGCACTCCGGTCGTGACGCAGATGATCTGGTACAAGGTCGGCTCGGCTGACGAGACGCCAGGCAAATCCGGCCTCGCCCATTTCCTCGAACACCTGATGTTCAAGGGCACCGCCAAACATCCTGCGGGAGAATTCTCGCAAACCGTGCAGCGCATCGGTGGCAATGAAAACGCCTTCACCTCCACCGACTATACCGGCTACTTCCAGCGCGTCACCAAGGACCAGCTTGGCAAGATGATGGAGTTCGAAGCCGACCGCATGACCGGTCTCGTGCTCAAGGATGAGAACGTGCTGCCCGAGCGCGACGTCGTCCTCGAAGAATACAACATGCGCGTCGCCAACAGCCCGGAGGCACGGCTGACCGAACAGATCATGGCTGCGCTGTATCTGAACCATCCCTATGGCCGCCCGATCATCGGATGGCACCAGGAGATCGAGAAGCTCGATCGCGAAGATGCCCTCGCCTTCTACAAGCGCTTCTATGCGCCCAACAACGCGACGCTGATCATCGCCGGCGATGTCGATCCGCAGGAAGTCCGCCCGATGGTGGAGCGCACCTATGGCGTCATCCCTGCGCAACCGGCAATCGCCGAACGCCGCATCCGCCCGCAGGAACCGACACCCGCAGCGCCGCGCACGGTGACGCTCGCCGATCCCCGTGTCGAGCAGACCAATGTCCGTCGCTACTACCTCGTGCCATCGGCCACCACTGCTGCGGCAGGCGAGAGCCAGGCCCTCGATGTGCTGGGTCAGCTCATCGGCGGCGGCCCAAACTCCTATCTTTATCGCGCGCTCGTCATCGACAAGCAGCTCGCCGTCAATGCCGGCGCCAGCTATCAGGGCACTGCGCTCGACAGTGCCCAGTTCATGATCTCGGCTTCGCCGAAGCCCGGCGCTGAATTCGCGGATATCGAAAAGACCATCGATGCCGTGATCACCGACCTCGCGACCAATCCTGTGCCCGCCGCCGACCTCGAACGCGTGAAAACGCAGCTCGTCGCCGAGGCGATCTATGCACAGGACAGCCAGGCCTCGCTGGCGCGCTGGTATGGCGCCGCGCTGACCACCGGCCTGAGCGTGGAGGATATCCGCAGCTGGCCCGATCGTATCAAGGCCGTGACCGCGGAGCAGGTGCGCGCCGCTGCGCAGACCTGGCTCGACAAGAAGCGTTCGGTCACGGGCTATCTCATCAAGGACACTGCAGTTAAGCGTGAGGAGAAGCGGTCGTGAGCATGATCTTCAATCCACGCCGTCTCGGCATTGCCGCCGCCACCGCCTTGTCACTCGTCGCGCTGACGGTGACGCCCACTTTCGCCGCCGCCAAGGTGCAGCGGCTGGTGACGCCCGGCGGCATCGAAGCCTGGTTCGTGCAGGACGCCACCGTTCCCCTGATCGCCATGGAATATGCGTTCGGCGGCGGTGCCGCACAGGACCCGAAGGACAAGTCGGGCACAGCCAATATGGTGGCCAGCCTGATGGACGAAGGCGCCGGCGACCTCGACTCCGCCACCTTCCGCGACCGCATGGAGCGCCGCGCGATCGAACTCAGCTTCAATGCCCAGCGCGACTATCTGCGCGGGTCATTGCGGATGCTGAAGGAGCACAGCGGCGAAGCATTCGAACTCGCCCGTCTCGCACTGTCGTCGCCGCGCTTCGACGCGCCGGATGTGGAGCGCATCCGCGGCCAGATCCTGTCCGGATTGCGCCGCGAGACCTCAAACCCGAATTCGCTGGCGACCCGTAAATTCCTCGAAGTCGCGTTCGGCGATCATCCCTATAGCCGGCCGTCCAATGGCAGCATTGTGGATGTGCCCAACATCACGGTCGACGACATCAAGGCCTACAAGCAACGCATCGTCGCCAGGGACACGCTGCGGATTGCCGTCGTCGGCGACATCGCGCCTGACGCATTGGCCAAGCTGCTGGACAAGACCTTCGGTGGCCTGCCCGCCAAGGCGGGCCTCACCCCCGTCCCGAATGTCGTCGTGACCAAACCGCCGCAGAAGGCCTCGGTGACGCTGGACGTCCCGCAGACCGTGATCACCTTCGGCAGCCCCGGCATCAAGCGCGACGATCCAAACTTCATGGCCGCCTATATCGTCAATCACATCCTCGGTGGCGGCACGCTGTCATCGCGCCTGTATCACGAGGTGCGCGAGAAGCGCGGCCTCGCTTACTCGGTATCGAGCTCTTTGATCTGGATGGAGCATTCCGGACTCTGGATCGGCAACACCGCCACGCGCGCGGACCGCGCCACCGAGACGGCGGACACCGTGGCCAGCGAGGTCAAGCGACTCGCCGACCAGGGTCCGACGCAGCAGGAGCTGGATGAGGCCAAGTCCTATCTCAAAGGCTCGCAAATGCTGGCGCTCGACACATCGTCGAAACTGGCAAGCGCATTGCTGCAATACCAGCTCGACAAACTGCCGATCGACTATATCGAGAAGCGCAATGCCATCGTCGATGCGGTGACGCTGGATCAGGCAAAGGCGGCGGCCAAGAAGCTTTGGGCCGATGGCCTGCTCACCGTCGTGGTCGGCCGCGCTCCCCAGGCGGCCGCCGCACCGGTGGCACCCGCGCCCAAAGCGAACTAACCGCGCTGCGCCGGCAGCCCGAACTATGATAAGCATGGCAGCCTTCTCACCGAGTCTGCCATGCTCCGCATCACCCGTTCCATCGCCATCGAGGAAGACGATATCGAGATCGTCTATGTCCGCGCGTCCGGGCCGGGCGGGCAGAATGTCAACAAGGTCTCCACCGCCGCGCAATTGCGCTTCGACAGCAAGAAGTTGGTGATCCCCGAGGACATGGAAATCCGGCTGCGCACCCTCGCCGGCCAGCGCATGACCAAGGACGGCGTGATCGTCATGCACGCCCAGCGCTTCCGCACCCAGGAGCGCAACAAGGCCGACGCCATCGAGCGACTGGTGGAGCTGATCAAGGAAGCCGCCTATCGCGAACCGCCGCGACGGCCCACCAAGCCGACCCTCGGCTCCAAGAAGCGTCGCCTCGAAGGCAAGAAACGCCGCAGTGACGTCAAGGCCGGCCGCAGCGGCCGCTTCACCGATTAAGGGCCGTCATTGCGAGGAGCCCTTGCGACGAAGCAATCCAGTCTTTGCTTCGGGCTCTCTGGATTGCTTCCACCTTCGCTCTTCGAGCTTCGGCGGACACGTCATCGCTTCGCTCCTCGCAATGACGGTGGTAATGCTTCCGTCATCACGATTGAGGACCCTTTCCATGGCCAAACCCGTTCACTCCATGATCCGCGTGCTCGACGAAGCGCGTTCGCTCGATTTCTACAAGCGCGCCTTCGGCCTGGAAATCGCGGAGCGGCTGGCCTTCGATGATTTCACGCTGATCTATCTGCGCCATCCTTCCTCACCTTTCGAGCTGGAGCTGACCGTGAATAAAGGCCGTACCGAGCCTTATGCGCTGGGCGACGGTTACGGCCATCTCGCCGTGGTGGTGGATGATCTCGCGGCGGAACATGCGCGGTTCGAGCAGGAGAAACTGGCGCCCGGCCCGCTGCGCGAGCTGAAGCATGACGGCAAGCCGCTGGCAGGCTTCTTTTTCGCCACCGACCCCGACGGCTACAAGATCGAAGTCATCGCGAAGAGCGGCCGCTTCGCTTAAACCGGGGAAAACGGGCCTGCGCGGGGACATCGGGTGCTGGGGGCCATAGAATGGCGCCTCAGGTTCCCTACATATCCCCGATCCATTCACCGTGCGCCGAGATCCATGCCTGTTCGCCAGCTGCCAGAAACCATCGTCAACCGCATCGCCGCCGGCGAGGTGGTCGAGCGGCCGGCCAGCGTGGTGAAGGAGCTGGTGGAGAATGCCATCGATGCCGGCGCCAGCCGGATCGAGATCTTCACCGATGGCGGCGGCCGGCGGAAAATCGCCATCACCGATGACGGCCACGGCATGACGCATGCTGATCTCGGCCTCGCGGTGGAGCGCCATGCCACCTCCAAGCTCGACGACGAGGATCTGCTGGCGATCCGCACCCTCGGCTTTCGCGGCGAAGCCTTGCCCTCCATCGGTTCGGTGGCGCGGCTCGGCATCACCACGCGCCATGCCAGCGAGCCGCATGCCTGGTCGCTCACGGTGGATGCAGGCGCGAAAGAGCCCATCATGCCGGCAGCGCTCGGCCACGGCACCCGGATCGAAGTCGCTGATCTCTTTTATGCGACGCCGGCGCGGCTGAAATTTCTCAAGACGGATCGCACCGAAGCAGAAGCAATCCGCGAAGTGGTGCGCCGCCTCGCGATGGCGCGGCCGGATGTGGCCTTCACGCTGTCCGGCGAAGAACGCGCGCCGATCACCTGGGCTGCCGCTTTGCCCGGCGCCCCCGGCCAGCTCACACGGCTCGGTGATATTCTCGGCGCGGATTTCCGCGCCAGTGCGATTGCGGTCCGCAGCGATCGCGAAGGTGTCGTAGTCGAGGGCTTCGCGGCCTCGCCGTCGCTCACCAAGGCGAATGCGCTCGGGCAATATCTGTTCGTCAATGGCCGCCCCGTGCGCGACAAGCTGATCGTCGGCGCCGTGCGCGCGGCCTATTCCGATTATCTGCCGCGCGACCGCCATCCGGTGCTGGCGCTGTTCGTGACGCTCGACCCGCAAGAGGTCGATGCGAACGTCCATCCCGCCAAGACCGAAGTGCGCTTCCGCAATGCCGGCCTCGTGCGCGCATTGATCGTGCATGCGCTGAAGGAAGGCCTCGCGCGCGAAGGCAAGCGCACGGCGGCGAACAATGATGCGGGCGCAGTGCTGTCCTCGTTCCGGCCGAACAGCGCACCAAGCTTCACGCCGCGCAACGCCAATTGGGACTGGCAGCGTTCGCCGTCCTACCCGGTGTCACCTGCGCCTGCTTTCGATGGCGCCACAGCTTTCGCCGAGCCACCGCAAACGGCCTTCGATGTCGGCACGCCCACCGCCGATGTGCGTTTCGAGGAAGCGCCGCAAGTCGATCTCGTCGATCGTCCGCTCGGCGCCGCGCGCGCGCAGGTGCATGAGAATTACATCATCGCGCAGACCCGCGATGGCATGATCGTGGTCGATCAGCACGCCGCCCATGAACGCATCGTCTATGAGAAGCTGAAGGCCTCGCTGGCCAAGAACGGCGTGCAGCGGCAGATCCTGCTGATCCCCGATATCGTCGAAATGGACGAAGCCACCGTCGAGAAGCTGGTGGAGCGCGCCGAGGAGCTGGCGAGCTACGGCCTCGCCATCGACAGTTTCGGCCCCGGTGCCATCGCCGTGCGCGAGACGCCGTCCCTGCTCGGCAAGACCAATGCGGCGTCGCTGCTGCGCGATCTCGCCGAACACATGGCCGAATGGGACGAAGCACTGCCGCTGGAGCGACGGTTGATGCATGTGGCCGCCACCATGGCCTGCCATGGTTCAATCCGCTCCGGCCGACGGTTGCGGCCGGAAGAGATGAACGCGCTGCTGCGCGAGATGGAAGAGACACCGAATTCCGGCCAGTGCAATCACGGCCGCCCGACTTATGTGGAGCTCAAGCTCAACGATATCGAGAAGCTGTTCGGGAGACGCTAACCTTCTCCCTCCCCGGAGCGTAGCGACTGGGGAGGGTGGATCAAAGCGAGCGTTCAGCGAGCTTTGAGACGGGTGGGGTGCTTCCACAAAACTCCGACGTCACGTGGGGCAGCCCCACCCGACCTTCGCTACGCTCAGGCCACCCTCCCCGCGGCGCGCGGCTTCGCCGCGCTTGGGGAGGGAAAGACGACCTCACGTATATTTCGGATCGCGTTCCAGGATTTCGATCGAGACGCCCTGCGGCGCGCGGATAAAGGCGATGCGCAGGCCCGGCTTCAGCGTATGCGGCTCCTTGGTGAATTCGACGCCGCGTGCCTTGAGATCCGCGGCGACAGCATCGATGTCCTTCACCTTCAGACCGAAATGATCGAGGCCGAGATGCGGCTGCACCGGCGACGGACCCACCCCCATCTCCGGCGTCACCGGCGCAAGGAAGATCATGGCGCCGCCGAGCCTGATATCGACACGGCCGGGGGCGCGCACGATTTCAGCATCGAGCTTGTCGGCGAACCACTGAGCGGTGGCTTCGACATCCGGCGTGCGGATATGGACGTGATCCCAGGTGCAGGCGAGCGTCATGGGGGTCTCCCGTTTATTTTGTGAATCTCAGAAACGTGAATTCCGTATCGTCATAGGCGCGGCGTTCGAGTTCTTCATAGCCCTCAGGTGCCACGAATTCGGCATCCTTCGCCTCTTCCACGACGATCAGCGCGTCAGGCACCAGCCAGCCGCCATCGCGTAAGGCTTTGAGCGACTTCTCTGCGAGCTTCTGCCGATAGGGCGGATCGATGAACACCAGCGCGAATGGCTCGACTGGATGCGCCGGGCCGGGATCGCTGGCATCGCGGCGATAGACTTTTGTCACGCCGCCGAGGCCGAGACTTTCGACGTTGTCGCGCAACAGCGCACGCGCTTCCGAGCCATTGTCGACGAACAGCGTGAACTTGGCGCCGCGCGACACCGCCTCGATACCGAGTGCGCCGGTGCCGGCATAGAGATCGAGCACCCGCGCATCGAGCATCGGGTTCTCATAGGCATGCATCAGGATGTTGAACAGCGACTCACGCAGGCGATCCTGCGTCGGACGGATCGCTTGCGTCGAGGGGCCAGCAATGTTGCGGCCACGGAGACGGCCACCGATTACGCGCATCGGAAGGCTCTCTTGAGACGTGCACGGACGGCGTGCTCCCCTCCCCCTTGTGGGGAGGGCCGGGGTGGGGGTACCCCGAACTCCGGCCTGCGTGTGTGGCCCCCCATCCCGGCCCTCCCCCACAAGGGGGAGGGAGCACTACTGCCGTCGCATTAGACACCATTACTCATCCCGCGGCTTGAGATCGCGCTTGCCTTTGTAGCCGCGCTTCGGCGGCTTCTTCGGACCGCCGAACATGGCATCGGCTTCCTTGCGCGCACGCGTTTCTTCCGAGCCCGAGCGCTGCACCACGACGCGGCGGCCCTTGCGGTCCTCCACCGTCGAACGCTTCATCACCGGCTTCTTCACGATCACCGGATCGAGCGAGGTGTCGCCCTTGCTCGGCAGCTGGCGGCCGAAATCGGCGCCGGCGGCCTCCGCAATCTTTTCGCCGAGCTGCTCGCGCAGCACGCGGGTCTTCACTTCATCGACTTCGCCCTCTTCCAGCTCGCCGAGCTGGAACGGGCCATAGGAGATGCGGATCAGGCGGTTCACTTCGAGGCCGAGATGCGCGCAGACGTTACGGACTTCGCGGTTCTTGCCTTCGCGGATCGCAAACACCAGCCACACATTAGCACCCTGGTCACGCTCCAGCGTCGCATCGATGGCGCCATACTTCACGCCATCCACCTCGACGCCGTTCTTGAGCTCGTCGAGCTGCGCCTGGGTGACATTGCCATGGGCACGGACGCGGTAACGACGCAGCCAGCCGGTGTCCGGTAGTTCCAGCGTGCGCGCGAGACCACCATCATTGGTGAGCAGCAGCAGGCCTTCGGTGTTGAAATCGAGACGGCCGATGGAGATCAGACGCGGCAGGTCTTCCGGCAGATGATCGAACACCGTCGGACGACCTTCCGGATCGGCATGGGTCGTCATCAACCCGCGCGGCTTGTGATACATGAACAGCCGCGTGCGCTCGCGCTCCGGCAACGGCTTGCCGTCCACGGTGATCACGTCATTGGCGGTGACATCGAGCGCCGGCGAATTGATCTTGCGGCCATTCACCGAGACGCGGCCCTGGGTCACCCATTCTTCGGCATCGCGGCGCGAGCACAGGCCGGCGCGGGCAACGACCTTGGCGATGCGCTCGGCGCCCTTTTTCTCGGCGGGCTTGCGCGGCGCCTTCTTGGCATCGGGATCGCGCGGACGATATTCGCCGCGGCCACCGAAAGCCGGACGCTGGCGGAAGATCTGGCTGTCGTCCTCGTTGTCGCGGCGCGGACGTTCGTCACGATCGCTGTCGCGCCCACGACGCGGCTGCTCGTGCCAGTCCGCGCGACCGCGAGGCTCACGCGACCGCTCGAATTGCGGACGGTCCTCACGCGAGCGTTCGAAACGCGGACGCTCGCCATCACCGCGCTCGGGGCGATCGTCCCGCGAGCGTTCGAAGCGCGGTTTGTCGAATTTCGGCTTGTCGAATTTCGGCCGATCGAATTTGCGCTCGCCATCGCGCGGCGCACGGGCCGGACGGCTGCCGCGATCATCGCTGCGCTCGCGGCTCTGCCACGGCTTCTCGTCGCTGCGATCGGGACCGCGTTCGAAATCGCGATCGCCACGACCGCCAAAGCTCTTGCGCGGGCCGCCGCGATCCGGCGCACCACGCGAAAACTTCTTCTCGCCGAAGGGCCGATCGCCACGCGGACGATCACCGTCACGCGACGGGCGCGCGCCATATGGGCGATCACCCTGCGGACGGTCACCGCGCGGGGCGTAAGGACGCTTCTCGCCACCACCATCGCGCGGTTTGCGGTCGCCGAACGGGCGATCACCACGCGGGCGATCGCCATCACGCGACGGGCGCGCGCTGAACGGACGGTCGCCATCACGCGGCTTGCGATCACCGAACTTCTTGTCAGAGAAACGACCGGCCGGCCGCGCATCGTCACGATCCCTGCGCGGCGGACGATCACCAAAATCCTTGCGCGGGCCACGCGACGGACGATCGCCATCGCTGCGCGCCGGGCGCTCATCGCGGTTGAAACGCGGACGCGGCGCATCGCCATAATCGCGGCGCGGCGCGCGGTCACCGCCGTCGCGCTTGCCGGCGTAGGGGCGCTTCTCGCCATCGCCGTCACGCGGCGGGCGCGGCGTGTAGCTGCCATCGCGCTTGGCGAACTTCTTCTCCGGGCCGCGGGCGGCACCGGAACGGCCGCCTTTGCTCGGCCCCTTAGCCGGACCTCTGCCGCCGGGCGGCCGGCCGCGCGAGGGGCCGTTGTTTTTATCGTTATCGCGGGGCATGAAAGGTCTCGCTGCAGCGGAAGCTGAATTGGGTTGAGCGCGGAGACATCGCGGGGCGCCATCACGGCGCGTCCGATCGAAGCAGGAACCGCTTTGCTGAAGGCCACTCCGTAGCAGAGTTTTGCGCAGGAAACGAGCTTTTGACCGCCCCTTCTTTCATGGATTTGGCTCTGAAAGCCGCCGAAGCCGCTGGTGAAGCGGGCGAAGTCCCGATCGGCTGCGTGATCGTGCGGGATGGCGAGGTGATCGCCAGCGCCGGCAACCGCACCTTGACCGACAAGGACCCCACTGCGCATGCCGAAGTCCTGGCTATCCGCCAGGCGGCCGAGCGGATAGGCAGCGAGCGGCTGGTGGATTGCGATCTCTATGTCACGCTGGAGCCCTGCACTATGTGTGCCGGGGCGATCTCGTTCGCCCGCATCCGCCGGCTGTATTATGGCGCAGCCGATCCCAAGGGCGGTGGCGTCGATTCCGGCGTCCGCTTCTTTGCCTCGCCGACCTGCCACCACGCGCCGGAAGTCTATTCCGCCGTGGGCGAAATCGAATCGGCGACACTTTTACGAGAATTTTTCCGGGTCCGGCGCTGATGTGCGCTTCATTCGCGTGATCACGGGCACGCGGGTCACCTCGTGGCCATTCTCATGGACGACGCAGATATGCCGCGCATGTTCACGGTTGGCCGGTGGCTGCGCGGAAATTTCGTCAGCAATTGCATAGGCTTCTGCAATCGCTTCGGCATCGTTGTCGAGATCGCGACCGCGGTGGTCGCGCTCGGTCATTCCGTTCTTCAGGTCAAAATAGTAATGCGCCATGAGGAACCTCTCCGGGCCCCCAACGCACATCACAACCTTTGGTTCCGAACAGAAGAGCCTCCGGTTACCTTTTATTTGCCGCCGCGTTCGCGGGCGACGGCCTGCCAGCCGATGTCGCGGCGGCAGAAGCCTTCCGGCCAGTTGATCAGACCGATGGCTTCGTAGGCCCGACGCTGAGCTTCCCCGACCGTCTTGGCCGAGGCTGTTACATTGAGCACCCGGCCACCATTGGCGAGAATCCAGTCGCCCGAGGCCTTGGTTCCGGCATGGAACACCTCGACGCCCTCGATCTGCTCGGCACGGTCGATGCCGGCGATGCGGGTGCCCTTGTCGTAATCGCCGGGATAGCCCTTGGCGGCCATCACCACCGTCAGCGCAGGATCCGGGAACCAGCGCAGGTCGAAATTCTTCAGCTGGCCATCGGCCGAGGCGATCAGCGCGGGCAGCAGATCCGACATCAGACGGACCATCAGCACCTGGGTTTCGGGATCGCCGAAACGGGCATTGTATTCGATCAACTTCGGGCCTTCGTCGGTGATCATCAGGCCGGCAAACAGCACGCCCTTATACGGGCAGCCCATCGCCTTCATGGCCTTCAGCGTCGGCAGGATGATCTCGTCCATGGTGCGCTTCTGGATCGCATCGGTGAAAACCGGTGCCGGCGAATAGGCGCCCATACCGCCGGTATTCGGCCCCTTGTCGCCGTCGAAAACGCGCTTGTGGTCCTGTGCGGCCACCAGCGGCAGTGCATTCTCGCCATCGCACAGCACGAAGAACGAGGCTTCCTCGCCGACCATGAATTCCTCGACCACAGCTTCCGCGCCGGCCGCGCCAAAGCCGCCACCGAGCATCATGTCGATGGCGTCTTCCGCTTCCTGCAGCGTCATCGCGACGACGACGCCCTTGCCGGCGGCGAGGCCGTCCGCCTTGATCACGATCGGCGCGCCCTGGGCGCGGATATAGGCTTTTGCCTTGTCCGCATCGTTGAAGCGTTCATAGGCCGCGGTCGGGATATTGTTGGCCTTGCAGATGTCCTTGGTGAAACCCTTGGAGCCTTCGAGGCGAGCGGCGGCCTTGCTCGGCCCGAACGCCTTGATGCCGGCGGCGGCGAGATCATCGACGATGCCGGCGGCGAGCGGCGCTTCCGGGCCGACCACGACGAAATCGACCTTGTTGTCGCGGCAGAATGTGATCACCGCCGCATGATCGGCGACATCCAGCGCGACACACTCCGCTTCCTGCGCGATGCCGGCATTGCCGGGCGCGCACCACAGTTTCGTCAGCAGCGGCGACGCCGCCAGCTTCCAGGCCAGCGCATGTTCACGGCCACCGGAACCGATCAAAAGAATGTTCATGGGAAGACTGCCTGGCGAAAGACTTTTCGGGTTTTGGATGGTTTTGCCAGCGTTTAGCATGCTATTCCGCTGCCGCAACAGCCCGAGACCCCGATGCCTAAAACTGCCGCTGCCCCGCTGACGAATTCCACCGAATTCACCGTCTCCGAGCTCTCTCAGGCGCTGAAGCGGACGGTGGAAGACGCCTATGGGAATGTGCGTGTGCGCGGCGAGATCACGGGCTTTCGCGGTCCGCATTCCTCCGGCCACTGCTATTTCTCGCTCAAGGACGAGAGCGCCAAGATCGAGGCGGTGATCTGGAAAGGGGTCCATGGCCGGATGCGATTCCGGCCGCAGGAGGGCCTCGAAGTTATCGCCACGGGCAAGCTGACCACCTATCCCGGGTCATCAAAGTACCAGATCGTCATCGAGGCGCTGGAGCCCGCCGGTGTCGGCGCGCTGATGGCGCTGATGGAAGAGCGCAAGCGCAAGCTCGGCGCCGAGGGCCTGTTCGACGAAGCGCGCAAGCAGCTTTTGCCATACCTGCCGGACGTGATCGGCGTCGTGACTTCGCCGACCGGCGCCGTCATCCGCGACATCCTGCATCGGCTGGAAGACCGCTTCCCCCGCCATGTGCTGGTGTGGCCGGTGCGCGTGCAGGGCGAAGGCTCGGCCGAACAGGTGGCCGCGGCGATCCATGGCTTCAATGCGCTGGACATCGGCGGCAAGATTCCGCGGCCCGACCTGCTCATCGTCGCGCGCGGCGGCGGCTCGCTGGAAGACCTGTGGTCGTTCAACGAAGAGATCGTGGTGCGTGCCGCAGCGGAGAGCATGATCCCGCTGATCTCGGCCGTGGGCCACGAGACCGACATCACGCTGATCGATTTCGCCTCCGACAAGCGCGCCCCGACACCGACGGCTGCAGCCGAAATGGCCGTGCCCGTGCGCGCGGAACTGCTGGTCGAGATCGGCACCTTCGAGCGTCGCATGATGCTGTGCTGGCAGCGCGCGCAGGAATCGCGTCGCAACGAACTTCGCGCTGCTGCGCGCGCCTTGCCCAATGCGGGCGACTTGCTCGCCATTCCGCGCCAACGCCTCGATGGCGCCGGCGCGTCGCTGCCGCGTGCATTGAAGGCGAATACGCATGCGCATCATCGCCGTTTCGTCGAAGCAAGCTCAGGCCTGACACTGCGGGTGCTCCGCGCGCAGATCGCGCATGCGACACAGCGACAGACGGTTTACGGAGAACGCCTGAAGCTTTCTGCCCGTGCACTGCTGCGACAACGCCGCGATCGTTTTGCCAATCTCGAACTCCGCCTCAAGGCCTCGAAATCGGCCAACGCGCAGGCGCAGCGGAATGCCATCACGCGGGATCGCGAGCGCACATTGCGCCTCACTGAGCGCGCCCGCCGCGCGTTGACCACGTTGCTGCAGCGCCAGCAGGCGCGCGTCGACGCATCGAACAAACTGCTCGCCGCCCTCTCCTATCGCAGCGTGCTGGCCCGCGGTTTTGCACTGGTGCGCGACGAACAGGGCGCAGCGCTGCATGCGGCCGCCGCCATCGATGCCGGCGCACGCCTGAGCATCGAATTTTCCGATGGGCGCGTAGGCGTCACCGCAGATGGTGATCATCCGGCGCCGGTCCGCGCGGCCAAACCCGCGGCAGCCAAACCGGCCACATCCAAGAGCGCGAAGAAAATCGACCAGGGCAGCCTGTTCTAGGTCCCGGCCCCCGCTTTCATTTACAGCCTCAAAGCCCTATTTATAGGGCAACGCATGACATCGACGTCTGGACGATCCAGGAGACCAGCCTTGCTCAACAAATTCGGCCCATCCGGCAATGGCGAAGCCAAACTGCAATATCTCGACGGCGATTTTCGCGTCGTGGCCCCCGGCACCTATGTGACCTGCGCCATCTCGGGCGAACGCATTCCGCTCGACGAGTTGAAGTACTGGAGCGTGGACCGGCAGGAGGCCTATGCGACGCATACGGCCGTGTTGAAGCGGCTTTATCCCGAGCAGGTGAAGTAAAGCTCGGCCGTAGGGCGGATTAGGCGAAGCCGTAATCCGCCGCGGAGTTTCAACCATGAATTCGGCCGGCGGATTACGCTCCGCTAATCCGCCCTACGGCTCAGCGCCTCGTCCCGGCCTTTGCGCGATTGAGAGTCTCGCGCACCAGACTGCGCAACCCGTCTTTATCCTCGACATCAAGCGCCACAGCGAAACCAGCGATGTCGGCTGCAGCCGGCATGTCGCGCAGCTTCACCAGGTCTTTCTCCGTCGTGACCAACGTCAAATTCTGCGAACGCGCCTGCACTACCAGCGCATCAATATCCGCCGTCGTATACGGATGATGATCGGCAAACACTTTCTCTACCGCGACATCCACCCCCGCATGGCGCAGCGTGCGGAAGAAGCGACCGGGGTCGCCTATTCCCGCAAAGGCCAGCACGCGCTTGCCCTGCAGCGCCTGCACCGACGCAGCATCCGACTTCAATCGCGCCGTGAACACCTTGCCACCGCGGCCATGCACCAGCGCAGAGACGCCGGTGGCAGCGACGCCATCGCCGATCACCACCAGAGCATCGGTGCGCGGGATCTGGCGGTCGAGCGGCGCTCGCAACGGGCCCGCCGGAAAGATACGACCGTTGCCAAGGCCGCGATTGCCGTCGATGACGATCAGCGACAGATCCTTGGCGATGGCCGGGTTCTGGAACCCGTCATCCATGACGATGACGCTAGCCCCGGTGGAGCGCGCCAGCGCGGCGCCACCGACGCGATCGCGGGCAATCACAACTGGAACATCGCGCGCCATCATCAGCGGCTCGTCGCCGACATCGGCGGCGCTGTGCCGTCCCGGCTCGACCTTCACCGGCCCCCGCAATTTGCCGCCATGGCCACGGCTGAGAACCACCGGCGTCTCGCCGAGCTCGCGCAGCAGTTTCACCAGCGCCAGGGTCGTCGGCGTCTTGCCGGCGCCCCCGGTGTGATAGTTGCCGACACAGATCACGGGAATGCCGACCACCGTCCCCTGCTTCATCATGCGCGCGGCGGTGATCTCGCCATAGACGGCGCCGAGCGGCATCAGCAGGCGCGACAGCAGGCTATTCCGCTGCTGCCAGAACGCCGGCTCACGCATGATGGCCACCCATCTCAAAGCGCAACTGCATCAGATAGGGCTCGAGCGCATGGAGCGTGCGATCAAGCCCGCCGCCGAGACGCGTGACAACTTGGGCCGCCGCGTCGATGGATATGTCGCGCGCAGCCCGGTCGCCCAGCATCTGTCCCAGCAGTTTTACAAGCTGCTCGGATGAGTTTGCCTGTCGCGCGCCCCCAGCGCGGTCCAGCGCATCATAGACATCGGTGAAATTGAACACATGCGGCCCATGAACGATGGCCGCGCCGAGCTTTGCAGGCTCGATGGGATTCTGGCCGCCATGCGGGACCAACGAGCCGCCCATGAACACCACCGGCGTCAGGCGGTAGAACAGACCCAGTTCGCCCATCGTATCGGCCACATAGACATCTGCACTGGGCGCCTCGCCACGCGAGCGCATGGTGACGCGAAGACCATTCGCCTGCACCATTTCCGCAATCGCCTCGCCACGGTGCGCGTGACGCGGGACGATGACGGTGAGCAGCGACGGAAAGAAATTTGTCAAGGCCTTATGGGTTTCGAGGATGATCTCCTCTTCGCCCGGATGGGTAGATGACGCCACGACGATCGGCCGCCCGCGCGTCGCCGCCTTCAAGGCGTCGAGCTTCGCTGCATCGCCGGGCGGCGCCTGCACGTCGAATTTCAGATTGCCGGTAACCAGCACGCTGCGCGCGCCCAACACGCTGAAGCGTTTAGCGTCGGTGTCGGACTGAGCAAGACAGATTTCGAAACTTCCCAGCAGTGCGGAAATCGTCTTCGAGAATTTCTGCCAGCGTGGGAATGAGCGCTGCGACATCCGCGCATTGATCAGCGCCATCGGCAGGCGACGCTTCGCGGCCGACAGGATCAGGTTCGGCCAGAGATCGCTCTCGATGAACAGTGCCAGACTCGGATGCCAGTGGTCGAGAAAACGCGCGACGTAACGCGGGGAATCATAAGGGATGTATTGATGAATGATGTCGGGCGGAAAGCGCTTGGCGATGATGGCCGCCGAGGTCACCGTCCCGGACGTGAGCAAGATGCGCATGTTCGATGCACGCAAGCGCTCGATGAGCGTCGCTGCAGCCAGCACTTCGCCGACGCTGGCACCGTGCACCCAGACCAGCGGTCCGGCCGGACGTTCGATCGCGGCAATGCCGCGGCGTTCATCGATGCGTTCGGGATCTTCCTTGCCTTTGCGCAGACGCCGCTTCATCAGCAGCGGCACCATCGGCGTCAGCGAGGACGACAGGCGACGATAGGCGCGCAGCGTGATCGGCAGGGTCTCAGGCATGACGATCGCCATCCGGCCGGCCGACGGCTTCATAAGCGCGGCGCGTGGCATCGTTCAGCGTCGCTTCCAGCCGCTGGCGTAGTTCTTCCATCATGGCGCTGTCGGCGTCTGGCGGCACGGTCATCGGCTCGCCGCCGACCAGCGCACCGCGGCCGAATGGCAGATTGATGGTGGTGTGATCCCAGTTGTTCAGCTGATAGAAGCGGCTGGTCGCCATCGCGAAAGGCATGATCGGCCGCCCGCTCTCGCGCGCCAGCATGATGATGCCGAGGCCCGCGATGCGCGAGCGCTTCGGCACATCGGCGGTGAGCGCCATGTTGACGCCGCTCTCCAGCACCCGCACCATTTCCTTGAAGGCGCCGACGCCGCCCTTGCGATGGAAGGCGCCACCGTGATCGCCGGAACCGCGCACGGTCGAGATGCCGAGCCGCTCCGCCGCCAGCGCATTGAACTCGCCGTCGCGATGCTTCGAGATCAGCACCGCACCGCGATAGTCCTTCTGCTTGATGAAGGGCGTCATCAAGTGCTGGCCATGCCAGAAGGCGAGAATGACCGGCATCTCGGGTTCGACGATGTCATAGACATCGACGGGATCGAAACTGAACTTGTTGGTCTTCCACACAAGGCGCAAAAATTCGGCCGCGAGGAACCCCGCGGCACGTTGCACCCAGCTGCTGCGCAGCGTGTTTCGCAGCAGACGTTTCAAGTGGCGGGCTTTGCGTCTTGACCCGGATCGAGCAGTCGATGGAGATGGACGATGAAGTAGCGCATATGCGCGTTGTCGACGGTGGACTGCGCCTTCGCCTTCCAGGCGACCAGCGCCGATGCGTAGTTCGGGTACACGCCGACGATATCGACCTGATCGAGGTCCTTGAAGGTAAAACCCTTCAGGTCGGTGAGTTCGCCACCGATGACCAGATGAAGCAGTTGCTGTGGTGTGTCGGACATAGGTTCTTCCTGCAGCGGCCGGCTGCGATCAGTTTTGCAGAAAAGGATGGTGCGGCTGGTTACGCCCGGTTGATCCGGAACTGCTCAACGATATGGGCATGACGATCGGCCCCCGCTGCTACCAGCAACCCGTGCGTGACTTCCCGGCGATTATACAAAATGGGATCGCCCGAAAGCTCGCTCATTCTACCATTCGCTTCATTCACGATCAAATCCGCAGCCGCCAGATCCCAGTCCTTGCTCTGGCCGCCGGCGAAAGCCGCGTCCAGCCGTCCATTGGCGATCCAGCACAACCGCAGCGCTAACGACCCGATTCGCGGATGCAGCACCAGTTCCTCGGGATGCGGCAAACGCTCCACCAGAGGTTTGGGGCCGGCAATGCGGGTGAAATCGAGCGCCGTCCCCGGCGTTGCCTGCACGGGCTTGCCGTTACAGGTCGTTCCCTGCCCGCGCCGGCTGAGGAAAAATTCATCTGTGGACGGTGCATAGACCGCGGCCATGACCGGCCGGTGTTCCTCGACCAGTGCGACACAAACGCACCAGTCCTCGCGACCGGCGAGATAGCTGCGGGTGCCGTCGATGGGATCGATGATCCATGTGAGCTGCTTGCCGAGGCGGGCGTCGCCGTCGAGGCTTTCCTCCGACAGCCAGCCATAATCCGGCGTAGCGCTGCGCAGGCGCTGCTCGATCAGGTCGTTGAGCGCGATATCGGCTTCCGACACCGGCGAGGATTCGCCCTTGATCCATTTGCGCAGTTCGGTATGGAACATCGACAGGCCGAGCGCGCCGGCCTCGCGCACGGTGTGTTCCATCAGCGCGAAGTCGCGCGCCAGCGCTGCGGATTTATCAGCGTCCGGCAATCGTCAGTCCCTCGACGCGCACGGTCGGCGCGTTGACGCCGTATTTGAAACTGAGGTCGTTCGCCGGCACCAGCGACTTGAACATCTCGAAAAGATGGCCGGCGATGGTGATCTCACTCACCGCATAAGTGAGCTTGCCATTCTCGATCCAGAAGCCGCCGGCACCGCGGCTGTAGTCGCCGGTCACGCCATTGACGCCGGAGCCGATGAGGTCGGTGACGTAAAAGCCTTCCTTGATGTCGGCGATCAGATCCTCGGGCGACACATCGCCCGCTTCCATATGCAGATTGTAAGCGCCCGGCGATGGCGACGACGACACGCCGCGATGCGCATGGCCGGTGGTCTGCAGTCCGAGTTCGCGCGCGGTTGCGCAATCCAGCAGCCACGTCGTCAAAACGCCGTCATCGATCAGCGCGCGCTTCACGGTCGCGACGCCCTCGGCATCAAAGCTCTGCGAGCGCAGACCGCGCACGCGCAGGGGATCGTCGATGATGCGGATATTGCTGCTGAACAGCTGCTTGCCCAGACTGTCCTTCAGGAAGGTCGTCTTGCGCGCCACCGATGCGCCATTGGCCGCACCGATGACGTGGCCCACCAGCGAATTCGACACGCGGGGATCATAGACCACCGGCACCTTGCAGGTTGCGACCTTGCGCGGATTGGCGCGCGCCACCGTGCGCTCGCCGGCGAGCTTGCCGACAGCGGCAGGCGACTCCAGATCGGACGCATGCAGCGCGGAGGTGAATGCGTAGTCGCGCTCCATCTTGGTGCCGTCGCCGACAATGGCGGTCATAGACACGCCGTGGCTGGAGCGCAGATAGGAGCCGTGGAAGCCGGTTGAGGTCACTAGCACCATGCCGCCGATCCCTGTCGAGGCCGATGCGCCGCCGGACTTGGTGACGCCGGAAACCGCGAGTGCAGCTTGTTCAGCTTCGATCGCGCGACGTTCGAGTTCGCCGACCGACGGCACGACGGGATCGAGCACGTCGAGATCCGGAAACGTCTTCGCCAGCAATTCGGGATCAGCGAGCCCGACATATTTGTCGTCAGGCGCCACACGCGCCATCGCCACCGCGCGTTCGGCCAGCTGCGCAGCACTGTCGCCGGACATGTCATTGGTGGAGATCACCGCCTGACGGCGCCCGACGAACACGCGCAGGCCGACATCGTCGCCCTCGGAGCGCTCCGATGCTTCCACCTTGCCATCGCGCACCTCGACGCCATGCGAGACCCCGCGCACGGCGACCGCGTCTGCCGCATCCGCACCGGCGCGCTTGGCGGCCTCGACGAGGCGTTGCGCCAGATTGGACAATGCGGATTGATCGAGCAGGTCGGAATTGTCGGATCGTACGGACGTCGCGTTTGGTGAAGAGATCACAAACAAAATCCCTGAATTTGGAGCGGTCGAGTGGGCGTCGGCGAAGCTCTACAGATGTGCCCGTTTTGCAGGGATTTCAAGCATTTGCCGCGCTGGATGGGTTGAATTTTCACCCCCGCGGCAAGGAGTCGTCAAGCATGCCGGTTTGGCTTTCATCAAGCATGCGATTCGGGTCGGATTCTCTTAACCAGCCTTTTTAAGCGAATCCGGGACCCGCTCTGGCAAGCTCCTCCCATCGACCGGAAGCATAATTCCGGCGGGGAGATAAAAAGCCGTGGGGCATCAAACAGCAATCGAGGCGTCCGCCTCATCGACCTCGGGATCGAGCAGCGCCGTGCGGCTCGATCCCCATTCACTGCCGCTTCGCTTCGAAGCACATGACAATCGCGCCGACGGCTATGTCCGGCGCGTCGAACTGCATCGCGAGCGTGTCGTCCTGCATCGTGCCGTCCGCGGCATGCGCATGGCGATCAATGTGCGCGTCAGCGATTTCATGGGCGTCGCGTTGCGCGGGCTCGATGACGGCAAGATGCTGGTTCTGAAGCATCGCGATCCGTCATTGTCGATCCCGCTGCTCGTCAGCTCGGATATCGAGGAGATCGAGATGGCCTGGCCGATGTGGAGCGAAATCTTCGCCCTTCCGCAATTGCCGGAAGAGAAGCCGATCGAGCCGGCGCAACGCCGCCGTCGCCGCAATGCCATTCGTGAACGCCGCCCACGTTTCCTGATGCGCCGTCGTGTCGGTGCGTTGTTGAACGAGGCTGGTCACTACAAAGGCGAGCGCGAGATTATTGCGCGGAACTGAGACTGTAGCCCGGATGAAGCGAAGCGAAATCCGGGATTCAGAGCCTCAACAATTCGCCGGTCCCCGGATTGCGCTGCGCTCCATCCGAGCTACGGTAATCGCAACACTTTCCCCGGATTCATGATCTTCCCCGGATCAATCGCCAGCTTCACCCGCCGCAACAGATCCATCTCGACCTCCGACGTATAGAGCGGCAGGCGATCAATATGCATGCGGCCGATGCCATGCTCGGCGCTGATGCTGCCACCACAGGCGACGCTTTCCTGATGCACGATCGTATTGGCCTGATGCGCCGCAGCCTCGCGCGCCGAGGCGTCCCCGATGTCATGGGGAAAGATCACGATCACATGGACATTGCCATCGCCCACATGGCCGCAATGCGCCACCTGGGCCTGCGGCAGTTCATTTGCGAGCCGCAACGTCACGCGTTCGAGAAATTCCGGCAGCGCCGAGACCGGCACCGATGTGTCGTTCGATGCCACGAAGCCCTCGCGCTTGCACGACTCCGAAATCGAGTGCCGCAAATTCCAGATGCGCTCGGCCTTGCTCTGATCGCTGGCGATCACCGCATCGATGATCAGGCCATCTTCCATCGCGGCACCAAGCGCCGTCTCCATGCTCTCGGATGCATTCCAGTCCGGCGAACTGTCAGCGAGTTCGAGCAGCACATACCAGGGCGCATCAGCCGCCATCGGACTGCCGCTGGTCACGCCTTGGCGCAGCACGATCTGCAACTGGCTCTGCGACATCAGCTCAAATGTCTCGACGCGTCCGCCGGTCACACGCTGCAATTCGCGCAGCAGCGCAATGGCCTGATCGACGCGCTCCAGCGCCACCATCGCCGTCGCCGATACGGCAAGCTTCGGATAGAGCTTGAGCACCGCCGCCGTCACGATACCGAGCGTACCTTCCGCGCCGACAAAGAGCTGCTTGAGATCGTAGCCGGTATTGTCCTTGCGCAGCGCCTTCAACCCGTTCCAGATCCGGCCATCGGGCAGCACGACCTCCAGCCCCAAGACCTGTTCGCGCATGTTGCCGTAGCGCAAGACACCGGTGCCGCCCGCATTGGTCGAGATCAGCCCGCCGACCTCGCAACTGCCGACACTGCCGAGCATGACGGGAAACTGCCGGTCATGTGTATCAGCCAGCGCGCGCATATCGGCAAGAATGCAGCCGGCGCCGACGGTCATCGCATTGTTGGGCAAATCGACGCGATGAACCTTGTTCAGCCGTGACACATTGACCAGCAACACCTCCGCTCCCTCAGGTACCGTCGCGCCACCGGTCAGGCCGGTATTGCCGGCCTGCGGCACGATTGCGATGCCGCGCTCGGCGCAGAGGCGGACCACGGCAGACACGTCCTCGGTGCTACCCGGAAGCGCAACGGCGAGCGCCGCGCGCTGGTAACGCCCGCGCCAGTCCTGCTCATAGGGCTCGGCATCGACGCCGGTGCGCAGGTTTTTGTCGCCGATGATCTCGGCGATTGCGCGAAGAAAGTTGAGGCGCTCGGATTCGGAAAGAGGCACGCAGCAGTCCTTTCGGTTCATTCGGCCTTGAGGCCGGCGGCCTGGATGATCGGCCCCCATTTCGCGATTTCTGCACGAACCTGCGCCGATAGCTGATTCGGCGTCGAGCCCACCGGCTCGCCACTGAGTTCGATCAATCGCTGCTTGACGTCCGCATCCAGCGTGGCCTTGCGGAATTCGGCGCTCAGGCGCTCGGTCATCGCCGCCGGCATGCCCGGCGGCCCGAAGATCGCATTCCACGTATAGGTCTCGTAGTCCGGCAAACCCTGCTCCGCCACCGTTGGAATGTCGGGGAACGATCCCGCACGTTTCTTCGTCGTCACGGCCAGCGCTCGCGCCGTACCGGCCTTGATGAAGGGTGCGGCGCCGCTGAGCACGTCGAACAGGATCGGAATCTGCCCGCCGATCAGATCGTTCATCGCCGGCGCGCCCCCGCGATAGGGCACATGCTCCATTTTCACGCCGGCCATGGTCTTCATCAATTCGCCGGATAGATTCGGCGGCGTGCCGACGCCGGATGAGCCGTAGCTGTATTTTCCAGGCTCGGCCTTCAGCATCGCAATCAGTTCTTTGACATTCGTGGCTTTGGAGGTCGGAGGCACCAGCAACACATTCGGCACCGTCACGATCATCGAGATGGCCGTGAAATCAGCCACAGGATCGTAAGGCGGCTGCTTCGCCATCAGCGGATTGATGGTGTGGGTCGAGATCGTGCCCATCAGCAGCGTCTGACCGTCGGGCTTGGCCTTGGCCACGCGTGTCGCACCGACCACGCCACCCGCACCGGTCACGTTCTCGATGATAATGGTCTGGTTGATCTGCTCGGCGACTTTCTTCGCCACATGCCGGCTCACCACATCGGTGGCGCCACCGGCCGCAAAGGGTACGACCAGCGTGATCGGCCCCTTCGGCAGATCTTCTTGCGCCCACCCACTGCGTGAAGAGAGTAGCGAGGCCGCCGCGATGGCGGCCGTGCCGAAATGTCGACGCGTCATGCCTGTCGTCATTGTTTCCATCCCTGATGTTTTGAAGGTCGGCACCGGTTGATCCGGTGTCCGCCGAAAGACAGGGCGCCGTAGCGCCCTGCTACAGTCATTCAGATCGGCGCGTGGCCGAGCGCCGCACGAAAACGATTCTTGACGTAAACGCCATCTCGCGGCGGCAGCAAGCGCGGCGGGTTTTCAGCTTTCACTTTGATGGTGGCAAGTTTCACGCCGTCGCGCGAGCTCACGCGCGTGCGCAGATCCTCCACGCCGGCCATGTCGCGGATTTCTCTGGTCCAGCCGAAGCCGCAGGATTGCGCGACCTTGTCGAGATGGACGCCCATGCCCGCATGGCTCACTTGCATGCCGGTTTCGCCAAAATGACCATTGTCGAGTACGGCGATGGTGAGATTGGCGGGCCGCCGCGTGGCAATGGTCGCCAGCGCCCCCATGCCCATCAGCATTTCGCCATCGCCGGTGACGACCAGGACGGAATGATCCGGTTTCGCCGTCGCAAGGCCGAGGCCGACCATGGCCGCACTGCCCATGGCGGCCCAGAGATAGTAGTTGTTGTCGTGATCGCCTGCGGCCATCACGTCATAGGATGGCGAGCCGAGGCCCGTGACGACGAGAAGATTCTTGCGACCAGTCAGCAGCGTCTTCACCACCTCGCGACGATCCAATGCGCCGCCCGCGTTTACTTCACCCATTGCTTCTCTCCGATCAGGCGCTGTCCAAGCAGCAGGGCGCAGGCCGAGTCGCCATTGAAAGCCATCGACGCCGCACCGCGCAGCAGCGGCGCAACGTCCTGCGGCTCATCGGCGCGCCATGTCAGCACGCCCATGAGGTTCAGCGCGCGCTCGGTCGCTTGCCCCATTGGATTCTGCCAGCCGTTGAATTCGGCCCAATCGCCGCGCATGGTGACGACCATCAGCAGCGGAAATCGCGTGCAGGTCTGGAGAGCCAGAGTGTTGATGCAATTGCCGACGCCGCTGGACTGCATCAGCAGCGCGCCGCGCTCGCCACCGAGCCAGGCGCCGGCGAGATAGCCGATGCCTTCCTCTTCCGTGGTCAGAACCACCGAATTGATCGCATTGTCTTCGTTCGCGAGGCGAATGGCCGTCGAATGTCCGGCATCCGGAACATAGACGATGTGTTTGACATCTGCGGCCTTGAGAATGTCGAACACATCCTGCCGCCAGGCCTGTCCCGGCCCCTCCCCCGCATCGCTCATCCAAGTCTCCGCTCGTTGACTACGCTGCCTGCATCGTAGCGTAGACGAACGGTTTCTCACCTGTCGATTTGTGTGACGAGCTATGTCGAGATTGTTATGCGCAGTGCAGCAGAACCGCTGCATTATCCCGCGCGCAGGAATGCGTCGAGCAACAGGCCCGCAAACAACAGCAGTCCCGCATCGCGATTGGACTTGAACAGCCGCAGGCACAGCGCAGAGTCCTTGATGTCGATACGTGTGATCTGCCAGGCGAGATGTCCGGCAAAAACGATCAAGCCGATCCACGCCGGCCAGCCCGCACCTGCCAGCCGCAGTGCCACGCTGATGAGCGAGACGGCCAGGCCGTAGAAGATGACCAGCGCCGTTTGGGTGCGCGCGCCGAACAGCAGCGCCGTCGATTTGATGCCGATCAGCGCATCGTCCTCAGTGTCCTGATGGGCATAGATCGTATCATAGGCGATCACCCAGCAGATCGATCCGGCATAGAGCAGCAGCGCCGTCGCATCGATGCGCTGGAACACGACCGCAAAGCCCATCAGCGCGCCCCAAGAGAAGGCGAGACCGAGCACGCTTTGCGGCCAGTAGGTGATGCGCTTCATGAAGGGATAGGCAGCGACGATCGCCAGGGAGGCGATGCCGGTGGCGATGGCGAAGCTGTTGAACTGCAGCAATACAACGAGGCCGATCAGCGCCTGCAGGACGAGCCAGGCGAGTGCCTTCTTGGCGGTCACCTGCCCGGCCGGGATTGGCCGCGAGCGGGTACGTTCGACCTTGGCATCGAGATCCCGATCGGTGATGTCGTTCCAGGTGCAGCCGGCGCCGCGCATGACGAAGGCGCCGATGAAGAACAGCGCGATCATTTTTGGCAATTGATGGAGATCGTGAGCCGCGCCGGAGGCCAATGCTGCCGACCACCAGCAGGGCATCAGCAGCAGCCACGATCCGATCGGGCGATCGAACCGTGACAGCCTCAGATAGGGACGCGTCCACAAAGGTGCGACGCGATCGACCCAGTTATTGGCGGTCGCGTCGGCAACGCGGGCAGCCGCGTCGCTCATCGGGTGAGAACGTTGCCGTTCAGCGTATCGAAGGTGGTACCGCCGCTCTTGCGCGCCGTGGAGGCATCAGGCAGCGAGGCCGACGAGCCGAGCACGTCGCTGAGGCGCGGTGCCGCGACTGGACCGCCACCGCCGCCTCCGCCACCACCACGTGCGACGGCGCAGACCTTCTGGCGCATGCCTTCGGTATTCTTGTGGCCGGCCTGCATCTGCGCGCCGACATTGTCGGGAATGCCGCACTTCGTGGCATTGGCCTTGATGTAGCTGAGCATCTTGACCTCGCTCTGCGAGAAGGCCGTGATCAGCTTGCAGGCCTCGTCCGGCGGCGCACGTCGCTCGCTCGCGGCCTTGATCGCAGCGCCGCGCTTTTCAGCTTCCTGACGCAAGGGGAGAAAACCCTTCATGCAGTCATCGCCGCCGGGCGGACCTGCCTGCTGCGGCGGGGGAGCACCAAAGCCACCACCACTGAGCGGCGCAGCGCCACCCGACGGGAATGCACTGGGCGCAGCAGCCCTGGGTGCACCGCCAACCGGCGGAAATGGTGATGAAGCAGCGGGCGCGCCGTTTACGGGCGGAAATGGCGAGGAACTCGCGGGCGCGGCGCTCTGGCCCGGCAGTGGCGCGGGGAACGCGCCTTGTGCATAGGCACCGGCAACTTGCATGGCGAACGCAGCCACAGCGAGTGGCGCAATGAAACGACGGCTGATCACAGATTTTCCTCCGGCAGCATGTGCCCCGCGAACGGGGCAGAAGCTCTCCTGAATTCAGGCACTTCTACGATTCCTGCCAAGCCTTAACAACCCACCAATAATGCCGGGATTTGGGCAGCAGCGCGGCGTCCGGTCGCGTTAAGTCATGATCGCGCATGGTATTTCGTCGCATCTGCGCTAAATCACCGGCTCTGAACGGGACCCCAGCCATGCCGCAATCCTATTTCCGCAGCCCCCGCCTCTATGTCGATGCCAGCCTCGCGACAGACGTAGCCATCGCGCTCGATCGCAGCCAGAGCAATTATCTCGGCAATGTGCTGCGCCTGAACGCTGGCGATCCCGTACTGGTCTTCAACGGCCGCGACGGCGAATGGCAGGCCGCGATCGCCGCCGGCAAGCGCGCCGACCGGCTGCTGGTTCTCAAGCAGATGCGCCCGCAGGACACGTTGTCCGACATCACCTATGCCTTCGCGCCGCTGAAACATGCGCGGCTCGACTACATGGTGCAGAAGGCCATCGAGATGGGCGCAGCGAAGCTGCAACCGGTGGTGACGCGCCATACACAGACCAGCCGGGTCAATACCGAGCGGATGCGGGCGAATGTGGTGGAAGCGGCCGAGCAATGCGGGATTCTGAGCATTGCGGAGGTTGGCGAGCCCGTGAATCTCGGCAAGTTCCTCGACCAGCGCGACGGCACGCGGCTGCTGATTTTCTGCGATGAGGCCGCGGAAGTGGCTGATCCCATTGCAGCTTTGGCCGGCGCGCGGGAAGCTGGAGCGGGCGGGATCGACGTCCTGATCGGCCCCGAAGGCGGCTTCGCCGAGGAGGAACGGGCCCAGCTGCTGAAGCAGCCGACTATCCTGCGACTGGCGCTGGGACCGCGGATCATGCGGGCGGATACGGCCGCGGTGGCGGCGCTGGCGGTGGTTCAGGCAGTCTTGGGCGACTGGGCTGCCCGGTAAACCGACATCCCCGCTAATTCGGTTAAGCCACTTCCCCAAAGGTGGTCGAAACCTTGCAACCGGCGTGCTAAGGGGCTGCGAACACGGCCACCTCATTGGAATTGCTGGACTTCGAGATGACAAAACCCGCCGCCTGGACGGACACGCTGCTGACCTCCTTTGCCGAGGCGGGCTATGTCCATGCGTCGCCGGCGATTTTGCAGCCGGCTGAGCCGTTTTTGGACCTCTCCGGCGAAGACATCCGCAAGAGCCTGTATCTCACCACCGACCTCACGGGCGAGGAACTGTGCCTGCGGCCGGATCTGACGATTCCCGTGGCGCGCGATTATCTGGCTTCCGGGCAGGCCGGCCAGCCGGCCGGGTTCAGCTATCTCGGGCCGGTGTTCCGCTATCGCCATGGAACGCCCAGCGAGTTCCAGCAGGCCGGGATCGAGTCTTTCGGCCGCACGGATCGTGCCGCTGCGGACGCTGAAATGCTGGCTCTGGCGCTGAACGCTGCCGCCGCACTGGGACAGCCCCGCGTCGATATCAAGACCGGTGACGTCGCGCTGTTCGCCGCGCTGATCGAGGCGCTCGACCTCTATCCGGTCTGGAAGCGCCGCCTGGTGAAGGACTTCAATCGGCAGGCGAACCTTGCCGAAGACCTCGACCGGCTTACGCTCGCCGAGTCGCCGGTGCGCAACGAATATGAAGGCGTGCTCGCCGCCCTCGCCGGCTCCGACCGCAAGGCGGCGCTAGCGCTCGTGACCGACCTGATGTCGATCGCCGGTGCGACCAATCTCGGCGGACGCTCGGTCGCCGAAATTGCCGATCGCTTTCTCGAGCAATCGACACTCAAAGGCGGCGCACTGCCGAAGGATGCGCTGACATTGATCAAGCGCTTCCTGGCGATATCGGGCACGCCCGACGCTGCGGTCGCCGAGCTGCGCAAGCTCGCAGCCGATGCAAAGCTCGATCTGACATCGGCGATCGACGAATTCGAACAGCGCATCGGCTTCATGGCCGCACGCGGCATCGATACGTCAGCGATCAAGTTCGCCACCGCTTTCGGCCGCGGGCTAGATTACTATACCGGCTTCGAATTCGAACTGCACGGCATCGACAACGGCATCGTGCCGCCACTGGTGGCTGGCGGCCGCTATGACGGATTGCTGTCGCAGCTCGGCTCGTCCTCACCTATTCCGGCGGTCGGCTTCTCGATCTGGATCGATGCGTTCTCCACCCGCGCAGGAGACGCGTCATGAGCAGCCCCTTCGTCGTCGCCGTCCCCTCCAAGGGACGCCTGCAGGAAAATGCCGAAGCTTTCTTCAGCCGCGCCGGTCTGACGCTGACCAAGGCCGGCGGCGTGCGCGATTATCGCGGCACCATCGCGGGCCTCGACAATGTCGAGATTGCCTATCTCTCGGCCAGCGAAATCGCCGCCAATCTGTCGCGCGGTTCGGTGCATCTCGGCATCACCGGCGAAGATCTGCTGCGTGAAAACATCATCGACACCGACAAGCGCGTGGCGCTGATCGAAGGTCTCGGCTTCGGCCGCGCCGATGTGGTCGTCGCCGTGCCGCAGGCCTGGATCGATGTGCGCACCATGGCCGATCTCGACGACGTCGCGACGGGATTCCGCGAGCAGCACAATCGCCGCATGCGCGTTGCGACCAAATATATCAATCTCACCCGCGCTTATTTCGCATCGCATGGCGTGATGGACTACCGCATCGTTGAAAGCGCGGGCGCCACCGAAGGCGCACCGGCCACCGGCGCCGCCGAGCTGATCGTCGACATCACCACCACCGGCGCGACGTTGGCCGCCAATGGCCTCAAGGTGCTGGACGACGGCGTGATGCTGCGCAGCCAGGCCAATCTCGTCGCCTCGCGCAGCGCCGACTGGTCGCCGCAGGCACGCGAGACCGCGCGCATCATCCTCGATCACATCGCGTCGCGCGCCCGCGCCAGCAAATACAAGGAAGTGCGCACGCGCTTCGCCGGCTGCAATCAGGCGCTGCTCGACGAAGCGCACAACCGCTTCGGCGTGGTGTCGCCATTCGGCGGGCCGACCTCGTCAGGCATGGTGACGCTGCATTGCCCGCCCGCACAGATCTACGCGCTCGGCAGTTTCTTGCGCGACCATGGCGCGGATACCGTGTCGGTTGCATCGCTCGATTACGTGCTGGATCGCGAGAACCCGCTGTTTGCGAAGCTCGAGGCGTTCTTGCGGTAACGCTCTCTCGTGTCATCGCCCGGCCGTGCGCGCAATTGCGCGCTAGGACCGGGCGATCCAGTACACACGTAATGTGCTGCTTATCACTGCCGCCGGTGTTTACTGGATCCCCGCTTTCGCGGGGATGACAGACAGAGCAAACGGTGACCGAATTGATTAGGATCTCTTCTCGATGATGCTGGGCAGCGACGTTTCCGACCTCTCCACCGACTCGCGCACCGCGGCCGCCATGGGCCTGTCGCTGGTCGTGCCCTGCTACAATGAAGCGCCCGGCCTCGCCGCGCTGCATGACAAGCTCGTCCATCTCGCCCGCACATTGAAGGCGCGTTACGGTCTCGCTTGCGAAGTCGTCTATATCGATGACGGCAGCCGTGACGACACGTTGAAGATCGCGCAAACGCTGTCGCCCGACGAGATCGACGTCCAGGTGATTTCCCTGTCGCGCAATTTCGGCAAGGAAGCCGCGCTGATGGCTGGCCTCGACCACTGCAAAAAAGGCGCCGTGCTGTTCATGGATGGCGACGGCCAGCATCCGCCGGAATTCGTCGAGAAACTGGTGCATCACTGGATCGTCGATGGCTATGACGTGGTCTTCACGGCCAAGGCGCATCGCGACAATGAGAGCTTCCTGCTTCGCACGGCCGTGGGTGGCTTCTACGCGCTGATCAATTGGGGCGCCCGCACAAAAATCCCGGAAGATGCCGGCGATTTCCGCCTGCTCTCGCCACGGGCGGCAGCAGCGCTGCGGCAGTTGCCCGAGCGCAACCGCTTCTTCAAGGGCCTCGCCACCTGGATCGGCTTCCGCCAGCTGCGCGTCGATTACGAGCCGCAGGCGCGCGCGCATGGCGTGTCGTCCTTCAATCCGAAGGCGCTAATCGGCCTCTCCATCGAAGGCCTCACCTCGTTCTCGGTGGCGCCGCTGCGGCTTGCCAGCCTGTTCGGGCTGCTGTTCGCCGGCGCGGCCTTCCTGTTCGGCCTCATGATCTTGTGGGAGACCATGATCGACGGCAAATCCGTGCCCGGCTATCCCTCGATCATCGTCGGCGTGATGACCATCGGCGGCGTGCAACTGATCATGATCGGCGTGCTCGGCGAATATATCGGAAAAATCCTCTCCGAGCTGAAGGGGCGCCCGGTCTATTTCATCGCTGAACACAGCGTGAAGCCATCGACGCCAGACGCCGCGGCAACGGCCGCGCCCGACCGGACCATCGCCGAATGAGCGGCGACGCGCCGCGAAAAATCACGCTCTGCGCCGACGATTACGGCATGAGCCCCGGCGTCAATCGCGGCATCCGCGAATTGATCGCGCGAAAACGGCTGAATGCGACATCGGTGATGGTGGTCGGCTCCGCGATCACCCGCGAGGACGTCAGCGCGCTGCAAGGCGCTGTTGCGATGAACAGCGATTGCGCCATCGGGCTACATGTGACCCTGACGGCGCCGTTTCATCCGCTGACCATGCATTATCGTCCACTGCTCGACGGACTGTTCCTGCCGCTCGGCAAGATGTTGCGCGCGGGCGCGCTGCGCCGGCTCGATGCCGAAATGATCCAGGGCGAAGTCTCGGCGCAGATCGCGAAGTTTACGGCACTGTTCGGGCACGCACCGGCCTATGTGGATGGTCATCAGCACGTGCAGACCTTTCCGCAGGTGCGCGATCCCTTTTTGCGCGCGGTGCGCGCAGGTGCGCCAGATGCGTGGGTGCGCCAGTCCGGCCGCGTACACCCGCTGTCGAAACGGCTCAATGCACCGAAGGCGCTGTTGCTGGACACGCTGAGCGCGGCGTTTCGCCGGCGCGCCGCGAAGGCGGGCGTCGTGTTCAATCCGGGCTTTGCCGGGGCCTATGATTTCACCAAGGCGCCGGATTTCGGGCCGCTGATGGCGCGGTTTCTCGACGGCTTGCCGGACGGCGGGCTGGTGATGTGCCATCCCGGCTTTGTGGACGAGGTGCTCATCGATCTCGACCCCTTCACCGACCAGCGCGAACGCGAATATGCGTATCTGGCAAGCGAAGAATTCGTGCGGCTGCTGGACGAGAAGAATGTCACGCTCGGGCGTTAATTCGTAGCCTGGATGGAGCGAAGCGCAATCCAGGAATCAGAGCCTCAGCATATCGCCGGTCCCCGGATTACGCTGCGCTCCATCCGGGCTACGCGCAACGTCGCCCGCCATTTTGTCGCATAACTAAATTTAATCCGCCGGGCACTATTGCCGACACAAAGCGTCATTACATGCTCCAGCGCACCCCGTGCGTGCGCAGAAGACAATGAGGACGCCATGACACCGCAAGAACGCCGACTGGTTGACGATCTCTTTGACCGGCTCAGCAAGGTCGAGGGTGGACCACGCGATCCCGATGCGCAGGACGCCATCTTGCAGGGCCAGCGCAAGGCGCCCAATGCGGTCTACGCACTGGTGCAGACCGTGCTGTTGCAGGACGAGGCGCTGAAGCGCGCCCATGAGCGCATTCAGGAGCTGGAGCACGGCGGCGCGCCCGAGCAGGCACCCCAGGGCGGCTTTCTCGATTCCATGCGCGACGCGCTGTTTGGCGGCAACCAGCAGGGCCAGGCGCCCAATGCCCCGCGCGGCTCGGTGCCGAATGTGCGCCCCGGCGAACCCTCGCGTGCCGCCTGGAATACGGGACAGGTACTCGGCGGCGGCCAGCCGCAGGGTGGCTATGGCCAGGGCGGCTACGGACAGCAAGGCGGTTACGGCCAGGGCCCGATGGGCCAGCCTCCGATGGGACAACCGGCGCCGCAGGCCGGAGGTGGCGGCGGTTCATTCCTGGGCACGGCGGCCGCGGCTGCAGCCGGCGTGGTCGGCGGCTCGCTGCTGCTCAACAGCATCAAGGGCATGATGGGCGGCAACCACCAGCAGGGCCTGACCGATGCGGCGAATGCCGGCGGCAGCAAGAGCCCGTGGGGCGGCGACTCCAACTCGTCGAATGACAGCCTCGCCAATCAGGCCGGCCTGAACGACATCGGCTCATCGAACAAACAGGGCGCCGGCAATTTCGATCAGGCGCGAGATGACGGCGACCAGTATTCCGGCCATGACCAATACGCTGACAACGACAGCGACTATGACGACATGGATATGGATTCCGACGACGGGGATTATGCGTGAGGCGTAGCCGCTAGCCTCTCCTCGCGGCTGTCTTAGCCTCTCCCCGCCCTTTTGCGGGGAGAGGTCGCCGCGTCTTCGCGGCGGGTGAGGGGCATGGCACGAGACCTGCGCCAGACTCACAATTATCGAAGCGAAGAATTCCTGAGAGATTGAGCTGCATCTCGGAGAGATCCGATGGCATGAGCATGCGGCGCGCGCGTGCCATGCCCCTCACCCTCCTTCCACATGCTTCGCATGCGGAAGGCGACCTCTCCCCGCAGAAGGGCGGGGAGAGGTTAGAAAAATTAGATCACCACGACCTTCGCGCCGACATTCACGCGACCATACAGATCGATCACGTCCTCGTTGCGCATCCGGAAGCAGCCTGACGAGACATTGGTGCCGATCGTCCATGGCTCGTTCGAGCCGTGGATGCGATACAGCGTCGATCCCAGATACATCGCGCGGGCGCCAAGCGGGTTTTCCGGGCCGCCTTCCATGTAGCGCGGGAGATCGGGGCGACGCGCCAGCATTTCCTTCGGCGGCGTCCACGACGGCCATTCCTTTTTCGCCGTGATCGTCTTCACACCTTGCCAGGTGAAGCCGGGACGACCGACACCGATGCCGTAGCGCATCGCCTTGCCGCCATCCTGCACCAGATAGAGAAATTTGCTGCCGGTATCGACGACGATGGTGCCGGGACCTTCCTTGCCGTCATAGCTGACCGTCTGCGGCAGATATTTCGGGTCCATCGCAGGGCGGGCTGGATCAGTCGCCTCCTCGCGGCGATAGACGCTTTGCTCCTGCTCCATCGGCGACATCATGCGGGGACGCGGTTCATAGGAATATTGCGACGGCGCATCCGGCTGCTGCTGGTAACGCTGCCCATGCGCGCCATCGCTGAACAGGAATTCGATGAAGCCGCCACCCAGATTTGAGTTGGGGCGCTGTGCCGCATAGGCCGTCCGTTGAACCGGACGCGGCGCAGGCTGGCCGTAAATCACCGTGGGCTCGGCATAAGGCGAAGCCGCCTCGACCGACTGCGCATGAGCCAAACCGCATCCGAGAAAGGATGCACTGGCGAGAAGCGAAAATGTGAGTTTCTTGAACATCGACGTACTCTGCACTGTTTCGTCGTGCGCCACTCACCTGAGCAGCGCCTGTCACAGGCCGAGTTAAGGTTAAAATCGCCTCGCTTTGGTAAACGGAATCGCGGTTTGGATTCACCACGCCGCCAAACGGCGCGGTTCTCGTTGATAGCGTTACTTTTGCATGAACGCCGGATGGCGATGGTTAATCATCGGTTCGCGCGGCCTGGATAGAACTACACAAGCGCGCGTTCCATGTGAACTTCACGTTAAAACTCATTGATATAAGACATTCAGAATATTTTTGAGTTGGGGGACATGATGTCTGTTCGTCGCAAGCGATTTCGTATTGAAGAAGTATTCGGCACGCCTACTCCCGTTGCTGAGAATGACGGTGGTGAGCCGATGCCGATGCATCGCGAAATCATGACCGAACTGCGTGCCATCCGCGCACAGATGGGTGCCCCCGCATCGGGACCGAATGCCGTGAGTGAAGAAGTCGGCGCTGCCGCGCAGAAACAGATTGAAGAAGCACAAGCCCTGCTCGCGACCTATCGCGCGCAGATCGAGCAGTGCGAAAAGCTGAAGATCGAACTCGATCTCATCCATGACGCCATCACGCGCACCAAGCAGGAAATTGCTGTCCTGCATGGCAAGAGCTTCGATGGCGATGAAATGGCCAAGGTCAATGGCGAACTCGGCGCCGTCGTCGGCGGCACCGAAGAGGCCACCCAGCAGATCCTCGCCGCAGCCGAAGCCATCGACAATGCCGCAGCGGCCGTCGGCAAGGTCGGTTCGCCCGACCAGCAGAAGCAGCTGCTCGAGGAAATCAGCGACAATGTCGTCTCGATTTTCGAAGCCTGTAACTTCCAGGATCTTACCGGTCAGCGCATCAGCAAAGTGATGACGACCATGAAGTTCATCGAGAACCGCATCACCGCGATGATGGACATCTGGGCGGCGTCGATGAGATCAAGTCGCATGCGCCGGCCAAGACCGACGATCGCAGCGAGGACGAAAAGCTGCTCAATGGCCCGAAGCTGGACGGCGATGTCGGCCATGCCTCGCAGGACGACATCGACGCGCTATTCAACTAATTCGCGCGACCGATATTCGACATTCAGCGCCGGGCATTGCCCGGCGTTTTGATTCCAAGGAAACAACCCAGCACGATCAGCGCGCCCAGCGTGGCGAGCATGAGGACGTGGCGATCGGACAGTGTCTCCACGGCCGAGGCGACGACGAAGGGCGCGAAAGCCTGCACGAATTGCGCGGGACGTGCGATGCGGCCGATGACGCGGCCATAGCCGACCGGCCCAAACATCAAGAGCGGCAGCGCCCCCCGCGCGATGGTCATGACACCATTGGCGGCCCCGAAGGCGATGGCGAACAGTGCCGCCACGGGAAATGACACGCCGAGAAGCGACAGCAGCGCGAAAGCCGACACCACCAGCACCACGGCGCCACGGGCGATCCATAGCGGATGGGTTCGCCCAGCCAGCGCGAAATCGGCGAGACGCGCGGCGACCTGCGCCGGGCCGAACATGGCACCGATAGCGACAGCCTCGGCAGCGCTCAGTCCACCGCGATCAAGCAGCGCCAGCAGGTTCGACGTCACGCCGGAGAGGATGAAACTGTAGAACGCAAAGGCAGCAGCCAGCAGCAGGAACGGCGCGCCATGCGGGAGCTGGAAAGCCTGCGGCGGCGTGGCTGCGGTTGTTTGCGCGACCGAAGTTGGCGTCGCCGCCACATGGCGCGGCAGCGCGAAGGCGTGCAGCGGCGCGACCACGAAGGCGAAGACGGCGGCGAAGGTCAGATAGGTCCCCTGCCATCCCAGCTTCTCCAGAAGCAAATGCGTGGCCGGCCAGCCGACCGTGGACGCGAAGCCGCCGGCAAAGGTGACGAAGGTGATCTGCCGCCGGGCATTGGCGCCGAAGATGCGTGTCAGCGCGGCAAAGGCGGGATCATAGAGATTGGTCGCCATGGCCGCGCCAAGCAGCAGCCAGCAGGCGAAGTAAGCAACGGGATGCATGGCGAACGGCATCAGCGCGAGGCCGAGTGCGCCGGCCAGCGCGCCTGACGCCATCACCGCATTGCCGCCGTGGCGATCAATCAGCCCGCCAATGGTGGGCGACAGCAGACCGGATGTGACGAGGCCGAGGGTGAAGCCGGCCATGCCGAAAGCCAGCGTCCAGCCATGTGCTGCCGTGAGATGCGGCATGGTGAGCACGGGCGGATAGATCAGGATTCCCCAGGTGAGGATCTGCGTGACCGCTAAAACGACAACGGCGCGGCCCGGTCCGAAAACGAGGTCGCGCCATTGGGTCATGCTTCACCGGTCGTGTTCCCTCTCCCGCTCTTGCGGGGGAGGGTCAGGGTGGGGGTGCCTCACGTGACGTCAGAGTGTGTGGCTGCCCCCACCCCGGCCCTCCCCCGCTCTAGCGAAGCTTCGCTTCGCACGGGCGGGAGAGGGAGAAGAGGAGAGCCACTGATCTTTCAGACGATCTTATGCCCTTGGCGCGCAGCGGACATAGACCATGTTGCCGTAACGAACGGCGGCATCCTTGTCGATGAACTTGGTCACCAGGATCCGGCCGTCGAACGACACGATCTCGCGGTCGCGCGGATCGCCGGCCGGTCCGGGCGGGCCGATATAGTTCTTGCCGCTCGGCGAGCCCTTCAGGCGCAGTTCCTGCGGGGTGGCCTCGTCGGCGAGATGCATCATGACGCCGCCGGAGGTGCCGGCACCGATGATGTAGGGGTTCTTGCACTGGCCGCGGGCGGCGTTTTCGGTGCGGACGCGATCGTTCGGGTTCATGTAGGAGGCGAGACCCCAGCGGCCGACGATTTCCTCCGAGCGGATCGAGGCCGGCATTTCGGGGGCCGGCGGCGGCTCAACCGGCGGCGCTGGTTCCGAACTGCCGAACATGCCGCCAAATCCGCCTCCCCCGGTGGAGCTGCAGGCTCCAAGCGTCAGGGCCATGGCGGCGAGAACCGCCAGCTTGGCGACCGGGCGGGTGGTGCGTGACTTGATCATATCATCCCCTGAACAACATCCCCGACTGCCCGTCCCAAGCAGCGAAGCGTAAAATACCTGTCGAGGCCAGTGCCCCGGCGGTGGCAACAATGTCATTACGACGTAACGCCACTATGGTTTCCAGAACATTGCATATTGGCCTCACCAAGGCCTTAACCCTCTTTATGTCTCAGAAGGTTAGAGGGCGAAGCCATGCCGGCCTTGCTTGACTCATCCGGCGTTCGGCCATATCCCCGAGCCGCCTGATTAGCACTCTTGGTGCGGGATTGCTAAATCCCGCCTCAAGCGTTCCGGCACCCGGTGGTCCGCGCCATTGCGCCCGCCGGGATGGCCGATCCTACAACCAACCAGAGGAATTCCCTATGGCCAAGACCAAGTTCCGCCCGCTGCACGACCGCGTCGTCGTCAAGCGCATCACCGCCGAAGAAAAGTCCAAGGGCGGCATCATCATCCCGGACAGCGCCAAGGAAAAGCCCTCCGAGGGCCAGGTGATCGCCGTTGGCCCGGGTGGCCGCGACGAAGCCGGCAAGCTGATCCCGATCGACATCAAGGTCGGCGACAAGGTCCTGTTCGGCAAGTGGTCGGGCACCGAGATCAAGCTCGACGGCGAAGAACTCCTCATCATGAAGGAGTCGGACATCATGGGCGTGGTGGGCTGAGGCCTTCTCCGTCTGTCACCACCCGCGAAAGCGGGTGGCCCAGTAGACACCGTCGCCGGTGATTGAGCCGCGACGGCGCCGTGTACTGGATCGCCCGGTCAAGCCGGGCGACGACAGTAAGAACACGGCGCACAAGTTTCCCCTTTCAGGAGCACCATCAGATGGCAGCCAAAGACGTTAAATTTGCCGGCGACGCACGCGACCGCATGCTGCGCGGCGTCGATATCCTCGCCAACGCCGTTAAGGTCACGCTCGGTCCGAAGGGCCGCAATGTCGTGATCGAGAAGTCGTTCGGCGCGCCCCGCATCACCAAGGACGGCGTCACCGTCGCCAAGGAGATCGAGCTCGAGGACAAGTTCGAGAACATGGGCGCGCAGATGCTGCGCGAAGTCGCCTCGAAGACCAACGACAATGCCGGCGACGGCACCACCACCTCCACCGTGCTCGCCCAGGCGATCGTGCGTGAAGGCGCCAAGTCGGTTGCCGCCGGCATGAACCCGATGGACCTCAAGCGCGGCATCGATATCGCCGTCGCCGCCGTCATCAAGGACATCGAGAAGCGCGCCAAGCCGGTCGCCTCCTCCGCTGAAGTCGCCCAGGTCGGCACCATCTCGGCCAATGGCGATGCCGCCATCGGCAAGATGATCGCCCAGGCGATGCAGAAGGTCGGCAATGAAGGCGTCATCACCGTCGAAGAGAACAAGTCGCTCGAGACCGAAGTCGATATCGTCGAAGGCATGAAGTTCGATCGCGGCTACCTCAGCCCCTACTTCGTGACCAATGCCGAGAAGATGACCGCCGAGCTCGAGGATGCCTACATCCTGCTCGTCGAGAAGAAGATCTCCAGCCTGCAGGCCATGCTCCCGGTGCTCGAAGCCGTGGTGCAGTCGACCAAGCCGCTGCTGATCATCTCGGAAGACGTTGAAGGCGAAGCCCTCGCCACCCTCGTCGTCAACCGTCTGCGTGGCGGCCTCAAGGTTGCTGCCGTCAAGGCTCCGGGCTTCGGCGATCGCCGCAAGGCCATGCTGGAAGACATCGCGATCCTCACCGGCGGCCAGCTGGTGTCGGAAGATCTCGGCATGAAGCTGGAAAGCGTCACGCTGGCGATGCTCGGCCGCGCCAAGAAGGTCGTGATCGACAAGGAAAACACCACTGTCGTCGGCGGCGCTGGCAAGAAGCCGGCGATCGAAGCCCGCGTCGGCCAGATCAAGGCGCAGATCGAGGAAACCACCTCGGACTACGACCGCGAGAAGCTGCAGGAGCGTCTGGCCAAGCTTGCTGGTGGCGTTGCCATCATCAAGGTCGGCGGCGCGACCGAAGTCGAAGTGAAGGAAAAGAAGGACCGCGTGGATGACGCGCTGAACGCAACGCGCGCCGCTGTGCAGGAAGGTATCGTCCCCGGCGGCGGTACGGCTCTGCTTCGCGCCAAGAAAGCTGTCGGCAAGATCACGAACGCGAACGCAGACGTGCAGGCCGGCATCAACATCGTCCTCAAGGCGCTGGAAGCTCCGATCCGCCAGATCGCAGAGAACGCCGGTGTTGAAGGCTCGATCGTTGTCGGCAAGATCCTGGAAGAGAAGTCCGAGACCTTCGGCTTCGACGCCCAGAACGAAGTCTATGTCGACCTCGTCGCCAAGGGCATCATCGACCCCGCTAAGGTCGTGCGCACCGCACTGCAGGACGCTGCCTCGGTTGCCGGTCTCCTCGTGACCACCGAAGCCATGGTCGCCGAGCTGCCGAAGGACGCAGCCCCGGCAATGCCGGCTGGCGGCGGAATGGGTGGCATGGGCGGCATGGGCGGCATGGGCTTCTAAGCCCGGCGCGCTCTGCACCATTCATCACAACATCGAAGGCCGCCCTCCGGGCGGCCTTCTTTTTTGCCGCGGTGAATGGCCTTCCCTGCCCGGCATAGTTCTGATTCAATCCCCTCATAATCTGGCACGAGCGGAATCAATCCGCTGCGTCGATCTTTTCAGACACGTCCAAGGGCATTTCCATGCGCGCGCTCCACTTCTGCCTGTACGGCCTTGCAGCCACGGCATCACTCGCACCCATCAATTTCGCGACAGCACAGACGAAGGCCGCGCCGAAGAACCAGGCGGCCGGTCCGGAGGTGCGCTACTTCACTTCCATCGACGGATTGATGGATGGCAATGCCGATGTGATCCTGAAGGAGACAAGGCAAGGCAAGACGGTGACGGCGGCGACGCTTGATGTCTGCTATCCCGCCGAAAAAGGCAGCGATCGCAAGGATCGCTTCGTCGCAAATCTCACCGTCAGCGGCCAGACGCTGTCGGGCGCGACGCAGACGCAGATAGACAAGCTGCCAGTGACGGTGAAGCTCAATCGCCGGCCGACCGGCGACACATTCGAGTTCAAGGGACAGGTGACCGTCGGCCAGACTACGACGAGCCTGACCTCGGCAGACAATGCCGATCAGAGCGAGAAGGAATATCAGCAGAACCTGGGCAGCGACGAAAGCATCGCCGCGGCTCCGAAGGACTTTTCGGAAGTCTCGCCGGAATCCATCGCCGTGAAAATCAAGCTGGAAGCCGCGCTCGATTTCGTCCGCTCGCTGCGCGGGCAGAGTGTCGAGGTCTCACTCTCGAGCCTGTCGGTCAGTTGCGATGCGCTGCGGGCCGGTGAGCAGGTGATCAATCTCGCCGTCGATCCGGAACGCGCCGTGGAATTCGTCACCAAGACCAAGACCTATCCGGGTGTTGCCACTGTCGGCTGGACGGCGGGCGCTATCGACATGGAGCGCACGGTGCGGTTTGCCGCAGCGGACTGGAAGAGCGGCGACAAGATCGACCGCAGCAAACTTGCGACTGCGCTGGCGAATGTGCTGGCGAAGGCGATGGGTGCGAAATCGTCCGCAACCGCATGGGACGATGAGACCGGCAAGCTGAAGCTGAGTTTCAAGCGTCCGAGCCAAGTGATGCCGGCGCTCGAACTGACGGAGAATGTAGACGTCAGCGCCGTGGTGTCGCCGGACAAGCCCGGCGCGACCGACAAGCTCATCCTATGGGTCTCGACGCCGTCGGTGACGACGGTCGATGAAGCCTCGGGATCGAAGCTGGCACTGGCGGAAGCGCCGGCGACGGATGAGGAAGGCGATCCCCGCGATGACAACGGCGCGGTGGCGGCCGTGGCTGCGGAATTCAAGGCGCAGAGGTGGGACGCGGAGAAGAGCGGGTGGAAGTGAGGTAGTTTCTTTCTTCCCTCTCCCCTTGTGGGGAGAGGGTGGATCGACGGCGCTAGCGAAGCTTTGCTTCGCGTGAGCCGTCGAGACGGGTGAGGGGTAGCCACAAGCTCCGAGCCTAGCCATACCCCTCATCCGTCTCCGCTTCGCGGAGCCACCTTCTCCCACAAGGGGAGAAGGAAAAACAAAGCGCCTCCGCTACTCCATCAATTCGTATTCAGCCGAAACCGTAGCGTCTTCGGTCCGATGAACGTCACCGTGTCGCCGCGCCGCTGCCAGTTGGTCGCGGCACCGAGATCAGCCAGCAACTGATCATCCAGCGCAATCTGCGCTTCCGTGCAATTGCGGTTCACGATCGTCCCCGGCACGAACACCACCGTGTTGCCGGCAATCGAGAATTGCCCCTTCCCGCCCTTGCACCACAGCTCCACCATGGCCTCGCCGGCATCGCCGATTTCGAGATTGGGGATGCGCTTGTTGCCCGGCATCCGCTGCGCATCGAGGGTCATCTCAAGACCGAACGGAAAATCGTCGGCGGCCTGCGCCGGCAGGGAGAACAGGAGCGCAGCGCCAGCCATGGCAGCGCGCAGCAATGTCGTGTTGGAAATCATGTGATGTCCCGGTGATGGATTGGGTCGGCAACGCTTGCGCGGTTCTTACGCGAGGCGGCCGGACTTGACCAGAAAGGTCGGGACACAATGTGGCGGGCTAAGAAAATCGCTGTGGCCTCAACCTCTCCCCGCATCCCCGCGAAGCGAAGCTTCGCCAGGCGGGGAGAGGTCGATCCAGCGAAGCCGGATCGGGTGAGGGGCATGGCACGCGGCGAGTGCCAATCTCACAGATCTCGGATCGAAGAATGCGGGAAGCTCTGAGAATTCATCAGAGAGATTCGATGGCGCGCGTATGAGGCACGCGCGTGCCATGCCCCTCACCCGCCGCGAAGACGCAGCGACCTCTCCCCGCTCAAGGGCGGGGAGAGGTTACGACCTTATTTCGGCGCCGCAATCACCATTTCCGTGAACGGATAGACATAGGCCTGCAGCATCACGAAGCCGCCGACCATGCAGGCCAGCACGATGGAGTGCCAGAACACGAAGCGCAGGATCGAGCCTTCGTGGCCGAACCAGTTCGTCGCGGTGGACGCCACCACGATGGACTGCGCGTCGATCATCTTGCCCATCACGCCGCCGGACGAATTGGCGGCGCTCATCAGGATCGGATTGAGCCCGAGCTGTTCCGACGTGATCTTTTGCAGATTACCGAACAACACATTCGATGCCGTATCTGAACCGGTCAGCGCGACGCCGAGCCAGCCGAGCAGCGTGCCGAAGAATGGATACAACACACCGGTGGCCGCGAAAGCGAGGCCGAGGGTTGCGTCAACGCCGGACAGGCGCGTCAGCGTGCCGATGGCCAGCATCGCCGAGATGGTGATCAACGAGTAAGCGCAGAGCTTGATGGTGCTGCCATATTCCTTGATCATCTTGACCGGCGAGAAGCCCATCACGAAGCCGGAAATGATGGCGGCGAGCAGCATGCCGGTGCCGGTGAAGGATACATAGGTGAAGGCGAACACGGCACCTTCCGGCGTCGGCTTCGCAGCCACCGGCGGCACCTTGTTGATCATGTTGTGCAGTTCGGGCACCGGATAATTCCAGGTGAAGATCGGATTGACGATCCCCTTGAACCAGTTGGTGCCCCAGATCAGCAGGATGATGCAGAGGATGATCCACGGCGTCAGCGCGCTCCAGACCTGCGCCGAGGTCAGCGGCGTGGTGTCGAGCGGCTTGGCGGGCGGCGCAGTGGCGGCGCTGTCGTCGCGCTGGCGCAGTTTGGCGGAGGTCCAGATCGTCTTCGGCTGCCAGACTTTCAGGAACAGGATCAGGCAAGCCATCGAGATCAGCGACGCGCCGATATCGACGATCCACGGATTGATGTAGTTCGAGATCACGAATTGCGGGATGGCGAAGGATAGCGCGGTGACAAGGATCGCCGGCCAGACTTCCTTCATGCCCTTCCAGCCCGCGAAGGCCCACACCACCCAGAACGGCACGATCATCGAGAACACCGGCAGCTGGCGGCCGACCATGGCGCCGAGGATGAAGGGGTCGAAGCCGGTGACGGTGGCGAGGCCCTGGATTGGCGTGCCGAGCGCGCCGTAAGCCACAGGCGCAGTATTCGCGATCAGCGACAGGCCCGAGGCAGCCAGCGGCGAGAAGCCGAGGCCGATCAGCACGGCGCCGGTGACGGCCACCGGCGTACCGAAGCCCGAGGCGCCCTCAAAGAACGCGCCGAAGGAGAAGGCAATCAGAAGGATCTGCAAACGGCGGTCATTGGTGACGCCGCCGATGGCGCGCTGCAGGATCTCGAAACGGCCGCTATCGACCGTGAGCCGATACATGAAGATTACGTTGAGGACGATCCAGCCGATCGGAAAGAAGCCGGTGACGACGCCCAGCGCCGATGCGCGTATCGACATGTTGGCCGGCATGGTGAAGGCATAGATCGCCACAAGATTGGCCAGAACCAGCGCGATGACGGCGGCGATATGCGCCTTCACCTTGTTGGTCGCAATCAGCACCAGCAGGATGACCACGGGAATGGCCGCGACCAAGGTCGATAGCGTCGCGTTGTTGAATGGATTGTAGACCTGATTCCACATGGCCGTTTCCCCGTTGTTTTTGTTAGCAGCGCGTGGCGCGGCCGGTCCGAGCGGGATCGGCAGCTTGCTGATTGTTTACTTGCGAGGGCGATCACGATCGGTCAAAGCCGATGACACCCATGGCGTTGCGCAGGCGGCGAAAACCGTCCTTCGCTTTTGTCCATGCTAGGTTGAATCACACTTTCGCGACAAGGCGCCGCGCGTCAACTTGTCCGCAACTTTAGTCTAAAAAGCTAGAATCGCTCTGACTTCAAAGCCTTGGCGTCCAGCCTCCGGAGATGCTCTGTGAATAACATCCGCTCCACCCTCGCGGCCGTCTGGCGCATTGCGGGCCCCTACTTCCGATCAGAGGACAAATGGGCGGGGCGCGGCCTGCTCGCCGCGGTGATCGCGATCGAGCTCGCAGTGGTCGGATTGAACGTGTTGTTCAATCGCTGGAACAACACATTCTACAATGCGCTGCAGGATCGCAATCTCGACGTCTTCACCTTTCAGCTCGCATACTTTTCGCTGCTTGCTGCCATCTATATCGCGCTGAAGGTCTATCAGCTCTATCTGAACCAGTGGCTGCAGATCCGCTGGCGACGCTGGATGACCGAGAACTATCTCGGCGAATGGCTGGCCCATGCCAATCACTATCGCATGCAGTTGCAGGGCGATGCCGCGGATAACCCCGACCAGCGTATCGCCGAAGACGTCCGACTGTTCGTGGAAAAAACGCTGGAGCTCGGTATCGGCCTTTTGAGCGCCACCGTGACGCTGCTGTCTTTCGTCATCATCCTGTGGGGACTATCGAATGAGGCGCCGCTCCACATCATGGGCCGCGAGATCGCAATTCCTGGCTATCTGGTCTGGGCCGCGCTGATCTATGCCGTGATCGGAACGGCGTTCACGCACCTGATCGGCCGACCGCTGATCGCCCTGAATTTCCAGCAGCAGCGTTATGAAGCAGACTTCCGCTTCAATCTGGTACGTGCGCGCGAAAATTCCGAACAGATCGCATTGCTGCGCGGCGAGCCGGTCGAGCGCACGCGCCTGGCAACGCGCTATGGCATGGTGGTCGCGAACTGGCTCGACATCATGAGCCGGACCAAGAAGCTGACCGCATTTACCGCGAGCTACTCGCAGATCGCGATCATCTATCCCTATATCCTGGTCGCGCCGGCCTATTTCGCCGGCAAGGTCCAGCTCGGCGCCTTGATGCAAACAGCATCGGCTTTCGGCAGCGTGCAGGACTCCCTGTCATTCTTCGTCACCGCTTATCGCTCGCTGGCAGAATGGCAGTCCGGCGTTCTTCGTCTCGACGGCTTCGAACAGGCCATCGCGCATGCCGAAGCGCTCCGAAGCAAGGACGACATCATCCATGTGACACCGGGCGACACCGGGGCAATCGCGCTCGACGACCTGACGCTTGCCCTGCCGAATGGCACACCGCTGATGGCGACGCCGGGTTTCAGTTTCTCCGGTGGCGAGCGCACGCTGTTTACCGGTCCATCGGGCTCCGGAAAATCCACGCTGTTTCGCGCCATCGCCGGCATCTGGCCGTTCGGCAAAGGCAGGATCGCCATTCCCGCCAAGGCATCCATGATGATGCTGCCGCAGCGGCCCTATTTTCCGGTCGGGACATTGAAGGAAGCCGTCGCCTATCCCGCCGCGACCGATGCCTTTGACGCTGCATCGATGACGGCTGCAATAACGGCTGTCGGGCTGCCCGCTTTGTCCGGACGGCTCGATGAGGATGCGCACTGGAATCGCATGCTGTCCCTTGGCGAGCAGCAGCGCCTCGGCGTCGCACGCGCCTTGTTGCACAGGCCCGACTATCTCTTCCTCGATGAAGCCACGGCATCGCTCGATGAGCCTTCAGAAGCCGCACTGTACAGACTAATCGAGGAACGATTGCCAGATACGACCGTGATCTCCATCGGTCACCGCAGCACGCTGCGTGCGTTCCATCAGCGCAATGTCGTGTTGGAGAACGCCGGCGATGGGTTTACGCTGGCCGAGGCGACGGCGGCGCCAGCGAGCTAGGTCGGCTTTGGTGCATCAGCGGCAAAGCGCGCCAGCGTGATTCTGGCGAGGGCGTGATAGAGGCCCTCGCTGAGCACGAGCTGCGAAGCCCCGTTGGCGATCAGGGCTGCAGCCATCAGCGGGATGACCATGGCATGGTTGTTGGTCATTTCCGAGGTGATGACGAAGGCAGTGATCGGCGCGCGCACGACGCCGGTCAGATACGACACCATGCCGATCAGGACGAGCGCATCGAGCGGGACAGGCGGAAGGAGCGCCGCCAGATTGGACGCGATACCTGCACCGATCGCCAGCGATGGCGCGAAGATGCCACCGGGAATGCCGGAGATCGCCGACAGCATGGTGGCCGCATATTTCCAGGCGCCGAAACCATGTGCCACCGCCGTCGGACCGTCATCGATGATGGCGCGCGCCTGCTCATAGCCGGTGCCGTAGACATGGATACCGCTCGCCAGCCCGCAAAGCGCGACACCGAGACCACAGCCCCCCGCGAAAATGACCGGATTTCGCTTGATGACATGGCCGAACCGCCCGGGAAGCCCCAGCGCAAAGCGCATGAGAATGCGACTGAAGATGCCGCCCAGCACACCGCAAAGGATCGCGCAGACCGGCACCACGAGCCATGCTTCACCGAGCGGCAACACTGCGGAGGGCGAGCCGAAGTAGTGGTACTCGCCGAGCAACGCGAGTGAGGTCAGACCGGCGGCGACGATCGCGCCGATGACAAGGCTCAAGCTACGCATCTCGAACGAACGGCTGAGCTCCTCGATAGCGAAAACAATGCCGGCCAGCGGTGTGTTGAACGCTGCCGCGACACCAGCCGCCGAACCCGCGAGCAGGAAGCCGGGCTGGCGATAGGGCGCGAAGCGGCCCAGTGCCGCCATGATGGCGCCGCCGACCTGAACGGTCGGTCCCTCGCGCCCGGTCGAGGCGCCGAACAGCAAGCCGAGCGACATCACCACGACCTTGCCCAGGGCCACCCGCAGCGAGACCAGCGGCCCGCGCCGCTCATTCGGCAGCCGCAAGGCCGCGATCACCTGCGGAATTCCCGAGCCCTGAGCATTGGGAAAAACAGCGATGGCCAGCCACATGCAGATACCGAAGCCGACCGGCGTCACCAACAGGCCGGCATAGGGCCATCGTGCCAGCAACGCGCCGAACAGATGCTGCGCATGGTCGGCAAGCCAGGCCATCGCGATGGCGGCGAGGCCGACACAGATCCCGCCCGCCAGGAACAGCATGTGGCGCGTCCAGCGCTTGCGCGCGAGGCGGGAGCGAAGGCCGAAATGAGCGAGATAGCGGCGGGTTTTCATCGCACGGGGTGTTGCAGGTCTCGTGGCACCCAGCAATGCCGGCAATGAGAGGGCAGATCTGCGCAAAGAAAAACGGGCAGCGATTGCTCGCTGCCCGTCTGTATCCAACCGAAGGCCGGAAAAGCTTACTTCAGGTTCTGCATCGCGGTCAGGTCAGCCGACAGCTTGACGATGCCGGTCGCGCCGCACCAGCTGGAGCCGAAGCCGCCGTTGATCGGGGTCGCAAAGCCAGGCTGGCTGGCGGTGAAGTCCGAGGTGAAGGCGTTGCAATCACCCTTGGACAGGTTGGTGTCCGAGTAACGGAGGTCAAGAGTGAAGACCTTGTAGGTGAAGCCGATGCCGACGTTCCAGGTGTTGTAGTCGGCATACTTGATGCCGGGGCCGATGCCCGGAGCAGCGAACGAGTAGAACGAGTCCGAGGTGCCCAGCCACTGACGACCGAATTCACCCGATGCATACATGCCGACACCCGACGTACCGAACCAGGTCGACGGCGCGATCGCCTTGGCGGTGATGGCGGCATAGTTGCCCCACGCGCCGGTGTTCAGGAAGTTCGGCGAATAGTTGTCCGACACCCCCATCGTGAAGTAGTCGTTGAAGGTGTAAGCGAACTTGCCATACACCTCGTAGAAGCTGACATCCTTCTTCATGACGTTGCCGTTCGGCAGCGTCGCAGCACCAGCGCCCACGCCGCAAACGCCCGCGGTGCCAGCCGGGTCGAAGTCGATGCACTGACCGCCGGGATAACCGTAGTACCAGAAGCCGAAGTCAAAAGCTGCGGCGCCGAAGGTCGGGCGGATACCGAAGTAGCCATCGATTTCAAGGGCAGCGCGGTTGGCAAACGAGATGCTCGAGGCCGAGGTACCGATATAGAGCTGCAGGTCCTTGTTCACATTGTAGCGCGGCTCGAAGTAGGCCGTCACCGACGGACGGTTGTTCGACTGCGACACGCCGCGGAACAGGTAGTTGTTGGTGATCGAGGCGCCGAAAGCGACATCCCACGGATCATAGGCGGCCACGATCGGCGGTGCCTTCTTGTACATCTTGGCGCCGAGATCGGCTGCCGACACCGTGGTGGCCCCCATCGCCAGAACCGCGGAAGCGGCAATAACTACCTTCTTCATGACATTCCCCATCACTTATGAAACCGAGCGATCTTGTGTCGATAAGACGGCGAGACCGCGTAATCCGTAAACCTGTCGCAACTCTGAGGCGTAAGAGGTACACGGTGAAGGAGAAAAAACGGGCAACTGCCGCCTCTTTGGGCGAATGCACGTTTCCGTGAGCGGTTGTGGCAAGGTGTTGCAAAACCAGCACGGTTTTTGAGGCATTCCAGCTCCTCAGTTACCGCTGAATGGAATTGCTGTCCCGTCCGGGCGGACACAGCAGCGTTCGGCTTGGGTATTCAACTGCGCGGACAACGCGCATTCCGAATCGCTGAGAGCCTCGCGACTCACTCACGCTGCGGATCGCTCAAAAGAAAAAGGCCGCAGTCGAAACTGCGGCCTCATCCCTGCAGGACCAGATCGGTCCAACGTTACTTCATGTCGTCCTCATCCGAAGACTCGGCCGGCGACGTGTCACCGGGCGAATGGCCTTCCACCGGACCCGGCTCGGGCTCGGAGGGCGAGGCCAGCGGCAGCGTCCAGCTCGGGCTGCTGTCTTCGACGGGCGACATCATCGGCGCCACCGGCTTCGGCTCGGCCTTCGGCTTGGGGACGCGCGGCTTGCGCGGCGGCTTGGGCGGCAGCGGCGCGGGCGCCGGAGCATCCATCACCACCGGCGCGGCGGCGGCGCTAGCCATCAATTCGTTCGAGACGCTGACCTTGGCCTTCGGCGCCTTTTTGGCCGGAGCCTTCCTGGCGGGCGCCTTGGCGACCGGCGCTTTGGCGGCCTTCTTCGGCGCGGCCTTCTTCACAGCCTTCTTGGGCGCAGCGGCCTTCTTCGCCGGCCCTTTCGCTGCGGACTTCTTCGCAGCCTTCTTCACGGTCTTCTTGGCAGCTTTCTTCGCAACCTTCTTGGCGGTCTTCTTCACGGCCTTGGGCGCTTTCTTAGCTGCCTTCTTCACCGTCTTCTTGGAAGCTGCCTTCTTGGGAGCTGCCTTCTTCGCCGACTTCTTGGCGGACTTCTTCGATGCCTTCTTGGCAGAGGTCTTCGCAGCCTCAGCCTGCTTGAGCTTTTTCAGCTTCTTTTTGTCTTTCTTGTCCTTCTTCAATTTCTTGTCTTTAGCCATCGTGGTGCTCCTGTTGCCGCCGATCGATCGAGATCGGCGTTCACGTCTCCGCGCCAGCGCGGGGCCATTGACGCATGTTTAAACGACACAGGTAAATGCGTCGTCATTCGCTTGCTGGATTGGATCGATCAGTTCAATCCTGGCCTGGGACCGCCCGTCGCCCAATCGAGAAGCTCAATCGTGTGTACGACCGGGACATCCGTCCCGCCGGCGATCTGGACCATGCAGCCGATGTTGCCGGCAGCGATGACATCCGGCTTGACGCTTGCGATGTTGGCGACCTTCCGGTCACGCAAACGGCTCGCGATATCAGGCTGGAGCAGATTGTAAGTACCCGCCGAACCGCAACACAAATGGCTCTCCGGGATATCTTTCACCACGAATCCAGTCTTGGAAAGCAATTCTTTGGGTGCCTGTGTGATTTTTTGCCCATGCTGCAGCGAGCACGCCGAGTGATAGGCGACAACCAAATTGCTTTGTTTGTCAGGTATCGGCAGATCCAGCGCGTTCACGTATTCGCTGATGTCCTTGGCGAGCGATGACACCTTGGCGGCAGGCGCTGCGAACTCCGCATCCTCGCGCAGCATGTAGCCGTAGTCCTTTATGACAGTTCCGCAACCGGACGCCGTGACCAGGATCGCGTCGAGGCCGCCGCGATCGGCCTCGCCAAGCCAGACACCGATATTGGCCTTGGCGCGCGCTGTCGCGTCATCGTCGCGGCCGAGATGATGGGTCAGCGCACCGCAGCACTGTTCGTCACGCACCAGCACGACCTCGACGCCGTGGCGGGTCAAAAGCCGGATCGCGGCATCATTGATGCGCGGAGCCAGCACCTGCTGGGCGCAGCCTTGCAGCAATGCGACACGGGCCCGCCGCGGGCCGATGGCGGGAAACACGCTGCCCCCGGCGGGACCGGCAGGCGGCAGCTTTGCCGGCGCCATGGTCAGCATCGCCTTGACGCGGCTGAGCAGGTTCGGGCTCGCCTGTTTGCGCGTGGAGGGCAGCAGCGCTGCCAGCGGGCGTGCCAGCCGAGCGGCCGTCATGCTGAGCCGGAACAGGGCCGGACGCGGCAGCACGAAGGCCAGCACATCGCGCAGCAGCCGCTCCGGCAACGGCCGGACATATTCCTTCTCGATCTTCACCCGCGCCTGATCGACCAGATGCATGTAGTTCACGCCAGATGGACAGGTGGTCATGCAGGCCAGGCACGACAGGCAGCGGTCGATATGCTTCACCACCTCCTGGGTCGGCTTCTGACCCTTTTCCAGCATCTCCTTGATCAGATAGATACGGCCGCGCGGACTATCGAGTTCGTCGCCGAGCAGCACATAGGTCGGGCACGTCGCGGTGCAGAAGCCGCAATGCACACATTTGCGCAGGATCTTGTCGGCCTCCGCGATATCGGGATCGGCCAATTGGGTCGGTGAGAAATCGGTTTTCATGTCGAGAAACTCCGCGACATCCGGCCGCGATTGAGAATACTTTTGGGATCGAAACTCTTGCGTACGCGGTCGCCAAGCGCAGCGACGCCCGGTGCAAGCGGATGAAACACATCGATGGCGCGACGGACGTCTTCGGACGCACGGATCAGCGTGGCGTGACCGCCGGCGGCATCGACAAGCTTGCGGAGTTGCGACGCCTGCGCGTCGGCCGATGGCGGCAGCGCCGCCCAGATCAGGCCGCCCCCCAGTCATAAACGACCTCGCCCTGCGAGCGCTTTGCAATTTCCTGCCCGAGCTTGCCGCCCGAGGCCGGCGGGCAGACGATCCGCCAGACAGGCCACATAGCGCGTGGCCCACTGGCCGCAAATGGAACGACGTCGCGGATATCAGCCCATAGCGCAGCGGACTGACTGTCTTCGATGATTTCGGCAGTGCCGTAGGATTGCAGCAGCTTGCTCAATGATGCTGCCCGGCTGGAAGCCGATGCGGTAATGCCTTCGAGCCGGATCAGCGTCACCGATTGATCGGCGGCAGCGATCTCGCCCAGCGGTCCCTGCACGGCGCGCAGTGCCGAGCCCGGCAGATGCGCCGCACCGGAGATATCATAGGGCGAGCCGAGCGCTGCCGTCATGGCCTTGTTGGCGGCGATGTCGTCGAGGCCGCGCAGGATCAGCGTACGCTCGGCTTCCGCACGCGGCATCACCTTCAGCGTCACCTCGGTCATGACCGCGAGCGTGCCCCAGGCGCCGGTGATCAGCTTGCAGACATCATAGCCCGTGACGTTCTTCACCACGCGACCGCCCGCCTTGAAGCTTTCACCGAAGCCCGACACCGCGTGCACGCCGAGCAGGTGGTCGCGCGCACCGCCAGCCTGGATGCGGCGCGGCCCGGCGAGGCCGGCAGAAATCGTGCCGCCGATGGTGCCGACATCGGGCGTGCCGAGCAGGCGCGACGTGTTCATCGGCTCGAAAGAGAATTGCTGGTTCTTGGTATCGAGCAGCGCCAACACATCGGTAAACGGAGCGCCGGCCTGAACGGTGAGGATCAGCTCGTTCGGTTCATAGGAGGTGACGGCGTTGAGCGCCGACAGGTCCAGCACCGCATTGGTCGCAATCGGCTGCCCGACCATGCGCTTCGATCCGTGACCGATGATCTCCAGCGGTTGCTCGCTGGCAATGGCGGCACGAACGGCTTGCTCGACGTCGGCGGCGTCTCTGGGTTTTAGTATGTCCACGGCGGCCTCAAGGCAATCACATAGCGACAATCCCTACTGTCATCGCCCGGCTTGACCGGGCGATCCAGTAAACTCGGGACCAACGGTGTGTACTGGGTCACCCGGTCAAGCCGGGTGACGACAGAAAGAGTTAAATAGCGAGCCATCATCAAAACCGCGGAATATCGGGAAATGCCAGCTTCCCGCCATGCACATGCACGCGGCCAAGTTCGGCGCAGCGATGCAAAGTCGGAAACACCTTGCCGGGGTTGAGCAGCCCCTGCGCATCGAAAGCACATTTGATGCGCTGCTGCTGGTTGAGGTCGATCTCGTTGAACATCTCGGGCATCAGGTCGCGCTTCTCGATACCGACGCCATGTTCGCCGGTGAGTACGCCGCCGACTTCGACGCAGAGACGCAGAATATCGGCGCCGAAGGCTTCGGCTTTCTCCATCTCGTCCTCCTTGTTCGCATCATAGAGGATGAGCGGATGCAGGTTGCCGTCGCCGGCATGGAAGACATTGGCGACGCCGAGCCCGTATTTGGCCGACATCTCCTTCATCCGCCGCAGCACCAGCGGCAGCGCGGCGCGCGGGATCGTGCCGTCCATGCAGAGATAGTCCGGCGAGATACGGCCCACCGCGGGGAATGCCGCCTTGCGACCGGACCAGAACAGCAGCCGCTGCTGCTCGGACTCCGAAATCTGGCACGTGGTCGAGCCGCATTTGAACGCGATCGCCTCGACGCGCTTGATGAGTTCGTCCACTTCGACGGCGGGACCATCGAGCTCGACGATCAGTAGCGCATCCACATCGAGCGGATAGCCGGCATGGACAAAAGCTTCGGCGGCGTGAATGGCCGGGCGGTCCATCATTTCCATGCCGCCGGGAATGATGCCGGCGCCGATCACATCGGCCACACACTGGCCGGCGGCTTCCACTTCGGCAAAGCCGATCATCAAAGCCCGCGCCGTTTCCGGCTTCTGCAGAATGCGCACAGTCACTTCGGTGACCACGCCGAGCAAACCTTCGGATCCGGTGATGATGCCGAGCAGGTCGTAGCCCGATGGCTCCGCGGTCTTGCCGCCGATGCGGACCACCTCGCCATTCATCAACACGATCTCGCAACCCAGCAGATTGTTGGTGGTCATGCCGTATTTGAGGCTGTGCACGCCGCCGGAATTCTCCGCGACATTGCCGCCGATGGAGCAGGCAATCTGCGATGACGGATCGGGTGCGTAATAGAAGCCCGCATGCGCCACGGCCTGGCTGATGGCGAGATTGGTGACGCCGGGCTCGACGACGACCGCGCGGTTGTCGAAATCGATCTCGCGCACGCGCTTGAACTTGCCGAGGCCAAGCAACACCGCATCGGCGAGCGGCAATGCGCCGCCGGACAGCGATGTGCCCGAACCACGCGGCACGACCTTGATGCCGTTGTCATGGCAATATTTCAGGACCTTCGAGACCTGCTCGGTCGTATCCGGCAACACCACCACCATCGGCGGCTGCCGATAGGCGGTGAAGCCATCGGATTCATACGGGAGCATTTCGGCAGCGCTGGAGATCACACCCTCTCCCGGCACCAGCTTTCGCAAGGCCGCGATGATGGCATCGCGCTTGGCCAGCACGGCTTCATCTTTCGCCGGCATCATGATTGTCATTGAAGCGTTTCCCTTTCGCAACCGCGATATGAAACCGCTGCATGCTTTCAGCGGAATCAATCACGTCCGCGTCGCTTTGAACAGATAACGAAAGCATGAAGCCGAGGCCTTATGGTACCCGCTTGTGCTTGCTGCGACCTGTGTGCGAACATTCAATCCGGAAAGCCAACCATGAAGAGCCATCCATGAATAAAGTGACCTTCGCCGCGACCCTCGTGCTTGCGGCCTCGACCCTCCCGTCACTCGCGTTCGCGCAGGACGTCGCCGCCGGAAAATCCTCGTTCAACAAATGCCTGGCCTGCCACGCTGTCGGCGAAGGCGCGAAGAACAAGGTCGGCCCGGAGCTGAACGGGCTGAACGGCCGCAAGTCAGGCAGCGTTGCCGGCTATTCCTATTCAGACGCCAACAAGAATTCCGGCCTCACCTGGGATGAAGCGACGTTCAAGGATTACATCAAGGACCCGAAGGCGAAGATCCCCGGCACCAAGATGGCCTTTGCGGGAATCAAGAAGGAAACCGAGATCAACGATCTCTGGGCGTTCCTCGCGCAATATACTGCAGACGGCAAGATCAAGTAAGGCATCAGCGCTGTCCCGGCGTGCCGCAGGTCATTGACGCTGCCGCGCGAGCCGGGACACGAGGCCCTTTAAACAGGCGCCGCCATCTTGGTCGGCAACACCGCCTGCACCACCAGGCCGCGCGCACGGGCATCCATGACGCCAACGGCGCGAAGCGCCAGCAGCGTGACCGTCTGGACGGCATCGCGCAGTTTCACGGCATCATCGAAATTGTCCGGCGCCATCGGACCGACCAGAGCCTCATGCAGCGCGCCGAGCAAGGCCGCCGCTGCCAGAGCCGTATCCTGCGCCGGCAAATGACCGGCACGGATCGCCGCATCGATGCGGGTTTCGATCTCGCCGGCGATCTCGCGGCGACTGGTGAGTCGGGATTCAGTGACATCCACCTCGACCGGCTCGGCGAGAATGCCCCAAGCGAGTTTACGGTTCGAGACGACATGGACGGCAACCGTGGTGACGGCTGCAGCGAGAGCGGAGGACGGCCCGGGCGCCGCATCGGCCGCACGGCGAATGGCCGCCAATTCATCACGCGACACATCCGCGATCAATTCGGAGATCAGATCCGCCTTGGAGGGGAAATAGCGATAGACGGTGCCTGCCGCGACATTGGCGCGAACGGCCACCGGCGCGATCTGCACCGCCGCCATCCCCCATCCGCACAAGTGTCGCGCGCCGCGGCCAGAATGGCGTTGCGCCGTGCCGCAAGTCGCTTCACGACCTGCTGGGTTCGTCGATAGACCATGAGCTTATCCCGCGTCCGCCGTTCCTGGCGCCTGACCGGCGACCAAGGAAAATGCGTGGGTTCAAGGTTTTGCGCGGTTCGACAGTCGCCCCGCCAGAAGAGATGAACACCAGTTCCTACTCTTTGACAAGGCATTTTGCGCATAACGGGATTCACTTTTTCGGGCAGGTCGTTAGCCCCCAAACCCCAGTGCCCGGGCAGCTGCCGCGACCGCCATTCCCGTGATCACAGCGATGAAGTCGTTACGGCGGATGATGGTGACAGCCATGGCGGCGGCAATGGCAAAAATCACCACGGGACCGCCATTCACGGCCACCGGCAACGCGGCGGCGACGATGATCGAGCCCGGCAGCGCATCCAGCATCCGGCGGACGCGGGGCGTGACATTCACATAGCCCATCAGCCAGTAGCCGCCGAGGCGGGACGCCACCGTGACGGCCGTCATCACGGCGAAAGCCAGCATCACGTCGCTGCGCAAAAAGTCAGTCATGCCGCAGCTCCCGCCTTTTCGGGCTCGTCCATGAAGCCGGCGCTCAATGCCCCCGACAGCGCGCCGGCGATGATGAACCACCAGCCGGCTACCAGCCAGTGAACGAGGAGCGCAACGACGCCGGAGACCACCCAGGGGATGGCGCGGCGCGGCCCCTTCCAGGCCGGCACGAGCATGGCGGCATAGAAGGCCGGCATAACCAGATCGACGCCGTATTTCTTGGGATCGGTGAGTTGCTCCGCCAGCAGGAAGCCCGGGATCGCCGCCACCAGCCAGACCAGATACAGCACGATGCCGCCGCCGACATAAAACATGGCATCGGCGCCGCCGCGATCGCGATAGCGCATGGCCGCGAGCCAGCCGCCATCGGTCACCAGCAGCATGGAGGAATAGGCCTGCCATGCGGGCAGCGTCCCGAACCATGGCCGCAGCGTCGCGCTCATCAGCATGAAGCGGATGTTGACGGTCAGCGTCAGCAGCGCGAGCGTCGCGATGGTGCCGGGCGTCAGCACCTCCGGCCAGGATTGCACGGCCACGAATTGTGACAACCCGCCATAGACCGTGCCCATCATGACCACGACTTCGGCCAGCGAAAAACTCTTCTGGGCGCAGAGCGCACCGAAGGCCATGCCGAAAGCCAGCGTGCCGGGCAGCATCGGCCCGATGGCGACAATGCCGGGCACGATGGCGGCGCGCGACCAGTAAGCCGGCGCCTTGGGGATGTGAGTGTTGTGCATGGACGATCCGTGTGACGCCAGCATGGGTGCTGGCATCACAGGATCAGGTCAAGCCACGCCGCCTCATGAGCGCCATGCAGCGGCATATGAGACGAAAGGCGAAGCACTTCTGTTCATGGCAGCGAACCAGCTGCCTGCCGTCATTGCGAGGAGCACTTGCGACGAAGCAATCCAGTTCTTTCCGACTTAGTGGCTTGTGGATTGCTTCGTCGCTTCGCCAAAGGGAAAGCCGACGGCTTTCCCTGACCTCGCAATGACGAGCTTGTGGGCCAGCTCAATCCGAACGCCTAGTCCCAGCTGAGCGCGCCGCCGTTCTGATATTCGATCACGCGGGTCTCGAAGAAGTTCTTCTCCTTCTTCAGGTCCATCGCTTCCGACATCCACGGGAAGGGATTTTCCGTCTCCGCGAACACCGGCGCGAGGCCGAGTTGGGCGCAGCGGCGATTGGCGATGAAGTGCATATAAGTCTCGCACAGCGCCGCATTCAGCCCGAGGAAGCCGCGCGGCATGGTGTCCCGGCCATAAGCAGCTTCAAGCTCCGCGGCTTCGCGGATCATGTTGCGGATCTCGTCCTGGAATTGCTTGGTCCAGAGATGCGGGTTCTCGATCTTGATCTGGTTGATGACGTCGATGCCGAAATTCAGGTGAATCGATTCATCGCGCAGGATGTATTGATACTGCTCGGCGATTCCCACCATCTTGTTGCGGCGGCCGAGCGACAGGATCTGCGCGAAACCGGTATAGAACCACATGCCTTCGAAGATCACATAGAAGGCCACGAGATCGCGGACGAATGCCTGGTCGTTTTCGGGCGTTCCGGTCTTGAAGTCGGGATCGTCGAGATGCTGGGTGTGCTTGAGCGCCCATGCCGCCTTGTCGGTGATCGACGGCACCTCGCGATACATGTTGAACAGCTCGCCCTCGTCGAGACCGAGGCTTTCGACGATGTATTGGAACGTGTGCGTGTGCACCGCCTCCTCGAAGGCCTGGCGCAGCAGATACTGCCGGCATTCGGGATTGGTGAGGTGGCGATAGATCGCCAGCACGATGTTGTTGGCGACCAGCGACTCCGATGCGGCGAAGAAACCCAGATTGCGCTTGATGGCGCGGCGCTCGTCCTCGGTGAGGCCGTCACGCGACTTCCACAGCGCGATGTCGGCCTGCATGGAGACTTCGGTGGGCATCCAGTGATTGTTGCAGCCCGCGAGATACTTCTCCCACGCCCATTTGTATTTCAGCGGCAGCAGCTGATTGACGTCGGCGCGGCAGTTGATCATCCGCTTTTCATCGACGGAGACGCGGCCGCCGGAACGGTCGATCTCGCCGAGACCGGTGGCGTCGGTGGGCGCTTCAGGGAGCGGAATGAATGCGGGAGCCTTGGGGGCGGAGGAGGTGTCGGACCAGTCGAGCATGGGGTGTTCTTTCTAAGGATCTAAAGCTCCGTCATGGCCGGGCTTGTCCCGGCCATCCACGCCTTCGCTTGCGACTAAGGCGTGGATACCCGGCATTCGCCGGGCATGACGGCTGTGAGAGACGGCGTTGCCCTTACTGGCACGCCTCGCATTCGGGATTGTCGATCGAGCACGCCATCACGGTGGACAGATCCGGCGCGGTGAGGTCTGACGACTTCACCAGGATTGGCGCAGCCGACACGCCTGTCGCGGAAACCGCATTGAGCTTGCCGTCGGTGCCCTTCAGCGTGGACTTCTCCACATGGGTCGCGCTGCGCGAGCGCAGGTAATAGGTCGTCTTCAGACCCTTGGTCCACGCCATGCGATAGAGCTGATCCAGCTTCTTGCCCGACGGATTGGCGATGTAGAGATTGAGCGACTGCGCCTGATCGATCCACTTCTGGCGACGTGCCGCGGCCTCGATCAGCCAGGCGCTATCGATCTCGAACGAGGTCGCATAAAGCGCCTTCAAATCGCTCGGCACGCGGTCGATGGCTCCGACACTGCCGTCGAAATATTTGAGGTCCGAGACCATCACCTCGTCCCACAGCCCGCGCTTCTTGAGATCGCGCACCAGGAACGCGTTCACCACGGTGAAATCGCCCGACATGTTCGATTTCACATAGAGATTCTGATAGGCCGGCTCGATCGACTGCGCGACGCCGCAGATATTGGAGATCGTCGCCGTCGGCGCGATCGCCATCACATTGGAATTGCGCATGCCGGTGGTCTTCACGCGCTCGCGCAGGCTGGCCCAGTCAAGCGTCTGCGAGCGATCCATGTCGAGACCGCCGCGGGCTTCCGCCACCAGTTCGATGGAATCGATCGGCAGGATGCCGCGGCTCCACAGCGACCCGTCATAGGACGGATAGCGCCCGCGTTCAGCGGCGAGATCCACCGAAGCCGAGATGGCGTGATAGGCGATCGCCTCCATGCTGAGATCAGCGAATTCAACGGCGGCGTCCGATGCCATCGCGAGACCGAGCGTATGCAGTGCGTCCTGATGGCCCATCAGGCCCAGACCGACCGGACGATGCTTGAGATTGGAACGACGCGCTTCCGGAATGGTGTAGAAATTGATGTCGATGACATTGTCGAGCATGCGCATCGCTGTCGTCACGGTGCGCTGCAGGCGGGCATGATCAATGCCCTGCTCCGTCACGTGATGCAGCAGATTGACCGAGCCGAGATTGCAGACGGCGACCTCATCATCCGACGTGTTCAGCGTGATCTCGGTGCAGAGATTCGACGAATGAATCACGCCGGCATGCTGCTGCGGCGAACGCAGATTGCAGGGGTCCTTGAAGGTGATCCAGGGATGGCCGGTCTCGAACACCATGGTGAGCATGCGCCGCCACAGATCGGTGGCACGCACCGTCTTGAACACGCGCATCTCGCCGCGCGCCGCCTTCGCCTCATAGGCGGCGTAGCGCTCGGCAAACGGCTTGCCATAGAGATCGTGCAGGTCCGGTGTCTCGTCCGGCGAAAACAGCGTCCATTCGCCATCTTGTTCGACGCGCTGCATGAACAGGTCCGGCACCCAGTTGGCCGTGTTCATGTCGTGGGTGCGGCGGCGATCGTCGCCGGTGTTCTTGCGGAGGTCGAGGAATTCCTCGATGTCCACGTGCCAGGTCTCGAGATAGGCGCAGACCGCGCCCTTGCGCTTACCGCCCTGGTTGACGGCGATGGCGGTGTCGTTCGCGACCTTCAGGAACGGCACGACGCCCTGGCTCTCGCCATTGGTGCCCTTGATATGCGCGCCCAACCCGCGCACGCGGGTCCAGTCATTGCCGAGGCCGCCGGAATATTTTGCCAGCAGCGCATTATCCTTCACGGCTTTGAAGATGCCGTCGAGATCATCGGCCACGGTGGTGAGGAAGCAGGAGGACAGCTGCGGCCGCTGGGTGCCGGCATTGAACAGCGTCGGCGTCGAGGCCATGAAATCGAAGGACGACAAGAGATTGTAGAATTCGATGGCGCGGGCTTCGCGATCGATCTCGCGCAGCGCGAGGCCCATGGCGACGCGCATGAAGAAGGCCTGCGGCAGCTCGATGCGGTTACCCCGACATGCAGGAAATAGCGGTCATACAGCGTCTGCAGACCGAGGAACTGGAACTGCAGATCGCGTTCCGGCTTCAATGCAGCGGCGATCTTCTTGAGATCGAAGCGCGCAAGCTCGGGATCGAGCAGTTCGGCTTCGATGCCCGTCTTCACATAAGCGCCGAAATACTCCGCATAGCGCGTAGCCATGTCGGCCTGCGAAGCCGAATTTGGCACGCCATGCACATAGGTCAGAACTTCGGTGCGCAGCTTGTCGAGCAGCAGGCGCGCGCTGACATAGGTGTAGTTCGGTTCCTGCTCCACGAGCGTACGCGCGGCCATGATGCCGGCCAGCGCCAGTTCGTCCAGCGTGATCCCGTCATAGAGATTGCGCTTCGTCTCCTCCAGCACCGGCGCTGCATCGACACCATCGAGACCAGCACAGGCTTCGTTGACGATCAGCGCCAGACGCGCGGCATCAAGCGGCACACGCGTGCCACTGGCGAGCGTCACATGTAGCGCAGGCACGGCCGGAACAGCGGCTGGCTTCGCGGCGGCTTCCTCGGCACGACGACGGGCACGCTCCTCGCGATACAGCACATAAGCACGCGCCACCTTGTGGTGCTCGCTGCGCATCAGCGCCAGTTCGACCTGATCCTGCACGTCCTCAATGTGGAAGGTGCGCCCCTCCCCGATCCGCCGCGTCAGCGCGGCAAAAACCTCGCCGGTCAGCTGCTCGACAGCTTCATGAACGCGGCGAGATGCAGCGGCGGTGTTGCCTTCGACGGCGAGGAAAGCCTTGGTCATGGCCACCGAAATCTTGCCGGCATCGAAGGGCGACACCGTGCCATTGCGACGGATCACCTGCATGGACGGCTCGCGCGCAGGCACGACATTCGATTCGGAGGGTTGATGGGCAAGCACGGCATCGTGGCCGTTGGCGAGAGCGTGAGACGTGGAAGGCATCGGCAGGACCCCGTGTGATGCATCAAGCTGTGGGGGCTGGGGCCGAAGGTGCGTGCATCACTGCCGGGCGGACGCGCGGCATTGCCTGCAAGCGACCGCTGGGACACCCCGCCCATGGACGTTTCTGGTGTCACGGCAGGTCTCCTGACTCGCAGATCAAGCGTTTGTTTCGGTCTTCCCGGAGCGGTGAGGCCCCAGTGACGTGGTCGAAACAAACTCTCTGCTTACAGTTGCGGGGGCAGCGCCGGCCTAGCTCCATCAGAGCGCACCGGCTTCCCTATTATCTACCAAGTCTTGCGACAGGGCGGACCATGACATCTACATTTGGTGTGACCCGCGGCGAAGTGTCAAGCGCGCTGTGAGTTTCCTGAAAAGAAATCAGGCGGGGCTGTTGGTACCGTGGACAACTGCCTGGCCAAGAACGGCACCCGCCCGCCCAGCATTGCCGCCAAGGGCGCGATGGACCCGTATGCCCACCATCAGCGCGACCAGCAACGTGGCCCCGAAACCGGTCGGTGCAGCGCCGAGAAACTGGTAGGCGATGAGCATGACGACGGCGAGACCCAGCAGCGGCAGCTCGTGACGCAGGAAGCCCTCGGACAATCCCACCCGCAGGATGAAGCCGGCTGCAATCGCCAGCACCATCACGTCATAAAGAAACAGATAAGGCGTCGCGAGCAGTGCGCCGATCGCCAATGCTGCCGCCTTCCACTCGTAGCGCGCATGGCTGCGCCACAGCCACACCAGCGTCGAAGCAACGATGGCGAGAAGACTCCAATGCAGCGCCCAGGCCAGCGTCTCGCTGCCATCGAAGTAACGCACCAGCGCGAAGATGCTCTGCATCTTGCCGAACGGCGCGCGGCCCTCGACAAGGAAGGCCTGCGAGAACATCGGCATCCAGTGGAAAAAGGCCTGCCAGCTTTCGGTGCCGAAGGCGAGCCACGACACGACCGCGAGCGACACCGTGGTCACACCGGCGCTGATGAAAACGCGCCATTGCGCGGCAGCGATCAGCACCAGCGGAAACAGCACGCCATATTGCGGCTTGTAGCTGAGCAGACCGAGGCAGATGCCGGCCAGGATCGGCCGCGTCGGCAGCAAGACCAGCGTGCCGCCGATCAATGCCGCAGTGAGAAAGCCGTTCTGTCCCACCAGAACATTGGTGAAGACGACAGGGATAGCAGCCGCGGCCAGCAAGCCGAACGGGCGCCCGACGATCGCGCGCATGACCATGAGATAAGGCACCGCGCTGACCATGGCCCATCCGACAAAAGCCACCGCATAGGGAAATTTCGCAAGCAGGGCCGCGACGAACAGGAATGGTGGCGGATAGTGCCAGGCGAAATTGCCGGGATAGCTCTGGCCGAGCACCGCGATTTGCAGCGTCTTCTGGATGTCCCAGTCATAGGCCCATGCGGGATGGCCATCGAGCACGAGGCGGCCGGCGGAATAGACATTGATGAAGTCAGTGGGCGCGCCCAGGCCGCTTGGTTCAAAGATCCATCCGCGCCCGAAATACATGAAGAAGGACGCGATCTGCAGGATCGCGAGAACGGCGCAGACGATCAGCAGCGCCGGAGGAATTGCTCCGCGCTGGGGCAACGTCATGTTCAAAGGCGTCGTCATGCGGTTCCCGGCACGGGTGAGGATGCAGGCGACAGTGCCGGGGGAAGTTTGAGGAAGGTTTAAGCCGCAACGCGCAGCCTTCCCGCCGTCATTGCGAGCGCAGCGAAGCAATCCAGAAAGCCAAGAGCTGGATTGCTTCGTCGCTTCGCCAAGGGGAAAGCGAAAGCTTTCCCTGACCTCTCAACGACGACTGGTTCTGATGCCCAAACAAAAACGCGGCCTTTCGGCCGCGTTTTGCGATTTGATGGATGATGGCGTTACGCCTGCGGCTGCGGCTCCATGCCCGAATCCGGGCGCGGGCGCGGCTTGCCGGCGGGCGGCACGGCCGAGGAACGCGGGGTCGAGGGTTCGAGCACCGACTCGCGGTTCGGCTTCTTGCCGTCGAGCAGGTCCTTGATTTCGTCGCCGGAGAGCGTTTCGAATTCGAGCAGGCCCTTGGAGAGGGTTTCGAGGTCGTCGCGCTTCTCGGTGAGAATGCGGGTCGCTTCCTTGTAACCGTCCTCGACGAGACGACGCACTTCCGAGTCGATCTTCTGCGCGGTGGCTTCCGAGACCGCCTGCTGGCGCCCCATCTGCATGCCGAGGAACACCTCGTCATTATTGTCGCCATAGGAGACGGTGCCGAGCTCTTCCGACAGGCCCCAACGGGTAACCATCATGCGGGCCAAGCGGGTGGCCTGATCGATATCCGACGAGGCGCCCGAAGTGACCTTGTTGCGGCCGAAGATCAGCTCTTCGGCGACACGGCCGCCCATCATGATGGCGAGGCGCGAGGTCATCTGCTCCAGCGACATCGACATCTTGTCGCGTTCCGGCAGCTGCATGACCATGCCGAGCGCGCGGCCGCGCGGAATGATCGTCGCCTTGTGGATCGGATCGGTGGCAGGGACATTGAGGCCGACGATGGCGTGACCACCTTCGTGATAGGCCGTCAGCATCTTCTCTTCCTCGGACATCACCAGCGACTTGCGCTCGGCGCCCATCATCACCTTGTCCTTGGCCTCTTCGAATTCGCTCTGGGTCACCATGCGCTTGTTGCGGCGCGCGGCGGTGAGAGCGGCTTCGTTGACGAGGTTCATCAGGTCGGCGCCGGAGAAACCGGGGGTGCCGCGGGCGATGGTCTTGAGGTTGATATCCGGCGCCAGCGGCACCTTGCGGACATGGACCTTGAGGATCTGTTCGCGGCCCACGACATCCGGATTCGGCACCACGACCTGACGGTCGAAGCGGCCCGGACGCAGCAGCGCGGGATCCAGCACGTCCGGACGGTTGGTGGCGGCGATCAGGATCACGCCCTCATTGGCCTCGAAGCCGTCCATCTCGACCAGCAACTGGTTGAGGGTCTGTTCCCGCTCATCGTTGCCACCGCCCAGACCAGCGCCACGATGCCGACCGACCGCATCGATTTCGTCGATGAAGATGATGCAGGGCGCGTTCTTCTTGGCCTGCTCGAACATGTCACGGACGCGGCTTGCGCCGACGCCGACGAACATTTCGACGAAGTCCGAACCCGAAATGGTGAAGAACGGCACATTAGCTTCGCCCGCAACCGCACGCGCGATCAGGGTCTTACCGGTGCCGGGAGGGCCGACCAGCAGCACGCCGCGTGGGATGCGTCCGCCCAGGCGCTGGAACTTGCCGGGGTCGCGCAGGAATTCGACGATCTCCTGCAAATCCTGCTTGGCTTCGTCCACACCGGCGACGTCTTCGAAGGTCACGCGACCATGCGCCTCAGTGAGCATCTTCGCCCGAGACTTGCCAAAGCCCATGGCCTTGCCGGCGCCGCCCTGCATCTGGCGCGACAGGAATATCCAGACGCCGATGAGCGCGATGAACGGGAGCCATGACACGAGCAGCGACACGAACCACGGCACGTTATCGCCCGGCGCCTTCGCGGTGATGGAGACCTTGGCGTCATACAGACGCTTGATCAGCGTCGGGTCAGACGGCGCATAGGTGTGGAAAGTCGAGCCATTGGTGAAGGTGCCGTTGATCTCCGGCCCCTGGATCACGACGTCGCGGACGCGGTTCTGATCGACCTCGCTGAGAAGCTGCGAGAACGAGATGTCCTGCGAGGCGGCGCGCTGACCGGGATTCTGGAAGAGCGTGAACAGCGCCAGCAGCAGCAGCACGATAATGACCCAGAGGGCGAAATTGCGCAGATTCGCGTTCATCGATCTTCCTTCGTCACCGCTGGAATGAGCGGCTCTCTTCCCTTGATTCGCCACAAGGCGATCACCCTGGGTCAGTCGGTTGCAATTTAAGTGCGACAGGGGCCGCTGCCAAGGGAACTGGCACGGACTATTTAGCGCATCTAGGCGCTTTTCCGGTTCAAATCATGGCGCGACGGCCTGCTTTTCTGGAGGTGGTTAAGGCCTTTTACGCGATGCCGCGCGGCGGGGCGGCGCCGACGCAATCTTCAACCGGTGGCGCGTGAGCGAAATGACCGCGCCGGCGAGCGTTTGTTTCAGCAGGATACCGCTTCTTGTCCCCTCCATGGCCTGTTCCATCGCCAGGGCCAGGCTCTCCGCCTTGCCGAGTTCGGCGGGACCTTCGCGGCCGACCGCATTAATCATCCGCAGCAGCAGACGAACGCGAATTTCCTCGGCCAGGCCCATGAAAGCCCCTGCATCGATGGCATCGGGTGCGCGGCCGGGATTGCGGAGGGCCAGAAACCGCTCGGCGCCATCGGCCATCAATTCGAGCGCCGCGTCCGCGCGGGCCATGCGGGCGGCCAGCCGCGCTAATGCATGCGGCCCCAGCCCTTCGGCGGCCAGAACGGGCATCAAAGCGCGCAGCCGCGGACGGGTAAAATGCGGGTCCGCATTGGTGGGATCGACGGCATAGGCAATCCCGGCTTTGTCGAGCGTCGCGATCAGGGCCGCCTTCGACAACGGCAAAAGCGGGCGCGCGATCCGAATGCCGTCGCGCTCGGTCTGATCGGTCATTGCCGCGAGACCCGTAAGCCCGCTCCCACGCGCCATCCGCATCAGCACCGTTTCGGCCTGATCATCACGCGTATGCGCCGTCAGCACGTGACTTGCGCCCGCAGTCCGCGCGGCGCGGGCGAGCAACCTATAACGGGCGTCGCGCGCCGCGGCAGGGAGGCCGGTTTTGGGCTTGTCACCGGTCCAGCGAAGGGTTCGGTGCGGGAGACCGAGCGATGCAGCGAGACGCTTCACCTCGCGCGCTTCCGCAGCACTTTCCTTGCGCAAGCCATGATCGACGGTGACCACATGGAGCGCCGGACCACTTTTTCGGGCACGCCGCCACCGCGCCATCAGCCAAAGTAAAGCGATGGAATCCGGCCCGCCGGATACAGCCAGCACCAACGCAGGCGCACCCGCGAATCCCGCAAACAGCGCGCGAGCATCCGCTGCAGCAACGGGACCGTCGGATGACATGCCTGCAGGAGAACCGCCGTAGCTCATGTCATCCCGCGTCGTGCGCAGCGGCGGTCGATTCCATGCCGAACGTCAGGCGGTTGCCATCGGGATCGTCGAGATCGAAATCGCGCATACCGTAAGGACGGTCACCGGGCGGCTCTATGATGACCGCACCGCGTGACTGCATGTCCGCGCAAAGCGCATCGACTTCCGTGACAAAAATATTCACCGCGCCCTGCCCTGCGCCACGCCGGGTGCGGTGCGCGGCCTGGAAGTGAATAACGACATTGTCACGTTCGACGCCGCCGTAAAACACCGGTTCGCCATAGGTGAAGGCGACCTCGAAGCCGAGCACGTCACGATAATAAGCGACGCTTTTCAGCACATCCTGGACGACGAACAAGGTCGCGGCAGCGCAGAATTTCGGGGCGGGAGACGTCATCAGACAAAGCTCCTACTTCGTCGGCAACGACCACCAAGCTTCACCGTCGAAGTCTAGCACTTGTTGCGCTTCTGCTCGCGGTCCACGCCCTGCTTCACGCCGGTCGAGGCACGCGGATATTTGCGGGCGACTTCGCCGAACGCGGCGCAGGCGGCCTCCTTCTCCTTCAGCGCCGCCAGCGACTGCCCGAGCCGCAGCAGCGCGTCCGGCGCCTTGGCGGAAGTGTCGTATTTGCTGGTGACGCCGAGGAAGGATTGCGCGGCATCGCGATACTTCTGGCGCTGGAAATAGCTTTCACCGAGCCAATATTGCGAATCTGCGATCATCGGATCGTTGGGATACTTCTGGCCGAAATTGCGCATGGTCTCTTCGGCCAGCGCATAATCACGACGCTGCATGTAACCGAGGCCGAGGTCGAATTCGTCTTTGGGCGTAGCACCCGGGGGCAGTGTGGTCAGCGCTGGCGCGCCACCGCCCTGCCCGGCATTGTCGAGCGGCGCGGGCGCGTTCGGCACGCTCGCGGCCGGCGCATTGGCCTGCATGGGCAACTGGCCGCCGCCAAGCGCACGCGGCACGCCCGGCGCGTTAGGATTGGCGTTGGGGTCGAACGCGTCATTGCGGCGACCGGCGCGCGGGCGGCTGCCGGGTCGAGCACGACGGGCCCGGACGCAGCAGGGGCCTGTTGAGGCTGGGCGTAACCGGGCTGCTGCGCCATCGGTTGCTGCTGCGGAATCGGCTGGGTCGACGGAATGGCACCGACATTCGGCCGGGCTGCCGCTGCCGCAGCTGGCGGCGCGCCGCCGCCGGCCTGCAACTGGCGCAGCTGATCTTCGAGCTGGCGATTGCGGAACTGCAGCTCCTCGTTCTGGCCGGTCAGTCTGCGCAGCTGGCCTTCGAGCTGCTCGATCCGCATTTCCGGATCGACGCCGCCATCCTGCCGGCCATAGGTCTGCGGTCGCTGCTGTTCTTGCTGCTGCTGGCCCCAGAACTGCGCCGAGACCGGCGACGCCGTCACAAGCATTGAAGCGAAAAGCGCGGCACCGGCGAGCGACTGGAATTTGAATGACATTTTGGCCTGAGCGATGACTGATGCGCGCCCTGATGGCGCCCAAAACGATGAGTGTTGCACTACGCCGGAATTGTGACTGATGGCAGCGACAAAGCCGCCTCTGACACAAATAACCACTCGTACAAATAACCGCGAACACAAAAACGGCGCCCGCCCGGTCGGGCAGACGCCGCTCATGATATCACATCGAAACGCTTAGGCGCCGGCGTTCAGCACCGTTACCGCGCGGCGGTTCTGCGACCAGCACGAGATGTCGTTACACACCGCGACCGGGCGTTCCTTGCCATAGGAGATCGTGCGCATGCGGCTCGGATCGATGCCGCGCGAAGCCAGATAGCTGCGCACCGACTGGGCGCGGCGGGCACCGAGAGCGATATTGTATTCACGGGTGCCGCGCTCGTCCGCATGACCTTCAATGGTGAAGGAATAGCGGTTGTACTGCTGCAGCCACTGGGACTGCTTGTCGAGGGTGGCCATGGCCTGCGGCGACAGCTCGGTCTGGTCGCTTTCGAAGAACACGCGGTCGCCGACATTGACGACGAAGTCCTGCTGGCTGCCCGGAGCAGCCGCACCGGCCATCGCGCCATCGGCGCCACCCATACCGTTCTTGTTCGCGCAGGCGCCCATCGTGAGCGCCACGGCCAGTACGGCAGCCAGTTTCAATCCCTGGAGGATACGCATCTGCTGAATCATTCCCGGAGCCTCCAACGCTCACGCTTTACCCAACTGTCATTCGGTCTACAGGTCGTTGGTTAAGCGAACGTTCCGTCAACCTTGACGAGGTGTTGCCAAAACCGATCAAAAGCCACAGGCAGCCGAAAAGCAACGGCGTGGTTAATGCTTTGGAAATATGGCGCGACGGTGAAGCGACACGCGCAGCCGCCTGATTTTTCGCGGGAATCCACGGAAAACGGCCGCCACATCGCTGCGGCGGCCGTCTGATAGTCCGGATCAATCCCGTAACAGGCGTCGATTAAGCCTGTTGCCCCAGGGTCGCCTGCAGCAACTGGAACTCAGGCGCATGAAGGTCCGGCGCCAGCGGCTCGCTCTTGCGCTCGAACAGCGCCCGTCGCTCGAACTGGGTGGAGCGGAAATACGGGTAGCGCTCGAAGATCTTCTCGCGAACGACGTTGAAATCTGCCGCCATCAGGCAGAGCGGCTTCACCAGCGTCGGATAAGGACGCGGCTCGCAAAGCGGCGTCTGCAGGAATACGCGGCGATAGAAGGCGCGGTGTTCGGCGCGAACGGTCGCGGTGCCGATATCGGCGTTGAAATAGGCGCAGGCGACATAGCCGAGCCGAACCGTGAGATAGGGCAGTTCGGGAAATCTGGTGCGGTTGGCGGGATCCGCCACAAACCGGTTGGGATCGACGATGGTCTTCCCTGCCTCGATCTGGGGACGCAGGATATCGCCGAACGCGTCCACCGCCGGGGTTTCCGGATTGTCGGGCGAACCGACGCTGATCCGCAGCGAGCTCGCCAGCTCGCCATCCATATAGATGCCGAACGTCCAAGAATTCGGCAGGTCGTCGAAGCGGTCCTTCAGCCGACGCTCGGCCTTCGGCTCGATCGCCCCCTCATGAAGGTAAGCGCGGTATCGGAGGCTGTAGATCGCCTCTTTTTCCGCCTCGGTCTCGACTAACCGGTAATCAACACGGTCCAGGAGTTCATGGTTACGCGCGGAAAGGTCATTCACTTGATCGGCCGCAGCCATCATTCCAACTCCACGCCAACAACACGCCGGAAGTATGCGAGTAAGGGGAAGGTTAAAGCTTTCTTAAAAGTTGTCAAAGGTTCTGCCACAACGTGGTTAACCTTTTGCCTACTCATCATTGATGTAATGAATCGTGATTGTAGTGTGACGGGATCGTGAATGCCGGTCTTTACGCGGGGGCCCGGCTCGACTCGACGTCCAGAACGGCATCGATCTGGCGCCTGCCATGAGAGGCGTCGAGCAGTTGCCGAATGCGCGTTGCAGGCACCGGCCGGCTAAACAGATAGCCCTGGGCCTCGGTGATCGTGCCATCAGCACTGATCAGTTCGAGCTGCTCATTGGTCTCGATCCCTTCCACCACCACGGACATACCCAGGTCGGCGCTGAGACGGGCGACGCCACGCAGTAGCGTCAACGGACGATGGGTATCGATCCCCTCAAGGAAGGAGCGATCGATCTTCACCTTCTGCAACGGGAAATTATGCAGGTAGCTCAGGCTCGAATAGCCGGTGCCGAAATCGTCCAGGGAAATCCGGCAGCCCGCAGCATGCAGCTGTGCGAGCGCATCGTGGGTCCACTGCGTGTTACGCAACAAGGACGACTCGGTGATTTCGATTTCGAGGCGATGCGCCGGCAGTCCCGATACTTCCAGAGCGTAACGGACTTCGCTCAGGACATCGCGCTGATGGAACTGCTGCGATGAGAAGTTGACGGCGACGCTGACCGCCTCCGGCCACTTCATGCATTCGATGCACGCCTTGCGGAGAATCCAGCGACCGAGGTCCACAATCAACCCCATGTCTTCCGCGATCGGAATGATATCGACCGGCGACACGGTTCCGCGCACCGGATGATTCCAGCGCAGCAAGGCTTCACATGTGGAGATGCGGCCGGACTTCAGATTGACCAGCGGCTGATAGTAGATTTCGAACTCTTCGTTCGCGAGCGCCTTGCGCAGATCCAGCTCGAGCACGCGACGGGCTTCGACAGTCTGGGCCATCTCGTCACGGAAGAAGCAGAACGTCCCGCGGCCCGATGCCTTGGCGCGATACAGCGCCATATCGGCGTTCTTCAGGAGGTGGTCGGCGCTGACACCGGCTTCCGTCAAGGCAATGCCGACGCTGGCGCCGATTTCGACCTGATGATTATCGACTTCGTAGCGCTCGCTCAGATGTTCGACGATCCGGCGCGCGAGGTCCGCAGCATCGTGACTGTTCTTGATGCTGCGCTGGTAAACGACGAACTCGTCGCCGCCGAAACGCGCGACGAAATCCTCCGCGCGCAACATTCCGCGCAAGCGATCAGCCACCATGCACAGCAGCTCATCGCCACAGGGATGCCCCAGCGTATCGTTGACCTGCTTGAACTGATCGAGATCGACGAACAGCAGCGCGGACATCGCCGACCCGTCAGCCGTCTTGAGCATGCGGCCGATTTCGTTCCGGAAGCTCATGCGGTTCGGCAGGCCCGTCAGCTCATCGAACCGCGCCATATGACTGATGCGCGCTTCGGAATTCCGTCGCTCAGTAATATCTTCCAGCAGAACGACAGTACCGCCGCCCGGCATCGGCTGGAATTTCCAGGACAGCGCGCGCTCATTCTCGTGCGCGTGATCGATCGTGGTGATTTCAGCGGCCTGGGAGCTATCGATCTCGGCTTCGATGGTCATGCCACTGGCGGCAGACACCGAGCCGGCACTGACACAGAGAGAGACGAGATCGTGGACGCTGATGCCGCGCTCGACAGCGACATTGCCGGCGATCTCCATCATTTCGGCAAAGCGATTGTTGAGAACGGCCAACCGGCCGTCGGCACCGAACATGCACAGGCCGTTCGGCATGTTGTTGAGCGCCGTATCGAACTGACCTGCGATCGAACCAACACGCTCCGTCGCAAGCAACGCCTTCACATAGACGTCGTGCAGCCGCAGCGTGATCCGACGAAGACCGATGAAGAACAGAACGTTCAGGAAGGCGAAGCCGATATAGTAGAAGCCGCCATGAATGACCAAGGCCAGCGACATTGGTCCGCAAGCCAGCAAAACCTGCAGCTGCGCGATCTTTGGCCGGCCATAGGTTCGGCCAGCCCCGGCAGCGATATAGGCCACTGTCACCGCGGTTCCGAGCATATGGGCGACGGGATCATCACTGCCCAGCAGAACGACCCAGCACCACAGACCAAGCGCTGCCGCATAAAGCGAGCCGCCGATCATATAGTTCAGTTCCCAGCGCGCCGCCTCTTCCGGCGTCAGCACGGTCTGGCGTTTCTCGTATTTGCTGAGCTGGAGCGCACGCAGAGCGCCGATCGCGATGATCAGCGCGGCACACGGCCACAAGAGAGAATTGCCGGTCTTGACCGCAGTCATGACCGCGCCGGTGCCGGCGCAAACAGCGCCAGCCAGCATCGGAATGGGGTTTTCAAACAGGGAATCGACCAGCGCCGTGTAGATCGACGGCGACATCGACTTGCTATTCGTCCGGTTGTGATCAGCGAGCTGCATCGGGCGTTGGCGCGTCCTGTTCAGGCGCACATTGGTACCGGGTCCTGATGAACTCTTTCTGAGGGAACATCCTTAGCGAAGTATTTACGTCTTCGCATAAACAGAAAATCTGCGTGTAAATTCAGCACGGTGGGAAAAGATTGCCGGTATTCACCGGCGATCCGGGTATTGATTTTAATCAATCATTTACGACAGCAGCGGCGACCATGCGGGGTCGGACGCGAAGCCCGGTGTCGGGACCTTCAGCTCGTTACGGCCAGACACGTCGACGGAATACAGCGACGGACCTGGACCGGTCTCGCGGAAGAACATGACCACGCGGCCATTCGGCGCAAAGGTCGGGCCTTCATTATGATAACCCGAGGTGAGAATGCGTTCGCCCGAACCGTCCGGCTTCATGATGCCGATGGAGAACTGGCCGCCTCCCATCTTGGTGAAGGCGATGTAGTCGCCGCGCGGCGACCACACCGGCGTCGAGTAGCTGCCTTCCCCAAACGAGATGCGCTGCGCGCCGCCGCCGGTGGCGCCCATGACATAGATCTGCGGCTTGCCGCCGCGATCGCTTTCGAAACAGATGCGCTGGCCATCCGGGGAATAGGACGGCGACGTGTCGATCGCCGGCGTATCGGTGAGGCGCGTGGTGGACTTCGAGCGCAGATCCATCACGAACAGGTTCGAATTGCCGCCCTGCTGCAGACTCATGATGATCCGCTGGCCATCCGGCGAGAAGCGCGGCGCAAACGACATGCCGGGGAAATTGCCGACGATCTCGCGCTGCCCGGTCTCGATATTGAAGAGATAGACGCGCGGATCGCCCTGGCCGAACTCCATATAGGTGATCTCTTGCGTGGACGGCGAGAAGCGCGGCGTCAGCACCAGATCGGCACCGCGAGTCAGATAGCGCACATTGGCGCCGTCCTGATCCATCAGCGCCAAGCGCTTCACGCGACGCTCCTTGGCGCCGGTCTCGTCCACGAACACGATGCGGCTATCGAAATAGCCCTTTTCGCCGGTCAGGCGCTCATAGATCTGGTCGGAGATGATGTGGGCGATGCGGCGCCAGTATTCCGGCGACGTAAAGTATTGCTGGCCGGCGAGCTGCTGGCCGGTGGCGACATCCCACAGACGGAACTCGGCCTTGAGGCGGCCGTCACCCTGACGGGTCATGCGGCCGGTGACGAGGGCCTGCGCATTGACCGTCTTCCAGTTCTGGAAATTCGGCGGCGCATCGATATTGACGGTCTTCTCCACGAAGGCCGCCGGATCGATCGGCGCGAACAGGCCGCTACGCTTCAGGTTATTGGTGATGACCTGCGACACGCCATTGCTGACTTCATTATCGGCTCCGGTGCCGGCATTGAAAGTCGGGATCGCAATCGGCAGCGGCGCCACATTGCCTTCGGTGATCTGCACGCGGGCCTGGCCGAACGCGTTGCGCGCGCCGGTGCCAGCCAGCAGGCCGAGCGATCCAATGCCGGTGATGATCTGGCGGCGGCTCGGACGGGAAAACATCAGATGCGATCCATTCTTGTCGGTCATGTTACAGCTTTGCTCGGGCGGCCGGCTCAGGAAGCGCGCTCGGTGAAAACGGGTTCAAAGAACTTCCACTCTTCAAAGAAGGCCGCCGGCAACTTGTAGGGCTGGCAATCGATGATGGCACGCAGCGCGCTCTCTTGATAGACGCGGAAATACGGCGTCGATGGATTGCTGACAGCCGTTGGCTGGGCTTCCAGCGTGCCGTCGCGCTTCAGCTTGACGCTGAAAATGGCCTGGGTGAACTGCGCCTCGACGCCACCATACGGCTTCTTCCAGCAACGCTCGACCTGCGACTTGAACATCGCGCCCCAGGTGGCGACGTTGTTGGCCGCATTGCCCTTGGAGAGGCCCAGCGCTGCCGTCGGGTTCAGATCAGAGCCGGTCGCTGAGTTGCGGGTCGGATCACGCTTGTCGATCAGGGCTGCAATTTTCGACTGATCGAAAACGCGCTCGGCCTTTTTCGCCTCTTCAGCCTTGGCTTTTGCCTCTGCCTTGGCCTTCGCTTCGGCATCCGCCTTGGCTTTCGCTTCAGCCTTTGCCTTGGCTTCGGCTTTCGCCTTGGCCTGCGCTTCGGCCTTGGCCTTGGCTTCCGCCTTTGCCGCCGCTTCCGCTTCGGCCTTCTCTTCAGCCAATTCCTTCGCCTCTGCCGCTGCAGCGGCCTTCGCTTCCGCCTTGGCCTTGGCATCCGCTGCGGCCTTTGCAGCAGCTTCGGCCTTTGCCGCGGCTTCCGCCTTGGCGGCGGCTTCGGCGGCGGCCTTGTCTTCGGTCTTCGGCTGTTCCTTTGGCGCGACTTCGGTGATCACCGGCGGCTTCTTGTCGTCGATCTTGCCGACCGCCTCATCCGGCGGCTTGGCTTCCGCGATTTTCTCGACCTTGGGCTTAGGATTGTCCTTCTTGCCGGTGCGTTCACCAGCCATGGCCTTGGCGAGCTGGTCGTCGGAAATAACGTCCACCGCCACGGAATCTTCCGGATGCACTTCCAGTGCCTTGGAGTCGAAGGTGAACAGGCCCCAGCCGAACACGAGCAGATGCAAGGCGACGGACGCAACCAGCGTCTTATCGACCCTTGCCATCACTTCTTTCATTCTGCTCATGACCGCTGCGCCATCGCGTTACGATCCCTGCTCCGGCAGGATCACGATATTGGCCTTGAAGCCGGCAGCGCGCACCATGCCGAGCAGCTTCATCATGTCCGTGTAGCAAACGTCCCGATCACCGCGCAAAAACACGGTATTGTCCGTTTCCGTCCGCGTGGAGCGGATCGCGGTGATCTTGGCGGCCAATTCACTCTGCGGCACCAGCGCGTCGGCGATGTAGGTTTCCACGGCCGAGTTGCAGCTGCCGCCGGTGCGCTTCACTGAGACGGTGAGCGGCGGCGCGTTTTGCGACACCGACTTGCCGCCGCTGGCGATGGGCAGGTCGATATCGATGGTCGAGGTCATCAACGGCGCCGAGACCATGAAGATGATCATCAGCACCAGCATCACGTCGACCATCGGCGTGACGTTGATTTCAGCCATGACGGCAGCGCGCCGGCGTCCCCGCCGGCTACCGCCCCCACCGCCTGCTGCTGCATTCATCCCCATGATCGGGCACTCATCACGTCATTCAAACCATCGGCCATCAGGCGCGCTCGTCGATCTGGCGCGACAGGATGGCGGAGAACTCGTCGGCAAACCCCTCCAGGCGCAATGCCTGCCGGTTCACTTCTGCCGTAAATTTGTTGTAGAAAATGGTCGCCGGGATGGCGGCGATAAGGCCGATGGCGGTGGCGAACAGCGCTTCCGCGATGCCCGGAGCGACCACCGCAAGCGAAGTATTCTTCGACGCCGCGATGGCCTGGAAGCTCGTCATGATACCCCAGACGGTACCGAACAGGCCGACGAACGGACCAGCCGAACCGACCGTCGCCAGCACCAACAAACGACGCTCAAGGCGTTCGACTTCGCGGGCGATCGAGACGTTCATCACTTTGTCGATGCGCATCTGCAGGCCGGTGAAGGAGCGCGCCTGGCTCTCGAACGAACGCTTCCACTCGCGCATGGCGGCGACGAAACAGGCGGCCATCGACTGGGTCGGCTTGGCCGATAGCGCGCGATACAGATCCTCGATGGACTCGCCGGACCAGAAGGCCTGCTCGAAACGGTCCATGGCGCGACGGGAGCGCGAATAGAGGAACATCTTGTCGATCGCGATGGCCCAGACCCAGACCGAGCAACCGATCAGTCCGGCCATCACGGCCTTGACGATCCAGTGCGCCTGCAGGAACAGACCAATCAGCGACACGTCGGTCGACACCAGCGGCATGGCTGACTGTGCGACATCCGGATTCATTAGCGGTATCCTCTCAACGCAATATCCCCTTCGACCGGCATGCCCGCCGATCGATCATGCAGTCACGCGCCGAACCAGGCGCGATGGCGCCAGGGCACGTCCTTGTCTGTGGCATGGATGACCCGTCCGAGGCCGGGCCCTAAATTCCCTGCCAACATGTCAAAACAAGGGCTTCGCGCGCATTTCTGCGGCTCTTACCAGAGCCCGGCTATGGTTAATGTTGCGTTACCACGGGCTGTTTCACCGAGAAATGAAGCTCCGTTCGCTTGTTCGTGAAGAGTGCGTGACAGCACAAACGAAACCGCCCGCCTGTGGGGACAGGCGGGCGGTTGGGGAAGCGGAGCGGTGAACCGCCCTGCTCCGGTATTTTCATCCAGCTTACATCAACCCTGGGGCTGGTTGTTGTCGGCCGGCGGCGGGGTCGGGCGCTGGCGGTGCTGGGCCATGAACTGGTCGAACTCTTCCTTGTCCTTGGCGTGACGCAGGCGCTCCAGGAAGCTCTTGAACTCATGCTGCTCCTCTTCGAGGCGACGCAGGGTTTCGACGCGATATTCGTCGAAAGCGCGATTGCCCGACGTCGGTTCGCCGAAGCCGAAGCCGGCGCCGAAACCATGGCGTTCCATACGGCCGCGCATGCGCTCCATCTTGTCCTGCATCCGCTGCATCTTGTGTTCGAAACGACCCTGACGATCCCAGCAACCCATGTTTCTGCTCCCGAGTTTGAAGAAGAGAAGTGCGAGGCCAATCGGCCACCAGACGATGAAACCAAGAACGATCAGCACAATGTGCCATGGCGAACGAAGGCCATAGGTCACGCGCTCATCGTAGGGACGGCCCCAGCGATTGAGATCTGCGGTGTCAGACATCTTCCTCTCCATCGGCGGCACCATGCCGCTTGTGAATGTAAATAACATTTACATACGTAAACCACGGCCCGGTTTTGTCAAGGCGGGCACCGAGCCCGTCGCTCACATAATCGAGAGGTGACCTGCGACTATTTGGGCGCAGTCCCCCACGGGCCGGATTTCGGCTCTGCGGGTCTGTCCTTTTCGGGCGGCTTCTGGTCGGTCGGGAAGCCAAGCCCGCGCAAATAAATCAGCGCGCCGGCTTCCAGCAGATCGTCCGGCGACATCGGCAGCTTGCGGCGGGCGGCATCGCCGCGGCCGAACAACGATGCGATGCCGTGCGACATCGACCAGATATGCAGCGCCATCATCAGCGCCGGCGGACGCGGCACGCCCGGAGGCGTCAGCGCGGCAAGGCGCTCGGCAGCGGCGCGGATCACGCCGAAAGCACGCTCGCCCGCAGCAGTCAGCTCAGGGCTGGAATCCGCAGGTATTCCGGACTCGAACATCGCCGAATAGAAAGCGGGCTCGTTGCGGGCAAAGGCCAGATAGGCCTTGCCGAGGCGCTCGAACGCCGTAACCGTATTCGGACGGCCATCGTCCCAGGCCTGCGCCAGCGTCTGCTCGAACTGCTCGAAGCCGCGCTGGGCGATATTGGCCAGGAGATCATCACGGTCGCGAAAGTGGCGATATGGCGCAGCGGCACTGACGCCGGCCGTGCGCGCGGCGTCGGCGAAGGTGAAGCCTGCCGGCCCCTTCTCCGCGATCAGCCCCAGCGCTGCCTGCAGCAGCGCCTCTTTCAGATTGCCATGATGATAGCCGCGATCGCCGCGACGGTCCTTGTTCCAGCTCATGTGAAGGGCTTTTACATGAGCCGGATCAAGAGGTCATCCGGAAAGACGACCGACAGGGAGCCGGATCAGACCTCGACCACGCGCTCGTGATGGACCCGCCGGCAGTCCATCTCATATTCGAGGCCTTCGATCGGCGGGCGGTTGAAGTGCCAGGTCAGGCCATTGCGGAACACCCCGCGGCGGCCAAGCTCGCTTTCCAGGATCGGGTAAACATCGTGAACGGTATAAAGCTGGGCCCCGGTCGTCTGGCTCCAGTCACCCGAAAAAGCGCTCATGCGGCGCTCCATCTCGTCGAGCACGAATTTCGCTTTCTCCAGCATGCCAGACGGGCTGGTGTCGCCGAACCGCACCGCATTGTCCCGGTAGTCACCCTTGCCTTCGGGCGACTCGCCACTGCCGGCGACGACGAAAGACGGCGGCGCATCGGGCGCAACGGTCGTGAAGGCAAACGCGTGGAAACCGGGCGCCGATGGCGGATCGATCTTCGGACAGACATTGCTGCGCGCGATCGGATTCACGCGATCCTTCATGATGCCCCAGTCTTCGAGCGTCTTGATGTAGATCTCGTTGAAATCGATAAACCCCTGTTCGGTGAAAGGCGCGGGCGAGCGGAGTTCGCAGGCAGCGAAGGATGTCAGCGGCCGGCCGGCCGCCTTGATGATCTCGGCGATCTTCGCAAAGCCTTCCTTCAGCGGCACGACTTTGGAGAAACGCACGCGCTCCAGCGTGAAGCCGGGCAGCGCGCCGACGCCGCAGGAATACTGGAACACGCCGGGCATGTAGCGATAGCCGCTATTGGGAGCTTCGACAGTTGCGATCATGGTGACCTCTTTCGGATGAAACAGTGATCAGTCTTCGAGGACGCCAAGATAGGCGTCGCGGATGATGGGATCGGCAAGGAGTTCGGCGCCCTGCCCGGCCCGCACGATGCGGCCCATATCCATGATGTAGGCGTGGTGGCAGAGATCGAGCGCCGTGGTGACGTCCTGCTCGACCAGCAGGATCGACATGCCTTCGGAATTCAACTGGCGCAGCGCCGCCACGAGTTGCTCGACAAGCAGCGGCGACAGGCCAAGCGACAATTCATCGATCATCAGCAAACGCGGCGCGCTCATCAGCCCGCGGCCGATGGCACACATCTGCTGCTCTCCACCCGACAGCGTGGCGGCAGCCTGGTTCCGGCGCTCGCGCAGCTTGGGGAACGTCGTATAAACGCGATCGATATCCCGCTTCAGTTCGGCGCTGCTCGCCTTGCGCGAATAGGCGCCCATCAGGAGATTGTCCTCGATGCTCATGGCGCCGAACAGGCGGCGGCCTTCGGGCACATGGACGATGCCATGGGCGAGGATCGCGGCCGCCGACGCCTTCGACAGGTCGACGCCTTCGGAGACATAGCTGCCCGACTGTCGCGGGATCAGGCCGGAGAGCGCGCGCATCAGCGTCGTCTTGCCGGCGCCATTGGAGCCGATCAGCGCGGTGATCTCGCCGGAGCGCACCACCATGTCGATGCCCCACAGCACCTGGATCTCGCCATAGCCGGCGCAGACGTCCTTGAGTTCGAGCATCTGATGATCAGCCACGGGCAGCATTCCGTTGTGCATATTGCTGGCCGAGATAGGCATCGACGACAGCGGGATCCTTGATGATGTCGCGCGGCGCGCCATCGGCGATCAGGCGGCCGTTATGCAGCACCGCGATCCGCGTGCAGACATTCAGCACCACTTTCATCAGATGCTCGATCATCACGATGGTGATGCCATCCGCCGCGAGCTGATGGATAAGTTTCGTGGCACGCTCGACCTCGGCGCTATTCAGGCCGGCATTCACTTCGTCGAGAAACAGCAGCTTCGGCTTCATCGCCAGCGCCTTGGCAAGTTCGAGGCGTTTGCGCATGGCGAGCGTCAGCGTCGCGGCCGGCTGATCGACCTGCGCATCGAGGCCGACGAACGACAGATGCGCCCGCGCCGCTTCACGCGCCGATTTCAGGCTTTCGCCAGGCTGCGAGAACAAGGCGGCGGCCGCAACATTGTCGCGCGCCGAATATTCGGCGAAAGGCTGCACGATCTGGAAGGTACGCGACAGGCCCATGCGTGCCGACTGATAGGTCTTGATGCGCGTGATGTCCTGGCCATTGAAGGTGACGACGCCCGACGACGCCGGCGTCACGCCGCAGATGGTGTTGACCAGCGTGGTCTTGCCGGCGCCATTGGGGCCGATCAGGCCGACCACCTCGCCTTTGTTCACGGACAGCGAGACGTCACTGAGCGCCTTGAGGCCGCTGAAGTGGCGCGAGACATTGCTGAGATGCAGGATTTCGTGCGCGGGCTCAGACATGGCTGGCCTTTCGTCCGAACAGTGCCTGCCGGATTTTCTCGATCCGCAGCGACACCAGGCCATGCGGCAGGAACAGCAGCAGCAGGATGATCAGCACGCCGAGCACGCCGGAATGGATCTGGATGTAGTTGCGCCAGACCACCTCTTCGAGACCGAGATAGAGGAAGGCGCCGAATACCACGCCAAGCGGCGAACCGAGGCCACCCATCAGCGCCATCACGATGGGCTTCACCGAATAGAGGATATCGAACACGTCGGATGGGTCGATGTAATGCACCCAGGCAGCATAGAGGCCACCGGCCGCGCCGACGAAACAGGCCGAGAGACCAAAGGCGATCGCCTTGTAGAGCGTCGCATTGAGGCCGACCATGCTCGCCGCAGTCTCGTTCTGGCGGATGCAGTTGAGCCCGAAGCCGAGCTTCGATGTCGCCACGATCGTCACGGTAATCGCCGTGATCAGCAGCAGGCCCCACATCGCGTAGAAGAAGAAGGTCGCATCTGACATCACGCTCGATCCCGACACCAGGGGGATATTGAGCCCCATGCCGCCGCCGGTAAGATCCGTCGCATTGTTGACGAGCTCGCGGAACACCTCGACCAGCGACAACGATGCGATGGCGAAATAGTGCCCGCGCAGGCGCAGCAGTACGGCACCGAATGCGGCTGCCAGCAGCAGGCAGAACACCAGCGATACGCCGACCGACACCAGCAACGGTACGCCCTTGTTCATCAGGATCCCGGTCGAATAAGCGCCAAGACCGAAGAAAGCGGCGGTCGAGAAGGACGGATAGCCGGCGAAGCCGCCCACGATATTCCACGACAACGCGAAGACGGCATACATGCAGGCCATGGTGCCGAGCCTGAGCGCATAGGCTTCACCGAATAGCGGCAGCGCCGCGACGCAGGCAAGGAAGGCGAACAGAATGTAGTGAGACCGGGTCATTCAAAGCCCTTCCGGCCAAGCAGGCCCTGCGGCCTGACGATGAGAAACACGATCAGCAGAACGAAGGACAGCGTCACCGCATGGGCGGGGCCGAGATAGACCGAGCCGATGCCCTCCACCAAGGCCAGCAGCAGGCCACCGGCCAGCGCGCCGGACACGCTGCCGAGGCCACCAAGCACGCAGACCACGAAGGCCTTGCCGAGATAGGCCGACGAGGTCAGCGGCGAGATCGGGAAGATCAGCGCCATCAGCACGCCGGCGCAGCCTGCCAGCGCCGCACCGAGCCCGAAGGCGACGGCATAGATCGATTTCACATCGACGCCCATCAGCACGGCCGCATCGCGATCGAGACGCACCGCCACGATGGCGCGGCCGACCTTCGAGCGCCGCAGCAGCAGATACAGCAGGAAGGTGAGGAACAGCGCCGCACCGGTGGCGATCAGGCGATCGATGGGAACGACGACATCGAAGATCGAGATCGAGCCCGTCGGCGGATTGAGGATGAGCTTCCGGTAGTCCGCCTTGAAGTAATAGATCATCGCATTGTTCAGGATCAGATCGAGCCCGAAGGTCAGCGTCAGCGTCACCAGCACCGGCGCGGTGATGACGCGATTGAGCAAGATCCGCTGCAGCACATAGCCGAACACGAAGAAGGCCGGCGCCGCGATCAGCAGTGAATACCAGGGCGACAGCCCCAGCGAATTGTAGGCGCCCCACGCCAGATAGGCGCCGAGCACGATGAATGAGCCGTGGATCAGATTGATGACATTGAGAACGCCCCAGACCAGCGAGAAGCCGATGGCAATACAGGCATAGAGACACCCGAGTACGAGTGCATTGATGAGAACCTGGATTGCCAGCATATCGTCCCCTCGCCGGTCGCGGCCGTTGCTCAGTTCACGCCGAGCTTGAAATCGCCCTGCTTGATCGCATCAGGGAACAGCACGATCGGCTTGCCGCCCTGGATCTGGAAAACCGGCGGCTCGAGCGAGTTGATCTGGCCGTTCGCGCCGAACTTCACCGGGCCCCAGAAGGTCACGACATCCATCTTCGCAAGCTCGTCACGCACCTTGTCGCGGTCCAGCGAACCGGCTTTCTCGATGGCCATCTGGAACAGCGCGCCGCAAACGGCAGCCGAGGCATGCGCATAATCCGGTTCGGCCTTGTACTTGTCCCTGAACAGCTTCACGAAATTCGCGGTCGAACCGAAGATATCCTTGCCGTCATATTTTTCGGCCGGATGCCACCAGGAGGCGCTGGAGATGTTCTCGGCATTCGGACCGGCAGAATCGATGAACTCCTGATAGGCCGGGCCGGCGATCATGGTAACGACGCCCGCCTTAATCTGCTGGTCGGCCATCTGCTTGCGCACCAGCAGCAGGTCGTTGGTATAACCGGTGACGAAGATCCACTGTGGCGCCAGCGACTTGATCTGCGACAGGGTCGCCGAATGATCGAGCGTATTGATCGCATATTTCTCGAAATAGACGACTTCGAGCCCGTTCTCCTTGGCCGACTTCTCCATCTCTTGCGCGATGGCGAGCGGGAACAGATCGTTGCGGGCGAGGATTGCAACCTTCTTCACGTCGGTCGCCTTCGCCTTGACGAGCTTGGTCAGCGGCGTGGTCAGCGTATCGTTCGGCGTGAAGGTGCCGAACAGATATTTGTAGTTCTGGTCATAAACCTGCACCGACGACGCCGTCGCGGCCAGCATCGGCATCTTGTATTTCTCGGCGATCGTGCTCGCGGCCTTGGCGGCGCCCGAACCGAACGGGCCGAACATGAAGTTCACCTTCTCCTGGGTGATCATCTGTTCGGTGGTCTGCACCGAGCGCGGCGTGTTCGACTGGTAGTCGGAATAGACGATCTCGACCTTGTATTTCTTGCCGCCGACATTGATGCCGCCGGCCTTGTTGGCCTGCTCGGCCCAGAGATCGTAGCCCTGCTGCTGCTTCACCGCTTCCGGGGCCAGCGGGCCGGTGATCGGCAGCGGTGCGCCGAAGCGGATGACATCCTGAGCCGAGGCGACTGTCGTCGCCGCGGCGAAGCCGGCCACCGCCAGCGCGAGAGAGGCGGAAATGCGTGTCGGGAAGGCAGACCGGAGGCGAAACATCCAAGTTCTCCATCAGGGACGGTGACTTTGACCCGGCAAAAAGTCTGACAAATTTAGATATCGAATAAAAGCATTGAATTTCGACGCAGCCGATCTGAAAATCAGAACGCTAGCCAGCCGCTGCCCTCGTGGCAGGCACGGCATCTGAAAGACGGGCCGATGATCGAATCCACCGCCATTCGCTATTTTCGCGTCGTCACCGAATGCGGATCGATCAAGCAGGCCGCAGCGGCGCTGCGTATTGCTCCCTCTGCAATCAGCCGGCAGGTGCAGGGGCTGGAGGAAGAACTGGCCGTCAAACTGTTCGAGCGCGGTGCGCGCGGCATGAACCTGACCGATGCCGGCCATGTGCTCTATCGCTATGCAATCGACAATCGCAGCCAGCTCGACGGCCTGCGTAGCCAGGTCGAGGAATTTGCAGCACTCCGGCGCGGTCAGGTGAAGATCGCGACCGTCGAAGGCATGCTGTCGGACTTCCTGCCGGGCATTTTCGCCGATCTGTCGCAACGCTATCCCGGCATCACGCTGTCTGTGACGGCCGTGGGCTCCCGTGACGTGGTGGATCTGGTCGGGCAGAACGACGTCGATCTCGGCCTCATCTTCGGCCGCGCCAACCGGCGCGACCTCAACGAGCTCGGTCGCATGCGGCAGCCGGTCTGCCTGATCGTTTCGCCCCGGCATCCGCTCGCCAGGCAAGCCTCGTTGCGGATGAAAGATCTGGCAGGCTTGCGGGTGATCCTGCCGGACACGTCGTTCGGCATTCGGCAGGAACTGGACAAATCCTGCGCTCAGGCCGGCATTCAGCTGGACATATGCAGCGAGGCGAACTCGCTCGCATTTGCGCAAACGATCACCGCGCGCACCGATCTGGCGACATTCATGCCCATGGTTTCGGCCATGGCCCCGATCAATGCCGGCGCTCTTGTAGCCGTCCCGTTGCACGACAAACGGCTGGAGGCGACGCAAGTCACGCTTGTTCAGCTCGCCGCACGCATGGCATCACCATCGACAAGGCTTGTCGCCGAGATGCTGATGGCCCGCATGAAAGAGCTGGACGAGTAATGGCGGCGATCAGGCCGCGAGTTTTCCGGCAAGCGCACGAAACCGCGCAAGCTGGTCTGCTTTCAACGCACGCGTCTCGTCGCGACCGACGAACACCTTGAACATCACGCCGCCATCCACATTCAGGAATGCGACAAAGGCTGACGACTTGCCCATGAAAGGCCGTTCGACAAAGGCGACACCGCCGCAGCGTTCATGACGCAGATGGCCGTGCAGGCCCTTTGGTTCGGTCAGATTGTAATAGCCGTGCCCGAGAGAGCCCGGCGACAATGGGGCCGTGGTTTCAAAGATGCCGTCGTCGGTATGGACGATCAGCGTCACTTCACCCCACTCCGCGATATCGGTCATCGCGGAGACAAAAGCGTCGGCGCCGCCGCCGATCTTGACCATCTCCGGCGGCAGCGCTTCGATCACCACACGCGGCGTCACGCCACGCTCGCGTGCAACCGTCTCGATCACGGCGCCGGGATTCTCCGCCATGTGGGCTTTGAGTGCGGCGAGGTCAGTATTCGGCATGGAATGCTCCGTGATCGATCGTGATGCGCAGCGCGATCAGGCCGCTTTGCTGTTCTTCTCGGTCTGGATCACCTCGAATCCTTCAAACTTCGGGTGGCCAAGATAGAGGCTGGCACCTTCCGACTTGTTGTCGGCACGGGCATGCGCCTTGCGGAATTGATCGGACTTGGTCCAGTTCTCGAAATTGGCCTTGCTGGCCCAAACCGTGTGCGAGGAATACAGCGTGTGATCCTCTGCCACCGGGCCCTTCAGCAGATGGAATTCGATGAAGCCCGGGAGCTCGCTCAGATAAGACTCGCGGCTGGCCCAGATGTTTTCAAATGCGGCTTCGGATCCGGTTTTGACCTGAAAGCGGTTCATGGCGATGAACATGGAAGTCTCCTTGTGACTGCTATTGCAGCAAACTAGTAGTCCTTTTTGCAAGCACATCAAGCACGAAAGAAGCCGCGTCGGGACATCGACGCGGCTTCTGAGGTTTGTCAAAATAGCAGTCTTAGCTTGTCAACGGCCTACCCGCCGAAGTGATATTTCAGACCGCCTTTAAAGACGACGCCAGCGCCAGCACTCGCCCAGAGCGTATCATTCTGAATGTCCGTCGCAGTGCTACGCGGCACTGCATAGGGGCGATAGTATTGGTTCAGCAAATTCTCAACCGAGAACGACACAACCATATCCTTGGTCGGGCGAGCCGATACGTAGAAATTGAGAAGGTCGTATGACGTCGCCGGCAAGTAAGTCAGTGGAAGATCCGTGTTTGCCTTGACCGAGGTCCACTGGAGCGACGTCGTGATTGTATTGTCGAGGAAACGAAGGCCGGCGGTGGTCGTGATCTTCTGCGGCTGAACGCTGTAGAGACCAACATTCGTGGCAGTTTCCTTGCCTTCCTGCAACGTTACGGAGACCCCAACGAACCACTTTTGGGCATCGTACATCGTTTCGGCTTCGAAGCCTTGAATTCGGGCATGCGGGAGATTCTGATACTGATAATAGCTCGTGAGGAACGACTGCCCAAAGAACGTCTGCGTAGGCCCAGCCTCAAATGTTACTGCCTGGATGTAGTTATCAACATCATTGCGGAAGAAGTTCAACTTGCCACGGAAGCTGTCCCCCGCTGAGAAGAGATCGTTCTTCTTGATGTTGAAGCCGATTTCCTTATTCTTACCGACCTCCGGGCGCAAACTTGTGTTCTGCAAGAAGCAGAACATGCCGCGCGAACCGTCCGGGCAAAGAAATGGAGGCGCACCTACCGCGGATGCATGAGCGCCACTAATCAATGTTTCAGTCACCGTGGGCGAGCGATAACCCTCGGCATAACTCACATAAGGCGTCACAACCGTTCCCGGCAGAAGGCCTATTGTAATCTTGGGAGACAAGCGGTCGCCATTGGATGAATTGCTGCCCGACTGCAGATTATAATTGTCGTATCTCAGCGCTCCGACTAGTTCCACGATAGACGGATAGGTCGCCTTCCACTGCGCAAACGCACCTGAGACGGTCCGCGTACCGGGCGGCGTGGTAATGTTAGAGTTGCCACGCGGATCCGTTAGGCTCACGTCATCCTTAAAAATGTCGCCGCCATAAGTGATGGCATGGTTCCAAGCACCAGTCTCGAAACGCGACGTGTTATGAATATCGATGCCATAAGTATCGAGCAGGTAGCCACGAGTATCGCCCACACATCCGGTAATTGCATCACCAGGATTTGCTAGCGTACAAACTGGAGTAACCGTGAACGGTGGATTGGCACCGGTATGGATTCGATTTGCGTAGGTCTTGGTTTGGCTCTGGTCAGTCCGATTCCAATACAGATTCACATCGAAGTCGAGTATCTTGTCTTCGGGCTTTGAATACTTCCAGTTCAGCGTGTTGGTATAGCTTTGAACCTGGGTATCGTAAACCGACGTTCCCCGAATTGCCGCGGGCGCACTTGTGGTGGTTGTTGGGCCGTTATTCGGCTGCCCGTTGGTGTACAAACTCTCTTGGAAAACTGATCCGAGCTTAACCTCGTGACCATCAGCCGGGCGAATAGTCAGCTTTGCGATACCCGCACTGAGACGATTTGCAGTATTTCCGACTTCGGTGCCATCACCGTTCCTATAGTTATCTTGCGTGCTATAGGTCCCACCCGCAAAAAAATCTACATTCGGATTGATACGAACACCGCCAAAAGCAGAGCCTAGAGCACGACCGCTATTGCTACCGATCACACTGTTAACATCGACGCCCCAGGTTTCTCCCGGACGCAAGACGTCCTGAATATCCTTGGTGCGAAACGAGGCCACGCCACCAATAGCACCTGAACCGTAGATGTTCGCCGTCGGACCGCGGGTAATATCGATTCCTCCGATCAGCTCCGGATTGAGGAAGAACGACCCATTCGCATTATGCCCGGTGCGCTGATAATTCTGACGCGCGCCGTCGACAACGACAGCAACACGGCCAAAATCCTGCAAACCGCGAATGTTGATGGACGTCGATGGATCATCTCCACGATCCTGCATCCAAACGCCGGGCATCCTGTAGATCAGATCAGCAACGCGGGTAGCTTGAAGTCCTTGAATCTGGTCCAGCGACACAACACTCACCGGCGCCAGCGCATCGATCGCACGCTCTTCCGTCTTTGAAGCCGTCACGGTGATTTCGTCGAGTGACTGGGTCGTCTGGCGGCCTATCTGTGCGTTAGCATTACGCACCGGCTCCGGAAACACAGATGTCGGCTGAGCTGCAGCCCGCTTCTTCTTGGCCGCCTTCGGCTTCTGTGACTGCACGGCATCGACCGCCTGCGCCATCGCGACATCCGCGCTAAAAGCCGCCAACGATCCGAGCGACGCGCCCAACAACAGAGCGCGCGTAGTCTTGCCCCCGAGAGCCATGACACCAATTCCCCAAGCAAATTTTACGATGATCGTGGCTGGCTGGCGCTGCGGGATGCAGGGCTTGCTGGCTGCGGAGCGAGACTCGGTGACCCCCGCCACCAAGTTGCCATTTTCGATTACGGTTCATTAACAGAGGGGTCAAGCAAGCCAGCCCCTGTTTATATTGATTATAGACTGCAGCGCTTGGCGGCGAGGTGCGACAAAACCTATAACGATCATGTACTTTCACGGATTGGGACAGGTCGGCGCTATGGATACAGGTTCGCACAACGGCAGCGCTGCCTCTCACCCCAAGCCTTTCTCTGAAGACAAGCCTTCGGCCGGTCGAAATGTCGCCGTCAATGGCGACAGGATGGACAGCAAGGAGCTGTTCGCCGACCAGCGCGAACTTCTGATCACCCATGGCGACGACACCTATCGTCTGCGCCTGACCTTTCAGAACAAGCTGATCCTGACCAAATGACCCCGTTCATGACCCGCCGCGGCATCACGCGTGCACTGCAATGCGCGGCTTTGGCCAGCGGCCTCGTCCTCTCCGTCGCAGCCGCCGCCGAGGACGTTGTCATTCGAGATGCCCGCGGTCGTGATGTCACGATCGGCCATCCGACCAGGATCGTCTCCATCGGCGGTGCGGTCACTGAAATCCTGTACGCGCTCGGCGCCGAGGATCGCATCGTCGCGATCGACACCACCAGCCTCTATCCACCGAAGGCGACGGCCGAAAAGCCCAATGTCGGCTATATGCGTCAGCTCTCCGCGGAAGGCGTGCTCGGCTTGAACCCGCAGCTGGTTCTGGCGATCGCAGGCTCCGGCCCCAAGGAAACGATCGACGTGATCGACGCCGCGAAAATTCCACTGATCCTCGTGCCCGAGACTTTCAGCGAAGCCGGCATGCTGGACAAGATCCGGCTGGTCGCCAAGGTGGCCGGGCTGGACGCGCGCGGCAAATGCCTGGCTGACGCAGTTTCCAGCGATCTTGCAGCGCTTCGGGAGCTGCGCGCCAAAATGACATCGCCGCAGCGCGTCATGTTCGTCCTGTCGTTTCTTGATGGCCGCGTCATGGTCGCCGGCAAGAAGACGGCGGCGGACGAGATCATCAAGCTGGCCGGCGGCGTCAACGTGGTCGACAACTTCGATGGCTACAAGATCATGAATGACGAGGCGATCGCAGCGGCGAAGCCAGATCTCATCCTCTCGATGGAGCGCGGCAAGGAGACGCTGCAGTCCGAGCAGATCTTTGCGAGCCCATCATTCGCTTTGACACCGGCTGCCAAGACCAAGCGCCTGGTGGCCATGGACGGCCTCTATCTGCTGGGCTTCGGCCCACGCACGGCAGCCGCCGCGCGCGACCTCGCCGTCAAGCTCGACCCCGCCCTGTCGTCCGAAGCAGCTTCCTTCAAGCCCGCATCGCTCGCCGTCAACTGCCGCCAGTAAAAATGAGCACTGCCGACGTCAAGCCGCAGGCATTTGTGAGAACGACGAGCCATGTGCGGCGTCCGCGCACTCTCCTCGTGTCATGCGGACTGCTGCTTGCACTGCTTATCGTCGTCCTGCTCGCAGCGACGGTCGGCGCGGCCGGCATTCCGATCTCGCGCCTGCCCACAGCACTCGGCCTCACGGCAGTCGATCCAGCCAACGCGTTCGTTGCGCGCGATCAGTTGATCCTGTGGTCGATCCGTATCCCGCGTATTGCGATCGCCGCCATGATCGGCGGCATGCTGGGCGCGGCGGGCGCCATCATGCAGGGCCTGTTTCGCAATCCACTGGCCGATCCGGCGCTGGTCGGCGTCTCCAGCGGCGGCGCATTTGCTGCAGCCGGCGCCATCATCATCGCCGATAGCCGATTTGCGCATTACGTCTCGTTTCTGCAACCCTTCCTGTTGCCGCTCGCAGCATTCGTCGGTTCATTGCTCACCACCATCGTGCTCTACCGAATATCGACGCGCAGCGGCCGCACATCGATCGCGCTGTTTCTGCTGGCGGGTATCGCCATCGCCGCGATCGCCAATGCCGGCATCGGCCTGCTCGTCTTCATCGCCGACGACCGGCAGTTGCGCGACATCACGTTCTGGCTGCTTGGCTCGCTCAGCGGGGCCACCTGGAGCAAGGCGATGACCCTTCTCCCGGTTCTGGCCCTCGGCCTGATCGGGATGATCTTCACGAGCCGCGGCCTCGACGTGCTCATCCTCGGCGAATCAGAAGCCTTTCATTCGGGTATCGACGTCGAACGTCTGAAGCGGATCTGCATCGTACTGGTCGCGGCGATGACCGGTGCTGCCGTGTCCATCTGCGGTGTCATCGGCTTTGTCGGCATTGTGGTCCCGCATCTGCTGCGGTTGATCATCGGGCCGGGCCATCGATTGCTGCTGCCGGCCTCCGTCGGCCTTGGTGCGAGCCTCCTGGTCGGCGCCGACACGCTTGCACGCACGATCGTCGCGCCCGCCGAGATGCCGATCGGCATCCTCACGGCTGCGGTTGGCGCTCCCGTTTTCCTGCTCATCCTGCTGCGTCAACGCGGATTGGTGGGCCTATGACCGCGGTTCTCACGGCCACCGGCATCGGGCTATCGATCGGAAAGACGACGCTGCTCGATCACATCGACCTCACGCTCAAGAGCGGCGAAATGGTCGCGATCGTCGGCCCCAATGGCGCGGGGAAATCGACACTGCTTCGTACGCTGTCCTCCGACCTGCGCGCATCGCGCGGCACGGTCGCGCTGATGGGGCGCGACATTCATGCTTGGTCTCCCGCCGAGCTCGCCTTGCGCCGAGCCATGCTGTCGCAGCATGTGACTGTCAGCTTTCCTTTCACCGTCGAGGAAGTCGTTTGCATGGGCCGCGGCTCGGCCGCACTGGCCTCCGTCCAAACCATCGTCGAATCCGCGATCGACGAAGTCGGCCTGCGTGACCTCAGGCACCGCGAATTGCCGACGCTGTCCGGCGGCGAGCAGCAGCGCGCTCATTTTGCCCGCATCCTCGTGCAACTCGCCTGCGGCGAGGCCGCCCATGGACCGGGTCTGTTGATGCTGGACGAGCCGACATCAAGCCTCGATCTTCGTCACCAGATCGCACTGGTGGAGATCTCGCGCCGGCGTGCACGCCAGGGAACAGCCGTCATCGCCGTGCTGCATGACCTCAATCTCGCCGTTCGGTTTGCCGATCGTATTGTCGTCATGCGCAAAGGCGCCGTCATTGCCGATGGCACGCCCGTCGAGACGATCACGCCGGACATCATTCGGCGTGTGTTCGACATCGAGGTTGCCGTCGCCAAGACCGAGGACGGCGCACCCTATCTGCTCCCGCAGGGCATGCAGCAGATTCACAGCTGACCACTCTGGCAGTTGAGCAATGGCGCGCGCGATCCACGCAGGCGCATTTCCGATCTGCAAATTTGGCAGCCACGGGAACCCGATTTTATATGAACCCACGATGAACTGATGCATTGCTTTCGTGTTGCAACGAACACGGAGGTTCCCCATGGGATATGCATATCGTTCAACTGCCTTGGTTGTCGAAAACGACGAGTCCCAGCGCACACTCGTCAGCGTCTTGCTGGAAGAAAGCGAGATGAACGTCATCGAATGCGAGAGCGCAGAAGCTGCCGTGCTGGTTCTCGAAGAATCCGGCGATAGTGTCTCGATGGTTGTCACGGATGTGGAACTTGCCGGGATGATGGACGGCATCGAACTCGCTTACCTCGCGAAGCAGCGCTACCCGAACATGCACGTCGTCGTCACATCAGGAGCACCGCGCGTGCGACGATTGCCGGATGGAACGCTCTTCATGGCCAAACCCTGGAGCCCCATCGATTTGCTTCGCGCGGCCGAGCAATCGCTCCATTGATATAGAATTCCTCGCTCGGAACGGTTGTGTTGCCGCTTATCACCAGCACTTGCGCCGAAGATCGTCGCCGTGGAATAATCCAACTGCTCAATGCAATATCTTGGGCGGATTTTTCTAGCATCGACCTCGGTTTCTATCGCGCAAGTCCTGATGACATCATCCAATACCAAGCACCGGCGCGTCGCCATCATCGGCGGCGGCGTCGCTGGATCCCTTGCCGCGATTGTACTTGCAAAATCCACCGCATTTGAATCGATCACGCTGTTCGATCGTGACGGCGCATTCGGTCGCGGGCTCGCTTATTCGGCGACCGCTGAATGGCATCGGATCAATGTCCCCGCTTACAAGATGGGCGGCCTCGGCGCGGACGATAGCGAAGGCTTTCAGGACTGGCTGAGCGAGACGACGGGCACAGATTGGACGGACTATTCACAGTCCTTCGTCCCCGTTGGCGATACGGCGACTACATCTCCGCCCATCTGTCCGAGGTTGCCGACGCAGGCGTCGTGACGACCGTCGCGGACACGATCACGCAGATCGAGCAACAGGGCAGCGGTTACACTCTAAGCACGCAATCCGGCGATCGCATCACTGCAGATCTCGTCTTCCTCTGCCTCGGCAATCCTCCGCCCTCGCCTTTCCCCAATGTCCAGCCATCCCACCGTTCGATCACGAATGTCTGGGTGGCTCGTGCCCTGGATGACATCGGCATCGACGATCGCGTTCTGGTCATCGGCACCGGCGCGACGGCTGTCGATGTCGTGATCGACTTGATGCGCCGTGGCCTCCGCCAGCCGATCACGATGATATCACGGCGCGGGCTGCTTCCGCTTGTCGATGCGCCCGCGGAAACTGATCCCGATCCACTGGAGACCTGGCCTGAGCTCACGACCCGCGGGATCTTCGCAGCATTGCTAAAAGACACCCGTCGCAAACTGGCCGCCGGCATATCCTGGCAGACCTCGATCGACACGTTTCGGCTGCAGATCGCCGGTCTATGGGCCGATGCATCGCCAGCCGAACGCCTGAGATTCTCGCGGCATCTGCGTTCGATCTGGCTGGTGCACCGGCATCGCCTTGCGCCTGATGTTGCGCAACATCTCGATCAGCTCCGGCGCGAGCAACGCCTCGATGTAGTCGCTGGACGCCTGCTGAGCGCGATTGCAACACCAGCAGGCTATGATGTCACGATCCGCAAACGCGGCGGGGCAATCACGACCTTGGCTCCGAACTGGATCCTGAACTGCACCGGCCCCGAGGAACGCTACGACCGCATCGGCAATCCACTTGTGGCCGCGATGCTCGACACCGGATTTGCCCGCCGAGGACATGGCGGCATCGGACTGGATGTCGATGACTCCTGTCGGCTTCTCGATTGCAATGGCTCCGCCCATCCGGGCGCTTATGTCGTCGGGCATGCGACCCGTGGCGCGTTCTGGGAAGTGACCGCCGTGAGCAATATCCGTCAGCAAGTGCTCGGCATCGTCGAGGCGCTGCAGATGTCGAAGACGACCAAGGCGATCCGACAAGAAACGGTATAGGCGACAACACGGTACGCGCTTCCTGTTTGATCGCGATACCGTTTCGGCAACGGACCGATCAATTCGGAACACGCCGCTCTCCAACAGTCTCAAACTGACCAATGATCGCTGCGCCTGTGCGCGAACGGGCACCGAGACGCCGCACAAAAGACAGTGATGGACATTGTGTCGCAGGCAAAAGCCTGCGAGGAATGAGCCAATCGAGATCGTCTTTCGCAGACAGATCATATTCCAGCTCATTTCAGCAGTCGAACCATGCCCATCGAGATCGTGCAGATCGTTCAGGAATTGAGTTCAGTCGGCGGCGTCGAAAGCGTCGCCAGTGAATTGGCTTGCGCTTTCAGTCGCGCCAAGATCACCAACACTGTCGTTGCAAGCGTGGTCGGCGAGCGCGCGACGTCAGGCACGCATATCGAACGCGTGGGCGCCTGGTTATCGCGCGTCAAGACGCGCGGCCTGTTGCGCTATCTCGGTCGCCTCTTTGTCGTACCGATCTTCACGATGCTTGCGACGCGCGCAGCCCGGCACCATCCCGAAGCCGTCGTCATCAGCCACGGCGACAGCCTGAGCGGCGACGTTCTCGTCGTGCACGCGGTCAATGCACAGAGCCTCGCCGAGAAGCGGCTTTCGGGCGATTGGAAATGGATGCTCAATCCTATGCATCTGTGGGTGAGTTTGCGTGATCGCTGGATGATCGGTGGGTTGCGATATCGGATGTATGTCGCTGTGTCGCCGCGCGTTGCCACCGAATTGCAGGATATTTACAAGGTTCCGGCATCGCGCATTCGCGTGATCCCGAACGGCATCGACCTCAACCGCTTCCATCGCGACACTGCTGCAGGCATCGCCATCCGCCGCGAGTTCGGCATCCCGCTTGATGCCAAACTGCTGCTCTTCGCTGGCCACGAGTTCCGCCGCAAGGGGCTGGCGCACGCCATCGGCGCTCTGGAGCGCCTCGGCCCGGACGTCTGGATGCTGGTGGTCGGCTCCGATAATCCTGCACCCTATCGCAAGCTTGCAACCGTGGCTGCCGATCGATTGGTATTCGCGGGATCGCGCACCGATATGCCCGCGCTCTACGCGGCCGCCGATGCATTCGTGCTGCCGACCGCCTATGAGACCTTTTCGCTGGTCTGCATGGAAGCCATGGCGTGTTCAACGCCCGTCTTCGCGACACCGGTCGGCGGCATCGAGGACTATTTGATCGACGGCGTGAACGGATACCAGATCAAAATGCATCCTGACGACATTGCAGCGAAGATTTCCGCCGTCATCTCCGATCACGAGGCACTGACCGAACTGAGTGCCGGCGCGCATGCCACTGCTTTGAACTATGGTTGGGACTATGTGGGATCACGCTACATCGAGCTGCTTGAACAGGTTCAGGCATCGAAGCGCGTCCCTTCCTCCATGCCGGTGCCAATGATCGCGTAAGCCGATCCTGGCTTACATCGCCGCCCGTCTTCGCCTCGCAGCGGCATGACAGGCTGCAACGAGGTCATTTGCAACGGCCTCATAGGTGAAGCGGCGCATGACATTCTCTTGCGCCGCACGACCGCGCGCATGAAGCGCATTCGGATCGGTCGCGATCTCGTCCAGAAGCTGCGCCAAAGCAGCTGGATCGCTCTCGGGAACGATCCAGCCGCCATCACCGACAACGTCTGGAATCGCACCGCCTTGCGAGCCAATCACAGGCACGCCGCAAGCCTGCGCTTCCGTGATGACCCGGCCGAACTGCTCGCGCACGGATTTGGTGGTTCGCGTCAGCAGAACGAGCGCATCGAGACTCCTGAGGAAAGATGCAACATCCGCCGGCTTGCCCCATCCCTGGAAGCTGACCCGCGCGCCCAAGCCGAGCTCCGCCACGTGCTGGCGCAGCCGCTCTTCGTGAGGCCCCTCTCCCATCAAGGCCAGACTCACCGGGATTTTTGTTCGCGCCATCGCGTCCAAGGCATCGTCGAGCCCCTTTTCGACGACGAGTCGACCGACATATCCAATGCGGAACTCCGGGCGCATGGGCGGCGGCAATAGCGGTGTGACGTCTGGATTGAAGGTTGAAAGATCCACGCCATAGCCGATTGACGATACCGGGCCGCTATAGCCGCGTGCACGCACGACATCCGTCGCGTCGGGACTCCGCGAGAGAACATGATCCGTATGCGCAAGCACCTGCTCGCGGATAAACTCGAAGGGCGGAGGAAGCCGCTTGAGAATGTTCTGATCGACCTCCATCACCATGGCAGCCCGTCCCTTCAGGAAACGCGCCTGTAGAGCCACCACGCTCCAGGGTTCTTCCCAGAGATGAACCACGTCCGGATCGATGTCGCGAATGAGCCGGCGCAGGCCTGGATAGAAATGCAGATACCAGCTCATCGGTCCTGCACGCGGCAAGCGGATCGGCATCACATGCACAGTCATTCCAGGATCATCGGAGGGATCCGCCACGATCGTCCGCCCAAACTGATACCATAGGGCGGGGACGACGAGATCGACCGTGACATCGGCGCGCCCCGCGAGCGGATAATAGCGCAAGCGCCCTGCATCGCGGCTGACGGCGGGATGTGCGATCGACAGGATCTTGAGCGGGCGAGCGCTAGACACGGCCCATCATCCGTGCAGCGAGGCCGGTGAGACCGGACAGATGAAGTTCCATCGTGGCAACACTTCTATCGGATCCGTTGATGGTGCAACGGGGCAGTTCATAGGGATCCTGCCCCTGCAGGACGAGGCCCTTGCGCGTGGTCGCAGCACTCGCATAGCCGGCATCGCGCGCGATGGCGAAGTCGCGTGATCCGCAATCGCCCGAACGGCCATACGGGAATGCAAAATGGCGCGTGGGGGTTCCCAGTCGTTCAATGAGCCGATCGCGACATCCCTTCAACTCACCCAAGGCGCCATCGGCGCCCAGCGATGAAATCCGCGCATGCGTCACCGTATGACCGCCAATCTCGACCAGGGGATCGTCTCGCAATTCCTCGAGCATCTCCCAGGTGATCGCGTGCTTCCAGTGCATCGCGTCGATATCGATGCCATTGAGATCGCAGAACGTTGCATAGCGCTGCGCCGCCTGATGGCCGTCCCAACTCTCGGCAATCCGGTAGAAGGCTGCCTGCTTGGCCGGAAAGTCCGGCACGTCGATGTGGCCGTCCTCCACCGCCACGCGATCATTGTTGAGAAGCGTGTCCTCGAGACCGGCGGCCCAAAGTGGCAGCGTGCCGTCGGGAATGCCCGTGGTCACGAACAATGTGAGCGGCACATTGTGACGCCGGAACAACGGAACCACGTCTTCGAACGTGTCGCGATAGCAATCATCGATGGAAAAATTGACGAACCGCCTCTGGTTGGTCGCATCACGCGATCGTCGAACGGCTTCCTCGATCGTGACAACGTCCCACCCGTGCTGGGCAAGATAGGACAAGAACTGATCGAGAAAATTCGTGTCGAGGTAGAAGTCGCGGTTTGGCAACCTCTCCCATAGCTCGGCCGGCGCACCACGATGAAAGGTCATCAGACAACCGCGCCCGCTCAGAAATGCATCGGCGAGCATACTGATCGGACGAACCAAGGCATTGGATCCGGCCATTCTCCGCGCGGCCTGGGATAAAACATGCTTCATCCAAAATTCCTCGGTCGGAGCCTGACCACCCGCGATAAAAAACGACTAACTCAAATCACACCCGGCCTCGCAAACGCGCAATCGCCTTCACGTAAACGCCGGGAAGCAGCATTGCGAACGATACCGCGATACAGACGAGACATGCGGCACCTCCCACCAGCAAGCGCTGCCATGTTCCCGCGAGCAATTCGTGAATTTGCCAACTGAGAAACACCATCAGCGCCGCAGGCATACTGGCAAGAAACAGCCAGAACAGAAGCTTCCGACGCGACTTCAAAACCATCATCACGCCTGCCAACAGCACGATACCACGGGCTGCTTCTCCCAGTCCAAGCAGCAACGTCCCGGAATCCGTGACGTGAGGCAGATACGACGTCACAAGGTTAATCGCGATATTACCTAAATACGCAGTGACGATGATCAGGGCAGCCGCGAAGTTCCGACCCGCGCCGTTCAGGATGCGGATCAGGATCCAACCGAGTGTCGCGGCCCACAGTCCGCATGAAATGCCCTGCAATGCCTGACTGGTCAGAAGCAACGCATGCTCATTGAACGCGCCACGAAAGAAGACGAGACGAACAATGTCGGGCGCAAACATGAAGAGGAAAGCGGACGCCGGAACAGCGAGCGCAAGAATGGGCCGCGCAATGGCTTCAATCTGCGGACCGATATCTTTCGGGGGATGGCTCGACAACACGGCCAGGCCTACCGGCTGGCTGATCAGCAGCAGCGCGCTTTCCGTGAGCGTTCGCGCATAGTCGAGAGAAGCGACGGCACCGGTTCCCACGCGCGATGCCAACAGACGCTCGATCCAGATATTTGCCTGTTCGGCAATCGGAAGCGCCAGCAGCGGACGAAGCCGAATGAAGAATTCCCGGCTGGTCGCCAGCAGCGCCTTCAACGACAGTCCGCCGAAACCGATCACGCCTTCGCGCCACATGGTGATCAGGCCCCACGCGGCGAGTGCGTTGAATGCAATCGAGAACGACCACGCCAGCGTATGATAATTGCGGGTCAGGACGATGAGCGCCACGCCGATCAACACGGCGATATTCAGAATGCTGGCGCGCATATTGGTCAGGCGTGTTCGCCCCAGCGCAATCTCGCCGGATGCCAGCACATTGACCATGACCGACGCGGGCATTCCCAGCGCCATGATCCGGATGAAATCCAGCGTGAGACTGCGACCTTCTTCGGAGAAACCGCCGACCAGCGCCTGGACCGCCAAACTCCCGAGCAACTGCAGGGCGACCATCAGGACCATCGCCAGGCCGGTCAGCGCGACGACGAGTGTTCCCAGCCGCTGAGGTGCATCGTCGGCCTTCAGCGCTTCGCGATGCATCGGAATCATGACCGCTGGCACGGTCTCGTTCTGCAGGAATGCGATCGGCAGGAAGACCGCCGTGATCGCGCCGCGAAATCCATCCGCGACCAGTGTGGCGCCAAGCACATGCGCCATGACGATCTCGCGGCCAAAGCCAAGCAGCTTGCTGGTGAGCGCGCCACTGATAAGCAATGCCGTAAAGCGACGCGTCGATTGGCGCGGCTCGCTCATCGCACGCAACCGCGCATGGCACGCCGCGCTAGCATGCGGCTTTCGGCGCAGCAGCGCCTCTTATCAGAGCGGATATCACATCGATCATTTGCGTCACGCCATAGTGCGATCTGGCACGCGTCTCTGCATATCGCACCTGCTCGGCGATCGCAGGTGTCCTGTCCAGCACCTGCGTGATCGCGGCAGCGAGCCCGTCGGCATCGCCGGGGCGGACCAGCGTGCCTGCCTTTCCGTCTTCGAGAATGTCGGAGGCTGCGCCGGCGTCGGACGCGATCACGGGCACATCGGCCAGCATCGCCTCGACCAATGTCCGACCGAACGGTTCCGGATCGATCGATGGATGAACAACTGCATCCATTGCGCGCATCAACCTTGGCACATCGCTGCGCTGACCAAGAAACTGCACGCGGTTGACGATGTCCAGGTCGCGAACCATCGCGCGCAGGCGTTCCTCGTAAGCTTCTTCCCCGAACAGCGCCGATCCCGCGATGATGCAATGAACATCAGAGATCTTCGACAGGGCCTGCAACACGACATGCTGCCCCTTCCACTCGGCCAGACGGCTGAAGACGCCGATCAGCGGCCCCGCAGGCAGATCGAGCTCGCGCCGGATCTCGGCGGGCGCGGCCGTCTCCGGCGCGATATCCAGACCGTTAGGCACGACGGTGACAAGATTTCGTCGTCCGCCTTCCGCGATGAAGGCATCAGCCGCAACGCGCGACGGCACGATGACCCGAACGGCACACCGGTTTGCGAGAAACACCTGTATACGCCGTTGCGCCGCCCCGAAATGAGCGGGAGAGATAATATCGTGCAAGTGCCAGATCAGCGGACGTCTCGACAGCCACGCAGCGACGGCCGACAGCACGAAGGCTTTTTGGGAGTTGGCATAAACGACATCATGCCTGCGTGCGGCGCCTATCAACTCACGGATGACAGCCACCATCCCGCTGACGATCGGGATCACCTTGAGCAGGGAGCTGTCGCGCCGAACCCCGCTAAAGCTCTGCGCGGAGTGCGACACCGATACGTTCAATCCCCGATCCGCAAGCGCCTGGCGCAATGGCCCTTGTTCGAACAGAAACGCCGATTGCCCGGCCCACGGCACGACCAGGTCCAGGAGCACCAGTTCGGCGCCGGATATCGATCCGGTGTGGCAAACGAACAGGACCCTGGGCGTTGGCATTACGACGCTCCGGCATAGGCGTCGGTCAGAGGACGTGCGCTGCGCGGGGTCCCACTTCCGTCCGGGACCATGGTGATGGCAATGCCCATCAGATCGCCGCCAGCCACCCGGACGGCGCTGGAGGTCGCAACGGCTTGCCCGATCGAGGATCGCCCGGAGCGCATGCAGAGCAGAACGGAATCGACCTGCTTGGCCAAAACGCCGATATCCGTCTGAATTCCCGGTGACGGCGCATCGACAAGAACCACATCATAGGTCTGTGCCCACAGCAGGAGATCGCCCAGCGGCTTGCGCATCAGAAGCTCTGCCGAGGCCGGATAAGGCCCGGCCGGAATCACATCTAGATTCGGCGTCCCCGTGCTGACGACGGCCTCACGCGGCATGATCTCGTTGCGCAGGATGCCCTGCAATCCGAGGCCGCTCCGCAATCCGAGCGCCGTCTCGATCTTGGGCGCACCGAGATCGCATTCGATCACCAAGACATTGCGCCCCGTCTCTGCCAGATAGCTGGCGAGCGACAATGTGAGGAAAGTCTTGCCTTCGGCAGTGGACGGCGACGCGACCAGAATCGTCTTGCGGATCTTTCCATCAGCGGGCGACAAGATACTTTCAGCGAGATCGCGCAGCGCATCCTGATAGTGACGATCTTCCCGCGCTTGCGGCAAGGCACGCGCCAGAGACGCTCCTGACTGCGCCGCGAGTATAGCGCCGATCGGCGACTCGGAGAGCTCGCGCTGAACCGCCGGGAGCCGCGCCAGCACGGGCGCGCCGGTGACAACCGACAATTCGGACGACGAGCCAGCAAGCGACGGACTGGATGTCCTCGCAACGGGGGTATCCGTGGTGGCCACCTCAGCCACCGGCGGCGCGACCGAAACATCCGGCGTCACCGACGGCGTTGGCACGATCCGCGATACCGGCGTTGCATCGGCATCAGCTGCGCGGCGCACCGGTGTCAGCAACTGCGTCAAGCGATCAAGCTTGATACGGTCTCCAAAGAACGCGGCAACACATGCCAGCAACAGTGCGATTGTCCCGCCGGCGGCAAGGAATGGCAGTTTCTTCGGAAAGAACGGTTTGGCCGGCAGTTCCGCCAGGCTGACAAGCCGCGTGTTTCCGATCAATACGCGCCGCTCGGTTTCCAGTTCGCTGGCACGCCGATAGAGTTCGGCATATTGTGCACGCTTGATCTCGGTATTTCGCGCAAGGCTCTCGATCGACGCTTCGTCTGATGTTGCCGAGCCTGCATCGGCCTTGGCATCGTCCAGCTGCTTTGTGAGCGACTTAACAATGGCATCATTCGAGTCATAGGTCTTCTGCACACTCGCAATGATGCTGGCGACTTCCGTATTGATGCGCTCCCGGATCGCCGCCTGCTCCTGCTCGAGGCCGCGGATCGACGGGTGACGCGGGCCGAGCGAATTCGACTGGCTCGCAAGCTGCGCCGTCACCACGGTCAACTGCTGCTTGAGATCGGTCACCGAGCGGCTCGATTGCACGGCCGGCGAATCGATCGCACGCGCCTGATTAGCCTTGATCTCCTGCAAGCGCGCTGCCGCTTCCGCACGCGCATTCTCGGCATTTGCCAGCTGCTGACTGACACTGGTGAGACGTTCCGACCAGATCGGCGCCTGCTGGCCCCGCGCCAGTCCCCGGTTGCGACGGAAAGCCTGGATCTTGGCATCGGCTTCGCGCACCTCTGCATCCAGCTGCTTGGCTTGCGTCCATAGATAGGATGCAGCGGCCTCGCGGCTATTGGCATTGGTGGTGCGTTGCTCTTCGAGAAACGCGTTGGTCAGGGCATTCGCCATCTTCTGCGCCGTCGCAGCACTTGGCGACGTGTAGGCGATATTGATGACACGCGATCGGCCAACGGCGCCGATGGAATAATTGCCGGCCGCATAATCGACCAGCACCGCCGTATCGGTCTTCATCTCTTCGCAGTTGGACGTATTGAATCCGCCCCTGGCGAAACACTCCGCAGACGCCGCCTCACGCAGCCCGGGCGTATCCACGGCAAGACGGATCAACCGCGGCGACTTGATGACAATGAGCTGGCTCTCGACATCGGCGGGATCGCCGATCTTCGACGCCCATGCGGCAGACGCGTTGCTATTGCTCGGCTCCTGCTCTGCAACGATCACGGAGCCGGTCGCAAGATAGCGCACAGGAATGATGAGAAGCGCCAGCACGGTGATGATCATCACGGCACAGGCGACACCCGCGAAAATCTGACGATGGCGCCAGATCTTCAACAGCGGGCTTTCGATCGATGGATCGATCGGATTCTCAGTAGTGGCCGGACGACGAATGAACATGGCGCATCAGACTGTGTCACGAGGCAGAATTGATACATCGTGGACTTCTGTCGATTCGCTATCCACGAGCATCCATTTCTCAACGGCCGTCATACGCATACTGAACCCCTCGTCCATGCGCGTCAAAGACACGGCAGGAGCGCTTACTCATGCGTCATTAGCGAATGTCTTGGTTAAGAGGTGGTTTAGAATTTGATATTTCGGGCTCAAACTGCCCAATTGGTAGGCTTCTACGCAGGCCAACGAGAAGCATGCGCACCAATGCGGCATTTAAGTAGTCACTGAACTGTTTTCATCAGTGGAACCAAGCATCGCCGACCTGCGTTCCAGCTCTGACAATAACGGAGCGACGCTATGAGCCTGCTGAAATGGGCACTCATCTTCTTCTTGGTATCGATCGTGGCCGGCGTGTTCGGCTTCACGGGCATTTCGGCAGCGACAGCGGATGTCGCAAAGATCCTGTTCTATATCTTCCTGGTGATCTGCGTCGTGCTGCTCGTACTCGGCATTACGATCTTCCGAGCCTAGCGCGCCGCGGCGCGCTGAGGATTAGTGGATGCCTACACCGACTAGCCGATCGACCAGATCGCGGTCGTTGATCAAAATATCGGGCGCGCCCTGCCAGCTGGTGCGCCCGCGTTCCATCACCATCACATTGTTGGCAAAGTCGAGCGCACGCTCGATCTGTTGCTCGACAAGGATGATCGTCATGTCTCCGGTCGCCGCCAGCCGCACCAGCATCGCCATCAACTCGTCGCAGATCACCGGCGCGAGTCCCTCGAGCGGCTCGTCCAGCAGCAGGACCGACGGCTTGCCAAGCAGGGTTCGCGCCATCGACAGCATCTGCTGCTCGCCGCCCGACAATTGCTTGCCGAAATTGCCGCGGCGCTCCCGCAGGCGCGGAAACATCTCATAGGCTTCGTCCAGCGCCGATGGCGGACGGCCTTTCAGCCCGGCTCGCAGATTTTCCTCCACCGTCAGCGACGTGAAGATGTCCCGGGTCTGAGGCACGTAACCGATGCCGAGCTTGGCGCGCGCCGACGTACGCGCACTGGTGACATCCTCCGCACCATAGCGGATTTCACCGCCGTGGCATGTGGTCAGCCCCATCAGGGTTGCCAGCAGCGTCGTCTTGCCCATGCCGTTGCGGCCCAGCACCGCGAGGCGATCGCCCGCTTTCACGTCGAAGGAAATTCCCTCGATGATGCGTGTCGGCCCGTAGCCCGCGCTGAGATTGCGGATTTCAAGCGGTGCGGCGGGCATCGGCATAGCTCCCGAGATAGGCGCGGCGCACCTCGTGGTCGGCGGTGACTTCAGCCGGCGATCCCTCGAAGATCAGCTTCCCGGCAGCGAGCACCAGCACACGTTTGGCAAATTTGAACACCAGGTCCATGTCGTGCTCGATCATGAGCACGGCAATATCCGGCGGCAAGCGATTGATAGCATCGAGGATCTTCGGCGCCTCGTCATGCGGCACACCGGCTGCAGGCTCATCGAGCAGCAGGACTTTCGGCTGCAAGGCGAGCCCGATGGCCAGTTCGATCAGGCGCTGCTGGCCATAGGCGAGCTCCACCACCTTGCGATAGGCGAGACGGTCGAGGCCGAGATGCGCGAGGATCTCGCTCCACTCGGCTTTGACGTCCGGCATTTCCGTCGAGCTGGAGAAGAACCGGCGGCTGATGCGCCTACGCTGCATGATCGCCAGCGCGACATTGTCGGCAACGGTGAGGTTGGCAAACAGACGCGTGGTCTGGAACGTGCGCACCAGCCCGCGACGCGCGCGCTCGGGAATGCTGAGCCCGGTGATATCGTCGCCTGCCATGAAGAACTGGCCTTCGCTCGGCGCGATGTCCCCGGTGATCAGGTTCACCAGCGTGGTCTTGCCGGCGCCGTTGGGGCCGATCAGCGCCACGCGATCGCCAGACGCGAGCTTGAAATTGACGTCACGCGTGACGTGCAGGCCACCGAACGAGCGCGAGACGCCGCGAGCTTCGAGAAGATCGGTCATGCCGCCTTTCCCTTGCGCGTGAATTTCGTCCGGAGCGTCAGCACCGGCTCGATCAGGCCGCGCGGCGCGAACACCACAATGAGGATGAGCAGCAGGCCGACCAGCGTCATCCAGTGGAACGGATTGGCGGCCGCCACGATATGCTCGAAGATCATGAAGATCACGGTGCCGGCCAGCGCGCCCCACAGATGTCCGGCGCCGCCGAGCACCAGCATGACAAGCACTTCGGCCGAGCGCTCGAAGCTGACGCTGTCGAGGCCGACCACGCCGGTCGAGATCGCCGTCAACGCGCCGCCGATGCCGGCCACCGCGCCAGCCACGCCATACATCACGACAAGGCGCGGATAGATCGACACGCCGATCATTTTTGCGCGAAGATCGTCATCCTTGATGCCGCGGCACATCAGGCCGAACGGCGAGCTGACGAAGCGCTTCAACACGATGAAGGTGATGACCAGCACGCCGAGCGAGAACAGAAAGCCGGTGCGGCTATACATGTCGAAACCGAATATGCCGAACACCTTGCCGGGCTCGATGCCCGACAGGCCGTCGCTGCCGCCGGTGAGCCAGGAGAGCTTGTTGGCCAGACCGGCCACGAGCTGGCCGACGGCGATCGACAGCACCAATTGCGGCAGACCGCGGAAGCGCGTGATCAATGCACCGGAGATCAGACCCATCACCGTGCCCGCGAACAACCCCACGGCCAGCAATGCGACGGGATCGGTGATCCCACGAATACAGGCGATGCCGGCCGCATAAGCGCCCACGCCGAATTGCGCGGCATGGCCGAGGGTGGCGACACCGCAATAGCCGGTGACGAGATCGAGCGACAGCACCAGAAAGGCGATGCCGATCAGGCGCGTCAGGAAAGCGAGATCATCCGGGAACAGGAAATAGCCCACGGCGCCGAGCGCGAGGATGGCGACGGCGCCGGCTGCCTCCTGCGCAAACGGGACATTGCGTTTGTGGGGAACATGGGTCACGGCCATCTCGCTCATGTATGCGCCTTGCCGAACAGGCCGTGCGGGAACAGAAACACGATCAAGATCACCGACAGATAAAAGAAAAAATCGCCGAATTCCGGCGCCAGATATTTTCCGGTCGTATCCGCCAGCCCCAACAGCAACGATGCCGACAATGCGCCAAGGATCGAACCGGCGCCGCCCACGGAGACCACCACGAGGAAGGTCACCATGTAGCGCAGCGCGTAGTAAGGCTCGATGGGTAGGATCTCCGCGCCGACCACGCCGCCGAACGCGCCGAGGCCAATCGCGAGCGCGAAGGTCGCGGCATAGATGATCTCGGTGCGGATGCCGAGCGCATCGGCCATGCCGCTGTGATCGACAGACGCGCGCAGCTTGATGCCGAATTCGGTCTTTTCGATCAATAGCCAGAGCGCCAATGCTACGACGATGCCGCAGGCAATGACGAAGATGCGGTGCGTCGGCAACATGCGGAAGCCGATATCGAGCGGGCCACTCAATGTTGCCGGCAACGGGATCGGCTTCAGCGACGGGCCGAAGATGAAATTGACGATGCCGATGATGAAGAAGGTGATGCCGATGGTCATCAGCACCTGCATCAGGGGATCGGCCTTGCGATAGATGCGGCGATACAGCAGCAGCTCGAACGGGATCGAGGCTAGAATGGCGCCGACCACCGCGAGCAGGATGGCCACACTGTAATGCACGCCGAGATCGCGCAGCGCATAGGAGGCGAGATAGCCGCCGATCATGGCGAAGGCGCCATGGGCGAGATTCACCACGCGCATCAACCCCATCATGATGGACAGGCCGATGGAGATGATGAACAGCACCATGCCATAGGCAACGGCGTCGGTCAGGATGCTGAAAACGGTGCGCATGCTTAATCCTATGCCGAATGGCGGGCCGAGCGCCATGTGCCCTGCTGCGGCATGGCGTCGTGGACGACGGCACCGCGCACCATGGTGAGCAGAACCTGGGTCGATTTCAGCCGGGCGACGTTCGTGGCGAAGGGGTCACGATCGAGGACGATGAGGTCGGCAGCCATGCCGGGCATCAGCGTGCCGCGCCAGTCTTCCTGCTTCATGGCAATGGCGCTGCCCACCGTATAGCTGTGGATCACGTCGCGCACGCTCACGGCCTCGTCAGCTCCGATCGCTGGGCCGCTGTCGGATGCGCGGCAAACGGCATCGCCGATGCCGTCCCATGGCGACCACGACCCGGTCGGCGCATCCGAACTCGCGATATAGGTCACACCCGCCTCAATCACCGAGCGGCCAGGATAGCAGCGATCGGAGCGCGGACCGAACGCCCCGGAGATCGAGCGGCGCATGCGGGTGAGAAAGCTTGGCTGGGTCACCACCAGCGCCCCTAGCGCCTTCATTCGCGCGAGACCGCCGTCAGGCGGGACGAAATAATGCTCGATGCGATGGCGCATATTTTCGCGGGGATGCGCGGCCTGCGCCTTCTCATAGGCTTCGATGATGCAGTCCGTCGCGCGGTCGCCGCAGCAATGCACAGCCACCTGCCAGCCCGATGCATGAGCCTCGCCAATCACGCGCTGCAGCTCGGCTTCGTCGCGCATGAAGAAGCCGCGGCTCGGTGTATCCGCATAGTCCTCGCTGACAGCGGCCGTGCGTGCGCCGACGATCCCGTCAGCGAAATATTTCAGGCTGATGGATTGCCAGTCGGCATCCGGCATCGGCTTCAAACCTCGCTCGGCTGCCTCATCGGGATCCAGCTGGTTGATGAAACCGAGGCGCATCGGCACAGCACCAGCCTTGCGCAACTCATTCCAGACAGCGAATTCGTCGTCGAATCCGACAGTGAAACCGACAGCGGCTTCGACGGCGGCCACCATCCCCATGCGTGTGCTGTCAATAATGGTCGCCCGCAAGGCGGCGATCAGCTCGTCGCGGTCCATCGGCGGTGCCGCGCGAAAAATCAGCTCGGCCGCGCTTTCCTTGGCGCAGCCATCGAGCGCGCCATCCGCAGAGCGACCGAAGGTACCGCCTTCGGGATCGGTGACATCATCATCGATGCCCAGCAGCGCCAGCGCCTTGCTGTTGACGACAGCAACATGGCCACAGAAACGGCGGATCAGCACAGGATGATCGGGAATGACGGCATCGATCTCGGCGCTCGTGGGCAGCCGGAGTTCGGCGAGACCATTTTCATCAAGGCCAGCGCCGAGCACCCATTTGTCGGACGAGATGTCACCAGCGCGCTTCGCCAGCAGCGCCAGCACGGCAGAAACGCTCGCAGCATCGCGTGGCGTCACCGGCACCTGCAGGCGCGCATGGGCGATGGCAAAGAGATGGATATGCGCGTCGGTGAGACCGGGAATAACCACGCCGCCTTTGAGGTCGATCGTCTCATCGGCTCCGGGTGCCGCATCAGCCGCACCAGCCCAGATCACCTTGCCATCGCTGACGACAATGCTGTCCGCAGGAGCTTCGTCCCAGGCGGAACGATAGATACGGCCATTGGTGAGCAGGATGGAAGACGAAGACACGACGCGGGTCATCTACAATTGAGGTGAGAAAAATCCCGAGGCACGCGCTGCGCGCCTCGGGCCGACATGTTTTTACTGCTTGCTGAGCGCCCAATCGGGCTGATCGGCAAAGGTCTGGCTTTCCTTGTTGATCAGCTTGCCATCCACCTTTTCCACGCTACGAAGATAGACGTTCTGGCGAATGTGGCGGGTGGTCGGATCGATCGACACCGGGCCGCGCGGCGACACCCACTTCATGTCCTTCACCGCGTCCACGGCCTTGGCTGGATCACGCTTGCCATCGGTGGCCTCGATCATCTTGTAAATCAGGCGCGCACCGTCATAAGCGGCGACCGAGGTCATGGTGACCTCATCGGTGCTGGCGCCACCCTTCTTGAGCTGGGCGAGGAATGCGGCATTCTCCTTGGAGTCATGCGACACCGCATAGTGATAGGTCGACAGGATGCCGATGCCGGCATCGCCGATATTCGGCAGGTCCGGTTCGGTGACCACATCGCCCGTGGACATCAACTTGACGCCGCCGGCTTTCAAGCCATTGTCGATATAGGCCTTCACGAAGCCGAGGGTCGGCGGACCCGCAGGCAGGAAGGTGAAGATCATGTCGGCGCCGGAATCCTTGATGCGCTGCATGAGCGGGCTGAAGTCGGTGGTGGCGAGCGGAATGCGCACGGCTTCGACAACGGTGCCACCCTCGCCTTCGAACGTCTTCTTGAACGCCGCTTCGGCATCGATGCCCGGACCGTAATCGCTGACAGCGATCGCCACTTTCTTTGCGCCGTTCTTGAACGCGACCTTCGCGGCCGGCACCGTGTTCTGCCACATGGTGAAGGAAGTGCGGACGATATAGGGGCTTTTCTCGACGATGGCCGAGGTCGCTGCGTTCATCACGATCAGCGGCGTCTTGGATTCTTCCAGCAGTGGCGCAATCGCCATCGCGTTCGGCGTGAAATAGGCGCCGGCGAGATATTGCACCTTGTCCTTAACGAGCAGTTCCTGCGCCAGCGCCTTGGACTTCGCCGGGTTCGGGCTTTCCTCGTCCTTGTAGATGAATTCGACGGTGTGGTTGCCGACCTTGTTGCCATGCTCGGCGACCCAGGCATCGATGCCCATCTTGAAGTTCTTGCCGAACAACGAATACGGCCCCGACATGGTGCCGATGACGCCGACCTTGATGACATCGGCGGATGCCGCGCTCGTCATCAGGCCCGTGATGGCCAGTGCAAGTATCGACTGCTTCATTCTTGTCATTCTGGTTGTCCCCCTGTGTGACCGAAACTTTGATGTCGCGGTTTCGTATTCAATAAACGTGCCGGTTATCACTGCAACGACGGCGGGTGCGCGTCATCGTCGCGACTCAGAACATTTCGAAATATTCGCGCTGCTCCCAGTCGGAAACCTCCGCCTGGAAACGATCGATCTCAGCATTCTTGATGTGCGTATAATAGTCGACCATGGTCGCCCCCATTTTTTCGCGGAAGAACGGGTCCTCCTTCAGCGCGAAGGTCGCTTCACGCAGCGATTTCGGCAAAAGATCGACATTGGTCTCATAAGGCGTATCGGCGCTCGGGCCGGGATCGAGCTTGCGATCGACACCGTCGAGGCCTGAGAGAATCTGCGACGACATATAGAGATAGGGATTGGCCGCGGGCTCGCCGACGCGGTTCTCGATGCGTGTGGCGGAATCGTTCAGCCCGCCCAGCACGCGCAGCATGGCGCCGCGGTTGTCGCGGCCCCAGATCGCACGATCCGGTGCCAGCGAATAGGAGCGATAGCGCTTGTAGCCGTTGATGGTCGGCGTGGTGAACACGGTCGCCGCGCGCGCATGCGCGAGCAGGCCTGCGAGATAGCCCTGCCCGAATGGCGACAGCGGCTGCGTGCCTTCGGTCGGCATGAATGCATTGGCACCGGTGGCGCGCGACACGATGGACTGATGCAAATGCCAGCCTGACGACACCACATTCGGAATCTTCGGTCGGCACATGAACGTCGCGTGATAGCCGTGACGATGCGCGATCTGCTTCACGGCTGATCGAAACAACACCATGCTATCCGCCGGTGTCAGCCCCACCGTCGGCTGGAACGTGAATTCGCACTGGCTCGGGCCGTATTCGACTTCGACCGAACGCAACGGCAGGTTCAGCGCCAGCACATCCCGCCGGATAATCTCCAGCACCGGCTCCATCTGATCGTAACGCTGCTCGGTGAGATAATTGTAGCCGTGCGACAGCAGGCTGACCTCCGGCGGATTGCCGGGTTGGCCGGCATCTTCCGGCTTCATCCGCTCGTTCTCGACGCGGAAGATATGAAACTCGACTTCAAGACCGGCAATGAAATCATAGCCGCGGGTTTCGAGATCCCCGAGCACCTTCTTGAACAGGTTTCGCGTGGCGAATGGCACCGGACGACCATCGGCGAAATGCACGTCGCATAGGATCCAGCCCGTCTCCGGCGCCCAGGGCAGCACGCGGAAGGTGGTAGGATCAGGGATCATCAGCACATCTGCCGCGCCCTGCATCTCCGGGATGCCGAAACCGCCGCCGGCGGTGAACACCGGAAACACCGTCTTGTGCGACGTGTCCTTGGCGAACATGGTCGTGGTGATGGAGCAGCCGCTTTCGAGGCTACGCAGTGCCTCGCTTGCGATCAGCGTCTTGCCGCGCAGGATGCCGTGCTGATCGGGGAACGACAGCCGGATCACCTCCAGCTTCTGTTCCTCCACAATGGCGCGCAGCCGCTTCGCTGCAGCCTTCTGCTCCGCGGACCACAAACCGTGACGTTCAACGAAACTCAACGTGACCTCTCCTACCCTGCAACGGCGCTCCTGCCCTCGCCCCGCAAGCGGGAGAGGTTAGAAACTTACTCTGCCGCCGGCAGATGAACGACGTTCGAACCCGGCTCGGTCTGATCAGCCGGCACCGGCGCCATCCATGGCGCGCCGCGGCGGCGGGCGACATCGACTTCCATCCAGTAGGTCTCCCAGCCCTTGCTCGGGCCGATGCCATCCATCGTGCCCGGACCCTGGATACTGCGCGCGCTGTCCGCATCGAGGAACAACATCGGCTTCTGGCCGCCGGCAACTTTCTCGATTTCAGCGCGAAGCAGCTTGCGATAGGCGATGATCGCCTTGTCGCTTTGTCCGAGATGCTCGCGGGTGCGATCCTGGATCGCGCCCATAGACTCCACCGCCCACTGGTCGTGGACATTGATGTCGGCGCCCATACCCGTATAGGTCTCGTGCTTCTGCTCGTGCGGATCGAAACCGTAATCATTGCGCTTGTTCTTGCGCGAGGTGTAGTTCGGCAGCTCATAGAGTTCGAGCCGCTGGTCGGTCATCTTCTTCTTGTCCACCGGCTTGGTGTAGCTGGTGAAGATCGCATACCAGTAGCAATTCTCGTCATCCACCGGCACATGCCACTGGGTGATGGTCATTTCCGCGCTCATGGGAATGACGAAGCCGTGCGGGAAGAGCTGGTTGGTGACGCGCACATGGGTGCGCTCCTCATCGAGTTCGCGCAGCGCAATCAGGCGCAGGCCGTATTCGGTGGATTCCACATTGATGATCGGACGGTCATATTCGCGCAGGATCTTGGTCATCGGCACTTCGGTGCCGGCCGAGGCGCCGCGGAACTGCTTCCCATAGGATGCTTTCACATCCTCGTCCTCGAAGAAGCGATGCAGGAACGAGGCATGGGCGGGATCGATGCCGACCTCCAGCGCCTGCAGCCAGTTGCATTCGAACAGCCCCTTGAAGGCGAAGGTGTATTGCTCCGGCGCAGCAAAACAGTCGATTTCCGGGAAGGCCGGCGGCTGGCCTTCGCCGAGATAGGTCCAGAGAATGCCGCCCTTCTCCACCACGGGATAAGCGCGCTGCTTGATGCCCTGACACAGGCGCGAATTCTTCGGCTCGGCCGGCGTCTCCAGACACTTGCCTTCGACGTCGAACAGCCAGCCATGGAAGGCACAGCGCACGCCGCCGCCTTCCAGGCGACCGAAAGCGAGATCGGCGCCACGATGCGGACAGTCGCGATCAAGCAAGCCATAGCGACCCTGCTCGTCGCGGAAGATGACAAAATCCTCGCCCAGGAGGCGCACCGGGCGGATCGGGCGCTCGCCTTCGAGCTCGGCAGTGAGCGCGGCCGGCTGCCAATACATGCGCATCAGTTTGCCTGCGGGCGCCTTGGGCCCAATGCGGGTGATCAGGTCGTTCTGCTCTTGGCTCATCATGGCACTGGACCTTTCCTCAATTGGCTCGCTGACCGATGGATTCCACGATCGTGAGCAAAGTCAGCGTTTCGCGACTTATGTTCGCGTATTGAACTTATGTACGAATTTTAGCGTTAGACTAATTCCAAGCAAGCGGAATTTTGCAGCATGAACTGCTGCGTTACTGAGCAACTGCAGCAATTTGCGCTCAACACATCACCTTGCGAGCAGCGAACAGTTGTTCAATATACGGACAAAGATCAGGAGCTGATGATGTCGAAGATTTTGAAATTGCGAGCCGATCGGGCAGCGGGAGCGCGCGTATGAGCAAGGGTCTCGTCATTGTCGGCGCCTCTTATGCAGGCGTCCAGGCCGGCATCAGCGCACGCGAAAAAGGTTATCAGGAGCCGATCCGCATTGTCGCGGACGAAATTCACCTGCCCTATCAGCGCCCACCGCTATCCAAGGCATTCCTGCAGGGCGACTTCGCGCATAACAGTCTGTTCCTGCGCGGCGACGATTACTTCAAGGGCCAGGGCATCGAAATGGTGCTCGGCCATCGCGCCGTCGAACTCGATCGCGCGAAGAACCGCATCACACTCGAAGGCGGCGACAGCCTGCCTTTCGATTCCCTCGTCATCGCCACGGGTTCGCGCGCACGCCGCCTCACCATCCCCGGCGCCGAGCGCGATGGCATCGTCTATCTCCGCACGCTCGACGACGCGCTGACGCTGAAGCCGCGTCTCGAAGCCGCAAGCGACGTCGTCATCGTCGGCGGCGGCTTCATCGGCCTCGAAGTCGCGTCCACCGCCGCCAAGACCGGCAAGAAGGTGACGTTGATCGAAGCGCAATCGCGTTTGCTGGAGCGCGCGGTGTCACCGCTGATCTCGCAATTCCTGCTCGACATCCATCGCTCGCATGGTGTCGATATCCGTTTCAACGAAGCCGTTGTTGCGATCGAAGGCACCGGCGCCGTGCATGAGGTGATCACCTCCAGCGGCTTGCGCGTGCGCGCCGATCTCATCGTCGCCGGCATCGGCGGCATCGCCAATGACGAGCTCGCCGTGCAGGCCGGCATCGCCAGCGCCAATGGCATCGATGTCGATGAGCATGGGCGAACTGATGCGCCGAACATCTATGCCGCCGGTGACGTCAGCAATCATCACAACAATTTCGCCGGCCGCCGCGTGCGCCTCGAAGCCGTGCAGAACGCAACGGACCAAGGCAAGGCTGCGGGCTCCATGATCGCCGGCAAGCCGGAAGCCTATGACGCCGTGCCGCGCTTCTGGTCCGATCAGTACGATGCCAAGCTGCAGATCGTCGGCCTCTCCGCGCCCACCGATACGGCCGTGGTGCGCGGCGATATGACCGAAGGCAAGTTCTCCGTGTTTTACTATCGCGACGGCAGACTGACTGCGGTGGACAGCATCAACAAACCCGGCGACCAGATGATCGCACGCCGTCTGATCACCGCATCCCTGTCCCCGACACCGGAACAGGCCGCCGATCTTGCCTTCGACCTGAAGAAATTCGAAGCGGGCAAATAGGCCGACACCGCATGCCCAAGATCAAGCGCCCCGACGACGAACGCGGCAATACCGACTTCATCGAAAGCCTGGATCGCGGCCTGCGCGTGTTCGAAGTGTTTGGCGCACAGTCGCGCCCGAGGACGTTGAGCGACGTCGCCAAGGCCGCGGACCTGCCGCGCGCGACCGCGCGGCGCATCTTGTTCACGCTGGAACATCGCGGTTACGTGACCAGCGACGGCAAGCTGTTCGCGCTGACGCCGCAAGTGCTGGCGCTCGCTGGCTCCTATATGACGTCCAATCAGATCGTCACTATTTTGCAGCCGGTGCTGGATCAGATTTCGAGCGACGCGCAGGAGATTTCATCGCTTGCGGTGCTCCAAGGCAATGACGTGATCTTCGTTGCCCGCGCGAGCCCGGCACGCGTTTTTTCCGCCGGCATCGATCTCGGCTATCGCCTTCCCGCTTATTGTTCGTCGGTCGGCCGCGCCATGCTCGGCAAATATTCGAACGAGGACCTGACTCAGGCGCTCGATGCCATGACGCTGACGGCGATGACACCGTTTACGGTCACGGACAGGGAATCGCTCAAGGCCGCCATCATCACCGATCGCGAGAAGGGCTATTCGCTGGTGGACCGCGAGGCCGAGCCGGGTTTCCGCTCGATCTCCGTGCCCGTCAGACGCTATGATGACACCATCGTCGCAGCGGTCAATATGGGCGCACATGTGGACCGGGTCTCGACCGGTGAGATGATCGACCGCTTTCTGCCGCTGCTACGCGACGCCGCCGCCACGGTGAAGCCGCTGCTGCTCTAGACTCCGCGCTCATCCTGAGGAGCCGCAAAGCGGCGTCTCGAAGGATGCGCCAAACAACTCATGGTTCGAGACGGCGCTGCGCGCCTCCTCACCATGAGGGACACCGTGAAGGACCGACGCCCATGCCCCATCTCGTCATCGAATACTCCAACGACGGTCATGGCGATCTGCTCGATGTCGCCAAACTGATGGAAGCCCTGCACGATACGGCAGCCGACACCGGCGCGATGAAAGCAGCGGACATCAAGGTCCGCGCCACAGGCTTTGCGGATTATCTGGTGGCCCGACACAAGGACGGTTTCTGCCACGTCTCGGTCTATCTGCTCGAAGGCCGCACGCCCGCGCAGAAGATCGCCGTCAGTGAATCCTTACGCGAGACGCTCGTAAGACTGCTTCCCCAAACCAAGAGCCTCAGCGTCGATATCCGGGACATGGACCCGATCGCCTACCGCAAACGGTTGAACGACTAAGCCCTCCCCAAAAGAAAACGGCGCGACATCGCCTGAGCGGTGTCGCGCCGTTCTCAATTCAGCGGCAGCGGTCGAACCTGACGGCGACCGCGCCGGATCGCCTTAGACGGCGTCCTTCGCAGCCTTGACCGGGCGAGCGCGCACGATCTTGCGGGCCGGCTTGGCCTTGAAGGTCATGGCTTCACCGGTGAACGGGTTGGTGCCCTTGCGAGCCTTGGTCGCCGGCTTCTTGATGACGACGAACTTGGCGAAGCCCGGAACCAGGAACACGCCGTTCTTCTTGAGTTCCTTGTAGCCGAGGGTGGCGAGGTTCTCGAGAACGCCCTTGACGTCCTTCTTGGTCAGTTCGGTGGTCTCAGCGATTTTCTCGATGAGCTGGGACTTCGTCATTTGGTCGGCCATGTCTGCACCTTTTGTTTGGCAGGGGTGATTCGATGACACAGACACTAGCGGAATCGCCGGAAAAAACAGGCGCGCAATGGGCTCGGCGACCGTTTTTCCCTTAAAAAATGATGTTTTTTGGCGCACAGCCCCCGATTCGACTTGTACGGCAGGGATTCGGGGACCGCGCAAGCCCATTTCCTATAAATAAAGGGGCTGAGGGATTCAGGCATCGCCTGCTCCAGCCGATCCCCCTATCAGCGCGCCTTACCACATGGTCTGCCGCGCCCGTTCCGGCCAGGCGCGGTCGTATTCGACGCCGCCAACCCGCTGCTCGCTCATCTCGGCCAGGATTTCGCCAGGTGTCGGCAAGGTCTTTGGATCGACCCGCTTGTCCGGATTCCACAGGTCCGAGCGAACGATGGCGCGGGCGCACTGGAAATAGATTTCGCCGACATCCATCACGATCACGGTCCGCGGCGCCTTCTCGGTGACGGCGAAGGATTCCAGCAGATCCGGATCGTCGGACAGATGCGCCATGCCATTGATGCGCAGCGTCGTGCCGGAGCCCGGGATCAGGAACAGCATTCCGATGCGGGGATCCCTGACGATGTTACGCAGGCTGTCGATCCGGTTATTGCCGCGGCGATCCGGCATCATCAGGGTCTTGTCGTCATGGATGCGGACGAAGCCCGGCAAGTCGCCACGGGGCGAGCAATCGAGCCCTTCCGGGCCAGAGGTCGCCAGCGCCACAAAGGGCGACACCTCGATCAGGCGGCGATATTGCGCGGTGACACGATCGGCGACCTTGGCGGTGGATGCCTCACCGACATCGTCGAGGCGGCCATAGATGGTTTCCAGCTGTTCGATACTCTCGATCACTGCCACGGGCTTGCTCCCATTGGTGTCTACCGTCCCTTGATGATCCCGATCAGTTCGGCGGCATGCGCATCGGCCTTGCTGACATTATTGATGGTGACGTCGGCGCCGGATGTCTCCACGCTGCGCTTCAGGCGATCACTGAGCGGCCCATCGCTGGCGCGTGCCCGTGACGCAAGCCGTGCGGCAAGCACCTCAGGCGGTGCTGTAATGGAAACCACGACCACATCGGCATAGGCCGTGCGCAGCGCTGGGATCACTGTGCGCGAGATATTGGCGACGACGTTGCGGCCGGCGCGGATGTCATCGTCGATCGACCGCGGCAGCGCATAGCAAAGCCCATGCGCTTCCCAATCAATGGCGAAGGCGCCATCTTCCCTGGCGGCGCGGAATGCGTCAGGCGTCACCTGCACATTATTCTCATGGGCGGACGCCTCGCGCGTCACCACGCGGCGGACGAAGACGACGTCGTGGTCATCAGCCAGAGCAGCCTGCGCCAGACCCAGCAGCGTATCCTTGCCGGCGCCTGACGGCCCGACGACCAGCACCAGCCGGCCCGGTCCGATCTTCGCCTGAAGCTCGGGGATCGCTGCGAGGTCGGTCATGCCACACGCTGCCCTTCCCGCCACACGCTGCGCACCACCGGCACATCATGGGCGACATGAACGCGGATCACATCGGCGCGCTTGCCGATCGCAATCTCGCCGCGATCCATCAGGCCAATCGCTTCCGCCGGCCGCTTGGTAACTGTGCGGACGGCGCTGGCGAGATCGATCGCCGGCACCTTACTGGCGAGCTGCAGCGCGCCCATCAAAAGGCTCGACGGGACATAGTCCGACGACAGGATATCGAGCATGCCTTCGCGGGCGAGATCGATGGCAGCGATATTGCCGGAATGCGAACCGTTGCGGACCACATTCGGCGCGCCCATCAGGATGCCGATGCCGGCCTTGTGCAAACCATGCGCGGCTTCGAATGTGGTCGGAAACTCCGCCACCGACACCTTGTCAGAGACCGCCTCGCTGACGTTCTCATCGGTCGTGTCGTCATGGCTGGCCAGCGGGATGTTATTGGCATGCGCGAGCGTCACGATCGCGCGCGTATTGGCGGCTGCATATTGCTGCTGGCAGGCGAGCCGATTGGCGAACAGGAGATCAAGTTCAGCATCGGTCTTGCCGCTCTTGCCGCGATAATAAGTGCGCAACTTCTCTTCGTCGCGGAATTGGCGCTGGCCGGGTGTGTGATCCATCAGCGACATCAGCCGCACCTCGGTCTTCCCCAGCAGCGCCTTCGCTTCCTCGACCACCGACGGCATCGGAATCTCACAGCGCAGATGCAGGAAATGTTCGACGCGCAGGAGATCGGCCTTGCCGGCATTGGCGATCGAATCCACCAGAAGCTCGGCATAGCTGTCGATGCCCTGGCTCGAATCCTCACACCCGACCCGCACGGAATCGAGCACCGTGGTGATGCCCGACGTGGCGAGCTGGCCATCATACGAGACCACCGCAGAAATCGGATCCCAGAACACCTTCGGACGCGGCATGAAATGCGCCTCGAGATGATCGGTATGCAGTTCGACCAGACCGGGCATCACCAGATCGCCCCGCGCGTCCTCAAACCCGCGTGGCGCATCGCCTTCGCCGAACTCGGCCACTTGGCCATTGGCAAAGGCCACCCAACCCTTGTCGATGACGCGATCGGCCAGAACGAGCCTGGCGTTGCCGATGACGGTTTCAGTCGATGAAGCGCTCATGGTCTCCCTTTCAGGCAGCAGCGGCGAAGGATGTGACATCGATCAACCGGTCGGCGATCAGATGCCGCACTTCGTCGTCATGGACAATGGCCACCATGGCCACGTCAGCACGTTTTTTCTCGGCGACGAGATCGACCACCACGGCGCGATTGGCCGCATCCAGCGACGCGGTCGGCTCGTCGAGCAGGAGGATAGGTAGATCGGAGATGAAGCCGCGCGCGATATTCACGCGCTGCTGCTCACCGCCGGAGAAGGTCGATGGCGGCAACTGCCAGAGGCGCTCGCCGATATTCAGCCGCTTCAGCAACGCGCCCGCGCGCGCATGCGCCTCCTCGCGGCTGACGCCGGCGTTCAGCAAGGGCTCGGCAACCACATCGATCGCCGCCACACGCGGAACCGCGCGCAGAAACTGGCTGACATAGCCGATAGTGTCGCGACGGACGCTGAGGATCTGGCGCGGCTCGGCGCTGGCGACATCGACGAATGTGCCGAGATGACGCACCGTGATGGTACCGCCGTCGCAGCGGTAATTGCCGAAGATCATTTTCAGGATCGACGACTTGCCGGCGCCGGACGGGCCGGACAGCACGACGCATTCGCCGGCATTCACGTCAAACGTGACGCCATGCATCACCGGCAGCCGAATGCCACCCTGCAGGTGCATGACGAAGGTCTTTTCGGCATTCCGGAGTTCGATCATCGCAGTCATGGTGTCCTCACGCCGGCAGGATCGAAGAAACGAGCAGTTGCGTATAGGGCTCGCGGGGATCGTCGAGCACCTGGTCGGTCAGGCCGGTCTCGATCACCCGGCCGCCCTGCATCACCATCACGCGATGCGACAACAGCCGCGCCACCGCGAGGTCATGGGTCACGACGATGGCCGACAAGCCCAGCTCACCGACCAATGATCGCATCATGTCCAGCAGCCGCGCCTGCACGGAGACATCCAGCCCGCCGGTCGGCTCATCCATGAAGACGAGGCGCGGCTCGGTGACGAGATTGCGCGCGATCTGCAGGCGCTGGCGCATGCCGCCGGAATAAGTGCGTGGCGCATCGTCGATGCGGCTGCCGGAGATTTCGACGCGCTCGAGCCATGTCGTCGCCGTTTCGCGGATCTTGCCATAGTGATTGTGGCCGACGGCCATCAACCTCTCGCCAACATTGGCGCCGGCCGAAACGGCCATGCGCAGGCCCATAGCGGGATCCTGATGCACAAAGCCCCAGTCGGTGCGGAACAGAAGCCGGCGTTCGGCCTCACCCATCGCCGCGAGATCGCGCGTGATGCCGTCGCGCATGCGGTAGGAGACGCGGCCGGAATTCGGCGCGAGTTGCGCCGACAGGAGCTGCAGCAGCGTCGACTTGCCCGAACCGCTCTCGCCGACAATCGCCAGTACTTCGCCGGGATAGAGCTTAAAGGAGACGTCACGGCAGGCCTGCAGTCTGCCATAGGTCTTGCCGAGCCCTTCCGCGATCAACAGCGGCGCGTCGTCCTGCAATGTGGTGGTGCGATCAAGCATGACGGCTCTCCGCGAAAGGCGATGCGTTCTCGCTGCCACGATGGCCCTGCGCCTGTCGTGTCTCGCAATAATCGGTGTCGGAGCAGACGAACATGCGGCTGCCCTTGTCGTCGGTGACGATCTCGTCGAGATAGGAGTCCTCGGCGTTGCACAGCGCACAACACGCTTTGTGCTTGTAGGGCTCGAACGGATGATCCTCGAAATCCAGCGACTGCACCTTGGTGTATGGCGGGATCGCGTAAATGCGCTTCTCGCGACCGGCACCGAACAACTGTAGCGCGTCGCAATTGTCCATCTTCGGATTGTCGAATTTCGGCGTCGGCGACGGATCCATCACATAGCGCGCATTGACCTTCACCGGATAGGCATAGGCCGTGGCGATGTGGCCGAAGCGCGCAATGTCCTCATACAGCTTCACATGGATCAGGCCATATTCGGCCAGCGCATGCATGCGGCGCGTCTCGGTCTCGCGCGGTTCGAGGAACCGCAGCGGCTCGGGTATCGGCACCTGATAGACCAGCACCTGATGCGCGCCGAGCTTCGCTTCCGGAATGCGATGGCGCGTCTGGATCACCGTCGCGTCTGCCGTGTTCGTCGTCACGGCAACGCCTGCGGTCTTCTCGAAGAATTTGCGGATCGAGATCGCATTCGTCGTGTCATCGGAACCCTGGTCGATGACCTTGAGCTTGTCATCCACACCGAGAATCGCCGCCGTCACCTGCACGCCGCCGGTTCCCCAGCCATAAGGCATCGGCATTTCGCGCGACGCGAACGGCACCTGATAGCCCGGGATCGCGATCGCCTTTAGGATCGCGCGGCGGATCATCCGCTTGGTCTGTTCGTCGAGATAAGCAAAGTTGTAAGTCGGCGCGTTCATTCCGCGGCCTCCTGCATAGGCATCGGCGCTTCATTGGCCTCGGCGAATTCCTTGCGCAGTTTTCGCAGCAACCCGAGTTCGGACTGGAAATCCACGTAGTGCGGCAGCTTGAGATGCTCGACGAAGCCGGTCGACTGCACATTATCGGAATGCGACAGCACGAATTCCTCGTCCTGCGCGGGCGCCTTGACGTCCTCGCCGAGTTCGCGCGCACGCAGCGCACGATCGACCAGCGCCATCGACATCACCTTGCGCTCACATTGCCCGAAGGCGAGTCCATAGCCGCGCGTGAAGCACGGGGCTTCGGTCTCGCTGCCCTTGAACTGGTTGACCATCTGGCATTCAGTCAGCGTGATCGAGCCGAGCGGCACCGCAAAGCCGACATCTTCGGCGACGAATTCAACCTCCACCTCACCGAGGCGGATTTCGCCGGCAAAGGGATGATTGCGGCCATAGCCGCGCTGCGTCGAATAACCAAGCGCGAGCAGATAGCCTTCATCACCACGCGCGAGATTCTGCAGACGCAGATCGCGATCGGCGGGGAAGCTCAGAGAATCGCGCGTCAGATCGCCGACGGGCTTTTCTGAATCTTCAGTGGGCGACTGCTCGATCAAGCCGTCACGCCCGAGGATATCCGTGACGCGCGGCATGATGCCGGGCTCCGCTTCGGCCACCACATTCGGTTGCTCCGGCGATCCCTCGCTCATCAGCGACGGATCAAGCAGACGATGCGTATAGTCAAAGGTCGGGCCAAGCACCTGACCGCCAGGCATATCCTTGAAAGTCGAGGACACGCGACGACGCACCTGCATCTTCGCGGTATCGACAGGCTCGCTCGAGCCAAAGCGCGGCAGGGTCGCGCGGAAAGCCCGCAGCAGGAAGATCGCTTCGATCATGTCGCCACGCGCCTGCTTGATGGCCAGCGCAGCCAGTTCGCGATCATAAAGCGAGCCCTCGGTCATCACGCGATCGACGGCGAGGCCGAGCTGGTTCGATATCTGATCCAGCGACACTTCGGGCACATCGCGATCACCGCGGCGCTCATGCGCCAGCAGCCGATGGGCATTTTCAATGGCGCGTTCACCACCCTTGACGGCAACATACATATTCAGCCCTCCCGCGCGACGAGGCGCGTGGTGCGCGGCAATGCGACAATTGACTCACCGGAGACCAGCAGCAGATCGATACCGCGCGGAAAGCGCCGCGCATTCTCGGCCAATCGATCGATCAGATCCGGCACGCCGATGGCTGCGCGCAGGATCGTCGTGCCATCGATGCCCGGGCCGCTCAGTTCATAAGCGGGACCTTCCTGCAGGCTTGCCACCTGCAGAATGATCGTGGTCGAGCGATCCGGATATTCGGGCGTGCCGAGCGCGAAGCTATCGAATTCCGGCAGCTTGATGGGATCGGCGATGACCGCGAAGCTGCTCGCGGCTGCGTCGGCAATCACCGGCGCGCTGGTGTGAAACTTGATCCACTTGGCCACATCGTCATTCGCAGCAAGCTTCGCATCGAGCCACACGGGCGTATCCTGATCGAACAGCGTCAGCGCGATCGCCGCGGCACCGCGCATCATCGGCGCTGGCACGCCGGACACTGCGCGAATGAGCTGCACGCTGCCGGGACGCGCCATCGCATCCATGACCGTGCGAAACGTCGATTGCGCGGCGAGAACCTTGTCAGCGAAACCGGCCGGCATTTCTGCAATCGTCGTCATGTTCAGCTCTCCCCGCGCACGAGCGTGTAGAAATCGACCTTCGTGGCCGCTGTTTCCGCAGCCTTGCGCTTGCGCTCTGCCAAAACGCGCGCACGCAGCGGCGTCAGGACATTCGTTTCGATCGTGCCTGCAAATTGAGAGGTCTGGATCAGCGCATCGCAGAGCGCGATCAGCTGTGCCTTGGCGCCATCGCGGCCGAGCGTGTAACCGAAGCCGACCTCGCCTGACGACAGCCTGATCGCAGCGCGCGACACCGTGGCTTCACCAAGATTGAAAGGCGCGCCATCGCCGCCGATCCGGCCGCGTAACATCACCAGGCCATTTTCCGGCGTCCGCAACTGTTCGTGATCGGGCACCGCAATGCCATCGAAATGCCGGGCGATTTCAGCCGTCGCGCTGTGCCCGAGGACGCTCATCGCCTCCTGGCGCCGCGCTTGCAGGTCGTTTGAAGGGGCTTGCATCATGTCACCGCCGCTCGACAAGTTGTATGATTTACTAGACAACTTTATAGGAGGACGCAATGACCGTTTCGTGACAGTGACATGATTTTTGGGTATCGCTGGTGCGACGGACATTCAGGAAGTGATTTGTGACCATTCAGGACAAGCCGACCGGCGTTGCATTGTGGCGGCATGTAGCCGACGGGATCGAGCGCGGGATCGCCGACGGGCGCTTTCCGGCCGGCGAAAAACTACCCGGGGAAACCGAGCTGGCCGATACCTATCGCGTCAATCGCCACACGGTGCGCCGTGCCCTGGCGACTTTAGCCGAGCGCGGCATGGTGCGCGCCGAGCGCGGCAGCGGCACCTATGTGGAATCGCCAAAGCTGGCTTATCCGCTGCGCTCGCGCACGCGCTTTTCGGAAATCGCCGGCGCCGGCGGCCGTGAGCCCCAGGCGCAGCTGATCGGCGCATGGGACGATGTGGCGACCCGCGAACTCGCCAAGCAGCTCGGCCTCAAGACCGGCGCGGCGCTGATCCGTATCGAGGCCTTGCGGCTTGCCGACAAGACACCGATCTGCGTCGGCACCAACTGGCTGTCGGCAGAACGCTTCCCTGATTTCGGCAAGATCTATGAGCGCATGCGCTCAATGACCAAGGCGCTGGCGCATTACGGCATCAAGGACTACCGCCGGGCCTCGACGCGGGTGACGGCAGGCATTATCGATGCCACCGATGCGACGCGGCTGGGCGTGGCCCTCGGCCGCCCCATCCTGATCGTCGATTCCCTCGACGTGGATGCCGACGGCACGCCGCTGCACTGTACGCATTCGCGCTTCGTCGCCGAGCGCGTCGAATTCGTGGTCGATAACAGCCCGCTATGATCCTGGCGGAATAAATCAGAATGGATCGGTGCCGAGGCCCTGCACATCCGCCGGGCGCGGGCCCGGGGCCGGCCACAGGAAGCGACGATCCTTCTCGGCGATCACGACATCGTTGATGCTGGCCTCGCGCCGACGCATCAGGCCGGCATCGTCGAATTCCCATTGCTCATTGCCATAGGACCGGTGCCAGGTGCCCGCGTCGTCGTGCCATTCATACTGGAAGCGCACCGCGATACGGTTTTCCGTGAACGCCCAGAGATCCTTGATCAGGCGATAGTCGTGTTCCTTCTCCCATTTGCGGGTGAGGAATGCGACGATCGCCGGACGGCCCTGGAAGAACTCGCCGCGATTGCGCCAGACACTGTCCTCAGTATAGGCCAGCGAGACCTTCACCGGATCGCGCGAATTCCAGCCATCCTCGGCCATGCGGGCCTTCTGGGCGGCAGTCTCGCGGGTGAAGGGCGGAAATGGCGGCCGGGACATGGAGCACCTCGGTGTCTGATTTTTTGCCGAAGTGTAGTCCTGAATTTTGAAGAGTCGATGGCAACTTGCCTATCGGCCGATCACTAAACCTGATCGGCCTTCATCGCGATGCGCAGCGCTTTCGGAATCGGCCGCGCGCGGCCGCCGGAAACAAAGGCCACCTTCACCTTGGCTTCGAGCAGCAGCTCGTCGCCCCTCCGCACTTCCTGATGCAGCGTGATGGAAGCGCCCTTCACATCGAGCGGGCGCGTCAGGACGTCGAGCAGGTCGTCCATCTTCGACGGTTTGAGAAAATCGAGCTGCATGACGCGGACGACGAAGGCAAAACCCGGCGCTTCGCTTTCGGCCTCGGCGAACAGTGCATGCTGGTCGGCGCCGAGCAGCCGCAGATAATTGGTCCGCCCGCGCTCCATAAAGCGCAGGTAGTTGGCGTGATAGACGATGCCGGAGAAATCGGTGTCCTCGTAATAGACACGCACCTGCATGCGATGGACGCCATCGGCGATGACGCCGTCGAGATGGGAGGTCATTCGTCAACTATTCCTTGGACTTGTACGCAATCCCGAGCTGATCGGCCGCGATATCAAGCCGCTTGTCCGTTGTCCATAACCGGGTATTCACGAGCGCATGAACCGAGGCTAGCAGCTGAACATCAACATAGCTGAGGCCACGACCGAAAAGCGCGTGTTGCTCGATAAAAGCAAGGACGTCGGGTGGATCAATGATCGGAGCCTGTATCTGCAGCTTAAGTCGCCTGATCGTGTCTGCGCGACGCGGCAGAGGCCCGACCGCGAGCTCCCCGATGACAAAAGGATGCAACAACAGATCTTCGCTGCGAAGAAGCGGCGCCAGCAGCTTTTCGCCGCCGCGAAAATGATCGATCCAGACCGATGTATCGGGGAGGATCATGGCTCCCATCTACGACGAGGCGGCGCTTCGGCATCGGGCATCGAGCCGCCAAGGTCAGCAAGATGCCTAGCGGCCTCGCGCCGAATGAATGCTCTCAGAGCTTCTTGGACGAGCTCGGAGTTCTCCAACGCATCGCTATATTCGCGCGCCTGATCGAGTAATTTACCGTCCACAACAACAGTTGTATTCATCGGCTCATCCTCAACAACCTTGGCAAATATAGCAACTTTCGACGCTAAAGCCACACGTCGGCTTAATCTTCCTCCCCGCCGAACAGCCCTCCCTGCCCGACATCCCGCTTCGGCTCCGTCAGTCCGAGATGCTTGAACGCGTGCGAGGTGAGCAGGCGTCCGCGCGGGGTGCGCTGGAGGTAGCCGCACTGGATCAGATAGGGCTCGATGATGTCCTCGATGGCATCGCGCGGTTCGGAGAGCGCGGCGGCCATGGTCTCGACGCCGACGGGGCCACCGCCATAATTCATGGCGATGGTGGTGAGATAGCGGCGATCCATGGCATCGAGGCCGGCGCTATCGACTTCGAGCGCGCTGAGCGCGTGGTCGGCAATTTTGCGATCGATCGCGGCCGCATCGGCAGCGGAGGCGAAGTCGCGGACACGGCGCAGCAAGCGACCGGCGATGCGCGGCGTGCCGCGGGCGCGACGGGCGATTTCATTGGCGCCTTCCGGCGTCATGCCGATATCGAGGACGCGGGCGCCGCGGGTGACGATCTTTTCGAGTTCGTCGATGGTGTAGAAATTCAGCCGCAGCGGAATGCCGAAGCGGTCGCGCAGCGGATTGGTGAGCAGGCCCGCGCGCGTGGTGGCGCCGACCAGCGTGAATTTCGACAATTCGATCTTCACCGAACGCGCCGCCGGGCCCTCGCCGATGATGAGGTCGAGCTGGAAGTCTTCCATCGCCGGATAAAGCACCTCTTCCACATTTGGATTGAGGCGATGGATCTCGTCGATGAACAGCACGTCGCGTTCTTCGAGATTGGTGAGGAGTGCCGCGAGATCACCGGCCTTCGAGATCACAGGCCCCGACGTCGCGCGAAACCCGACGCCGAGTTCGCGGGCGACGATCTGCGCCAGCGTGGTCTTGCCGAGGCCGGGCGGACCGACGAACAACGTGTGATCCAGCGCCTCGCCGCGCTTGCGGGCGGCGTCGATGAAAATCTGCAGATTGGCGCGGGCCTGCGCCTGGCCGACGAAATCGGACAGCGCCTGCGGGCGAAGGACGGTATCGCCGACATCGTCGGAGCGGCGCTCCGATGTGATCAGGCGGTCAGGTGGCGTATTCATGCGCAGAGCCTAGCACATACGCGGCCCGTCCCCTCTCCCGCTTGCGGGGAGGGTTAGGGTGGGGGTGCCGCCGCGAGCGCCGGAACGTGGGGCAGCCCCCACCCCGGCCCTCCCCGCAAGAGCGGGAGAGGGGGCGATGAACGCGAGCTGCTGTGTGTGTCCGTTACTCACTTCGCAAGCTCCTTGAGGCCGAGGCGAATGAGCATTGCGGTCTCGGCACCCTCGCCTGCGCTGCGCGACGCGGCAGCAACGGCAGCAGCGGCTTGCGGCTGGCCATAGCCGAGATTGACGAGTGCGGAGATGGCATCGCTGACAGCACGTGGTGCGTTGTCATCGGCAACGGCGCCCGCCATTTGCGCCACCACCGGATCGACCGAGGCGAAGGCAGGTGCCTTATCTTTCAATTCCGACACGATGCGCTCGGCGACTTTCGGGCCGACGCCCGGCGTGCGCGCAACGGCTGCCTTGTCGCGCAGCGCGATGGCATTGGCGAGTTCGGACGGCGTCAATGTGGAGAGCACCGCGAGCGCCACGCGCGCACCGACGCCCTGCACGGTCTGCAGCAAGCGAAACCATTCGCGCTCCATGTCGGAGCGGAAGCCGAACAGCTTGATCTGATCTTCGCGGACATAAGTCTCGATGGACAGCGCCGCCGCTTCGCCGGCCTGCGGCAGCGCCTGCAGCGTGCGCGCCGAACAATGCACCTGATAGCCGACGCCCTGCACGTCGAGGATCACATAGTCGTCACCATAAGAGTCGATGATGCCTTTGAGCTTGCCGATCATGATGCGCGCCCCTTCCTTCTCCTCCCCCAAGCACAGCGAAGCTGTGCAGGGTGGGAGAAGGTGGCGCAGCCGAAGGCTGCGACGGATGAGGGGTAATGCCAGGCTCGGAGCTTGCGGCTACCCCTCACCCGTCTCGAACGCTTTGCGTTCGATCCAACCTCTCCCACAAGGGGAGAGGGGAAGAGAAGCAAGTCGGTTCGATAAATCTCGATCATGCCATCACCGCCTTTCGCAGCATCGCGCTACTGCGGTGATGCGCGTGCGTGATGGCAATCGCCAATGCATCGGCCGCGTCGGCGCGCTTGAATTCGGCCTTGGGCAGCAGGATTTTCAACATCACCTGGATCTGGTTCTTGTCGGCATGGCCGGCGCCGACCACGGTCTTCTTGACGAGGTTCGGCATGTATTCGGCGACATCGATGCCGAACATCGCTGGCGACATCATCGCGATGCCGCGCGCCTGGCCGAGCTTCAGCGTCGCCGCGCCATCCTTGTTGACGAAGGTCTGCTCCACCGCAGCCTCCATCGGCTGAAATTCGTTGAGTACCTTGGTGAGGCCTTCATGGATGCCGAGCAGACGGCTGGCCAGCGGCAGCGTCTCCGGCGGCTCCACGGATCCGCATGCGATGTAAGTGAGCTTGTTGCCGAGCGTCTCGATCACGCCCCAGCCGGTGCGGCGCAGGCCGGGGTCGATGCCGATGATGCGAACGGGCGCGCGAATCGAAGACACGGTCATGGCTTGGTGATAGCGCCGGGGGCAGCGAACGGAATTGAAACGCAGGCATCTGTGGCATCTGTCCCCGAATGTTACGCAAACTGTTGCAGCCGAGCCAAACCGACCTCGCAACGCGTGAAGCGTCCAAGGCGTCGGGTAGACCCCCCTCCACATGAGGGGAGGCGGCACGCCGTAAGGCGCGGAAGGTGGAACTTGACGCTGCCCCTGCCTGCTGGAACGCCAGCAAACCTGAGCCGCGCAACGCCTTACGGCGCGCCACCGCGGGACTTTTGGCGAGAGGACCGTTCTGTCGCACACCGGCGCATCGCCTCCGCCCGGCCTGCGGCAGCAGGCTTCGGCAGACGCTGATCCCGACGGATTTCTCCGCCGTTCGCCAGTGCCGTCGCAGCCGAACTATCGGCTCTCCCCCGTAGTGGGGAGTGACGGTGGCCCCCGGCCTCCCGAGTTCTGCTTGCGAGGCAGACCGCGGGCGCCGCATCCTGTCCCACTCCAAGAACGCCTCATGAAGCGCCCCCTCGCGAACAAGACGGGAGGGGTATGCAGCATCATGGGAATTTCGTCAAGAACAAAGTAGGAACTGACGTCTCGCGCGCTGCGCACTTGTTTTTCCCTCCCCCAAGCGGCGCAGCCGCGCCGTGGGGAGGGTGGATCGAACGCGCAGCGTTCGAGACGGGTGGGGTGCCTCAACAAACTCCGACGTCACGTGGGGATAGACCCCACCGTCTTCGCTCTTCGAGCTTCGCCGGGGCAAGCCCCCGCCTATCGGCCACCCTCCCCATTCGCTTCGCTCCGGGGAGGGAAATCACTGGCTGTGGCGCTCGATCAGCCGCCCAGCTTCGCCATCAAGGCTTCCGAGATTTCGAAGTTCGAATAGACGTGCTGCACATCGTCATGGTCGTTCAGCAAATCCATCAGCTTCATCAGCTTCTCGCCGGTCTCGTCATCCACCGCGATGGTGTTTTGCGGCTTCCAGATCAGCGCGGCCTTGCGGGCTTCGCCGTATTTGGCTTCCAGCGCCTTGGCGACTTCGTGGAAACCGTCCTGCGACGAATAGATTTCGTGGCCGTCTTCGCCGGACACCACGTCGTCGGCACCGGCTTCGATCGCCGCTTCCAGCATGTCATCGGCAGACGCCTTGCCGGCATCGTATTCGATCAGGCCGACATGATCGAACATGAAGGACACCGAACCGGTTTCCCCCATATTGCCGCCGGACTTGGTGAAGAAGGAGCGGATGTCCGACGCCGCGCGGTTGCGGTTGTCGGTCAGCGCCTGGACGATCACGGCGACGCCGCCGGGGCCATAGCCCTCGTAGCGGATTTCATCATAGTTCTCGCCTTCGGTGCCGATCGCCTTCTTGATGGCGCGTTCGATATTGTCGCGCGGCATGTTCTCCTGGCGGGCCGCGATCACGGCGGAGCGCAGGCGCGCATTCATCGCCGGATCCGGCGTTCCCAGTTTGGCCGCCACGGTAATTTCGCGCGCCAGTTTTGAGAACAACTTGGACTTCTGGGCATCCTGGCGGCCCTTGCGGTGCATGATGTTCTTGAATTGGGAATGTCCGGCCATGCGGTCTCTCTCGATCGTCCGACTAGAATGATGGGCTGTGGCGCGGGGTTATAGGCCGCGAATCCTGCAAAATCAAAAATATGACGCTTGTGACCGCATGACGCGACCACACGCCTGACGCGTTTAACGATCACTTCACACTCGGGTGTAAGGATACCCGCATAGATTGCACCAAAGAGATTGATGATGGCATTTGGACTGTTTCGCAAGCAGCAGCCCGATCCGGCTGCGTCGATCGATACGCCGCAAGTCACAGCGGCTTCGGCACCCCCGGCAGAGCCCGAACACCATCCGGCCCAGGACATTCTGGCATTGCTGGAACTCGAGCTTGGCGGCCTGGTCCGCCAGCTGGAAAAGGCCGCGCATTCGGTCGCCGGTGGCGCCGATTCCACCGCGGCATCGCTCGCTGCGATCCGCTCCCGCACCGACGCCCTCGCCGATCGCAGCACGAACGCCCAGACCACCGCGACGACCTTCGCCCATGCCGCCGACAAGTTCACGCATTCGGCCGAAGCCATCGGCGCGCAGGTGCGCGATGCCAGCAAGCTCGCCGATGAAGCCGGCGCCGCCGCCCATGATGCCAGTATCAATGTCGACCGTCTGCGCGAGTCCTCGGCCGCCATTGGCCAGGTGCTCGAACTGATCGCGCAGATCGCGCGGCAGACAACGATGCTCGCTCTCAATGCGACCATCGAGGCCGCGCGCGCTGGCGCCGCCGGCCGCGGCTTCGCCGTGGTGGCAACCGAGGTGAAGGCGCTCGCCGTGCAGACTCAAGGCGCCACCGACGAAATCAAGCGCAAGATCGACGCGCTGCAGCGCGACGCAGCGAGTTCGGTGGAGGCCGTGCATCGCATCTCCCATGCGATCGAAGCCATCCGCCCGGTATTCTCGCATGTGAACGGCGCCGTCGCCGAGCAGAACGCCACCACCAGCGACATGTCGAACAATGCCGCATCGGCGTCGCAATTCATCGTCGCTGTCGGCGACAGCGCGCTTGAGATCGATCACGCGGCGAAGGAAGCGGCGGCGCATGGCGAAGAAGTCGCGCAGGCCGGCGCAGCGGTGACGCTGTTTGCGTCGAAGCTGAAGTCACGCTGCGCGGTGCTCCTGAAGCAGGACGCCAGTAGCGACGAACAACGCAAGCGCGAACGGCTGCCCTGCCATCTCGAAATTGCGATCGAGACGCGGAGCGGCAGGCTGCGCGCCCCCGTCTATGAGATCGCCATGGACGGCGTGCTGATCGGCGGACCGGATGCGGCACGCCTGCCGCTGCACGACGTGCTGTCGGCAGAGTTCGGCGATATCGGCGCCTGTCGGCTCCGCATCGAGGCGCATGACAAAGGCGGCGCACAGGCGCGCTTCATTGCTCCGGATGCGCCATTCATCAGCCGGATCGAGGACCGGCTCTGGGCGATCCATGACGAGAACATGGAATTCGTGACGCGCGCGCTCGATGCGGGCACAGCGCTCAACACAATCTTCGCTGACGGCATCGCATCCGGCGCGATCACGCTCGATGACATGTTCGACGAGACCTATGAAGAGATCGCAGGCAGCAATCCCTTACAATATCGCACCAAAATCCTGACTTGGGCCGATCGCGCGCTGCCGGCGTTTCAGGATGCGTTTCTCGCCAAGGATTCTCGCATGGCGTTCTGCGCCATGATCGACCGCAACGGTTATCTGCCCGTGCATAACGGCATCTATTCAAAACCGCAGCGGCCGGGCGATGTCGCCTGGAACACCGCCAACTGCCGAAACCGCCGCATCTTCAACGATCCCGCAGGCCTCGCTGCCGGACGCAACACCCGCGCCTATCTGATCCAGAGCTATGCCCGCGACATGGGCAATGGCCAGACCGTGATGATGCGCGAGATCGACGTGCCGGTGCGCGTAAAAGGCCGGCACTGGGGCGGGTTCCGGACGGCGTATAAGCTGTGAAGTGCTGTGTAGCCCGGATGGAGCGTCAGCGTAATCCGGGGACCGGCGAATATGCGGAGGCTCTGAATCCCGGATTGCGCTGCGCTCCATCCGGGCTACCAGAACGGGACAGATCAACGCAGCCCCGGAACCGATGTCATACCAATGACATTCGATATTGGTTCAACCCCACGGGCTGACATTGATCATCCATTTCCATTTCCCGAGGCGACCATGAACGAACTCTCCCCGACAATGCAAAGGCCATGCATGACCGCGTCCGTGAGGAGATGCTCGACAGCTATGACGAGGAAATGGAGCTCGAACTGGACGAGGACCGCCTCGACCAGATGGCTGACGAAGTCGCCGGCGAACCGCTGGCCTCATCGGTGGATCGCCGCACCTATTTCAAGGAATTATTCCGCCTGCAGGGCGAGTTGGTGAAGCTGCAGAGCTGGGTGCAGCATGAGAAGCTGAAGGTCGTGGTGATTTTCGAGGGCCGCGATAGCGCCGGCAAGGGCGGCGTCATCAAGCGCATCACCCAGCGCCTCAATCCGCGTGTCTGCCGCGTCGCCGCGCTCCCCGCGCCGAACGAGCGCGAGCGCACCCAGTGGTACTTCCAGCGCTATGTCTCGCATCTGCCGGCTGGCGGCGAAATGGTGCTGTTCGACCGCTCCTGGTACAACCGCGCCGGCGTCGAGCGCGTGATGGGCTTCTGCACCGAGAGCGAGGTGGAAGAGTTCTTCCGCACCGTGCCGGAATTCGAACGCATGCTGGTGCGCTCGGGCATCATCCTGATCAAATACTGGTTCTCGATCACCGACGAGGCGCAGCATCTCCGCTTCGCCATGCGCATCGCCGATCCGCTCAAGCAGTGGAAGCTGTCCCCATGGACGTGCAGTCGCGCGCCCGCTGGGAGCAGTACACCAAGGCCAAGGAAGCGATGCTCGAACACACCCACATCCCGGAAGCGCCGTGGCATGTGGTGCAGGCCGTGGACAAGAAGAAGGCCCGCCTGAACTGCATCTCGCATCTGCTCGAGCAGATTCCGTATCAGGACCTGCCCTACGAGGCCGTGAACCTGCCGGAGCGCGTGCGCAATCCCGACTACCACCGCGCGCCCGTGCCGGCGGAGATGTATGTGCCGGAGAAGTATTGATCAGACGCCGTCGCGTAGCCCGGGTGGAGCGCAGCGAAACCCGGGGACCGGCGATTTGTGAGACCCAGAATCCCGGATTGCGCTTCGCTCCATCCGGGCTACGGCTTCCCCGTTTTTTGCTGCGACGGAAGTAAAGCACACGCCGCACATCCCAGCGCTGAGGCCAACGCAGCAATCGCGAAGACCCCCGCAAATCCCGATGCGGTCTGCATAGGCTGCATCGCAGCGCCGAGCAACGCAACACCGATGGCGAATCCTCCCTGTCGCGCGATGACCGTGACAGCCGCGGCCATGCCGGACGCATTTGCGGGCAGGAGTTCGACGACCACGCCGGACAATTGCGGATGCACCAATGCGGCGCCCGCTCCGATCATCCCCATGCCAGCAAGCGCTATGACCAGTCCCCACATCGCAGCATCCGCACTTGATGCGATGACGAGCAGGACGGCACCAAACGCCATGCATGACAGCGCACTACCGAACAGGCGCCGCCAACCCAGATTTCGCACGACATAGGAGGCCACCGGCGGCAGCAGCAACATCGGCAAAGTAGTAGCCAGCAGGGCGACCCCCGCACCTTCATGAGTCCAGCCATAGGCCCGGACGAGAAACGGCGGAAGATAGACGAGAAGCGCCCAGTAACCGATGGAAACGGCGATCAGCAGCGTGATGGCCACACCCATCGGTCGGCTCGTGAAGATCACGGGATCGAGCATGGGTGACGCCTCGCCGCGCTGCATTTTGACGAACAGGGCGAATAGCACTACGGCCGCGACGAGACCGACGGCCATCAGCAGTAACGAGTCACGCGCTAGCAAGAACGCCTCGATGATGCCGCCAAGCGCAGCGGTGAGAACGGCCAAGGCTGCCCACTGGATCGGACGCCGCGCCGTTGCCTCCGCTTCGACGATCAACCTTGGAATCGCAACCGCGACCAATAGACAGACCGGCACATTGGCAAAGAAAATCCATCGCCACCCAACGGTCGCGGAAATGGCTGCACCGAGCGTCGGACCGAGCGCCATGGCGATGCCGCCCACCACGCCGGTGATGCCGAAGGCCCGCGCACGTGCGGCAGGCGTTGGAAAGAGAGCTGCGATAGATGCGATGGCGCCGGTGACGACCAAGGCGGCACCGATCCCTGCACCGCGCGCGCGGTCCAGAGTTCGGGGCCATTACGGGCGATGCCACAGACTAGCGATGCCAGCAGAAACACCATGTTGCCGGTCAGCAGCATCCTGCGACGTCCAAATCTGTCGGCAAGCGAGCCAGCCGCAAGCAGCGCAGCCGTAAAGGCGAGGCTGTAACTGTCGATGACCCAAGTGAGGCCCGCTATTCCCATGTGTAGATCGTTTCCGATCGACGGCAAGGCGATGATGATGGCGGTGACATCGAACTGGGTGAGAAAAGCACCGACGCCGAGTGTCGCGGCGATCGTGCGGGTGCGGCTATTCGAGGCGAGGTCGTGACGAAGGATCTGCTTCATGGCCGGAATAGAGTTGCGGCGCGACAAATCAGCAAATGAAGATTGCGCCGAGCCTCATGAATTGATTTCATGCAGGGATGCCATCACAGCCCCATCGCCTGCCGCCATTCGCCGCGCTGGTTGCCTTCGATGCCGTGCTCCGCCACGGCAGCATGACGCTGGCTGCAGCCGAGCTTGGCCTCACCCAAAGTGCGATCAGCCATCGCTTGCGTGATCTCGAACGCTATTTCGGTCTCACACTGTTCGAACGTTTGAATCCGGGATTGCGTGTCACCGATGCCGGACACCGGCTGTCGCACGAACTGACGCCACTGCTCGGCACACTGTCGGGGCTGCGGCGCCATGTGCGCGGCCGCCCGCAAGTCAGGCCGTTTCGCATCGGCACCGGATCGGCCTTGCTCAACTGGTGGCTCTCGCCACGGCTACCGGCTTTGGCTGCGGCCTTTCCGGACCTGGCGATCGAGGTGATGACCTGGGATCCGGCAGCACCGCGTGGCGATGTAGATCTCGGTCTTGTCTGGATTCCGCGCGAAGCCTCCACCGAGGGGCCATGCGAAGTACGATTTCCGGATGAGTTCGTATTTCCGATCGTCTCGCCCAAACTGCTCAAGTGTCATGGCCCGCATGACGAATGGTCTGCTCTGCCACTGCTCGCGAAAGGTCATCGTGGCGAAGACATGGGCCCTGAATGGTCATGGACGACATGGCTCGGCCCCAACAGCACGCGGCCGGAAGCGATGCGCTTTCGCGACATCAGCGGCACGCTGCAGGCTGCTGTCGATGGCAATGGCGTCGCGCTCGGTCGGTCATTGCTGGTGGCCGATGCGCTGCGACGCCGACGGCTCAAGCGACTGGGGCGAAGGAGCGAGGCACGCCTCTGCTCGAAAGTGCAGATCGCGAGGTGGCGCGACCCGACTGATCATGATGCCGCGCGGATGGCGGCTTGGTTAGTTGCAAATGCGGCTTCGTAGGATGGGTAGAGCGGAGCGAAACCCATCATTCCGTCGCTGCGGCAAGCTCCGCCGATGGGTTTCGCTCTGGCGCTGACGCGCCTTCGCTCTACCCATCCTACGAACTACAACTACCAAAAATCCGGCACGGCCTGCGACAGGCGCCCACCAAGCCGCACTGGTGCGATCTTTGTTGCCAGGCCCGTTTTGTCATCCGTCTCCACTGCAACGCCCGACAGCGTTGCCGGGCCGAAGGCCGGCTCGAAGCGACCGCTTGGGATGCCGGTGACGAAGCGGCGCACCGGTTCTTCCTTCTGCATGCCGATCACGGAATCATAATCGCCGGTCATGCCGGCATCGGTCATGTAAGCGGTGCCGTTCGGCAGGATCTGGTGATCGGCCGTCGGGATATGCGTGTGGGTGCCGACCACGAGGCTGACGCGGCCGTCGCAGAAATGGCCCATGCCCTGCTTCTCGCTGGTGGCCTCGCAATGGAAATCGACGACGATGGCGTCGGCGGCGTCCACGAGCGGACAGGCCTCGATCTCCTTGTTGATGCCGGCGAAGGGATCGTTCAGCGGCTCCATGAAGATGCGGCCCATCGCGTTAATGACCAGTGCACGGGCGCCGTTCTTGGCATCGACCAGAGCTGCGCCGCGGCCGGGCGTATGGCGCGGGAAATTCAGCGGGCGGATCAGGCGCGGCGCGCGCTCGATGAAGACCAGCGCTTCCTTCTGATTCCAGGCGTGATTGCCGAGCGTCACCGCGTCCGCACCGGCATCGATCAGATCATTGTAGATGGACTCGGTGATGCCGAAACCGCCGGCGGCATTCTCGCCATTGATCACGACGAGATCGAGCTTCCACTCCTTGATGAGGCCGGGAAGCTTGTCGAGGATCACCACGCGGCCGGTTTTGCCGACGACGTCGCCGATGAAGAGAATACGCAATCTATTTGCTCCGGAAGTCGATCACACGCGTCTCGGTTAGCACATAATCGAGCGCGACGTCGTGCGGTTGCATCGGAATGGCTTCGATCTCCTGGGTATCGAAGGCAAGGCCGATGGCGGTGAAAGGTTTGATGGCGCGCAGCTGCGCGAAGGTGCGGTCGTAATGGCCGGCACCATAGCCGATGCGGTGTCCGGCACGGTCGAAGGCAGCGAGCGGCACCAGCAGTATATCGGGCATCAGCTGCGGCGCTTCCCGCGGCGGTTCGAGGATGCCGAGCGAGCCGGCAATGAGTGCACTGTCTGGGCTCCAGACGCGGAACATCAGCGGCTCGTCGCGGGCGATGATGACCGGGAGCGCGAGGCGCGCGCCATGTGATGCGAGGGATTGCATCAGCGGGACCGGATCGATCTCGCTACGGATGGGGGAGTAGCCGGCGACGATGCTGCTGGGGGTGATGGGCAGCGGGAAAGCGTGATTGGCGAGCGCGCGTGCAGCGGCATCGCGCGTGGCCTCACCCAGCGCAGAGCGCCGCGCGAGGGCGGCGATGCGGAGTTCGGTTTTGGTGGGAGTGGGCAGGCTCATCGGCCGACCCTAGCGCTATTCGTTTGGGAGGTCCAAATCCGCCAGATCACGGGCACCATCCACGATACGGACGATCTGCACACAATCCGCCGTGACGCGGTAGATGATCACCCAACGTTCGACCACCAGCGCCCGCACGTCAGAGACAATTTCCGGATGGGCTGGGCCCGAATATGGAAATTCAGCGAGTTGCGCGAAGCGAGCTTCAATCTTGTCGAGCCACGCATCCGCAGCCAAAACATTGTGCCTAGCAATGGAAATCCAGATCGTATCGAGATCGCCGCGCACATATCGCGAAGTGCGCAGCTGCATGGCTCATCTTTTGGCTTCTTCGAGGCGCCTCAATTTTTCGAGGCGGGCGCGCCCGTCTGCCTTGATGGCCTCGAAATCGAGCGGCTCATCATCGAACCCACTCTCGATGCCCTCGCGATAGGCTTGCCGTAGCCATTCAAGCCGCTCGTGCCGATCCTTCATCAGCCGCAACGCGTCGCGAAACAGCTCGTCCGAACTCGCATAATGGCCGTCCGCGACCTGCGCCTCGACGAAGGTGCTGAACTCTTCGGGTAATGAGACTTTCATCGTCATTTCTCGGTCCAGCTCAAAAAAGAAGAGTGCGAAGCCACGGTGGCCGTTGAAGCACGCGATCCCGGAGCACCTACGAAAGTAGGTGGGCACCGTGTGTCCAGGTCCACGGACCTGGCCAGGGACAGTTCCCTAAAGGATCGATAAGGCCCCGGGGATATATGGCTCCTGACGCGCGACGCAGCCTCGCTGGAGCAATGTAGGGGTTATGGGTGGAATGCGCCAGTGGGACTGCGTCGTCCTCGCGCAGGCGGGGACCCATACACACAGGCGGGATGGGAAAAACGCTGGCGTTTAAACTACCTTGTCTGAGGTTATGGGTCCCCGCCTACGCGGGGACGCCGGGATCAACCGATCGCGACGCCGCCGCCGATGGTGCGGTTGAGGACCTGGGTCGTCTTCTCGATCCGCTCGGCGGCCGCGTTGAGCGCGGCGGCGACGGCAGTCTGGGTGGCGCGGGCGCGGTCGGCAGCGACGACGCGGACATCGCGCAGGGCCATCAGTTCTTCCTGCAGCGCGCGGATCTGCTGGTTGGCATCGACCAATTCGTCGGCCACCATCAGCGCCGCCATCACCGTGAGGCGGGCATCGCCGATCTCGCCGAATTTCCCGCGCAGACCGGTCACGCGCGTTTCAAGGCTTTCCGCGAGCCGCAGCAGGCGGGTCTCCTGCCCTTCCTCGCAGGCCATGCGATATTGCCGGCCATTGATGGTGACGTTGACGTGGGTCATGTCATGCTCACTCACGGCCCTGCTCCGCCAGAACCGTACGGATGGTGCCGATGGCGGTGTCGAGCCTGTCGGCAATGTCGCGATTGGTGCGTTCGAGTTTGCGGGTCTTCACCAGCGAGCCGTCGAGCTCGTCGGCGAGCCGGGAACGGTCGGCGCCCAGCGCCTGGATCCGCGCTGCCAGCTCGTCCTCGTCGCGATCGGCCTCGCGGCGGCGTTCCACCGCGCTTTCGAGCGCGTCCAGTGCCGCCATCAGCCGGCGGGTCGCCGACTCGATCTCCTGCGTCCCGCCATTGGCGGGATCGGCGGCAGACAGATGGGCGGGACGTTCGATCATACCGGGCGACGCGAGACCTGATTGAGATGGCGCAACGACAAAAAGCACGTCGCAGCAAATGTTTAAGGCTCGAAATTTAGGCGGGGGCGGCGCCGGACGCAACGCCGCACAAAAGCTATGCACCGCAAAGCGGTCAAAAACCGGGGTTATCCTGCGGACAAAGCTGGACTTCCGGGGATGGCCGGGGATGGCTTGGACTCCCAGGAACCGAGGTGCTATCCACCCGTTCTCCAATGCGATGCCGCAGATGCTGCATGGCCGCACGCCCAGCGGTTGCAGCCGGTTCACTCCTTCAACGCGATCCACTTCAAAAAATATGACGGAACATACGATGGCGCAGGTTGATCACTCGAAAATGGCCAATGCAATTCGTGCCTTGGCCATGGATGGCGTGCAGAAGGCCAATTCCGGCCATCCCGGCCTGCCCATGGGCGCCGCCGATGTCGCCACCGTGCTGTTCACCCAGTTCCTGAAATTCGACGCCGCCGATCCGAAGTGGCCGGACCGCGACCGCTTCATCCTCTCGGCCGGTCACGGCTCGATGCTGCTCTATGCCCTGCTCTACCTCACGGGCAACAAGGAGATGACGCTCGACCAGATCGAGAACTTCCGCCAGCTGCATTCCAAGACCCCGGGCCATCCGGAAAACTTCCACACCTCGGGCGTGGAAACCACCACAGGCCCGCTCGGCCAGGGCGTCGCCACCTCGGTGGGCTTCGCGCTCGCCGAGCGCATGCTGGCTGCCGAATATGGCGATCTCGTCGATCACTACACCTACGTGCTGTGCTCGGACGGCGACCTGATGGAAGGCATCAGCCACGAAGCCATGGCGCTGGCCGGCCATCTCAAGCTGTCGAAGCTGATCTTCCTGTATGACGACAACGGCATCTCCATCGACGGTCCGCTGTCGCTGACCGACAGCGTCGATCAGGTCGCGCGCTTCAAGGCCCATGGCTGGAACGCCGTGCAGATCGACGGCCACGACCAGAATGCGATCGCTGCTGCGATCAAGGATGCGCAGAAGTCGGACCGCCCGTCGCTGATCGCCTGCAAGACGACCATCGGTTTTGGCTCGCCGAAGCGCGCCGGCACCTCGAAGGCACATGGCGAACCGCTCGGCGCCGAAGAACTCGCCGCGACCAAGAAGGCGCTCGGCTGGGATTACGGCCCGTTCGAAATTCCGGACGACATTCTCAATGCCTGGCGCGATGTGGGCAAGAAGGGCGCAACTGCGCATGCCGACTGGCAGAAGCGGTTTGACGCGCAGCCGGCCGACAAGCGCGACGAATTCACCCGCCGTGATCTTCACAAGCGTCCGGCGGCAATGGAAGGCGCTATTCGCGAGCTGAAGAAGAAGCTGGTCGCCGAACCGCAGACCGTCGCGACCCGGAAGGCCAGCGAACTCGCGCTCGAAGCGCTGGTGCAGGTGGTGCCGGAAATGGTGATCGGCTCCGCCGATCTCACGCCGTCGAACAACACCCGCACCAAGCAGGCGATCGAAGTGAAGACCGGCGACTTCAAGGGCCGCTACGTTCACTACGGCATTCGCGAGATGGGCATGGCCGCCGCCATGAACGGCATCGCGCTGCATGGCGGCTTCATCCCGGCCGGCGCGACCTTCATGTGCTTCACCGACTATGCGCGCCCGGCGATGCGTATCTCGGCGCTGGCGCAGATCCCGGTCATCTACATCATGACCCACGACTCGATCGGTCTCGGCGAAGACGGCCCGACCCATCAGCCCGTGGAGCACCTCGCCGCCATGCGCGCGATGCCGAACATGCGCGTGTTCCGCCCGGCCGACACGGTGGAGACCGCCGAGTGCTGGCAGCTCGCGATGGAGAAGACCAACGGTCCGACTATGCTGGCCCTGTCGCGCCAGAACCTGACGCCAGTGCGCACCACGCATCACGACGACAATCTCTGCGCCAACGGCGGCTATGAGCTGGTCGCCGCCAATGGCAAGGCCGCCGTGTCGATCTTCGCCTCGGGTTCGGAAGTCGAGATCGCCGTCGCCGCGCAGAAGACGCTGGCCGAGAAGGGCATCGCGACCCGCGTGGTGTCCGTGCCGTCACTCGAACTGCTGCTGGAACAGCCGGAAGACAAGCAGAAGGCCATCATCGGCGATGCGCCGGTGAAGATCGCCGTCGAAGCCGCCGTGCGCTTCGGCTGGGACTCGGTGATCGGCCACGACGGTATCTTCATCGGCATGAAGGGCTTTGGCTCCAGCGCTCCGGCGAAGGAGCTCTACAAGCTGTTCGGCATCACGCCGGAAGCGGTCGTGGACGCTGCTACCCGCAAGCACAACGCGGCTTAACGCTACCGGGACATTGGTGATGTGACGCATTGCACCAATGTCTCATTCGGGGCATGAAACGCCCATAAAGGCCACTATATAGAGCCCTCAAACTCAGCAGGGCCAAAAAGGAGAGAGTGAATGGCGATCCGGGTTTCGATCAACGGTTTTGGCCGCATCGGCCGCAACGTGCTGCGGGCGATCTACGAGTCGGGCCGCACTGACATCGAAGTGGTCGCCATCAACGATCTCGGGCCGGTCGAAACCAATGCCCATCTGCTGCGCTTCGACAGCGTGCATGGCCGTTTCCCTGGCGAAGTCACCGTCGATGGCGACAGCATCAATCTCGGCAAGGGCAAGATCAAGGTCACCAAGGAGCGCGATCCGAATGCGCTGCCGTGGAAGGATCTCGGCATCGACATCGCGCTCGAATGCACCGGCATCTTCTCGGCCAAGGCGAAGGCCTCGGCGCATCTGACCGCCGGCGCCAAGCGCGTTCTGGTTTCGGCGCCGTCGGACGGCGCCGATGCGACCATCGTTTACGGCGTCAACCACAAGACCCTGACCAAGGATCATCTGGTCGTCTCCAACGGTTCGTGCACCACCAACTGCCTGGCGCCGGTCGCCAAGGTGCTCAATGAAGTCGTCGGCATCGAAACCGGCTTCATGACCACGATCCACGCTTATACCGGCGACCAGCCGACCCTCGACACCCTGCACAGCGATCTCTATCGCGGCCGTGCGGCTGCCATGTCGATGATCCCGACATCGACAGGCGCCGCCAAGGCCATCGGCCTGGTGATGCCTGAACTGGCCGGCAAGCTCGACGGCGTCTCGATCCGCGTGCCAACCCCGAATGTCTCGGTCGTCGATCTCAAGATCATCGCCAAGAAGGCGACGACCAAGGAAGAGATCAACGAAGCCATCAAGAAGGCCGCCGCCGGCGAACTGAAGGGCGTGCTCGGCACCACTTCGCATCCGAATGTGTCGATCGACTTCAACCACGATCCGCACTCGTCGACCTTCGCTTTCGACCAGACCAAGGTGCAGAACGGCACGCTGGTGCGTGTGCTCTCCTGGTATGACAACGAGTGGGGCTTCTCCAACCGCATGGCCGATACGGCCGTCGCGATGGGCAAGCTGCTCTAAGAGCAATTGAACTGCATGTCCCGGACGCCACATGCGTCCGGGACATTTTTATAGTGCGGCGGTCCCGCTCGCGGTCGATCGCCTTCTCTCTCCGCGACCGGGACAATCACCATGACCAATTCTTTCCGCACCCTCGATGATGTCGATGTGAAGGGTAAGCGCGTTCTCGTGCGCGTCGATCTCAACGTCCCCATGGACAGCGGCAAGGTCACCGACGCGACGAGGCTCGAGCGCATCGCGCCGACCATCACCGGCATTTCCGACAAAGGCGGCAAGGTCATCCTGCTCGCGCATTTCGGCCGCCCCAAGGGCCGCGACGAGAAGAACTCGCTGAAGCCGGTCGCTGCCGCGCTCGCCAATGTCCTCAACAAGCAGATCGCCTTCGCCGATGATTGCATCGGCGAGCCCGCCCAGAAAGCCGTGGCCGCGATGAAGGATGGCGACATCCTGTGCCTGGAAAACACCCGCTTCCACGCCGGCGAGGAAAAGAACGATCCGGCTTTCGTGGCCGAACTCGCAAAACTCGGCGACATCTGGGTCAATGACGCCTTCTCCGCCGCACATCGCGCGCACGCCACCACCGAAGGCCTCGGCCACAAGCTGCCGGCCTATGCCGGCCGCACCATGCAGGCCGAGCTCGATGCGCTCGGCAAGGCGCTGGACGCGCCGAAGCGCCCGGTGATTGCTGTCGTCGGCGGCGCAAAAGTCTCGACCAAGATCGACCTGCTGGAAAACCTCGTCAGCAAGGTGCAAGCGCTGGTGATCGGCGGCGGCATGGCTAACACCTTCCTGCATGCGCAGGGCATCGGCGTCGGCAAGTCCCTGTGCGAAAAGGATCTCGCGCCAACCGCGCTGCGCATTCTGGAAAAGGCGGAAGCCGCGGGCTGCGCGATCATCCTGCCGGTGGACGCGACCGTCGCGTTCAAGTTCGAAGCCAATACGCCGTCGCAGGCTTATGGCCTCGATGCGATCCCGGAAGACGGCATGATCCTCGATGTCGGCCCGCAATCAATCGAGCGCATTCATGCGGCCATCGACGACGCGGCGACGCTGGTGTGGAATGGCCCGGTGGGCGCGTTCGAGATCGCGCCATTCGACCGCGGCACGGTGGTCGCAGCCAAGCATGCCGCCAAGCGCACCAAGGAAGGCAAGCTGATCTCGGTGGCCGGCGGTGGCGACACCGTGGCGGCGCTCAACCATGCCGGTGTGGCCGACGATTTCACCTATATCTCGACAGCCGGCGGCGCCTTCCTCGAATGGATGGAAGGCAAGCCGCTGCCGGGCGTCGAAGTGCTGAAGAAGTAATTTTCAGCAACCTGAGATTGCCGTTGCGCGCCTGTGCGTTTATGATATGTTCTGACCATGGCTGACGAACCGATCAACATCACCACGGATATCCTGATCGCCATCCGGCAGGATATCTCGTCATTTCGGCAGTCGGTCGAGCAGCGGCTCGATCGGCTCGAGGAAGTGAGCCGCAAGCAGCGGCGCGACGCCGCTGGCATGCTGGTGATGATGCGCGCAACGGCCGGAGACTTCGATGAGCGTGTCACCGAAGTGGAAGAACGCGTGGCCGCGCTCGAAGCACGCGAGCACTAAATTCGGCTCTTATTTCCGCGCACTGGAACACCTACCCGCTTCAGCAATTAACGCTGCGCGCTCGCGCGACGTATGGCGTCTTGGATTCGCCGTGGGCTCGCGCTAAGAGCGATCATTCGGCGCGGAACCCGCGCCAGCTCATCAAGAACCGCCCCATTTTTGCAAGGAGTCTCCCGCATGGCCCGTATCACGTTGCGTCAACTGCTCGATCATGCGGCGGAAAACGACTACGGCGTACCGGCCTTCAACATCAACAATATGGAGCAGGCGCTGGCCATCATGGAAGCCGCCAACTCCGTGGATGCGCCGGTCATCATCCAGGCATCGCGCGGCGCCCGCTCCTATGCCAACGACATCATGCTGAAGCACATGATGGACGCCGTCACTGAAATCTATCCCCACATTCCCGTCTGCGTGCATCTCGACCACGGTAATGAAGCCGCGACCTGCATGACCGCGATCCAGGCCGGCTTCACCTCGGTGATGATGGACGGCTCGCTGAAGGCCGATGGCAAGACGCCGGGCGACTGGGACTACAATGTCGGCGTCACCAAGACCGTGACCGACATGGCGCATCTCGGCGGCATCTCGGTGGAAGGCGAGCTCGGCGTGCTCGGCTCGCTGGAGACCGGCGAAGGCGAGGCCGAAGACGGCCACGGCGCCGAAGGCAAGCTGTCGCATGACCAGCTACTGACCAATCCCGACGAAGCCGTGAAATTCGTCAAGGAGACCCAGGTGGACGCGCTGGCGATCGCCATGGGCACCTCGCACGGCGCCTATAAGTTCACCCGCAAGCCGGACGGCGACATCCTCGCTATGAACGTGATCGAGGAAATCCACCGCAAGCTGCCGAACACGCATCTGGTGATGCACGGCTCGTCCTCGGTGCCGCAGGATCTGCAGGACATCATCAACAAGTTCGGCGGCCAGATGAAGCCGACCTGGGGCGTGCCGGTGGCCGAGATCCAGCGCGGCATCAAGCATGGCGTGCGCAAGATCAATATCGACACCGACAACCGCATGGCGATGACCGGCCAGATCCGCAAGATCCTGTCCGAGAATCCCAGCGAATTCGATCCGCGCAAATATCTGAAGCCGGCGATGGAAGCGATGACCAAGCTCTGCAAGCAGCGCCTGCAGGAATTCAACACCGCCGGCCAGGCCAGCAAGGTCAAGCGCGTGCTGACCACTGCGGAAATGGCCAAGCGCTATGCCTCAGGCGAGTTGAACGCCAAGATCGCCTGATCGCGCGCATCCCGCCGGGGATACACGTATGCCTTGCAGGCCAAGGCGACCTTCGCTATGTTACATGTAACGGAGTGGAGGTCGTCATGGCCACAGGCGCAGAACGGGTCCGCAAGCACCGCGAAAAGATGAAGGCCGCCGGCTTGAAGTCGGTGACCATCTGGGTGCCGGATGTAAATTCGCCGGAATACCGGGAAGCTCTTGCGCGCGATATCGCAGCGATAAATGCCAGCGAGAGCGAGCAAGAAATTCTCCGCGAGCTTTCAGATATCGAGATCGAAGGCTGGAAGTGGGAATGAAACGGGGCGATTTGGTTACCGCGGTCCTCGGAAGAGACTACGGCAAACCACGTCCCGCGATCGTTGTTCAAGCGGACATTTGTCTAGAACTTCCGCTCATTACCGTGGTCCCGCTCACGTCGCACTCATTACCGCTAAGCGGCTTACGCATTCTGCTGGAACCGAGCCCCGCCAACGGACTTCGTCAAACGTCCCGAGTTATGATCGACAAGATCAACACTATCCCCGAGAGAAAATTGGTCCTGTTATCGGCTACCTGTCCGATGACGACATGGACCGGGTTAACCGCGCTCTCGCCGTTTTCCTCGGATTTGCCTGACATCCGTCGTTATTGTCCGTAAGAAGCAGCCATCTTTCAGGACCGCTCCGATGAACCTCGCCAATCTCAACAAAATCGCCCGCGCCATGGTTGCGCCGGGCAAGGGCTTGCTGGCTGCGGACGAGTCGTCGGGCACCATCAAGAAGCGCTTCGATGCCATCGGCGTGGCCTCCACCGAGGAGAGCCGCCGCGACTATCGCGAGATGCTGTTCCGCGCCCGCGAGGCCATGAGCAGCGCGATTTCGGGCGTGATCCTCTACGATGAAACGATCTGGCAGGACGCCAAGGACGGCACGCCGCTGGTCAAGCTGATCCAGGACGCAGGCGCCATTCCCGGCATCAAGGTCGATGAAGGCACACAGCCCCTTCCGAACTGCCCGGGCGAGCTGATCACCACCGGCCTCGACAAGCTCGCCGAGCGGCTGCCGAAATATTACGAGCGCGGTGCGCGTTTCGCCAAATGGCGCGCGGTGATCGATATTGGCAAATCTTCTTCAAACAGTCCCATTCCGTCGATGACCGCGATCTCCGTCAATGCCCATGCACTGGCGCGCTATGCGGCGCTGTGCCAGGCCGCGCAGATCGTGCCCATTGTCGAGCCCGAAGTGCTGATGGACGGCGACCACGACATCGATCGCTGCGTCGAGGTCACGACGCGCGTGCTCAACAAGACGTTCCAGGAATTGCGCGTCCAGCGTGTCGCGCTGGAAGGCATGATCCTGAAGCCGAACATGGCCATCGCCGGCAAGAAATCGAATAAACAGGCCGGTGTCAGCGAAGTCGCCGAGAAGACCGTACGCATGTTGAAGAACTGCGTGCCCGCTTCCGTGCCCGGCATCGCCTTCCTGTCCGGCGGCCAGTCGGATGAAGATGCCACCGCGCATCTCGATGCGATGAACAAAATCGGCGGACTGCCCTGGCCGCTCACCTTTTCTTATGGCCGCGCGTTGCAAGCTGCGCCGCAGAAAGCATGGGCTGGCAAGGCTGAGAATATCCAGGCCGGCCAGAACGCATTCACTCATCGCGCGCGGATGAATTCGCTCGCGGCATCCGGCACATGGACTGCCGAACACGAAAAGGCTGTATGATCTTGGCTGCGAAACCTCCAGCGCCCCCCGCTCCGCGGCTTTATCTCTCGACGCCCGTGATTGAAGACCCGGCCGCGTTGGTCGGCACGCTGTCCGCCCTGCTCGGCAAGGCTGATATCGCCGCCGTGCTGCTGCGCCTTGCGCCATCCGATCCGCGCAGCCTCACCACACGTATCAAGGCTGTCGCGCAGGTTGTCCAAAATGCCGATGCCGCGCTGCTGGTCGAAGGCCATGCGGATCTCGTCGCCCGCGGTGGCGCCGATGGCGCACATCTGCCGGGCCTGGCGCCGATGCAGGAGGCCTTGCCATCGCTGAAGCCCGACTGGATTGCTGGCTGCGGCGGGCTGACGACGCGGCACCATGCCATGTCGGCCGGCGAAGCCGGTGCTGACTACGTGCTGTTCGGCGAGCCCGACGCCAAGGGCCAGCGCCCGTCCGCAGATGCCATTGCCGAACGACTGGAATGGTGGGCCGAACTGTTCGAGCCACCATGCGTCGGCTATGCGGCTTCGCTCGAGGAAGCCGAACAGTTTGCTGCCGCCGGCGCGGATTTCGTGCTGGTCGGCGATCTGATCTGGAACGACAAGCGCGGCACTGCTGCCGCACTCGTCGATGTCGAACAGGCGATCAAGCAGGGCCATGCCGCTCTTCTCGAACGCCTCAAGGCAGCACAGGACTAAGTGACGTGAAGACGCTGCGCGCATTTCTGCTGACGACCGGATGCCTGCTGACAACGGCGGCTTCCGCGCAGATGTCGCTGACTCCTCCAGCCACGCAGACACCGCCTGGCCAGAGCAAGGCTGCGCCGAAACAGCCGCCGGCCAAAGCGCCCGCAAAGGCGCCGGAGGCGGCGAAGAAAGCCCCTGACGCCGCCAAGAAGGCAGCGCCGGCGAAGCAGCCTGAGAAAGCGGAAGAGCCCGTCGATCCCCGCGCCGATCTGGTCTACGGCGCCTATCAGCGCGGCATGTACAAGACGGCCCTCGACCTCGCCACCAAGCGCGCCACGGAGAACAACGATCCGAAGGCGATGACCATGCTCGGCGAACTCTATTCCAACGGCATCGGCATCAAGCGCAACTATCAGCAGGCCGCCGAGTGGTACAAGCGCGCCGCCGACCGCGGCGACCGCGAGGCGATGTTCGCGCTGGCCATGCTGCGCATCTCTGAACGCACCAATCCGGGCGGTCGCGACGAAGCCGTGAAGCTGTTGGCGTCCTCCGCCAAGCTCGGCAATCCCAAGGCCGCCTATAATCTCGCGCTGCTTTATCTCGACGGGCAGACCCTGCCGCAGGACGTCAAACGCTCGGCCGAATTGCTGCGGCAAGCCGCAGATGCCGGCAACGCCGAAGCGCAATATGCGCTGGCGACCTTCTACAAGGAGGGCACCGGCGTCGAGAAAGACATCAACAAGGCAGTTCGCCTGCTGCAGGCGGCGTCGATGGCCGACAATGTGGACGCCGAGGTCGAATACGCCATCGCGCTCTATAACGGCACGGGAACCTCGAAAAACGAGGCCGCGGCCATCACCCTGCTCCGCAAGGCTGCCCGGCAGAACAGTCCGATCGCCCAGAACCGCCTCGCCCGGGTGCTCGCCATGCGCACAAATACCGATGACCGGCTGGAGGGCCTGCGCTGGCATATCGTCGCCAAGACCGCCGGCAAGGGCGACCTGATGCTGGACGAGCTGCTGTCCGGCGCCAGCCCCAGGAGCGCGCCCAGGCCCAGCAAGCCGCCAGCAAATGGCTCGGAAGTACCCTGAAATGACCGAGACGGCCCGTAGGGTGGGCAGAGCGATCCACCCTTGACGCGATGGCCCCCAGAGGGCACCCATCGCCCCTAGCAACCCCCATTCTGAAGACCTGACGCCAGGTCGTCGCGAGACGAGATCATGATCAATTCGGCCCTTATGAACGTCATGGTGAAGGCCGCCCGCCGCGCCGGCCGCAGCCTCAAGCGTGACCTCGGCGAGATCGAGCATCTGCAGGTCTCCCTGAAGGGCCCCGCCAACTTCGTCTCACTCGCCGACAAGCGCGCCGAGGAGATGCTCTATACGGATCTCAACAAGGCCCGCCCCGGCTATGGCTTCCTCGGCGAGGAAGGCGGCACCCGCGAGGGCACCGACAAGAGCCACACCTGGATCGTCGATCCGCTCGACGGCACCACCAATTTCCTGCACGGCATCCCGCAATTCGCCATCTCGATCGGCCTCGCACGCGAAGGCCAGATCATTGCCGGCGTGATCTACAATCCCGGCAATGAAGAACTCTACATGGCCGAGAAGGGCGCCGGCGCCTTCCTGAACGACAGCCGCCTGCGTGTCGCCGGCCGCCAGCAGTTGCATGATTGCGTCATCGCCTGCGGCCTGCCGCATATCGGCCGCGGCGACTTCGAACTGTCACGCAACGAAATGGCCGCCCTTCAGCCCAAGGTCGCCGGCCTCCGCCGTTTCGGCGCTGCTTCGCTGGATATGGCCTTTGTCGCGGCTGGTCGTCTCGACGGTTACTGGGAGCGCAACCTGCAGCCCTGGGACGTCGCGGCCGGCATTATCATGATCAAGGAAGCCGGCGGCCTCGTCAGCGACATCGATGGCGGCGACCTGCTGAAGACCGGCGATGTGGCATGCGGCAATGAAGTCGTCCACAATTCGCTGGTGAAAATCCTGCGGCCGCTGTCGCGGAAGTAAGCGCATCCGCCCCTGTGGCGGTCGATAAAAGCAAAAAGCCCGGATGGCATCGCCATCCGGGCTTTTTTGTTTCAGCTCACGTCAGCCATGCGAGGGAGACGGCGTTGCGGCCGGTTCGATCTTGTCCGCGCCTTGCTTCTGATCGCCCGGCGTCGGCTTGTCCGGCGAGAACATGCGCTGCACGGCGACGAAGAACACCGGCACGAAAATCAGCGCCAGCACCACCACCGCCAGCATGCCGCCGACCACGCCGGTTCCCAGCGCCTGCTGGCTGAGACCGCCGGCACCAGTCGAAATGGCCATCGGCAAGACGCCGCAGATGAAAGCGACGCCGGTCATCAGGATCGGGCGGAAGCGCAGGTGGCACGCTTCCATTGTCGCATCCACCAAAGACTTGCCATGGGCCCGCAGATCCTTGGCGAATTCCACGATCAGAATGGCGTTCTTCGCGGAAAGGCCGATGATCGTAATCAGGCCGACGGTGAAATAGACGCCGTTCGGCATGTCGCGCAGGCTCGAGGCAAGGACCGCGCCGATGATACCAAGCGGCACCGTCATGATGACCGCGACCGGAATGGTCCAGCTCTCATACAGCGCAGCGAGGATCAGGAAAACGACCAGCGCAGATAGACCGAGCAGCAGCGGCGCCATCGAGCCCGACAGCTTCTCCTGCAGGGATTGTCCCGTCCATTCATAGCCGAAGCCGCGCGGCAATTTGCCGGCCAGACGTTCCATCTCCTTAATGGCATCGCCCGACGTGAAACCGTCTCGTGCTTCGCCCGAGATGCGGACCGCTGGATAGTAATTGAAGCCGGTAATCTGCGTCGGCCCCTTATCCCATTGCAACGTGGCGAAGGATGAGAACGGCACCAGTTGGCCGCGGCTGTTCTTGACGTTGTAGTTCAGAATGTCCTCGGCATTCATCCGGCTCGTAGCATCCGACTGCACGACAACGCGCTGCATGCGGCCGCGATTGGGGAAGTCGTTGACGTAGTTGGAGCCGAGATTGGTCGAGATCGTGTTGTTGATATCCTCGAAGGTAACGCCGAAGGCACCGGCTTTCTCACGGTCGATGTCCAGATTGACGATCGGCGCGGGCGGCAAGCCTTCGACATAGACCTTCTGCAGAATCGGACTGGCATTCGCCGCCGCGATCAATTGATCCGAGGCCGCATTCAGCGCCGGAATGCCCTTTTGGCCGCGATCCTGTAGACGGAAGCTGAAGCCCGACGAGTTACCGAGATTGTCGATCGGCGGTGGCTGCAGTGCCGAGATTTTCGCATCGCGGATCGTCGTCGACAGGCTCTTGTTGATGTCATCAACCAGAGCTGCGGCTGAATCCTTTGCGGGGCGTTCGGACCAATCCTTGAGGGTGATGAAGGCCTGCGCCGTGTTCATGCCCTGGCCGAGGAAGCTGAAGCCGGTCAGGAACACCACGTTCTCAATGCCGTCACGCTTTGCGAGGAATTCCTCAACCTGCTTGATCGCAGTTTCAGTGCGGCCGAAGGAGGAATCCGACGGCGTCTGCACGTCAGTCGTGATGAAGCCCTGATCGTCGATGGGCAGGAAGCCGCCCGGCATGCGCGTGAAGCCCCAACCGAGACCGATCAGGAGCGCCACATAAACCAGCAGCATGCGACCGGTGCGCGACAGCGACCAGCGCACCGAGCCGGTATAGCGATCGCGCACATTATCAAGCCCTCGGTTGAACCAGCCGAACAGGCCGGTATACGAGTTGCCATGACCTTCCTTGATCGGCTTGAGCATGGTGGCGCAAAGGGCCGGAGTCAGCGACAGCGCCAGCAAAGCCGAGAAGGCAATGGCGGTGACCATCGTTACCGAGAACTGGCGATAGATGATGCCGACCGAGCCCGGGAAGAACGCCATCGGGACGAACACGCCGATCAGCACCAAAGTGACACCGATGATCGCGCTGGTGATCTGCGTCATCGCTTTTCTGGTGGCTTCCTTCGGCGGCAGCCCTTCCTCGCTCATGATGCGTTCGACGTTTTCAACCACCACGATGGCGTCATCCACCAGGATGCCGATCGCCAGCACCATGCCGAACATGGTGAGCATGTTGATGGAATAGCCGACCGAGAGCAGCACCGCGCATGTGCCGGCGAGCGCAACCGGAACCGTGATGATCGGGATCAGCGTGTAGCGCAAATTCTGAAGGAACAGGAACATCACGATGAAGACGAGGACCACGGCCTCGATCAGCGTGTGGATCACCTTGGTAATTGCCGCAGTGATCACCGGCGTGACGTTATAGGGAATCTCGTAAGTGATGTTGGCCGGGAAGAAGTTGGACAGCTCCTTCATCTTGGCTTCGATGGCACTGGCCGTCGCCAGCGCATTGCCCTTCGGTGACATCAGCACCGATAGGCCCGCCACCGACTTGCCGTTCAGGCGTGTGTTGAACTGATAGCTGAAGCCGCCGACCTCGACCCGCGCGACATCGCGCAGGCGCACGGTCGAGCCATCGGAATTGGCGCGCAACACGATCGCACCGAATTCCTCCGGTGAGGTCAGCTGGCCTTTTACGAGAACCAGCGACGATGTCCGCGTCGTTGCGGTCGATGGCTCTGCACCGACACTGCCAGACGCGACCTGGGCATTCTGGGCCGCGATGGCCTTGTTGACGTCTTCGGAGGTGAGTTGATAGCCGACCAGCTTGGCCGGATCGACCCAGACGCGCAGCGAGCGTTCGGTCGAATACAGTGACGCACGGCCGACGCCGGGAATACGCCGGATTTCGCCGAGCACGTTGCGGATCATGAAATCGCCGAGCCCGACCTCGTCGAGGCTGCCATCGGTCGATGAGATCGTGATGATGTTGAGAACGGCGGCGGAAGCTTCCTCGACGAGGATACCCTGCTTGATCACCGCACGCGGCAGGCGCGCTTCGACGCGCTTCAGACGGTTCTGCACTTCCACCGATGCCTGGCTGGTATCGGTGCCCGGCTGGAAATTGGCGATGATTTCGACGGCGCCCAGCGAGTCACTGGTGGACTCGAAGTTCAGAATGCCCTGCGCGCCGTTCAATTCCTCTTCAATGATGCGCGTAACGCTGTTGTAGAGGTTCTCCGGCGATGCACCGGGATAGCTGGTCGAGATCGAAATCGACGGCGGCGCGATGATCGGATACTGCGCAATGGGCAGTTGCGGAATCGCGATCGCACCGAACAAGCAGATGAAAAGCGCGACGACCCAGGCAAAAATCGGCCTGTCGATGAAAAAACTCGGCATGTCTATCTACTCAGGGCCGCGCCTGCGTCGTCTTCTGCCCGTCCGGCGGAAGATTGCTGGCAAGGTTCGGATCGGTCCATTTCACGGTCTTCACCTTGTCGCCCGCGGCAAATTTCTGGAAGCCCTCGACGACGATTTTCTCGCCGCCCTTGAGGCCTTCCGTCACGAACCAGAGGCCATTCTGCACCGCGCCGGTCTTGACCGTCTGCACCGCGACATGACCGTCGCTCTTGACGACGAACACTTCGGCGCCGCCACCGCCATTGCGCTGGACCGCCTGCTGCGGAACGGCGATGGCGTCGGTATCGATGCCCTGCTCGATCTGCACGCGGACATACATGCCGGGCAGCAGCTCACGCTTCGGATTGGGGAACTCGCCGCGCAGGGTCACCTGGCCGGTGAACGTATCGACCTTGGCTTCCGAGAACAGCAGCTTGCCGACCAGCGGATAGGTCGAGCCATCGTCGAACACCAGACGCACCTTGGCAGCGTCGGGCGCGATGCGCTCGAGATCGCCGGTCTCGAACGAGCGGCGCAGATTGTTCAATTCCGACACCGACTGGGTGAAGTCGGCATAGATCGGATCGAGCTGCTGGATGGTGGCGAGATTGGTGGTGTCGTTCTGGGCGATCAGCGTGCCTTCGGTCACCAGCGCGGCACCGACAATGCCATCGATGGGCGCACGGATGGTGGCGTAATCGAGATTGAGGCGCGCACGCGCGACATCGGCCTTGCGTGCGGCGATTTCGGCCTGCGCCTGACGCTCGGCGCCGATCGCACGCTCGCCTTCGGCTTCCGACACGGCCTTTTGCTGTGCCAGGCCGGAAATACGCTTCGCCTGCATTGCGGCGAGATCAAATGCGGCCTCGGCCTTGTTCAGCGAGGCCTTTGCGGCTTGCAGTTCCACTTCGAACGGCTTCGGATCGATGCGATAGAGCGTGTCGCCCGCCTTCACCTCCGTGCCCTGATGGAAGGCACGTTCGATGATGATGCCGGATACGCGCGAACGCACGTCGGCCACGCGCGTCGGTGCGATACGGCCGGGCAATTCGCGCACAATGGCGCGTGCCTGCTGCTTCACCGTGACGACGCTCACCTCGACCTCCGGATTTTCCGCAGGCGCTGCCGCCACGGCATCCTTGGGCTCGTTGCATCCCGCGAGAACAGGCGCGAGTCCTGCCAGCAGAAGCGCGAAGCCTGCAGCCCGTGCACTCATGATCGTCATCGATTCCGATTTCCCAATTTGCAATTCGAACATGCATCGACGGCTGCGCAGGATATTCGCCCAAAATATTCGCCTTGGGCGCGCAGACGGATTTATCGAACGTGATGAGGGCAAAATAAAAACAGCCCTGCTGCGGCGCAATACATATCGTGGCGGCGCATTGCCACACACACTATAGCATTGATGTCGCAGGTCCTTTCGCGCCTCACGCGAACGTGAATCGGATGGAACTCACGAGAACTTAGTTAACGGCGGTCATGCGGTAGTGGCTGACGCCCCATTCGCTGCCATCAGCGAATCCGAACAGGCCAGACGTTGCGAGAAAGAACCAGCGCCACCGCCGCATCCACAGCGCGGTCTCACGCCCATAGATGGGGCGCAGAATGCCTTCGATCTCGTCATGGTGGCGATCGAAATTGTCCAGCCAATCATTTGCCGTGCGGGCATAATGCGTGCCGCTCCAGGCCCACTCCTTCTCGACAGCGAAGATGTCGGAATATTGCCGGATCAGATGATGGCTCGGCATCACGCCGCCGGTGAAGAAATGCTGCGCTATCCAGTCTTCCTTGTCGTTCCGGTCGAACAGATAGGTGCCGGCGCGATGGGTGAAGATGTGCATGAAGAAGCGACCGTCGCGCTTAAGCCATGAGCGCACGCGCGTCATCAATTCGCGCCAGTTCATCATGTGCTCGAACATCTCCACCGAGACGATGCGATCGAATGTCCCGTCCGGCTGGAAGACGTTCATGTCCTTGGTGATCACATGCAGATTGGACAGCCCGCGCGACGCCGCCTCGCTTTCGATGTGAGCGCGCTGCGATGCCGAGTTCGAAACCGCAGTGATGCGCGCATGCGGGAATTGTCGCGCCATCCACAGCGACAGCGAGCCCCAGCCGCAGCCGAGTTCGAGGATGGATTGTCCATCGTGCAGGTCGGCATGCTCCACCGTCTGCCGCAATGCTTCTTCTTCGGACTCCTGCAACGTCGAGGCCGGCTCCTTGTAGAAGCAGCTCGAATATTTGCGGTTCGGCCCGAGCACCAGCGCAAAGAATGCGGCAGGCACCTCGTAATGCTGCGTATTGGCTGCATCGGTATGTTCGGCCACCGCGAGCAACGCCATTTCACGCGCGAAAGCCGCATCGGTATCGGCGTTGCTATCGGCCAGCTTCAGCGCGGTGCGCGCGCACAGTTGCTGGATGCCGGCGCGGATCACGGCATCCGGCAACGGGACGCGCTCCGCCGTCTCGATCACACGCGCAACGAAGCTCATGAAGCTGCTCCCTGATGCCCGGAATGAGTTCGTGGTGGCAATGGAAAGAACACGCTGGTGCGCGCCTGATAGGCGCGATAGCGATCGCCGCGCGATTTCATCATCTGCTCTTCCAGCGGCGGCACACCTGTCACGTGGCGCAGGATCCAGTACATGAAGATCGGCGCCAGCAGCGTCGCGAGGCTCCACGGATAATCGACCGACAGAGCGATGACGGGATAGGCCAGCCATCCCAGCCATTCGAAGAAATAGTTCGGATGCCGCGACCAGCCCCACAGGCCGGCATCGCACACCTTGCCCTTGTTGGCGGGATCGGAGCGGAAGGCTTTCAGCTGCCTGTCCGCCAGCGCCTCGCCGGCAATGCCGGTGAACAGGATCAGCGCACCGAGATAATCCTGCACCCGAAGTGCGTCTGACGGAAAACGGGACGCGACGAAGATCGCGAACACCAGCGGGATCGAACCGAGCGCCTGATTCTGCAGGAACAGAAACATCTTTCGCGGCGAATCGGCGCCCCACTCGGCCGCAAAAGCGGCGTAGCGCGGATCGTCCGCGATGCCTGCGCTGCGCATGGCGATATGTGAGCCCAATCGCACTGACCAGGTGACCACCAGCGCGGCCACCAGCCATTGCCGGGCATTCGGCGCTGCATCCGCCAGCGGCCACAGCGCTGCGCCTGCACCGACGATGCCGAGCGAAAAGGTCCAGATCGTATCGACCCAACCGGAGTTGCCGGTGCGTTGCTGCACCACCCAGGCAAGTGCCATGAGCAGCGACAGTGCAACTGCAATCGCCAGCAGCGCCCCCAAGTATACAATCGTCATCGAAGGCCCCGTAAACGGCTCAATACAAAGGTGTTTTACAAATACGCAGGGCATCAAACCCGGTTTCACCCTGAAGTTCCGCGCCGCATGGTGGATTCCGCGGTATCCGATCTTTTTTTGTCGCTCGGCTGTGCCATATTGCTCGCCTGACCTTGATCCTCTCCCAAGCAGATGAAGCACCCATGGCGACAGCACCCTCTTCCCGCTCTGCGATGGAGATCGAACTGACCAAGCTGTCCTCGCCGGGAATTTTTCTATTCCGGATGATGGTGTTTCTGGTGCTGGGCGGACTGATCGCCGCGGTCCTGTACAAACAGATCGTCACCGCCTTCTTTGCCAATCCCGGGCTGAATGCGCTGATCGGCGGTGTGCTTCTGATCGGCATCATCCTGTCATTCCGCCAGGTGATACGCCTCTATCCCGAAGTGCGCTGGGTCAACGGCTTCCGGATTTCCGATCCCGGCCTCGTGCAGGATCGCCGCCCCGTCTTGCTGGCGCCGATGGCCGCGATCCTCGGCGGCGAGCGCTCGGGCCGCATGTCGATCTCGCAGCAGACCATGCGGCACCTGCTCGATTCGATCGCCACGCGCCTGGACGAGGCCCGCGACATTTCGCGCTACATGACCGGCCTGCTGGTGTTTCTCGGCCTGCTCGGCACGTTTTGGGGCCTGATCGAAACTGTGGGCTCGGTCGGCAAGGTCATCGAGGGCCTGAAGGTCGGCGGCGATTCCGGCTCGCTGTTCGATACGCTGAAGGAAGGCCTCGCCGCGCCGCTGAGCGGCATGGGCATCTCGTTCTCGTCCTCGCTGTTCGGCCTCGCCGGCTCGCTGATCCTCGGCTTCCTCGACCTGCAGTCGAGCCAGGCGCAGAACCGGTTCTATACGGACCTCGAAGACTGGCTGGCTTCCACCGTGACGGAATATTCCGGCACGCCCGCGATCGTCGCCGGGGCACCTGCCGCTGCTGCTGTCGCTTCGCCTGACCTGCTCGATGCCATCGAACGGCTGCGCCGATCGGTCGAGGACAACGGCAATCGCAGCACCACGACGGCGATGGCCAACCTCGCCGATGCGATCCAGGGCCTGGTCGCGCATATGCGCAGCGAGCAGGAAATGATCCGCGAATGGGCCGACAGCCAGGGCGAACAGAGTAAAGAGATCAAGAAGCTGCTGGAACGCATCGCGCGCCAGCCGGAAAAGAGCTGATCGCACAGCCGTGCGAGACGGGCGCTGGTTCGCACAGATAATGCACTAGAAGGAAAAGTTGATGGCGCTCGCACGAGGCCGACGCAACTCCTCGGAGATGAACTACTGGCCGGGCTTCGTTGACGCCCTGTCGACGCTGGTCCTATCCATCGTCTTCCTGCTGTCGGTGTTTCTCGTGGTGCAGTTCTTCCTGTCGCAGGAAGTGAGCGGCAAGGACAAGGCGATCGACGAGTTGAATGCCAAGCTGGCGCAGCTCAGCGACATGCTGTCGTTGGAAAAGCTCGGCAAGATCAATCTGGATGAGCAACTGACCTCGCTGCGCGCCGGCCTCGCCGCCGTTCAGGCCGACCGCGATCGCGTCAAGGGCCTGTATGATGGGCTCGCCGGTGCTGGCGCGGACGCCCAGGGCCGCAACAACGAACTCAACAAGGCGCTGGATTCCGAACGACAGGCATCGTCGCGCGCGCTGGCGCAGGTCGAGGTGCTTAACCAGCAGATCTCGGCCTTGCGTCGCCAGCTTGCCGCGCTCGAGGAAGCGCTCGATGCCTCGGAGAAGCGGGACAAGGAATCCCAGGGCCGCATCGCCGATCTCGGCCAGCGCCTCAATGTGGCGCTGGCGCAGCGCGTGCAGGAGCTGTCGCGCTATCGCTCGGAATTCTTCGGGCGCCTGCGCGCCATTCTCGGCAATCGCCCTGATATCCGCGTGGTCGGCGACCGCTTCGTATTCCAGTCGGAAGTGTTCTTCGACGCCGGCAAGGCCGACCTGCTGCCGGAAGGCCGCGCCGAACTCGACAAGGTGGCAAGCGCCCTGATCGAACTCGACAAGCAGATCCCGCAGGAGATCGCCTGGGTGATGCGCGTCGATGGCCACACCGACTCGCGCCCGATCCTGAACAATCCGATTTTCAAGACCAATTGGGAGCTGTCGGCCGGACGCGCCATCTCGGTGGTGCAGTATCTGGTGTCGCTCGGCGTCCCCGCGCAGCGCCTGCTGGCCGCGGGCTTTGCCGAATTCCAGCCGCTCGACGTGGCGCAAACCGACGAAGCCTACAAGCGCAACCGCCGCATCGAACTCAAGCTCACCGAGCGGTGAGCTTGTGACGACGGCGATCATCCTCCGGCTCTATCGCGCAGACGATGAAGATGCCTCCATCGCGCTGTGGCTGGAGACATGGAAGCTCGCTTATCCCTCCATCGATTTCGACAAGCGCGTGGATTGGTGGCGCGAGCGCTGGCGCACCGAACTTGTGCCGGTCGCCCGGATCGTCGTTGCAGAACGGGATGGTGCGATGGCCGGCTTCGTGACCATCGATGGCACCGGCTATCTCGACCAGCTCGTGGTCGGCCCCACACATTGGGGCAGCAACACGGCCCGGCTGCTGATGGATGAAGCCAAGCGCCTCTCCCCCGGCGGCGTGACACTGAAAGTGAACGCAGACAATGCGCGAGCGATCAGGTTTTACGAGCGCAATGGATTTGTGAAGACGGATGAGGAGATGAATTCGTCAGGGCGGGCGGTGGATGTGATGGCGTGGACACCCCAATCGCCGAAATCGTAGCCCGGATGTAGCGCAGCGCAATCCGGGAACCGGCGATATGCCGATGCTCTAATTCCCGGATTACGCTTCGCTTCATCCGGGCTACCAGAATCCTCACACCCCGAACTGCAGCCGTGCCAACCTCGCATAGAGACCATTCGCAGCGACCAGCGAGGCGTGGGTGCCCTGCTCGACGATGCGGCCGTGATCCATGACCAGAATACGATCGCAGGACAGCACAGTGGCGAGGCGATGAGCGATCACCAGCGTGGTGCGGTGCTTCATCAGTTCTTCCAGCGCGGTCTGTACCAGCGTCTCGGACTCCGCATCGAGCGCCGAGGTCGCTTCATCCAGCAACAATAGCGGTGCATCGCGCAGGATGGCGCGGGCGATGGCGATGCGCTGGCGCTGGCCACCGGACAGCGTCACGCCGCGCTCGCCGAGCGGGGCGTCGAAGCCTTCGGGAAGACGGCGGATGAATTCGGTGGCGTGGGCGAGATCGGCCGCGCGCTCCACTTCGGCATCCGTCGCGTCCGGGCGGCCGAAGCGGATGTTTTCACGCGCGGTGGCGGCGAACACGACCGATTCCTGCGGCACCAGCGCGATGCGCTCGCGAAGCTGCTGCGGATCGGCATCACGGATCGGCACGCCATCGACGGCAATGCTGCCAGTCTTAGGATCGTAAAAGCGCAACAGCAGATGAAACAGCGTGCTCTTGCCGGCGCCGGAGGGGCCGACAATGGCGACCTTTTCACCGGCCTTCACCGACAGCGACACACCGGCAGCCGAGAGAACGCCCGGCCGGGTGGGATAGGCGAAAGAGACATTGTCGAACACGACATCGCCGCGCGCAGGCACAGGCAATGCGCGCGGCTTGGCGGGCGTATCGACATCCGACTTCACATTGAGAATTTCGAACAGCCGCTCGGCCGCGCCGGAAGCTGAGGAGATCTCGCCCCAGACTTCGCTGAGCTGGCCGAGGCTCGATGCAGCAAAGGCCGCATAGAGCACGAACTGGCCGAGCCGGCCCGGCGTCATCTCGCCCACCAGCACGTCATGCGAGCCGACCCAGAGAATGCCGACCACGCTGGAGAAGACGATGAAGATGATGATGGCCGTCAGCACGGCACGTGCGCGCGTGGCTCCACGGGCAGCATCATAGGCTTGCTCGACCTCGCCGCCGAAGCGCGCATTGGCAAAGGCTTCGTTGGTATAGGCCTGGACGGTGCGCATGCCGCTGACCAGTTCGCTGGCATAGGCGGAGGCGCTGGCCAGCGTATCCTGCGCATTGCGCGACAGCCGGCGCACCCAGCGACCGAAGGCCACCAGCGGCACCACGATCAGCGGGATTGCCGCCAACACGAAGCCGGAGAGTTTGGGGCTCGACACCACCATCATGGCGGCGGCGCCGAGAAACAGCACGATGTTGCGCAACGCGATCGACACCGAGGCACCGACGGCGGATTTGATCTGCGTTGTGTCCGCGGTGAGGCGCGACACCAGCTCACCGGAACGCGAGGTGTCGAAAAAGGCGGGCGACAGCGCAGTGAGATGCTTGAACACGTCGCGGCGGAGATCGGCGACGATGCGCTCGCCGATGGTCATCACGAGATAATAGCGGGCGGCGCTGGCCAGCGAGAGCACGACGACCACCGCGATCATCACGCTGAAATAGTTGTTGATCATCGCGATGCCTTCGGGGCTGAAACCGAAGTCGATCATGCGGCGCGCGGCAATCGGGACCACCAAAGTGGTGATCGCGGCGATCAGGAGTGCGACCAGCGCCAGCGATGCCCGGCCGCGATAGCGCGCCACATAGGGAGCAAGGCTGAGCAGCGGACGCAATTTGGCGCGGCTGCGCGCCGGTGGAGCGACCACGGTATCCGCCAATGTAGGCTCGTCCAGGATGGGCTCCGGCTGCGTAGCCGGTGCCGGGGTGCCGCGGGGATCGTCGAGCCGTTCGACTGCACTCATGATTTATAACCGTTCTTGTCGTTGCGGCCTCAGATAGGCCGATGCGGCCCGGCTGGCAAATGACTTAGGTCAATCACGACAAGTCCTTGTCGGACAGGCATTCCTGCGATATAGACGCGGCAAATCCGCCATCGCAATCCAGAGATTCAGGCGCATCCGCGCCGAAGGAACCGTCATGAAAGCCGAAATTCACCCGGATTATCATAACATTACCGTCGTTATGACCGACGGTACCGAGTATCAGACCCGCTCGACCTGGGGCAAGGAAGGCGACAAGCTGAACCTTGATATCGACCCGAAGTCGCACCCGGCCTGGACCGGCGGCACCACCCAGCTGCTCGACCGCGGCGGCCGTGTCTCGCGCTTCCAGAAGAAGTTCTCGGGCTTCCTCAAGAAGGACTGAGCCGCTTCAGGCCCAACCGACTGACCATTTCAAAACGCCCCTGCTCGCGCGGGGGCGTTTTTCGTTGGGGGCTTTCGTAGGGTGGGCAAAGGAGCGAAGCGACGTGCCCGCCTTCAAGTGCTCAGCCAGTGAAGGTGGGCACGCTACGCTTTGCCCACCCGACAGTCTGCCTTGCATTTTTTTCGGCTTGAGATCAGCGGATCGCAATGTCGAACGAATAGGCGACGCCGACACCGGCCGTCAGCTGGTTAGGATTGCCGCGCATGGTCACGATCGGGCTGTCGGCGGCACTGCCGAGCAAGCGGTCATATTCGACCCAGCCGCGGACTTCCCATTGCGGATCGAGCTGATAGCGCAACTGCGCGCCGGCCCCGACCGCCGAAGAGCCGCCGCCGGCATTGTAAGCCGCAAGTCCCGACGCCAGCGCCTCCACCGGCGTGACGCCGAAATAGGTGGCGGCGAATTTGCTGTCGGTCACGGTGTAGCGCGGGCCGAAGGCGAAGGTCAGGCGCTCGCTCAGCGGCACGATCGCGTCCGCAGCGAAATCGGCCACGATTCCCTCATGGCCATTGAAGCCGCGGCGGACCTCCGCGCGCAGGCGCAGCCAGTCGATGGCGTAATATTCGGCGAAGCCACCGATCTCGATGGCGTAATCGACATCCTTCAAGCCGGTGAGCTCGCTGTAATCGCTGGCCTTGCGCGCCCGCCTGTATTTGCCGGCCGGGCCGGCGCGGAAACCCGCACCATTGTCAAACACCGCGAAACTGATGTTGTCGCGCATGCCCTTGAACTGGCGCGGCGTGCCGGCGCGGCGGACCGAGATGATCGGGACCGGGCTGAAGCGCTGACTGTCCGCGCCCGGATAGGACGGCGCCGCCTCGCCGCCGATGCCGACGGTGACGGTCCAGCCGCCCACCGGCGACGGAACGAACGGAATCGCCGGCGGTGCCGGCAATGTGGCGACCGGCTGCGCATGCGCCGCCACTGGCACCGTCAGCGCACCGACGACACCGCAAATCACGCGAAAACGAGACATGAGACCCCAATGATCGACGCCGCCCCCGGCGCGCGATGAGAGGTACGATACAACAGCCGCGGGGTTGCAGCGGTGCGACAATACGTCACCAAACGCCGAAATTCGCAGTTAGTGCGCGGGCGAACCTGTGGCGCGTACCGGTTTCGACGAAAACAGGCCCACCAGCGCCTTGCGGCCGGGCATTTCCACCAGCCGGTAGCTGACTTCCGCCAGCGCCCAGATGATGGCGAAGCAGACCAGCGACGCGGCGATATAGATCCACTGCTGCTGGCCGGTCAGGCGCCATGTCCGGATGGCGAAGCTCACGAAGAGCGGGTGGATCAGGTAGATCGAATACGAAATGATCCCGAGCCGGTAGACCAGCCGGTTGCCGAACAGGAGCTGCGCCATTCGTCCGTCGCGCGACAGCACGGCGACCAGCGGGATGTAGAGCAGGTACATCAGGCGATCGCTGGCATCCGCGACGCCGACCGCGATGATCGCGAGCGGAATCGCGATGACGAGAACGTCCTGCACCGTGGCCGAGAGATGATCGACGAGATCGCCGAAACGGAAAATAACGAGGCCGAGCGCGAAGCCACAGACGGCGCGCAACATCGGATACAGCGAATTGCCGTTGACCACATCGAGCGGCCCACCCGAGCCACGCCCGGTGATGCTCACCGCATAGATGCCGATGAGTGCTGCAACCACAGCCAGCACGGCGATCCACGTCTTTTTGTTCTGCGTCCACGGCATCAGGAACGGTAGCAGCAGATAGGAGCCCATCTCCGCGCTCGCGGCCCATGCGACGCCGATGATCGGGAAGATATAGAGCCCCCACCCCGACAGCATGAACAGGTTGCCGAACCAGTCCCATGCCGAATACATGCCGAGCTTTTCGCCGGACAGATCGGCCGCGATCTTGGCCACGTAGAACAGTCCGATGATGAAATAAGCGGGGTAGAGGCGCGCCACGCGCTTCAACATGAAATTCGCGAACACCTTGCCGGTGAGATGCTGGAACGTCTCGCGATAGTTCAGCGCCATCACATAGCCGGACAGCATGAAGAACATATCGACCAGCAGATAGCCGTAGGGGATGCGGAAAAACGAGCCGGTGCCGCCGGTCGCGAGCTGCACGTCGCCGAAGTGATAGACGACGATCACCGCAGCCGCGACGCCACGCACGCCCGTCAATGCCCTGATATCGTCAGCCATAAAAAAGCCCCTGCTCTGCCGGTTCATGTCTAGCGCATGAGCGGCAGGCAGGGGCGGAAATTTTGCGACGATGCGCGATGCTCAGCGTTCGAACGCAGCACGCAGACGGTTGAGCTGCGGCATCAGCGGATTGCCGATCGGCGCCGGCTCGGCGGCGGCAGCGTGAATGTTGGTGTCGAGACGGCGCACCTTGCTCTGCAAGGTCATCGAGCGCGCGATCAGGACCTGCAGCTGCTCCGGCAGTTTGAGCAGCATCTCTTCCGGGCTCGGATCGGCGGCGCTGAGCTTCACCTTGGTCTTTTCGCGGTTGGCCTGCGACAGGGTCATCTCGCCTTCCTTCACCGCGCGATGCAGCAGCAGCCACGAGGCCAGCTGCATCAGGCGGGTGGTCAGGCGCATGCTCTCGGTCGCATAGGTCAGGCTGACCGAACGATCGAGCGCCTTGGCTTCAGTGCGACCGACGCCATCGAGATAGGCGGCGGTTTCCTCGACCAGATCCATGCCTTCGCGGAACAATGTACCGAAGGCAGCGGAGTTGGTCAGCCGCTCGCTGAACTGAACAAGGGCGGGCTCGCTCTGGGCACGGTCCGTCATGGTTAACGCCTCACGCAATTGATTTCGCGGCCGACTCTTTGCGGCCGTCTTATGATGAACAAATCATTGCGCGTGCGTCAGCGAGAGTCCAGCGGCCAAAAAATTAAAGAAAAGTTTATGGTTTAAATTGCCAAGACCGCGTCACGCTAAAACAGGGCCGCGTGACGCGCCAAAAAAAGAGCCGCCGTTTCCGGCGGCTTTAAAGTTGATAACAGGGAGGCGTCAAACAGAGTGGACAGGAGCCACTCGGTGTCCAAACAAGGACAATTTGAGTAATAAGCGAGAAAGCTTAATTGCACGTAAATCTGTGGGGATTCGTTAGCCATAGCAGCGTGGCAATATGTACCGAAACGGGACGCTCGCGGATCTGTGATTGATAGTTGGCGTGAAAACACGCCGCCCTCATGGTGAGGAGCCGCGATAGCGCCGTCTCGAACCATGAAATGATCTAGCTCCGAGTTTGCGGCCATCCTTCGAGACGCCGCTGCGCGGCTCCTCAGGATGAGGGAAGAGTTAGATTGCGCGCGCCGTCACAAATCCATCACGACTTGAAGAAGCGGTCCGCCGCGTCGCGCGTGGCGCGTTTCAAGTTCATGCTCGACTGCAAACGCTGGATTTCGGTGTTCAGCAAATCGATTCGCGCGGCGATTTCTTCCACAGACAATTGCGAGAGGTCCTGCCCCATCTCGTGACTGACCTGCTTCTTCGGCGCGTCGTCATGGATCGCCATTGTGATCTCCAAAGTCGTAGCCCGGATGGAGCGCAGCGCAACCCGGGGATCAGCATTTCAACGATCTGGTTATCCCTGGATTACGCTGCGCTCCATCCAGGCTACAGACCAATTCCACGGGTGGTTGCCAGCGCACTGCAGGCTTACTAATCAGGTGTGCACCCCACGTCGCTCGAAGGACAAATCATGGAAAAGCTGCCCGCGCAAATGACCGTCGTCGCCATCAGCAAGCCGGGCGGCCCCGAGGTGCTGATCCCCGAAACGCGCAATCTTCCGAAGCCCGGCCCCGGCGAGATTCTGGTGAAAGTCGCGGCGGCCGGCGTCAACCGTCCGGATGTGGCGCAGCGTTCCGGCAGCTATCCGCCACCGCCCGGCGCCAGCGATCTGCCGGGCCTAGAAATTGCCGGTGAGGTCGTCGCGCTCGGTGACGGCGCCAAGAAGCACAAGCTCGGCGACAAAGTGATGTCGCTGGTCGCCGGCGGCGGTTATGCGCAATATTGCATCGCGCAGGATGCCCAGGCGATGCCGGTTCCCGAAGGCTTCTCGATGCTCGAGGCCGGCGCCACGGCCGAGACGTTGATGACCGTGTGGCACAATGTGTTCGAGCGCGGCGGCCTTGTGGCCGGCGAGACGCTGCTGATCCATGGCGGCTCGTCCGGCATCGGCACTATGGCCATCCAGCTCGCCAAGGCGTTTGGCGCCAATGTGATCGTCACCGTCGGATCCCAGGACAAGGCGGACGCCTGCCTCAAGCTCGGGGCGGACCACGCCATCAACTACAAGGACGAGGATTTCGTCGCCCGCGTCAAGGAGATCACGAACAAGGCCGGTGTCGAGCTGATCCTCGATATGGTCGGCGGCGATTACGTCGAAAAGAACCTCGACGCTGCCGCCGTGGATGGCCGCATCGTCCAGATCGCGGTGCTGAACGGCCCGAAAGCCACCATCACGGCATCCAAGATCATGGTGAAGCGGCTGCATTATACCGGCTCGACCCTCCGCCCGCGCACCAATGAGGCCAAGGCGGCCATGGTGTCGGCGATCGAGGCCAAGGTCCTGCCCTTGCTCAACTCCGGCAAGGTCAAGCCTTTGATGGACAGCACTTTCCCGCTCGCCAAGGCCGCGGACGCCCACAAGCGGATGGAAACCAGCGCACATATTGGCAAAATTGTGTTGGAGGTTTAGCGCGGGAGAACCACGCCAAAGCCTTGGATTTGTTTCGCTTTCGTGTCATTTATCGAGGCTTCGATGAATGACACGCGCGGGGCATCGGCGCGGTCCACGGAACGGTGATTGCGGAACATGACTTTGCGTTTGGTCAGGTGGCTTGCGCCTTTCGCGCTCAGCCTCATGATGATGGTTGCCGCAGGTCCGGCGCGCGCGGTGGACGCCGTCAGTGTTCGCGGCGATGCGCCCGCCATTGACCTGACCGGCATCCTCGATTTCCAGCACAGCGAAACCGACCGCATTCAGGTCTCCACAGCGCCCGGCACCGACGGCATCGTTCGTCGCATCGAGGTGCGCGGCCGCGAGGGCAGCCAGAACTGGGTGGTGTTCGCGCTCGCCAACAACACCGACGACCAGCTCGATCGCCTGATCGTCGCGCCGCATTATCGCATGGTGTCGTCGGGCCTGTTCTGGCCCGATCTCGGCCTGTCGCGCATCGCGACGATCACGCCTTCCACCGGCGACCGTCCGGAACGGCAGGACAGCGCCACCGCCGATATTTTCCGCGTCACGCTCGATCCCGGCGCCGTGGTGACGTTCGTCGCCGAATTGCGCACCGACAAGCTGCCGCAGCTCTATCTGTGGGAGCCGGAATCCTACAAGGACAAGGTCAACTCCTTCACGCTGTATCAGGGCATCGTCATCGGCATTTCGGGCCTGCTGGCGCTGGTGCTTACGATCCTGTTCGTGGTGAAGGGCAGCATCATGTTTCCTGCCGCCGCGGCGCTGGCCTGGGCGGTGCTGGTCTATATCGGCGTCGATTTCGGCTTCTGGGGCAAGGTGCTCGACATGTCCTCGGGCGCCGAGCGCGTCTGGCGCGCATCGGGTGAAGCGATATTGGCAGCGACGCTGCTGGTGTTCCTGTTCGCCTATCTCAATCTTAACAGATGGCACGTGCGCTACTCGCACATCACGTTCGCCTGGCTGGTGTTCCTCGGCTCGCTGGTCGGCCTTGCATTGTTCGATCCTGCCGTTGCCTCCGGCATCGCACGCATCTCGCTGGTGCTGATCGCCTTCGCGGGTTTCGGACTGATCGTTTATCTCTCCACGCACGGCTTCGATCGCGCGGTTCTGCTGATCCCGACCTGGTTCCTGCTGGTGGTGTGGGTGGTCGCGTCGGGCATGGCCGTGGGCGGCTTCGTCACCAATGACATCGTCGGCCCTGCCTTGCTCGGCGGCCTCGTGCTGATCGTGATGCTGATCGGCTTCACGGTGATGCAGCATGCCTTCGCCGGCGGCGGCGCCAGCAATGGCATCGTCTCCGATGTCGAGCGCCGCGCCCTGGCGCTCACCGGCTCCGGCGATCTGATCTGGGATTGGGACGTCTCTGCCGACAAGGTCTTCACCAGCGCCGAAACCGAAGCGCTGCTCGGCCTCAAGCGTGGCACCCTGGAAGGCCCGGCTTCCGACTGGCTCGAAATTCTCCACCCGCTCGATCAGGACCGCTTCCGCGCCGCGCTGGACAGCGTGCTCGACCAGCGCCGCGGCCGTCTCGTCCAGGACTTCCGCCTGCGCACGCCCGATGGCCACTTCATGTGGTTCGCACTGAAGGCGCGGCCGGTGGTCGGCTCCGATGGCGAAGTGACCCGCGTGGTCGGCACGCTGACCGACGTCACCGAAAGCAAGAATGCCGAAGAGCGCATGCTGCATGACAGCGTGCACGACAATCTCACCGGCCTGCCGAACCGCAAACTGTTCATCGACCGCCTGGGTGCGTTGGCGAATTTCGCGAAGACGGTGCCGAGTTTGCGGCCGACGATCATGGTGATCGATCTCGATCGCTTCAAACAGGTCAATGACAGTGTCGGCATTGCGGTCGGCGACTCGATCCTGCTGACGCTGGCGCGCCGCCTCACCCGTATCCTCAAGCCGCAAGATACGCTGGCCCGCATCGCAGGCGACCAGTTCGGCCTGATCCTGATGTCCGAACAGGACTCCGCGAAGATCACGGCATTCGCCGAAACGATCCGCAAGACGATCCGCGCACCGATCGCTTTCAACGACCGCGAAATCTTCCTGACGGCGTCCATCGGCCTGGCGCTGTCCGATCCGGCATCGCCGCTCACCGACGAGCTGATCAAGGATGCCGAGCTCGCGATGTATCATTCGAAGCGCATCGGCGGCGACCGCATCGACGTCTACAAGCCAGCCATGCGCGCCCGCAAGACGGATCGCCTGACGCTGGAATCCGAACTACGCCGCGCCATCGAGCGGCAGGAAATCACCATCCTGTATCAGCCGATCGTCCGCCTCGAAGACCGCTCGATCGCCGGCTTCGAAGCGCTGGCGCGCTGGGATCACCCCAAGCTCGGCCGCATGTCGCCATCGGAATTCATCGCCATCGCCGAAGAGATCGGCCTGATCATCGACCTCGGCATGTTCGTGCTCGACCAGACCGCACGCCAGCTCGCGATCTGGCAACGCGCGATGCGCGCACGCGACCCGATCTTCGCCAGCGTCAACGTCTCATCACGGCAGCTGCTGCGGCACGACCTGCTGCATGACATCCGCACGGTGCTGTCGCGCTCCTCGGTCGCACGCGGCACGCTGAAGCTGGAGCTCACGGAATCGCTGGTGATGGAGAATCCGGAACACGCGGCGCAGATGCTGCAGCGGATTCGCGAGCTCGGCACCGGCCTGTCGCTGGACGACTTCGGCACCGGCCATTCATCGCTGTCCTATCTGCAGCGCTTCCCGTTCGACACGCTGAAGATTGACCAGTCCTTCGTTCGCACCACGTCGCGCGGCACCCGGCCGGTGATCCTCAAGTCGATCATCGCGATGGCGCATGATCTCGGCATGGATGTCGTGGCCGAAGGCGTCGAGACGGATTCCGATGCGGTGGAGATGTATCAGCTCGGCTGCGAATACGCCCAGGGTTTTGCCTTCGGCGAGCCGATGGATGCCGATGCCGCGATGCGCCTGCTGACGGAAGAACGATTGGAAACGGCGAGCTGAGTTCTCGGCGATCTCAGACTGTCATCCCTGCGAAAGCAGGGATCCACTAAACGCCGACATCGAGATTTTATCACTGTCGTCAGTGTCTACTGGATCGCCCGGTCCTAGCGCGCAATTGCGCGCACGGCCGGGCGACGACAGCAAGCGCTACGCGTGGCCGGCTTCCGCCGACAGCGTGCCCGGCGCGACGCCGATCTTCTGCAGTGCGCGCATGTATTTCTCATCGATATCCGAGCCGAAAATCAGCTCGTCATCGGCCGGGCAATGCAGCCAGCCATTGCCCTGGATCTCATCCTCGAGCTGGCCGGGCGCCCAGCCGGCATAGCCGAGCGCGAGGATGGCGTGCTTCGGCCCGCCGCCATTGGCGATGGCACGCAGGATATCCACGGTCGCCGTGAGGCAAATGCCGTCGTCGATGGGCAGGGTCGCGTCATCGATGAAGAAATCGCTGGAATGCAGCACGAAGCCGCGGCCGGTCTCCACCGGGCCGCCCTTCAGCACTTTCATGCTTTCGGCGCTTTCCGGGAGCTTGATGTTGTCGGCATCGTCGATGATGTCGAGCTGAGCCAGGAGTTCGGGAAAATCGATGCTGCCGGCCCGCCGATTGACGATGATGCCCATGGCGCCTTCTGACGAATGCGCACACACATAAATCACCGAGCGCGCGAACCGCTCGTCATCCATCACCGGCATCGCCACCAGGAGCTGACCGTCGAGATAGCTTCCCGCCGCATCCATGACGGACGTCTTGGCAGGGCTCTTGCGGACTCGCTTGCGCGTGGGTTCCATCAACAGGACGCTCTCATGTTATGGTTATCCTGATATCGGGGCCTGGTTCTGTCAATCAACCTTCCGCAACGCGGATCAGAACGGCATCACAAGCAGTTCAATAGCTTAAGTTAGGTTTGGGGTTATGACAGGCATACCCTTTAAGGACGTCTGATGATCACTTCGGTTCCGCATCACATTGTCGCTGCCTGCATCGCCGGGGCGCTGCTGACATCGGCGGCGCGCGCCGAGGACGCTTCACCGTGGCAGAGGGACACTCATTCGCAGATCAGGCTTGTGGCAGGCTCGCGGTCCGGCCCCGTCATGCTTGGTGGAATCGCCATTCACATGCAACCGGGCTGGCATACATATTGGCGCAACCCCGGCGACTCCGGCGTGCCGCCGCGTTTCGACTTCTCGAAATCCGACAATCTCGACAGCATCACGATTCTCTGGCCCGCACCGATGAAATTCGATGACGGCGCCGGCGGGCAGTCGCTGGGCTACGAGAAGCAGGTGCTGCTGCCGATGCGCGTGGTGGCCAAGGATGCCGGCAAGCCGGTCGTGGTGCGGGCGGCCATTTCCTATGCCGTGTGCGAGAAGCTGTGCGTGCCGGTCGAAGCCAATGCCGAACTGGCCTTCACCAGCGTCGCCAGCACCGAAGATGCCGCGCTGACGGCAGCGCTCGATACGGTCCCGAAACCTGCGACACTTGGCGACAACGGAACGCTGACCGTCCGCGACGTCAAGCGGGACGGTAAAAACGTATTCGTGGATGTTGTCGCGCCCGACGGCAGCCATCCCAACCTGTTCGTCGAGGGACCGACAGCCGAGTGGGCGCTGCCGATTCCCAAGCTGGAAAAGGCCAGCCCGGCGGGCTTGAAACGGTTCGGCTTCGAGCTCGACGGCCTGCCCTCCGGAGCCACCGCCGATGGCGCCGCCCTGAAGCTGACCCTGGTCGGTCAGGACAAGGCCTACGAATACACGGTCACGCTGCCGTAACCTGCCTGAGGCCGACCCAACCCGAAATTAACGTCTCCTTGCTACCGCAGACCTTTGCCGCGCGACGCGGCTGAGGACCTTTCGTGGCCGCGATGGACGCAGACTCCGCACCCGCAAGCGCGCCGGCTGGCCTCAAGGCCCGGCTCCGCGCTTTGTTCTCCGGCTCCGGCGAAGCGTCGCTGACGCGTCGGCTGGCCGGCACCATTTTCCTGATCCGTGTTGTCTCGGCTGCGATGGCTTATTTCTCGCAGATCCTGCTCGCGCGCTGGATGGGCTCGGGCGATTACGGCATCTATGTCTATGTCTGGACCTGGGTGCTGCTGCTCGGCTCCATGCTGGATTTCGGCATCGCCGCCTCGGCTCAGAAGATCATTCCGGAATATCGCGCCAGCGGCGACCACGCCCGGCTGCGCGGCTTCCTGTCCGGCAGCCGCTGGATGACCGGCCTCGCCTCCGGCGCGATCGCGCTGCTGCTCGCCGGCCTCGTCAAACTGCTGTCGCCGTGGATCGATGCCGACACCATCGTGCCGCTCTATATCGGCTGCCTGACCCTGCCGGCCTTTGTCGTCGCCAATACCCAGGACGGCATTGCGCGTTCGCATGACTGGATGCGGCTCGGCCTGATGCCGCAATTCATTGTGCGGCAGACGCTGATCATCGGCTTCACCGCGGGCGCTTTCGCGCTCGGCCTGCAGCTCGGCGCCGTCGTCGCCATGGGCGCCAGTGCGGCCGCGGTGTGGATCGCGATGATCGGACAGATGATCGTGCTGAACCGGCGGCTGGGCTCGCATATCGAAGCCGGGCCGAAAGCACATGACTATCGCGGCTGGCTCAAGGTCTCGCTGCCGATCCTGCTGGTCGAGAGCTTCTATTTGCTGCTGTCCTATACCGACGTGCTGGTGCTGCAGCAGTTCGTGTCATCCGAGGAAGTCGGCGTGTATTTCGCCGTGGTGAAGACCCTCGCGCTGGTATCGTTCATCCACTACGCGATGTCAGCGACAACCGCGCATCGTTTCACCGAATATCACACCTCGGGCGACAAGGAGCGTCTTGCCGCCTATGTGATGCATTCCATCAAATGGACGTTCTGGCCCTCGCTTGCCGCCACGCTGGTGCTGCTCGCCCTCGGCAAACCGCTGCTGTGGCTGTTCGGACCGCAATTCACCAGCGGCTACGACATCATGTTCATCGCCGCCATCGGCCTCGTGGTGCGCGCCGCGATCGGACCGATGGAGCGCCTGCTCAACATGCTCGGCCACCAGAATGCATGCGCCCTGGCCTATGCGTCCGCTTTCGTACTGAACCTCATTTTGTGCCTGCTGCTGATCCCGCATTTCGGCGGCCACGGCGCTGCGGCCGCAACGTCGATCGCGCTCACATTCGAGACGGTGCTGCTGTTCTGGATCGTTCGCCAGCGGCTCGGACTGCATGTGCTGGCGTTTGGGAAGCGGAACTAAAGCCGCTCGCAAGCCCTACAGTTTCATGGTAGCTTGCGGCTATGACAGCATCGGATCTCAAAATGTTGCTCGAGCGCGCGGAGACCTGGCCTGAAACGGCCCAGGCCGAATTGATGGCTGCTGCGAAAGAAATCGAGCAAGAGCTGAGCGAGAACACCTACGACGCGACAGACGAGGAATTGCGCATCATCGATGAAGCAGTAGCCTCGCTTGATCGGGGGGAGTTCGCAACCGAGGCGGAAATAGAAGAAGCATTTGCCAGATTTCGGCGATGAAGCCGATATACTCACGGCGTGCGCTCGCTGATCTTCATCGCATCAGTGATTACTATGCCGTGCAAGCAAGTCCAGCGATCGCAGAAGCGATCGGCCAACGCTTGGCGGAAGTCGTTGATCAATTTTGCCAAGCACCCCGGTCAGCCCCCATTCTACCGCGGCGTTCGAAGATTCGCAGCGTGCCGGTCGTGAATTACCCATTCCGGATTTTTTATCGTATCCGCAAGGATGCCGTCGAAATTGTGCATATCCGGCACACATCGCGCCAGCCTTTAAAGCCTTAACCCGTAGCCACCATTCCTGTTCTCTCCCCGTTCTTCACGGGGAGAGAACAGCGTGACGTCGCTGCTTACGCTGCCGTCCAGCCGCCATCGATCGACAGGTTCGTGCCGGTGATCTGCGCGGCCTCGTCGCCGCACAGGAACAGCGCCAATGCTGCCACCTGCTCGGAGGTGACGAATTCCTTGGTCGGTTGCGCCTGCAGCAGCACGTCGTTGATGACCTGCTCCTTGGTGAGATTGCGCGCCTTCATCGTGTCGGGGATCTGCTTCTCCACCAGCGGCGTCCAGACATAGCCGGGCGAAATGCAGTTGCAGGTGATCTTGTGGGTGGCGACTTCGAGCGCCACGGTCTTGGTCAGGCCGGCGATGCCGTGCTTGGCGGAGACATAGGCGGACTTGAATGGCGAGGCGACCAGCGAATGGGCCGAGGCGGTGTTGATGATGCGGCCCCAGCCACGCTTTTTCATGCCCGGCACGACGGCGCGGATGCCGTGAAACGCTGAGGACAGATTGATCGCAATAATCGCGTCCCACTTCTCGATCGGAAACTCCTCGATCGGCGAGACGAACTGGATGCCGGCATTGTTGACCAGAATATCCACCGACCCAAACGTGTTTTCACCGAGCGCAATCATCTCGGCAATCTCGGCGGGCTTGGTCATGTCGGCCGGCGAATGGATCGCCTCGACCTTGTAGTCGCTCTCGATCGCCGCACGCTCCTTCTCGATATCCGCAGGCGCGCCCATGCCGTTGATGACGACATTGGCACCTGCGCTGGCGAAGGCGCGCGCATAAGCGAGACCGATGCCGCTGGTCGAACCGGTAACGACGGCCGTCTTGCCCGTAAGATTGGTCATGCGAAGTCTCCTGCTGGATGAATTGTATTATGGCTTGTCGTCGGCGGTGAGGTCGTAGGTGACCATCGACTGATCGGCTTGCGGGCGCTCGAACCATTCCTTGTTGCGCATGGAGCGGAACACGTCGCGCTCCCCGGCGCCCCAATGCTCCACCATGCCGAGCCGCGAGAAATTATAATCTTTCGATGACGATTCATGCGTCTTGCTGCGGTAGATCAGGTGCACCACCGTGACCGTGTTTTCCTTCGCCGCTTCCGACAGCAGCGCCACGCCGGGGTCGTTTTTAAGGTCCTCGGGCAGCTTGCCGATGAGATCGCGTAGCGCCTTGCGGATATTATGGATGCGCTTGTTCTTGTCGGTGTTCATCCGCGTGCGGCTGGAATAGCGGATGTCCTTCTCGCGCTCCTGCGCCTCCAGCATGGACTGCGGCAACGGCCCGCGTGCGCTGAACAGGTCGACCTGGAAGATCAGGAGATCGCTGGAGACATCATCGAGTACGAAATCGAGCGGTGTGTTGGAAGCGATGCCGCCATCCCAGAAATGTTCGCCTTCGATCTCGATGGAGGGAAAGCCAGGCGGCAGCGCGCCGGAGGCCATGATATGCTCGGGACCGATCTTCTTGCCGAGCTTGCGGAAGATCTCGTTGTCGAAATAGGTGAAGTTGCCGGTGGTGACACTGACGGCGCCGACGCTGAGGCGCGTCTTGCAGTCATTGATACGATCGAAATCGACCAGCCGCTCTAGCGTCGCCTTGAGCGGCGCGGTGTCGTAGAAGCTCTGCGACTGCGGGCTGCCAGGCGGCCAGAACGGCGCCGGCGGAATTCGCGGAGTGAAAAAGCCGGGCACACCGAAGGCCGCGATCATGGCGGCGCTGCCTTCGTTGAAATAGGAGCGCGCATGGTCGTCGGAGATTACCGGGCTCCATGGCACCGGCGCCGACGCCATCTCCCAGAATTCCTTCAGCTTGCCGATCCGCTTCTCGCGCTCGTTGCCGGCAATGATCGCGGCATTGATGGCGCCGATGGAGATGCCGGCGATCCAGGCGGGTTCGAAATCATGATGGCACAGCGCCTCATAGGCGCCGGCCTGATAGGACCCGAGGGCACCGCCGCCCTGCAGCACCAGCACGCGCTTGGCCTGTGCCGGTTTGGACGCGGCGTGATCCGGGGTTGGTGCGGACATATCCATGGATGAAACCGGGGTCGCGATGAGGAACCGCACCAAAGCGCTCCTCACTTGCGGCGTCAATCGCGGATGCTGCAAGGCAACATCACAAAACCTTCAGCTCAGCGCGGCTTTTCCGTCTCGGCCAGGATCATGGTCCAGAACACCTTGTATTTGGTGTTCGGTGCGTAGATCGCGGCAATGCCGAGCTTGGAGACACCGGACTTCAGCATATTGGCCCGGTGCGGCGGCGAATCGCGCCAGCCCGAAAAGGCTTCGGCGAGGGTGTGATAACCCGCCGAGACGTTCTCGACCGCGACAGTGGCGGGATAACCGCCGGAGTTGAGGCGCCGGGCCAGCGGCGCCTTCACGTCGTGGTCGAGCTTGTTCTTCTTCGCCATGGCGGTGGATTGATCTTCCGCCAGCGCCATCAATGCGGGATCGACCACAACGGGCCCGAGCCCGTTGTTCTGGCGATACAGCGAGATCATGGACGCGGCCGCCTGCGGGTCGAGCTTGGCACCGCCATTGGCCATGCTGAGATACATGGTCGGCTGATCAGGCGCCTGTTCCACGGTGGTTCCGCAGCCCGCCAGCAACAACATTCCCAGACTGGCCAGAGCCACCCGCTTCATCGGCAATCCCCCAAAATCGAGGGGCCGTTGTTGCACACCAACCGTGGCTGAATGGTGAACGGGGCGGAAATTGGGACGCGCGAATTCTCTGAATGTCGTCACCCGACTTGATCGGGTGACCTAGTATACGGCAACGCCAGTGTGCATCCCGACGGCCATTGTCTACTGGATCCTCCGCTTTCGCGGAGGATGACAAGTTGAGCGTTCTGCGCGGAACCGGGCTCTTACTGCCCGGCAAAAATCCGATACCGCCGCGGCTGCAGGCTGACTGCATCGCCGGTGGTCAGCGGACGGTCGCGCGGGGCGTCGATCTCGACCAGCGTGTCATCGCCGTTGAGCGCGATATCGGCACGCTGGATCGGACCGAAGGTGCGGACACGGCGTACGGTGCCTTCAAGGGCCCCCTCGCCGACGGCACCGACATGCATGTCGTGACGACGCACGAACAGTTTTGAGGGGCCGACGGCGCTGCCGGCATCGATATTCAATGCGCGCGCGCCGAGCTTCACTTGCCCTTCCCGCACATCCACCGGCAGCACGATGGACTCGCCAATGAAGGAGTGCACGAAGGCCGAGGCAGGATTGTCATAGACGTCGCCGGGGGTGCCGATCTGTTCGATCTTGCCTTTGTCCATCACGACGATGCGGTTGGCGACTTCAAGCGCTTCTTCCTGGTCATGCGTGACGAAGATCGAGGTGACGTGAATCTCCTCATGCAGCGTGCGCAGCCACTGGCGCAGCTCCTTGCGCACCTTTGCATCGAGTGCGCCGAAGGGTTCGTCGAGCAAGAGGATGCGCGGCTCGATGGCGAGCGCACGGGCCAGCGCGATGCGCTGGCGCTGGCCGCCGGAGAGCTGGCTTGGATAGCGATCGGCAAGCCAGTCGAGCTGGACGAGATCAAGCAGCTCCTTCACCCGCGCGCGGATCTGCGCTTCGGTCTTGCGGATTTTTCGCGGTTGAACGCGCAGGCCGAAGGCCACGTTCTCGAAGACGCTCATATGGCGGAACAGCGCATAATGCTGGAACACGAAGCCGACATTGCGCTCGCCGGCGCCGCGCGTGAGCGCATCCTGCCCATCGAATTTCACTTCACCGGCATCGGGCCAGTCGAGGCCCGCAATGATCCGCAGCAGGGTCGTCTTGCCCGAGCCGGATGGCCCGAGCAGCGCCAGCAATTCGCCATCGGCGACTTTCAGATCGACGCCATCGAGCGCTTTGAAGCTGCCGAACTGCTTGACGATATTTTTGACTTCAATGGTCACGCTGAGGTCCTTGATCCAGATGCCGTTCGAGGATCGCCTTCGCCGCCAGCGTGATCAGCGCCAGCATGGCGAGCAGCGATGCGACCGCGAACGCAGCCATGAACTGATACTCGTTATAAAGGATTTCCACCAGCAACGGCATGGTGTTGGTTTCGCCGCGGATATGGCCGGATACCACCGCCACCGCACCGAATTCGCCCATCGCACGCGCATTGCACAGCAGGACGCCATAGAGCACGCCCCATTTGATGTTCGGCAACGTGACGCGGAAGAAGGTCTTGAGACCGGACGCGCCGAGCGAGACTGCTGCCTCCTCTTCGGAGGTGCCTTGTTCCTGCATCAGCGGGATCAGCGCGCGCACCACGAAGGGGAAGGTGACGAAGGTCGTCGCCAGCACGATGCCGGGCACTGCGAACAGGATCTGGATGCCATGGCTTTGCAGCCACGGCCCGAAATAGCCCTGCCCGCCGAACAGCAGCACGAAGACAAGACCGGAGATCACCGGCGAGACCGAGAATGGCAGATCCACCAGCGAGATCAGGATCGTCTTGCCGGGGAATTCAAATTTGGCGATGGCCCAGGCTGCGATCAGGCCGAAGACGAGATTGAGACTGACGGAAATCGCAGCGATCAGCAGCGTCAGCCGGATGGCGGCCTGCGCTTCGGGATCGATGAGCGCGCGCAGATAAGCTTCAAAGCCGCGTGAAAATGCCTGGCTGAAGACGAGCACCAGCGGCAGCACGATCAGCACGGTGAGGAACAGGATCGCCAGCGCAATGATGACCGCGCGAATCCAGCGCGGTTCGGTCAGCGTCGGGCTGCGCGCGGGTTGCAGCGGGGATGATGGGGGCAAGCTGGACATGATGCGCTACGACTGCACCACGCGACTTTGCGACCACCGCTGGATGCGATTGATGGCAAAGATCACCAGGAAAGACGCCAGCAGCATCACCACGGCAATCGCCGTGGCATCGGCATAGCGGAATTCGGACAGGCGGATCACGATCAGGAGCGGGGCGATCTCCGAAATATTCGGCAGGTTGCCAGCGATGAAGATCACCGAACCATATTCACCGACCGCACGCGCGAAAGCGAGCGCGAAGCCGGTGAGCATGGCCGGGAACAGGCTCGGCAGGATCACGCGCCAGATGGTCTGCCAGCGACTTGCGCCGAGGCAGGTGGCGACTTCCTCGATCTCCTTGTCGATATCCTGCAGCACCGGCTGCACCGTGCGCACCACGAAGGGAATGCCGATGAACACCATGGCGACGAAGATGCCGATGGGCGTGAAAGCGACCTTGATGCCGAGTTCGGCGAGCGGCGCGCCGAGCCAGCCCTTTTGCGCGAACAGCGACGTCAGCGCGACACCGGCCACCGCGGTCGGCAATGCAAATGGAATATCCACGATGGCATCGAAGATGCGGCGGCCGGGAAAGCGATAGCGCGTCAACGCCCACACAATCACCATGCCCGCGATCAGATTGACGATCGCAGCGAGGAAAGCGAGGCCGAACGACGTCTTCAATGCGTTCAATGTCCGCCGGCTGGTGATGATACCCCAGAACTGATCGAGCGAGAGTTCGAACGTCTTGAGCACCAGCCCGGCCAGGGGGATCAGCACGATGATGGAGAGCCACGTCAGGGTCAGGCCCATGGTGAGCCCGAATCCCGGCAGCGTGCGTCGACGAATAGCTGCGCTCACACCGCCCCCTGCATGCGTGCGATCGGATCTAGATCAATTCTTATAGATCTGATCGAACACGCCACCTTCACTAAAATGGACCTTCTGCGCTTTGGTCCAACCACCGAAAACATCGTCGATGGTGAACAGTTCCACCTTAGCAAAGGAATTTTCGTATTTCTTGGCAATTTCGGCATCACGCGGGCGGTAGGAATTACGGGCCGCGATTTCCTGACCTTCCTTGGTGTACCAGTATTTCAGGTAAGCCTCGGCAGCGGCGCGGGTGCCCTTTTTCTCGACCACGGTGTCCACGATGGCAAGGGGCGGCTCGGCAAGGATGGACTGCGGCGGCGCCACGATCTCGAACTTGTCCTTGCCGAACTCCTTCTGCGCCAGGAACGCCTCGTTCTCCCAGGCCAGCAGCACGTCACCGACGCCACGCTCGACGAAGGTGACGGTGGAGCCACGCGCACCGGTGTCGAGCACCGGCACGTTTTGATAAATATCACCGACAAATTTCTTGGCCTTGTCCTCATCGCCGAATTTCTTCAATGCATAGCCCCAGGCGGCGAGATAATTCCAGCGCGCGCCACCCGACGTCTTCGGGTTCGGCGTGATCACGCTGACCCCTTTTTTCAGGAGGTCGTCCCAATCCTTGATGGCTTTCGGGTTTCCCTTGCGCACGAGGAATACGATGGTCGAGGTGTAAGGCGCGGCGTTCTGCGGCAGCTTTTTCTGCCAGTCCTCGGCGACCAGTTTCTTGCCTGCAATCGCGTCGATGTCATAGGCCAGCGCCAGCGTCACCACATCGGCCTGCAATCCGTCGATCACCGAGCGCGCCTGCGAGCCGGAGCCGCCATGGGACTGCTTGATCTCGATGCTCTTGCCGGTTTCCTTCTGATAGGCCGCAGCAAAGGCCTTGTTGAAATCGACATAGAGTTCACGCGTCGGATCGTAGGACACGTTGAGAAGCGAGACGTCGGCGGCATAAGCAGAGCCGGCAATCAGCGTCGATGCGAGGACAAGAGCGAAGCGGCGGATCATTGAGACCTCCCAAGACGTCCAACAAATAGCGGGCCGACGGCAACAGCGCCATCAGGCAACGCTGCAAACCTCTGAAAGTTGAACCTCGAAGTCAACGAAACCAGATTTCAATGATCAAGGGATGACGACCGCAATCTGCCACGGGAGATCACTCCCGTGGATGCGACATCTTCTCTATCCCGCATTGGCACAGTGGCGCGCCTGCATGCGCCGATGCAGCGCCGTGATGCGGCCATCGCCGGTGGGCTGATAGAACACCGTGTAACGCTTCACGGTTGCTGCAAACGCTTCGGCATCGGCCTGCTTCTTGACTTCGAAACTATCGAAGCCCGCGCGCAGCATCAGCACGAACTGATCGCGGAGAACCTGCCCCGTCGCACGCAATTCCCCTTTGTAGCCGTAGCGCTCGCGCAAGAGGCGCGCCTGGCTATAGGCGCGACCATCGCGAAAGGTCGGAAATACCAGCGCCACCACCGAGAGGCCATCGAGATACGGCACCAAATCATCGAGATCGCGATTGTTCGGCCAGATCACGCCAGTCGGACCGTTGCGCTTTGCAAGCGCCTCGGCATTGGCGAGGAAACGCGCCGCGGGAATCAGCGCCGCGCCATCCACCGGGATCTCGGCGTCATCGCCGACATGCAGATAGGCATCTGCCGCGATCGCGCCCTTCTTAACGAGTGGCATAAACACGCTCCTTGAACGGCTCGACGCCGAGACGTTCGACGGTCTGGACAAACAACTCATCCGGCCGCGCCCGCAGCGCCAGATAGGATTCGACGATGTCCTCGATGACATTGGCGACGTCATCGTAAGGCACCGCAGGGCCGATCAGCGTGCCGACCACAGCGCCTTCGTCGGCGCGGCCGCCGATGGTGATCTGGTAGAATTCCTCGCCATTCTTCTCGACACCGAGAATGCCGATATGGCCGACATGGTGATGGCCGCAGGCATTGATGCAGCCGGAGATGTTGATGTGCAGCCGGCCGATCATGTCCGCGAGATCATGATTGGCAAACCGGCGCGTCAGTTCCTGCGCGATCGGGATCGCACGCGCATTCGCCAGCGAGCAATAATCGAGACCGGGGCATGCGATGATGTCGGTTATCAGATTGACGTTCGGGGTGGCGAGGCCGAGCTTGTCGAGCTGCCGCCACAGCGCCGGCAGATCACGCTTAGCGACATTCGGCAGCGCCAGGTTCTGCTCGTGGCCGACACGGATTTCACCGAATGAATACTTCTCGGCGAGATCGGCGATGGCGTCCATCTGCTCGGCCGTGGCATCGCCGGGCGGGCCGCCGATCGGCTTCAGCGACAACGTGACGATGGCATAGCCCTTCTGCTGATGCGCCGCGACGGAGTTCTTGAGCCAACGGGTGAATTGCGGATCGGCCGAGGCCGCCGTCAATTCATCCGGCGTGTCCGAAAGCGCCTCATAGCCGGGATAACGGAAGCGCGCGCGGATATCGGCAACGACTTCATCGTCGAGCTGCAGCGCGCTCTCGCGCGTCACCTGCCATTCCTCCTCCACCTCCGCAGCGAATTTCTCGATCCCCAGTTCATGGACGAGGATCTTGATGCGCGCCTTGTAGATGTTGTCGCGGCGGCCATACTGATTATAGACGCGCAGGATCGACTCGACATAGCTGAGGATGTCGCGGCCGTGGACGAACGGCTTGATGACCTTGCCGATGAACGGTGTACGGCCGAGACCACCACCGACCAGCACTTCGAAGCCGGTTTCTCCCGCTTCGTTATTCAGGATGCGCAGGCCGATATCATGCACCTTGATCGCCGCGCGGTCGTGATCCGACGCGGTGATGGCGATCTTGAACTTGCGCGGGAGATACGTGAATTCCGGATGCATGGTCGAATATTGCCGCAGCAATTCGGCCCAGATCCGCGGATCCTCCACCTCGCCCGGCGCGACGCCGGCCCATTGATCGGTGGTGACATTGCGCACGCAATTGCCCGAGGTCTGCATCGCATGAATGCCGACAGAGGCAAGGTCTTCCAGCGCATCGGGCAGGTCGGACAGCTTGATCCAGTTGAACTGGATATTCTGCCGCGTGGTGAAGTGGCCATAGCCACGGTCATATTTGCGGGCCACATGCGCCATCTTGCGCAATTGCGGCGCCGACAGCGTGCCATAGGGAATGGCGACGCGTAGCATATAGGCGTGCAGCTGCAGATAAACGCCGTTCATCAGGCGCAGCATCTTGAATTCGTCTTCGGTGAGCTCGCCGGACAGGCGGCGCTTCACCTGATCGCGAAATTCGGAAACGCGTTCGTTGACCAGCGTGCGGTCCATTTCATCGTAAGCATACATGACGATAACCTTGGCGATTCAGCTCAGGCCGGGATCGGCAGATCGATGGTGACGCCCTTGCGGCGGATGCGCTCGCGCAGATTGCCGGGCTCGATGGCGCCATCGTCCTTGACGATGACCGGGGCGATATAGGGACCGATGGCGACGACATCATCGGCAGCGGATTCGGCCAGCAGCGCGCGTGCATCATCGGCTGTGCGCACGATGGCCGCATCAGCAAGATCCGGCGTCCAGCCTCGCTTGCCATCGCGATAGACCACGATGCCATCCCAGGTGCGGTTGGCGGTCACCACCGAAGGGCCGGTGATCTTGATTTTCTGTTGCAGCGGAGAGGTCATTCGGCAGCTACCAAAATGTCGGAGACGAGTTTGTTGATGTTGGCGGCACGCCAGGGCGCGGAATGCGCCACGACATCGCCGATGATGAGGATCGCGGGACCGCCGGTGATCTGCGCGACCAGCGCCGGGAGGTTTTCGAGCGTGCCGACAGCGGCCTGTGCGTCGGGCCGCGTCACACGCGCAAATACGCCCACCGGCGTTTGCGGCAGGCGCCCAGCGGCGATGAGGCCTTCGCGGATCGCAGGCGCGGCGGTCATGCCCATATAGACGACGATGGTCATCTTCGCGTCGGTGAGCACGGACCAGTCGACGGCGCCGGCGTCCTTCTCCTTATGCGCCGTCAGGAAGGTGATGCGCAGCGCCTCGCCGCGATAGGTCAGTGGCGCCTCGAACATCGCGGCCGCGCCAAGGCCAGCAGTGATGCCGGGAATGATCGAATAGGACACGCCGGCGGCGCGCAGCACTTCGATCTCCTCGCCGCCACGGCCGAAGATAAAGGGATCGCCGCCCTTCAGGCGCACCGCGCGCTGGCCAGCTTTCGCGGCTTCGACCAGCAGTCTGTTGGTGGCATCCTGCCCGATGCCGGGCTTGCCGATGCGACGGCCAACCGGCACGCGCGACGCATCGCGACGAATGCGGTCGAGAATCTCCGGCGATACCAGCTCGTCATAGAAGACGACATCAGCATCCTGCAGCGCGCGCAGCGCCTTGATGGTGAGCAGGTCGGGATCGCCGGGACCGGCGCCGACCAGCGTCACATGGCCCTTCGCCGCGCCCTCATGCGAGGCTCCGGCGAAAGCCGGAAGATCCGTGATCGCGCCAAGCGCCTGCTCGGCCTCGCTGCCGCGCCCCGCAAGAATCTTTGCGCCGATGTCGCCATCGACGACGCGCTCCCAGAAGCGGCGGCGCAGCGGCGCTTCGCTGATCCTCGCATTGATCGACTTGCGCCAGCGCCCGATGAAGCTTGCGAGATCGCCGATCCGCGCCGGGAGCACGCCTTCGATCATTTCGCGTACGCGGCGCGCCACCACCGGCGACGTGCCGCCGGTGCCGACCGCCACGACCACATCGCCGCGATCGACGATGGCCGGGAAGATGAAGGTGGAGTTGTCGAGATCGTCCATCACATTGACAGGCAGCCCCACGGCTTTCGCGCGCAGCGCCATCATCGGCCCGAGATCGCCGGCGCCTGCGCACATCACGGCGATGACGCCATGGAGATCGGCAGCGAGCGGATTGCCTTCGGCAAACTCGATCGCATCGGCAGCCACAGGATCGAGACCGGCGAGCTCGCGATCGCCATCGATCGCGTGCCAACGGATGCGTGCATTGGCGGCCAGCAACAGGCGCAATTTTGCGCGCACGAGTTCTCCGGCGCCGATCAGAAGGATCGGTCCGGCCTGCAAGTCGAGGAAGACAGGCAGAAAGCGCATGCACACTCCGATGCCCGAAACTTTCGGGTTGACTGGAATTATTTTCTATATATCTCTCGAATACACGACGTAAAGAGAAGATTATTTCTTCTTCGAACCGTTCTAACCGTAGAATCTTTTAGCTTCGAACACCACGCGCCAGAGATGGTTCTTCTCCTCAATCACGATGCAGCCAGCCCGTTGCCAAAAAACGCGCAGCTACTCGGTTTCGTTGCGGAGCAATTTCCGGACCGTTCTCAAGGCAAAACGCCGCAGCCAGCCCGATCAGCCCGCCGCTTTTTCCTCATCGACCCGACCAACGCAGGGGACTTCCCGTGAACCGCCTTCTGACCACTTTCGCTGCCGGCCTCGGCCTTCTCGCCGTCGGCGCCACCGCGCCCGCCCAGGCCCAGACGCCCACAACGCTGCTCAATGTCTCCTATGACATCGCGCGCGAGCTTTATGTGGAGCTCAATGCCGCTTTCCTGAAGCAGTGGAAGGCGAAGACCGGGCAGGACATCACCATCAACCAGTCGCATAACGGCTCGTCGCGCCAGGCGCGCTCGATCCTCGAAGGCCTCGAGGCCGACGTCGTCACCTTCAATCAGGTGACCGACGTGCAGGTGCTGTATGATCGCGGCAAGCTGATCCCGAAGGATTGGGCCTCGCGCCTGCCGAACAATTCCTCGCCCTATTATTCGCTGCCGGCCTTCCTCGTGCGCGCCGGCAATCCGAAGGGCATCAAGGATTGGGACGACCTGGTGAAGCCGGGCGTGCAGGTGATCTTCCCGAACCCGAAGACCTCGGGCAATGCGCGCTATACCTATCTCGCCGCCTATGCCTTCGCGAAGAACAAATATGGCAACGCCGAGAAGGCTGACGAGTTCATCAAGAAGCTGTTCGCAAACGTCCCGGTGTTCGACACCGGCGGCCGCGCGGCGACCACCACCTTCGTGGAGCGCGGCACCGGCGACGTGCTGATCACTTTCGAGGCCGAGACCGCATCGATCCGCGACCTCGTCGGCAAGGACAAGGTGGAATCGGTGGTGCCACCGACCAGCGTGCTGGCCGAATTCCCGGTGACTGTCGTCGATAAATATGCCGACAAGCACGGCACCAAGGCGCTCGCCACCGCCTATCTCGAATTCCTGTATTCGCCGGAAGGCCAGGCCATCGAGGTCAAGGGCTACAACCGCGTTGTCGACAAGGACATCATGGCGAAGAACAAGGACAAGTTCCCGGACGTGAAACTCTACCGCGTCGAGGACGAATTCGGCGGCTGGGACAAGCTGAATGCGGAGCACCTGAATCCTGGCGCGAAGCTGGATCAGTTGTTCGGCGGGAAGTGAGGCGGTTTCTTGCTTACCCTCCCCTGCAGGGGGAGGGTCGGCGATCAACGCGCGCAGCGCGGTGAGCGACGGGGTGGGGCAGTGAATGACACGGCGGCGCCACCCCACCCCGCTCGCTACGCGAGCGACCCTCCCCCTGCAGGGGAGGGTGAAGAACCCCACATTCCATTTCCCTACAGATCGTCTATGAAGCGCCCATACCGCTTCACTTACGGACCACCCCTTGCGACGTAGCGTCATTCCAGGTTTCAGGCTCTCGCTCGGCATCACGCTGCTCTATCTCGGCGTGATCGTGCTGCTGCCGCTGTGTGCGCTGATCTTGAAGGCGTCCGATGTCGGCCTGACGCAGCTCTGGGGCATCCTGTCGTCGCCGCGCACGCTCTCCGCCATTCGTGTCACTGTCACCATGGCCGCTGCCGCCACCGCGTTCAACGCGGTCTATGGCTTGCTGCTGGCCTGGGTGCTGGCGCGCTATCAATTCCCCGGCAAGCGCATTCTCGATGCGCTGGTCGATGTCCCCTTCGCGCTCCCCACGGCTGTCGCCGGCCTGGCGTTGACGGCGCTGCTGTCGAAGAACGGCTGGTTCGGCGGGCCGCTCGAAAGCATGGGCATCAAGGTCGCCTACACACCGCTCGGCATTGCGATTGCGATGGCCTTCACCAGCATTCCCTTCGTGGTGCGCACGGTGCAGCCGGTGATCGAGGATCTCGGCACCGACGTTGAAGAAGCCGGCCGCTCGCTCGGCGCCAGCGATCTGCAGATTCTGTGGCGCGTGATTTTCCCGGCGATCTTCCCGGCCTTCCTCGCCGGCTGCTCACTGTCCTTCGCGCGCAGTCTTGGTGAATTCGGCGCCGTCATCTTCATCGCCGGCAACCAGCCGATGAAGACCGAGATCGTGGCGCTGCTCACTTACATCCGCCTTGAGGAATACAATTACGAAGCTGCCGCCGCGATCGCGGTCGTGATGCTGGCCATGGCCTTCACCATGCTGATCATCACCAATGCCGTACAGGCCTGGAACTTGCGCTACCTCACCAAGGGGAACGCGTGATGGCGGATCAACGCAGCAATGGCGCGTGGATGGTGACGCCGGTCGGCGCTGGCCCGGTGGTGCGCCGCGTGGTGCTCGGCATCGTCTTGGTGCTGACGCTGCTGATTTTGATTGCGCCGCTGGCGCTGATCTTCTCCTCGGCGCTGTCACAAGGCATCGCGGTGTTCTTTCGCAATCTCGCCGAGCCCGGCACGCAACATGCGATCTTACTCACGGTCATCGCCGCATTGATTGCCGTGCCATTGAATATCCTGTTCGGCCTCGCCGCCGCATGGAGCGTAACCAAGTTCAATTTCCCCGGCCGCACGCTTTTGATCGCGCTGATCGAACTGCCCTATTCGATCTCGCCCATCGTCGCTGGCGTCGCCTATCTGTTCGTGTACGGCACCACCGGCCTGTTCGGCCCGATCATCGAGATCCTCGGCATCAAGGTGATGTTCGCACTGCCGGCCATCGTGCTAGCATCGATGTTCGTCACCGCGCCCTTCGTCGCGCGCGAACTGATCCCGTTGATGCAGGTGCAGGGAACGGACGAGGAAGAGGCCGCGGTCACGCTCGGCGCCTCCGGCTTTGCGACTTTCGTGAAAGTGACGCTGCCCAATGTCCGCTGGGCCGTGCTTTATGGCGCGATCCTGTGCAATGCGCGCGTCATGGGCGAATTCGGTGCAGTCTCGGTGGTATCGGGTAATGTCCGCGGCCAGACCACCACGCTGCCGCTGCAGATTGAACTTTTGTATCAGGACTACAATGTCGCAGGCGCCTTTGCCGCTGCGACGGTGCTGACCGCCGTCGCGCTGTTCACCATCCTGATCAAGGTGGTTCTGGAGCGTTTCTCGCCAGATACGCACGGCCGCGCCCCCGGCCACTAACCCCCGGGGCTTTCCCGCCCCCTGCTTTGGCGCTAGAACGTCTCCGGGCCTTAAACGTCCCACAGACGGCCGTTCTTTTGGCAGTCTTCGCCTGCACGTTCCCAAAATCAGAGCTTAATTGCCGCGCCTCGAGAGAAACGCATCATGAAACGCATTGACGCCCATGGTCTGCAGATCGCCCCGGTCCTGTACGACTTCATCGCCAAGGAAGCCGCCCCGAAAACGGGGATCGAGCCCGATGCGTTCTGGGCCGGCGTAGCCGGCATCATCAAGGATCTCGGCCCGAAGAATCGCGAATTGCTCAAGGTCCGCGACACGCTGCAGGCCAAGATCGACGACTGGCACCGTGCCAACAAGGGCAAGGCCTTCGATCTCGCCGCCTATACCGTTTTCCTCAAGGAGATCGGCTACCTCCTGCCGGAGCCCGCCACCAAGACGGTCGAGACCGCCAATGTGGACGAGGAAATCGGCCAGATCTGCGGCCCGCAGCTGGTCGTGCCGCTGACCAATGCCCGTTATGCCCTCAACGCCGCCAATGCGCGCTGGGGCAGCCTGTACGACGCCTTCTACGGCACCGATGCGATCCCGCATGATCCCTCGGAAGCCGGCAAGGGTTACAACAAGGCCCGCGGCGACAAGGTGATCGCGAAGGCCAAGGCCTTCCTCGACGCCGCCGCGCCGCTCGCCACCGGCAGCCACACCGATGTGTCCGGTTACAGCATCGTGTCGGGCCAGCTCTCGGCCAAGCTGAAGAGCGGCAACATGACCGCGCTGAAGAACGAAGCCCAGCTCGCCGGCTATCTCGGCGATCACGCTGCGCCAAATGCAATCCTGCTCGTCAATAACGGGCTGCATATCGAAGTGCAGATCGACCGCGCCTCGCCGATCGGCAAGGACGATGCTGCCGGCGTGTCGGACATGCTGATGGAAGCCGCCGTCTCCACCATTCTCGACATGGAAGACAGCGTCGCCACCGTCGATGCCGAGGACAAGGTGCTGGTCTATCGCAACACCCTCGGCCTGATGAACGGCACGCTGTCCGCCGACTTCGACAAGGGCGGCAAGACGCTGACCCGCGCGCTCAATGCCGACCGCACCTACAAGACCGCATCGGGCAAGGACCTGACGCTGCATGGCCGCAGCCTGCTGCTGATGCGCAATGTCGGCCATCACATGTTCACCGATGCCGTGCTCGACAGCTCCGGCCAGGAGATCCCCGAAGGTCTGCTCGATGCCGCCGTGTCCGGCCTGATCGGCATTCACGACCTCAAGGGCAACGGCAAGGTGCGCAACAGCCGCACCGGTTCGATCTATATCGTGAAGCCGAAGATGCATGGCCCGGATGAAGTGGCGCTCACCTGCGAAGTGTTCGGCCGCGTCGAGAAGATGCTGTCGCTGCCCGAGAACACCATGAAGGTCGGCATCATGGATGAGGAGCGCCGCACCACGGTGAACCTCAAGGCCTGCATCCAGCAGGCCTCCAAGCGCATCATGTTCATCAATACCGGCTTCCTCGACCGCACCGGCGACGAAATCCACACGTCGATGGAAGCGGGTCCGATGATCCGCAAGAACGACATGAAGGCGACGCCGTGGATCAAGGCCTATGAAGAGTGGAACGTGGATACCGGCCTGCTCGACGGCCTGCCCGGCCATGCGCAGATCGGCAAGGGCATGTGGGCCGCGCCGGACAAGATGGCCGACATGATGACCCAGAAGATCGGCCATCCGCAGGCCGGCGCCACCACCGCCTGGGTGCCATCGCCCACCGCGGCGACGCTGCATGCCCTGCACTATCATCAGGTCAATGTCATCGCCCGCCAGCAGGAACTCGCCAAGGGCGGCGCCCGCGGCAAGCTCAGCGACATCCTCAGCATTCCGGTTTCGCAGTCGAACTGGGCGCCCGATGATGTGAAGCAGGAGATCGACAACAACTGCCAAGGTATTTTGGGCTATGTCGTGCGCTGGATCGACCAGGGCGTCGGCTGCTCCAAGGTGCCGGACATCCATGGCGTCGGCCTGATGGAAGACCGCGCCACGCTGCGCATCTCCGCCCAGCATCTCGCCAACTGGCTGCATCAGGGCGTCATCACCAAGGATCAGGTGATGGAATCGCTGAAGCGCATGGCCGTGGTGGTGGACGGGCAGAACAAGGGCGACGCGATCTACAAGAACATGGCGCCGTCATTCGATGGCGTCGCGTTCAAGGCCGCATGCGATTTGATCTTCGAAGGCCGTACGCAGCCGAACGGTTACACCGAATATATCCTCACCGCACGCCGCCGCGAGGCGAAGGCCGCGGGCTAGCTCCGCCCTCATCCTGAGGAGCCGCGCAGCGGCGTCTCGAAGGATGGCGATGGAGCTCTAGCATCTCATGGTTCGAGACGGCGCTCCGCGCCTCCTCACCATGAGGGACAGAGTAAAGCAAAAGCCCCGGCTCACGCCGGGGCTTTTTACTTCTCCCTCTCCCGCTCTTGCGGGGGAGGGTCGGGGTGGGGGAGCCATGAACTCAAAAGCATGTGGCGGCCCCCACCCGGCGCTTCGCGCCACCCTCCCCGCAAGCGGGAGAGGGAAAAGAAGGTCTAAAACACCGCAATATATTTCAGCAGCGAGATCACGCCGAGGATGATCACGATGACGCGGCAGATCTGCTTGGCCCGGCCGTCGAGCGGCAGCATGTTGATCAAATACAAAATCAGAATGACCACAAGGAACGTGATCAACGCAATAATGAGAATGCCCATTTGAATTCCCCCACCTGAAGACGGCAATAGCCGACGACAACGTACGAGCGACTGAATTTCGCGCGCACCACCTGAGATGAGAACGCACTTCCACGCATTCGGTTCCATGCGCGGAACAGCCGCATATTGCGCTGCAAGAAATTTTTACTCTTTTCCCGCTACGGAGGCGCATTGGCTGAAGGATATTTCAATGATCAATCGATTGAGCGTTTCGACGCTGCTTAAGTCCGTGATTGCCGTGATGGCGACCTGTGTCGTTCTCGTGCTTGCAGGCGGCGCCTGGAATTCATGGCAGCGCCTGCAGACCGCCAATCGCATCTCCCAGATTGCCGAAGCTTCCGGCTATATTTTCAAGGCCATGCACAATCTGCGTGCCGACCGCGCATCGACGGTCCGCTCGCTGAATGCGGACGGCGTCATGCAGCCCGATTTTGCAAAATATGCGCGCGCGATCCGCGATGCCGAACTGCCGGCGATGCAACGGTCCGTCCAGATCCTGGCCACCATCGACTTCGAGAATAAAGCGACGCTGCTGCCGCAGGCGTCCCGCCTCGTCGATGAGCTTGCGAAACTGCAGGCGGAATCCTGGGAGGCCATGAACAAGCCAAAGGCCGACCGTCGCCCGACTCTCGCCAAGGAATACGGGACGAATAACGACGCTTTGCTGCCGGTCCTCGACAAGATTTCGACAGTCCTCGCCAGCGCCGTCAGCCACAGCGATGCCGTGATCGATCAACTGCTCTCCATCAAGCAGATGGCGTGGTTGCTGCGCCAGACCGCCGGCGAAGCTTCGGTCCTGATCACCACCTCGCTCGGCAACGGTAAACTGCCCGCCGATGGCCAGAAGACCTATGCCAAACTGGCAGGCGGCGCGGAAGTCGCCTGGACGGCGCTCGACCTCGCGACCACGGGCATGCAACTGACGCCGTCGCTCAGCTCCGCACTCGAAACGGCCAAGAAGACCTATTTCGACCCCGCTCTGCTGAAGCTCCGTGACGGCCTTGTGGAAGCCCTTGCCAATGGCACCAAGCCGGAAATGACCGCGCTCGCCTGGAGCCCTTATTCGGTCGAACGCATGAGCACCGCCGTGATCGTCGCCGAACGCGCGCTCGATCTCGCCACCGAACGTGCCGTTGAACAGATCTCGATCGCACAGCGCGCGCTGTTCGTTCAGACCGCTCTGCTGCTGGTCGCCATCGCAATTGCCGTGGCCAGCATGCTCGCCGTCACCCGTCGCGTGATCCTGCCGCTGAACCGCATTCGCGATGCCATGCTGAAGGTCGCCGGTGGCGATCTCGCCGTCGAATCCGGCTACACGGATCGCCGCGACGAGATCGGTGCGCTGGCCGGCGCGCTGGAGACCTTCAAGCAACAGGCGCTGGAGAAGGCCCAGATCGAACAGCACGAACGCGAGCGCAACACGCTGGCGACCAACCGCCAGAAGGCCATCGAACAATATATCGGCCAGTTCGAACTGCAGATGCAGGACACGCTCGGCACCCTCGGCAGCGCGTCCGATCAGATGAATACGACATCCGATGGCATGGCAGCAGTTTCCAGCCAGACCAATGCCAGGGTTCAGGACGCGGCCCGTGCATCGAACGACGCTTCGGCCAATGTGCAGAACGTCGCTGCGGCCGCCGAAGAACTCAGCACCTCCATCAACGACATCAGCCGCCAGGCATCGCACGCAGCCGGCATTGCGAGCCGCGCGGTGAGCCAGGCCCAGCAGACCGACAATACCGTGCAGGGCCTCGCCGCAAGCGCGACCCGGATCGGCGAAGTGGTCGGCCTGATCAACGACATCGCGTCGCAGACCAACCTGCTGGCGCTCAACGCCACCATCGAGGCCGCGCGTGCCGGTGAAGCCGGCCGCGGCTTTGCCGTGGTCGCGTCGGAAGTGAAATCACTGGCCAGCCAGACCGCCAAGGCGACCGACGATATTTCCGAGCAGATCGCCGACATCCAGCGCGTCGCCAATGACGCTATCGAGGCCATCAAGGCGATCGGCGGCATCATCGGCGAAGTCAACGAGGTCGCTACGGCGATCGCTGCGGCCGTTGAAGAACAAGGCGCGGCGACGCAGGAAATCACCCGCTCGACCCAGCAGGCGGCGGATGGCACGCGGAACGTTTCAGATAATATCACCGGTGTCAGTGCTGATGCCGACGCCGCCGGTGCAGCCGCGCAGGATGTGAAGGTGGCGTCGGAAACGCTGGCCACGCAGACGCGCGAGCTTGGCTCGCAGGTGACGGACTTTTTGGGGAAGATCCGGGCGGCGTAAACCGCACTCAAACTGTCATCGCCCGCGAAGGCGGGCGATCCAGTACACGCTGTCGAACAGATCAATCACGATTTCCAGTGTCTACTGGATCGCCCGGTCAAGCCGGGCGACGACATGCATAACTAAAGCTCACTCCCGCGCCACCACCGGCACGCGCTCGAACTTTGCGGCAATCGACGCCGGCACCGGCGTCATGTTCAAGGACGCGCCGCGTTTGTCGGTGCGCGTGACCGACTTCAAGCCGTCAGTGCCGGCAACGATGTCGCCTTTGCGCAAGGTGGGATCATCCTCGATCTTCACCTGAGCGAGGCCGAACTGATCCTTGCCGTTGCAAGTGCAGCCGGCAACGATCTCGTTTCTGAATTTGAAGGCGTTCGGCAGGTCGGAATAGGCTTTTCCGTTTTCCGTCGTCGCATGATCGATGGCGCTGCCATAGACGACCTCGGTCTTGCTGGCCGGGCAGAAGCTGTTGCACGACGTTGCGCGGCTCTGAGTGTCGGTGGCGGAAATCGGGAAATAGCGTCCGTCGCACGTGCGCACGCAATAAGCCTGTCCGACGGCGCGCGGTCGCTCGGCGCGCATGCGCGGACCATCCTCGAACGGCATCGAAATATCAGGCATACGACCCCGCGCGATACCGCCGAAGAATGCCGAGAAGAAATCCTGCGCGTGCGCCGCTGACGCTCCCGCCATCAAAGCGAACGAGATCATCCCTGCTCCGAAGAGCCGTCGTCCAGACAAACGGGTCATGGGTCTCGGCCCTCCAGGCTACAACGACAATCGACAGGTCTCAGTACAGCGAAGATGCAGAAAGGTTCATCGCCTGCCGGCCGGGCTCTCTTGCGCTTGCAGGCTGTACCGAGATCACGGTCCGCGACGACGGCGCGGTGCGCACCATTTCACGGGATGCCGCGGACTTCGGCAGCACCACGACCTTGGTGCCAACGTTCACGCGCCGGAAAAGGTCCTGCACATCGTCATTGGTGAGACGGATGCAGCCGGACGACACGAACTTGCCGATCGTCGTGGGATCGTTGGTGCCGTGGATGCGATAGATGCTGGAGCCGAGATACATGGCGCGCGCACCGAGCGGATTGCCGGGTCCGCCTGCCATGAAGCGCGGCAGATAGGGCTGGCGACGGATCATCTCTGCCGGCGGATGCCAATCCGGCCACTCGGCCTTGCGCGTGACGGTCTCGGTCCCGGCCCAGGTGAAACCTTCGCGGCCGACACCGACGCCGTAACGGATCGCGCGGTTGTTGCCGAGGATATAGTATAGCTGCGTGTTGCCGGTATCGATAACGATGGTGCCCGGCGCCTGGTTGGACGTGTAGTTCACTTCCGCGCGGCGCAGGCGCTCCGGCATCACATAGGACGCGGCGTCGCGCTCCATCTCCGGGGTCACCATGATGTTGTCTTCCAGGAAGCCATCCTGCGATGTCGGCGCGTAGCTCATCATCTGCGCCGATGCGCTGCTGACAGCTGCGGGAGCGATTAACACGCCAGCGGCGAACGCGACCGCGCTGGAGAAACGCAGAGCCTTGCGAGCAAATTCCTGTGCCATGTGACTGCCCCGTGGATGGACGCATCTGAAGCGATGCATCGTCGCGATAACCGCGCAAGTAACGGCGCGTATGGCGATCCGGTTCCGCGCCGGGGCGATCACGAGAAGAATTGTCAACCAACCCGCCATCACGAATCCGCGACGGAACTTACGAGGTAGCACTGTGTTGTCGGCCGTTCCTTGCGTGGCTGTCAGAAAAGCTACGCCAATGGAGGCGGCGTGCCGTGACAACCGATGAGTAAAGTCCGCGCTCTTCCAGACAAGCACACGGGCACGCCCGCGCCCGAAAGCAATATCGAACAACCGCCGGTGATCCGCCGCGCCGAGGTCGTCGCCTTCGCGCTGGTCTCGCTGCTGGTGATCACCGTGATGACAGTGCTCTACTTCGCCAAGGCGTTCTTCCTCCCTGTCGTCACCGCCTTTATCGTCGGCACCATGCTGTCGCCGGCGGCGAGTTTTCTGGAGAAGCGACGCATTCCACGCGCGGTGTCATCGGTTCTCATCGTCCTTGCCGTCGGCGCAGCTGCGGTTTTCATCGTCGGGCTGATCTCCGCACCACTGATCGAGTGGACCAACCGGATGCCAGAACTCGGTGCGCGGCTGAAGGACAAGCTGCAGATCTTCGAGAGACCGCTGGCGCTGTGGCACCAATTCCAAGGCTTGTTCGGCGATACCGAGCCGCTTTCGACGGCGCAGTTCAAGCTTCCCAAGATCGACTGGGTGCAGCCCACCGTCGAATTCCTGACACCGACCTTCACGGAATTCCTGCTGTTCTTCGCAACGCTGGTTCTGTTCATTGCCAGTTGGAAGGACCTTCGCCGGGCGATGATCATGAATTTCAGCGATCACGAATGGCGGTTGCGGACGTTGCGTATTCTGAATGCCATCGAGACGCGGCTTGGCGACTATCTGCTGATGGTCACCATGATCAATTTCGGCGTCGGCATCGGCACCGGCATCATCTGCGCCGTCACCAGCATGCCCAATCCCGCCGGCCTCGGCGCGCTGGCGGCAACGCTGAACTTCTTCCCGATCATCGGGCCCGTGGTGATGTTCGTGATCCTGGTGGTGGTCGGCATCATCAGCGCCTCGACGCTCGGTGCAGGCCTGATCGCCGCAGCGCTATTCGTGGGCCTCACCTTCATGGAGGGTCATTTCATCACCCCCACCATCATCGGCCGCAGGTTGCAGCTGAACGCGCTGGCGGTGTTCATCGGCCTCGCCTTCTGGACATGGCTGTGGGGCCCGATGGGCGGCTTCCTGGCGGCGCCGATCCTGATCGTCGCACTGATCCTGAAGGAGCACTTGATGCCCCTCAATTCTCCCCAGTTGCCGCAAGAATAACTTGGACTTGTATTCCCGGACCAACAATGGAACTTACGATCCAACCGGGCGTTTCTGCTGCAAATTCCAGTGTGTGTTTCTGAGGGGAGCTTCGCATGTCCGACGACGATGCCTTGAGCGAATTGAAGAAACTGACGGACAAAGCCACTTACAGCCGCCTGCAGAAGGATCTTAATGCCGTGAAGAACGATGTCACCGCCCTCACCGAACAGATCACCGACGCCCTGAACGCCTTCACAGGCCAGGCCACCAAGCAGGCGCGCCGCAACTTCAAGGATGCGCGCTCGCGTGCGGATGGTGTGATGTCTGACCTGCAAGACCGCGGCAGCGCCGTCTATGACGATCTGCGCGAACGCGGCAGTGCGGCCTATGACGCCGCCTATTCGATGGAGGAGTCGCTGGAAGACGCCATCACCCAGCGCCCGCTTGCCAGCGTCGGCCTGGCGCTCGGCCTGGGCCTGCTGATCGGCATGGCCTGGCGGCGTTAACCACGGCATCGAGATTCGAGCGTGATTTGACTGGCGGCGCCGCAAGGCACCGCCGGTTTTCTTTATGATGGTGCGGTAAAAGCGGGGCGACGACGATGCTGCAAAAATATATCGATGACCTCAAGACCAGCACTGGCGAAGGCCTGCGCATGAGCTCGCTGCTGATGCTCGCCGGCCTGACCGGCTTGATCGCCATCGGCTTTGGTTGCGCGGCAATCTTCATTGCCATGCTGCAAACCTACGGCGCCATCGCCGCTTGCCTGACCATTGCAGGCATCTTTCTCGTCCTCGCCGGCATCATCGCGCAGATTTACGTGTCGAAGCAAAAGCGCGCGCGTGAGCGGGCTGCCGCAGCGGCACGCGCCGCTGCCCGGGCTGCCGCGAGCGCTCCGCTGATCGATCCGATGATGGTCGCGACGGGTATTCAGGTTGCCCGCGCAGTCGGGCTCAAGAAGCTCGTACCATTGCTGGCACTGGTAGGGGTTGCCGTTGGCTACATGGCGAACCGCAATGCGTCTTCGGACGACGATGAAAACGAAAACGCCGACAACCCCGATGAGGCTGTCGGCGACTGATCTCGTCATATTTCACTAGCAGTGAGAGGCGTCAGGTGACGCAGCGCCCCGGCTGCAGCGATCGGGCGACTTCGGTGAGCATGCTGACCGGCGGCTCGCAGGCTACCGTCGCCTTGCGCGGCTTGATGTCGATCGGCGGAATGGCCTTGGTGCTCGCCGGCTTGTCCTGCTGAGCTTTCGGAGCCGGCGCCGGGCCGGCCAGACGAAGCAGCACCGACATATCGGTCAAGCCATGGACATGAAAGGACAGTGTCTGGCCCGGATCAAGCTTCGCGGGCGTGGTACCGCGATCACCCTTGGCGGTGCGGTTCACGGCGGGGGTGACGGAGGCCGTGGGAATGGCGGTATCGCGATCCGTGAGGGTGCCGCGGAGGCTGCTGTTACGGAGATCATTGCCGGAGGCGTATTGAATGGCGCCGAACATAGCCGCGCCACTGACTATCCCCAAAACCAGACTGGACATCTTCGACATGTGAGCCTCGCTCTGACGCTTACCCTGCCCACGTCTGCGCGTGGCGCTATGGTGTTAGAACGTCAGTCAAGCCTTGAGGTTCACGATCCTTGATCACTTAACCGTGCATTAAATAATTTGGTCTCCGCGGAACGCTTTGCCCGCGTCGGCGTCATCAAGGCAGCCGGTCGTCCCCCTGCCCCAAAGACCGGCGACGCGGGGCGTAGCCGTGGTGATGCCGGCTGCGCCTCGCATTCTTTTTGGGCGGGATTTTCCAACACTTTAAACGATGACCAGTGCGGTGGTGCGGCTATCCGACCACCGTTGTCGCTTGTTCGCGCGCCTCTCGCTGGCTAGCCTTCCATCGTGGCGATCGCAGCAAAGACTGCGACGGCATGCCTTTGCTGCAATGCAGAAGGCAATCAAGAAAAACAACAGGGAGGACTATGATGAGCAAGGCGATTACGCGTCGAACGTCTTTGATCCTCGGTGCATCCGCACTCTTCGCACCGCAAGTGCTGCGCGCTCAAACCACTACATTACCTGACAAACCGATCCGGCTGCTGGTCGGCTTTCCCGCTGGTGGCGGCACCGACGTCATGGCGCGACTGATTGCCGAGCCGCTGCGGCAACGCACCGGGCGCAATATCGTCATCGAAAACAAGGTCGGCGCGTCCGGCACCGTGGCCGGCGCGACGCTGAAGACCAGCCCGACCGATGGCAGCGTAATTTGCTACATGCCCTCGGCCACCGTGATGCAAAAACTGTCGATGGTGAATGTGCCATTCGATCCGCAGGCCGACATGGCGCCGATCACCATGGCGGGCACGCTGCAGACGGTCTATTGCGTGTCGCCCACCATCGGCGTCAACACGCTGGCGGAATATGTGGAGTGGCTGAAGAAGAATCCGACACGCGCTTCGTTCGGCTCCACCGCGATGGGCTCCAGCACGCATTTCTTCGGACTGATGCTGGGCCAGGCGGTCGGCCGCCCGCTCGAAGCCGTGGCCTATCGCGGCGCGGCCCCGCTGGTGTCGGACCTACAGGGCGGGCATATCACCGGCGGCTGCGGATCGATCACCGATTTCATCGATCATCATCGCCAGGGCGTGGTGAAGATCCTGGTGACATCGGGCGCGCGGCCGACCGCATCGGCCCCCGATCTGCCGACCGGCGCCAGCCTTGGCTTTCCGGTACTGCAACTGTCGGGCTGGTACGCGTTCTTCGCGCCGGCGGGAACGCCACCGAACCTGGTCGAAGCGTGGGGCAATGAGCTGCGACCGGTGCTGGAGCTGCCGGAGATCAAGAAGCGGCTGGCGGAGCTGGGCCTCGAAGTCGAGACATCGACTCCGAAGCAGTTCAGCGACCGGCTGAGCAGCGACATGGTGCAGTGGCAGAAGGTGATGGACGCAGTGGGGTATAAGCCGACGTGAGGCGCTGTGTTCTTCTCCCTCCCCGGAGCGAAGCAACTGGGGAGGGTGGCGAGAAGCGAGCGTTCAGCGAGCTTTGAGACGGGTGGGGTCTATCCTCACGTAACTTCGGCGTGTGGGGGAACACCCCACACGTCCGGCCTTCGGCCGGCCACCCTCCCCACTGCGCGCGGCGACGCCGCGCTTGGGGGAGGGAGAAGAGTTTAAGACGCCTTGGCGCGGTTCTTCGAGTTGCGCTGGAAGAACAGCGCCTGGCTCGCGACAGCCGACACCATCGCGGGCTGGAACGGCTTGGAAATCAGGAAAGCCGGCTCCGGCCGCTCGCCGGTCAGGAAGCGCTCCGGATAGGCTGTGATGAACACCACCGGCACTTCAAATGTCCGCAGCAGTTCATTCACCGCATCGAGGCCCGAGCTACCATCGGCCAGCTGAATGTCGGCCAGAATCAATCCCGGCTTCTTGTTCTGCGCTAGCGCGATCGCATCCGCGTGCGTACGTGCAACGCCGATGACGTTGTGGCCGAGATTCTTCACGAGGCTTTCGATGTCCATCGCGATGAAGGTCTCGTCCTCGATGATGAGAACGTCGGTTGCGATCTCGGCGGCCATTTCGCGACCAGCGGTATCAGCAAGCGCGCGCACTTCCGCCACATCGACATCGAGGACAAAAGCGACTTCCTCTTCGGCGAAGCCTTCGAGCGACAGCAGCAGGAACGCCTGGCGCGGCAGCGGCGTGATGCTGGAGATGCGTTTTTCCGACGCCTGCGCCGGCACGACCTCGGCATTGTCGTTCAACGACACCGAATTCCAGATCTGTGTGAACAGACGGAACAGACCGGCACGTGGTCCGTGGCGTTCATCGAGCAGCGACTGATCCTGCAGCAGCGCTTCCAGCATGGCGCCGACATAGGCGTCGCCGGATGCCTGGTTACCCGTGAGCGCACGGGCATAGCGCCGCAACAGCGGCAAATGTTCAGCAACGAGCTGTGATCGGGACATCCCCACTCCATCCTTTTCTGATGCGCAGTCCCTGCCGTCATTTGCGGTCAGAGAGTACCGGCACGCGCCCCAGCGCCTCAATATGACAGACTACGCTGCGCCGGGAGAAAAGTTCCATCGCATCGGAACTTTCAGCGAAGCTCCGCATTGAATTGGCAACAAATGCCGCAAAGGCTTCAAAAATCAAGAAAATTTCTCAAAAACCAGGGGCCAGCTCTTCTGGGGAATGTGGAACGGGTCATGAAAGATGTGAAGCCTAAGGGCGGATTGAACGCCGAAATCCAGTCCCGGATCGGGCACCAGCTTCGTGCGATGTATGACGATGTCGTGCGGCAGGGGGTGCCGGACCGGTTTGCGGATATGATCCGAAAGCTGGATGGGGCTGAGGCCCAGGCCCAGCTTGCCGGTGATGCCGGCAAAAAAGAAGGAGGGGAATAATGCCTCTCACTGATTCACTCCGCGACGATATTCTGGCGTCGGTTCCGAGCCTGCGCGCATTCGCAATCTCTCTGTCGGGCAACGGCGATCGCGCCGATGACCTCGTGCAGGAAACACTGCTGCGCGCGTTGGCAAATATCGACTCGTTTCAGGTGGGTTCAAACCTTCCCGCGTGGTTGTTCACGATCCTGCGCAACCTGTTTCGGTCTGACTACCGCAAGCGCCGCCGTGAGGTGGAAGACGCCGATGGCAGCTATGCCAATACGCTGAAGACCCAGCCCGCGCAGAATGCGCATCTGGAATTCGAAGAGTTTCGGACCGCGCTGGAGAAGCTGCCGCAAGACCAGCGGGAAGCCCTCATCCTGGTGGGCGCATCCGGCTTCTCTTACGAGGATGCGGCAACCATCTGCGGCTGCGCTGTCGGCACCATCAAGAGCCGCGTCAATCGCGCGCGCTCGAAGCTCAGCGCCCTGCTCTATGTGGACGGCGCCGAGGATTTCGGCCCGGACGATACCGTGCGTGCCGTGATCGGCGGATCGGGCGGGTAGGTTCGAAGTTCAGTCGGATAACATCACAAGCGGTCGCCTCGGGCGGCCGCTTTTTTATGCGCGCTTGCTCTTTATGTCGTCGCCCGGCTTGACCGGGCGATCCAGTAGACACTGTCGAAGAGATTGAATCGCGAAGCCGGCGGGTACTGGATCACCCGCTCCAGGCGCGCAATTGCGCGCCTGGGCGGGTGATGACAATGGGAGACTACCGCACCGGTCGCGCCAGCGCTTCGGTCCGCCCGCGCTCGGTCATATCGATGACCGTCTCCAGCGGAGCTGTCAGCTCGTAGACATACGAGACTTCGGTGAAATAGCGCTTCGCCTGGCCGCCAAGCGCCTCCGGTGCGACGCGATCGAGCAGAACGACACCGAAATCGGAATCGCCGCGCCGGGTCTTCTCGCTGGTGTTGAACTCTTCCCAGCGGAAGTTGAACTGGCCGCCATTGTCATCGCCGACGATTTCCCAATGGGCGACGATGTTGGGATGCTTGCCCACCAGCGACAGGCCCTCATCGGAATGCGACGCCAGTTCGAAGAACAGCAAAGCCAGGCTTTGCGCGGCGCGTGCGCTGACCGTGATGTCCGGCCCTTCCATGGCGATACGATCGGCATGCGGGATCGCCCGCGCCTCGAACAGGCCCTTCAGCGGCACGCCCTGCCACTGGCTTTCGCTGAGCAGCGAAACCACATGCGACATGGCATGGATGCGGCCGATGAGAAGATCGCGCGCGCTGTCCATGTCCGAGCCGTGGCGCAGCGTGCGCGTCACGATGGACTGGATCACGGCGAGGATGTTCTTCACGCGGTGATTGAGCTCGTCGATGACCGCCGTCAACCGCCGTTCGAAACCGATGCGCATCTCGACTTCGCGCCGGAGACGAAGATTGGCATAGGAGACATAGCCGAACAGTCCGCAGATGATCGCCGTCAGCGCGAGACCGATGCCGCCGACAAACATGGCCGTGCGGCGCGCGCGCAAATCGGTATCCATCTTCGGATAGTAGCCGAGCGACCAGTCACGCCCGCCGAATGACACGGTGCGCAGGATGGCCAGCGATGGACCATTTCCCACCAAAGCGCGCGCGCGAACATTGCCATCGTCATCGGCGACGATTTCACCATCCTGCACGCGGGGATCCTTGAGCGCCACGGAGAACAGCGACATCTCGTCATTGGCGAGCATCAGCGAGCCGAGTTCATAGGAGAACGACACGAAGCCGGCGGCCGTCGAACTGCCTTCGGGCAGCACCGGTGTCACCAACACGACACCGAGCGGACCGTTCTCCCGCTGCAGCGGCGTCGGATCGGAGGCCACCGGGCGGCCTTCGTCATTGGCGCGCGCAATCGTGGGACCCATCACGCGCGAGTTGTTCAGCGCGCGTCCGGCAAAGCCTTCGGTCACGGAATTGCGCGGCTCGAGATCCATCAGCACATCAAGCGTCTTGCCCCGCGCCTCCGCATCGAGCGGCGTGTCGTCGAAACTACGGATGCTGGGATTGCGATAACCGGCCGTCGCCAGATCGGCTGCGGCGCCGGCGAATTCACTCGGCTGCAGGCGCGCGATCCAGCTTGCCATCACGAAATCGGTCTTGAAGGCATAGATCGAGGCGCGCAGCGGCTTCAGCATGTCCGCTTTCATCACCGTCGGCGATTTGAACAGACCAGCCGCGACCCGCGCCAGCAATTCGCGTTCGGTCAGGCGCTCCTGCACCAGGCTGGCATGGATATCGACGCCTCGCGCAAGCGCGATGTTCTCGATCGCCAATTCCTGATCATGCACACGATAGGCCGCGAAGCCGGACAAGCCGACCCCTACCAGTGCCAATAATGCGATGATGAAACCTAGCCGGACCACGCGCCCACTCGGAATGTGAGAAATACTGCCGGTTCAGCGGCTTGGAGTATGAAAATCACGTCAGAACAAAATAGTTCCAATCAACGGGAACTTTCTTACACGGGCGCAAGCTGTCGGGAAACAAGCTTAAGAGATTGCTCACAGCGCAATCCCCGCGTGTCACCGCACCAACTTATGCGCGAAATGTCAGATGGCGACTTTGGCCTTGAGCCCGCCCTTCGCTTCGATGAAGGCAATAATGGTATCGAGGCCGGACCGGGTCTTCATATTCGTCATGACGAACGGCCGGGTGCCGCGCATGCGCCTGGCATCCACGTCCATCTTCTCCAGCGACGCGCCGACATGCGGCGCAAGATCGACCTTGTTGATGACAAGGAGATCGGAGCGGGTGATGCCCGGTCCGCCTTTGGATGGGATCTTGTCGCCGGCCGAGACATCGATGACGTAGATCGTGATATCGGCGAGCTCCGGCGAGAAGGTCGCGGCCAGATTGTCACCACCGGATTCGACCAGCACGAGATCGAGATCGGGAAACTTCGCGCGCATGTCGGCAATGGCGGCCAAGTTCATCGAGGCGTCCTCGCGGATCGCCGTATGCGGGCAGCCGCCGGTCTCGACGCCGGCGATACGATCCGGCGTCAGCGAGCCGGAGCGCACGAGATATTCGGCATCCCATTTGGTGTAGATGTCATTGGTGATGGCCGCGATGTCGTAACGCTCGCGCATGGTCTTGCAGAGCAGATCCATCAGCGCAGTCTTGCCGGAGCCGACCGGACCACCAATGCCGACGCGGAGAGGACCGTGAGAGGTGGACATGCGTGTGCTCGCTGGGTTGATGTGAGGTGAATTCATGACCTGAACAGCCGCGTATATTGCGTCTCGTGACGCATGCTGGCGATGTCGGACCGGAAGGTGGCGCCGCCGAGATCGTCGAGCGAAGCAGCCATGGCGCGATTCCCGGTCTGGACGACAACGGGCTCCAGCGCAGCCAGCACGCGCTGGCTATCGGTCTGCCCGAGCGGCACGAGACGCGCGCCGGCGGAGATCCAGTTCGAGACGACGGCGTGGAAGAAGGCATGCATGGTAGGCGCCAGCGGCACGCCATGCGCTGCGCTGACGAGGCCGACCGCGACGGGATAAACGATGGGACCATCGCAGGCGGCAATCAGCTGCTTCAGCGCGTCATGCGGCCACGCATTCAGCGCAATCTCGATGAAGGCCTTGCCCTGCGTGGATGTCTCGAGTAGGCGCTCGCGCGATGGCGCAAACGCACTGGCGAGTTCGGCGATGTCGCGCAATGCCTTGTCGTCGCCTGTGGCGGCAGCGCGGTGGACCTGCGCGAGGAACACGCCGTCGCTAAACCCACCGCCATCCGACAGCATGGCAGAGAGCCAACTCTGCAACGAAGCGGCATCGGCGATGTCGCCCGCTTCCACCGCCCATTCGATGCCGCTGGAATAAGAGAAGGCGCCGACCGGAAAGGACGGCGACAACCATGTCATCAACCGATACAGCGCCGCGCCTTCATCGACGGAGAGTTGCATCGGCTTGGCGAGGGATGTGTCGCCGGCCGGCTTACTTGTGGCCATGAGCATGGGAATGCCCGTGGTGGCCGTGATCGTGACCACAGTGCTCGTCATGGACATGACCGTGGTCGTGGCCGCAATGCTCATCATGCACGTGGCCATGATCGTGCGCGTGGTCGTGCTTACCGTGGGCATGATGGTCATGGGCGTGGTGGTCATGGCTGCAGCCGTGATGGCCATGGTTGTGCCCATGATCATGCGCGTGCGGCGCTTCGTGCGGAGCCGCATAGGCGCCGCCTTCGGGATCGAACGGCGCCTCGATCTCGATGACACGCGCGCCGAGACCGCGCACCATGTCCTCGATGACATGATCGCGGCGGATGCGCAGCCCCTTCGCCATAATCTGCGTCGGCAGATGGCGATTGCCGAGATGCCAGGCGAGGCGCACGAGATGGCCGGGATCGGTGCCGCGGATCTCGATCAGCGGTTCGGGCGCAGCGACGACCTCGACGCGGCGACCGTCTTCCAGCACCAGCGCATCGCCGCCACGCAGAGCGACGGCGGTTTCAAGATCGAGCAGAAATTCCAGTCCGCGCGTCCCCGTCATCGCCATGCGGCGGCGATGGCGATCGTCGAAGTCGAGAACGACGGTGTCGATGGCCGCTTCAATCCAGTTGTATTGGCCGATGACGGCAGTCGCGCGGATCATGGATATGTTCTCAACGTTTCAATTAGGCCGTCATTGCGAGCGAAGCGGAGCAATCCAGGAGCCCAGAACGACGACTGGATTGCTTCGTCGCTCCGCTCCTCGCAATGACGACAGGTTAACGCACGACCACGTCGGCGGGCGTGATGATTTCAATTTTCGGCGGCGCCGTGAAGCACTTCACTGCGACTCGGCCGAATGTCTTCATATGCTCCTGGGTCCGGTGCGGCACCAGGGCTTCAGCATTTTCCCACTGTTCGACAAACACCATCTTGGTCGGATCGGTGATGCTCTCATGCATGTCATAAGCGATATTGCCGGGTTCCTTGCGGGTTTCGGCGATGCAGGCTTTCGCAGCTTCGATCAATTCGGCGCGGGCTTCGGGTTTCACAGACAGAGTGGCAACGACATAGATCAAGGGGAGTCCTCCCGGTTTTGTTGTTGTGGCTCAACAGGCCGGGAGGGACATTAGGGGGTTAAGGGAGAAGGCGGAAGTCCTCTTGTTTCTTCCCTCTCCCCCTGTGGGAGAGGGTGGATGCGCGCTCCTTAGCGCGTAGACGGGTGAGGGGTGCCACAAATTCCGAGCTTTGTTGTACCCCTCATCCGTCTTCGCTTCGCGAAGCCACCTTCTCCCACAAGGGGAGAAGGAAGACAGAGTGCTCAATACATAAAGTATCTCTGCGCCATCGGCAGCACGTCCGCGGGCTCGCACGTCAGCAACTCGCCATCGGCGCGCACTTCATAGGTTTCAGAATCTACCTCGATCTTCGGCGTGGCGCCGTTATGGATCATGCTCTTCTTGGAGATGCCGCTCCGGACATTTTCCACCGCATAGAAAGACTTTTGCACGCCGAGCTTCTTGGCGAGACCCGACGATGCCGCAGCGCCCGAGGTGAACACCACCGACGACGCCGTCAGCGCGCGGCCGAAGGCGCCGAACATCGGCTGGTAATGCACGGGCTGCGGAGTCGGAATGGACGCATTCGGATCGCCCATCGGGGCTGCGACGATGCTGCCGCCCTTGATGACGAGATCAGGCTTCACGCCGAAAAAGGCGGGCGACCACAGGACGAGATCGGCCAGCTTGCCCTTCTCCACCGAGCCGATCAGCTTGGACACACCATGGGCAATGGCAGGATTGATCGTGTATTTCGCGATGTAGCGTTTGACGCGGAAATTGTCGTTATTGCCCTTCTCTTCTTTTAGGGCCCCGCGCTGCTTCTTCATCTTGTCGGCGGTCTGCCAGGTGCGGATGATAACCTCGCCAAGCCGGCCCATGGCCTGCGAGTCCGATGACATCATCGAGAGCGCGCCGAGATCGTGCAGGATATCTTCCGCAGCGATGGTTTCCTTGCGGATACGGCTTTCGGCGAAAGCGAGATCTTCGGCAATCGAGGGATCGAGATGGTGGCACACCATCAGCATGTCGAGATGTTCGTCGATGGTGTTGCGCGTGAACGGCCGCGTCGGATTGGTCGAGGACGGCAGCACGTTCTTCAGGCCCGCGACCTTGATGATATCAGGCGCATGGCCACCACCGGCGCCTTCGGTGTGGAAGGCATGGATGGTGCGACCCTTGAAGGCCTTGATCGTATCCTCGACGAAACCGCTCTCATTCAGCGTGTCGGAATGCAGCATGACCTGGATGTCGTGATCGTCGGCAACGCTGAGGCAGTTGTCGATGGCGGCGGGCGTGGTGCCCCAATCCTCATGCAGCTTGAGCGCACAGGCGCCGGCCTTGATCATCTCCACCAGCGCGGCAGGCTTGGCGGCATTACCCTTGCCCGAAATGCCGAGATTGACCGGGAAAGCATCGAAGGACTGGATCATCCGCGCGATGTGCCACGGGCCCGGCGTGCAGGTGGTGGCAAAAGTGCCGTGCGATGGGCCGGTGCCACCGCCGAGCATCGAGGTGACGCCGGACATCAGCGCATGCTCGATCTGCTGCGGACAGATGAAATGGATGTGGCTGTCGAAACCACCGGCGGTGAGGATTTTTCCTTCGCCCGCGATGACATCAGTGCCGGGGCCGACATTGATGGTGACGCCGGGCTGGATATCGGGATTGCCCGCCTTGCCGATGGCGTGGACCATGCCGTCCTTGATGGCGACATCGGCCTTCACGATGCCCCAGTGATCGACGATCAGCGCATTGGTGATGACGGTGTCCACCGCGCCCTGCGCACGCGTCGCTTGCGACTGGCCCATGCCGTCGCGGATCACCTTGCCGCCGCCGAATTTCACCTCTTCACCGTAGATGGTGAAATCCTTTTCCACCTCGATGATGAGATCGGTGTCAGCGAGACGCACCTTGTCGCCCGTGGTCGGGCCGAACATGTCGGCATAGACGGAGCGCTTGATTTTTACGGGCATGCTGTCGCTCCATTGGCAGGAGTGTCCCCTCCCCCTTGTGGGGAGGGTCAGGGTGGGGGTAGCCACAAACGCCGGGGCTTGGGGTTACCCCCACCCCAGCCCTCCCCACAAGGGGGAGGGAGCGCAACGTCCATCGCCAAGACCACGGTTACAGCTTCCCCATCACGTCGCCGCGAAAACCGTAGACCGTGCGCTTGCCGGCGAGTTCGACTAGTTGCACGTCGCGGGTCTGGCCGGGCTCGAAGCGCACCGCCGTCCCTGCGGCAATATCGAGGCGCATGCCGCGGGCTTTCTTGCGGTCGAATTTCAGCGCCGGATTGGTCTCGGCGAAATGGTAGTGCGAACCAACCTGGATCGGCCGGTCGCCATTGTTTGAGACGGAGAGCGTGACCGCCTTGCGACCTGCATTGAGCTCGATCTCGCCGTCCTGAATGAACATCTCGCCGGGGATCATAGAAACCTCGCGTTTTCCCGCCGTCATGGCCGGGCTTGTCCCGGCCATCCACGTCTTGGGCGCCGGAAGAGAAGACGTGAATGCCCGGCACAAGGCCGGGCATGACGGAGTGTTAGCGAATGGGTTCGTGGACGGTGACGAGCTTCGTCCCATCGGGGAACGTCGCTTCCACCTGGATGTCGTGGATCATTTCCGCGATCCCATCCATGCATTGCGCGCGGGTTATGACTTCGGCGCCGGCCTTCATCAATTCAGCGACCGTGCGGCCATCACGCGCGCCTTCGACGATGAAATCGGAAATGATCGCGATCGCTTCGGGATGGTTGAGCTTGACGCCGCGCTCCAGCCGGCGGCGCGCCACCATGGCGGCCATGGAAATGAGAAGCTTGTCTTTCTCGCGAGGGGACAGGTTCATCGCAGTTTCCTGATTGTTTAGTTCAGCCACATGCGCGGCAGCATCGCACCCGATTGCGACAGCAGCGCCATCATGTCGGCCCGCAATTTGGCGGCATCTTGCGCACAGATGCGTGCCATTGCAAATCCGTTCCACAGGGACACACCGACTTCCGTACCAGCCTGCTCTGCGACCGAACGCAGCCGCTCAAGCAATGCCTCATCGCCGGGCACGATCAGTGCCGTGGCGATGGCGAGGCCGCCATTGGCGATTGCGGGTTTTGCGAGTTTCGCGCCGATGTCGCCATCGAGGCGCACATTCTCGGCGAAAACCAGCCGGCCGCCCCGGCGCAGGCGCCAGCGGTCGATGAAGGAGCCGGTTCGCATCGCCTCGCCCATGGCGGTGCGGCCGAACACAACGATCTCGCAGAGGACCAACGATGCGGTGTCGGCGAGATCGATATCGATGCTGCGCGCGGTGCGGGCCTGATCGAACAGGATGGTCTCCTGCGGCAGCCAGCTCAGATGTGCGCCGGCTCTCGCACTGAGCGAGATGTTGATCTCGGCTGCGGGACCATGGGAGCGATAAACTTTTTCGGCCGCAGCCGTGGACATGGTGAGGCGCGTGCCCTCGCCTGCCTGGATGTCGATGTCGAAACGATCGCCGCCCGCAGCGCCGCCAGCGGTGTTGACGAACATCGCGGTCAAGCCGTCATCCTCCGGCGACGGAAAGCGGACGCGGAGCGAGCCGGATTCGTGAAGCTGCCGCCGGCGGGTCTTCCCGTCGATCAGATGCACGTCGAACGCCACCGCGCCACGGGCACGGTTGGCGGCAAAACTCGCGGATGAGGCGAGAGCGTCTGGCATCGGCACTCCGAAGATACGCCTTACAGCGCCATCTGGCGGCTGATCTCGGCGGGATCGAGATTGGCGCGGTCGCAGCTGTATTTTACTGCGCCGCGATCCATCACCGCGAAATTGTCGCCGAGTTCGCAGGCGAAGTCGAGATATTGCTCCACCAGCACGATGGCGATCGTGCCGAGCGAGCGCAGATAGGTGATGGCGCGGCCGATATCCTTGATGATCGAGGGCTGAATGCCTTCGGTAGGCTCGTCGAGCAGCAGGAGCTTTGGTCGCATGACCAGCGCGCGGCCGATGGCGAGCTGCTGCTGCTGGCCGCCGGAGAGATCACCACCGCGGCGGCCGAGCATGGATTGCAGCACCGGGAAGAGCGAGAACACGTCATCCGGAATGCTACGATCCGCGCGCTTCAGCGGCGCATAGCCGGTCTTGAGATTTTCCTCGACGGTGAGCAGCGGAAAAATCTCACGGCCTTGCGGGACGAAACCGATGCCGCGGCGGGCGCGTTCGAACGGTTTCAGCTTCGAGATATCCCGCCCATCGAAGGTGATGGAGCCGCCGGAGATCGCCTGCTGGCCAACCATGGCACGCAGCAGCGACGTCTTGCCGACGCCGTTGCGACCGAGCACGCAGGTGACTTTGCCGGGCTCCGCCGCCACGGTGACGCCGCGCAGCGCCTGGGCGGCACCGTAGTGAAGGCTGATATTGTCCACGTTCAGCATAGGTCAGCGCCCCAGATACACTTCCACGACCCGCTCATTGGTCGAGACATCGTCGATAGTCCCTTCGGCCAGCACCGTGCCTTCATGCAGACACGTCACCTTGACGCCGAGTTCGCGCACGAAGGTCATGTCGTGCTCGACCACCATCACGGTCTTGTTGTCACGATTGATCGCCTTGAGGAGTTCGGCGGTCTGATGGGTTTCCACATCAGTCATCCCCGCCACCGGCTCGTCCACCAACAGCACCTTCGGGTCCTGTGCCAGCAGCATGCCGATCTCCAGCCATTGCTTCTGGCCGTGGGAGAGATTGCCAGCGAGACGGTCACGGGCATCGGTGAGACGGATCGTCTCCAGCACCCTGTCGATGCGCTCGGCCTCATTGCGGCTTCCGCGCCAGAACAATGTGCCACGGACGCTGTGATCGACATTCAGCGCCAGCAGGAGATTGTCCTGAATGGTCTGGCTCTCGAACACCGTGGGTTTCTGGAATTTGCGGCCGATGCCGAGTTTGGCGATTTCGGTTTCATCCAGCAGCGTGAGATCGTGACGTCCGTCGAAGTAGACGTCGCCTTCGTCCGGCTTGGTCTTGCCGGTGATGATGTCCATCATCGTGGTCTTGCCGGCGCCATTGGGGCCGATGATGGCGCGCATCTCGCCGGGGGCGAGCACCATCGAGAGATTATTGATGGCGTGGAAGCCGTCGAACGAGACGTGGACGCCATCGAGATAGAGCTGCGCCGAGGTGATGCGCTTTTGGCGTGCCTCGGCTTCGCGGGCGGCGACCTGCGGATCGACCGCGGTGAGTTCGGCGGACACCATCATGCCTTCTCCAGCTCGGGTTTGATGACGCCGTCTTCCATCGCCGCGCTATCGGCATTGGCGGCGTCGCGGGCCTTGCGGCCCTCCTGCCAGGCATGGATGGTGCCGATGATGCCCTTGGGCAGCAGCAGCGTCACCAGGATGAACAGCGCGCCGAGCATGAACAACCAGTAAGGCGCCAGCGCGCCTGAGGTGAAGAACGTCTTGGCATAGTTCACCACGACAGCACCAAGTGCCGCGCCAACCAGCGTGCCGCGGCCACCGACGGCGACCCAGATCACGGCCTCAATGGAATTGCCCGGCGCGAATTCGCCGGGATTGATGATGCCGACCTGCGGCACATAGAGCGCTCCCGCGACGCCGGCCATGCAGGCCGATAGCGTGAACACGAACAGCTTGTAGGATTCGACGCGGTAGCCGAGGAAGCGCGTCCGCGATTCCGCATCGCGCACAGCGATCAGCACCTTGCCGAGTTTCGAGGTGACAATGGCGCGGCACAGGACGAAAGCGAGGATCAGGGCGAGGCAACTCGCCACGAATAGTGCCGCGCGGGTGCCGTCGCTCTGGATGTTGAAGCCAAGGATGTCCTTGAAATCGGTCAGACCGTTATTGCCGCCGAAACCGAAATCGTTGCGGAAGAAGGCGAGCAGCAGCGCATAGGTCATCGCCTGGGTGATGATCGACAGATACACGCCGGTGACGCGGGAGCGGAAGGCAAGCCAGCCGAAGGCGAAGGCCAGCAGGCCGGGCACCACCAGCACCATCAATGCGGCGAACCAGAACATGTCAAAGCCGTACCAGTACCAGGGCAGCGCCTTGTAGTTCAGGAACACCATGAAATCCGGCAGCACCGGATTGCCATAGACGCCGCGGTCGCCGATCTGGCGCATGAGGTACATGCCCATGGCATAGCCGCCGAGCGCGAAGAAGGCGCCGTGGCCGAGCGAGAGGATGCCGCAATAGCCCCAGATCAGATCGATGGAGAGCGCAAGAATGGCGTAGCAAACATATTTGCCGAACAGCGAGATCAGATAGGTGGGCACCTGCAGCGGCGAATCCGCGGGCAGCAGTAGGTTGAGCAACGGCAGTATGATGCCGATGGCGGCGACGACGAGGATGAAGATGGTCGCACTGCGATCGAGGGTGCGGGTGAGGAAATGCGGGGTCATGAGCGTGCTCCCCTGTTCGAGCCACTCACACCGAGACCCTCATGGTGAGGAGGCGCTTCTTCAGCGCCGTCTCGAACCATGGGGGAGTGTGGGGCCATCCTTCGAGACGCCGCTGCGCGGCTCCTCAGGATGAGGGATGGAGTGTGGGCGATGGCAAGCATGGTTTTCAACATCATCATGCTTCGATCGCCCTGCCCTTGAGTGCGAACAGGCCACGCGGGCGCTTCTGGATGAACAGGATGATCAGCACCAGAATGGCGATCTTGCCGAGCACGGCACCAGCGACCGGCTCCAGAAACTTGTTAGCGATGCCGAGCGAGAGAGCGCCGACCAGCGTGCCCCACAGATTGCCGACGCCGCCGAACACCACGACCATGAAACTGTCGATAATGTAGCTCTGGCCGAGATTGGGCGAGACATTGTCGATCTGCGACAGCGCCACGCCGGCAATGCCGGCGATGCCGGAGCCGAGGCCGAAAGTGAGTGCATCCACGCGCGAGGTGGCGATTCCCATGGAGGCGGCCATACGGCGGTTCTGCGTGACGGCGCGCATCTCTAGGCCCATCGCGGTGTAGCGCAGCATGGCCAGCAGGATCACAAACACCGCCAGCGTGAAGCAGAGGATCCACAGCCGGTTATAGGTGATGGTGATCTGGCCAAGCTCGAAGGCGCCCGACATCCAGGAGGGATTGCCGACCTCGCGATTGGTCGGGCCGAACATGGTGCGCACCGCCTGCTGCAGCACCAAAGAGAGGCCCCATGTGGCGAGCAGCGTTTCCAGCGGGCGGCCGTAAAGAAAACGGATGATGGTGCGCTCGATGATGATGCCGAGAATGCCGGCGACCAGGAAGGCGAGCGGCACGGCCATCAGCAGCGAATAGTCGAACAGACCGGGATACGAGGTGCGGATGATGTCCTGCACCACGAAGGTGACGTAAGCGCCGATCATCACCATCTCGCCATGGGCCATGTTGATGACGCCCATCACGCCAAAAGTGATGGCGAGGCCGATGGCGGCGAGCAGCAGCACCGAGCCGAGCGAGAGGCCGTACCAGGCGTTCTGGCCGATGGACCACAGGGTCTGCCGGCTGTTGATGGCGGTGATGGCACTGGCCACCGTGCGCGACAGGCCGAAGCTCATATCAGACGGCAAGCCGGTGAGCACCGCGAGCGCGTCCTGATCAGCGCGGGCCTTGATGATCGCAATCGCGGCGATCTTCTCGGCTTCGCTGGCGTCTTCCTTATAAAGGATGATGGCGGCGCGGGCTTCGGTGAAGGCCTGTTTGGCGGCCTTGTTGGTCTCCTTCTCCAGCGCGGTATCGATCACCGGCAGCATGGAGGCCTCGTGGCTCTTGAACACCGACTGCGCCGACGCGATCCGCTTGGCGGGATCGGGCGACATCAGCGTCAGGCCACCGAGGGCCGTTTCGATATTGCGGCGGAGGCGGTTGTTGAGGCGCACGGCAGGCGCGCTGGCGGGGACTTCAGCAACGGCGGCGCCACTGGCGGCATCGATGCTCTTGCCATCGGCGCCGGTCACAAAAACCTTCTTGCTGTCGGGATCTGCGAACAGCCGGCCTTCCTGCAGCGCGCTGATGATGGCGAAGGCCTGCGGATGACCCGATGTGGCGATGAGGCCGATGGCTTCATCCGTATCGGAGAAATCGTCATTGGCGAATTTGGCGACGGCGTCCTCGAAAGGACCGGCCAAGGCCGGAATGGCGGTCGCGGCCAATAGCAGGCAGGCGAGCGCAATCGCGCGGCAGCGGTGCAAGAAGTCAGTCACAAGAAGAACCCCGGCAGAGGAAAAGGAGGAGAAGGCGGCGGTAACCGCCTTCTCCAAGTCTCGGGAGGAAAACGTGTCGTCATTGCGAGGCAATGACGACTACAAACTTACGAACCCTGACCGCCGCACTTGTTGGTCTTGGTGTTGTAGTTGCCGCACTTCTTGCCGACCCAGTCGCCGATCAGGTCCTTGGAGCCATCGAGCTCCTTCGACCAGGCATCGCCGGCCACCAGCGCCGGGGTCTTCCAGACCACGTCGAACTGACCATTGCCCTTGATCTCGCCGATGAAGACCGGCTTGGTGATGTGGTGGTTCGGCAGCATCTTCGAGGTACCACCGGTGAGGTTCTTGGCCTCGATGCCCGGCAGCGCGTCGATCACCTTGTCGGCTTCGATGGACTTGGCCTTCTCGACCGCCTTCACCCACATGTTGAAGCCGATCACGGTGGCTTCCATCGGGTCGTTGGTCACGCGCTTCGGATTCTTGGTGAAGGCCTGCCAGGCCTTGATGAACTTCTCGTTCTCCGGATCCTTGATGGACTGGAAGTAGTTCCAGGCAGCGAGATGGCCGAGCAGCGGCTTGGTGTCGATGCCGGCGAGTTCTTCTTCACCCACCGAGAACGCGACCACCGGGATGTCGGTCGCCTTGATGCCCTGATTGCCGAGCTCCTTGTAGAACGGGACGTTGGCGTCGCCATTGATGGTGGAGACCACGGCGGTCTTCTTGCCGGCCGAACCGAACTTCTTGATGTCGGCCACGATCGTCTGCCAGTCACTATGACCGAACGGCGTGTAGTTGATCATGATGTCTTCCTGCTTGACGCCCTTCGACTTCAAGTAGGCTTCCAGGATCTTGTTGGTGGTGCGCGGATAGACATAGTCGGTGCCGGCCAGCACCCAGCGCTTCACCTTCTCGTCTTTCATCAGATAGTCGACCGCCGGGATCGCCTGCTGGTTCGGCGCGGCGCCGGTGTAGAACACGTTGCGCTCGGACTCTTCGCCCTCATATTGCACGGGGTAGAACAGGATGCTGTTCAGCTCCTTGAACACCGGCAACACCGACTTGCGCGACACCGAGGTCCAGCAGCCGAACACCACGGCGACCTTTTCCTTCGTGATCAGCTCGCGCGCCTTTTCGGCAAACAGCGGCCAGTTCGAGGCGGGATCGACAACGACGGCTTCGAGCTTCTTGCCGTTGATGCCGCCCTTCTTGTTCTGCTCATCGATCATGAACAGGACAGTGTCCTTCAGCGTGGTCTCGGAAATCGCCATGGTGCCGGACAGCGAATGCAGCACACCGACCTTGATGGTGTCGTCGGCGGCGCGGGCGCCGGAGACAGCCGACAGGCCGAGCGCCAGACCGGTGGCGGCCGCCATCAGGCTGCGCCGGGATAGCGGCTTCGAAAATTGATTGGTGAAGTGGCGGATCATATGCGGTCTCTCCCTGGACGCAGACGAATTCACTGCGAACGGCCCCACGGCCGGACACCCAAGGAATCGCAAGAAGTGTGCCAGCACCCCTTTGCTCGTTAAGTTATTGGTAAGTCTGCATCATTTTAGATCGCTGTCATGACCACAAAATCATCTCGCTTATTTCGTGTGCAATATTTTTGACCACGGCCACGGCAATCAGCCTAAATCGAGTGCAAAATTGATGCCTGTCTAAATTTCTCGCAGCGGCAATTGAGCACACGGCTCGGCTGCGAAGGTTTCATCTTGAATCCGCCCCGATCGTGTTCCATATGATCCAGCACGACCTTGAGAATCATCGGGTCCTTGCGAGCCGCGTGTTCTGATCCCGCCTTCCTCTGATTGATTTCCAGAGCACCAGCGGTTTCTGGCTTGCCTCTTCAGCTAACCAGAATGACGCCCCAAACACGCGGGTGTCCCCAAGACACACTCGTGTGCGCCTCTGATATCCCACCTGGGCATATCGGCCGGGCGCGATACGCCTTTATGGAAAGACCACTCTTTTGACCACCTTCCAGGAATTCGGCCTCGCCGATCCCATTACCCGTGCGCTCAAGGAAGAAAACTACACCACGCCGACCCCGATCCAGGCCCAGACCATCCCGATTGCCATCACCGGCAAGGACGTGATCGGCATCGCCCAGACCGGCACCGGCAAGACCGCTTCTTTCGCACTCCCGATCCTGCATCGCCTGCTCGAACACCGCGTCAAGCCGCAGCCCAAGACCTGCCGCGTGCTGGTGCTCAGCCCGACCCGTGAGCTGTCCGGCCAGATCCTCGACTCGTTCAACGCCTATGGCCGCCACATGAACCTGTCTTCGGCGCTGGCCATCGGCGGCGTGCCGATGGGCCGCCAGGTGCGCTCGCTGATGCAGGGCGTCGATGTGCTCGTCGCCACGCCCGGCCGCCTGCTCGACCTCGTGCAGGGCAATGCCCTCAAGCTGAACATGGTGGAATTCCTCGTCCTCGACGAGGCCGACCGCATGCTCGACATGGGCTTCATCAACGACATCCGTAAGGTCGTCGCGAAACTCCCGATCAAGCGCCAGACGCTGTTCTTCTCGGCCACCATGCCGAAGGACATTGCCGATCTCGCCGAGCACATGCTCAAGGATCCGGCCCGCGTCGCCGTGACCCCGGTCTCCTCGACGGTCGAACGCATCACCCAGAAGATCCTGCTGGTCGATCATTCGGCCAAGCCGTCGATCCTGTCGCAGATCCTCAAGACCGAGCAGGTCAACCGCGCACTGGTATTCACCCGCACCAAGCACGGCGCCGACAAGGTCGTGAAGAATCTTGAGCGCGCCGGCATCCCGGCCGCCGCGATCCATGGCAACAAGTCGCAGAACCACCGCGAGCGTACCCTCGCCATGTTCCGCTCCGGTGAAGTCCGCACCCTGGTCGCCACCGACATTGCCGCCCGCGGCATCGACGTGGACGGCGTGACCCATGTCGTCAATTTCGACCTGCCGAACGTGCCGGAAACCTATGTCCACCGGATCGGCCGTACGGCCCGTGCGGGCGCCGAAGGCATTGCAATCTCGCTTTGCGCGGGCGAGGAAATGGCGTATCTGCGCGATATCGAAAAACTGATCCGCGTTGCGCTTCCGAAGGAAGACCGTCGCACCCCCGGCAAGAATGACGTGGGTCCGCCGCCTTCCCAGAACCGTGGCGGTCAGCGCAACGGTCGCCCCGCCCAGCACGCCCATCGTCAGGATGGCGGCCCCGGTAACAAGAATTCGCGTAACCGTCGTCGCGGCCCCGGTGGCAATGGCGGCTCTTCGCACCAGAACCGCGATCACGCGCGGGGTGACAGCCCCCGGCACGAGAACGCAAGACTTGAGAATACAAAGCATGAGAACGTAAGGCATGAAAATGCACGGCACGAGTCGAAGCCGCGTCCCGCCCAGCAGGGTGGCGCCGGCGCCAAGGAAGGAAGCATGCAAGGCGTCGCCTTCCTTCATCGGCCGAGCCGCCCGAATTCCAACCCTTCCAATCCCAACCGCAACCAGCGTCAGCGCTAACCGCTGACCGATCTGGAGCTAATGAATGGCAAAAGAAGAGCTGATCCAGTTCGAAGGACTGGTGACCGAAATCCTTCCTGATGCACGCTATCGCGTGCAGCTCGACGCCGGACACGAAATCATTGCCTACACTGCAGGCAAGATGAAGAAGAACCGCATCAAAACCCTCGCGGGCGACCGCGTGACGATCGAGATGTCGCCTTATGATCTGGAAAAGGGCCGACTGATCTTCCGTCACAAGGACGAACGTCCGGGTGGCGGCCCGCCCCGGTCGGGCCCGCCGCGCGGCAACTTCCGTCGCCGCTAAGCGAACGGCTTCATTTCTGTCGACAGTTTACGATGCGACATCGTCTCAATTCGCGCAGGACCCCACCCGTCCTGCGCGGGATGAGCGTCGATTTCGCTCATTCGTATACTATCAAAAAATCGTGCGCGTCCGGATTGTCATAGGGAATAGCTTCCCTTAATGTAACGCAATCGATTTTCGGCCGGACGACATTATCTATACCCCGGTGCAGCCGGTCTAGACTGACGACCCTTCCAAAAATTCGATGCCACCAACCTGCGTTCAGTACGTGGGTTACTACTACTATGTTGAGAAGGGACTACTCGTGAGCATGGGAACCGTGAAGTGGTTTAACGCCACCAAGGGTTATGGATTCATTCAGCCGGACGACGGTGGCAACGATGTGTTCGTGCACATCAGCGCCGTCGAGCGCGCTGGCCTCGGCACTCTGCGCGAAGGCCAGAAGATCAGCTACGAAATCGTTGCTGATCGTCGCTCGGGCAAGTCGTCGGCTGACAATCTTCGCGCCGCTGGCTAAGCGACAATCCGCCAGCATCACGCTGCGGAATTGATCGTCCAAAATTGAAAGGCCGCATCCTCGGATGCGGCCTTTCTTTTTAGGAGCAGATCGGCGTGAAGCTGAGCTGATCGCTAGCCGCCGCTCGGCGCGCAATCCGTACCCATCATGACGCAAGTCATTTGCCGTGGCTTCGTGAAGGAACGCTCGTTGAGCGTCACGCCGGCCTTCGGCACGACCCAACCAATGGTGGGCTGATAGTTGTAATTCACCTCACCGAGAATGAGATACTGGTTCGACACCCAGTTGCCGTTCGAATCTTTTGTAACGAGATCGGCCGGCACCGAGACAACCGCATTTTTTGCCTTTTTCTCGTCCCCGCGACTCCACACGACCTTGGCCGTCTTGCTGGATGGATCGAGATAGATCTGGCTAATTGTGGCTTTCAGCTGCGTCTTGTCGTACGGCGTCAACATCGCGTCGCCGATCGTGAAGAAGTTCGTGATGTCGGCCTCCAGCACCGCGGTATAGCGCGACGTCAGATCCGACATCGACTGCGCGATCTGACTGACCTTGCGATCCACCGCAAAGCCGTTGGAGAGATCGAGCATGCCGAAGAACATGAGCAGCATCAGCGGCGCGATCATCGCGAATTCGATGGCCGCAATCCCGCTATTGTCGCGGCGGAAACCGGCTATGCGCCGGGCCAGAATGCCGACTGCAGCTTTGCGGTGAGCGTTCATGACATGCGCCATCATTGAGGACCAACCGCAGCGGTCGCTGCCAGCAGCCGTTTGCTGTTCGACGTTCCGCGGCTCACATTCGCAATATTGTAGCCGAGGCCGGTCACATAAAGCGGCCACTGATAGAAGCCACGCACGACAACCGTCTTGCTGCTCGGATAAGACGGCGGCTGATAGACGAGGCCGCCAGGGACATAGTTGCCACCGGCATCGATCGGATCGGAGATCGTGATCGTCGTCCCCGCATCGTAGGACCGGACGTCGATATCCAGTTTGTTGCAATCCATCAGCGAGGAGACACGCCCACAGATCGCCGACTTGAAGTCGGCGGCGCTCGCGCTTTGGCTCGTATAAACAAGCCGCGCGCCATCTTGAACGCCGGTCTCCAGCACCTGCCCCGCCAGGAAGACCATGCCCGTCTCCATGATCGCGAAAATCAGAGCAAAGAACATCGGAGCGATCATCGCGAATTCGACGGCAGCAGAACCGTCCTGGCTTCGACGGAAACGTCGAAGCCGCTTGGTGAACACAGCCAAAGAGATGATCGGTAACAGCATCAGCAAAACCTGAGCGGCAGAGAAATATCTACCGTCAGGGTGTACCTGAAACAGATTGTCGAAGTGTTTCGTCGAATTCAGACAAAACGGGGCGAACCGTTAACCGATCATTAACCGTCCAGACGCGCACGCGCGATCAGTGACGATCGCGCGCCGATCGACGACTAGTTGTTGGACTTGCCGATGGTGCTGGCGGTGAGCGCCTGCTGGCCGATCGCGCCCGTCTGCTCCATTGTATTCTTGAAGAACGCATCGGCATCGCCGAGCGTGACACGACGTTCGCACGTCGGGGCACAGCTATAAGATTCACGGCTCATGCCGCGATAGACCGTAACCACCTTTCCGATCGGTCCTTCGACCTGGATCATGCGGTCCATCAGCACGCCGCCAGCTCGATCCAGCGCAACGACATTGGTGGCGCCATAGCCCTTGCCGGTGACGACGACCATGCCGCCAGGCTGAAGCGAGACGTCCGCGATCAGCGGATTGCCGACGACGATGGTGGCGATCTTTTCGGGAAATTTGACGAGCTTTGCCTGATCGACGTTGACCGCGATCATGTCACTCGCAATGGCGGGAAGCCCAACCACCGGACAAAGAACAATACCGGCCGCAAGCGCCCGAACCATCAGAACCGCGGATATGCGGCTACGCAACGACTGAAATGACATCCTGTACTCCGGGGCGATACAAGCCGGCCTAAGCAGATACGCAGCGGTGCCGGCGCCCGACATGGCGAATCTGCCGTTAATTGGTGAAGGAACAGCAAACACCGGTATCGATCGATGCCACAAAAAAAGCCCGGCGCAGGCGCCGGGCTTGTTGTCTCTATTCGGCTGCAGAGCGCATTTGCCGGAAAGGATAGGCCAGCTGACCGCCAAATTCCTTGGGAAGCGGCTCGCCGTCCACCCCATAATTATCCGGCAACTGCCCCTCCGGCATCCGGAACGTGCCGAACATGATGTCCCAGATAGGAAAGGTGCCCGCAAAGTTGGTGTTGCCGCCCTGCTCCAGCGAGGTGTGATGCCAGCGATGGAAGACCGGGGTCGCAATGACATATTTGAACGGACCGAGCGTCCAGTTCAGGTTGGCGTGCACGAAGGCTGAATGGAAGGTCGTGAACGGGCCGACCCACAGCATGATGTTCGGCGAGATGCCGGCCATCAGCAAGACGACATCCACGGCGACCGTACCAAGGAAAAGATTGACCGGATGGAAGCGCGCTGCGGAGATCCACTCCACCTCTTCGGAAGAGTGATGGATGGCATGATACTTCCAGAAGCCGCCGCCGTGATACATGCGGTGGAACCAGTAGAGCAGGAAGTCGGACACGACCAGGAACAGGATGCCCTGTACCCACAGCGGCAATTGCGCCAGCGGGCCATGACCATTTTCGTAAAAGGCAATCAGCTCGTCGGCGTCATGGATGTTGAACACGACGGCAGCGCCGAGAACGAGCAAGCCGATCCGCACCACGCGCGTGATCAGCGGCACGAAAAACCAATAGCAGATATCGGTAACGATCTCCGACTTACGCCACCACGGCTTGCCGGGATTGCAGGCCCAGAAATGGGTGAGGACCGTAAAGACGACGGCAAGCACGATCGTGATCGGTACCACCTTCATGATGGTCTCGCCGAACATCGTCAGCACTTCCAAAGGCAATGTAGACATCGCGCACCTCGACGTGTTTGTGCGCTAAGGGTTACCGCCCCATGCTTAAGGACCCATAAAGCAAAACCGACAACCGCGGTGTGATGACACCTAAGTCATTCTGAATGGGCCTTAAGTAGGTATTTACCGTGCACAAGAAGAGACAAATGCAATCGACTTTCATCAATCGAATTAACCGCACTGCAATCCGAAACTCCTAGGGTTCATGCATGGTCACGGTGCTGAGAACGCCGGGGAGACCAGGCATCTACGATCGACAGCCACGTGCACTTATGGAGTTTTGCATTATGAAAAACCTTGTTTCGCGTTTCATCAAAGACGAGTCTGGCGCCACCGCAATCGAATACGGCCTGATCGCCGCCGGCATCTCGCTGGCCATCATCGCCGTCGTCAACGGTCTCGGCACCACCCTGAACACCAAGTTCGGCAACATCAACACCTCGCTCAAGTAAGCGACGTATTGATTGCAAGGAAGGCTCCGGATCTCCGGAGCCTTTTTTGTTTCTGACGGTTTCGAACACCCAGTATGAGTATCGGTGCTTCCTGATGAGACAACCCAACGCTCAACGCTCGTTCACCGACGAGCTCCGGATCTCGCTTCGCGAACCGGCCGGGATCGTCTGCGCTGCGCTCAGCCTCGCTCTCATCACCGTCATCGCCCGTATCGCGACGGTATGGTAAATTCTTTCTTGTTTTCCGATTATTCATTTCTCCCGGCTAGCGTCGATCATCCTCAGTACGGGCCGTTGACCCCATGATCCTCGATTTGACCCGTCTCCTGCTGTTTCCCGGGCTGATGGCCTATGCGGCAGTCAGCGACATCTTCACCATGACGATCTCCAACCGGATTTCGTTGCTGCTGATCGCGGGTTTCGGGTTTCTTGCATTCTTCAGCGGCATGACCCCGCATCAGGCACTCCTGCATCTCGGAGCCGGCGGAATCGTGCTGGTCGTCGCATTTGCCTGTTTCTCATTCGGCTGGATCGGCGGCGGCGACGCCAAACTGGCTGCCGTCGCGGGCCTCTGGTTCGGCTTCGATCATCTGTTGCAATATCTGGTCTATGCCTCGCTGTTCGGCGGCGCCCTGACGCTACTCCTTCTCCAGTTCCGGCAGTGGCCCCTGCCCTATGCGCTCGGCCGGCAGGATTGGTTGATGCGCCTGCATCACAAGGACACCGGAATTCCCTATGGTGTCGCGCTCGCACTCGGTGCCTTGATCGTCTATCCGGAGACGGAATGGATGAAAGCGGTCGATCTCGCACGCTTTGCGATGAACTGACTTGGTACGAAATCGTTAACGCGATTTAGATACCGGCCATTAACCATGCTTTGACGAATAACTGCTCAACTCCACACTACAGCGACGGCTGCGTCGCGGCGTAATGTGGAAAGTGAAGCGTATGAATACCGCACGCATTGTGGTCCTCGCCATTGCACTCGGCGCTGGCAGTGTGGCGCTGTATCTCGCGAGCTCGTCCGACGGCCCGCCTCCACCGCCTCAGGTCGCTGAACTCCCGACGACAGATGTTCTGGTCGCCAAGGGCGACATTGCGCTCGGTCAGGCGATCGGCGCCGACGACATGCAGTGGCAGTCCTGGCCGACCAGCGCTGCAAGCACCAATGTGATTGCGCGCAACGCCCGGCCGGAAGCGATGACGCAGATGGCCGGTGCGATTGCGCGTTCACCTTTCATTGCAGGAGAGCCGATCCGCGAAGCCAAACTTGTGCGCGCGAACGGCGCCGGCTTCATGGCCGCCGTGCTGCCATCGGGCATGCGCGCAGTCTCCACCGAAATCTCGCCGGAAACCGGCGCAGGCGGCTTCATCCTGCCGAATGACCGCGTCGATGTGATCCTCTCGAAGCGCGACAAGGGCCCCGACAGCAACACGCCCGATGGCGTCATGTCCGAGATCATTCTCAGCAATATCCGTGTTCTGGCCATCGACCAGGCACCGAAGGAAAAGGACGGCCAGAATACGGTCGTCGGCAAGACCGCAACGCTCGAACTGAAGCCGGAGCAAGCCGAACTACTCGCCCGCGCACGCCAGAGCGGAACGCTGTCGCTGGCACTGCGCGCGCTGGCCGACGCCAACGCGCCAGAGACTCCGAGCGAAGACACCGACACCCGCAAGCGGGGTAGCACCGTCAATATCGTTCGTTACGGCATTCCGTCGACCGCAACGATCACGAAGTGACAAGGACGCAGACGATGAAGCGCATGACCACGAGCGGATCGATGCAGAGCTTTCTGGCTCGCGTCCTATCGGTGACGGCAGTCGCCGCGCTGTCGTTCGGCACCGCTACCCCATCCGTGCTTGCGGCCGACTACGCCGCCAATCAGATGGGAAGCTCCGGCCGATTGAACGCGCAGTTCCTGCCACTCGGCATCGGCAAGTCCACGGTGATCGACCTGCCGCGTGACATCAAGGATGTGCTGGTCGCCGATCCCAAGATCGCCAATGCTGTTATCCGTTCCGCACAGCGCGCTTACATCATCGGCGCGACGGTGGGACAGACCAACATCATCTTCTTCGACAGCGCCGGGCAGCAAATCGCAGCCTATGACATTGCGGTCACCCGTGATCTGAACGGCATCCGCGCTGCCCTGCGGCAGAATCTGCCGACAGCCGACATTCGCGTCGAAGGTCTGGGCGATGGCATCATGCTGTCCGGTTCGGCAGCGAGCCAGGAGGAAGCGCAGCAGGCCGTGAACCTTGCCGCGCGCCTCGCAGGCAGCACCGACAAGGTGGTCAACAGCATCGCCGTACGCGGACGCGATCAGGTGATGCTGAAGGTCACGGTCGCCGAAGTTCAGCGCAACATCGTCAAGCAGCTCGGCGTCGATCTGTCGGGCCGATTGAGCTACGGGACGGCGGTTGTCAATTTCAACAATGTGAACCCATTCACTGCGAACGGACGGACCCTGGTGGATGGCAACGCCATCTCCGCCGCGTTCGGCGGCGCCGTCCCGTCCGTCACGGCGACGTTGAAGGCGATGGAGAATGCGGGCGTGATCCGCACGCTGGCCGAGCCGAGCCTGACGGCGATCTCCGGAGAAACCGCCAACTTCCTGGCCGGCGGCGAATTCCCGGTTCCCGGCGGCAACACCTGCGACCCGACCACGCGGATTTGTACGACGCAAATCAACTTCAAGAAGTTCGGTATCTCGCTTGGCTTCACGCCGGTCGTCCTGAGCGAAGGCCGCATCAGCCTGCGCGTTGCGACGGAAGTCTCCGAACTGTCGCAGGAAAATTCGGTGACGATCAGCGGCACATCGATTCCCGCCATCAAGACCAATCGCGCCGACACCACGCTCGAGATTCCGTCGGGCGGCTCGATGGCCATGGCCGGATTGATCAAGCAGCAGACGAAGCAGGCGATGAGCGGCCTTCCCGGCATGTCGCAGGTGCCGGTGCTCGGCGCGCTGTTCAAGAGCCGCGACTATGTGAACAACAACACCGAGCTGATGGTCATCGTGACGCCCTATATCGTGCGCGCCGTGGCCCAGAAGGACCTGTCGCGCCCCGACGACGGTTTCGTGGATGCATCGGATCCGCAGGCTGATCTCCTCGGCAGCGTCAATCGCATCTACGGCGCCCCCGGTCGCCGTGCCGAGCCCGCACGCGGCTATCGCGGCGCTTTTGGTTTCATCACGGATTGAGGCGGGACATCTCATGACAACGACCAGCAAGAATCTGACCCGTCTGCAACGCAACGTCGCTTTCGTCAGCGCTGTGCTCGGCGCAACAATCGCACTCGGCGGCTGCAAGACTGTCGCTCAGGAGCGCGGCCTCGCGGCGCCGGAAGATTATCGCTTGCGGCATCCTATCGTGGTCGAAGAGCGGCTGCGCAACACCGAGGTGTTTGTGGGGAGTGCGCGCGGTGGATTGACCGCGACACAGCGCGCTGACGTCATCGCGGTCGGCCAGAACTGGCTGCGCGAAGGCACCGGCGTCATCACCATCGAGGTCCCGGCCAATACGCCGAATGCGCGTGCCGCGAAGGACTCCAATCGCGAGATCCACGCGCTTCTGGCCGCCACGGGCGTCCCGGCCCAGGGCGTCGCCACACGCAATTACACGCCGAAAGATCCGGCGTTGTTTGCCACCATTCGCGTCAGCTATCCCTTGATCGGCGCGACCGCGGGTCCGTGCGGCACCTGGCCGGACGACCTCGGTGCGTCCATCAAGAACAGGGCCTATTTCGCCAATAAGCCCTACTACAATCTCGGCTGTGCCTCGCAGCGCAATCTCGCAGCGATGGTCGCCAATCCGTCGGATCTCGTGCAGCCACGTCCGGAAGGACCGGTCTACGCCGCGCGCCGCACCTTCGGGCTTGAGAAGTATCGCCAAGGCCAAACGACAACCACCTCTTATCCGGATGCGGATAAGAACAAGATCAGCACTGTGGGCCAATGATCAATTACGCGCAAAAAGCACCCGACGAGCAGTCTGCCGCCGCGCCGCCGCAGGCCGTGGAGGAGCACATCGCCCCCGCGCCGCGGGTGTCGATCCAGGCCTTCTGCGAGACCGTCGAAACCGCCTCTGCCGTTCAGGCCGCAGGTGAGGACCGGCGCCTGACCAAGGCTCATCTGAAAATTCAGATGGGCGGCATGGCAGCGGCCATCGAAGCCTATCGCTCGGCGCCGACGCCGAATGTGATTGTGCTCGAAACCGAGCCACGCACCGATATTCTGGCCGGCCTCGACCAGCTCGCGACCGTCTGCGATGCCGGAACCCGTGTGGTCGTCATCGGCAAGGTCAACGATGTCACGCTCTATCGCGAACTCGTGCGACGCGGCGTCAGCGACTATGTGATTGCGCCCGTCGTCACGATTGACGTCGTTCGTGCGATCTGCGGCCTGTTTTCTGCGCCCGAAGCCAAGGCGGTCGGCCGCATCATTGCTGTCGTCGGCGCCAAGGGTGGTGTCGGTGCGTCCACCATCGCCCATAATGTCGCCTGGGCGATCGCGCGCGATCTTGCCCTCGACTCGGTCGTCGCAGACCTGGACCTCGCTTTCGGGACCGCCGGGCTCGACTACAATCAGGATCCGCCGCAGGGGATCGCCGACGCTGTTTTCTCACCAGATCGCGTCGATACCGCCTTCATCGACCGCCTGTTGTCGAAGTGCACCGATCACCTCAGCCTGCTCGCGGCGCCAGCGACGCTGGAACGTGTCTACGACTTCGGCACCGAAGCCTTCGACTCGATCTTCGACACGCTCCGCTCGACCATGCCGTGCATCGTGCTCGACGTTCCGCATCAGTGGTCGGGATGGACCAAGCGTGCACTCGTTGGTGCCGACGACATCCTCATTGTTGCATCACCGGACCTGGCGAACCTGCGCAACACCAAGAACATGTACGACCTGATCAAGGCGTCGCGGCCGAATGATCGGCCACCGCTCTACTGCCTCAATCAGGTCGGCGTGCCGAAACGGCCGGAAATCAGCGCTTCGGAGTTTGCGAAGGCCATCGAAACACCGCCGATCGCAACGATCCCGTTCGATCCGCAGATGTTCGGCGCGGCAGCCAATAATGGCCAGATGATCGCGGAAGTGTCTCCGGGTCATCGCACCACGGATATCTTTCTGCAGATTGCCCAGCGGCTCACGGGCCGCGGCGAAACGAAGAAACCGAAGGGGTCGTTCCTGGCTCCCTTCCTGGAAAAGTTGCGGTCGAAGTAATCAGCCGCAAGGAGTTGTGTGGTGTTTGGTAAGCGTAGCGGAACAGAGACGGACAATCGTGCCCCCCGACCGGCCCATGCGCCGGCGGCCGCCTCGAGCGCGCCGCCTATGGCTGCACCTGCCGTCTCGTCGCCACCGCTGTCGCCGGCCCGCGCCCCTGCCGCGCCGCCCGTCGCCGAGCGTCGTTCGGACAACTACTATCAGGTCAAGGCTACGATCTTCGGCGCCCTGATCGAAGCGATCGACCTCGCCCAGCTCGCCAAACTCGACAGCGAGTCCGCGCGCGAGGAAATCCGCGACATCGTCAACGAAATCATCGCGATCAAGAACATCGTGATGTCGATCGCCGAGCAGGAAGAGTTGCTCGACGATATCTGCAACGACGTGCTCGGCTATGGACCGCTTGAGCCGCTGCTGGCGCGTGACGACATCGCCGACATCATGGTCAACGGTGCCGGCACGGTGTTCATCGAAGTCGCCGGCCGCATCCAGAAGACCGGCATTCGTTTCCGCGACAATCAGCAGCTTCTGAACATCTGCCAGCGCATCGTCAGCCAGGTCGGCCGCCGCGTCGATGAGTCCTCGCCGATCTGCGACGCCCGCCTCGCCGACGGTTCGCGCGTCAATGCCATCGTGCCGCCACTCGCCATCGACGGCCCCGCACTGACCATTCGTAAGTTCAAGAAGGACAAGCTGACGCTCGACCAGCTTGTGAAGTTCGGCGCGATCTCCCCCGAAGGCGCGGAGATCCTGCAGGTCATCGGCCGTTGCCGCGCCAATGTGCTGATTTCCGGCGGCACCGGCTCCGGCAAAACGACGCTCTTGAATTGCCTGACCAACTATATCGACGAAGACGAACGTGTCATCACCTGCGAAGACGCCGCGGAACTGCAATTGCAGCAGCCTCATGTGGTCCGCCTGGAAACCCGCCCTCCGAATATCGAAGGCGAAGGCCAGGTCACCATGCGCGAGCTCGTCCGCAACTGCCTGCGTATGCGCCCCGAACGCATCATCGTCGGCGAAGTCCGCGGCCCCGAGGCATTCGATCTGTTGCAGGCGATGAATACGGGCCATGACGGCTCGATGGGTACGCTGCACGCCAATAATCCGCGCGAAGCCCTGTCGCGTTGCGAATCCATGATCACCATGGGCGGGTTCTCGCTGCCATCGCGCACGATTCGCGAAATGATCTGCGCATCCATCGACGTCATCGTGCAAGCTGCCCGTCTGCGCGACGGTTCGCGCCGCATCACCCACATCACCGAGGTGATGGGCATGGAAGGCGAGACGATCATCACCCAGGATCTATTCCTCTACGATATCGTCGGTGAGGACGCCAACGGCAACATCATCGGGCGACATCGGTCGACCGGCATTGGCCGCCCGAAATTCTGGGAACGCGCGCGATATTACGGTGAAGAGAAGCGACTTGCTGCAGCGCTGGACGCTGCAGAAGTCGCACCGATGGCATAGAGGAGCAGCCGATGAACTTGCAGGCGCTCGCATTGGCTTTCATGGCCACCGTCGCGGTCGGTGGATTGGCCTGGGTCTTCCTGTACCCGCAATTGTCCGGAGAGAAAAAGGCGGAGGCGCGTCGCGCATCCGTCGCTCGCGCAGAGCCCGTTGCCCGCCAGGCTGATCGGGCGCAGCGGTCCAAGCGCGATCAGGTGGAAAGCTCGCTGAAAGAAGTCGAAGCGCGCAACAAGGAGCAGAAGCGCGTTCCGCTTGCGATCCGGATCCAGCAGGCTGGCCTGGCCTGGACCGACCAGAAATTCCTGGTGATCTCCGCTGTGCTCGGCGGCTTCGCATTCCTGATGACGATCCTGTTCGGTGGCGGCCTGCTGGCGGCTGGTGGCCTCGCTTTCGCTGCGGGCTTCGGCCTGCCGCGCTGGATGCTCGGCTTTCTCAAGAAGCGGCGCGAGGCGGCCTTCCTGAAGGCCTTGCCGGACGCGGTCGATGTCATCGTGCGCGGCATCAAGGCCGGACTTCCGTTGTTCGATTCGATCAAGGTCGTGGCCGCGGACACACCGGAGCCGCTGCGCAGCGAATTCAACGCCATCATCGAAACCCAGACCATCGGCATGCCGCTGGGTGAAGCCTGTGCGCGCTTGTATGAGCGCATGCCGTTGCCGGAAGCCAACTTCTTCGGCATCGTCATCGCCATCCAGCAGAAATCGGGCGGCAATCTCTCGGAAGCGCTGGGCAACCTCTCCAAGGTGCTGCGCGACCGCAAGAAGATGGCCGAGAAGATCCAGGCGATGTCGATGGAAGCCAAAGCCTCCGCCGGCATCATCGGCTCGTTGCCGCCCATCGTGATGCTGCTCGTCTATCTCAGCACGCCCGATTACATTTCGATCTTGTGGACTCATCCGACAGGTCGGCTGATGCTGGCCGGCTGCGTGGTGTGGATGTCGTGCGGCATCTTCGTCATGAAGAAGATGATCAACTTCGACTTCTGATGGTGAAGCATGGTTGATATCCTGATCGCGAAAATTCACGATACCCGCTTCATGATGATGATCATGGCGGCTATCGCAGTGACAGCGACCGCCTATACGCTGCTGACGCCCTTCTTTGCCGGCGACGGGCTTGCCAAGCGCATGAAGGCGGTGGCCAGCGAGCGCGAGCGCATCCGCCAGCGTGAGCGCGATCGCATGAGCGCCAACGGCAAAGTGTCGTTGCGCCAGTCACCGAAGCAGTTGGTCTCCAAGGTCGTCACCGACTTCAACCTCGGAAAATGGCTGGCGCAGGAAGCGGCGCTCGACAAGCTTGTCATGGCTGGCTATCGCGGCCAGGCGCCTTACGTCACCTTCCTGTTCTTCCGCGCCGTGACGCCGCTGCTGTTTCTCGCTTTCGCGATTCTCTATGTGTTCGTCATTTCACACATGGAACAGTCCACACCGATCAAGATCGGCATGTGTCTGGGCGCTGCCTGGCTCGGCATGCAGGCTCCGATGATTTTCCTGAAAAATGCGATTTCGAAGCGCCAGCTTTCGATCCGCCGTGCCTTTCCCGATGCACTCGATCTGCTGCTGATCTGTATCGAGTCCGGCATGTCGATCGAGGTTGCGTTCCGGCGCGTCTCCGTCGAAATCGCTTCGCAGTCGGTCGCATTGGCCGAGGAATTCACGCTCACGACCGCTGAGCTGTCCTATCTGCAGGACCGCAAGATCGCCTATGAGAATCTAGCGAAGCGTACCGGCCTGGAAGGCGTCAAGTCGGTCTGTCTCGCACTGATGCAGTCGGAGCGCTACGGCACGCCGCTGGGCCAGAGCCTGCGCGTGATGGCGCAGGAAAATCGCGACATGCGCATGAACGAGGCGGAAAAGAAGGCCGCGGCGCTGCCTCCGAAGCTCACCGTGCCAATGATCCTGTTCTTCCTGCCGGTGCTGTTCGTCGTCATTCTCGGACCGACCGGCATCAAGGTCGCAGCGATGCAATAGGCGTCAGGCGCCTTGAGCGCCTGAATTGTGCTTGCGATCAGGACCTCTGTGGACCGTCGCCACGCGCACCGGCCTGCGGCGCGCCCTTGTTGTTCAGCATCTGCTTGAGATACGCGACATTGGCTGCGGCCTCGTCCGGCGGCAGGTCCGCACGCACGATCGTCTCTGCTTCACCGAAGCGCCCCTGCAGGCCGACCACGAGGCCGAGATTCTGCCGGACCCGGGGATCCACGCCGCCGCGGCCATAGGCACGGCGCAGTGTGGCCTCGGCTTGCTGCAGATCTTTTGACAGCATGTAGGACAGGCCGAGATTCGACAGCACGGACGGCTCGTCCGGCCGGATGTTCAGTGCACTCGTATAATAGCGGCGCGCCTCGTCGTGGCGCCCCATTTGATCGAGCGCGGCGCCTTGCGCGGACAGAATCCGCCAGTCCGGATTGGTCGGCGTATGCGCCGTAGCGAGCACGTCGAATGCGCGCTGGAAGTTTCCGTTATCGGCAAGCGCGCGGCCATAGCCGGCGAGCAGTGTCTTGTTGCTCGGATTGGTCAGCGTCGCCTGCTCAAACACGGCAACGGCCTGTGCGCGCTGCCCCGACGCGCGCAGCGCCTGGCCATATTGCATGGCGGCATCGGCGTCCCGTGGATTGGCGCGATAGCGTTCGCCATAGGCTTCGACACGTGACGGATCAGCGGCTGCTGCTGCCACCGGAGGCGCTTCTGCACGAGGGGTGACCGATCCCGTCACGTCCGACATACCTGCGGTCTTGCACCCGGCAAGACCTGCGGCCAAAATCGTCGTCATGGCTGCCGTAGTGAGAAACCGTGCAAGACAGAAGGGCTGACGCATGGCACTTTGACTCAACAATGGATCGACGGAACGGGAAGAATGGGTCAGCAATAGAGTGTTAACCCTAATGGCTGGTTAATCCGCACCTGTCTCGCCCATCCTGCCTAACCCGCGCCATCGATACTGCCGACCAGCCTGCCATCTTCACGCCTGTGAGACCTGCCGATGCATTCCGCCTTTGTCGTCGCCCCTACGACCGCCGTCACCCCCATCACCTTTGCAACCCGGACCACCTGGCCGGAACTCGCAGCGAAGCTCCCACCGATGGCACAGGCTTTCGCGACGGCCAACGGCCTCACCGCAAAGGCTGGCAGCTGGCTGGCCTTGCCAGATACCGATGGCGGAATTGCACAGGTCGTCTTCGGGCTGGAAGACGATACCGCCAAACATCGCGATCTGTTTCGGGCCGGCCAATTGCCGGGGCTTCTGCCGCCCGGCACCTACCGGTTTGCGAACGCGCCACATGACGCGCGGCTGGCCGTGCTCGCTTTCGCGCTGGGCAGCTATCGGTTCGGCCGCTATCGCAAGAATGAAACGCCGGATGTGCGGCTGGTGCCGCCGGACGGCATCGATATCGCCGAGATCAGCCGCATGGCCGAGGCCGCGACGCTGGCACGCGACCTGATCAATACGCCGTCGAACGATATGGGGCCGGAAGAACTGGCGCAGGCTGCGAAAGATCTCGCGGCACGTTTCGGCGCGGATTTCAGCTGCATCGTCGGCGACGACCTCGTGCAGCAGAACTTTCCGCTGATCCACGCCGTCGGCATGGCCTCGAGCCGGGCGCCGCGATTGATCGATTTTTCCTGGGGTGATCCATCGCATGCCAAAGTGACACTGGTCGGCAAAGGCGTGTGCTTCGACACCGGCGGTCTCGACCTGAAACCATCATCGGGCATGCTGATCATGAAGAAGGACATGGGCGGCGCCGCCAACGTCCTCGCACTGGCGCTGATGATCATGGATGCCAAGCTTAAAGTGCGGCTGCGCGTGCTGATCCCCGCGGTGGAGAATGCGGTCGCCGGCAATGCCTTTCGCCCGCTCGACATCTTCAAATCGCGCAAAGGGCCGACGGTGGAGATCGGCAATACCGATGCGGAAGGTCGCCTCGTGCTTGCTGACGCGCTGGCACTTGCAGATGAGGACAAGCCTGACCTGCTGGTCGATCTCGGCACGTTGACAGGTGCAGCACGCGTCGCATTGGGGCCGGAACTGCCGCCATTCTACACCAATGACGAAGACCTCGCGCTGGATGTCGCGCGCTGCGCCAAGGAGCAGAACGATCCGCTGTGGCGGCTTCCGCTATGGGCGCCTTACGATGCCTGGCTCGATTCGAAGGTCGCCAATATCAACAACGCACCATCGGGCGGATTCGCCGGCTCCATTACTTGTGCGCTGTTCCTGCAGCGCTTTGTCGAGGAGGCAAAGAGCTGGCTGCATGTCGACATCTATGGCTGGACGCCATCGGCCAAGCCGGCGCGCCCCGAAGGCGGCGAATGCCAGGCTGCCCGCGCCATCTATGCTTTGCTGAGCCAGCGCTATGGATAAGCGCCTCACCCCTGCCCGGCCCGACGTGGCTGCAAAATATCTCGAAGGCAAGGTCGAGGCGGATCGCTTCGTCGCCGGCGAGGAATTTGAAATCAGCGATGGCGTCACGTCGGTGCGGCGCGATCCGTTCGGCGGCGCCATGCTGGATACACAGGCGCTGCGCGGTGAACGCGTGACGATCTATGACCGCAATGAGGAAGGCTGGGCCTGGGGCCAGCTCAATGGCGACGGCTATGTCGGCTGGCTATCCGATCTCGCGCTCTATCCGCCGGGCCCGACACCGACACATAAGGTGACGGCGCTTCGTACCTTCCTGTTTCCCGGCCCGTCCATCAAACTGCCGCCGATCGACACGCTGCCACTCGGTGCACGCATCGCCGCAACGAACATAACCGATGCATTCCTTGTGACGCATTCCGGTCACTATATCCCACGGCAGCATGTCGCTGAGCTCGGCGTGACCGAACCCGACTTCGTGGCCGTCGCCGAACGTTTTGTCGGCACGCCCTATCTCTGGGGCGGCAAGAGCAGCCTGGGGATTGACTGCTCCGGCCTCGTCCAGGTCGCATTGACAGCAGCCGGGATCGGTGCGCCCCGCGACAGCGACATGCAGGAAAGCGGCCTTGGCCGCACACTGTCGGAAGCGGAGCAGCGGCAGCTGAAGCGTGGCGACCTGATCTTCTGGAAGGGGCATGTGGCCATCGTGCGTGACGGCAACACCATGGTGCATGCCAACGCCCATCACATGGCGACGGCTATCGAAAACACCCAAGATGCCATCGCACGGATCAAGGCAGCTGGGAGCGATGTCACCAGCATCAAGCGGCTGGATTAGCCCGCGCGGTCATACCAGTCCTGCAGATGTCCCCGATGCAACGCCAGCCATTGCAGCGCGCTGACCATCAGGCCGTTGAACACCTGACCTTGATCGAGACCCGCGATGGCCTCGTCGATGGAGACGACGAAGGGCCGCGTGTCCTCGTGCTCGTCAGCAAGACCGCCACGGAGCGGGACTTGGCTGCTATCGATGAAGCCGAGAAAGAACGTGACGTGCTCGTCGGTGATCCCCGGCGTCGTCAGAACACGATAGAGCGCGATCAATCGCTCAGGCGTCACACCGATCTCTTCCCGACATTCGCGCGCAGCGGCGCCCATCGCGCTTTCATCGCCGTCGATACGGCCAGCCACGATCTCCACCATGTCGCCCTGGCCGGTGGCCAGATGGGCCGGCAAACGGAACTGACGCAGCAACACGATCGTCCCGCGCGCCAGATCGACTGGCAACACGGCCGCAACAGGTTTTGCGCGCAGCACGTCGCGTCGCTGTCGCAGCGTCTCGTCGCCGCGAATGATTGCAACGTCATAGCGCTCGTAAGGCAAATAGCCCTGGGCGATCGTCACCGGCGGCGAGACCGCGACGTCGATGGCCTGATCGGCGATCTCGGCCGGCTTCATCCCGTGCGCATCGCTCATGGGGCCGCTACGTCGCCGGGCGTCGTCTCGATGCGGAAAGCTGCGGCGAACAATGCGCGCGTGTAATCCGACTTCGGATTTTTGAACAGCTCGGCAGCCGGGCCTTCCTCGACCACCTTGCCGTGACGCATCACGATCAGATGGCTGGCCAGCGACGCGACGACGCGAAGGTCATGCGAGATGAACATGTAAGTCAGATCGCGCTTGCGCTGCAATTCGCGCAGGAGATCGACCATCTGAGCCTGGAACAGCATGTCCAGCGCACTGGTCGGCTCGTCCAGCACCACGAAGCTCGGCTCCAGCACCACGGCGCGGGCGATCGAGATACGCTGACGCTGACCACCGGAGAACTCGTGCGGATAGCGGAAGCGCATTTCGGGATCGAGGCCTACCTCCTGCAGCGCTTTGACCACGCGGGCTTCGCGCGCGTCCTCGGAAAGCGAGGGTTGATGCACACTCAAACCCTCGGCAATGATATCGCCGACCGACATGCGCGGCGACAGCGCGCCGAAGGGATCCTGGAAGACGATCTGCATATCGCGACGGATCGGGCGCATGTCCTTGAACTGCAGCCCCTGAATGTCCTTGCCGAGAAACACGATCGGTCCCTGCGACGAGATCAGGCGCAGCAGCGCGAGGCCAAGCGTGGTTTTGCCGGAACCGGATTCGCCGACCACGCCAAGCGTCTCGCCTTCGCGCACCTTGACGCTGACGCCATCGACCGCTTTTACGTGGCCGACCGTCTTGCGCAGAAGGCCACGCTTGATCGGAAACCAGACTTTGAGATCATCGGCGGACATTACCACGGGCGCATCCGGCCGCGGCGGCGCAGGATCAGGCTTCGGCTCGGCGGCGAGCAAAGCCTTGGTGTAGGCATGCTGGGGCGCCGTAAAGACCTGCTCGACCGGGCCCTGCTCGACAATCTCGCCATTCTTCATGACGCAGACCCGTTCAGCGATGCGGCGGACAATGCCGAGATCGTGGGTGATGAACAGAAGACTCATGCCAAGCCGCTGACGAATGTCCGCAAGCAATGCGAGAATTTGCGCCTGAACGGTGACATCAAGCGCTGTCGTCGGCTCATCGGCGATGAGCAGGTCCGGCTCATTCGCCAGTGCCATGGCGATCATGACGCGCTGGCGCTGGCCGCCCGAGAGCTGATGCGGATAGCTGGCAAGCCGGGTTTCCGGATCGGGAATGCCGACCTGGGTCAGCAATTCGATCACCCGCGTCCGCGCCTTGCTGCCACGCAATCCGTTGTGGAGCTGCAGGATCTCGCCGATCTGCGCACCGATGGTATGCAGCGGATTGAGCGAGGTCATCGGCTCCTGGAAGATGATCGAGATATCGTTGCCGCGGATATCCCGAATGTCGTTTTCCGACATGCCGAGCAACTCATGCCCCTTGAAGCGAATGGCTCCCGACGGATGCGAGGCCATCGGATAGGGCAACAGCTTCAAAATCGACAGCGCGCTCACGGATTTGCCGGAGCCGGACTCTCCGACCAGCGCGACGCATTCGCCGCGCTTGATGTCGAACGAGACCTTGTTTACGGCAACCGACGCCTTGCCGCCTTGGTGAAAGGCAACCGACAGATCGCGGACGTCGAGAAGGGGCTGATTGATGGCGTCCATCAGGAGAACTCTTTGATCAAGGCGTGGAGGCTGTGCGGATCAGTATCGATCAATTTGAGGCCGGTTGGGATTCTCATGCGACGATCTGCCGACAAGAGGATTGAACATCCATATTGCAGCGCTGTAACGGCGTGAATCGCATCCGCAAGCTTGGTAGCTCCCATCACTCGCCGGTATGCGGCGGTCTCTATAAGAATGTCGCGATTGACCGGGCAAAGTTCGATCGCGCCACTCTCTACGATGAGATCCAGATAATCGCGTCGCTGTAGCCGATCAGCCTTAGCGAGAATTTCCGCCAATGTGAGTTCGCTTGTGATCGCGAGCCCCGGCTTGCGAGCGAACAGCTCAAGCAATTCTGCAAGAGCGTCCGCAAGATCGCCGTTGCCCTCGACAGCATAAATAAAGACGTTCGAATCGACGTAGATCCGGGCTGTGAAGCCAGATCCGGTCATTCGGATTCGTCCCTCTGACGCCGCCACTCGGCGTCGATCTCTTCTTTGCTTTTGAATGGAGGTCGACGGCGGGCGAAAATCTCGGCTATGGTCGGCCGCGCCCCGCGTAGTCCATTCCCTTCTTCGATCGTCACCGTGACGACGGACGACTCGACGCCTTCCCGGAGATCTTCAGGAAGTTTTGAGACCGGATAGTTTTCCTTAATGATCTTGTTCATCGAAACCTCCATCCGCAGGCAGATTTTATCACAACCTCACCTGAACGTCTTGCGCGGATCGAAGGCGTCGCGGACGGCTTCGCCGATAAAAATAAGCAGCGACAGCATGATCGCCACCGCGAAGAAACCGGTGAAGCCGAGCCACGGCGCCTGCACATTGGCCTTGCCCTGCGACAGCAACTCACCCAGCGACGGCGAGCCGGGCGGCAGACCGAAGCCGAGGAAATCCAGCGCCGTCAGCGTCATCACCGACGAAGAGACGATGAAGGGCAGGAACGTCATGGTGGCCACCATCGCGTTCGGCAGGAGATGCCGAACCATGATGCTGCGATTGGAAACGCCAAGCGCACGCGCTGCGGTGACATACTCGAAATTTCGCCCGCGCAAAAACTCTGCACGCACGAGACCGACCAGCGAGACCCATGAGAACAGCAAGAGGATGCCGAGCAGAACAAAGAAGCCAGGCACCAGCACCGCCGACAGGATGAGCAGAAGATAGAGCGACGGGATCGAACTCCAGATCTCGATGAAACGCTGGAAGGCGAGATCGACCCAGCCGCCGAAATAGCCCTGCACGCCGCCGGCGGCGATGCCGATGATCGACGACAGGATCGTCAGCGTGAGACCGAACAGCACCGAGATACGGAATCCATAGATCAGGCGCGCGACCACATCACGCCCCTGATCGTCGGTGCCGAGCCAGTTATATTCGAGATCCCGACAGCCCTTCAGGCCCTTCTTCTCGACCACCGGCTTGCACTGTTCCTCGGTGAGCATCCATGTCGGCTTCGACGGTGCAGGCGTTGGAAGATCGAGGTTGTGCGTGTCGTAGGAATAACGGATCGGCGGCCAGTAGATGCTGCCGTTCTTCTCGGCGATCAGCTTTTGCAGGAACGGATCGCGATAGTCCGCCGCCGTTTCGAAATCGCCCCCGAAGGTGGTTTCCGAATAGGTCACGACCGCGGGGAAATACAGTTTGCCGTCGAACTTGATCAGGAACGGTCGATCGTTCGCAATCAGTTCGGCAAACAGTGACACGACGAACAGGATCGAGAAGATCCAGAGCGACCAGTAGCCGCGCTTGTTCGCCTTGAAATTCTGCCAGCGGCGTTTGTTGAGCGGCGACAGGCCGAGCGGCCGGCGCGAGGGCGGCACGGCTTCGCCAAGCGGCGTTTGCGTGGTGGCTTCGACGGGCATCGGTGCTGACACAGCCATCAGACGTCCCTCGCCTCGAAGTCGATCCGCGGATCGACCCACATATAAGCGAGATCCGAGATCAACCCCACGATCAGCCCCATCAGCGAAAAGATGAACAACGTGCCGAACACCACCGGATAGTCGCGGTTCAGCACACTCTCGAAGCCGAGCAGACCGAGGCCGTCGAGCGAAAAGATGGTTTCGATCAAGAGCGCGCCGGAGAAGAATGCGCCGATGAAGGCGCCGGGGAAGCCGGCGATCACGATCAGCATGGCATTGCGGAACACATGGCCGTAAAGCACCTGACGCTCATTGCAGCCTTTCGCCCGCGCAGTCATCACATATTGCTTGCGGATCTCGTCCAGGAACGAGTTCTTGGTGAGCAACGTCGTCGTCGCAAAAGCGCTCAGCGCCATGGCGAGCAATGGCAGTGTGATGTGCCAGAAGTAATCGATGATCTTCCAGTACCACGGAAACTGGCTCCAGCCGTCCGAGGTGAGCCCGCGCAGCGGGAAGATGCTCCAGAACGAGCCGCCGGCAAAAAGGATGATCAGCAGGATCGCGAACAGAAATCCGGGGATCGCGAAACCGATGATGATGATCGCCGATGTCCAGGTATCAAATTTGGATCCGTCCCGCACCGCCTTGCGGATTCCCAGCGGAATCGAAATGAGATAGCTCAGCAGCATCATCCAGATGCCCAATGACATCGAGACCGGCAGCTTTTCCTTGATCAGTTGCACCACGGATGTGTCGCGGAAATAGCTCTTGCCGAAATCGAACCGGATGTAGTTCCAGACCATCAGCAGAAAGCGCTCGGGCGCCGGCTTGTCGAAGCCGAACTGCTTTTCCAGATTCTTGATGAAGTCTGGATCGAGCCCCTGCGCGCCGCGATATTTCGAATTGACGGCATCGGCCGCGCCGCCCGGCTGGGCGCGATTGCCGAAATCGCCGCCCGATGACGAACCGGACACCCGCGAGGCACCGGTGTCGGCGCCACTCAGTTGCGCAATGACGCGCTCGACAGGACCGCCGGGCGCAAACTGCACCACGACGAAAGACACCAGCAGGATTCCCAGCAATGTGGGAAACATCAGCAGCACGCGGCGTGCGATATATGCGGTCATGCTATTTTGCCTGCTCGGTCGCAGCGTTGCTGGCCATGGCCCACCACAGTTCGGGGGCGCCGGCGCCAGTATATTTCGGCAGATCGGCGGGGTGGCCGAACACGTCCCAATAGGCCAATCGATGCTTGTTCGAATACCATTGCGGCACCCAGTAGCGACCGGCGCGAATGACGCGATCGAGAGCCCGCGCAGCGAAGACCAGCTTCGGCCGCGTATCTGCGGCAATCACCGTCTCGACCAGCGCATCGATCACCGGATCGGACATTCCGGAGAGATTCTTCGAGCCTTTTGTCGCTGCCGATTGCGACGTGAAGAATGGGCGCAAGGAATCGCCAGGCACCGTCGAGAAGCCGAAGCGCTCCATCGTGATGTCGAAGTCGAAATCATTGCGGCGCGCCTGGGACTGGACGGGATCGACGAGGCGCGGCGTGGCCTCGATGCCGAGGGTGCCGAGATTCTTGATGAACGGTGCGTGATGGGCCTGCAGAGCCGGCTCGTCATAGAGAAATTCGATCCGGAACGGCTCGCCTTGCGCCGTCATCCGCTTGCCGTCCTTCATCACGCAGCCGGCATCGCTGAGAAGCTGGATAGCACGACGCAACAGCGAGCGATCCTGCCCCGATCCGTCGGAGACCGGCGGAACATAGGGATTGCCGAACACTTCCGCCGGCACCTTGCTACGGAACGGTTCGAGCAATGCCAGCTCTTCCGGCGACGGCGGACCACTCGCCATCAGGTCCGAATTCTGGAATGGCGATACCGTGCGCACATAGGCGCCATACATGATGGTCTTGTTGGTCCACTCGAAGTCGAACGCATTGCCGAGTGCCTCGCGCACGCGCGGGTCCTGAAACTTGGCGCGGCGCGTGTTCAGGAACCAGCCCTGCGCTCCGGACGGCGTATCGTCCGGCAAGGTCTCCTGCTTGACGCGACCGTCCTTGATGGCCGGAAAATCGTAGCGCGTATTCCAGATGCGCGACGTGAACTCTTCACGGTAGAGATAGTTGCGGCCGGTAAAACCTTCGAAGGCAACGTCACGGTCGCGATAGAAATCGAAGCGCACCGTATCGAAATTGTTGCTGCCGCGGTTCACCGGCAGATCGGTGCCCCACCAATCCTTGACGCGATCGAACTCGATGAAGCGGCCGGGCTCGAAGCGACCGACCTTGTATGGTCCGCTGCCCAGCGGGATGTCGAGGGACGATTCATCGAAGGCACGCTTGTCGTAATAGGCCTGCGAGAAGATCGGCATCGCCGCAACGAATAGCGGCACGTCACGCCCGCGCTTCTCAGCAAAGGTGACGACGAGCGTGGCGTCATCGACCGCTTCGGCTTTGACGACATCGCGCATCTGGGTGACGATGATCGGATGCCCTTTGGTCTTCAGTGTCGTCAGCGACCAAGCGGCATCTTTGGCCGTAAGCTTGCTGCCGTCATGGAAGCGCGCTTCGGGCCGGATGGTGAAACGGTAGATCAGCCCATCGGCCGAAATGCGGACCGACTTTGCGGCCAGTCCATACATCGCATCGGGCTCGTCGCCGGCGCGGGCCATCAGGGTCGTGAAGGTCATCCCCATGCCCTGTGCACCATCTCCTTTGAGGATGAAGGCGTTCAGCGAATTGAAAGTCTGGAATGACTGATTGAACGCGCGCGTTGACGGCACCGTCGAGAACGTGCCGCCCTTCGGCGCCTTGACGTTCACATAGTCGAAGTTCGGAAAATCTGCGGGGTATTTCAGATCACCGAACGCCGACATGCCATGCGCATCGACATCGGCGGGCTTCGTCTCGCTCTGCGCCAGAGCGGGACTGAACTGCGACGCGGCGATGGCGCCGAGGCCAAGACCAACGCCAAGACCGAGCACGTGCCGACGATCGAGTTGCGCCATGCGCGATTGCCGGCTCAAGAGCGGCCGCCCGTCTTGGCAGCCTTCTCGGCGTCCCACCACCAGATGGAGGGGAAGCCGGACTGGCCATATTTCGGTGGCTCGGGCGGACGGCCGAAACGATCCCACCGCGCTGTGCGGACCTTGTTATAGGTCCATTGCGGGACGACGTAATTGTGCCAGAGTAGCACGCGGTCGAGCGCCTTGGTGGCGGCAACGAGATCGTCGCGGTCCTTGGTGAAGATCACGCGGTCGATCAGTTTGTCGATCGCCGGATTCTTGATGCCGATGAGATTGCGGGAGCCGGCCTGATCAGCAGCCTGAGAGCCCCAATATTCGCGCTGCTCATTGCCGGGCGACAGCGATTCCGGCCATGACGACACCACGATGTCGAAATCCCAGCTGCGCAGCCGGTTCTCGTATTGCGTGGCGTCGATGGTGCGGACGGAGACATTGATGCCGAGACGCTCGAGCGACGGCTTGAAGAACAGCATCACGCGCTCGAAACTCGGATCCTCGCCGAGCAGTTCGATCTCGAACGGAGCGCCCGTCTTGGCATCGACGAGCTTGCGCTCGCGGATTTCGTAGCCGGCCTCTTTCAGCAGCTGCATCGCCTCGCGCAGATTGCTGCGCACATTCTCCGCACTGCCGCCGACCGGATTCGTATAGGTCTTGGTGAAGATCTCCGGCGGCACATCGGCGCGCACGGTTTCAAGGATCTCCAGCTCCTTGCCTTGCGGCAAGCCGCTCGAAGCGAGTTCCGTGCCTTCGAAATAACTCGCGATCCGCTTGTATTGACCGAAGAAGATCTGCTTGTTCATTTCCTCGAAATCAAAGGCGAAGTTCAGCGCGCGACGCACGCGCGCATCCTTGAACTTGTCGCGACGGAGATTCATCGCGAAGGCCTGCATGATCCCGGAGGAGCGATTGGTGAATTCCTCGAGGATCACGCGCTTTTCGGCGACCGCCGGGAAATCATAGGCCGTCGCCCAGTTCTTGGCGCTGTTCTCGGTGCGCCAATCGACCTGATCGCCCTTGAACGCTTCGAGCGCGACGGTGCCATCGCGGAAATATTCGTAGCGGATCTCATCGAAATTGTTCCGGCCGACATTCACGGCGAGCTTGGCGCCCCAATGATCCCTGACGCGCTCGACGACCACATTGCGGCCTGCCGAAAAATCCTTGATGCGATATCCCGCGCTGCCAAGCGGCAATTCCAGCGTGGTGCTGCCGATATCGCGCTTCTGGCCGGACGCGTTGGTGCCCTCCCACCAGTGCTTGGGCAGAACCGTGAGCTGGCCGACAATCTGTGGCAATTCGCGATTGCCGGGTCCATCAAAGGTGAATTTGACCTCGCGATCGCCGACCTTCTCGGCCTTCACGACGTGACGATAATAGGCCGAATATTGCGGCGAGTATTTCTTGAAGGAGTCGAGCGAGAAGATGACGTCTTCAGGCGTCACCGGCTTGCCGTCGTGCCACTTCGCCTCGGCACGCAGGCGATAGCTCACCCAGGAATAATCCTCGGGATGGCTGACGGCTTCGGCCAGCAAACCATACTCGGTCGAGACCTCATCCAGCGACGCCGTGGTCAGCGATTCATAGATCAGCCCGACGGCGCCGGCGATGTTGCCCTTCACGCCGGCCACCGCGATGTTGAAATTGTCGAACGTGCCGAGTGCGATCTGGCGCACGGTGCCACCCTTCGGGGCGTCCGGATTGACGTAATCGAAGCGCTTGAAGCCTGCCGGATACTTGATCTCGCCGAACAGCGACAGCGCGTGACGCCATTCGGCGCTGCCGGCCGCGGCGGCAGGTTGCGCCTGGGCCGCCTCGCTCAGCGGGAGACTACCGATCCCCCCGAGCACCGGCGTGAGAGCAGCAAATGCGGTGGTCTTCAGAAGGCGGCGTCGGGAGATCGTCAATGTGCTGAATCCTGTGAACCGAAGCAGTCGAGTAGAACCGCGATATAAGGCGAGGGTTCGACCGATTATGCCGGCTTTTCCGCAAGATACCACCCGACGCCTTGCTTGCATCCTAACGCGTTGCGGCCAAACGTCCCGCTTAAGCTTTGGTAATGCGCAAACGACAACGGCCGGGCTGCTGGCCCGGCCGTAGGGATGCGTGAATGTGACGAAATCGCGTTGTGCGGCTTACTTGGCCGCCGTCGGCAGCGGGACCGGCGTGTCGGCCAGCGTTGCCAGATAGGCGATCAGGTCGGCGCGCTCGCTGTCCTTGGAAATGCCGGCGAAGCCCATCGCGGTGCCGGGCACGGCGGCCTTCGGGCTGGCGATGAACTTGTTGAGCTCCTCAAAGCCCCAGTTGCCGCCCTTGGCCTTCATGGCGGCGGAGAAGTTGAAGCCGTTGCGGCCCTGGCCGACGTGATCATTGATGACGCCATAAAGGTTCGGACCGACGCGGTTCGGGCCGCCCTTTTCGAAGGTGTGGCACGAGGCGCACTTCTTCGCCGCGGTCGCGCCCTTTTCGACGGACGCCGTCTGCAGTAGCTTCTCGATCGGTTCGGAGGGCGCAGCAGCAGCCTTGGTGCCGCCGGCAGCCGCATCTTCCTTCACGGCAATATCGTAGCCGGGCTTTTCCAGATGCTTCGGTGCGAACACGGCCTGGGCGGTAAAGTTCGTCGCCATCAGGACGAGGCACGTGCCGAGAATGGCACCCATGATCTTATTGAGTTCGAAAGAGTCCATATTCCGTAAGCCCCACGCCCGTTTCAGGTCATTGGAAAGCCGCTCCCACGGCCTCGACGCGCCCATGAATCACGTCTGCAGGCCTGTTTAGAGCCTGTCCAATCGAGATAACGGTTTGCCCTAGTTCTGGCAACCCGTATAAACGCCGCGCTCCAGGGTTTGCCCTTGATCTGCATCATGGTTTTCCCCGCCCGACAGACGGAATTCGAGCCGATTTTGCCGAACTTAACTGACCAAGCCCTGAAGCCATGACCGATCCCCGTACCCTCGTGCTCATTCCCGCCCGGATGGCCGCAACCCGCCTGCCCGGCAAGCCGCTGCTGGATATCGGGGCCTACCGATGATCGTGCATGTCGCCCGGCGTGCCAGCGAAGCCGATATCGGCCGGGTGGCCGTGGCCACCGACACCGCCGAGATCGCCGATGCGGTGACCGCCCATGGCTTCGAGGCGGTGATGACCTCGCCGGACCATCCGTCGGGCTCGGACCGGATTTTCGAGGCGCTGGGCAGACTGGATCCGGCCGGCACGGTCCAGACCATCGTCAATGTCCAGGGCGATCTGCCGACCATTCCGCCTGGCGACATTGCCGCCGCCGTCCGGGTTCTGGACGATCCAAAGGTCGATATCGCCACCCTGGCAGCCGAAATCCGCAAGGATGAAGAGCACACCAACCCCAATGTGGTGAAGCTGATCGGCTCGCCGGCTGGCCTGAACCGCCTGCGCGCGCTCTACTTTACCCGGGCGACAGCGCCCTATGGTGACGGCCCGCGCTATCATCACATCGGGCTCTACGCCTATCGCCGCGCTGCACTCGAGAGCTTCGTCAAACTAGCCCCCTCGACGCTGGAGCAGCGCGAAAAGCTTGAACAGCTGCGCGCACTGGAAGCCGGCATGCGGATCGACGGCGCCATCGTGGACTCCGTCCCGCTCGGCGTAGATACCCCGCACGACCTCGAAACTGCCCGCCATCTGCTGGCAAAAACCTGATCGACTGATACAAGGCCCGCCATGACAATCCCGATGAAGATCGCCTTTCAGGGCGAGCCAGGCGCCAATTCCCATAATGCGATCGCCGAGGCGTTTCCGCAGGCCGAGCCGCTCCCCTGCGCCACTTTCGAGGATGCGCTGGCGGCGATCTCATCCGGTGAGGCCGATCTCGGCATGATCCCAATCGAGAACTCGATCGCCGGCCGCGTCGCCGACATCCACCATCTTCTGCCGGCATCCGGCCTGCACATCATCGGCGAGTGGTTCATCCCGATCCATCACCAGCTGATGGCGCCGCGCGGCGCGAAAATCGAGGATCTCAAGACCATCGAGAGCCATGTTCACGCGCTCGGCCAGTGCCGTCGCCTGATCCGCAAGCTCGGCGTCCGCTCCATCGTCGCCGCCGACACCGCCGGCTCGGCCCGCATCGTTGCCGAGCGCGGCGACAAGAGCTGCGGCTCACTGGCGCCGCGCCTCGCCGCCGAGATCTATGGCCTGGATATCCTGGCCGAGGACGTCGAGGACGAGAGCCACAACACCACGCGCTTCGTCATCCTGTCGAAGGATGCCAAGTGGGCCCCGCAAGGCAAGGAGCCGCTGGTCACCAGTTTTGTATTTCGGGTGCGCAACATTCCCGCCGCGCTCTACAAAGCGCTCGGCGGCTTTGCGACCAATGGCGTCAACATGACCAAGCTGGAAAGCTACATGGTCGATGGCGAGTTCTTCGCCACGCAGTTCTATGCGGATGTCGATGGCCATCCGGATGACCGCAATCTGGCTTTCGCGCTGGAAGAGCTGAAATTCTTCTCGCGCGAATTCAGGATCGTGGGCGTCTATCCCGCCCATCCGTTCCGCCAGACATTTGGCGAGCAGCAGGGCTGAGCTCTATCGTTCCTGCTCCGTCATGGCCGGGCTTGTCCCGGCCATCCACGACTCACTCTGGTAAAGACGTGGATGCCCGGCACAAGGCCGGGCATGACGAGCTTCAAGACGCGCCTCTGACGTAGTCCGATAGAGCATGCGTCGCCTCTTTCGGCGAGCCGGGCAGAAACAGCTGCACCGGCCGAATCTCATACGCCGCCGACGGGTTCACTTTCCGTAAATCGCGCGCGACGGCGATCACCTCATCCCGCGTTTCGCAATCCACGACATAGAAGCCGAGCAGCTGCTCCTTGGTCTCGGCGAATGGACCGTCGATCACCACGCCCGCGCCGGGCCCGCGCAAGGTAAACGCGCCCTTGGTGCCGCCAAGCCGCGCAGCCGGGCCCATCTGGCCATCGGCGGTGAGCCGCTCGTGGATCTCGTGAAGATTGGCCATCACGGTCGTATCCTGATCGGCGGTCCAGGACACGACGACATCTTCGACGTGATAGGCCAGAAGTGCATAGAGCATGGGTGTTCCCTTGATTTTGGTGGCGCCGCCTCCAGGACGTTTGCGGCAGGCGGATTCCGACATGCATTTGTAGGATGGGTAGAGCGCAGCGAAACCCATCACCACCGGCGCGAGAGGTGATGGGTTTCGCTACGCTCTACCCATCCTACGATCCGAGCGCCTCTTTCAGCAGCGTATATGACTGCTTCCGCGTCTCATGATCATACATCGCCGTGACCAACCATCAGTTCGTCCGGCTGGCATTGCGAGATCAAGGGCTGCAGCTTCTCCCGCACCGTTGCCGGGCTGCCCGCGAACAGCCGCGAGCGGTTGCGCGCCATCTTCATCCTCTCGGCATCGCTAAACGGATAGGCCAGCGCTTCCTCGACACTCGGCAGCGGCGCATATTCGCCGCGGTCGCGGCGCAGGCGGTTGAGATCGAACGGAGCCGCCAATCGCTCGGCTTCTTCATCCGTCTCGGCGCAGATCACCGCCACTGCAAGAATCGCCTGCGGCGCCTGCAGCCAGGTCGAGCTCTTGAAGCGCGCCCGGTAATGCACCATCGCGTCCGCCGCATCGTGGGACGCAAAATGATGGGCGAAGGCAAAGCCCATTCCGACCTGGGCTGCGAGATCGGACGAGAAATCGCTGGAGCCGAGCAGCCAGATCGGCGGCAGCGGCACGTCGTTCGGCATGGCGACGACATTGTTATAGGGATGGTTGTCTGGGAAGCGCCGCGTCTCCCACAGCAGCAATTCGCTCAGCCGTTCGAGGAAATCATCGCCCTCGCGGCCGGCCATCCGGTTGCGCAGCGCATAGGCCGTGGCGCCATCGGTGCCGGGCGCACGGCCGAGGCCGAGATCGATGCGGCCTGGAAACAGCGCCTCCAGCATCTTGAAGCGCTCGGCCACCATCAACGGCGCATGATTCGGCAGCATCACGCCGCCGGAGCCGACGCGGATCCGCGACGTCGCCGCAGCGATCTGACCGATCATGATTTCAGGCGCGGGACTGGCGACAGATGCGAGATTGTGATGCTCGGCCAGCCAGTAGCGGACATAGCCAAGGCCATCCGCATGTTTGGCAAGGTCGATGCTGTTGCGCAGCGCCTTTGAAGGCGGCGTACCGGTGGTGACGACCGACAGGTCGAGAACGGAAAGCGGGATCATACCGGCAGGCTAATGCGTCCGGACGGGACGGCAAGCGTGGTGGATCCAAAGGGAGAATTGAGGCAATCGTATCGGCGAAATGGGCCATATTTGAAGACGATAAATTTATCTAGCAACCTGCCCACAACCAGAGCAAGCGAGACACCCGATTCTGAAGCGATTTTGTTATAACAATTTCAATATCCTAAATAAGAATCACTACAGGCGAAGCTGCATTTTCCGCCTGCCCATTCATCTTCATCTCTTCATGCCATTCCAGCCATCAGGCGACGTAATGGGCCATTTCCCACCCTACATCTCTTCCCAATGGGCTATTTTTGCCCGGCACATCAGTCTATTTTGTGCAGTGCAGCCAAACAGCTAGCCACGACCCAACAACCGGTGCCGCCTGATGCGGCGGTGGAGTTCGAGATGACCGAGACGACCCCGGCCACCCCCAACCTTCCCAACATCTCCTTCGAGTTCTTCCCGCCGAAGACCGAGGAGATGGACCGCACCTTGTGGGACACCATCGAGCGACTGGCCCCCCTCTCCCCATCCTTCGTCTCGGTAACCTATGGCGCCGGCGGCTCCACCCGCGAGCGAACCCACGCCACCATCGTCCGCCTGCTGAAGGAAACCAACCTGACGCCGGCCGCGCATCTGACCTGCGTGGGAGCGCCGAAAAGCGAAATCGACGATGTCGTGTCCCGCTATCACGAGGCCGGCGTGCGCCACATCGTGGCCCTGCGCGGCGACCCGACCACGGGCATCGGCACCCCCTATGTCGCGCATGAGGACGGCTACCAAACCTGCGCCGATCTCGTCGCCTCGATCCGTAAGCGCTATTCCGATATCGACGTCACCGTCTCCGCCTATCCCGAAAAGCATCCGGAAAGCGCCGATTTCTCCGCTGACATCGACACCCTGAAAGCCAAGGTGGACGCCGGCGCGACGCGCGCCATCACCCAGGTGTTCTTCGATAACGATCTGTACTTCCGCTACCTCGACAAGGTGCGCGCGCGCGGCATCGACATCCCGGTGCTGCCCGGCATCATGCCGATGCATAATTTCAAGCAGGCGCGCAATTTCGTCACCCGCGCCGGCACCACCGTGCCGGACTGGCTGGCCGAAAAATTCGACGGCCTCGATGACGATGCCGAGACCCGCAAGCTGGTCGCCGCCACCGTGGCCGCCGGCCAGGTGCAGAAGCTCGCCAAGGCCGGCGTCAACGACTTCCATTTCTACACCATGAACCGCGCCGATCTGGTCTTCGCGATCAGTCATTTGCTGGGTTTCCGCCCCAACGGCGCGCGCAAGGCAGCCTAAATCATGTCAGTGCAAATTTCTCCGAAGCGTACCGCCCTTCTCAAGGCCGCCTCCGAGCGTATCCTGGTGCTCGACGGCGCCATGGGCACCGTGATCCAGGGCCTGATGTTCGATGAAGCCGCATTCCGCAGCGACCGGTTCAAGGACTTTCACCGCGACGTCAAAGGCAACAATGACCTCCTGATCCTGACCCAGCCGCAGGCCATCGAAGACATTCACGCAGACTATCTGCGTGCCGGTGCCGACATCGTCGCCACCAACACCTTCTCCTCGACCTCGATCGCGCAGGCCGACTACGACATGGCCGATCTCGCTTACGAGATGAGCCGTGACGGTGCGCGCCTGGCCAAGAACGCCGCCATCAAGGTGGAAGCCGAGGACGGCCGCCCGCGCTTCGTCGCCGGCGCCATCGGCCCGACCAACCGCACTGCCTCGATCTCGCCGGATGTCGCCAATCCCGGCTATCGCGCCGTGACCTTCGACGACCTGCGCATCGCCTATAGCGAGCAGATCAACGGCCTGCTCGACGGCGGCGCCGACCTGCTGCTGGTCGAAACCATTTTCGACACGCTGAACGCCAAGGCGGCGCTCTATGCCATCGCGGAAATCTGCGAGGCTCGCGGCATCGACGTGCCGATCATGATCTCCGGTACCATCACCGACAAATCCGGCCGCCTGCTTTCAGGCCAGATGCCGGAAGCGTTCTGGAATTCGGTGAAGCACGCCAAGCCCACCACCATCGGCTTCAACTGCGCGCTGGGCGCGGAAGACCTGCGCGCGCATATCGCCGACATCGGCCGCGTCGCCGACACGCTGGTCTGCGCCTATCCGAATGCCGGTCTGCCCAATGAATTCGGCCAGTACGACGAAACGCCGGAATATATGGCGCGCCTCGTCGGCGAGTTCGCGTCCAGCGGCCTCGTCAACATCGTCGGCGGCTGCTGCGGCACCACGCCAGCGCATATTGCCGCCATCGCCAAGGCCGTCGCCCCGCACAAGCCGCGCGCCGTCCCTGAGATCGCGCCGCTGCTGCGCCTGTCCGGCCTCGAGCCGTTCGAACTCGCCGCGTCCATTCCGTTCGTCAATGTGGGGAGCGCACCAATGTCACCGGCTCCGCAAAATTCCGCCGCCTGATCACCGAAGGCGACTACGCCGCGGCGCTGCAGGTGGCGCGCGATCAGGTCGAGAACGGCGCGCAGGTCATCGACGTCAATATGGACGAAGGCCTTCTGGATTCAGAAAAGGCGATGGTCGAGTTCCTCAACCTCGTCGCCTCCGAGCCGGATATTGCCCGCGTCCCCGTGATGGTGGACTCGTCAAAATTCAACGTGATCGAGGCCGGCCTGAAATGCGTTCAAGGCAAGCCGATCGTCAATTCGATCTCCATGAAAGAAGGCGTCGAGAAGTTCATTCACGAGGCCAAGATTGCGCAGCGCCATGGTGCCGCGGTCGTCGTCATGGCCTTCGACGAGGTCGGCCAGGCCGACACCTATGAGCGCAAGATCGAGATCTGCAAGCGCGCTTACGACATTCTCGTCGATCAGCTCGACTTCCCGCCGGAAGACATCATCTTCGATCCCAATGTGTTCGCCATCGCGACCGGCCTGGAAGAGCACAACAATTACGGCGTCGATTTCATCGAAGCGACGCGCTGGATCCGCCAGAACCTGCCGCATGCGCATATTTCCGGCGGCGTTTCCAATCTCTCCTTCTCGTTCCGCGGCAACGAACCGGTGCGCGAGGCGATGCATTCGGTGTTCCTGTATCACGCCATCAAGGCCGGCATGGATATGGGCATCGTCAATGCCGGGCAGATGATCGTCTATGACGACATCGATCCGGAATTGCGCCAGGTCTGCGAGGACACGATCCTCAATCGTGATCCCGGCGCCGGTGAACGGCTGCTCGAACTCGCGGAGAAATTCCGCGGCCAGACCAAGCAGGCCAAGGAACAGGACCTCTCCTGGCGCGAATGGCCGGTGGAGAAGCGGCTCAGCCATGCGCTCGTCCACGGCATTACGCAATATATCGACGAGGACACCGAAGCTGCCCGCCTCACCGTCGCGCGGCCGCTGCATGTCATCGAGGGTCCGCTGATGGACGGCATGAATGTCGTCGGCGACCTCTTCGGCGACGGCAAGATGTTTTTGCCGCAGGTGGTGAAGTCCGCCCGCGTGATGAAGCAGGCGGTGGCTTACCTGATGCCGTTTATGGAGCAGGAGAAAGCCGACAATCTCGCCAAGGGTATCGGTACCGAAGGCGGACGCTCGTCCGCCGGCAAGATCGTGCTCGCGACTGTGAAGGGCGACGTGCACGACATCGGCAAGAACATCGTCGGCATCGTGCTCCAGTGCAACAATTTCGAGGTCGTCGATCTCGGCGTCATGGTGCCGGCCTCGAAGATCATCGAGACGGCGAAGGCTGAAGGCGCCGATATCATCGGGCTGTCGGGCCTGATCACGCCGTCGCTGGATGAGATGACCTTCCTCGCCGGCGAGATGGAGCGGCAGGGCCTGCAGATGCCACTTCTGATCGGCGGCGCGACCACGAGCCGCGTGCATACGGCGGTGAAGATCGATCCGAACTATCGTGCGGGCGCCGTCGTGCATGTGAACGATGCCAGCCGCGCGGTCGGTGTCGCGTCGTCGCTGCTGTCGCCGGAGAAGCGCGAGGCCTATGCGGCCGATGTGCGCGCCGACTATGCCAAGATTTCTGCAGCGCATTTCAAGGCGCAGCAGGACAAGAAGCGTCTTTCGCTGACGACTGCGCGGGCCAATGCGCATGTGGCTGATTTCAGCAAGACCGTGCGCAAGCCGACCTTCCTGGGCATCAGGACGTTCAGCGATTACTCGCTGGAAGAACTCGCCCGCTATATCGACTGGACGCCGTTCTTCCAGACCTGGGAGCTGGCCGGACGTTTCCCGGGCATTCTCACCGACAGTGTCGTCGGCGAAGTCGCGACCTCGCTCTATGCCGATGCGCAGAAGATGCTGAAGCAGATCGTGGACGAGAAGTGGTTCACCGCCAAGGCGACCGTCGGCTTCTGGCCGGCAAACGCCGTGGGCGACGACATTCGCGTCTATGCCGATGACGACCGGGCCAAGGAGATCGCGACGCTGCACACGCTGCGCCAGCAGCTGGTGAAGCGCGAAGGCCGCTTCAATGCCGCGCTGTCGGATTTTATCGCGCCGAAGGACACCGGCGTGGCCGATTACATCGGCGCCTTCGTCGTCACCGCCGGCATTGGTGAGGACGTGATCGCCGATCGCTTCAAGAACGCCAATGACGACTATTCGTCGATCCTGTGCAAGGCGCTGGCCGATCGTCTCGCCGAAGCCTTTGCCGAGCGCATGCATGAGCGCGTCCGCAAGGAATTCTGGGCCTACGCACCGGACGAGGATGTCTCCGTCGACGACCTGATCCTCGAAAAGTATCAGGGCATTCGTCCGGCACCCGGCTATCCCGCGCAGCCCGATCACACCGAGAAGGCAACACTGTTCCGGCTGCTCGATGCGGAGAACACCGCGGGCGTGTCGCTCACCGAGAGCTATGCCATGTGGCCGGGCTCGTCGGTGTCGGGTCTCTATTTCAGCCATCCCGAAAGCTATTATTTCGGTGTCGGCAAGATCGAACGCGATCAGGCGGAAGACTATGCGGCGCGCAAGGGCATGGATGTGGCCGAGGTCGAGCGCTGGCTGGCGCCGATCCTGAACTACATTCCGGGCGCTGCAGCCGCCGCGCAGGAAAAGGCCGTCGCGGATAAACTGGCGTCGCAAGCGCCGGCCAATGACGAGGCGCCTGCCGATCTCGCATCCCATCCGCCTGGATGCAATTGCGCGGTACATCTGATGTATCGTGGCAAGGCGGTCGGCGCGAAGTAGGCGCCGTCTTATCCCTCCCCCAAGCGGCGCAGCCGCGCAGCGGGGAGGGTGGATCGAACGCGCAGCGTTCGAGACGGGTGGGGTCTATCCCTCCCGCTCCGATGTCGTGTTGGGAAAGACCCCACCCGGCCTATCGGCCACCCTCCCCATTCGCTGCGCTCCGGGGAGGGAAACCATAAGCTTCAGCGCGCCTGCGGTCATAGGCTTGTGAAGCGGGACAGACTAGACTGGGCAAGCAATGCCCTGTTCCGAAAGTCTCGCTTCATGAAATCACCGCTCCTCGCCGCTGCGCTTGTCATGGCTCCGCTGCCTGTCCTCGCGCAGACCTCGCCCACCGGCTTCCTGTCGCCATCGAAAAACATCGCTTGCCAGTATTTCCCGGACGGCAAGAACAGCGTCATCCGCTGCGACATCATGCAGGCCACCGTGAGCGTGCCGAAGCCGAGGGATTGCGAACTCGAATGGGCCGGGCCTTCGAGATCGGCGTCGGCAGCAAGAGCGGCATCCGCATCTGCCATGGCGACACCATCATGGACCCCAAACTGCGTGTGTTGAATTACGACGCGACGTTCCAGCACGGTGGCTTCACCTGCAAATCGGAACCATCCGGCGTAACCTGCTTTAATGCCGGCCGGCATGGGTTCTCGATTGCGCGCGGCCGGCAGGAGGTGTTCTAGCCCGGCCGGCATTCCGGGGACGGGCCAGCACTGCTGGCGGCTGTTCTTACCTGTCACAATAGTGTAGCAATGGCTGCACCATCGTTGACGGGCCGCTTCATCCGCATGATCCTGATCCCGATCCTGGCGACGACCATCGCGGTCATCTGGTTTGCCGAGCGCAGCATCGCGCAGCTCGGTCTTGCGCTGGCCGCCTATGGCGTCTTCACGACGTTGCTGCTGATCGTTACGGCGGATATCGAACGCGCGCTTCTTCTCGCATCGCTGTTGGTGATCGCCACCACTCTGGCGTCGCTGGTCAAATACAGCCATAGCGGGCTCAAGCTGATCGTGACGGACCTGCCGCTGCTGTTCGCGGGGACGACACCGTTCTTCTTCACACAATATCCGCTTGCCGTTGCAGGCGTTGCGGCGGGCACTGTTGTTCTGTTTGCGGCTGCAACAGCTACGGTTCTCGGCATCGACGGCGAGGCTCTTCCGCTGGCCGCCCGGCTCACGCTGCTCTGCGCCGCATCGATTTGCCTGATGGTTGCCTGGGCGGCCGGCGGAGGCAATGCGCCATTCCAGCTGATAGCAGCGGAGCGCCGCTGTTTTTTCTCCGCATTCATCGCGTCGCTGCTCGATGCGCGCTCATGGGTGAAATTCGGTGGACTGGATTTCAGCGATATCGCGCATGAGCCGCTGCCCCTGATGGATGCCGTGCCGGGGCGCATCGCCGACTTTCCGGACATAATCGTCATCCAGCACGAATCCATTTTCGATCCGCGCCTTTATGGCTTACCCGTCGATCCCGCTATTGACGCCTTCCTCTCGCCACCAGACGGCTGGCACGGTCGCCTCAATGTCGATATTTTTGGTGGCGGGTCCTGGCAATCGGAATTCAGTGTGCTGACCGGACTATCCAGTGCCAGCTTCGGTTCAAGCGCCTACTACCTGTTCAAGCGCGGCGTCGGCCGCTTCCGCAACAGCCTGCCCGACGCGCTCACGGCACTCGGTTACAAAACCGCATTGGCGTCCAGCTGCCGGCGCAGCTTCCTGAATTACGATCAGTTTTATGCCGCCGTCGGCATGAGCGAACGGATTTTCACTGACGATCTTCCGCCACCATTCGATCTCGCGCGTTTCGAGACCACGCATTCCGATGCGCAGTTCTTGCCGGCGGCCATCGCCACTCATATGGCGGGAATCTCCGATGGAGCCGCGCCACGCTTTCTCTATGCGCTGACCAACTTCAACCATGGTCCGCACAACCGGCGGCTCACCTCGCCCGGCCAGTCTGACGATGCGCGCGCTTTCGCCCATGCGAGCCTGGCCGTTCCGCACTATGCCGAATATTACGCGCGGCTCGAGGAAACCGCAGCGACCTGGAAGCAAGTGCGGCATGAGCTTTCAGCCCATCAGCGCCCGACGCTGATCGTTCACTACGGCGACCATCAGCCTGTGATGATCAGACGGATCGAGGCGAAGCTGAAATTGCCGCCTGATCCCCGGCGCCAATTCCGGACTTTCTATGCTGTCGAAGCCCTGAATTTCGAACCCGGCCGCTTCCGCGCAGGGCGCGGCGCAGATCTCGATATCGCTTTTCTTGGCACCGTCGCCTTGCAACTGGCAGGCCTGCCGCTCGACCGCATCTTCGCGACCCGTGCGAGCCTAATCGACCAATGCGGCGATGGCTATTTCGCTTCCGTCTCGGAACGCAAACGTCGCTTTCACCGGACCCTTGTCGACCTCGGGGCGATCAATCTCGCTGAGCCATCGTGATCGAAATGCGCGTTGCATGCGCGCAATGTCGGGAGATCACTGCCCCGGGTCGCTCGCCAGCACGCCCTTCACCGCCTGCGCCCAACCCTTCAGTTTTCGCGATCGTGTCGCTTCGCTCATGGCCGGCTTGAAGCGGCGTTCGAGACGCCAGTTGTCCGCAAATTTCGTGGGCTCGGGAAAGACGCCGGCCTTCAGCCCGGCGAGATAGGCAGCGCCGAGCGCCGTCGTCTCCTGGATCATCGGGCGATCCACGGGCGCATCGAGCAGATCCGCGAGGCGCTGCATGGTCCAGTCCGACGCAGTCATGCCGCCATCGACACGCAGCACAACGGTCGCCGCGCTGACATCCGGCCAGTCGGCGCGCATCGCCGCATAGAGATCGCGGGTCTGGTAGCAGACGCTTTCCAGCGCGGCATGCGCAAGTTCGGCAGGGCCGGTGTTGCGCGTGAGGCCGAACAGCGCGCCGCGCACATCAGGATTCCAGTATGGCGCACCGAGACCGACAAAGGCCGGGACCAGATAGACCGATTGCGAGGAGTCGTTCTTGTCCGCGAGCGGGCCGCTCTCGGCCGCATTCTTGATGATGCCGAGACCATCGCGCAGCCATTGCACCGCCGATCCCGCCACGAAGATCGAGCCTTCCAGTGCATAGGTGCGCACGCCGTTCAACTGATAGGCCACGGTGGTGAGCAGCTTGTGCTTCGAGACCACCGGCGTGGTGCCGGTGTTGAGCAATGCGAAGCAGCCGGTGCCGTAAGTGGACTTGATCATGCCCGGCGCAAAACACGCCTGCCCGATGGTCGCCGCCTGCTGGTCGCCGGCGATGCCGCCGATGATGATGCTGCCACCGAACAGCGACGTGCTGCCAAAATCCGACGACGAATCCTGCACCTTCGGCAGCATCGCCCGCGGCACGCGCAGCAGCTTCAGCAGCTCGTCATCCCATGCCCCGGTGTGGATGTTGAACAGCAGCGTGCGCGACGCATTGGTGGCGTCGGTGGCATGCACCTGCCCGCCGGTAAGACGCCACAGGAGATAGCAATCCACGGTGCCGAACATCAGTTCGCCGCGCTCGGCACGGGCGCGTGCACCCGGCACGTGATCGAGAATCCAGGCAACCTTGGTGCCGGAAAAATACGGATCGATGATCAGGCCGGTGCGCTCGGTGATGAACGGCTCCTGGCCGTCCGCTTTCATCTTCGCGCAAATCTCCGCGGTGCGACGATCCTGCCAGACGATGGCGCGGTGAACCGCCTGGCCGGTGACGCGGTCCCACACCACCACGGTCTCGCGCTGATTGGTGATGCCGATGGCGGCGATGTCCTTTGCGCTGACCTTGGCCTTGGCCATGGCATCGCGGCAGACCGACAATGTCGACGACCAGATATCTTCCGGCTCATGCTCGACCCAGCCCGAGGCCGGAAAATGCTGCGGGAATTCCTGCTGCGCGATGGCCGCGATCGAGAGGTCCGCGGCAAAAATCATCGCGCGCGACGAGGTGGTGCCCTGATCGATGGCCATCACGAATGACATGGAGGTTTCTTCCCGGATCGTTGCTTATGCGTGCAGGCAACCGGATCGACGGGAGAAGGTCAAGACGGCAAAGGTGTAGCCTGCATGGAGCGAAGCGTAATGCAGGGCCCGGCGAGCCAGCGGAAACGCCGGTCCCCGGATTGCGCTGCGCTCCATCCGGGCTACGAACGACGGCTACAGCGCCGGCGCGATCGTCACGATCAATGCGCTGCCGACCATCGCAAGCTCGCGCGGGAGGGTCTCGCTGGCGCGGCGTGCAAATCCCTGCCCGAGTCGGCCGAGGAAGCGGCTCCAGCGCTGCATGCGCCAATACAGCGAATTCTCCAGCGTCACCGCGCGCAGGGTAAAGGCCTTGTCCTTTGCCCAGGCGTCGCATTCCTGCTTGAGCGGATCGGCATAATATTGCGCGATCTTGTCGGCAGCCATGCCGGGCGTTGCGAGCCAGTTCGGGATGTGCACGCCGCAGAGCTGCGCGACATCGACGAACACCTTGTCGGTGCCGCAGCCGCTGCCGGGGCAAGGCGACGCAAAGGCATCGCCGACCAGCACCACGCCGGGCTGCACCACATTGTCGCTCTCATAGAGATCGACGGGACGGATCTTGATGTCGCCGGAAATCGTGTAGTCGCCGATCAACGCACGCAGCTTCGGCAGGCAACTGTCGAGTGCTGCCTCCGGCGTGCGGCGCATGGCACGCACCCATGGATCACTTGCTTCGCGATAGACGAACAGATTGCCGCGCATGGTATCGCCGATCGGGAACAGCGTGACATAGGCGGTGCGATGGCGCGTTGATTCAGCAAAATAGGTCAGCGCCGGAAACGCGAAGCGCGCACGCGCTGTCGGCGCGATGTCGAAGCCCACCGAGATCGAATGGCAGGCCGAAATGACGGGGCGGCCGATCTTGAGCTGGTCGCGCAGGCTGACGCTGCCGCCATTGGCGAGCACGATCAGCCGCGCCGAAATCTCCTCACCATTGGCGAGGCCGATGATCTGGCGATCATCCGAGGTACGGACCGCGACCGCCTTGGCATGAATGGTGGTCACGATCGGCGGGATTTCGCCGCGCACGGTGTTGACCAAGGTGTCGTAGAGAAAGCCGTGCTGCTGGCTCGGGCGCCGGTCGATCACGCGGCCGAACCGCGCCAGCCAGATCTCGCTGTCATGGGTCGCTGCATTGAACACGGCATCGCGCAGGCCGGTCCTGTCGAGGCGGTCGATCTGCTGTTGGCCGGAGATCTTCTCGCAGCGGAGTTCGGGGGATGTTCGTGATGCGGCTCGACCAGAATCGTGGCGATACCGGCGCGGCCGAGCATCGCTGCCGCAGCCGAACCCGCCAGACCGCCACCAATGATCGCAATATCCGTTTGCCGCACGGGAACTCTCCGTCCAGCGGATATCCGTGCGCCCGAAATGTTAAAAATCGGGAAAGGATTGCGGCAGTGGTGAAAGGCTACCGGGGGAGATTTGTTTCGGGAGATTTCATTGCGTTCGAACACCCTCCCCTGCAGGGCAAGGTGAAGGATTACACCGACGCCGTGGTGACGCCACCGTCGATGACGATGGTCTGGCCGGTCATGAAAGTCGAGGCATCGGAGCCGAGATAGGCGACGGCGCCGGCGATTTCATGCGGCTCGCCGATCCGGCGCAGCGGCGTGGTCGATGTGCGGCGCTTGAGATTGGCTTCGTCTTCCCACAGCGCCTTGGCGAAATCGGTCTTCACGAGGCCCGGAGCAATGCAATTGACGCGCACGCCCTTTGGGCCCCATTCGCCGGCCAGCGAACGGCACAACGCGAAGTCGGCGGCCTTGGAGATGCCGTAGGCGCCGATCACCGTGGAGCCGCGCAGGCCGCCAATGGAGGAGATGATGACGACGGAGCCGCGGCCGCGCTCGGCCATGGCCGGGATCGCCTTGGCGCACAGCCAGATATTGCTCTTCACATTCGAGCCCATGATCTTGTCGAAGGCCGCATCCGCGATGTCGAGCAGCGGGCCGTAATAGGGATTCACCGCAGCGTTGCAGACCAGGATATCAATCGGGCCGTAATGCTTCACAGTACCGTCGATCAGCGCCTCGACCTCGGGTTTGCGCGAGATGTTGCAGGCAATGACATGGGCATCGCCGCCGGCCTTGCGGATCCCTGCAGCGACCTCCTCGCAGGCATCGGCCTTGCGGCTGGAGACGACAACCTTGGCGCCGAGCTGCGCCAGCAGTTCCGCCGATGCCTTGCCGATGCCGCGGCTGGAGCCGGTGACGACGGCGACCTTGCCGGTGAGATCGAAGGGATGGGTCATCGGGGACGCTTCCTTGTTATTGACTAGCTCCAGACCTCTCCCTCGTCATGGCCGGGCTTGTCCCGGCCATCCACGCCTTCGCTTCGGGCACAGACGTGGATGCCCGGCACGAGGCCTGGCATGACGAGAGATAGGCGTTTGTTACTCCGTGATCCCGCCGGCCGCCGCGACGCGACGGAGGTGGAAATCGGCATCGCCGAACTGCTGCTCGATCATGGTGAGCCGCTTGAAGTAGTGGCCGATGCGATACTCCATGGTCACGCCGACGCCGCCATGCAGCTGCACGCCGCCCTGGCCAACGAAGCGCGCGGATCGGCCGATCTGCACCTTGGCAGCAGCGACCGTCTTGGCGCGTTCGTCGAGATCGGTGAAGCTCGAGGCCATCGAGGCGAGATAGGACATGCTGCGCGCGGTCTCCAGCGCGGTGAACATGTCGGCAGCGCGGTGCTGCAGCGCCTGGAACGAGCCGATGGCGACGCCGAACTGCTTGCGCTCCTTGATATACTCGACCGAGACCTTGAGCGCCTCTTCCATCGCGCCCACCGCTTCGGCGCAGAGCGCGATGCGGGCATCATCGACTACCTGATCGATGATCGACAGGCCGTTCTCGGCATCGCCGATCACGGCATCTGCGCCGACCTCGACATTGTCGAACTTGATGTCGGCGGCACGGCTGCCGTCCTGGGTCTCGTAGCCGCGGATATCGACGCCCTTGGCGTTAGCCGGCACCAAGAATACGCCGACGCCCTTGGCATCGCGCTGGCCGCCGGCCGTGCGTGCGGTGACGACCAGCGTATCAGCGGTGTCGCCGTGGCCGACGACGAACTTCTCGCCGGACAGGGTGTAGCCCGCACCGCTTTTCTTGGCGGCGGTTTTGACGTTGCCGAGCTCGAAGCGCGAGTCGCGCTCGACCTGGGCGAAGGCCAAGGTCTTCGAGCCGTCGATGATCCCCGGCAGATGCGCGGCGCGCTGTTCGGCCGAGCCGCGGCGCAGGAAGCCGCCACCGAGCACCACCGTGTCGAGATAGGGCTCGACCACGAGGTTACGGCCGAGCGCTTCCATCACCAGCATGGTTTCGATCGGGCCGGCGCCGAAGCCGCCATCCTCTTCGCTGAACGGCAGGCCGAGCAGGCCCTGCTCCGCGAACTTGCCCCAGATCGCCTTGCTGTAACCACCCTTTTCAGCGCGATACTTCTTGCGGTTCTCGAAGTCGTAGGATGCCTTCAGCAGGCCATCCACGCTGTCCTTGAGAAGCCGTTGCTCCTCGGAAAGATCAAAATCCATTTTCTTTTCTCTCGGATCGCGCGCAACGCGCGTGTGTTGAATTTGGCTCGGGCTTTCCGAACCTCTCCCCGCTCTGCGCGGGGAGAGGTCGAAATGCGAGCGCAGCGAGTATTTCGGGTGAGGGGCAGGCCACTGCAGGAGCCGCAATGACGGCGCCTGCGGATACACCCCTCACCCCGCCCTCTCCCCGCAAGAGCGGGGCGAGGGAGAAGACATCAAAGCCCCAGCACCGCTTTCGCGATGATGTTGCGCTGGATCTCGTTGGAGCCGCCATAGATCGACACCTTGCGGTAGTTGAAATAGGTCGGCGCGATGGGCGAGGCCCAGTCGCCCTCTTCGTTCTTGCCATCGCCTTCCGGCGCGAAAGGCAGCGCGAACGGGCCGGTAACCTCGAGCAGCAGTTCGGTGAGCGTCTGCTGGATTTCCGAGCCCTTGATCTTCAGGATCGAGGAGGCCGGATCCGGCTTGCCCTTGCCGTGCTTGCCCTCGGCGGCGACGACGCGCATCTGCGTCAGTTCGAGCGCCTTCAGCTCGATCTCCGTGGCCGCGAGCTTCTGGCGGAACTGCGGGTCCTCGATCAGCGGCCTGTCACCCGACATCACGCTGGAGGCCAGCTCCTTGATGCGGCGGATGCGCTCCTTCGACATGCCGACGCGGGCGATGTTGACGCGCTCATTGCCGAGCAGGAATTTGGCGTAATCCCAGCCCTTGTTCTCCTCGCCGACGAGATTCTCGGCGGGCACCACGACCTCATCGAAGAACACTTCGTTGACTTCGACCCCGCCATCGATGGTCTGGATCGGACGGACGGTGATGCCCTTCGACTTCATGTCGATGAGGATGAAGGAGATACCCGACTGCTTCTTCGCATCGGGGTCGGTGCGGCAGAGGCAGAAGATCCAGTCGGCGTGCTGCGCCAGCGTGGTCCAGGTCTTCTGGCCGTTGACGATCCAGGTATCGCCCTTCTTCTTCGCGGTCGTCTTCAGCGAGGCAAGGTCCGACCCCGAGCCGGGCTCGGAGAAGCCCTGGCACCACCAGTCGTCCATATTGGCGATGCGCGGCAGGAAGTGCTTCTTCTGCTGCTCGTTGCCGAAGGTGTAGATGACCGGGCCGACCATGTTGACGCCGAACGGCAGCGGCGGCGGCGCCGGGGTCTTCTGCAGCTCCTCCAAGAAAATATACTGCTTGGCGGCGCTCCAGCCGGTGCCACCATATTCCTTCGGCCAATGCGGGACGGCCCAGCCCTTCTTGTTGAGGGTGCGCTGCCAATTCACCAGGTCTTCCTTACTGGTGTGGTGACCTTCCTGCAGCTTCTTGCGCACGACCGGGTCGAGATTTTCCCGGAAGAACTTGCGCACTTCCTCGCGAAACGCGACTTCTTCTGGATTGAAACTCAGATCCATCGGATCCTCCTTGATAGCAGTTTTGATTACTGAACGATTTCGAGCAGGCCGGCGGAGCCCATGCCGCCACCGACGCACATGGTGACGACGGCATACTTCGCCTTGCGGCGGCGGCCTTCGATCAATGCGTGGCCGGCGAGACGTGCGCCCGACATGCCATAGGGATGGCCCACCGAGATGGCGCCGCCATTGACGTTGAGCTTCTCCGGATCGATGCCGAGCTTGTCGCGGCAATAGATCACCTGCACGGCGAAGGCTTCGTTGAGCTCCCAGAGATCGATGTCATCGACGGTGAGACCATGGCGCTTCAGGAGACGCGGCACAGCGAACACGGGGCCGATGCCCATTTCATCCGGCTCGCAGCCGGCCGACACGAAGCCGCGGAAAATACCGAGCGGCTTGAGACCCTTCGACGCCGCGAGCTTGTCGCTCATGATCACGGTCGCGCTGGCGCCGTCCGAGAGCTGCGAGGCATTGCCGGCGGTAATGGTGAAGCCATCGCCGCGCACGGCCTTGAGGCCAGCGAGACCTTCGGCAGTGGTTTCCGGACGCGGACCTTCATCCTGCGACAGGGTGATCTGCTTCATGGAGACGGCGCCGGTCGCCTTGTCGGTCACGGCCATCTGCGTGGTGATCGGCGCCAGCTCGTCGTTGAACTTGCCACCCTGCTGCGCGGCCGCGGTGCGGCGCTGGCTTTCGAGGCCGTATTCGTCCTGCTTCTCGCGCGAGATGCCGTAACGCTTCGCCACCGTCTCGGCGGTGTCGAGCATCGGCATATAGACGTCGGCCTTGATCTTCAGCAATTCGGGATCGACGGTGTGAAACTTGTTGGCGTGATCGTTCTGCACCAGCGAGATCGACTCGCCACCGCCGCCAACCGCGATCTCGACGCCGTCGAAGATCACCGAGCGGGCTGCGAGCGCGATGGCCTGCAGGCCCGAGGCGCACTGGCGATCGATGGTGGTGCCGGCGACAGTCACCGGCAGGCCGGCGCGCAGCAGCGCCTTGCGCGCGATATTGCCGCCGGTGGCGCCCTGCTGAAGGGCTGCGCCCATCACCACATCCTCGACTTCCTTGGGGTCGATGCCTGCGCGCTTCACGGCATGCTCGATGGCATGGCCGAGCAGCGTCGCGCCTTCGGTGGCATTGAGTGCGCCACGATAGGCCTTGCCGATGGGGGTACGGGCAGTTGAAACGATGACGGCGTCGGTCATGTGTATCCTCCAGGTCTTTATTGTTGGCTGAGTGTGGGCGTGGCGATCAAGTCGCGCAAGGCGTGGCGCGAGAGTTTTCCGACCGTGGTGCGCGGCAAATCGGTCATGAATTCGACGGCGGCCGGCAATTCGTGCTTGCCGAGCTTGCTGGTGAGAAATGTGCGCAGATCGTCGGCCGTGAACGGCTCTGCACCATTGCGTAGCGAGATAAAGGCCTTCGCCGCCTCGCCGCGATAATCGTCCTTCACGCCGATGACGATGACTTCCTGCACGGATGGATGGGTGTAGATCGCCTGCTCGATCATCTGCGGATAGACGTTGAACCCGCCGGAGATGATCATGTCCTTCTTGCGATCGACCAGATAGTAGTAGCCGTCTTCGTCCATATAGCCGATGTCGCCGGTGAGGAAGCGATCGCCGACAAAGGCTTCCGCAGTTTCCTGCGGGCGATTCCAGTAGCCCTTGGTCACGTTCGGCCCTTTGATGCGGATCTCGCCGGTCTCACCGATGCCGAGCACCTTTGACGGATCTTCGAGCGACACCACATCGAGCTCGATGCCGGGCAAAGCGAGGCCGATCGAACCGGGCTTGTCGAGGCCTTCGGCGGAATGCGCCGTGCCGGGCGAGCAGGTCTCGGTCATGCCCCAGCCGCTCTTCAGCTTGAGGCCGGTCTTATTCTCGAACAGTCGCGCGACTTCCACCGGCAGCGGCGCGCCGCCGGAGCTGGCGACGGCAAGCGAGGACAGATCGCGAGTTTCCAGCGACGAATCGGCAGCGATGGCGATCCACATGGTGGGGACGCCGGGGAACACGGTGGCTTTCTTCTTCTCGATATCATCGAGAACGCCGGTGACATCGAAGCGCTGATGCAGCGAGATCGTGTCGCCGACACTGATGCGACCGAGCAGAATCACCGTCAGCGCATAGATGTGGAACAGCGGCAGCGTACAGATCACGCGCTCGACACGGTTGCGCTCGGCACGCGACGGCGCGCCCCAGACATTGTAGATCGACACCGCCGAGGTGAGATTGCTGTGGCTCAGCATCGCGCCTTTCGGCAAGCCGGTGGTGCCGCCGGTATATTGCAGTAGCGCGATATCGTCGGGCGAGATGTTCGGCCATTCCGCAGGCGGCGTGGCGCCTGCGGCGAAATTACGGAAGGTGACGATCCTGGGATCGCTCGGAAGCGACAGCTGCGGCGTGCCAATGGCGCCCCAGTCATCGTCCTCGCAGACGATCAATTGGTCGAGCAGGCCCTTGTCGAGAAACTTGAGCGCCATCGGCAGGAGTGCGGCGAGATTGCTGGTGACCAGCACGCGCGCACCGGAGTCGCTCAGCTTGTGCGACAGCGCGATCTCGCCATCGAGCGGCGACAGATGCACGAGGCGAGCGCCCGCCTTCAGCGCCCCGAAGAAATTGACGGGATGGTCCGGCGTGTTGCCGAGAAACAGCGCGATGGTGGCGCCGGGGCCAAGACCGACGCGGATGAAACTGGCGGCGGCGAGATCGGCGCGGGATTGCAGATCGGTGAAGGAGATCGGCTTGCTGCGGAACTCGATGGCGGTGCGTGTGGTGTAGTCGCGTGCAGCGTCGGCCAGCAGGCCCGGCAAGGTGCCGCGCGCAATCGGCGCGTCCCAACGCACGCCTTTGGGATAATATTTATCGCCGGGGTAGGAAGACGTCATGCGCGCTTGTCCGCATGTTGAAGTAATCGGGACTGGACAGAAGTGTCCCCTCCCCCTTGCGGGGAGGGTCAGGGTGGGGGTAGCCACAAACGCCGTCGTCCGTGGCCACCCCCACCTCCGGCTCCTCCCCGCCTAGCGAAGCTTCGCTTCGCACGGGGGAGGAGAGCAGGCAGAGCCTGCGTCATCTAAGTCGTCTCGACCTCAGCCCTTAAGCGAAGCAAACGTCTTGCCTTCGTCCGCAAGCTTCTTCAGCAGCGGGGCCGGCTCCAGCGACGGGTCGTTGGTCTGCTTGGCGTAGAACGACAGGCGATCGGCGATTTCCTTGAGGCCGACGAGATCGGCATAGAACATCGGGCCGCCGCGATAGATCGGCCAGCCATAGCCGTACAGCCAGATCACATCGATGTCGCTCGGACGCGAGGCGATCTTCTCTTCGAGGATGCGGGCGCCTTCGTTGATCATCGGATACACCATCCGTTCCAGGATCTCCTGGTCGCCGATGGCCCGACGTGTGAGACCAAGGCGCTTGCAGGTCTCGTCGATGAGCGTCTCGACTTCCGGATCCGGGATCGGCGCGCGCGAGCCGGCTTCATACTTGTAGTAGCCCTTGCCGGTCTTTTGGCCGAAGCGGCCGGCTTCGCACAGCGCGTCGGCGATTTCCGACTTGATGCCGCGGTCCTGACGCGAGCGCCAGCCGATATCGAGGCCGGCGAGATCGCCCATGGCAAACGGGCCCATCGGCAAGCCGAACTTGGTGACGACGGCATCGACCTGCTGCGGCAGCGCGCCTTCGAACAACAGTTTTTCGGACTGCTTGGAGCGGGCTGCCAGCATGCGGTTGCCGACAAAGCCGTCGCAGACGCCGACCACAGCCGGAACTTTTGCAATTTTGCGCGCGATGGCCACGGCGGTGAGCAGCGCATCGGGCGCGGTCTTCTCGGCGCGCACGATCTCGCACAGCTTCATGACATTGGCCGGCGAGAAGAAGTGCATGCCGAGCACGTCCTGCGGACGCTTGGTGACGGCGGCGATGTCATTGATGTTCAGATAGGAAGTGTTGGAGGCCAGCACCGCGCCCGGCTTGGCGTGGGCGTCGATGGCGGTGAACACTTCCTTCTTGATGGCCATGGTCTCGAACACGGCCTCGATGATCAGGTCCGCATCCTTGACGTTATCGAGGCCGACCTTGCCATTGATCAGCGCCATGCGCTTGGCCGGTGCATCCGCCGGGATGCCGCCGCGGGCCGCGGTGTTCTCCCAGTTCTTCTGCATGATGCCGAGGCCGCGCTTGAGCTGCTCCTCGCCGGTCTCGATCAGAGTGACCGGAATGCCGGCATTGGCGAAGGACATGGCGATGCCGCCGCCCATGGTGCCGGCGCCGATGATGGCGACGCGCTCGACCGGGCGCGGCTTCGTGCTCTCCGGCACGCCCTGCACCTTGGCGGCTTCGCGCTCGGAGAAGAAGGCATAACGCTGCGCCTTCGACTGGTCGTCGGCGACCAGCTTCAGGAACATTTCACGCTCCTTCTTCAGCGCCTCATCGAATGGCGTATCCAGCGTCCAGCTCACCGCTTCGGCGCAAGCCAGCGGCGCATTCATGCCGCGGTTCTTCTTGTTGGCGGCAGCGGCGGCATTGGTGAAGATCGAGCGGTCGGCCTTGGCAGCAGCGAGCTTCGAATCGTCGTTCTTCAGCACGCGCAGCGGGCGCTTCTCGGCGACGACTTTCTTCGCGAATGCGACGGCGCCCGCCTTCGGGCCTTCGACGATTTCTTCGATCAGGCCGTTCTTAAGCGCTTCCGATGCGCTGATCGGATTACCGGTGACGATCATCTGCACGGCGAGTTCGGGACCGACCGCGCGCGGCAGGCGCTGGGTGCCGCCGGCACCGGGCAACAGGCCGAGCTTCACTTCGGGCAGGCCAAGCTTGGCTTCCTTGACGGCGACGCGGAAGTGACAGCCGAGCGTAAGCTCGAGGCCGCCGCCGAGCGCGGTGCCGTGGATCGCGGCGATGACAGGCTTAGAGCAATTCTCGATTTCGGCGATGACTTCGCTGAGGCCCGGCGACTGCGGCGGCTTGCCGAACTCGGTGATGTCGGCGCCGGCAATGAAGGTGCGGCCTTCGCAGGCGATGACAATCGCCTTCACGGCGCTGTCGGCATTCGCGGCCTTCACATTGTCGAAGATACCGCGGCGAACCGCCGCACTGAGGGCATTCACCGGCGGCGAATTGACCATCACGACGGCCACATCATCATGACGTTCAAGCTTCACGACATCGCTCACGGCATTCTCCTTGGGTCGAAATCAGGACTGATTTTTGTTGTTTCGCAGTGCGAAATTTAATTCCACATCTTGACAGGCAGGGTTATTTTGAAGAGCGTCCGTTGTCAACGAGGGCGCCCGACAGAAAAACCAATCTGGGCGCAAGCTCTCGCGAAAACAAATAGACGTCATCGAACAAGTTGACGTGAGACACATCATCGGGGAAGCGTGAAGCGTTCAGTAAAATCAGCGGCGACCGATCGCAATTTCGTCGTCGCACTGGCGCGTGGCCTCGATGTGCTGCGTGCGTTCCGTCCGAATGACGGAATGCTCGGCAATCAGGAAATCGCGGCGCGCACCAATCTTCCAAAGCCGACGATCTCACGTCTCACCTATACGCTGACAAAGCTCGGCTACCTTACGCCTGTTCCGCGCTTCGAGAAGTACCAACTCGCGCCAGCAGCCATGGCCCTGGGGTATGCCGCACTTGCGAACCTCGGCATTCGCTCGCTGTCCGAGCCATTTCGTGACGAATTGATGCGACAGACCGGCGGCGCCTGCGCGATCGGCGCACGCGATCGTCTCAGCATGATTTATTTCGGGCAGTCGCGCTCGTCCATGACCGTCGGCGTTCAGCTCGATGTCGGCTCCCGCATCCCGATCGCGACGACCGCAATGGGCCGCGCTTATTTCTGGGCATTGCCTGCAGAAGAGCGCGCCCAATTGCTGCGCGAGTTTCGCGAACATTACGGCAGCCGCTGGGCAAAGATGCGTGACGGCCTCGAACAAGCCGGCGAGATGGTTGCCAAATATGGATTCGTGATTTCCGCCGGTGAATGGCAGGACGATGTACACGCGGCCGGCGTCGCACTCACTTTGAACGATGGCACAGGCCCTTACGCATTCAATTGCGGCGCACCTGCATTTCGTTTCACGGAAGAGCGACTACGCAACGACATTGGACCTCGCTTACTCGCGATGGTAAGAAACATCGAGGCGGCGCTTGGGGGACTCGCGGCGCCGCAACCAAAAAAAACAGAACCAAAGAAAAACAAATCAGGAGGGAAAGTTGCTCGTATTGTTGAAGGGCTCGGATAGCCTTCACTGCGATGGCCTTCGTCATAGCGAAGGACATCGCACATGACGCAGGCACAAGTCGCACAAACCCACTCGGCGCCGCGCGCGCCTGCTGCATCGGGAGCACCGCTGCTGCAGGTCAACGACGTCAGCGTCGTGTTCGGCGGCATCATTGCATTGAACGGCGTCTCGTTCGATATGCAAAAGGGCCACATCCTCGGCCTTATCGGACCGAACGGCGCCGGCAAGACGACGCTGTTCAACTGCCTCAGCCGGCTCTATCAGCCGAGCAAGGGCGACATCCTGATGGAAGGCCAGTCGATCCTGACACGGCCCGCCCACAAGATTTCCGAAATCGGCATCGGCCGCACCTTCCAGAACGTCGCGCTGTTTCCGAACCTCACGGTTCGCGACAATGTCCGCGTCGGCAAGCATGCGCGCACCAATAGCGACATCGTCAGTGATGCGCTGAAGCTGCCATGGGTGCGCCGCGGCGAAACGGCGATCAACAAGGACGTCAACGACATCCTTGATTATCTCAACCTGCAGGACGTTGCCGACACCGTGGTGTCAGGCCTGCCGTTCGGCACCCAGAAGCGCGTCGAGCTCGCCCGCGCGCTTGCGGCCGAGCCGAAGATCCTGCTGCTGGACGAGCCTGCCGGCGGCCTCAATCACGAGGAGGTCTATGTCCTCGGCGATCTCATTCGCCGCATCCGCGACGAACGCGATGTCACCGTGCTGCTCGTCGAGCATCACATGGGCCTCGTGATGTCGATCGCCGACCATGTGGTCGCGCTCAACTTCGGCAAGAAACTCGCGGAAGGCACCCCGGCTGCCGTCCAGAAAGACCCGGCTGTCATCAAGGCCTATCTGGGGGACAAGGATTCATGAGCACGATGCTCCATGTGAAAGACCTGCGCGCCTATTACGGCCAGGTCCAGGCGCTGCACGGCCTCGAATTCGACCTCAAGGAAGGCAGCCTCACCACACTGCTCGGCGCCAATGGTGCCGGCAAGACCACCACGCTGCGGGCGATCTGCAACATGGTGCGCTCCACCGGCTCGATCGAGTTCGAGGGCAAGAAGCTCGACAACAAGTCGACCGAGAGCATCGTGCGCCTGGGCATCGCCCATGTGCCGCAGGGCCGCGGCACCTTCACCACCATGACGGTGGAAGAGAACCTGCAGCTCGGCGCCATCAGCCGCAAGGACACCAAGGCGATCGATGACGATATCGAGCGCATGTATGACCACTTCCCGGTGCTCAAGCAGCGCCACACCCAGCAGGCCGGCACGCTGTCCGGCGGCGAACAGCAGATGCTCGCGGTCGCCCGCGCACTGATGCTGCGGCCCCGCCTGATGCTGCTGGACGAGCCCTCCTTCGGCCTGGCGCCGCTGATCGTGCGGGATCTGTTCAAGATCCTCGGCAAGATCAACCGCGAGGACAAGGTTTCGATCCTGGTCGTCGAACAGAACGCACAGCTCGCGCTCGAACTCGCCGACAAGGCCTATGTGATCGAAACAGGACGCATCGTGATGTCCGGCACCGCCGACGAGATCGCGAACAACGAAGACGTCCGTAAATCCTATCTGGGATATTGAGGGGGAAGCCATGGAGCTGTTTACCAACCAAGTCCTGGCTGGCATTGCCACGGGCGCGATCTATGCCTGTATGGCGCTCGCGGTCGTGATGATCTACCAGGCCATCGACCATCTGAACTTCGCCCAGGGCGAAATGGCGATGTTCTCGACCTTCGTCGCCTGGCAATTGATGCAATGGGGCACGCCCTACTGGGTCGCTTTCATCCTGGTGCTGGTGTTCTCGTTCATCGGCGGTGTCGTGATCGAGCGCGCTTTGTTCAAGCCGCTCGCCAAGGCGCCGGTGCTGACCCATGTCGCCGGCTTCATCGCGCTGTTCGCCATCGTGAACAGCGTCGCCGGCCTGACCTGGGACTTCACCATCAAGCAGTTCCCGTCGCCCTTCGGCTCTGCCCCGTTCCTGGGCAGCCAGCTGATCTCGACCCATCAGGCCGGCATGATCGGCGTCACCTTGATGCTGCTGATCCTGCTGTTCCTGTTCTTCCGCTTCACCCGCGTGGGTCTGGCGATGCGTGCTGCGGCAGTGATGCCGGAATCGGCCCGCCTCGTCGGCATCAACACCTCGTGGATGATTGCACTCGGCTGGGGCATGGCGGCCGCGATCGGTTCGATCGCCGGCATGCTGATCGCTCCCGTCGTGTTCCTGGAGCCCAACATGATGGGCGGCGTGCTGATCTACGGCTTCGCGGCCGCCGTCGTCGGCGGCTTGTCGAGCCCGCTCGGCGCCGTGATCGGTGGCTTCCTGGTCGGCATCTTCGAGAACCTTGTCGGCACCTATATTCCGGGTGTCGGTAACGAGCTCAAGCTGCCCATCGCGCTGGCGCTGATCATCACCGTACTGGTCGTCAAACCCCATGGCCTGTTCGGCCGCACCATCGTGAAGCGAGTGTGATCATGAGCACCGTGCAAGAAGTCTCCTCTGCTCCGGTCGTCGCCGCTGTCCCCAAAAAGGCAATGTCGCTCGGTCCGGGTGCCTCGCTGGTGTTGCTCGCCCTCCTCGCGATCACGCCGTTCTTCGTGAAGAACTTCATCATCTTCCAGATGACGATGGTTCTGATCTACGCGATCGCGGTGCTGGCGCTGAACATCCTCACGGGTGCCAGCGGCCAGTTCTCGCTCGGCCAGAGCGCGTTCTACGCGCTCGGCGCCTATACGTCGGCGATCCTGATCGAACATGCCGGCATGAACTATGCGCTCACGCTTCCGTTTGCCGGCATCGTCTGCTTCATCGCCGGCTTCCTGTTCGGCCTGCCCGCGCTGCGGCTGTCCGGCATCTATCTCGCGCTGGCGACCTTCGCGCTGGCCGTGGCGATGCCGCAACTGCTGAAGCTCGGCGTGTTCGAACACTGGACCGGCGGCGTGCAGGGCCTCGTCGTCACCAAGCCGGATGCACCGGAGATCTTCGCCTCCATGGGCTGAAGGTGTCGCAGGACATGTGGCTTTATTTCTTCACCCTCGTCGTCGCGATCGTCATCTATATCGTGTCGGTCAATCTGCTGAAGTCGCGCTCAGGCCGCGCGATGATGTCGATCCGCGACAATGAAATCGCGGCCTCCGCGATGGGTGTCGATATGGCGCTCTACAAGACCCTCGCCTTCGGCGTCTCCGCCGGCATCACCGGCATCGCCGGCGGTCTCGGCGCCATCGCCGTGCAGTTCGTGGCGCCGGATGGCTACACCATTCAGCTCGCCATCGCGCTGTTCCTCGGAATGGTCGTGGGCGGCGTCGGCTGGTTGCCGGGCTCGCTCGCCGGTGCGCTGTTCATCGTGTTCGTCCCGAACATCGCTGAGCACGTCTCGAAGGGTCTGTCCGGCGCCGTGTTCGGCGTCATCCTGATCTTCATCATCTTCCTGCTGCCGAACGGTGCGCGTCAGCTCGCTTACGGTGCGCAGGCGATGTTCAGCAAGATGCGGCGCTGATCGATCCGTTCATCATTAACTTTAAGACAGATAAGCCCCTGCGACGAAAGTTGTGGGGGCTTTTTCTTGCCAGCTACAAGCGAACCGTATTCAATCGCCGCCGACCAATGTGGTCCAATGAAAAGACAAAAAGAACTTCACTCACAAAGATCTAGGGAGATCCCGGAATGCCTTTGCTTGGTACGCGCGCGACGTCCTTTTTGCTCGCCGCATCTGTCTCCGTCGCACTCACCGGCAGCGCGCTCGCGCAGAAGAAATACGATACCGGCGCCACCGATAAGGAAATCAAGATCGGCAACATCATGCCCTATAGCGGACCCGCATCCGCCTATGGCGTAATCGGCACGATCGAGGCCGCCTATTTCAAAATGATCAACGACCAGGGCGGCATCAATGGCCGCAAGATCAACTTCATCACCTATGACGACGGCTACTCGCCGCCCAAGGCGGTGGAGCAGGCACGCAAACTCGTCGAATCCGATGAAGTCCTGTTCCTCGCTTCGCCGCTCGGCACGCCGTCGAATTCGGCCATTCAGAAATACATGAATGCCAAGAAGGTGCCGCAGCTGTTCGTCTCGACCGGCGCCACCAAGTTCGGCGAGTACAAGGACTTCCCATGGACGATGGGCTGGCAGCCGGCCTATCAGAGCGAAGGCCGCATCTATGCCGCCTATCTGCTGAAGGAAAAGCCGGACGCCAAGATAGGCGTCATGTATCAGAACGACGACTTCGGCAAGGATTTGCTGAAGGGCCTGAAGGATGGTCTCGGCAGCAAGGCTGCATCGATGATCATTTCCGAAGCCAGCTATGAAGTGTCCGAGCCGACCATCGACTCGCACATCGTCAAGCTGAAGGCCGCCGGCGCGGATACATTCGTCTCGATCACCACGCCGAAATTCGCTGCCCAGGCGATCAAGCGTGTCGCCGAGCTCGGCTGGAAGCCGATGTACTTCCAGAGCAATGTCGGCGCTTCGGTCGGCGCAGTGCTGAAGCCGGCAGGTTTCGAGAATGCACAGGGCATCCTGTCTGCGGCCTATGCCAAGGACGGCGCCGATGCGCAATGGGACAATGACGAGGGTATGAAGAAATTCTACGCCTTCCTCGCCAAATATGCGCCGGACGCCAACAAGACCGACGGTTCGGTCGTGTTCGGCTATGGCCATGCCCAGACCATCGTGCAGACGCTGAAGCAGGCCGGCGACGACCTGACCCGCGCCAACATCATGAAGCAGGCGGCGAGCCTCAAGGACTTCTCACCCGACACGCTGCTGCCGGGCATCACCATCAACACCTCGGCCACCGACTTCTACCCGATCGAACAGCTGCAGATGCAGCGCTTCAAGGGCGAGAAGTGGGAGCTGTTCGGCCCGATCATCGCCGGCAAGATCGACGGCTAGTTTTCGCCGTCATGCGCGGGCTTGTCCCGCGTATCCACGTCTTCGCAGCAAGGTAGAAAGGACGTGGATGACCGGGACAAGCCCGGCCATGACGAAGAGATGAGAAGGGTCCACCACCATCTTTCTGCCACATCGACAGTGCCCCTCGCGATCGCATCGCGAGGGGTTTTTCTTTTGGCGCCGGTACCCGCGCCCCCTCGCCGCGCCGAGGATCTTTCTGGTTATGCCGACCCGCCTTCGCTCGCCTGCCTCTTTCACCTTGATCGCGGCGCTGACTGTCGCAGTCGCTTCCCCCGTAATCGCGCAGAAGACCTACGATACCGGTGCGTCCGATACCGAGATCAGGATCGGCAATATCATGCCCTATAGCGGACCGGCCTCGGCCTATGGCACCGCGGGCATCATCGAGGCCGCCTATTTCAGGATGATCAACGATCAGGGCGGCATCAACGGCCGCAAGATCAATTTCATCAGCTATGACGACGCCTATAATCCATCCAAGGCCGTCGAGCAGGCGCGCAAGCTGGTGGAATCGGATGAAGTCCTCGTAGTGTTCAACCCGCTGGGCACCCCCTCGAACACGGCCATCCTGAAATATTTGAACAGCAAGAAGGTGCCGCAACTCTTCGTCGGCGCCGGCAGCACGTCGTTCGGCGATCACAAGGCCTGGCCATGGACCATGGCGTGGCAGCCGCCCTATCAGAGCGAAGGCCGGATCTATGCCGCCTATATCCTGAAAGAAAAGCCCGATGCGAAGATCGCGGTGCTCTACCAGAACGACGACTTCGGCAAGGATGTGCTGAAGGGCCTGAAGGACGGGCTCGGCGACAAGGCATTGATGATCGTTGCCGCCGAAGGCTATGAGCTGAGCGAGCCGACCATCGACAGCCGCATCATCAATCTCAAGGCGTCCGGCGCCGATGTGTTCATCAGTGTCACCACGCCAAAATCGGCGGTGCAGGCGATCCGCAAAGTCGCAGCGCTGAACTGGAAGCCGCTTTATATCCAGGGCTATGCCAGCGCCTCGGTGGGCTCGGTGCTGAAGCCTGCCGGCCTTGACATCTCGCAGGGCATCCTGTCCGCCTATTACGCCAAGGATGGTTCCGATGCGCAGTGGGACAATGACGAGGGCATGAAGCGCTTCACGGCATTCCTTGCGAAATATGCACCCGACTACAGCCGCAACGACATCTCCACCGTTTATGGCTATGGCGTGGCCCAGGCCATGGTGCAGGTGCTGAAACAAGCCGGCGACGACCTCACCCGCGCCAATGTGATGAAGCAGGCCGCATCGTTGCGCGACTTCGTGCCGGACATCGTGTTGCCGGGCGTGAAGCTGAACACGTCGGCGAATGATCATTACCCGATCGAGCAGCTGCAGATGATGCGTTTTACCGGCGAGAAATGGGAGCCGTTCGGTCCGGTGATGTCCGGCGAAATCAATCGTTGAGATTTACCGCCGCACGGCATTCACCTGCACATTAAATCAGCCCTTCGTGAGACTCTCGCGGAGGGCTTTTCATTGCGGCGCACAGGCGAAGGGTGTTCAATCCCCGACGGAGCCACAAAGGCCCGCAAGAACAACAATCATCGGGAGTTTGAAATGCCTTCGATTCGCGCGCATGCGCTAGCACTGTCAGTCGCAACGAGCTTGAGCATCGCCGCATCCGGCCAAGCGCTTGCCCAGAAGAAATACGACACCGGCGCCACCGATACCGAGATCAAGATCGGCAACATCATGCCGTATAGCGGCCCTGCCTCATCCTACGGACTGATCGGCAAGACCGAGGCCGCTTACTTCAAGATGGTCAATGACAATGGCGGCGTGAACGGCCGCAAGATCAACTTCATCACCTATGACGACGCCTATTCGCCGCCGAAGGCCGTGGAGCAGGCGCGCAAGCTGGTGGAGTCCGACGAGGCGCTGCTGATCTTTAACTCGCTCGGCACGCCGTCCAACACCGCGTTCCAGAAATACATGAACGCCAAGAAGGTGCCGCAGCTGTTCGTCGCCACCGGCGCCAGCAAGTGGAACGATCCAAAGCACTTCCCATGGACCATGGGATGGCAGCCGAGCTACGCCGTCGAAGCGCAGATCTATGCCAAATATCTGATGAAGGAAAAGCGCGGCGCCAAGATCGCCGTGCTCTATCAGAACGACGACTTCGGCAAGGACTATCAGAAGGCGTTCAAGGAAGCGCTCGGCGCCAAGGCCGCGTCGCAGCTGGTGATCGAGGAGAGCTATGAAATCTCCGAGCCGAGCATCGACAGCCATATCGTCAAGGTGAAGTCGCTGAACCCCGATGTGGTCGTGCATTTCGTGACGCCGAAATTCGCCGCCCAGGGCATCCGTAAGATCGGCGAGCTCGGCTGGAAGCCGCTGCAGCTCGTCACCAATGTCAGCGTCTCCGTCGGCGCTGTGATGCAGCCCGCCGGCTTCGACAATGCGCAGGGCGTGCTGTCGGCGGACTATCGCAAGGACGGCGCGGACTCACAGTGGAACAACGACCCCGGCATGAAGAAGTGGTCGGCCTTCGTCGATAAATACATGCCGGGCGCCGACCGCACCGACAACAGTCTGGTCTATGGTTATGGCGCTGCGCAGACCATGGTGAAGGTGCTGGAAATGGCTGGCGACAACCTCACCCGTGAGAATGTGATGAAGCAGGCGGCCAGTCTGAAGGACTTTGCGCCGGACACGCTGCTGCCGGGCATCACGATCTCCACTTCGGCCACCGACTATGCGCCGATCGCGCAGCTCCGCATGATGCGCTTCAAGGGCGACAAGTGGGAGCTGTTCGGCGACGTCATCAATGCCGACACGCCAGCGCCGGAGTAAGCGCAACGCACTCGCTGCATCGCACGCAGTTTATAGCAATTCCTGGCCCCTGCGATTTTGTCGCAGGGGCTTTTTCTTGTGACGCGACAGAGACGGGCGTTCAATATGTCGCAGGAGCCGCAGAGCTCCGCAAAAACTGTTGGGACGAAACGACTACGGGAGACTTTTGGATGCTCGCACGATCTTTGCGTCTGGCAGCGACCTCCGCTGCACTGACCTTGCTGCTCTCCACCACCGGCGCATTTGCGCAGAAGAAATACGACACCGGCGCCACCGACACCGAAATCAAGATCGGCAACATCATTCCCTATAGCGGCCCCGCCTCCGCTTACGGCGTGATCGGCAAGACCGAGGCCGCCTATTTCAACATGGTCAACGCCAATGGCGGCGTGAACGGGCGCAAGATCAACTTCATCAGCTATGACGATGCCTATTCGCCGCCGAAGGCCGTGGAGCAGGTCCGCAAGCTGGTGGAGAGCGACGAGGTACTGGTCGTGTTCAATCCGCTCGGAACGCCGTCGAACACCGCGATCCAGAAATATCTGAACGGCAAGAAAGTGCCGCAGCTGTTCGTGGCCACCGGCGCCACCAAGTGGAACGATCCGAAGAATTTTCCCTGGACCATCGGCTGGCAGCCCTCCTATCAGAGCGAGGCCGTGATCTATGCGAAATATCTGCTGAAGGAGAAGCCGAACGCGAAAATCGGAATCATCTATCAGAACGACGACTTCGGTAAGGACTACCTGAAAGGGTTCCGCGACGGCCTCGGCGCCAAGGCAGCCTCGATGATCACCGTCGAGGATAGCTACGAAGTTGCCGAGCCCACGATGGATACCCATGTGGTGAAGGTCAAATCCGCCAATCCCGATGTGCTGATGATCTTTGCGTCGCCGAAATTCGCCGCGCAGATCATCCGCAAGACCGGCGAACTCGGCTGGAAGCCACTGCAAATCATGACCAATGTCAGCATCTCCGTCGGTGCGGTGATGCAGCCAGCAGGCTTCGAGAATGCGCAAGGCGTGCTGTCGGCCTCCTACAGCAAGGACGGCACAGACCAGCAGTGGAAAGACGATCCCGGCATCAAGAAGTGGTCGGCTTTTCTCGACAAGTACTATCCCGAGGCCAACAAGGCCGACTCCGGAACGATCTATGGCTATGGCGCCGCACAGACGCTGGTGAAGGTGCTGGAAATGTGCGGTGACGATCTCACCCGTGCCAATGTCATGAAACAGGCCGCTAGTCTGAAGGACTATGTGCCGGACACGATGCTACCCGGTGTGAAGATCAACACCTCGCCGACTGACTTCGCACCGATCTCGCAACTGCAGATGCAGCGCTTCAAGGGCCAGGCCTGGGAGCGCTTCGGTGAGATCTTCAGCGGCGACGTGGCGGCAACGCAGTAATCCTTTCTGCACCGGCCAAAAAAGACACAACAATACCGCCCCGCGACCATGTCGCGGGGGCTTTTTCTTGCCGGGGAACCCTCGCGGGTGTTGAATGACCACAGGAGCCGCAGAGCTCCAGCGTCAAGAAACGTGACACATCAAAAAATCATCAGGGAGACCCGAAATGCCTGCAATGCATCTGCGTTTGGCCGTGCTTCCGGCTGCCGTCGCGATCCTCGCCGCCGCCACGTCCGGCGCGCTGGCCCAGAAGAAATATGGACCGGGCGTCACCGACACCGAAATCAAGATCGGCAATATCATGCCCTATAGCGGACCGGCTTCCGCTTACGGCGTGATCGGCAAGACCGAGGAAGCCTATTTCAAGAAGATTAATGCCGAAGGCGGCATCAATGGCCGCAAGATCAATTTCATCAGCTATGACGACGCCTATTCCCCACCGAAGACGGTGGAACAGGCCCGCAAGCTGGTCGAGAGCGACGAGGTGCTGCTCGTCTTCAATCCACTCGGCACGCCGCCCAATTCGGCGATCCACAAATACATGAACACCAAGAAGGTGCCGCAGCTGTTCGTGGCCACCGGCGCCACCAAGTGGAACGATCCGAAGGACTTTCCCTGGACGATGGGCTGGCAGCCCTCCTATCAGAGCGAAACCCAGATCTATGCCAAATATCTGCTGAAGGAGCGCCCGAATGCCAAGATCGGCGTGCTCTACCAGAACGACGATTACGGCAAGGACTATCTGAAAGGTCTGAAAGACGGCCTCGGCAGCAAGGCTGCCTCGATGATCGTGATGGAGGAAAGCTATGAGACATCCACACCGACGGTCGATAGCCACATCGTCAAGCTGAAGGCCTCCGGCGCCGACGTCTTCATCAACATCACCACACCGAAATTCGCCGCGCAGGCCATCAAGAAATCGGCGGAGATCGGCTGGAAGGCGGAGCACTTCCTCAACAACGTGTCGGCCTCGGTCGGCAGCGTGATGAAACCGGCGGGCTTCGAGAACGGCCAGGGCATCATCTCGGCGGCCTATGCGAAGGACGTCTCCGATCCGCAGTGGAAAGACGATGCCGGCATGAAGACCTTCCTGGCTTTCATGGACAAGGATTTCCCGGAAGGAAACAAGCTCGACAACAACGTCATCGTTGGCTACGGCGCAGCGCAGACCCTGGTGAAGGTGCTGCAGATGTGCGGCAATGATCTTACCCGCGAGAATGTCATGAAGCAGGCCGCCAGCCTGAAGGACTATCGCACGGAGATCCTGCTGCCGGGCATCAAGATCAACACCTCGGCCACCGACTTCGCACCGATCAGCCAGTTGCAGCTGATGCGGTTCAAGGGCGAGAAATGGGAACTGTTCGGCGACATCATCAGCGCTGACGTCGGCGGCTGATCATTCCTTCAAATGAAATAAGCGGGGCCTGCGACCAAAGTCGGCGCAGGCTTCGCGCGTTTTGGGACGCTTTCCATTTGTGTCCGTACGCATTCGCGGTAAGACCGCCTCGCAGACGCGAAAGCGCGTTTGCCGAACAAGAAAATCACGCCTTGCAAGCAAGGGAAGGAACTCGAATGTCCGCCACATCCGTGCGGCTGGCTAGCCTCTCGGCCGCCGCCATGTTGCTCGCCGTCTCGTCCACCGCCGTCTTCGCCCAGAAGAAATACGACACCGGCGCCAGCGACACCGAAATCAAGCTCGGCAATATCGTGCCCTATAGCGGACCGGCTTCAGCCTATGGCGCCGTCGGCAAGGCGCAGGCCGGCTATTTCAAGATGATCAACGACAAGGGCGGCATCAACGGCCGCAAGATCAACTTCATCTCCTATGACGACGCCTATTCGCCGCCGAAGGCGGTCGAGCAGACCCGCAAGCTCATCGAGAGCGATGAAGTGCTGCTGCTGTTCTCGGCGCTCGGTACGCCCTCGAACACGGCGATCCACAAATACATGAACGCCAAGAAGGTGCCGCAACTATTCCTGGCCACCGGCGCCACCAAATGGAACGATCCGAAGAACTTCCCCTGGACCATGGGCTATCTGCCCAGCTACCAGAGCGAAGGCCGCATTTATGCGCAGTATCTGATGAAGGAGAAAGCCGGCGCCAAGGTCGGCGTGCTCTATCAGAACGACGACTTCGGCAAGGACTATCTGAAGGGCCTGCGCGACGGGTTTGCCGACAAGGCGTCGTCGATCGTGATCGAGGATAGCTACGAGCTGACCGAGCCCACAGTCGATTCGCATATCGTGAAGATCAAGGCGGCCAATCCCGATGTTGTCGTCATCTTCGCGACGCCGAAATTCGCCGCGCAGACGATCAAGAAGATCGCCGAGCTCGGCTGGAAGCCCACCATGATCGTGCCCGGCGTCAGCGTCTCCGTCGGCCAGGTGTTGCGCCCCGCCGGTCTCGAGAACGCGCAAGGCGTGATCTCGGCGCATTACGCCAAGGACGCCACCGACCCGCAGTGGAAAGACGATCCCGGCATGATCGCCTATAAGGAATTCCTCGCGAAATATGTGCCGGACGGCAATCCCGCGGATTCCTCGCTGATGTCCGGCTACAACATCGCCGTGACCATGGCGATCCTGCTCCAGCAGTGCGGCGACGATCTCACCCGCGCCAATGTGATGAAGCAGGCGGCGAACCTGAAGGACATCCAGCAGCCGACCCTGCTGCCCGGCGTCAAGGTGAACACTTCGCCTACCGACTTCGCCCCCATCGACCAGATGCAGATGATGAAGTTCGAAGGCGAGAGCTGGAAGCTCTTTGGCGAGGTGATGAAGGGCGAAGTCGGGACGAACTGAGGCTAAGGCCCCACCCCGGAAGTAGCCGGCAAGCCGGCTGCTTCCGACCCTCCCCTGCAGGGGAGGGTGCCTGAACACAAGCAGCCTGCTTTCTTAACCCTCCCCTGCAGGGGAGGGTCGGCGCGTAGCGCCGGGGTGGGGTGGCCCATCTTGCCGCCTCGCTCTTTGCCCGTCATAACCCTCCCATGACCGACAAACGCCCCCTGCTCCGCGCCATTTTCGATGCCGCTGTTGCCGCAGCGCATCCCGACGTCATTCTCAGCGCCCATCTGCCGGCACCGCCGAAAGGCCGCATCATCTGCCTCGCCGCCGGCAAGGGCGCCGCCGCAATGGCCGCCGCCGCCGAAGCCCATTATCTCGACACGCTGAAGCTCGATCCGGAACGCCTCACCGGCATCGCCACCACCCGCCATGGCCATGGCGTGCCGACCCGCCGCATCCGCGTGGTCGAGGCCGGCCATCCCGTGCCTGACGAGGCCGGCATGAAAGGCGCCGACGACACGCTGGCGCTCGCCGCCACCGCCACCGCCGACGACCTGCTGCTGGTGCTAATCACCGGCGGCGGCTCGGCCAACTGGACCGCGCCGGTGGCCGGCATCACCTTCCAGCAGAAGCAGCAGCTCAACCGCGCGCTGCTGCGCTCGGGCGCCGTGATCGGCGAGATCAACACCGTCCGCAAGCATCTCTCCCGCATCAAGGGCGGCCGCCTCGCCCGCGCCGGCCAGAAGGCCGAGATCCTGTCGCTGGCGATTTCCGACGTGCCGCATGACGATCCCGCGGTGATCGCGTCGGGCCCCACCGTGCCGGACACCACGACGCTCGCCGATGCGCGCGCCATCGTCGCCAAATACAAGCTCACCGTGGACGATGCCGTGACGGCGGCGCTGAACGATGCCGGCAATGAAAGCGTGAAGCCGAATGATCCCGCCTTTGCCCGCGCGACCTTCAAGCTCATCGCGCGCCCGAAGGAATCGCTCGATGCCGCGGCCCAGATCGCACGCGATGCCGGCTATGAGGTGATCGATCTCGGCGCCGATCTCGAAGGCGAGGCCCGCGAGGTCGCAGCCGAACATGCTGCCATGGCGCTGAAGGCGCAGGCCGAAGGCAGGAAGATCGCCATCGTCTCCGGCGGTGAACTCACCGTCACAGTGACCGGCAATGGCCGCGGTGGCCCCAATCAGGAATACGCGCTGGCGCTGGTGGATGCCTTCAAGGACACAACCGGCATCGTGGCATTGGCCGGCGACACCGATGGCGCCGATGGCGGCGCGGGCAGCGCAAGCGATCCCGCCGGCGCGCTGCTCGATGCAGAAACCTTCGCGGCCATGCATGCGCAGAAGCTCGATCCGATCGCATCGCTGAAAAACAACGACGCGACGACATTCTTCACGGCCACCGGCGACCTGCTGCAGACCGGGCCGACGCTGACAAATGTGAATGATGTCAGGGTGATTTTGGTGGGGTAGCTCTTCTCCCTCCCCGGAGCGAAGCGACTGGGGAGGGTGGATCGAAGCGAGCGTTCAGCGAGATTCGAGACGGGTGGGGTCTATCCCCACGCTCTGTCCTACCGTGGGGAAAGACCCCACCCGGCGCTACGCGCCACCCTCCCCATTCGCTACGCTCCGGGGAGGGAGACCACACGCTCCGCGTTTAAAACTCGTTCGCGATCTTCGCCATCATGCCGAGCAGCGCCTTGTGCTCGCTTGGCCCCAGCAATTCGATCAGCCGCGCTTCGTGGCGTGTCGCCACCAGCTTTTTGGCCCGGGCCAGCGTGGCGCGGCCCTTGTCCGTCAGCATCAGCACATGCGAGCGGCGATCGCTCGGCGAGCGCATGCGGGTCAACAGATCCCGGCTTTCCAGCCCGTCCAGCATCGAGACGAAATTCGGACGCAGGATGCCGAGCGTGTTGGCGATCTCGGTCTGGTTACGACCGGGATTCTTGTCGAGCAACAGCAGCACAGAGAATTGCGCCGGCGACAGCTGCAGCGGCGCCATGCAGCGCAGGAAGTCGTCGAACACCTTGAGCTGCGCGCGCTTGATCACATAGCCCAGCAATTCGCTGAGCTCGCCCATCTGCAGCGCCGCCCCCTCCTCGTCGAAGCCGACCGGCTCGACAGGTTTGGCAGATTCCTGAACGGTGGTTTTCGACGTCGTCATCACTCGCCTTCCGCAAACCCCGGTGGTTCAATGTCACACCCGGTCGAACTGCGGCTGGGCTTGAGTTATGTCCAATAATCGTTATCAGATATACCAAATATGTGAGCGGGTTCAACCGCCATTGTTGATTGTCCCGCCCGTGTGGTATCCGCCGCGGCAGGCAATGTGGGGGAGCGTCCGGCCTTGAACACGACGATCTTGCTGTTCCTGCTTCAGGACGGCATCACCAATGGTGCGATCTATGCGCTGCTGGGACTGGCACTGGTGCTGGTCTTTGCTGTTACGCGCGTCATCCTCATCCCCCAGGGCGAATTCATCACCTTCGGCGCGCTGACCTATGCCAGCCTCTCCGCCGGGCAGACGCCGGGAACCATCAAGCTCGCGGTGGCCATGGGCGTCGTCGCCTTCGCCTTCGACCTGTTCACCTTCCGCCGCGCCATGCAGGCGACGCGCGTGCTGCGCTCGCTGGCGGTGAATATCGTGTTCCCGCTCGCCATCTGGGGCGTGATGCTGGCGCTGGCCGGCAAGCCGTCCAGCATTCCTGTCAACATCGCGCTGTCGCTGCTGATCGTCGCCGCCATCGGCCTCTATCTCTACCGCATCGCCTATCAACCGATCGCCCATACCTCGGTGCTCGTGCTGCTGATTGCTTCGGTCGGCTGCCACCTGGCGCTGCAGGGCTTTGGCCTCGTCTTCTTTGGCGCCGAGGGCCAGCGCGGACCGGCGATCTCGACGGACGCCATCACCATCGGCGCACTGCGCTTTACCGGCCAGAGCATCGCCGTCTACGGCATCACCATCGCGCTGATCGTCGGCCTGTGGCTGTTCTTCGGCTACACGCTGTATGGCAAAGCGCTGCGCGCCACCGCCGTAAACCGGCTCGGCGCCCGTCTCGTCGGCATCCGCACCACGCTGTCGGGCCAGCTCGCCTTTTTGCTGGCTTCGGTCATCGGCGCCATTTCAGGCATCCTGATCGTGCCGATCACCACGCTCTATTACGACACCGGCTTCCTGATCGGCCTCAAGGGTTTTGTCGCCGCCATCATCGGCGGGCTGGTGAGCTATCCCATCACCGCGGCTGCAGCCATTCTGGTGGGCTGCGTCGAAGCCTTCTCGTCCTTCTATGCCAGCAACTTCAAGGAAGTGATCGTCTTCACGCTGATCCTGCCGGTTCTGGTGCTGCGCTCGCTCGCGGCCCCAGAAGTCGAAGAAGAGAAGGATTGAGCGCCATGACGTCGCGTCTCCTCCCCATCTTCGCTTTCGCCGCCGTGATGGCCGTGATCCCGTTCATCCCGGGCGTCCCGCCATTCTGGATCGTGCTGCTGGACAATATCGGCCTCGCCTCGTTGGTCGCCATGGGCCTCGTGCTGCTCACCGGCGTCGGCGGCCTCACCTCGTTCGGCCAGGCCGCCTTCTGCGGCTTCGGCGCCTATACGACCGCCGTGCTGACCACGACCTATGGCGTGTCGCCCTGGCTGACGCTGCCGCTGTCGCTGCTGGTCGCCGGCTTCGCCGCGGTGTTCCTCGGCATCATCACCATGCGCCTGTCCGGCCACTATCTGCCACTCGGCACCATCGCCTGGGGCATCAGCCTGTATTACCTGTTCGGCAAGCTGGAATTCCTCGGCCGCAATGACGGCATCTCGGGCATTCCGCCGCTGTCCATCGGCACGTGGAAGATGCTGGATCCCGGCACGATCTATTTCCCGATCTGGATCGCCGTGATCATCGCCGCCCTGCTGTCGATGAACCTGCTGGACAGCCGCACCGGCCGCGCCATCCGCGCGCTGCGCCGCGGCCATGTCGCCGCCGAAGCTTTTGGCGTGCAGACGGCACGGGCAAAACTGCTGGTGTTCATCTATGCCGCCGTGCTGGCCGGTCTCTCCGGTTGGCTCTATGCGCATTTCCAGCGCGCGGCTAACCCGACGCCGTTCGGCCCGCATCTCGGCATCGAATATCTGTTCATCGCCGTGGTCGGCGGTGCCGGCTATGTCTGGGGCGGCGTGCTCGGCGCAGCCGTGGTGATCATTCTCAAGGAAGCGCTGCAGAGCTATCTGCCGGCGCTGCTCGGCGGCAGCGGCCAGCTCGAGGCCATCGTGTTCGGCATCCTGCTCGTCGCATTGCTGCAGCTCGCCCCCACCGGCATGTGGCCGTGGGTGACCTCGCTGCTCCCGGCCAAGGACAGCCGCAAGCGCCCGGCCTCGGCCGACGCGCTGCCGTCCCGCGCCGAAAGCGCGCCAGCCGACGGCGTGCTGCTGCAGGTGGAGAAAGCGCGCAAGCAGTTCGGCGGCGTGGTTGCCGTCAACGACGTGTCGTTCGAGGTGAAGAGCTGCGAGATCGTCGCACTGATCGGCCCCAATGGCGCCGGTAAGAGCACGACCTTCAACCTCATCACCGGCGTGCTGCCAGCGACTGCCGGCAAGGTCACCGTGCGCGGCGAGAGTGTCAGTGGCGCGCCGCCGCAGGAAGTCGTCAAGCTCGGCGTCGCCCGCACCTTCCAGCATGTGAAGCTGGTGCCCGACATGACCGTGCTGGAAAACGTCGCGCTTGGCGCGCATCTGCGCGGCTCGTCCGGCGCCATCGCCTCGATGCTCCGCCTCGATCGTGCCGATGAGGCGAAGCTGCTGGCGGAAGCCGCAAAACAGATCGAGCGGGTCGGCCTCGGCGACCAGATGAACCAGCTCGCCGGCTCGCTTTCGCTTGGTCAGCAGCGCATTGTCGAGATCGCCCGTGCGCTGTGCGTCGATCCGATGCTGCTGCTGCTCGACGAGCCTGCAGCCGGCTTGCGCCACATGGAGAAGCAGCAGCTCGCCGCTCTCCTGCGCCAGCTCCGCGAAGGCGGCATGTCGGTGCTGCTGGTCGAACACGACATGGGTTTTGTGATGAACCTTGCCGATCGCATCGTGGTGCTCGATTTCGGCACCAAGATCGCGGAAGGCACGCCGGCCGAGATCAAGACAAATCCCGACGTGATCAAGGCCTATCTCGGAGCCGCTGCATGAGTGCGTTGCTGAAAGTCACCGACGCGCATGTGTCCTACGGCAAGGTCGAAGCGGTGCGCGCCGTCAATCTCGAAGTCCGCGACGGCGAGATCGTCACCATCATCGGCGCCAATGGCGCCGGCAAGACGACGCTGCTAAACGCCACCATGGGCGTCCTGCCGCTGAAGGGCGGCGTGCAGTTCGCCGGCCGCGAGATCAGCAAGCTCGACATTGAGGACCGCGTCGCCGCCGGCCTCAGCCTCGTGCCCGAACATCGCGAGCTGTTCGCCACGATGAATGTGGAAGACAACCTCCTGCTCGGCGCGTTCCGCATCGACAAGGCCACCGCCGCCCGCTCCTTCGAGCGCGTCTACACCCTGTTCCCGCGCCTCAAGGAGCGCCGCAAGCAGCTGGCCGGCACGCTCTCCGGCGGCGAACAGCAGATGCTCGCCATGGGCCGCGCCCTGATGGGCACACCGAAACTCCTGATGCTCGACGAGCCCAGCCTCGGCCTCGCCCCGATCATCGTGGCGGACATCTTCCGCATCGTCGGTGAGTTGAAAGCCGCCGGCGTTGCCGTGCTGCTTGTTGAGCAGAATGCGCAGGCTGCATTGAAGATCGCAGACCGCGCCTATGTGATGGAACTGGGTGAATTCGTCCTCGACGGCAAAGCCAGCGACATCGCCAGCAACCAGCGCGTGGTGGCGAGCTATCTCGGCTTCCAGCACGAAGGCGAAAGCGCTATTTAATTCGCGCTCACATCATTGAACTGCATATTGTGCCTTCACCGACTTGCAACGCACGTTGAAGCGGTCAAGCATGGTGTCCAGCACTGGATGCTGCAACCCATCCTGTCTGCATTCCGTGCGGACAACAGCGAATTCGTCGGGAATGCGCGCTGCGAGATCGGCAACGATCCCAAGCATCTCCGCGGGATCGAAACGCATCGCTTTTGCCTGACGTTCCCAGTGCCGTGGCAGCACTTCCCGGAATTGATAATAGCCGCCGATCTTCATCGCCATCTTGAGGCGGCGATCCTCGTGATCATCGGCGACGTAAGGGTCATAGCTCAGGATGTCGTAGAGCGGCGCGAAGAAAGTCTTGCGCCCGGACAAATGCACGACGGAAAAGTTCTTGGCATGCGCATCGGTGCCGAGGATCAGGAAATTCAACGCCAGCGCCTCTGCAAAACTTCTCAGCGCCCGTTGTGGCTCCGCGTCATGGACGAGTACCTTCCGCGCGATCGCTTCAGCGCCGGGACCGCCGAGATTCTCGTATTTGATCGACGGATGGACGCCGAGCGCCTGGCACATATCTTCCTGATGATAGCGCCGAACGATGCCGTCCTGCCCCCTCTCTCGATCGTAACGTGTGACGACGATGGCGGTCTCGTTTTCAAAATGCCCGACCCTGCTATCGGCAACCACCAGCCCAAGGCGCGCTGCCAGGCGCAGGCAGGCATGTTCGTTTTCCGTCGTGCCCTGCAGATGCGGCATCGGAGGCTTGAGAATATGCGTCGTTGCCCGGCGGCCGCTCGGCACACCCCAGCGCTCGTCTTCGAACAGCAAAGCCATCTTCGGCTGCGCTCCGGCAAGGCTGAAGTGTCCCTTGTCGCCGGCATCGCGTCCCGTGGATGTTCGGTCTTCACGAAGCCGTTTTAGCCGTTGAGCGACCTCGGCCGTGTCGAGCCATTCGACGTCGCCCGGCGAATTTACATTCTTTTCCATCCATTCGTCCGAGACGAATTGAACGGCGCCGGCACAATCCTCGCCGACCTTCGAGAGCAATGCGAAGGCGCTGTTGGGCGACACGTCATAAGCGCGCGCCCATGCAGCGAGCGTATCGGCATTGTCCGGCAACAAATTCCAGAGATAGCTCTCCAGCGTCTTTCCTTCGTGAACTTGCGAAACGAGCGGAAGCGACATCGACAGCGGAATCTGGGTGGCCTCGTCGGCAAGCCAGGCGTCGGCATAAGTGAGACGCAAGCGCCCTGACGCAAGCTGCTCGAGAGAGCCGATCTCGATGCCGCCCATTAGCACATGAAGAATCTTCGGATTTTTGGAGGGCATACTCACCGGCGGCCCCGTCGCAGAAATGCCGGATCCGCAGTCGCCAGATCGCCGCTTCCGGTCGAATCCGAACTTTTGACGGATGTCGCCCGATCAACGCGGATGTCTATGCCGAGCACTTTGCAGACCTGTAGCAAGATACCGAGCCCGGGATTGTCGTGACGGCCGCTTTCGATATCGGAAACCCAGCTTTGTCGCACGCCAATTTGCTTCGCGAGATCCGTCTGGGTGAGACCTTTTGCTTTCCGTCGATCGCGTATGACGGCGCCAAAGTCTGATACGGTCCTCATCAGCATGAAAACCTCCTTTTTATCGATAGAACCGATATAGCACTTTATCGCTTTAATCGATAATCGTGAATATCGTTTAAACAGATAAATCAGATTATCCCTTTAAACAATAATCCACATACAAAAGCCGGCGATCTCGCAACCGCCGGCTTTGTATTGCACTCAATCCGAGCTCACTTCGCCGGAACGTATTTCCCGTCTTTCACCGTCAGCAGGATGCGCGAGCGGTCGTCGACGCCGTTGCGGTCCTTTTCGGTGTAGTTGTAGACGCCCTGGCTCGCCGGGATTTCCTTCTCCGTCATCAGCGCCTGGCGGATGGCCTCGCGGAATTCCGGTGTGCCGGGCTTCGCGGTCTTCAGCGCGACAGGCACGACGCGCTTCAGCACTTCGAACACGTCATAGGAGTGACCGGCAAACTGGCTGCGGCTGTTGGCGCCATATTTGGCTTCATAGGCCTTGTTCAGTTCGAGGCCCGGCTTCTTGGTCAGCGCGGTGTCGGGCTGGCCTTCCGGATACATCACCGGACCTGCCGCCATCAGCACGCCTTCCGCGGCCTTGCCGGCGATGCGGATGAAGTCCGACGAGGCCGCGCCATGGGTCTGGTAGATCAGGCCCTTGTAGCCGCGGTCGCGCAGCTCCGACTGCGGCATGCCCGCGCCGGTGCCGGCGGCGCCGATCAGGATGGCATCGGGATTGGCAGCGATCAGCTTCAGCGCCTGGCCGGTGATCGACGTGTCCGGACGCGCGAAGCGCTCGTCGGCCACCATCTTCATGCCGAGACCACCGGTCTGGTTCTTGAAATCGTTGAACCAGAGATCGCCGTAGCTGTCGGAATAGCCGATATAGCCCACGGTCTTCACGCCATTGGCCTTCATGTGGTCGTACATGACCTTGCCGACAATCTCGACCGGCTGCGGCATGTCCACCGACCACTTTTCGCGGGCCGGCGTGAACGGCATCGGCGACAGGCTGAAATGCGGCACGCCGACTTCATTGGCGACCGCCGAGATGGCGATCGAGGTCGGCACGATCGACGAACCGACGATCAGGTCGGCCTTGGATTCGGTGACGAAGCGACGGGCATTGGTGGTGGCCGCGGTCGGGTCGCCGCCATCGTCGAGCACGATCAGCTTCAGCGGTACGCCGCCGATTTCCTTCGGCACGAAGTCGAGCGCATTGCGCGACGGTACGCCGAGGGCGGCCGCCGGGCCGGTGGTCGACAGGCTGAGGCCGATCGTGATTTCAGGGCTCTGGGCTTCCGCCGGGGAAGCGACGGCCAGCGCTGCGGCAACGGCCGCTATCGCCAGATGAAGCTTGGACATTTCTTGATTGCTTTCTTGGATGGATTCAAACGCTGCGGCGCGCCGCAGACGGCAAAAAGCCGGCCTTCGGGTGAAGGCCGGCTCTGGTTAGCCAATATTGCACTGCGGGGGAAGCGGCTTGGCGCCGCGCCCCATCAGCCGAAGGTATTACTGAGCCAGGACGTATTTGCCGTCCTTGACCGTCAGCAGGATACGGGAACGCTCGTCCAGGCCGTAGCGGTCCTTCTCGGTGAAGTTGTAGACGCCCTGGCTGGCCGGGATCTCTTTTTCCGACATCAGCGCCTGACGGATCGCCTCGCGGAACTCGGGTGTGCCGGGCTTCGCAGTCTTCAGCGCCACCGGGACGACCCGCTTGAGCACCTCGAACGCGTCATAGGAATGGCCTGCGAACTGGCTGCGGCTGTTGGGGCCATACTTGGCTTCATAGGCCGTGTTAAGCGTCATTCCGGGCTTCTTCGTAAGGGCCGTGTCAGCCTGGCCTTCCGGATACATCACCGGGCCCGACGCCATCAGGACGCCTTCAGCGGCCTTGCCGGCGATGCGGATGAAGTCCATCGAGGCTGCGCCATGGGTCTGGTAGATCAGGCCTTTATAGCCCTTGTCGCGCAATTCGCTCTGCGGCAGCGCGGCGGCAGTGCCGGAAGCACCAATCAGGATCGCATCGGGGTTGGCAGCGATCAGTTTCAGCACCTGGCCGGTGACCGACGTATCCGGACGGGCAAAGCGCTCTTCGGCAGCGACCTTGATGCCCATCGGGCCGGTCTGGTTCTTCAGGTCGTTGAACCAGAGGTCGCCATAGGAATCCGAGAAGCCGATATAACCGACGGTCTTGATACCCTTGGCCTTCATGTGATCGTACATCACCTTGCCGACGATCGGCACCGGCTGTGGCATGCCGACAGACCACTTGGCGCGCTCCGGCGAGATCGGGAACGGCGCCAGGCCGAAATGCGGAATGCCGGCTTCATTGGCCACCGTGGACACGGCAATGGTGGGCGGCGTGGTCGACGAGCCCATGATGATGTCGGCCTTGGATTCGGTGACGAAGCGACGCGCATTGGTGGTCGCCGTAGTAGGATCACCGCCGTCGTCGAGCACGATGGTCTTCAGCGGCACGCCGCCGATTTCCTTCGGCACGAATTCCAGCGCATTGCGCTCGGGAATGCCGAGAGCTGCGGCGGGGCCGGTGGTGGACACGGTGATGCCGATGGTGATCTCGGGCGTCTGGGCATGCGCGGAGGCGCCGAGTGCCAGCGACGCGGCCACGGCCGCCATCGCGAGATGAAGCTTGGTCATTGGTCTCTCCCTCAAGGTTCTTTTGTTATCGACAGCTAAATCAAAGTCCGGCTGTTCTTTCAGCCCCTTCTTTAGGTCAGTGGCGCGGGAGCGGTAAAGTCCTATCGCATTGCGGCTTTGCCGCAGGCTTAACGCCCTAGACCGAAATCACCCCTGCTTTCGCCTCTCCCGCATAGATGTCGTCGATCAGCGCCGCCCGATGCTCCAGCACCGCGCGCTGGTTGATCGAGCCCTTGTCGGTGACCTCGCCCTTGTCGATGGACAGCGGCGTATCGAGCAGCACGGCCTTGGCGATGCGCGTGGACGAGCCGGTGGCGCCGGCCCTGAAGCTGGCGAGTTGCTCGCGAAAGGCGTCACGAATAATCGGATCATGCGCTGCAACAGCGAGATCGCCCGGCGGCAGATCCGGATTGATGACCCGGCAACCGTCGAGATCGAGCACCACCAACGCCGACAGTTCATCGCGATTGATACCGGCGATGACGACATCGCGCACCAGCGGCGCGCAGGCGCCGACGAAGCGCGCGCGCAACGGACCGACGCTGACCCATGTGCCGCTGCCGAGCTTGAAGTCCTCGGAAATGCGGCCATCGAAATCGAAGCCGGCATCGAAGTCGTCGGGATCGACCGCCTTCAGCGCATCGCCGAAAATATAGTAGCCCTCGTCGTCGAACGCCTTCGCGGTGAGATCGGGCTGGCGCCAATAACCGGGCGTGACATTCGGGCCCTTGGCGCGGACTTCCATCTTGCCATTGTTCGGCACGAGCTTCGCATCATTGCCCGGCACGGGAAGCCCGACATGGCCCGAGCGGCTGGTGAGCGGGGTCACGCACATGAAGAACGGCGCCGTCTCCGTCGCCCCGAGGCCCGTGAGCATAGGCACGCGCTTGCCGGTGGTCTGCACCGAGAGCTCATCGAGGCTGCCCCAAACATATGGAGACAGCGCGGCACCGGAGAAGAACATCGCATGCAGCCGCGAGAAGAACTTTTCACGCAGTGCCGCGTCCTCGCGCAGATAGGGCAGCAGCGACTCATAACCCTTGGGGACGTTGAAATAGACCGTCGGCGATATCTCGCGCAGGTTACGGATGGTCTCGGCGATGCCCGCCGGCGTCGGCTTACCCTCGTCGAGATACATCGAGCCGCCATTGAACAGCGTCAGCCCGATATTGTGGTTGCCGCCAAATGTGTGATTCCACGGCAGCCAGTCGATGATGACCGGCGGCTCGTCCTTCAGGAAGGCGAGCGTATCGCGCAGCATGATCTGGTTGGCGCACATCATGCGCTGGGTGTTGATCACCGCTTTCGGATTGCCGGTGGAGCCCGAGGTGAGCAGGAATTTTGCGATCGTATCCGGGCCGATGGCTTGGTTAGCCGCGTCGAGACCGGTGGCTTCAGCCGTCGTCAGCAACTCTGACAGCTTTGTCGCATGACGATCAGGCAGCGCACCGCGCGACACCACGACCTCCACATCAGCAGGCACGTTGAAGCGGATCGCATCTGCAAAGACATCACCGTCATCGACAAAGACGAGGCCGGGGGTCAGCAGTCCCATCAGATATTTCAGCTTGCCGTAATCCTTCGACACCAGCGAATAGGCCGGCGACACCGGCGCGAAAGGAACGCCGGCATAAAGCGCACCGAAGGCCACCAGCGCGTGATCGATGGAATTGCCCGACAGGATCATGATCGGGCGATCCGGCGACAGGTTTCGCGCCAGCAGGCTCGATGCGATGCGGCGTGCGGCGTCGAGCATCTGCGCATAGGTGATTTCGCGCCAGCCATCGCCCTCGCCGCGCTCGCCCATGAACACGCGATCCGGCGTCTCCTTGGCCCAGTGATGCAGATAGTCGGTGACGCGGGTGGGATAGTCGCCGATCGCAGCGGTTGGGCGCAGATAGATGGTGCCATCGTCATGGCGCTCGACGCGCACGGCAGGATCGCCATAGGAGATTGGACGCAGCGGATGCTTCGCTGCTGCCGTCTGGTCGCTCGTTCTCGCCACTGCAGACATAGTTGTCCCGTCCCTTGTATGCGTCCGTCCCGCTTTTTTTGTTTTTAGTTATAACGCCGTCATTGCGAGGAGCGTAAGCGACGAAGCAATCCAGAAGCCACGTGAAGAAAGACTGGATTGCTTCGCTGCGCTCGCAATGACGGTAGTTGTCATTCGGATTTCACCTTGCCGACCTTCCTCTCCAGAAAATCGCGGATGCGGTTCTTCGCCTCCTGATCGCTCTGCGCCACCGAGGCCATCAGCGATTCCAGCATCAGCCCGGTCTGCGGGCTGGCTTCGGCGATCAGCGGCAGCGCCTGCAGCACGGCGAAATTCGTCAGCGGCGCATTCTGCGCCACGCGCTCGGCGAGTTCGAGCGCCTTGGTAAGCGCACCATCGGCGTCCGTCAGGTACTGCGCGAAGCCGAGCGCGACGCCCTCCTCCGACTTGTAGACGCGGCCGGTGAGCATCATGTCGGCCATCCGGTGCACGCCGATCAGCCGCGGCAGCCGCATCGAGGCGCCGCCACCGACAAAGATGCCGCGGCTGCCTTCGGGCAACGCATAATAGGCGGAAGGATCGGCAACGCGGATATGGGCGGCGCAGGCAAGCTCCAGCCCGCCGCCGATCACGGCGCCCTGAAGTGCTGCGATGACAGGCACGCGGGCCTGCTGGATCAGGTCGAATACGCGGTGCCACATGCGCGAATGCATCAGCCCCGCGGTGGCATCGCGCTCCTGCAGTTCCGAGAGATCGAGGCCGGCCGAGAAATGCCCGCCGATGCCATGGATCACGACGGCGCCGATGTCCGACGGCAGCGCTTGAAAGACCTGCTCGATCTCCAGGATGATCCCGTCATTGAGCGCATTACGCTTGGCGGGGCGGTTCAGGCCGACCAGCAGCAACCGGCCACGGGTTTCGATCTGGAGCAGGGAAGCGGCGGTCGCGGTAGCAGCGGCTTGGGTCATCGGCACCGAATAAGTCTTGGGAAGAATAATTATAGACTATAACGGATTGTGTGTGTGTCAACTAGAAGCGGGTAGCCCGGGTGAAGCGCAGCATAACCCGGGGACCGGCGTTTCAATTGGTCGGCTGGCCCCGGATTACGCTTCGCTCCATCCGGGCTACAGATTGTCTCTACCTGATCGCCACTGGATTGATCATGCTCTGCACGCCGCCTTTAAACCGCGGCTGGCCGAGCACGAACATGAACTCATAGCCCTTGTCCTTGGCGAGTTCGGACGTGTCCATGTTCTCCAGGATATAGGTCCCGTTCATCGCCAGCAGGATCTGGTGCACCTCGAACACGGTGTTCTTCTCGAACGGCACCACCTCGACACCCCAGGTATCCGCGCCGACGGCAACCACACCCTTGCTGGTCAGATATTTCGCGCCCTCGACGCCGAGGCCGGGCTCGCCGCCATTGTAGCGCTTGTCGTCCTTGCCGAGCAGGCTGAGCCAGCCGGTGTGGAACAGCACCACATCGCCTTCCCTGATCTCGACGCCCTGCGCCTTGGCGGCTTCCTCGATCTCCTTCGTATTGAAGGCGGTGCCTTCCTTGACGACATCGGTCTTGTAGTAGGCCGCCATGTCGATCAGAACGCCGCGCGCCACCAGCGGCGGCACCTTGTCGATGCCGAGCTTCTTCAGGCCCGAGACATCGCCGAAGTCAGCGATCTTGTTGCCGTTGTAATAGACGTGATCGACGCCGAGATGGCCAAGTCCATCCATCTGGCTGCCGACACCGACCCAGCCGGTGATCATGTCGTCATTATAGGTCGCCTGGTTCGGCCCGATGCCGTGATTGCCGGCCTGGCCGGGCTGCACCACGGTGACCTTCACCGAGCGCGGCGGATAAGCGGGCGTATCGGCGCCAACGGGAATGCCGAGCGCATAGGTCTTGCCGGTCTTCACCAGTTGCGCCGCAGCCTTCACGCGTTCGGGGGTGATGTAGTTGGCGGCGCCGATTTCGTCATTCGGGCCCCATTTCGATTTGGTCCAGTCCTGCGCCAGCGCGGGCATGGCCATCACAAGCGATACGGCACTTCCAAGCAAAGCTGCTCTCAACATCGTCGCCTCCCTGTGTTCGCCGGATGTTTCCGGTCGATGGGGAGTAGACTACAGAAATTGGGGTGAAAGTAAGCTGACACTACACTCCGTCATGCGCGGGCTTGTCCCGCGTATCCACGTCTTGCTGCGAACGTCAAAAGACGTGGATGGCCGGGACAAGCCCGGCCACGACGGCGCTCTACAGCACCTGATGCACTGCAAGCTCCACGCGATCGGGATGCCTTGCGCCGACGCCGATAAACAGGTTCTGCATCAGCCAGCGATAATCGGGATGCGCGGTCTCGAATTTCGGCACCGAGCGGAAATAGATCAGGCGGGGATCGACAATCTCGCCGCGCGCGATGCGATCCAGCGCTTCTTTCGGCCCGAACCGGATGCCGTAATTGGCGATATAGATCACCGCGCCGCCATCGAGCTCGAACGTGTATTTCGCCTCCAGCTCCGTAAAACCGTCCGGGCGGATGATCTGGAAATCGGCGCCACCCTGATGGATCGCGCCGTTGACGCCCTCGCCTGTCACCGTGCCGCCAAGCACGGGGATCACACGGCGGGTGCCATAGCCGAGATCGCCGGCCACCACGGGCTTGCCGACCTGGATCGCGAGGCTGAACACATACTTCGTCTTGAGTTCGGGCACGCTCATCGTCTCACCCCATCATTCGCATCGGCAACCACGTGGCGATGATCGGGAACAGGATCAACAGCACCAGCCGGATCAGGTCCGTCGCCACGAAGGGCAGCACGCCCTTGAAGATGGTCGACATGGTGACGTCCTTGATCACGCTCTTGATGACGAAGACATTCATCCCTACCGGCGGATGGATCAGGCCGAGTTCGACGGTCATCACGATGATGATGCCGAACCAGATCGGATCGAAGCCAAGCGCCTGGATCACCGGAAACACGATCGGCACCGTGAGAATCACCATCGCCATGGCATCCATCAGGCAGCCGAGCACGAGATACATCAAGAGGATCAGCGCCAACACGCCGTAAGGCCCAATGCCGAGGCCGGTGAGAAACTCGGTCACATGCTGCGGGGTCTGCGTCACCGTGAGGAAATAGCCGAAACACAGCGCGCCGATCAGCACGGTGAACACTGCCGCCGCGGTGCGCGTCGCCTGCAGGAGCGATTGCAGGATGCCTTCCTTGTTCAGCTTGCCGCGCATCACGCCGATCAGGAACGCGCCGACAGCACCGACCGCGCCGGCTTCGGTCGGAATGAAGAAGCCGCCATAGAGCCCGCCGATCACGAACACGAACAGCAGCAGCGGCGACCACACATCGCGGATCGCGGTGGCGCGTTCGCGCCAGTTGGCCTTCGGGCCTTCGGGCAGGAAGCCCGGCTTCACCACGCCGATGATGGCGATGGTGATCATGTGCATCACGATGGCCAGCAGGCCCGGCACGATGCCGGCGATGAACAGTTTGCCGATATCCTGCTGGGTAATGATGCCATAGACCGCCAGCACCGTTGACGGCGGCAGCATGGCGCCGAGCGTGCCGCCCACGGCGATGACGCCGGTGGCAAATGACTGCGGATAATTGTGCCGCCGCATCTCGGGATAGGCCACCGCGGAGAAGGTCGCCGCCGTCGCCACCGACGAGCCGGAGATCGCCGCAAAGCCGCCGCAGGCCGCGATGGTGGCGATGCCGAGGCCGCCCTTCCAGTGTCCCACAAACGTATTCGCCGCGCGAAACAGTTCGCGGCTGATGCCGGACACCGAGACGAAGGCGCCCATTAGCAAAAACATCGGGATCACGCCGAAGGAATAATCCGTCACCGTGCGCATGGTGGTCTGGCCCACCAGTTTCAGCGCAGGCTGAAAGCCGGTGATGTAGCCGAATCCCGTGATGCCCACGAGGCCCATGGCCATGCCCACCGGCACGCGCAGCAGCATCAGCACGAACAGGCTGACAAAGCCGATGACCGCGACCGCTTCATTGCTCAATTCCATGGCCCCGTTACTCCGCGGTCTTGATCTTGGGCTCGTGCATCTCTTCCGGATGCATCACGAGCCGATAGGTGCGGATGGCGATCAGGAGCACGGCGGCCCCGTCACCGATCCAGGACAGCAGGAAGAACGGCCACACCGGCAATTGCAGGTCCATGGTGACGAGGCCGCTGTTATAGGTGTCCACCACCTTGTCGAACAGCGTGTAGGTCTGCACCGTGACGACGAACAGCAACACAAGCGTCGCGAACACGTCGATCCAGCGTTGATATTTCGGCGTGGCATTGGCCCAGACCAGATCGACGGTGATGTGCGAGCCGCGATAGGAGGTCGCCGCGATGCCCCAGAAGATCAGCACGCCAAGCATGAACTGGCCGACATTGTAGTAATCGGGGATCGTCACCGCGAAGAATTTGCGCATGAACACGGCAATGAAGGTGTTCAGGGCGACGATGCCGACAAAGAACGCGGCGATCCATTCGATGGAATCGATGAAGCGATCCATCGCATTTTTCTTGCGCGGCTCGGGCGGTCCGGTAAGCGCGCCGTCGGCGGTGACTTCGGGAGTGGAGGTCATTGCGATCGCATTTCCGAGGGCGAGGGCTCATCTCACTCAGCCGTCATGCCCGGCCTTGTGCCGGGCATCCACGTCTTGAGCGACGGAGAAGAAGTCGTGGATGGCCGGGACAGGCCCGGCCATGACGTGGTGAGAGGTCAATGCCTAGGGCTCACAGCCCCGCATTATGCTTCTTAAGCGAGGCCTTCAGCTCCGCATCGATGGCATCCGCATCGCCGCCGGCCTTCTTCACCGCGGCTGCCCAGGCCGCATGCAGTGGCTCGACGCCCTTCTTCCAGGCAGCGAGCTGCTCCGGCGTCAGCGGATAGACTTCATGATCCGGCAGCGCCTTCATCTTGGCGACACCGGCGAATTCATAATCCACCCACGGATCGGTCACCTTCGCCGCCCATTCCGGCGAGCAGTGATCGTCGATAATCTTCTTCTGCGCCGGCGACATCGAATTATATTTGGCGAGGTTGATGTTGTAGGTGAACACCGTCGAATAGAGCGGCGCGTCGATGTGATACTTCACCACCTTGTCGATGCCGAACAGGAAGATCGAGCCCCACGGGAAGAAGATCGCATCGGCCACGCCGCGCTCGATTGCGTCGCGAGATTCCGGCGCCGAGGCCTGCACATTGGTGCCGCCGAACAGTTTGACCATTTCGCCGATCGTGCTCTGCGCCGGGCGCACCTTTGCGCCCTTGAGATCATCGGGCACCACTATCTTCTTCTTGCTGTGAACGGAACCGGGTGCATGGATGAAGGCGAAGCAGAGCTTGGTGTCCTTCATCTCCGTCTTGGCGTATTTCTGGTACCACTCGTTGAAGGCCTGCGTGCCCTTCTTGCCTTCATTGAACACGAAGGGAATCTGGCCGGCCGCAGCAATCGGGAAGCGGCCCGGCTGATAGCCCGGATTCACGTAAGTGACGTCGGCAATGCCGTCGCGCGCCATGTCGTAATGGTCGAACGCCTTGCCGAGCTGCTCCGAGGGAAACACCGACAGCTTGATGCTGCCGCCCGACGCCTTCTCGATATCGGCAGCCCAGGCCTGCGTCGCCGGCACCAGCGGATGCGCCGGCGGAACCCACAGCGATACTTTCAAATTGACGGTCTTGTCCTGCGCTTGCGCGGCGATCGGCAATAGACAGCCGGCCGCGAGCAACGCCATCAGCGTCTTCCTCATCGACGTCTCTCCCTCTGTGTCCGATCAGCTCATTGTCCGACCGGCATTTCACTGGACCTTGAACGGTCCTTGGTGAATATTGTTATACGTCATAACCATCTTTGCAAGCTTGACGGATGTCAGTCTCGCCAGCGCGCTTGACTTGTCAACTTAGTCGAGGGACTGACACACAGAGCATGCCGCCGGAAAGTGGAGAGCGTTTTTCGGCAAGTGCGCGACAAAAGGATGACGGGAGCAAGTGGTGCGAACCAAAGTAGCGATCATCGGTGCCGGTCCGGCAGGCATGCTGCTTGGACAACTCTTGCATTCCTATGGCATCGACAACATCATTCTCGAGCGCAAGGACCGCGACTATGTGCTGGCGCGGATCCGCGCGGGCGTGCTCGAACAAGGCACAGTCGGCCTGCTGGAAAATCTCGGGATCACCGAGCGCCTGCATCATGAAGGCCTGATCCATGACGGCATCGAACTGCTGTTCGGCGGCGTTCGCCATCGCATCGATCTGAAAGCGGCCTCCGGCGGCAAGGTCGTCACCGTCTACGGCCAGACCGAAGTGACGCGCGACCTGATGGATGCGCGCGAAAAGGCTGGCCTCACCACCGTCTACGATGCCGACAATGTCTCGCTGCATGATTTCGACGGCGCGACGCCGCGCGTCCGCTACCAGAAAGACGGCGTCACCCATGAGATCGCCTGCGATTTCATCGCCGGATGCGACGGTTTTCATGGCGCAAGCCGGCAAGCCATCCCCGCCTCTGCCGTGCAGACCTACGAGCGCGTCTACCCGTTCGGCTGGCTCGGCCTGCTATCGGACACGCCGCCGGTGTCGCCGGAGCTGATCTACACCAATCACAGCCGCGGTTTCGCGCTTTGCTCGATGCGCTCGCCGACCCGCAGCCGCTATTATGTGCAGTGTTCGCTCGACGAGAAGGTCGAGAACTGGACCGACGACATGTTCTGGGACGAGCTGCGCCGGCGCCTCGACACCGAAGCCGCCGAAAGCCTCGTCACCGGCCCGTCGCTGGAAAAGAGCATCGCGCCGCTGCGCAGTTTCGTGGCGGAGCCGATGCGGTTCGGAAAACTGTTCCTGGCCGGCGATGCCGCGCATATCGTGCCACCCACCGGCGCCAAGGGGCTCAACCTCGCAGCGTCCGATGTGCATTACCTGTCGATGGCCCTGCGCGAATATTACGACGACAAGTCATCAGCTGGCCTCGATAACTATTCCGCGACGGCGCTGAAGCGCGTGTGGAAGGCTGTCCGCTTCTCGTGGTGGATGACCTCGATGATGCACCGCTTCCCCGATGCCGACGGCTTCGGCACCAAGCTGCAGCAGGCCGAGCTGGACTACGTCGTGCATTCCGACATGGCCCGCGCATCGCTGGCGGAGAATTATGTGGGGCTGCCGTATTAGGCTCGATCGTAGCCCGGATGGAGCGCAGCGTAATCCGGGATTCAGAGCCTCCGCATATCGCCGGTCCCCGGATTGCGCTCCGCTCCATCCGGGCTACGCCCTATCATTCCCGTTTGAAACTTTGTTGGCCTGTCCTTCACGCGCGTTTACCCACAAACTACGCGAATGACCGACACCATCCCCGAAGGCTTCGCGCCCCACACCCGCAAGAGCCCGCTCACCGCGCCGTGGGAGCCGATCTATTCCCGCACCACCGACGCCGCCGTTATCCTCGGCCTGCGCATCGCCGAGGCGCACACCAATTCGCGCGGCATGGCGCATGGCGGATTGATCACCGCCCTCGCCGACAATGCCATGGGCCTGAGCTGCGGCCATGTTGCCGGCGGCGGCACGCGGCTCGTGACCGTGAATCTCTCCGCCGATTTTCTGGGCCCTGCAAAAGTCGGCCAGTGGCTGGAGATCGTGACCGATGTGGTGAAGACCGGGAGCCGGCTCTGTTTTGCGCAAGCCCTGATCACCGCCGATGGCGTGCCCTGTGCACGAGCGAATGCCACATTCAGCGTGGTGACGGCCAAGCCGTAGCCCTGAACCGCAGGCGGCTTGCAGCCAGCCCCGGCATTATTTCATCCATCGAAATGATGTCGTGCGAGTTGCGACAATTGTTCCGGGCGCGGACAGGCCCCATCTTGTCACCATCAGATGAAAGGTGGCTCCGATGTCCGACACCCATGTCTATTCCAGCGACGTCGCCTTCACGCCCGCCGTCAAGGCGATCCAGGCCCGCAAGGGCTCGCGGGAATCCTATGCCCATGTGGAAGAGAGCGGCGGCTGGCGCAGCGAGATCGACGACAACCTCGCCGAATTCCTCGCCCACACCAACAGTTTCTATCTCGCCACGGCGAGCGCAGACGGCCAGCCCTATATGCAGCACCGCGGCGGCCCCAAGGGCTTTGTCAAAGTGCTCGACAAGAACACGATCGCCTTCGCCGATTTCAGCGGCAACCGGCAATATATCACGCAAGGAAATCTGACCGAGAATCCGAAGGCCAATATCTTCATCATGGACTATGTGCACCGCCGCCGGGTGAAGATCTGGGGCACGGCGAAGGTGATCGAGGATGATCCAGCCTTGATTACGTCGATGATGCCGAAGGGTTATCGCGCGCGGCCCGAGCAGGTGATCCTGTTCACCGTGTCCGCATGGGACACCAATTGTCCGCAACACATTCCGCAGAAGTTTGACGCGGCGGATGTCGCGCAGGCAGTCGCCATGCGGGATGCGAGGATTGCGGAATTGGAAGCTGAATTGGCCAGCTTGAAGCAAACCTTGTCGTCACCCGGCTTGACCGGGTGATCCAGTAAACTCGTAAGCAGTAGTGTGTGCTGGATCGCCCGGTCCCGGCGCGGAATTGCGCGCAAGGCCGGGCGATGACAGTGAGAGAGCGTCACGCCGCTTCGGCCTGACGCTGCCATACGTGCTCCGGATAGAACTCCGTCATCATGCGATCCACATAGGCGGTGAGATTGCCGAAATGCAGCAACCGGACGCGCAACGGCGATTCGAAATACGGCGTCATGATGCCGGCCAGGATCGCAAAAGCGGTGGCATCGACGCCGCACGGACGTTCCCCCATCAGATAGGGTTTTGCCGCGAGCAGCAGCGACAGCGCCATCAGCGAGCGGCTTGCGAGTTCGAGCGCTTCTTCGGGGGTATGCCGGCCGAGACCATTGGCCAGATAGTTCTGCGCGACCTGCGCACGCACGGCTGCGCACACACCCAGGCGCTGCACCTCCGGCACAATGTCGAAGAACCGCGCCGGCCCCTTGGCGAAATTCGTGTCATCGAGCCAGCGCGCACCGACAAGCGCGAGGCAAAGCTGGTTTTCCAGCATGCGCTCGATGGCCCAGGCCTGCGCGCGCTGTACGAGATCGAGGCCTTCATCGAAATCCACGCCGTATTTGCGCTCGAGATGCGCGCGGATGAACGTGGAATCGGCGATCACCTCGGCGCCGTCGTCGATGAATGGCAGTTGGCCTTTCGGTGAATCGGTCGGCCGCGATGGTTGCTTGGTGTAAGCCAGCCCCGCCATTTTGAGCTGGACCTCGGTCTTGGTGACGAAAGGGCTGATTTCCGGCAGGCCAAAGCCCGCGCCTGCGCCGTGCAGCGTGATCATGTCATTCTCCCGTTGGTAGTGGTTCGTGTGTCTAGAGGAGCGCTGCTGCCACCGTGGTGTCAGCAGCGGCTGGAGCCTATCCAGAGCCGCGCCTGTACCAGCGCAGCGGACACCGTCCGGCAGGCCATGCCGAACAAGGCCCAGCGCCAGTCGCCGGCCATGAGGACAATGGCGCGCTCCAGCAGCCAGACGCGCAGGCGCCAGAGCCGGTCGTCTTGGGGAAAGCCCAGGCTTTCGAATGCGTTCATCGCAGGAATCCTTCCGTTTTCATGGTTGGCTCCTGTATGACGAACCCCTGCTGCCAACATGCTGTCAGCAGTGTGCAACGAGGACATCATGAGACGCGCCGATCGCCTGTTTCAGATCATCCAGGTGCTGCGACGAACGCAGAAACCTCTGACGGCGGATGCCATCGCGGCCGAACTGGAGACGTCCAAGCGCACGATCTACCGCGATATCGCGACCCTGATGGGGCAGCGCGTGCCGATTCGCGGCGAGGCCGGCATGGGCTACATTCTGGAGAGCGGCTTCGACATGCCGCCCTTGATGCTGACACCGGACGAGATCGAAGCCGCCGTGCTCGGCGCGCAATGGGTGATGGGCCATGCCGATCCGGCGCTGGCCACCGCAGCGAAAGACCTGATCGCCAAGATCGCCGACACCGTGCCGGAGCGGCTCCGCCCCTTCGTGCTGGAACCGGCGAGCCGCGCCCGGCCGCATTTCCGCGGCAGCGCCGATGCGCTCGATATGGTGCAGATGCGCGCACATATTCACGCCGGCAAGAAAGTGCGGCTCTGCTACCGCGACGAATCCGGCCGCGACAGCGAGCGCATCATCTGGCCGATCGCGGTGGGCTATCTCGAAGCCGTGCGCCTGCTCGCCGCCTGGTGCGAACTCCGCAGTGACTTCCGCAGTTTCCGCACCGACCGCGCCGTGACGGCGGAATATCTCGACGAAAAATACCCCGAACGCCGCGAAGTGTTGCGCACCCGCTGGCGCAAGACGCTGGCCTGGGAACCGCCGACCGACGCTTGAGCGTCTGGCGAGACATGCCCGATCGCGCTAAACCGCGCGGCATGACGACCATTGTCCCCACCGATGAAGCGAGCCCGTGCCAGGCCTGCGGCGCCTGCTGCTCCTATTCGAGTAACTGGCCGCGCTTCACCATCGAGGATGATGCGGAGCTCGACCTGATCCCAGCGAAATTCGTGAATGAGCGTCAGTCAGGCATGCGCTGCGACGGCGATCGCTGTAGCGCGCTGACGGGCAAAGTGGGGGAATTCGTCGCCTGCGGTGTCTACGACGTCAGGCCGGATGTATGCCGGACCTGCATGCCGGGCGATCCCGAATGCGCCATGGCGCGGCGCCGCCATGGACTGCCGATACTGGCAGCCCCGGACTGGTAGTTCGACCGGTCGCCTTAAGCGATGACGCGCTCGACCTCGATCTCGTCATCGAGATCGTCGTCGAGCGGTGCAATCGTCGACAGCGGCTTGGTCGACAGCGTGATCGCCTTGCGGCTGCTATAGGCCGACACCGATACGCTGCGCACCGACGGTGCTTCATGGGCCAGCGCATAGAGCGTGGAACCGACGCGGCCGCCGTGCTCGATCAGATCGCGCTCATTGCAGCTCGATGCGATGGAGATCGCAAGCGCATGCATGTGATTGCGGCGATAGCAGAACAGCGCCAGCATCGCGCGGACGTCAGAGGGCACGCTGGCAACAAGATGGGGCAGGCCATTTTCATTCGCGCGATACATTGCACCCAGCATGTCATCACTGACGGGGCAACGATCGTTCTCAAAAGCTTGACGGCTGGACCACATGTTCTTCTCTCCTTGATAAGGAAGATGCGGTCCAATTCGCTAACGTGCGGTTAACCAACAGCCTTAACGGCCGTGTGCGACTCTTGCGCAACAGTGGTAAATATGGCAGTCGCGCCACACGCCTGACGCAAGATTGCCGCAGGTCTTGCCTGCCGCGTCAGCTGTTCGCGACGATGTAGATGGCGAGGAAGAAGCCGGTCAGGTGATGCAGGGCCTGATCGATACCGATCAGCCACCAGAACCAGCGCGAGGTCTGTGTGATCTCGAAATGCGCCACCAGCCATCCCTTGCATCGGTCGATGGTGATGTGAATCGCAAAATCAACGAGGCCGAGGAACCAGAGCTTTGGCTGCACGGCGGCGATGATCGCGGTGGTAAGAACGCCGTGGATCGCGCAATGAATGAGCAGCGGCAGCGCCCAGCCGGTCTTCTGGTCCTTGCCCATGGCAAGCCAGGCATTCTGCAGCACGAAGTCCGCGATCACGTGCTTCACGGTCAGCGCGAGCATCCAGCCGACAAGCCCGCCCAAAGCAATCGACGACGACATTGCAGGAAACACGCCAGTGCCCTTCTCACAGTCACGATGGTGGCTGGTCAGCCGCCGGTCGCTCGCCCCATTTATGACACCGCGGCGTCCGGAATGCACGCCATGGAACCAGGAAACTCACCGCTTCGTGTTGCGCCTTTTGCCACGGCCGCAACATGATCACCATCAATGCGCCAGCCGAAGCTCGCCGATCGCCTTGCGCAGCTGCTCGCCCTTCGGATCGCGGGAACCGCACGGGCACGGGTGATCGCGCCCGACAAATCAGCAATGTCCAGCGCGCCGTCGAAGCAGGGCTTGGCAAGGCCATCGATGATCTGGTGCCACGCCGCCATGCCGTGGCGATAGCCGGTGCCATAGCCCTCGATCATCGTCGCCGATTGCACCACGGCCTCGACCGCATCGGGCCGCATGGTCAGCGCACGATCGACCATGTGCAGCCAGCGCTCGACCCAGACGCGCTCGATCTCGTAGCGCGTGGACAGGCGCCGCCAGTGCCGCAACCACGCCTCGAATTCGAGGCGCTTGATACCGACGATGCTCGCTTTGCTGAAACGGATCTGCACCGTGCGATGCGCGCAATAGATGCGCTCCAGCAGCCGCATCGCCGGCTTGCCGACGATATCCGGCAGCGACGACATCAGCTCGTCCAAACGGAAGCGTCGTTTATCGACTACCGGCTTGCGGCCCGGCGTCACCGGCTCCTGCAGCTTCAATTGCGCGATGCGGATGGGATCGTGATAGCTCATGCGCTCGGCCAGCAACTGAGCGATCTCGCAAAACATAGCATCATCGACACCGCGCTTGCCGACGAAGCGGCGCAGCCGGTCGCAATAGAGCTGCGCATAGGCGGGGCTCTGATAGTCGATCAAGAGCGCCACGCTGTTCGCTGCGATCACCCGCACCGGCGCCGGCAAGCCCACGGGATACTCCACCGCGGCGACGTCATTGATGCCCGCGATTTCGCCGAGGGTCGAGCGAATGACATGGGTGAAGCCGGCCACGATGAATCCTGAACCTTACGCGGGCTGCACGGCAGGCACGGTGGCCGTGACCGGCGCATCGCGCTGCGACAGCCGCGCTTCCAGCGTGCCGATATTCTCGAACAGCCGCGCGCTGGCGAGGCGCAGGAAGAAGAATCCGAATTCCGGATTCTGCACATAGAGTTCTTCCACCTGCGCATAGGTCACGCTCAGCACGAGGCCCGCCTCGATACATTCCAGCGTCTGCGTGCGCTCTCCCATGGGCGACAGCATGCCGAGTTCGCCGACCAGCGCGCCGACCGGCAGTTCGATGCCGGACTCGACGAGGCGATAGCGGCCGGACACAATGTAGAACATCCGGTCGGCCTTCTCGTCCTTGTAGAACAGGATTTCGCCGGCATTGCATTTCTGCTTGGTCATGAACGGCTTCAGCCATTCCATCGACAGGTCCGAATTCACCGACTTCTTCACGTCGCGCACCAACTGCAGCATCTGGCGCAGGCGCCAAATATTCACCGGCAACAGCACGGCATGCAGCACCAGCGTCGGATAATTGTGCGTCGGGATCGAGATCGCGATCAGCAGCAGGTTGGCCATGATGCCGAACACCCGCAGCGGGATCATCGTCCGCATGGTGGCCGTCGCCACCACGAAGATCGTGGCCGCGGCGCTGCCGAAATGATGGAGATAGGACACATCCATGAGCGCGAACCGGATTTGAGAAAGCGACTGTTGTGTCCCCCGTCCGTGTGAAGGAGCGATGACCACAGACAGCGGCGTCTGCCATATAACCTGTCGGGTTAATATAGCTGGTCCTGCAACCTGTGAAAATGAGACGATCGGGCGTGAAGATTGACGCGCTCTCGCAGGACGGGCACCGTCACGCGCGTTTGAAGGAGCATAACAACATGTCGGAAACGACAGATACCGCCGACAATTCGGCCCCTATCCTGACCATCGACGGTCCCCGCGCCACCATTCGCCTGAACCGGCCAGCCAAGCTCAACCGGCTGTCACAGTCCGATCTCGATGAGTTGATGAGATTGTTCGACCGGGTGGAAGCCGACCCGTCCATCCGGGTGCTGGTGTTGACCGGGACCGGCCGCGCCTTCAGCGCCGGCTTCGACCTCACCGCCATCGCCGCCCGGGCGGCCAGCACGCCGGCGGACTCGTCATCCGGCTCTGCGTTCGAGGCGGTGGCCAACCGGCTGGAGGATCTCGGCGTGCCGACCATCTGCCGGCTCAATGGCGGCGTCTATGGCGGCTCCACCGACCTGGCACTGGCCTGCGATTTCCGCATCGGGCTCGACACCGCGGAGATGTTCATGCCGGCGGCGCGGCTGGGGCTGCACTATTACAAAGGCGGCATCAAACGCTATGTGAGCCGGCTCGGCGCCGACAATGCCAAACGGCTGTTCCTGACGGCCGAGAAGATCGACGCCCAGGAGATGCTGCGGATCGGCTACCTGACATCGATCGCGACGACGCGGGCGCTGGATGGCGAAGTGGACCGGCTGGCGACCATGCTGGGCGGCAACGCGCCGCTGGCGATGCGCGGCATGAAGCAGGCGATCAACGAATTCGCCCGCGGCGAGCTGGATGAAGCCGCTGCGGATCAACGGGCACGCGACAGCATGCGTGGGGACGAGATCAAGGAAGGGACGAAAGCGTTCGCGGAGAAGCGGGCGCCGCGGTTTTAAGGGTCACAGCAAGCGAAGGCACTCCTCTTCCTTCTCCCCTTGTGGGAGAAGGTGGCTCCGCGAAGCGGAGACGGATGAGGGGTATGGCTGGGCTCGGAGCGTGTGGCTACCCCTCACCCGTCTGCGCGCTAAGAAGCGCGCATCCACCCTCTCCCACCCTGCACAGCTTCGCTGTGCTTGGGGAGAGGGGAAGCGGAGTGTCACTCCACAAACGTCGCGACATCCCCGAGCTGCGCGCGGCTGGTGCGATAGCTGTTCACCTTGTGCGCCCCATCCGCATAGCCGAACGAGATCCCGCACACCACGCGACGATCATCCGCCATGCCAAAGTGCTTGCGCACCACGGCCGAATGAAACGCCAAGGCCGCCTGCGGCACCGTGGCGATGCCGAGCGCCTGCGCGGCCAGCATGAAGTTGTTGACGTAGCCGCCGCAATCCACCGCACCGTAGATGCCGAGCGCTTCATCTGACGTGATGATCGCCACATGCGGCGCGCCGAAGAAGTTGAAGTTCTGCAGCGCCTGTTCGGCATAGGCGGCCTTGTCGCCGCGCGCGATGCCGAGTGTGTTGTAGAGCTGGAAACCGCTCTCGCGACGGCGGTCGAGATAGACGCCGCGATATTCACGCGGAAACTCGAAATCGCCTGAACTCGGCGTGCCCGATGCAGCGACGGGATAAAGGACGTCGCGGAACTTCTTTGTGGCTTCGCCCGACGTGATCGTCACCTGCCAGGGCTGGCTGTTGCACCACGACGCCGTGCGCTGCGCGGCGGTGAGGATACGGTCGATCACCTCGCGCGGCACGGCATCAGCCTTGTAGGCGCGGCAAGAATAGCGATCGGCGAAAAGCGTTTCGAGAGTGGAAATAGCGTCGGTCATGTTGTCTTTCTTCGTAGCCCGGGTGGAGCGTAGCGTAACCCGGGGTCCGGCGTTTCAGCTATCTCGACATCCCCGGATTGCGCTGCGCTCCATCCGGGCTACGGGACGGAGTTAACGTCCCTTGGTCGGCACCTTGTTGAACGGCACGTCCTTATCGACGCGGATGTCACCGGGCAGGCCCAGCACGCGTTCGGCGATGATGTTGCGGAGAATCTCATCGGTGCCGCCAGCGATGCGCATCGAGGGCGAACTCAGGATCGTCGCCTGGAATTCGCCATGCGCTTCCGCATCCTCGCCGACCAGCGCGCCCGAGGCGCCCTGCAGATCGGCAGCGAACATGGCGATGTCCTGCATCATCATGCCCGACACCAGCTTGCCGATCGAATTTTCCGGCCCCGGACGTTCGCCCTTCGACAGCGCCGAGATCGAACGGTAGCTCGTATAGGTCAGGCCGGAATTCTTCACGGCCCAGCTTGCGAGCTTCGAGCGCACATTGGGATCGTTGATGGCGAGGCCATCCTCCAGCATCAGCTTGCTGCAATAGTCGAACAGTTCCAGGAAACCGGTATGGACGCGGGCGCCGATGGACATGCGCTCATTCATCAGCGTGGTCAGCGACACGTTCCAGCCATCGCCGACGGCGCCGAGACGCTGGCTGTCCGGAATGCGCACATTGGTGAAGAACACCTCGTTGAATTCCTGCATGCCATTGGCCTGCTTGATCGGCTTCACCTCGACGCCTTCGCTCTTCATGTCCAGGAAGAACATGGTGAGGCCCTTGTGCTTGGGCACATTGGGATCCGTGCGGGTGATCAGGATGCCGTAATCCGAATAATGCGCGCCGGAGGTCCAGATCTTCTGGCCGTTGATGATCCAGTCGTCGCCGTCCTTCTCCGCGCGCGTGCGCAGGCCCGCGACGTCGGAACCGCCGGCGGGCTCGGAGAACAGCTGGCACCAGACTTTTTCGCCTGACGCGAGCGGCGGCAGATATTGGCGCTTCTGGTCTTCGGTCGCATAGGCCATCACGGTGGGGCCGCACATGCCCTGGCCGATGGCAAAGGGGCGCGAGAGCTTGTCATAGACGCCCTCCTCCTGCTGCCAGATCACGCGCTCGATGGGCGTCGAACCGCGACCGCCATATTCCTTCGGCCAATGCAGGCAGGCCCAGCCGGCCTCGGCCTTCTTCTTCTGCCAGGCCTTGGAATCACCGAGCATCGAGTCGCGCTTGGCGTTGGGATCGGACAGAGCTGCATGCAGCTCCTTCGGTGCATTGGCAGCGATCCACTTGCGCGCGATGGCGCGGAATTCGGCTTCCTGCGGCGTGTCATCGAAATTCATCGGTCTCGTCTTTCTCGGTTCTCGTAGCCCGGATGGAGCGAAGCGCAATCCGGGAATGTCGAAATTGTTGAAACGCCGGTCCCCGGATTTCGCTGCGCGCCATCCGGGCTACGGGAGCTATCGTCCCCTTGTGGGGATCTTGTTGAACGGCACGTCCTTGTCGACGCGGATGTCCCCGGGCAGGCCCAGCACGCGCTCCGCGATGATGTTGCGCAGGATCTCGTCGGTGCCGCCCTCGACGCGTGTCGCCGGTGAGCGCAGCAGCATCGCCTGGAATTTGCCGGCGACCTCCGCATCCTCCGGGCTGTTCAGCACACCGGCAGCGCCCTGCAGGTCGAGCGCATAGGTCGCGACCTCCTGGGTCATGGCGCCGGCGACCAGCTTGCCGATGGAATTCTCCGGCCCCGGCCGCTCGCCGCGCGAGAGCGCCGAGATCGAACGGAAGCTTGTATAGCGCAGGCCCGACGCACGCACGGCGTAGGTTGCGAGCCTGGAGCGCACGGCAGGATTGTCGATCGCCGGGCCATCCTCCAGCGTGAGGTTGCTGACGAAGTCGAACAGTTCGGGGAAACCGGTCGCGACGCCGGCGCCGATCGCCATGCGCTCATTCATCAGCGTGGTGAGCGACACATTCCAGCCATCGCCGACCGCGCCAAGGCGCTGGTGATCGGGAATGCGGACATCTGTGAAGTAGACTTCGTTGAATTCGGACTGCCCGTTGGCCTGCTTGATCGGCTTGATCTCGACGCCGGGGCTCTTCATGTCCAGGAAGAACATGGTGAGGCCCTTGTGCTTGGGCACGGTGGGGTCGGTGCGGGTGATCAGGATGCCGTAGTCGGAATAATGTGCACCCGATGTCCAGATCTTCTGGCCGTTGATGACCCAGTCGTCGCCGTCCTTCTCCGCGCGCGTGCGCAGGCCGGCCACGTCGGAGCCACCGGCGGGCTCGGAGAAAAGTTGGCACCAGACCTTTTCGCCGGAGGCGAGCGGCGGCAGATAATGGCGCTTATGCTCTTCCGAGGCATAGGCCATCATGGTCGGGCCGCACATGCCCTGGCCGATGATGAAGAGCGCGCCGAGCTTGCCGAACACGCCCTCTTCCTGCTGCCAGATCACCCGCTCGATGGGCGATGCGCCGCGCCCGCCATAGTCCTTCGGCCAGTGCGGCACCGCCCAGCCGGCATCAGCCTTCTTCTTCTGCCAGACCTTTGCGACCTCGAGGATATTGGCATGTTTGAGCTGGACGCGGCCGAGCGAGGCCTTCTTCAGCTCATCGGCATATTCATGCGGCGCATTGGCCGCGATCCATTCACGCGCCTTGGCGCGAAATTCCGCTTCTTGCGGAGTATCATCGAAGTTCATCTGTCTCGGTCCTTCTTCCTTCTCCCCCAAGCACAGCGAAGCTGTGCAGGGTGGGAGAAGGTGGCGCCGCGTAGCGGCGACGGATGAGGGGTAATGCAGGGCTCGGAGTTTGTGGTACCCCTCACCCGTCCGCGCTTCGCGCGGCCACCCTCTCCCACAAGGGGAGAGGGAAAAAGATTAAGCCGCGTTCTTCTGGCGCATGCGTTCGATCAGCTGGTCTTCCCAATAGCTCAGCGAACCCAGGCCGACCGCGATCGCATTCGAGCGGCGATAATAAAGATGGCAGTCGAACTCCCAGGTGAAGCCCATGCCGCCATGGACCTGGATATTGTTCTTGGAGCAATGCTGGAACGCCTGCGTGGCGCTGATGCGCGCAGCAGCGGCGGCTTCCGGGAGTTCGGCGGCGTTGGTGGAAAGCGCCCAGGCGCCGTAATAGCAATTCGAGCGTGCCAGCGTCGCCGAGACATACATGTCGGCGAGCATGTGCTTGACCGCCTGGAACGAACCGATCTGGCGGCCGAAGGCGATACGATCGAGCGCATAGTCGCGGCCCATTTCCAGCGCGCGGTCGGAGCCGCCGACCTGCTCGAAGCCGACCAGCACGGCGGCGCGGTCCAGCACCTGCGAGAGGATGCTCCAGCCTTCAGCGGCGTTGCCAAGCGGCTCGGCCTTGACATTGGTGAAGGTGATCTCGGCCTGGTTGCGCGAGGGATCGATGGAGGTCAGCGCCTTGGCCTCGACACCCTCAGAGGTGAGATCGACCAGGAACAGCGCGATATCGCTGTCGCGGCCGGTAGACGCGGTGCGTGCGGCAACGATGGCGAAATCGGCGATGGCACCGTCAGCGACGGGCTTCTTGGTGCCGTTCAGCACGCCGTTCGACGCGGTGAGCTTGATTGCCTTCGGCGACGGATTACCGGTGCCCTCGAACAAAGCCAGCGTGCCGACCGCATGGCCCTGCGCGATGGCCGGCAACCACTTCTGCTTCTGCGCATCGGAGCCGGCCAACAAAAGCGCTTCGGCAGCGAGATAGACCGTGGAGGAGAACGGCACCGGCGCCAGCGCGCGGCCCATTTCCTCGGCAATCACGCAGAGTTCGAGATGGCCTGCGCCCGAACCGCCGTAAGCCTCCGGAATGGCAACGCCGAGGAAGCCCATATCGGCAAGGCCCTTCCAGAGTTCGCGATCATAGGGCGCCTGACCATCGATCACCGCGCGCACCGCCTTCGGCGGGCACTTCTCGGTGAGGAAGCGGCGGGCCTCGTCGCGGAGCTGCTTCTGGTCGTCGGAGAAATCGAAGTTCATGGCGGTACACTCTGCGTTAGCGGTTATCTCGTAGCCCGGATGAAGCGAAGCGCAATCCGGGCACCGGCGTTTCAGTTAGTTCGGCTGTCCCCGGATTTCGCTGCGCTCCATCCGGGCTACAGACGTCATTTCAGCACGATCACATCCTCACCCGGATGCTGCGCATAAAGCTCGGCCATCTGCGCGGCACGGCGTTCGAGGCCGGCACGCTGGTTGATGTAGCCCTTGTCGGTGAGTTCGTTGCCGTCGATGGACGGCGGCTCGACGAGGAACATCGCCCGCGCGATGCGACGGCTGCTGGCTCCGACCGAGGCCGCGTTATGCGCGCGAAGACCGTCCTTGAAACAAGCCAGCACTTTTGGGTGCTTTACCACATCGGCAAAACTCGCTTCGGGCTGCTCGATGAGCAACCGGCACGCCGGCAGGTTCGGCCAGGCGAGCACGCCGATAAATTCGCGGTCCTGTCCGGTGATCAGCGCATCCTGCACCACGGGCGTTGCGGCCGCGATGATATCGGTGCGCAGCGAGCCGACATGGACGAAGGTGCCGGTGGTGAGCTTGAAATCCTCGACCACGCGACCGGAGAAGATCAGGCCCTTCACCGGATCATTGTCGTCAACGAACACGCCGGCATCGCCGATCTTGTAGAAACCTTCTTCATCGAAGGCGGCCTTGGTGAGATCGGGCTGATTGTAATAACCCGGCATCACATTGATGCCGCGCAGGCGCAGCTCATATTTCGCATCCACCGGCACCATCTTCAATTCGACGCCGGGAAACGGCAGGCCGATCAGGCCGACGCGCTCGGTGTCCCAATAGGTGCCGGTCGAGGTCGGCGACGTCTCGGTGCAGCCCCAGCCGGTATAGAACACGATGCGTTCGCCAGTGGTGCGCACGGCCAGCGCCTGCATCCGCTCATAGAGATCGTCAGGGAGACGCGCGCCGCCGTAAGCCATCAGACCGATATTTTTGAAGAACGACTGAGCCAATGCCGCGTCCTTCTCCATGGCACCGGCGATGGCGGCATAGCCGGCGGGAACATTGGCGTAATAGCTCGGTGAGATTTCGCGCAGGTTGCGCAGCGTCTCGTCGATCATGCCCGGCATCGGCCGACCGTCATCGATATAGAGCGAGCCGCCATCGACCAGCAGCGGATTGAACAGCGCATTGCCGCCCATGGTGTGATTCCACGGCATCCAGTCGAGATAGACCGGCGGCTGCGCATCGGGCTGGCGCGGCCGCGTCTGCATCATCTGCGCGGCATTGGCGCACATCATCCGCTGGGTGTTGATCACCGCCTTCGGCATGCCGGTGGAGCCGGAAGTGAACAGCAGCTTGCCAACGGTATCGGGTGTGATCGCCGCGATCGAGGCTTCGACATCGGCGGTGACCTTCGTCGCAGCCATGTCGGCAAAGGACACGCTCGCAATGCCTTCCGGCGGCCGCGCGACATGGATCACCTTGATGCCGGTGAGATCCAGCGCGTCGAGCGCCTTCTGGAAGGTCGGGCCATCCTGCACCATGATGGCGGCCGGCTTCACCAGATCGAACAGATATTTGAGCTTAAGGTGATCCTGGCTCATCAGCGAATAGGCCGGCGAGACCGGCGCTGCCGGCAACCGCGCCTGCATCGCCGCCATGGTCATCAGCGCATGCTCGATGGAATTGCCGGAGAGGATCGCAACCGGCCCTTCCGCGGGCAGCTTCATGTCGAGCAGCGCCTGCGTGAGGCCATCGACGGTGCGCTTGGCTTCGGCGTAGGGGACACGACGCCACTGCCGGTCGTCACCGGCGCGCTGCGCCAGCCAGGTGAGATCCGGACGTTCTTTCGCCCATTTCGCCAGCGGCGCGGCGAGATGCGGCTCGTAATCGATCAATGGCACGCGCGACTTCATGACGATGACGCCATCGGGACGGCGTTCGACAGCGATGTCGCGCTCCATCCAGTGCACCTTGCGGAAGGCGGGCTTTGTCTGCGCCGCGGCTTGCACGTTCATTGCGTTCCTCCCAGAACGGCTTTGCCGACCACAGTCTCCTTGTTCGGACCTCGTGTCGGCATCATTATTGGCCTCAGCGCGTGACGTAGATCGGCTTGCGTTTCTCGATGAAGGCGCGGATGCCCTCCTCGAAATCCTCCGACCGGCTGCACAGCACCTGATTGCGGTCTTCCATCGCGATCACGGCTTCGATCGAGCCGGCATCCACCGCCATGTTGATGCATTCCTTCGACAGCCGCAGGCCCACCGGCGACGCCGAGATCATCGCATCGATGTAGGGCGCTGCGGCAGCGTCGAGCTCGCCATCCGCGACGACCTCGGAGACGAGGCCGACGGCCAGCGCGCGGTCCGCATGGATGAAGCGGCCGGTGAGGATGAGTTCGGATGCGACGGAGACGCCAACGAGGCGCGGCAGGAAATAGCTGGTGCCGATATCGCAGCCGCCGAGGCCGAGTTTGATGAAGGCGCAGTTCATGCGCGCCGATTTCGACGCGATGCGGATGTCGGCGGCGAGCGCGAGCGCAAAGCCGCCCCCGGCGGCCGCGCCCTGCACCAGCGCGATGATCGGCTGCGGGCAGCGGCGCATCAGCATCACGATGTCGGCGATGCGGCGCTGGCTGTCGAGCGACTCGGTGACGGTGCGTGGCGCGTTCTGGCCGCGCGATTGCATCGCATGCTTGAGATCGAGCCCGGCGCAGAAATTGGCGCCAGCGCCCTTGAGGACGACGACACGCGTCTTGCGGTTGCGCTGCAGGCCTTGAAAGTATTCGTTGAGCGCGTCGATCAGCGCGGGATCGAGCGCATTGAGCGCCTCCGGGCGATTGAGCGTCACCCGGTCCACGCCGTCGTCATGTTCGATCAGCAGTGGGGATGCCACCTGTGTTACTCCTCACCCGTCTTGTTGCGCATTCGAGGCGCTTATCGCTGTTTCCGTCGTCATTGCGAGCAAAGCGAAGCAATCCAGTCTTTCTTCAGTGAAACTCTGGATTGCTTCGTCGCTTCGCTCCTCGCAATGACGAGGTTACCGCGGAGCCATACGGATCGCGCCGTCGAGACGGATCGTCTCGCCGTTCAGCATCGGGTTCTCGACGATGTGAACCGCGAGATTGCCGTATTCCGACGCGTCGCCGAGGCGGGCCGGATGCGGCACCTGGGCGCCCAAGCTGGCGCGGGCTTCTTCATTGAGGCCCATCAGCAGCGGCGTCAGGAACAGGCCCGGCGCAATCGTGTTGACGCGGATCTTTGACGAGGCAAGGTCTCGTGCTGCCGGCAGCGTGAGGCCGACGACGCCGCCCTTCGAGGCGGAGTAAGCGATCTGGCCGATCTGACCTTCATAGGCCGCAACCGACGCGGTGTTGATGATGACCCCGCGCTCTTCGCCGATCGCTTCTGCGGTGGCGAGCTGCTCGGCGAACAGACGCAGGCAGTTGAAGGTGCCGATCAGGTTCACCATGATCACATTGGTGAACTTGTCCAGGGGATAGACGCCCTGCTTGCCGACGATGCGCTGCGAACCGCCGATGCCGGCGCAGTTCATCAGCACGCGCGCGGTGCCATGCGCAGCCGAAGCCTTGGCGAGCGCAGCCTTCACATCGGCTTCGCTGGTGACGTCACCGACGCAGGCGACGCCCTTGATCTCGGCGGCAACCTTCTCGGCATTGTCGGCGGCGCGATCGAACACGGCGACCTTGGCGCCCTTGGCGGCCATCGCGTGTGCGGTCGCGGCGCCGAGGCCCGAGCCACCGCCAGTGATGAATACGGCTACGTCTTTAAGCTGCATGGGAAGAGCCTTTCCTTGGGCGTTTCTGGTATTTTCTTGGATCGTTGAGTCGCGAAGAGAAAAAGAAGAAATGGTCCTTGGGCGTTTCTTATTGGTCTTGAACTGCAGGCTTGATGGAATCTGTTCCGATTGTTCTTGTTCTTCTTGTTGTTGTTTTTGTTAGGTTCCTTGGGCGTTTCCTCAAGTTTCTTGTCTTGCAGTGTTTCCTTGGGCCGTTTCTTCTTGAGCTGTGATCAGCGGGCTTTGGCGCCCGCTTTCTTGTTTGTGAGCATGCCGTCGAGCAGCAGCATTTCGAGATGCGCCACATAGGCGCGGCACACATCATCCGTCACCGGGCCGACGCCGATGGCGCGCGACATGGCATGACGACTGAAGAAGAGATTGTCGCAAGCGCCGATCAGGCTGGTGTAGAACAGCACGGGATCGACCACGCGGAATTCGCCGGCCTTGTGGCCCGCGGCCAGCAGGCGGCGATGGAAGCTCAGCAGCGGCCCGACGAAGAATTTTGACACTTCATCCGCCGACTTGTCGCTGCTTTCATGCAGCAAATAGTGGATCAACCGGTTCATGTAAGGAGACTGGTTGTAGGCCTTGATGATGCCGCCGATATGCAGCCGCAGTTTTGCCGTGGCCGAAATCGGCTGCGCCAGCAGGAATTCCAGATTGGTCATCTCTGTGGCGGCGTCGCGTTCGAGCAGCGCCAGCAGGAGACCTTCCTTGTTGCCGAAATGATATTTCACAAGCGCAGCATTGACGCCCGATTGCTGGGCAATCTCACTCAGCGACACCTCGATGGAGTTGCTGGAGATCATCAGCTCGCTCGCCGCGAGCAAAAGCTTGTCCGCGGTCGGATTCTTGCCGACCGGGTGACGCACTGACGCCTGGGATGGGCTGGGTTGAGCTGCCATGGGAGCCGCAGATAATACGAACATGCGACCGCACTCAAGAGTTAATTGACCGATTGACTAAAAGAGATGCGCCCCTTTTAATCCGCCCAGTTTCACACCCCACCACAACAACAAGATTCAAGGGAGATCGCCATGGCCGAGGCCTATATCGTCGCCGCCGCACGTACCGCAGGTGGCCGCAAGGGTGGCCGGCTGGCCGGATGGCATCCGGCAGATCTCGCGGCGTCCGTGCTGAATGCGCTGGTCGATCGCGCCGGCGTCGATCCCGCTCTGGTGGATGACGTGATCATGGGCTGCGTCGGCCAGGGCGGCGAACAGGCCGTCAATGTGGCGCGCAATGCCGTGCTCGCATCGAAATTGCCGGAAAGCGTGCCGGGCACCTCGATCGACCGCCAATGCGGTTCGTCGCAGCAGGCGCTGCATTTCGCGGCGCAGGCGGTGATGTCCGGCGCCATGGATATCGTCATCGCCTCCGGCGTCGAGAGCATGACCCGCGTGCCGATGGGCTCGCCCAGCATCCTCGCCTCCAAGGCCGGCATGGGCAATTACATGAGCCCCAACATCCAGGCGCGCTATCCGAACATCCAGTTCAGCCAGTTCACCGGCGCCGAAATGGTGGCGCAGAAATACGACCTGTCGAAGGATCATCTCGACAGCTACTCATATGAGAGCCACCAGCGCGCCATCGCGGCGACGGAAGCCGGACGCTTCAAGGACGAGATCGTCCCGCTGCAGATCACCCGCGCCGACGGCTCCACCGATACCCATCACATCGACGAAGGCATCCGCTTCGATGCCACGCTGGCCGGCATCAAGGGCGTCAAGCTGATCAACGAGAATGGCGGCCGCCTGTCGGCAGCATCGGCCAGCCAGATCTGCGACGGCGCGTCCGGCGTTCTCGTGGTCAATGAAAAGGGCCTGAAGCAGCTCGGCGTGAAGCCGCTGGCGCGCATCCACCATATGAGCGTGATGGGCGGCGATCCTGTGATCATGCTGGAAGCACCGCTGCCGGCGACCAAGCGCGCGCTGGAAAAGGCCGGCATGAAGATCGACGACATCGATCTGTTCGAGGTCAATGAAGCCTTCGCGTCGATCCCGACCGCCTGGCTGAAGGCGACCGGCGCCGATCCGGCACGGCTGAACGTCAATGGCGGCGCCATTGCGCTCGGCCATCCGCTCGGCGGCTCCGGCACCAAGCTGATGACTACGCTGGTGCATGCGCTGAAGCAGCAGAACAAGCGCTACGGCCTGCAGACCATGTGCGAAGGCGGCGGCATGGCCAATGTGACGATCGTGGAGCGGCTCTGACGCTCTTCTCTTCCTTCCCTCTCCCCTTGTGGGAGAGGGTGGCCGCGCGCAGCGCGGACGGGTGAGGGCAGCCGCAAGCTCTGAGCCCAACCGTACCCCTCATCCGTCACGGCCTTCGGCCGTGCCACCTTCTCCCACAAGGGGAGAAGGAAGAAACAAAAGACGAGCGGGCCAACCCGCCGATCCTTCCAAGAGGAAACACCCATGACGCATCCGTCGATTCACGCGAAGTCTCATCCCGACAAGATCGCCTATCGCATGGCCGGCTCCGGTGCCGCCCTCACCTATCGCGAACTGGACGAGCGCTCCAATCGCGGCGCGCATCTGTTCCGATCGCTCGGCCTCAAGGCTGGCGATCACATCGCCCTGCTGATGGAGAACCGGCTTGAATTCATGGAGATCTGCTGGGCCGCGCAGCGCGCGGGGCTCTATTACACCGCCATCAGCCGCTATCTCACCGCCGACGAGATCGCCTATATCGTGCAGGATTGCGGCGCCCGCGTGGTCATCACATCGGAGCAATGCGCCGACGTCATCGCGCCCCTGATCACCAATGCGGCCGAGCCGGTGTTCTACATCGTCGATGGTTCGCAAGCCGGCTTTCGCGACTGGAACACGGCGCTCGCGACGCAGCCGACCACGCCGATCGCCGACGAGATCGCCGGCTATGACATGCTGTATTCCTCCGGCACCACCGGCCGCCCGAAAGGCATCAAGCGCGCCTCGGACAATTCGCCGATCGACGTGCCGAATCCGTTCCTGAAGCTGTTGTGCGCCACCATGTGCGGCATGACCGAGGACAGCATCTATCTGTCGCCGGCGCCGCTCTATCACGCGGCACCTCTACGCTTCAACATGATGGCGATCACGCTCGGCGGCACGTCGGTGATCATGGAGAAGTTCGACGCCGAGAAATTCCTGGAGCTGGTGCAGAAACACAAGATCACCCAGTCGCAGCTGGTGCCGACCATGTTCGTGCGCATGCTGAAACTGCCCGACGAGATCCGCCAGCGCTACGACGTCTCGTCGCTGAAAGGCGCGATTCATGCGGCGGCGCCCTGCCCAGTCGATGTGAAGGCGAAGATGATCGACTGGTGGGGACCGATCCTGATCGAATATTACGCCGGCTCCGAAGGCAACGGCGTCACCGTGTCGAATTCGCAGCAATGGCTGAGCCATCGCGGCACCGTCGGCAAGGCGGTCGTCGGCAGCGTGAAGATTCTCGACGAGGAGGATCAGGAGCGCCCGACCGGCGAGATCGGCACCGTCTATTTCGCGGATACGCCGGTGTTCAGCTATCACAACGATCCCGAGAAGACGAAGAAGGCGTATAATCCGCGCGGCTGGTCCACGCTCGGCGACGTCGGCTATGTCGATGACGAGGGCTTCCTCTATCTCACCGACCGCAAGTCCTACATGATCATTTCCGGCGGCGTGAACATCTATCCGCAGGAAACGGAGGATGTGCTGATCACCCACCCGGAGGTGGCGGATGTGGCTGTCTTCGGCGTGCCCAATGACGAGATGGGCGAAGAGGTGAAGGCCGTCGTCCAGCCGCACAGCATGGACCGCGCCGGGCCTGCGCTCGAAGCCGAGCTGATCGCCTTCTGCCGCAAGCATCTGTCGCCGATCAAATGCCCGAAGAGCATCGACTTCGAATCGGAACTGCCGCGCACGCCAACGGGCAAACTGGTGAAGCGCCATCTGCGCGACAAATACTGGCCGAAGAAGGAAACGGCGACGGCGTAAGACGCATGTGCGTCTGTTGAAACACCGTCATGCCCGGGCTTGTCCCGGGCACCCACGTCTTGGTGTTTGGCTAAGACGTGGATGGCCGGGACGGGCCCGGCCATGACGGAGCTTTGGGTCGCCTCCTTGCGATGTTTTCTCCACCGCAGTAATCCACCGCGATGCTGCGCACCTCCCCACCCACCGGCCTCCTGATCTCCGCCATCCGCTCCGGTGCCGGCAAGACGACGGTGACGCTGGGCCTGCTGGCGGCACTGGCGCGGCGCGGCATCCGGCTGCGTGCAGCCAAGGCCGGGCCTGATTACATCGACCCCGCATTTCATGCCGCAGCCACCGGCGTGGCTTGCATCAATCTCGATAGCTGGACCATGTCGCCGCCGCTGCTGCAGGCGCTGATGGCGCGGGCGACGGCGGGCGCCGATCTGGTCGCGGTCGAAGGCGTCATGGGCCTGTTCGACGGCGTGCCGGCCGCCAATGGTCGCAACGGCTCGAGCGCCAGCATTGCTGCACAGTTTGGGCTGCCTGTGATCCTCGTGCTCGACGTCACCGCGCAATCGCAATCGGCCGCCGCCGTGGTGCGCGGCTTTGCAACGCATCACCCGGATGTGCGCATTGCAGGCGTCGTGCTCAATCGTGTCGGCAGCGCGCGGCATCGCAAGCTGATCACGGATGCCATCGCGGCGCTGGACATTCCGGTCGTCGGCGCCGTGCCGCGCGATGCGGCTTTCGCTCTACCGGAGCGCCATCTGGGTCTGGTGCAAGCCGGCGAGCATGGCGATCTCGCCAGACGCATCACGGCCCTCGCCGACATGGCGGAGGCCCATCTCGATCTCGATGCGATCCTCGCGCTGGCCGCGCCGATCGACACATCGCTGGCCCGCTCCAGCACGCCAGCCCTGCCGCCACCTGGCCAGCGCATCGCGCTCGCGTCCGATGCCGCATTCAGTTTCATCTATCCGCATCTGATCGATGGCTGGCGTGATGCCGGCGCCGAAATCGTCCGCTTTTCGCCGCTGGCGGATGAAGCGCCACCCGAAGACTGCGACAGCTGCTGGCTGCCGGGCGGCTATCCCGAACTTCATGCCGGCGCGCTGGCGGCGGCAACAACCTTCCGCGACGGCCTCGCCCGCTTTGCGCAAACGCGTCCGGTGCATGGCGAATGCGGGGGCTACATGGTGCTGGGCGAAGGGCTGGAAGACGCCGATGGGCATCGCCATGCGATGACCGGGCTACTCGGTCACACCACAAGCTTCCAGAAGCGAAAGCTGCATCTCGGCTATCGCGAGGCAAAGCTGGTGGCGGACAGCGCGATCGGATCAGCGGGCGCGATTATCCGCGGCCATGAATTCCACTACGCCTCGCTCACCGACATCGGCCGCGATGAACCGCTGGTCGATCTCGTCAATGCGGATGGCCAGCCTCTGCCAGAGCGCGGCGGACGGCGCGGACATGTCACGGGCACATTCTTTCACGCGATCGCGACAGCGTAGAGCGCTTCACCGCCCCCAGCGATCCTGCCAGATCTTTTCGCCGACCATGCAATTCACCCGCGGTTCGCGCGCGGCTGCGGGGATGATCTTCGCATAGGGCAGCGCGATTCCGGCGACTTCCATCACCAGCTTGGTGCGGATGGCTTCCTTGAACTTGTCGCGTTCCTTGATCGGCACCACGAAGGAGCCTGGCCCGCCGATCACGCAATCCTCGTAGTACCAATCGAGATTCTCGATATCCATGGTCGAATAGGACAGCTCCTTCGCCATGATGGGCAGGCCGTTGATGATGATGCCCTTCTCCACCGCCGCATCGCGCGCGATGGTGACCGGTCCGCCATTGTTGTTCGGCCCATCGCCGGAGATATCGATCACCCGCCGCATGCCGCGCAGGGCGTTTTCCTCGAACAGCGGCATCGCGTAATTGATGGCGCCGGAGATCGAGGTCCGCGACGCCCGGCGGATCGGCGCCTTCATGATCTCGGCGGCGACGGCATCGGCGGATTCCGGCCCGTCGATGACGCGCCAGGGGATGACGACCTTCTGGTCATTGGCCGCCGCCCATTCGAAATAGGTGACGGCGATCTTGCCATTCGGGCCGGTCTTCAGCGCGGCCAGGAATTCCTTGGAGACGATCGCCTGGGCATAGCCCTCGCGCTGTATCGCCAGCTCGTCCATGTCCATCGAGTAGGACACGTCCACCGCCAGCACCAGTTCGACATCGACGACAGGCTCGGGCTTGCTCTGGGCCCATTGCGGCTTCAGGCCGGTGGCGGCCACACTCGTCACATCGCCACCGAGCATCGCCCCGGCGACAAGTACCGCTCCAATCGAGACACACCAGCGCATTGCGGCCCTCCCGTTTGTGAGTCGAATGGTGACACGCAAATGACGCGCCGCAAAGCGGGAACCGCGCGGGTGCTTCACAATCAGGTCAGCATTGCAGCGCGCGATGGTGCGATTATATTCGGGGCTCTCACAGCGCGCTTTGCCACCCGCCCGCGCGAGGTTTCATGCCCGACAGCACGATCAAGCCGCAGACCAAGGCGAAGCCGAAGGTCGAGCGGCCAAAATTATACAAGGTCATTCTCGTCAATGACGACTACACGCCGCGTGAATTCGTCGTCCGCGTGCTGAAGGCGGAATTCCGCATGTCCGAGGATCAGGCCGCCAAGGTGATGCTGACCGCCCATCAACGGGGCGTCTGCGTGGTGGCCGTGTTCACGCGCGACATCGCCGAAACCAAGGCGACGCGGGCGACCGATGCCGGGCGCGCGAAGGGCTATCCGCTCCTGTTCACGATCGAGCCCGAGGAATAGCCGGCGGAGACCCGGCCGGTCGCCGCCGATCGTTACAATTTGAATTGCCTTTGCTACCCCGGCTTCATCGCCGGCCGGTAGCATGGCGCCATGACCTCCCTGCTCCGCCAACGCGCACTGTCCGGCTCGCAGCCGACCTTCGGCCCGCTGCGCTTCATCGAAGCACTGCCATGGATCGTGCTGGCGGCGGCCTTGCGCGTCATCGCCTTCAGCGGCGGGCCCGTTGCGCTTTTTGCGGTGATCGGGGCCTCGATCGCCATCCTGCAGGCTTTCATTGCCGTGGCGCGGCGCTCGATCGAACTGGCCGATGGCCAGACCGATCTCGGCAATCTGACGCTGAAGGACGAACTTCGGCTATCGCTGCGCATCCTCGGCCTGATCGCGCTCCTGATGGCCATCGGCGTTGTGTCGGTGATCTGGACCGGCAATGCAGGCCTGAGCGGCAGCATGATCGCCGGCCTGGACGGCATGGCCTTCGACCAGTTCACCCATCTCGGCAAGTTTTGGAGCGCCACCGTCGCGGCGCTGGTGCTGCTGATGCTGCTGCATGCCGAGCGCCATGCCGGGCGCATCAACCTGCTCGATGTGATCGGGGAGCTGATCGACCGCTGGCGCTGGTTCGGCGGCGCCATCGTCGTGCTCGGCGGCTTCTATTTCGGTCTCAGCCTGACCCAGGGCGTCGTCCGCACCGCCATCTGGGCGACTTGGCAGGGCGAGACCTCGCAGACCTTCCTGCGCAATCTCGTCTTCTTCGTTTTTATCTTCAGCTTCGCGATGATCCGGCTCTGGATCACGCTGACGGTCCTGACCTGGGGACTCAGACAGTCCTACTGGCACGCCCAGCAGGATTGAGGTCTTCATCCGCAAGACCATAGACGCGCTCGGCCTTCGCGAACCCCGCGATCGGAAACTCGCCCAAATCAGCCCAGTCGGCCGCGCTCGCATCGGCAAAGGCGGACGATGCCACCACGGTCCGCGAAAGCTTGCCGGCGATCTTCTCCAGCCGCGCAGCGAGGTTCACGGCCGGCCCGATGCAGGTGAAATCCACCCGATCGCCGCCGCCGATATTGCCATACAGCACCTTCCCCACATGCAGCGCGAGGCCGAAGCGGAACTGCTCCTCGGCGAGATTGGTCCCGGCCCAGCGCAATTGCGCGACGGCCGCGCGTGACGCGCGCGCCGCTTCCAGCACGCGGCCGCAGACGGAAGTCAGGTCCCCCTCATCCTCGGCCACGGGAAACACCGCCAGCAACCCGTCGCCCATGAATTTCAGGACTTCGCCGCCCTGCGCCAGAATCGCCGGCACCTGGCAATCGAAATAGCTGTTGAGGATATCGACGACATGTTCCGGCTGCAGCCGGTCCGACAGTGCGGTGAAGCCGCGCAGGTCCGACAGCCAGATCACCGCCTGCATGGTCTCGGTATGGCCGCGCCGGATTTGGCCGGCAAGAATGCGCTCGCCGGCGCGGGCACCGACATAGTTGTCGAGCAGTCCGGATGCGGTGCGGCGAAGCAGATGGATTTCGATCATGCGCGTCAGCGACGGCATGATCCGGCGCAGCGCATCCAGTTGCCCGTCAGAGAAGCCATCGGGATGGCGCGTGGTCCAGCTCGACGCATGGGTCTCGCCGTCGGACATATGCAGCGGCAGCGCGATATAGTCGGTGTTGCCCTCGGCGCGCAGGTCGGTGAGGATCGGGATGTTGCTCGCCGTGTCGGCGTTGATCCGGTGCCGCACCTCGGTGCCGTGATAGAACACCTGACGCAGCGGGCTGAGCAGGAATTCGTCGCCCTCATCCTCGCCATGGGCCATGGAGCCGATCTGCAGTTCACCCCCGGCGCGCCAGATGAAATTGCGCCCCAGCATGCTCGGATGCAGCGTGCGGACGAATACGCCGACGCGAAACAGCGGAATGCCGCTGGCGACCATCCGCTCGCAGGTTTCGGCCATGAAGCGGTCGGTGCGCACAGCCGAACGGGCGCCGTCAGCGAGCCAGGTAATGAGATCGTTGAGCTGCGTGTCGTTCATGCAGCAGGGAGCTTAGCGCGTAGCCCGGATGGAGCGAAGCGTAATCCGGGGACCGGCGAACTATTAAAGCTCTGATTCCCAGATTGCGCTTCGCTCCATCCGGGCTACGACTACCCCACCTGCCCGCGATGCCTGATGAAGTGATCCGCGATCACGCAGGCGACCATGGCTTCGGCCACCGGCACGGCGCGGATGCCGACGCAGGGATCATGGCGCCCCTTGGTGAGGATGTCCGTGTCGGTGCCGGCGCGATCCACCGTCTTGCGCGGCGACAGGATCGACGAGGTCGGCTTCACGGCAAATCGCGCAATGATCGACTGGCCGGTGGAAATGCCGCCGAGGATGCCGCCGGCATGGTTCGACATGAAGGTCGGCCCGTTATTGCCCATCCGCATCTCGTCGGCATTTTCCTCGCCGGTGAGTGCTGCGGCATCGAAACCATCGCCGATCTCGACACCCTTTACGGCATTGATGCTCATGAGCGCTGCGGCAATGTCGCTATCGATCTTGCCGTAAATCGGAGCGCCGAGACCAGCAGGAACGCCATCGGCCACCACCTCGATCACAGCCCCGATGGAGGAGCCGGATTTGCGGATGCCGTCGAGATAATCGGCATAGAACGCCGCCTTCTCCGCATCGGGGCAGAAGAACGGATTGTTACCGACCTCCTCCCAATTCCAGTTTTCGCGTGCGATCTTGTGCGGCCCCATCTGCACCAGAGCGGCGCGGACATTCACGCCCGGCAACACCTTGCGCGCAATCGCGCCGGCGGCCACGCGGGTCGCCGTCTCACGCGCCGAGGACCGGCCACCGCCGCGATAGTCGCGCAGGCCGTATTTCGCTTCATAGGTGAAGTCGGCATGGCCGGGACGGAATTTGTCCTTGATCTCCGAATAGTCCTTGGAGCGCTGGTCGGTATTCTCGATCAGCAGCGCGATCGGCGTGCCCGTCGTCACCTGCACACCCGTCTGCGGATGCGCCATCACGCCGGACAGGATCTTCACCGCATCGGGCTCCTGCCGCTGCGTGGTGAAACGCGACTGGCCGGGACGGCGACGGTCGAGGTCGAGCTGGATCTCCGCCGCCTCCAGCGGGATCATCGGCGGGCACCCATCGACCACGCAGCCGATCGCCGGCCCATGGCTCTCGCCAAAGGTGGTGACGCGGAACATATGGCCGAAGGTGTTGTGGGACATGGGATTTCCGGAAACGATTTAGCGATTTCGCTACGTTTCGTAGCCGCATGTCACCGAAATCGCAACAAACGCCGTCATGGCCGGGCTCGTCCCGGCCATCCACGCCTTTGCGAAGCCGAAGACGTGGATACCCGGCATTCGCCGGGCATGACGGAGTTTAAGCGAACTTCTCCAGCCCGTCCGCGCTGAACACATAGACCGCGCCTTGCTGGATCGGCAGTTCCGCCACGCCGTCGGGCGTATCCAGTCCCAGCGCCACCATCAGCGCGCGGCAGGTGCCGCCATGGGCGACGGCGACCACGTCTCCGGTCAGCTCCGCCGCCCAGGCGCGAACGCGTTCCTCGACCTGCACATAGCTCTCGCCGCCCGGCGCCGGCAGCGTCCATTTCTGGGTCAACCGCGCGGCGTAAAGCTCCGGCTTGTCAGCCTGCTGCTGCGGCAACGTAAAGCCTTCCCAGTCGCCATAGCCGATCTCGCGCAGGCGATCGTCGAGCGCGTAGTCGCCCACCGGAATGGCAAGCTCGGTGCGCACCAGCTCCATGGTGTTGCGCGCGCGGCCGAGCGGGCTCGCGACAAAGGACACATCGCGATGGGTGCGATTGTGGCGCGCCAGCAGATCCTTCAGCACGCCGCCGGCATGGGTCGCCTGCTCGCGGCCGAGATCATTGAGCGGAATGTCCTTGGAGCCCTGAAAACGGCCCAGGGCATTCCACTCCGTCTGGCCGTGGCGGATGTAATAGATGACCGGCTTTTGCATGGAGCGTGCTCAGACATTTCAGGTCGTCATTGCGAGGAGCGCAGCGACGAAGCAATCCAGAGGCCGCAAGCGAAGACTGGATTGCTTCGCTGCGCTCGCAATGACGACGGAAAAGAGCGGAGTCTTACTCTCCGCTGCCCATGCGGATGTCCGGCGCGTCCGGCACTTTGGTGCCGAGCACGTGATAGCCGGCATCGACGTGATGCACTTCGCCGGTGACGCCGCTCGACAGGTCCGAGAGGAAATACATCGAGCTCTGGCCGACTTCGTCTATGGAGACGTTCTTGCGCAGCGGCGCATTCACTTCGTTGTACTTCAGCAGGTAGCGCGAGTCCGCGATGCCCGCGAAAGCCAGCGTCTTGATCGGGCCGGCCGAGATCGCATTGACGCGGATGCCCTTCGCGCCGAGATCGGCGGCGAGATAGCGCACGCTGGCTTCAAGAGCTGCCTTGGCGACGCCCATGACATTGTAGTTCGGCATCCACTTCTCGGCGCCGTAATAGGACAGCGTGACGATGGAGCCACCTTCGGTCATCAGCTTCTCGGCGCGCTGGGCGATCGCGGTCAGCGAGTAGCAGGAGATCAGCATGCTCTTGCTGAAATTCTCCGCCGAGGTGTCGACATAGCGGCCTTCAAGCTCGTTCTTGTCCGAGAAGGCGATGGCGTGGACGACGAAATCGATCTTGCCCCACTTTTCCTTCAGGCGATCGAATACCGCATCGATGGTGGCGGGATCCGTGACGTCGCAATGGCCGAGCAGTTCGGCGCCGAGTTCGGCAGCCAGCGGCTCGACCCGCTTCTTCAGCGCATCGCCCTGATAGGTCAGCGCGATTTCGGCACCCTGGGCCTGGCACGCCTTGGCGATGCCCCAGGCGATGGAGCGGTTGTTGGCGACGCCCAGAATGACACCACGCTTGCCCTTCATCAGGCCTGACACTTCGCTCATATCGCCTCCGTTTTCGCTGGCCGGCGGGTTTCCGCACCGAACCCAAAATCTGGCCTTTGGGGTACACCAGCACTGCCGCAGGGTATAGCCCCAAAGTGCCGGGATCGAGGCCTGTTCACCATCTCCGCCGGCGCCGGAATAGATGCCCGCACAAGGTGTTATGATGGATGCGGCACATGTCACCGCGCCAAAATACCGATGGACCTCATCCCGGATCCCAGCCTATGGCGACAGCCTCATGAACGCGTTCCGCGAAGGTGTGGAAAGCATGATCCCGGCGTTGCGGCGTTATGCCCGCGCGCTGGCTCGCGATACCGACATTGCCGATGACCTCGTGCAGGACACGCTGGTGCGCGCGTTGCGCTCCGAGCGGCTGTTCATCGGCGGCGACCTGCGCAGCTGGCTCTACACGATCCTGACCAACCTGAACCGCAATCGCCGCCGCTCGTTGGCGCGAAAGCCGGTGTTCACCGAACTTTACGATAACAATGCCGATGCATCGGGCACCGAAGCCGAAGGGCGCGACATCACGCGCGCTTTGGCAGCACTTGTGGAGGAGCAGCGCGCGGTGTTGCTGCTCGTGATGCTCGAAGGGCTCAGCTATCGCGAGGTCGCCGACATCCAGGGCGTGCCGATCGGCACCGTGATGTCGCGCCTCGCCCGTGCCCGTGCCCATGTCAAAGCCTATCTCGACGGCGAGCGCCCGGCGCTCCGCGCGGTCAAGTGATTTCAGAGGAACCGGAAATGACCGACCCGAAAATCCCCGTCACCGAAGACGAACTGCACGCCTTCGTCGATGACGAATTGCCGACCGAGCGCCGCGCCGATGTGGAAGCCTGGCTGGCCGCGCATCCGGACGATGCCGAGCGCGTGCGCTCCTGGCGCAGTATGGCCGATCTCCTTCATGCGCGTTACGACGCGGTGGCCGAGGAGCCGGTGCCGCAGCGCCTCGAACTCGAGCGCCTGACGCGGCAGTCGCAATCGCGGTCGTGGATCTACGGCGCCATTGCTGCGGCCCTCGTCGCCTTCATTGCCGGCGGCAGCGTCGGCTGGTTGGCGCATGGCGCCTCCGCGTCATCGCCGAGCTTCCGGACCTTTGCGCTGGATGCGCTCGATGCCCATCGCACCTATGTGGTGGAAGTCCGTCATCCCGTCGAAGTCGCAGGCAACGAGCGTGCGCATCTGCAGCAGTGGCTGTCGAAGCGCGTCGGCTATGCCATCAAGGCGCCGGATCTCGACTCGAGCGGCCTGAAGCTCGTCGGTGGACGCCTGTTGCCCGGCCCTGATGCGCCGGCCGCGTTCTTCATGTACGAGACCGCCAGCGGCGAGCGTTTCACGCTGTATACATCGCGCGCCAAAACCGACACGACCTCGATGCGCTACGCCTCGCAGGACAAGGACGGCGCCATGTTCTGGGCCGACAAGGGCGTTGGCTATGTGGTGTCAGGCACATCCGACAAGGAGCGCCTGAACACGGTGGCGCGGGCGATCTACGATCAGACGGATAAGGTGGGCGGGTGAGTTCGTAGCCCGGATGGAGCGCAGCGCAATCCGGGGACCGGCGATTTGCTGATGCTCTGAAACCCGGATTTCGCTGCTCTCCATCCGGGCTACAGATTCTTACATCTCGCTCCGCGGATTATACGGATGTCCGCTCTGCCACTTCTCCATCAGCGCTTCCAGTTCGGCGTCGTTGCCGTCCGGGAGCATGATGCGGGTGGTGAAGTAGAGATCGCCGGCGCCATCGGCCTTCGGCATGCCCTTGCCCTTGAGGCGAAACACGCGGCCGCTGGAGGTGTTCTTCGGGATCGAGAGTTCGACCGCGCCGGTCAGCGTCGGCGCGCGCACCTTGGCGCCCAGCACGGCTTCATAGAGCGTGATCGGCAAATCCACGCGCAGGTCGCTGCCGTCGATCTTGAAGGTCGCATGCGGGGCGATGGTCACCGTGATCATGAGATCGCCGGCGCGATGGCCGGGCGCGGTTTCGCCCTGGCCGCGCAGACGGATCTGCTGACCATTGGTGACGCCGGCCGGGACCTTGACGTTCAGCTCCTTGCCCGTCGATAGCCGGACGCGCTTCTCGGTGCCCTTGACGGACTCCTCGAGCGTGACGGTCATGGCGACACTGATGTCGAGATCGGGAATGCCGCCGCCATAGGCGCCACCACCTCCGAAACCGCCGCCGTCGAATTCGAATGACTGCGCGCCGCCGCGGGCACCGCGACCGGCTGCGCCGCCGAACATGCTGTTGAGGATATCCTCGAAGCCTGCCCCACCGGCGCCCGCGCCGCCGAAGCCGCCCTGCGGGCCACCGCGGAATGCATGTTCGAAGCCGCCGCGCGCACCGCCGCGGCCGCCACCCGGAAAGCCCTGGAAACGCGGTTTGCCCTCGGCATCGATCTCACCGCGGTCGAACTGCTTGCGCTTGTCCTCGTCGCCGAGGATTTCGTTGGCCGAATTCACCTCCGAAAACCGCTCCGCGGCCTTCGGATCATCTTTGTTGGCGTCGGGATGATGCTTCTTGGCGAGCTTGCGAAAGGCGCTCTTGATCGCCGCAGCACTGGCGCCCCGCTGCACCCCCAAGACCTCATAGGGGTCGCGCATCCGTCGTCTCTCCTCGAATATGCAAAAGGCGGGCTGGAGCCCGCGTAAATGGCGTGCAGGATATGCCTGCTTGCTCTGTCATCTGGGGTGTTCGTGTCATTTTTGCAACGGGATCGCAAGCTTTGGCGTGGGAATTCAGCTTCGCTTCCAGTTCCTAGCTTCGCTTCCGATTCTCAGCTGCGTTTCCATGGCACGAGGGTCCGCACGTCCCAACGGCCGCGCTCGCCTTTACAGGCCGCCCCCTGCATCCAACTTTCGGTGGTGCCGTTGACATAGGACGCGAGGAAATCCCGGCAGGTCTTGCCCTCGGCGACATAGGCACTGGAGAGCGGCGTCACCGACCCACGCGCGCCGGTTGCAGGATTCTCCCATGGCTGGCTGGAGTCGCGGCTGCCTTTGGTCAGGACGTCGCTGGCAGCATTGCGGGCCAGCGCCAGATCGGCCTCGGTCGGATCGTAATTCACTGCGCGCGATATCGGCGTGATCGAGCCCGTGACGTCGCCACTTTCCATTTTCGCGAACGGGCCGTCATCGCTGCGCATGATGCTGCAGCCGCCCAGACCCGTCCCGATGAGAATAGCTGTCAAAGCCGCCCGAAGCGGGCACAGACCCGATAGGCCAATGCGGTCGCGTGTCCTATATAGGTCATGCCTATATGAGGATTGCCGCTCGCACTCGCGGATGGGCCAACGCAATACGGAACTCCGGACATGACCGACACGACAGCCCCCATGAAACACCCAACTCCGTTAACGTCCGGTGATTTTACGGCGGCGGAGGAGCCGTTTGCGCTGTTTTCCGAATGGTTTAACGAAGCCCGGACCTCGGAGCCCAACGATCCCAACGCCATGGCGCTGGCCACCGTCGACGCCGACGGGCTGCCCGATGTCCGCATGGTGCTGATGAAAGGCTTCGATGCCGATGGATGGGTGTTCTACAGCCACATCGCCAGCCAGAAGGGCCAGGAGCTCGCCGGCAATCCCAAGGCCGCCCTTCTGTTTCACTGGAAGTCGCTGCGCCGGCAGGTCCGCGTCCGCGGTCCGGTGACGCCCGTGACTGCCGAGGAAGCCGACGAATATTTCGCCAGCCGCCCAAAGCAGGCGCAAATCGGCGCCTGGGCCAGCAAACAGTCGCAGCCGCTGGAGAGCCGTTTTGCCTTCGAGCAAGCCATCGCCAAGGAAGGCGCGAAATACCTGATCGGCAATGTGCCGCGTCCACCCGGCTGGAGCGGATGGCGCATCACGCCGGAGCGCATCGAGTTCTGGCACGACCGCCCGTATCGCCTGCATGACCGCATCGAATTCCGCCGCGAGGCCGCAGGCGCCTGGACCAAAGTAAGGATGTATCCGTGAATTCCGAGCCCTCGGCGCGACCGAAATCTGCCTCTCATACCGGCTCGAACGCGCCCAAGCGCACGATGCTGCTGACCGGTGCCAGCCGCGGCATCGGCCACGCCACCGTGATGCGGTTTTCCAGCGCCGGCTGGCGCGTGCTGACCTGTTCGCGGCATCCATTTCCGGAAGTCTGCCCGTGGGACGCGGGACCCGAAGACCACATCCAGGTCGACCTCGCCAATCACGACGACACCGCCCGCGCCATCGACGAGATCAAGGAGCGGCTCAATGGCGGCGCCCTGCATGCGCTGGTGAACAATGCCGCGATTTCGCCGAAGGCCGAAGGCGGCGCGCGCATGGGCTCGATCGGCACCGACGTCGCCACCTGGACCCATGTGTTCAACGTCAATTTCTTCGCGCCGATCATGATGGCGCGTGGATTGATTGAACAGCTCAAGGCCGCGAAGGGCTCGGTGGTGAATGTCACCTCCATCGCCGGCTCGCGCGTGCATCCGTTTGCCGGTGCGGCTTACGCGACATCGAAGGCGGCGCTCGCCGCACTGACCCGCGAGATGGCGTCGGATTTCGGCCCGCTGGGCGTGCGCGTCAATGCGATCGCGCCGGGCGAGATCGATACATCGATCCTGTCGCCGGGCACGCAGGCCATCGTCGATCAGCAGATCCCGATGCATCGTCTGGGCACACCGGACGAAGTTGCCAAGATCATCTATGTGCTGTGCACGGAGACCAGCTCATACGTGAACGGCGCCGAGATCCACATCAATGGCGGTCAGCACGTGTGATACACACGCCATCCCTCATGGTGAGGAGGCGCAAAGCGCCGTCTCGAACCATGAGCTGGCAGGGCTCCGCGTATGCGGCCATCCTTCGAGACGCCGCTGTGCGGCTCCTCAGGATGAGGGCTGAGTGTGTTATGTTTTCGGGGATTTTTGAGGACAAGAAGTGAGGCTGGCGCCTTTCTGGCGCTCCTCCTGAGGGAAGAACCGGACCGTCAGTCCGCGTAAAACTTCCGCAGCATCGGCGCAGCGGCTTCGATGCCTGCACTCGAGCAATCGTCGTCGGATTCACCTTCGAGCATGGCCGCACCGCAATGCCGGCACGTCCGCGCCGTCATGGCCTGTGCTTTGGCCTGAGCCATGCCGCGGCGCGCCTTTTGATAGGAGCGTAGATCGACGACGTTCCGCCCGGGCATTTCTGTTTTGTCAACCATTGCTGTCCTCTTCACTAGTGAAGGGGTTATGACAGCAAGCCCTAGCGCAACCGTTCAGCGAACCGCTCGAATTTTACCTGAAACATTATGGCGGGAACTAACGCAATCCTTTCGATAGTCTTTACCGATAAGGCATCCCGGATCAGGTTTCCGTACGACTCCAGCCACTTCCTTGCCGGGACGACGGGAGACGGCGCTCTGACGGCCCCGCGCGCTTACAGCCAGCGCTTCCACTTGAAGAACATATAGGGCAGCGCCGCGGCGAACAGCATCATCAGCAGCGCCATGGGATAACCGAGATCCCACTGCAGCTCCGGCATCAGCTTGAAGTTCATGCCGTAAACCGACGCGATCAGGGTCGGCGGCATCAGCACCACCGCCATCACCGAGAACAGCTTGATGATGTTGTTCTGCTCGAGATTGACGACGCCAAGCATCGCATCCAGCGTGAAGGTGATCTTGCTCGACAGATAGGAGGCGTGGTCGGTGAGGGACATCACGTCGCGCTGCATGGTCTTGAGCTGGGCGCGCATGTCTTTCGACCATTTCACGCCATCCGCCTCCGCGGTGACGAAGGTCACCAGGCGGCCGATGGAGACCAGACTTTCGCGCACTTTCGAGGTCAGGTCGCCCTTGCGGCCGATGGCGATCAGGATTTCCGAATAGCGCTTGGCATGGCCGGTGCGCTGGGATTCATCCGGCTCGAAAATATCGTGGCTGACCTGGTCGATGTCCGAACCGACGCGCTCCAGAATATCGGCGCAACGGTCGATCACGGCGTCGAGCAGTTCCAGCAGCACCGTCTCGCCATTGGCATTGGACGGCGCGTTGCGCCCGAGCTTGAGTTCGACCGATGCAAACGGGCGCGGCGTGTCATAGCGCACGGTGACGAGACGCTGGCGCGTGAGGATGAAGGTCACGGCGGTGACGCGCGGGTTCTCGGTGTCGGAACCGCACATCAAGCTCGCCGTCATGTAGCGGGCGCCGTTCTCGATATAGAGACGGCTGGAGATCTCGATCTCCTGCATGTCTTCGCGGGTCGGGATCTCGACGCCCGCCAGCTTCTCCACCGCCTTGTCCTCGCCCGGCGACGGCTTCACCATGTCGATCCACACCGCATTGTCCGGCAGTGCCGACAAATCGGCGGGTTCGGACTTCCGGAGAGCGTGATCGACAGGCGTGAAGACAGCGAGCATGGCGACTCCGCAATGATGGACGATGCAAACAGGGAAACCGCCGAAACAGCGGCCCGAACCGAATCGGCGGGAGGAGACCATGCCCGACGCGGATGCAGCCCTCATGACAGCCTTCTTGCGGCGCGCCAACCCCGTTCTGCAACGCCGTCCACCATCGCCGTTGATGTCTGCATGTCGCGCCACACCCGTTCAGCTTGTGGCTTCGCCATCACAGTTTCGGGAGCCGATCGCGAGAATGCGTAAACCTTGATCAGATCAGTGAATTTTCTGCGGCAAATATGACACAGGTCGCAACCCGCATGCTGCAGCGCGTATCTGGCCGCTGGAATCACGGGAAAATTCAGCGATACTGCGCTTAACGGAATCGTGGCGTTTAGGGGCCTATTCTGAGGACGTAACGCACGTCCGGGCCTAGCAACTGGAACAAAGTTATGTCTCTCAAGATTCGACTGGGTTTGATCGTCGCGGCCGGCCTGATGCTGTCGGCCTGCAACACGACCACCGCCATGTATCAGCCGGCACCGGAAGGCAGCCTGAAGCCGAACGACCGTGCCCAGCTCGCCAAGGCGAAATACGCCAATGTGAAGCCGGCAGAGCCGTTCCGTCGCGCCATCGTCGATTTCCACCGCAAGGAACTGCCGGGCTCGATCGTCGTCGATTCCGACAACCACTATCTCTATTTCGTGCAGGACGGCGGCAAGGCCATCCGCTACGGCGTGACCGTGGGTGAAGAAGCCCTCGCCTTCTCCGGCGTTGCCCGCGTCGGCAACATGGCCGAATGGCCGAAGTGGACCCCGACCAAGGACATCCATGCCCGCATCGAGGGCCTGCCGGCCCAGGTGCCCGGCGGCGTGGACAATCCGCTCGGCGCCCGCGCGCTCTATCTCTATCAGGGCAACAAGGACACGCTGTTCCGTATCCACGGCACCAACCAGCCGGAATATATCGGCGCCTCGATCTCCTCGGGCTGCATCCGCATGACCAACGAGGACGTCATCGACCTCTACAGCCGCGTCAAGCCGGGTGCCTTGGTCGTCGTGCTCGAGCCGAAGGCCGGTGACTCCCCGTATAATTCGAAGCTGGCCCTGCAGGGCGGCGGCGGCACGCCGTACTAAGCTTCGCAACATTCCGATCCGAAAAGCGCCGGTGCTCCCGGCGCTTTTTTATTTGGTTGAGTCCAGGCCCGCTGCACGGCGAGAGAACGAGAAATCTGTAGGGTGGGCACGTCGCTTCGCTCCTTTGCCCACCCCACGGATCAGTTGTGCGCCGAAGCGCGTGGTCTCCCTCCCTCCAGCCGCGCAGCGGCGCAGTGGGGAGGGTCGACCGAGCGAAGCGGAGGTCGGGGTGGTGTCTATCCCCACGGAAGGACAGAGTGTGGGGAAGCACCCCACCCGTCTTGAAGCTCGCTGAACGCTCGCTTCAATCCACCCTCCCCAGTCGCTTCGCTCCGGGGAGGGAGGAGAAAGCTTCACTTCGGAGCGTGAGAAGCCAGTTTACATCCGATTAGAATAATTCCAAAAGAGCTGACCTAGTGCATGCGCAGGTACCGGACATCCCGGTGCCGGGACGCCTGCCCGGCAATCGTGGATGTATTCAGCCTTGATGTGGAAACCGAAGAAGAGCGCCGCCGAACTGGAAAAGATATTCCGGGAGACGACCTTCAAGAGCATCGGGCCGTGGCCCGCGAATGTGCGGTTGATCATCTATCCGCTCAATGACAGCTGGCGCATTACCGTCGGCTATTCCGACGCCGCGCATACGCCGTTTCGCGACAAGCTCATGGAGCTGAGCGTCCATCTCCGCGAGCTTTACGATCTGGAAGACGATCCCAACAGCCCCTGGCGGTGATGGCCGCGAACGAGGACCGTCGTGCTCCCTCCCTCAAGCCGCGAAGCGGCGCAGTGGGGAGGGCCGGGGTGGGGCAACCCACGTGACGTCAGAGTTTGGGGAAGCACCCCACCCGTCATGTTGCTCGCTGAACGCTCGCACCATGCCACCCTCCCGCGTCGCGCGGCTACGCCGCGCTAGGGGGAGGGAGAAGCAAAGCGCCTTCGCTCGGACCTAGCGCAGCAGATTCAGCGGAAACGGCACCTGCGCACGCTGCTTGCGTGGCTTCTTAGCCTTGGCTTTTTTCTGCCCCGGCTTGGCTTTCGGCTCTTCCGGCTTTGCTTCCTCGGCCTGCTCCTTGTCGGGCTCGGCCTGAGCCTCGGCTGGCTGCTCCGCGAGCCTGGCTTCGGCGGGGGCGCCCTCCTTCGCGGCCACCTCCCGCGGCGGTGCTTCGGCCGGGCGCGGCACGGGCATCAGCGGCGCCACCTGCGGCCAGGCATCCCAGACGTCCCACTGGCAAATGCGATAATTGCCGCGGCGCTCGGCGAGATCGAAATGGATGTGGTCCTCGTGATAACCATCCGACCCCGGCCCGAGCACGGTGGGAAAACGCGAGCACAGCGACAGCAGCACCTTTTCGCGCAAGTCCCGCGGCGTCGTCCGCTCGGTCAGCGCGACCGTCTCCCCATTGGCCAGTTTGAGGCCGCGGATATCGAGCGCATTGGCGCGGCCATGCTCGGACAGCTTGGCGCCCTGCTGGCGGTTGCGGCCGCGGCAGCTGAAGGAATCGAAATTGTCGAGCTCGACCAGTTTCGTTTTCAGGCTGCCCGCCAGCCCTGCCATATCAGTGCGAACCCAATCGGCCACCGCCGTCGCCATCGCACAACGCATGGTGGCCGCCGGCTTCAGCGACACGCGGGTCTTGTCCGCCAGCACCACGGCTTCAAGCCGCACCATGTCCGGACCACCGCAGGCGCCCGGCCCCTTGATGTCCGGGATGCTCGGCGCGATGGCGATATCGTCGGTAAGCGCGACGCGGCAGGCCGATGGCGGCGGCGGTTCCGGCGGCTTTGCCTCTGCGGCCGGTTTCCCGGCGGATTGGCCGGGCTTCTCGGCCGGCTCGGCCTCGGGGGCCTGCGGCGCCTCAGCGGGGCGTGCCTTCGGCAGCGGCACACGCGTGGTGGTGAGATAGGCCTCCGCCGGCAACACCATGACAAAAATCAGCGCCAGAATGGCTCCAATTGTCGTTTGGCCGCAGCGGGATAGACCAAAAGTCGATTCTCCGGCCGCTTTCCCCGCGCTAGACTTCATGGCAAGACCTAATTCCCCAACGATGGGCAAACCCGTCGTGGGCGCTGCGGTTCCTTAACGGAGTCGCGGGCAGAACAGAAATTCGGAGGGACGAAAATGCGCGGCTTGATGCAAGACTGGCCACTGTTGTGTCATCGGATCATCGATCACGCAGCGAAGAACCATGGCGAGCGCGAGGTTGTCACCCGCTCGGTCGAAGGGCCGATCCATCGCACCACCTATGGTGAGATTCGCAAGCGCTCGCTGAAGGTCGCGCAGCGGCTCGACAAGGAAGGCATCGTGCTCGGCGACCGCGTCGCCACCATTGCCTGGAACACCTGGCGCCATCTCGAAGCCTGGTACGGCATCATGGGCATCGGCGCCATCTGCCACACGGTGAACCCACGCCTGTTCCCGGACCAGATTGCCTGGATCATCAACCATGCGCAGGACCGCATCGTGATGACCGACCTCACCTTCATCCCGATCCTGGAAAAGATCGCCGACCAGATCCCGAGCGTCGAGCGCTACATCGTCTTCACCGACAAGGCGCATATGCCGCAGACCACGCTGAAGAACGTGGTCGCCTATGAGGACTGGATCAACGAGGTCGATGGAAACTTCCAGTGGAAGGAGTTCGACGAGAACACCGCGGCCGCCATGTGCTACACATCGGGCACCACGGGCGATCCGAAGGGCGTGCTCTACTCGCACCGCTCCAACGTGCTGCATGCGCTGGTCGCGAATAACGGCGACGCACTCGGCACCACGTCGAAGGACACGATGCTGCCGGTGGTGCCGCTGTTCCACGCCAATAGCTGGGGCATCGCCTTCTCCGCGCCATCCATGGGCACCAAGCTGGTAATGCCGGGCGCAAAGCTCGATGGCGCCTCGGTGTATGAGCTGCTCAGCACCGAGAAGGTGACCTACACCGCCGGCGTGCCGACCGTGTGGCTGATGCTGCTACAATATATGCAGAAGGAAAAGCTGACGCTGCCGGACCTCAAGGTCGTGATCTGCGGCGGTTCGGCGATGCCGCGCTCGATGATCAAGGCGTTCGCAGACATGGGCGTCGAGCCGCGCCATGCCTGGGGCATGACGGAAATGTCGCCGCTCGGCACGGTCTGCACGCTGCAAGGCCAGTTCAAGGATCTTGAGGGCGACGCCAAGTTCGACATCCTGCAGACCCAGGGCTTCTCGCCCTTCATGGTCGAAATGAAACTGGTCGACGACAACGAGAAGCTGATCCCGCATGACGGCAAGACATTCGGCCGCCTGCTCGTCCGTGGGCCCGCCGTGGCGAAGGGATACTTCCGCGTCGATAAGAACATTCTCGACAGCGAAGGCTATTTCGACACCGGCGACGTCGCCACCATCGATGAATACGGCTATATGCGGATCACCGATCGCTCCAAGGACGTGATCAAGTCCGGCGGTGAATGGATCTCGTCCATCGATCTGGAGAATCTCGCCGTCGGCCATCCGCAGGTGGCGGAAGCGGCGGTCATCGGCGTCTTCCATCCGAAGTGGGACGAGCGTCCACTGCTGATCGTGCAGCTCAAGCCGGACCAGCAGGTGAGCCGCGAGGACCTGCTGAAATATATGGATGGCAAGATCGCCAAGTGGTGGATGCCGGATGACGTGGTGTTCGTCGATGCCATCCCGCACACCGCGACGGGCAAGATCCTGAAGACCGCACTGCGCGATCAGTTCAAGGAATACACGCTGCCCACGGCCGCGGCGTAAAGAGACTTGCCTTCTTCCCGCTCTGCGCGGGGAGAAGGTGGCGTCGCGTAGCGACGACGGATGAGGGGCATGGCACATGCGGAGCCGTATTCTCGTCACCACCAAATCGCGCGAACTTCGCGCCAATTCCACTGATGCCGAAACGAAACTCTGGAATGCCCTGCGCAATCGTCAGATCGCGGGATTCAAGTTCGTGCGCCAGGAGCCCATCGGGCGCTACATCTGCGACTTTGTTTGTCGGGAAAAAACGCTCGTTATCGAAGCTGATGGTGGGCAGCATCTGGAATCGGAACGCTACAAGGTGCGGGATCGATACTTGCGCGAGCAGGGTTATCGCGTATTGCGATTCTGGAACAACGATGTGCTGTCGAATATCGAGGGAGTGGCGATGGTAATTGAGGCGGCGCTGGGGAAGAGCGGCTGAGGCTTCTTCGATCCGGGAGCGCACGTGCAGGGCTGGCCGAGTGCCCTGCCCCTCACCCGCCGCGAAGGCGCGGCGACCTCTCCCCGCAAAGAGCGGGGAGAGGTTAGGAACTCACCCGTTCAGCGCGGCCTTCACGAGGCCGCTGGCTTTGCCGAAATCCATCTGGCCGGCATATTTCGCCTTCAGCGCGGCGATCACCTTGCCCATGTCCTTCATGCCGGCGGCACCGAGTTCGGAGATCTCGGCAGCAATCGCTGCCTTGGTCTCGTCTTCGGACATCTGCTGCGGCAGATAGGCGGTGATGACGGCGATCTCCTCGCGCTCGGCAGCGGCGAGTTCGGCGCGGCCGCCCTTCTCGTACAGCTCGACCGACTCCTGGCGCTGCTTGATCATCTTCTGCAACAAGCTAAGCAGATCCGCATCGCTCAGCGGCGGCTTGCCCTGGCCGCGCGCGTCGATATCGGCATTCTTGATGGCCGCATTCACCATACGCAGGGTGGAAAGCGTACGCTCGTTCTTGGCCTTCATGGCCTCCTTGACGGCGGTGTTGATGTCGTCGCGCAGCATGTGCGTCTCCTGTCAGGCCGCAAGGTGCAGCGTCGGAACCGATGGCCCCGATCTAAGCGCTTTGACGCGCCGACACAACTGCGAGGGCCGGTTCAGCGAACCGGTTGGCGGTGGCTGGAGCTGAAGTCCTCGGCCGTATCGGCCAAGCTGCCGGCAGGATCGCGCAGCTGAGCGATACGCGGCGGGACCATCAGCGCCGAGATCATGGTCGGCGTTCCCGGCCTGCCCCACAAACGCGGCTGCACCTCGAAATCGACACGGATGGCCTGGCGATCGCGCTCGGCGACCTTGCCCATCCAGTCCGTGCAAACCGTGTCGCGCGTGAAGCAAAGACCGGCCCATCCACGCTCGAGCGTCGTCGGGCGCGGCATGCCCCATGTATATTGATAGCGGAACGGACGGCTGTAGCGGGGATGATCGGGACTGTAGAAGGCCGTCGCAAAAGCGAGACCATCATCGCCACTGACCTGCGTCAGGGTCCGCGTCGTCTCCTGGTGCCAGCGCTTCGTCAATTCCAAAGCAGCGAGACGGTAATAAGTGCGTTCGTTGGCCGCGACTTCATTGCGATAGATCGCGTGGATCGGCGCGGCCACCACGGTGGAGATGACACCGATCAGCGCCACCGTGATCGCGATATTGACGATGTAAAACCGTTCGATCGCATAGCTTGCTCCACAGACGATCAACACGACAGGCAGAAACAGTCCCTGTGCCGCCCAGAGCGACGGCATATTGGTGCCGAGCGCGAGAGACGTCAGCGGCGGAAACGCCAATGTGCCGACAAACACCCAGAACAACAGCAGCAATCCAGGCGGCATCGCGCGGAAATCGGCCATGAAACGCTTGAGCCGCGGTCCGGCCGCAAGCATCCAGACGATGACGGGAAAAGCCAGTGCCGCCGCGATGCCGAGCAGGAACATCGAGGCTTCACCAATCGAATGGTTGAAGCTGAAACCACCCTGCTGCCGCAGCGCATAGTCGAAACTCGCACCGTCATTGGCGACCAGCCAATACAGATGCGGGCCGAGCACGACGAGGCCGCTGATGGTGGACACCCACGGCGCCCAAGACTTGAAATAGGTGGCGCGCTGCGGATGCGCGAAAGCGGCGAGCGCAAAGCCGGCAATCAGGAACACCGAATAATACTTGCCGAGCATCGTCAGCGCGGTGACGGCACCGGCAGCGATCGACCAGCCGATCGACCGGCTCTCGAACGAGCGCAGATGGCAATAGGTGGCCAGCGGCCAGATCGCCAGCAGCACCGTGTTGGCATTGAAGCGCTGGGCATAGAATTGATAGACGGGCGTCAGCATCAGCAGCATGAGGATGACGGCGCGACCATCCCGCGCACGAAGCGGCGTGCGATCAGATCGACCGCAAACAGCGCCACTGCGGCATTGGTCATCGACAGCAGCTGGAACGACCAGTCCGTCAGCGGGAAAACCCGGGTCCAGGTCCAGGCCACCCAGCCCATCAATGGCGGGTGCTTGGCATTACCCCAGGCAAATTCACGGCCGAGCGTCCAAGTCTCCAGCGCGTCGGCATGGAGATCGCCACTTTGATAGGCAACGACGAAAAACAGCCACCAGACGGCGGCGAAGGTGGCGATCAGCAACGGGATCGACCAGCCGCGCTCGATGCCATCGAGCCACTTCAGGAAAGGCCTGCGCCAGCGCGCCGGCGCCTCGGCCGAACGGGCGGCCATAGCGGCGAAATAGTCGAGAAGCACGGAAACATCCCGAAATGTGGCGGAATTGCAGCTTGCTAGCCATGAATGGCTGCTTCGGCAAGCGCTCATCAGAGTATTTTATAGGTTCCAGCCTGTTTTTGATTGCCTGACGGTATCAGGCCTGAGGCTGGACCAATCCCCGAGACCGGTTTCTGTTGCGGCTTGGATGTGAATCCCGCCGATCCGGCTTTGACGCGGCAAAGCGCCGGGACTATGTAGTCCTCTCATGAGCCCCACAGAAACATCCTCAGCCTGGCCGGACCATAAACCGACCGCGCTCCTCGTGCTCGCCGATGGCACCGTGCTGGAAGGCTTTGGCCTTGGCGCGGAAGGCCAGGCCGTTGGTGAAGTCTGCTTCAACACCGCCATGACCGGCTATGAGGAGATTCTCACCGATCCCTCCTATGCCGGTCAGCTCATTACTTTCACCTTCCCTCATGTCGGAAACGTCGGCACCAACGACGAGGACATCGAAACGGTGAATATGGCGGCGACGCCTGGCGCGCGCGGGGTGATCCTGCGCTCGGCCATCACCGATCCGTCGAATTTCCGCTCGTCGCGCCATCTCGATGCCTGGCTGAAGGCCCGCGGCATCATCGGCATTTCCGGCATCGACACCCGCGCCCTGACCGCACTGATCCGCACCAAGGGCATGCCCAATGCCGTGATCGTGCATGCGAAGGACGGCAAGTTCGACCTGAACGGGCTCAAGCAGGAAGCGCGCGAATGGCCCGGCCTCGAAGGCATGGACCTGGTGCCCATGGTCACCTCCGGCCAGCGCTTCGACTGGGACGAGAAGCCCTGGGTCTGGAACGAGGGTTTCGGCCGCCAGGACAAGCCTGAATTCAACGTGGTTGCCATCGACTACGGCATCAAGCGCAACATCCTGCGCCTGCTCGCCGGCGAGGGCTGCAAGATCACCGTCGTCCCGGCCACCACCTCGGCCGAAGACATCATGGCGCTGAAGCCGGATGGCGTATTCCTGTCCAATGGCCCGGGCGACCCGGCCGAGACCGGAAAATACGCGGTGCCGGTCATCAAGAAGGTTATCGATAGCGGCCTGCCGACCTTCGGCATCTGCCTCGGTCACCAGATGCTCGGCCTCGCGGTCGGCGCCAAGACCAAGAAGATGCATCAGGGCCATCACGGCGCCAATCATCCGGTCAAGGACGAGACCACGGGCAAGGTGGAGATCACCTCGATGAACCATGGCTTTGCCGTGGACGAGGCGACGCTGCCGAAGGGCGCCAAGCAGACCCATATCTCGCTGTTCGACGGCTCCAATTGCGGCATCGAACTCGAAGGCAAGCCGGTGTTCTCGGTGCAGTATCACCCGGAAGCCTCGCCGGGACCGCAGGACTCGCACTACCTGTTCAAGCGGTTCGCGGATCTGATGCGGGCGAAAAAGGCGTCGTAAGGACGTCCGATATTTTGGAATGTCACAATGGCCGGGCTAGTCCCGGCCATTGTCGTTTCTGCGCCCAGCTGCGGGTTAGGCCCGCGACAATCGTCATTCCGATGGAGACTACTCGCCTCACGCGATCGCGCGATGTTTTGCGGGATTGCTGCATCGGTGCTCGAACCGCGAGCACCGATTTTCATGCCAGCGGAGGTCTACATCCGTGTTCCAGTCCGCGCTTTCTTTTATCACCGCCGCAGTCCTGATCTTCGTTACCGCCCCGTTCGCGATCGCACAACAGGGGGGCCAATCGGGAGGCCCACCGCCACTGCTGCTCGGCCCGCCGCGCGAGACTGCCGTGCTGACGCAGGCACAACTCAGAGCCTGCATGAAGCAGGCGATCGAACTGACGGCATTCAACAGCAACATCGACCAGCTCAACACGAAATTCGAGCAAGACAGGCAGACGCTCAAGGCGCAGGGCGATGAACTGGAAGCGACGAAGCGCACCTTGAACCGATCGAACCAGAAGGCGGTCGATGAGTTCAATGCCAGGATCAACGAGTTCAATGCGGCACAAAAATCATTCAACGCATCCATCGCTGCACAGGACGCGAAGAATCGGGACGGCCGCACTTCGAGCCATGCTTTCAACACCGCTTGCGCAGGCGTGAGCTATTCAAAGGCAGATGAAGCGGTAGTGCTTGCCGACCTCGGCCTGACCGAAAATCCCATGCGCATGAGTGGCCAGGCGCGTCTGCAAAGTACCTCGTCTTGCAAGCTCGATCAGCAAACCGTCTTCGAGCGCGCTGAAAAGGCCTATTCCGCCCGCGACTATGTCACTGCTCTACGCGAGTATCTCGCGCTCGATCGATGCGGAGATGCACGCGCCCAACGCCGCATCGGCGATATGCATTATGCAGGACTTGGCGTGCCGCAAAATCTCGGCGAAGCACGCGACTGGTACCTCAAGGCAGCCAAGCAAGGACATGAGACAGCGCAATTCAATCTCGGCGTGATCTACTTCGGCGGAATGGGTGTCACGCAGGACTATGCCGAAGCCCGCAAATGGTATTCGAAGGCTGCACAACAAGGCCACGCCAATGCGCAAAATGCCCTCGGCGCCATGCTCAACGGTGGCCAGGGTGGTCCGCGTAATTCAGGCGAAGCCGCATCATGGTTTCTGAAATCCGCTGAGCAAGGTTACGCACCGGCCCAGAACAATCTCGGTATCGCCTTTGCTTCGGGCAAAGGCATGCCGCAGAATTTTGCCGAGGCCGCGAAATGGTACAAGCGCGCGGCCGAACAAAGGCTCGCGCAGGCACAGTTTCATCTCGCCGGCCTGTATCGCCGCGGTGAAGGCGTGCCGCTGGACGTGGAAGAAGCATATCGTTGGTACATGAAAGCCGCTGAACAAGGCGACGCCGAGGCCCAATACAATCTTGGCATGGTCTATCACCAAGGAACCGGCGTCACGGCCGATCCCGTCGAAGCGGTCAACTGGCTGTTCAGGGCCGCGCGACAAGGCCATGTCATCGCGCAATTCAAAATGGCCGTGACCTATATGAAACTGTCGCTCCGCGAAAAACCCGACCGGACCGACCTGGTCAAAGCGCAAATGTGGGCGACGCTGGCGGAGCGGACAGCCTGCGCCCAGGTCGGCGCATCGCAGCGAAATGCGGCCACAACATCGGCTCCGTACCAGAATGCATACCGCACTGCCTGTTCCGGCGCCCGGCAAATACGGGCTGCAGCCGCGCTGAAGATGAATCCCGCCGAAACCGCGCAGGCCGAGAAGCTGGTGCGCGAGTGGAAGGCCAATTCGGGCGACGACGCACCGCCATCGTCCGCCGCGCTGCGCGAGCCTCCGGCACCGGGCACCCTGCAGGAGCGGCTCCGCCCGCTGCCGCCGCGACCGCCGGCTCCGGCGTCGGGCGCATCGACGGGGGATGTGTTCACCATCGGCCCACCGCCAAAGCCCGCGGGCAACTAGCTTGCGCGTATCCGGCGTATCGCGGGAGAGGGCAGCGGTTGCACGACGATGACATCATTGTATGATGGGCGTCATCGATAAGATGGATATCGCCAGATGACCGATACCGCCTCACCTGCCTCGCCTTTTGGCGTCGTCTCCCCCGCCATTCTTGCCTCGATGTCCGGTCTCGATTTCGTGCGCAAGATCTTCAATGGCGAGCTGCCGCAACCGCCGATCATGGAAAATGTCGGGCCGTTCGACTCGACGGCGGAGCATGGCCATGTGGTGTTTCACAGCGTCCCGGGCATCCGACACTACAATCCGATCGGCTCGGTGCATGGTGGTTACGCGGCGACCCTGCTGGATTCTGCCATGGGTCTCGCGGTGCACACGACGTTGCCGCAGGGATCGGGCTACACCACGCTGGAATTCAAGGTCAGCTTCATTCGCGGCATGAGCGAAACGTCCGGCACGGTGCGCACCGAAGGCAAGGTACTCAATGTCGGGCGGCGCGCAGGGACGGCGGAAGCGCGGATCACAGACGACAAAGGCCGGCTGCTCGCACATGCGACGACCACGTGTCTGGTGTTTGAACTGCCGAAGTAAAGACGAAGTAGGCTCACACAAAAACGCCCGCTTCACAGCGGGCGTTTGATTGCAAAAACGGGGCGCTTACTTCTCGTTGGCGCCTTCCTGACGGCTGGCTTCGAACAGGAACCAGGTACGACGCTCGGTCTCGTCGATGTAGTTTTCCAGCAGGCTGGCGCTGGCGACATCGTCCGCGTCGTCGCAAATCTTGTGCGCCTTGCGCAATGCGGCGGCCATCTTCTTGTTGTCGTCCATCAGTTCGTGCAGCATCTCGACCGGCGGCACGTAATCTTCGTTGTTGTCCTTGACCGACTGCAGCTTGGCTATCTCGCCGATCGAATGCACCGTCCGGCCACCGATCTTGCGGACGCGCTCGGCCAGCGGATCGGTGGTCGCGAAAATCTGGTCCGCATGCTCGTCGAGCAGCAGGTGATAGTCGCGGAAATGGCGGCCCGAGATGTGCCAGTGAAAATTCTTGGTCTTCAGATAAAGTGCGAAGGCATCGGCGACCAAACCATTGAGGGCCTTGGTGACCTTCTCCACGCCATCAGCTGCAAGGTCGGTCGGGGTGTTCAGATCGGCGGCGATTTTCGATTTGGTGCTCACGAGAAATACCTTCCTGTAAACGCTGGGGTTGGCGGCTCGGCGGGTTGGGATGTTGATCAAGTGCGAATGTCTGCGACGAAGGGCCCACTGTCTTGGACGTCCGTCCTGTCACCTACTCCGCAGCGTTCAAATGGCCTTGAGACGAAAGACCGTTTCCAACTCGCCTGAAAACGCTCTAGACGGTTCAAACGCAGAATAAATGTAAGGGTTCCTCGCGCGGGAACAAGGAAGGGCTTGGCTGCCGCATGGAAGATTGGATCGATTATTACGATTCCACCCACACAATTTACGCCAGCAAATTACATCGTGACGTTCATTTCGAACTCATCGCCCGCGACATCACCGGCTACATCGCGTCGAAAGACGCCACCGTGCTCGACTATGCCTGCGGAGAGGCACTGTCCGCAGGGAGGGTCGCGGATGCCTGCGATAAACTCATCCTGGCCGAACCGGCGCCAAAAGTCCGCAGCCGCGTCGCCGCACGTTTTGCCGCGAATCCCAAGATCGCTGTGCACTCGCTCGACGAACTCCGGGACCTGCCGGCGGCCTCCCTGGATCTCGCGGTCATGAATTCGGTCGCCCAATACATGACCGCGGCCCAGCTCGAAGAGGCCTTCACCGTGATCAGGCGGCTTCTCAAGCCGGATGGCAGACTGGTTGTTGGGGACATCCTTCCGCCGCAGCTCGGCATGCTGACCGATGTGATGGCGCTGCTGCGGCTTGCCGCCAAACACGGCTTCCTGTGGGATGCATTTGTCAGCCTGGTGAAAACCGCACTGTCCGATTACCGGCAGTTAAGGACAACGCTCGGTCTGCAGCACTACGACGAGACCGATATGCTTGCTAAATTATCGGCATCAGGATACCTTGCAAGTCGCGCAAAGATGAATATCGGCCACAATCAGGCCCGTATGACATTTGTTGCCCAGCCCAACGGTTGATTTCATTTCAGCCGTTAGGATTAAGGCGTCCTTTGCGAAGCTGGTGGTAGATCAATCCGCTGTGATCGACCACAGTGAGAGCGGCCCGGTGGCGGAAATGTCTACGCGGGGGTGAGTGCATCACCTCATATCCTGGTTCAAGTCCAGGCTGGGCCTCCATCCTCCGCTCGCTACGCAAGCTTCGGCTCGGCGAGCCATATGCCCTCAATCGGCGAGCCATCTGCCCTCAAAAAGGCGGCTTCTCCACAGGCGGGCTTGCCACGCCGGAGCGCATAGCGCGAAGGCGGGATGATGGCTTTAAAAGCCTTCCCTGCCCCGATATGATGGTCTAAAGACAGCCGCGCGCGAGGATCAACTGCTGATCAGGCGCCCGGGCCCGAGGGACGCGCGTGTGCGCGCCCTTTTTTTGTGCCGATTTGTCACCACCGCGAGATGCAATGCCAAAACGCACCGACATATCCACCATCCTGATCATCGGCGCCGGTCCTATCGTGATCGGCCAGGCCTGCGAGTTCGACTATTCGGGCACGCAAGCCGTCAAGACGCTGAAGGACGAGGGCTACCGGGTCGTTCTGGTCAATTCCAATCCGGCCACGATCATGACCGATCCGGAATTGGCTGATGCAACCTACATCGAGCCGATCACACCCGAGATCGTCGCCAAGATCATCGAGAAAGAGCGCCACGTCATTCCCGGCGGCTTCGCGCTGCTGCCGACCATGGGCGGCCAGACCGCGCTGAACTGCGCGCTGTCGCTGCGCCAGCAGGGCACGCTGGAGAAATTCGACGTCGAGATGATCGGCGCCACCGCCGAGGCCATCGACAAGGCGGAAGACCGCCAGCTGTTCCGCGAGGCGATGACCAAGATCGGGCTGGAGACGCCGAAGTCGCGTCTCGCCAATGCCTCGGACCTCAAGAAGCAGTATCGCGACAAGCACAATGCCGAGCGCGAGAAGCTCTCCGGCGAAGCGCTGGCGGAGCATGAGCGCCAGTGGGTGCTGCATGAAGGCGATCGCCGCAAGCGCTACCAGGAGCATGCCCTCGGCCAGGCACTGATGGCGCTGTCCGAAATCGGCCTGCCCGCCATCATCCGTCCGTCCTTCACCATGGGCGGCACCGGCGGCGGCATTGCCTATAATCGCGAGGAGTTTTTGGACATCATCGAGCGTGGCCTCGATGCCTCTCCGACCAACGAAGTGCTGATCGAAGAATCCGTGCTCGGCTGGAAAGAGTACGAGATGGAAGTCGTCCGCGATAAGAAGGACAACTGCATCATCATCTGCTCGATCGAGAATCTCGATCCGATGGGCGTGCATACCGGCGACAGCATCACCGTCGCACCGGCGCTGACGCTCACCGACAAGGAATATCAGATCATGCGCGACGCCTCGCTGGCGGTGCTGCGCGAGATCGGCGTCGAGACCGGCGGCTCCAACGTGCAGTTCGGCGTCAACCCCGCCGACGGCCGTATGGTCGTGATCGAGATGAATCCGCGCGTATCGCGCTCCTCGGCGCTGGCGTCGAAGGCCACCGGCTTCCCGATCGCCAAGGTCGCGGCAAAGCTCGCCGTCGGCTACACGCTCGATGAAATCGCGAACGACATCACCGGCGGCGCCACCCCGGCGTCGTTCGAGCCGACCATCGACTATGTCGTCACCAAGATCCCGCGTTTCGCGTTCGAGAAATTCCCCGGCGCCTCGCGCACCCTGACCACCTCGATGAAGTCGGTGGGCGAAGTGATGGCCATCGGCCGCACCTTCCAGGAATCGCTGCAGAAGGCCCTGCGTGGTCTCGAAACCGGTCTCACCGGCCTCGACGAGATCGAGATCGAGGATCTCGGCCGCGGCGACGACAAGAATGCCATCCGCGCTGCCCTGGGCACGCCGACGCCGGACCGTATCCTGCAGGTCGGCCAGGCCATGCGCCTCGGCTGGACCGACGAGGAGATCTTCAACTCCTGCAAGATCGATCCGTGGTTCCTGGCGCAGATGCGCGGCATCGTGGATATGGAAGCCAAGGTGAAGGCCAACGGACTGCCGACCCATGCTTTTGGCATGCGCTCGCTCAAGGCCATGGGCTTCTCGGATGCGCGCCTCGCAGTGCTCGCCGGCAAGACCGATGCGGAAGTGAAGGCGCTGCGCCGATCGCTAAATGTCCGCCCGGTGTTCAAGCGCATCGACACCTGCGCGGCCGAGTTCGCCTCGCCAACCGCTTACATGTATTCGACCTACGAGTCGTCTTTCGCTGGCAACTTTGCCGATGAAAGCCAGCCGTCGGACAAGAACAAGGTCATCATCCTTGGCGGCGGTCCGAACCGTATCGGCCAGGGCATCGAGTTCGACTATTGCTGCTGCCACGCCTGCTTCGCGCTCGCCGATGCTGGCTATGAGACCATCATGGTCAACTGCAATCCGGAAACCGTGTCGACCGACTACGACACCGCGGATCGCCTCTATTTCGAACCGCTCACTGCGGAAGACGTGCTCGAAATCATCGATACCGAGCGCCAGAACGGCACGCTGCATGGCGTGATCGTGCAGTTCGGCGGCCAGACGCCGCTGAAACTCGCGCGCGCGCTGGAAGCCGCCGATGTGCCGATCCTCGGCACCTCGCCGGACGCCATCGACCTTGCCGAAGATCGCGACCGCTTCAAGCGTATCCTCGACAAGCTCAAGCTCAAGCAGCCGAAGAACGGCATCGCCTATTCGGTGGAGCAGGCCCGCCTCGTCGCCGCCGATCTCGGCCTGCCGCTGGTGGTGCGCCCGTCCTACGTGCTGGGCGGCCGCGCAATGCAGATCATCCGCGAGGAAAGCCAGCTCGGCGACTACCTGCTCGGCACCCTGCCCGAACTGGTGCCCGGCGACGTCAAGGCCCGCTATCCCAACGACAAGACCGGCCAGATCAACACGGTGCTCGGCACCAATCCGCTGCTGTTTGATCGCTATCTGTCGGATGCCATCGAAGTCGATGTCGATTGCCTGTGCGACGGTACCGACACGTTTGTCGTTGGCATCATGGAGCATATCGAAGAAGCCGGCATTCACTCCGGCGACTCCGCCTGCTCGCTGCCGCCGCATTCGCTCGATGACACGATGATCGCCGAACTCGAACGCCAGACCCGCGAAATGGCACTCGGGCTCGACGTGGTCGGCCTGATGAACGTGCAGTTCGCCATCAAGGACGGCGAAGTCTATGTGCTCGAAGTCAATCCGCGCGCCTCGCGCACGGTGCCCTTCGTCGCCAAGGTGATGGGCATGCCGGTCGCCAAGATCGCCGCGCGCATCATGGCCGGCGAGAAGCTCGCGGACTTCAATCTGAAGAAGCGCAAGCTCAACCATGTCGGCGTGAAGGAATCGGTTTTCCCGTTCGCGCGTTTCCCCGGCGTCGATACCGTGCTCGGCCCGGAGATGCGCTCGACCGGCGAAGTGATGGGCATCGACTCGTCGTTCGAGATTGCATTCGCCAAGAGCCAGCTCGGCGGCGGCACGCGCGTGCCGCGCAAGGGCACGGTCTTCGTGTCGGTGCGCGAAAGCGACAAGACCCGCATCCTCGATGCCGTGAAGCTGCTCGCATCGAGCGGCTTCAAGATCGTCGCCACCGGCGGCACCCAGCGCTTCCTGGTCGATAACGGCGTACAGGCCGAGAAGATCAACAAGGTGCTGGAAGGTCGCCCGCATATCGTGGACGCCATCACCAATGGCGAGATCCAGCTGGTACTGAACACCACCGACGGACCGCAGGCACTGGCCGACAGCCGCTCGCTGCGGCGGGCTGCCCTCTTGCATAAAGTACCGTATTACACCACACTTTCAGGGGCTGTGGCGGCTGCGCAGGGTGTCCGTGCCAATCTGGACGGCGACCTTGAGGTTCGCACATTGCAGAGTTACTTTTCCGAAGCCTGACCTCACAGCCTGATCCGGGATTGCCCGGCAATCCGTATGGAGGTTGGTCAAGAACGGGGCATGACCGGAACCAGCCGGTCATGGAGCTGTTCTGTTTCGGCGCCTGAATCCTGCATCTGCGCCGGCTGCAACGCACAGCCCCGCAATCCCCTGCAGGCCGATTTCACGGACTGAGGAGTTTCGTCGCACGCGTGAGCGTGCGGCATGACGTTAAAGGACGAAGAGAATGGTTGAGAAGGTCCCGATGACCGCCAGCGGTTTTGCTGCCCTCGAAGTGGAGCTGAAAGAGCGCCAGACGGTGCACCGTCCGCGCATCATCGAGCAGATTGCCGAAGCGCGCTCCCATGGCGACCTCTCCGAAAACGCCGAGTATCATGCGGCGAAGGAAGAGCAGTCGCATAACGAAGGCCGCATCAGTGAGATCGAAGACAAGCTCGCGCGCGCCGACATCATCGATATCAGCAAGCTCTCGGGCGACACGATCAAGTTCGGCGCCACCGTGACGCTGATCGACGAGGACACCGAGAAGAAGACCGTGTGGCAGATCGTCGGCGAGCCCGAGGCTGACGCCAAGAACGGCCGTATCTCGATCACCTCGCCGCTGGCGCGTGCGCTGATCGGCAAGAGCAAGGGCACCTCCGTCGAGGTGGTCGCTCCGGGCGGCTCCAAGGCTTATGAAATCACCAAGGTGGAGTGGCGCTGATCGCGCGTCGGCCTGACTATACTTCGGGATAGAGCCAAAAGCCGCGCTGACAGCGCGGCTTTTTTGTTGCGGCGGATAGCCCCCGCGACCGATGCTGGTGCGGCCGGCACACAAAGTTGGAATAATTCTTGCGATCACGGGGTTTCTCACACGAGCGTGACCGGCATCCTGCAATGCAGGAGTGCTATGAGCGATACGTCATCACAGGGGGACTAATGACATGGACGCTACTATCTCGAAATTTCAGCCTTACGCACTCAGCCTGATGCGCTTCATGATCGGCCTGGTACTGCTGCAATACGGCATCGCCAAACTGTTTAAGTTTCCGGCCGGCACGATGTTCGACAAGGTCACGATCAGTTCGCTGCCGGGCATCGCAGGCTGCATCGAACTGGTATTCGGCGCACTGCTGCTCATCGGTCTCTTCACCCGACCGGTTGCCTTCGTCCTGTCGGGACTGATGGCTTGCGCCTATTTCATTGGTCACTCGGGCAAGGCTTTCTTCCCGCTGCTCAATGGCGGCACGCTGGCTATCGCGCTGTGCTTCGTTTGCCTTTACATCGCCACAGCTGGCGGTGGCCCGATCAGCGCCGATGCAGCAATGAAGAAGAACTGAGGTCTTTCTTATCCCTCCCCCTTGTGGGGAGGGTGGCCGGCCCACTTGGGCCGGTCGGGTGGGGGTAGCCCCACGTGACGTCAGAGTGTGGGAAACACCCCACCCGTCTCGAAGCTCGCTGAACGCTCGCTTCGATCCACCCTCCCCGCCGCGCGGCTTCGCCGCTTGGGGGAGGGAAAAGAACTAATCCGCGTCTTTCAATTCCAGCGGCACGGCCGCATCATATTTCGAATTGTGCAGCACCAGCGATGTCCTGACATTGCGCACATGGGGCGCTGCGGTGAGCTGGCTGACAAAGACCTGGAACGTTGCCATGTCCGGCGCCACGCATTTCAGGATGAAGTCGATCTCGCCGGACAGCATCCAGCACTCGCGCACCAGCGGCTCCTTGCGGACGAAATCCTCGAATGCCTTGAGATCGGCATCGGCCTGGCTCGCCAAATGCACGGATGCGAATACCGTGACATCGAAACCGAGCTTTCGCGGATCGAGCAGACCACGATAGCCCTGGATGTAGCCGGCCTCTTCCAGCGCGCGCACGCGACGCAAGCAGGGCGGCGGCGAGATCCCCACGCGCTTGGCGAGTTCCACATTGGTGATTCGGCCATCGGCCTGAATCTCGGCAAGAATTTTGAGGTCGATCTCGTCTAGGCTTTTCGGCACGCGGCGCGGATCCTGCTGGTATTCGGAGCAAGTGGACGCATCTGTTTAGCCGGGAGCATCGACTTGCGCAATTTTATTGCGCGTGCATTGCAGAAATTAAGCCTTCGCGGGGGAAAATCTGACGGCGTGAATTGCAATTCTTGCATAGCTCACCAGATATTCTAGAATTCCTACCAACAACTTCGTGCCCGGAGCGACGCAATCGCCGGCACATTTCGCAATCAGCACTGACCAATTTCCCTGCGGAGAGGGACTCGACCATGGCCGCCTCGATTCATGCCAAAGTCGTCATCATCGGCTCCGGCCCGGCCGGTTACACTGCCGCCATCTACGCCGCCCGCGCCATGCTGGAGCCGGTCCTGATCCAGGGCATCCAGCCCGGCGGCCAGCTCACCATCACCACCGACGTCGAGAACTATCCGGGCTTCGCGGATGTGGTTCAGGGCCCGTGGCTGATGGAGCAGATGGAGAAGCAGGCACAGCATGTCGGCACCAAGATCGTCACCGATCTCGTCACCGACCTTGATCTGTCGCAGCGCCCGTTCCGCCTGACCTGCGATTCCGGCGACGTTTATATCGCCGAGACCGTGATCCTCGCCACCGGCGCCCAGGCGCGCTGGCTCGGCCTGCCATCGGAAGATGCGTTCCAGGGCGGTGGCGTCTCGGCCTGCGCCACCTGTGACGGCTTCTTCTATCGCGGCAAGGAAGTGATCGTGGTCGGCGGTGGAAATACCGCCGTCGAGGAAGCGCTGTTCCTGACCAATTTCGCCTCGCAAGTCACCATCGTGCATCGCCGCGACCACTTCCGCGCCGAGCGCATCCTGCAGGACCGCCTGTTCAAGCATCCGAAGATCAAGGTGGTGTGGGACAGCGCCATCGATGAAATCTGCGGCACGCAGGGACCGGCCAAGGTCACCCATGTCCGCCTGAAGAACGTCAAGACCGGCGCGACAACGGATGTGCCCGCCGACGGCGTGTTCATCGCCATCGGCCATGCCCCGGCGACCGAACTCGTCAAGGGCCAGCTGAAGCTGAAGCCGTCCGGCTATGTCGAAGTCGCTGCGAATTCGACCGCGACGTCGGTGCCGGGCGTATTTGCCGCCGGGGACGTCGCCGACGAAACCTATCGCCAGGCGGTCACCGCCGCCGGCATGGGCTGCATGGCCGCGCTTGAAGCCGAACGCTATCTCGCAGCTCACGCTCACGACCGCGCAGCGGCCGAGTAAACAATGCCACGAACCCGCAACGGATCTAGCGACATGGACTGGGATAAGCTGAAGGTGTTTCACGCGGCTGCCGAAGCGGGGAGCTTCACGCATGCGGGCGAGCAACTCGGATTGTCGCAATCGGCGGTCTCCCGCCAGGTCAGCGCGCTGGAGCAGGAACTCGCCGTCTCGCTGTTCCATCGCCATGCCCGCGGCCTGATCCTCACCGAGCAGGGCGACCTGCTGTTCCGCACCGCCCATGACGTGTTCATGCAGCTGCAGGCGGCGCGCGCCAAGCTGACCGACAGCCGCGAGCGGCCGAGCGGCGACCTCAAGGTCACCACCACCCCCGGCGTCGGCATCAACTGGCTGATTCCCCGCCTCGGCGAATTCACAGCGCTCTATCCGGAAATCCGCATCTCGCTGATCGTCACCGACGAGGAACTCGACCTCTCGATGCGCGAGGCCGATGTCGCGATCCGCACCCGCAAACCGACCCAACCGGACCTGATCCAGCGCAAGCTGTTCGCCATGGGCTTCCACGCCTACTGCTCGCCGGAATACATCAAGCATTTCGGCACGCCGCGGACGCTCGACGAACTCGATGGCCACCGCATCATCATGCTGAGCGATGCGCAGGTGTCACCGCACCTGCAGAACCGCAGCTGGTTGATCGATGCCGGCCGCAACGGCAATGGCCCGCGCGAGGCGTATTTCAAGGTCAACAACATCCTGGGTCTGATGCGCGCCTGCCAGCAGGGTCTCGGCATCGCAGCATTGCCGGACTATCTGGTGGAAGAGAACGATCGCCTGGTCCAGCTCTTCAGCGAGTCGGATTCGATCCAACTCGACACGTATTTTGTCTATCCGGAAGAGCTGAAGACCGTCGCCCGCGTCCAGGTATTCCGCGACTTCATCGTCAGCAAAGCGCAGCGCTGGCCGTCATAACCCGCAAATTCAGCGGTCAGGCATGCAAACGCTATCGGCATGTCTGACATGACAAGTCATGCGTTGCTGCGGGGCCGCCGCGGGGATCATACTAATCAAACGCTGAGGCTCGCGCCGCGCATTTGTCCCCCTCCTCCAGTGGAGCGGGTCTCAGTTATCCCTCTTGGAAGGTGATTGTGTCGGCCTCTCGAGGCCAATACCTCAGAGCCGGGCTCGGTCGAGTCCGGCTTTTTTTTTGCGTTCTCGTAGCCCGGATGGAGCGCAGCGCAATCCGGGGACCGGCGTTTCAGCGATCTCTGTTGTTCCCGCATTACGCTGCGCTTCATGCGGGCTACGGTCGGCCCTAGTCCAACTTCACCTTCGCCAAACGCAGCGCGTTGCCAATCACACTGACCGACGACAGCGCCATCGCTGCCGCGCCGATCATCGGCGACAGCAGGATGCCGAATACCGGATACAGGACACCTGCCGCAATCGGCACACCGGCAGCATTGTAGACGAATGCAAAAGTCAGGTTCTGTCTGATGTTGCGCATCGTTGCCTGCGACAGATGCCGTGCACGCACGAGACCCGCGAGATCACCGGTGAGCAGCGTGACGCCGGCACTTTCGATGGCGACGTCAGTGCCGGTCCCCATAGCGATGCCGACATCGGCGGCGGCCAGCGCTGGCGCATCGTTGACGCCATCGCCGACCATGGCGACGCAACGCCCCGCATTGCGCAGTCGGGTCACGACATCGCTCTTGCGCTCGGGCAACACACCGGCCTCGACCTCATCGATGCCGAGCGTCTTTGCCACCGCACTCGCCGTCGTCTCATTGTCGCCCGTGAGCATGACGACGCGCAGGCCTTCGGCGCGCAGCCTGTCGAGCGCCTGCTTCGCGGACGGTTTCACCGGATCGGCGATCGCCATCACGCCTGCTACCGCATCATCGATCGCAACGAAGATCGCGGTCGCGCCCTGCTGACGCGCAGCTTCGGCAACATCGTCACAGCGACTGGTATCAACGCCGAGTTCGCCCATCAGCATCGCATTTCCGAGCGCAACACGCTTGCCGTCGATGACGCCTGACGCGCCCTTGCCGGATCGTGACGCGAAGTCGGCAACATCTTTCAGAGCGATCTCGCGCTGTTTGGCGGCTGTCACGATCGCCTGCGCCAACGGATGTTCACTCGCCCGCTCGACACTGGCGGCGTATTGCAGAAGCGTGGCTTCATCTACACCATCCACCGGCGTGGTGGCCACCAACGTCGGCTTGCCTTCGGTCAGCGTTCCGGTCTTGTCGATCACGACAGTGTCGATGCTTTCCAGCCGCTCGAGCGCTTCGGCATCGCGCACCAGAATGCCAGCCTGCGCGCCGCGGCCCACGCCGACCATGATCGACATCGGCGTGGCGAGACCCAGTGCGCATGGGCACGCGATGATGAGCACGGTCACGGCCGCGACGAGTGCGTAAGTCAGGCGCGGCTCCGGCCCGACCATCGCCCACACGGCGAAAGCCAGGAAGGCGGCCGCAAGCACCAGCGGCACGAACCAGCCGGCAACACGATCGGCAAGCCGCTGGATCGGCGCGCGCGAACGCTGCGCCTTGGCGACCATGTCGACGATGCGCGACAGCATCGTATCGCGACCGACCTTGTCAGCCTTGAAGACGAGACCACCGCTTTGATTGACCGTGCCGCCGATAACGCGATCGCCCTTCTGCTTGGTGACGGGCATGGACTCCCCGGTCACCATGGATTCATCAACGGACGAGCGGCCATCGCGGACGACACCATCGACCGGGATCTTCTCGCCCGGCCGCACGCGCAGCACATCGCCGATACGGATGTCGTCGAATGAAATATCCTCATCGCCGGACGGCCCGATGCGGCGTGCAGACTTCGGCGCGAGGCCGAGCAGCGCACGGATCGCGCCCGAGGTCTGGTTGCGCGCGCGCAGTTCGAGCACCTGGCCCAGCAAGACCAGAACGGTGATGACCGCGGCCGCCTCGAAATAGACCGCGACGGCGCCGTGATGATCGCGGAATGCCACCGGGAAAACATTGGGGACCAGCGTCGCGACGACGCTGTAGATCCACGCCACACCGGTGCCCATGGCAATCAGCGTAAACATATTGAGATTGCCGGACACGACAGAACGCCAGCCGCGCACGAAGAACGGCGCGCCGGCCCACAGCACCACCGGCGTCGCAAGGACAAACGAAATCCAGTTTGATGTCGCTTGCGGCACGAGTTGCATCAGGCCGAGATGGCTGCCCATCTCCAGCACGAATACCGGCAATGTCAGCGCCAGCGCGATCCAGAACCGTCGCGTCATCTCGATCAGTTCCGGATCCGGGCCGTCATCGAGCGAGACGGTCTCAGGCTCGAGAGCCATGCCGCAGATCGGGCACGTACCCGGCCCTTCCTGACGGACCTCGGGATCCATCGGGCAGATATAGATCGTGCCCGGCGGCATCGGCGGCGCAGGTTCGCGCGGCTTGAGGAAGCTTTCGGGATCGGCAGAAAAACGCTTGCGGCAGCGCGCACCGCAGAAGAAGTATTCCTGCCCGTTGTAGGAAAACCGCTGCTTGGCCGTGGCGGGATCGACCGTCATGCCGCACACGACATCGAGCACCTTCTCCGGCGCAGCCGGCGTGTGATTGCCATGCGAACAGCATGAGCCGTGCTTGTGGTCGTGCCCCCCATGTGCGTGCGCATGCGTCGTTTCGGTCACGTCTTCGCCTCTTGAAACAGATACCCTATGGGGGTATATGAGCCGCATGCGCCAAGAGATCAAGACGTCCTGTTTAAAACGCCTCAAACGGATCGAGGGGCAGGTGCGCGGCCTTGCCGGTATGGTCGAGGACGATCGCTATTGCATTGATGTGGTCACGCAGATCGCGGCGGCACGGGCAGCGCTCCGGCGCGTGGAAGAAGAGATCCTGCGCGATCACGTCGCGCATTGCGTCGAGCACGCGATTTCGGCCGGCGACAAAGACGACCAGCGGCGCAAGATTTCGGAATTGATGGATGTGATCAGCCGCGTCGATCGGTAATGCGTGACAGCTCGTAATCATGCACTTGCCGCTACGGTTGACGCCGGGTTACGATTTTTACGCGACAAGGGTGCGGAGCCGACACCTGCACACGCAGAGATCAGCATAAACCGCGTACGCATTGCGATTTTACGTCCGGTACGCGAACGAATGTCAATCGGCGGACATTCGACACACATCGGTACCTATCGCGGTATTTACGTGTCCTTACAGAGTTACAACTAGCGTTTCCGCAGCTCAATTTTTCCACCTGCGGTACGCGTTCATGCTCACCATCTATAACTGCATCGCCAACGCCCATGATTTCAGGCTCGTTGGCCTCGCAGCCGTCATCTGCACGATCGCGTCCCTCTCCGCCGTCAATCTGCTCCGCCACGCGCGCAATGCCGAGCGCCAGATGCGCATCGTGTGGCTCGCGGTTTCTGCCGTCGCCACTGGCTTCGGGATCTGGGCCACGCATTTCGTCGCGATGCTGGCCTTCGAACCAGGCATGCCGAGCGGCTACAATATCGTCCTCACCATCACATCGCTGGTCGCTGCAATTCTCCTTACGGGCGCTGGCCTTGCCGTTGCCTTGATCCCGAACTGGCGTCCCGCTCCGTGGATCGGTGGCGCCATCGTCGCTGGCGGCATCGCCGCGATGCATTACACCGGCATGGCCGCGTTCGAATTGCAGGCGACGATCCAGTGGGATGTCGCCCTGGTCACCACGTCGATCGTGATCGGCGCTGCGCTCGGCGCTTTTGCGTTGCCGGTCGGCCTGTACAGCGACAAGCAATCCTGGCGTGTCGGTGGCGCGCTGCTGCTCACCCTCGCCATCTGCAGTCATCATTTCACGGCGATGAGCGCCGTCACGATCGTGCCAGATCCGACCATCGCCGTGTCACCGATGTCGATCCCCACAGGCTGGCTCGCCTTTGGTGTCACCTTCATCAGCTTCGGCATCATCGGCATCGCGCTTGTCGCAACCGTCCTGGACATCCGTGACCGACGTCGTTCGGACCTCGAAGCGGACCGCATGCTCGGCCTCGCCAATGCGGCGATCGAAGGTCTTCTCGTCTGTGATGGCGAAACCATCGTCACCGCCAATACAAGCTTCGCCGGCCTTGTCGGTGCATCCGCCGAGAGCTTTGCCGGCGAAAGCCTGGCCGAATGCTTCCCGGATGACATGTCGCGCTCAAAATTGCTCGCGCATCCCAATCTTCCGACCGAAGCGCTGCTGAAGACGCGCAACGGCGACGATATTCCCGTTGAGTTGATCCTCCGGCAGATCGATTTCGCCGGCCGGCCGCATCAGGTCATTGCAGTTCGCGACCTGCGTGCACGCAAGGAAGCTGAACAACACATCCGCTATCTCGCACATCACGATCCGCTTACGGGCTTGCCCAATCGCAGCCACTTCAACGATCGCGTCGATGCCGAAATCGCGAACCTGAAGAACGGCCGCAAGCACGCCGTACTATGCCTCGATCTCGACCGCTTCAAGGAAGTCAACGACTTGTTCGGCCATGCCGCCGGCGACAAAGTCTTGCAGACCATTGCGGCCCGCGTTGGTTCCCTGCTTGCTCCCGGTCAAATCATGGCCCGCCTGGGCGGCGACGAGTTTGCGATCCTGCTTACCAATATCCGGAGCCATACCGCCGCCGAGACCATGGCGAAGCAGATCCTGGATGTTCTACGCGCGCGTGACGATGCGTCGGAACTTGGCAGCGTCTCGACCAGCATCGGCATCACCATCTATCCCGATGACGCCGTCGATCGGGAGGCCCTGCTGGCCCATGCCGACACCGCGCTCTATCGCGCCAAGGGAGATGGACGGGCGACCTATCGCTTCTATGAGACCGGTATGGGCGACGCCGTTCGCGATCGCCGCATGCTGGAACACGATCTGCGCCACGCGGTTGCGGACGAGCAGCTGATGCTGGTGTATCAGCCGCAGGAAGGCGTGCAGCATGGCAGCGTCGTCGGCTTTGAAGCACTGCTGCGCTGGACGCATCCAACGCGCGGCGCCATATCGCCAGCCATCTTCATTCCCATCGCGGAAGAGACCGGAGCCATCCTCGAGATCGGCACGTGGGTGATGCGCACGGCCTGCGCGGAAGCAGCCACCTGGAAGCAACCACTGACCATCGCGGTCAATGTTTCGGCGGTGCAGATCTACCACGACGATTTCGTGCCGATGGTGCACCAGATCCTGCTCGAAACAGGCCTGCCGCCGGCACGACTGGAGCTCGAAATTACCGAGACCGCGCTGATCCGCGATTTGAACCGGGCGCTGACAGCGCTACGGCGCGTCAAGGCGCTCGGCGTCCGCATCGCCATGGATGATTTCGGCACGGGCTATTCATCGCTATCCAATCTGCGCGCCTTCCCGTTCGACAAGATCAAGATCGATGGTTCGTTCATCAAGTCGGTCAATAGCAATGGTCAGGCCGCCACGATCGTGCGTGCCGTCGTCGGCCTCGGCCGCGGGCTGGGATTGCCGGTGCTGGCCGAAGGCGTCGAGACCGAGGCCGAGCTACAATTCCTTCACGATGAAAAATGCGACGAGGTGCAGGGCTATCTGCTGGGCAGGCCGGCGCCGATCGAAAACTTCACGCATGTGACGGAAGGCCTGCCGCTGCCAAAATCTACCGTGGTCGATACCAAGGTCGCGTAAGCAGCACGGGCAGACGCTTCCTCCAGACAGCAAAAAACGCGCGAAAGACCGCGCGTTTTTCTGAGGCCGCTCGTCTTGTAACGATTAAGCCGCCTGTTTGTGCATCGCGCCGTTGGCCGAAGCCTGACCGCGAATGGCCTTGATCGAACGCTCGATCGCCGCCCAGAGCTTGCCGATTTCGCCAGCTGCACGACCGTCTGCAGAATATTCGCGAGCGCCTTCACCTTCAGCGAGCGCGAGCAGAAGATCCGCACGGTTGGTGATCTGCCCCGACCACACCGGCGCCTTGAACTTGGCGAGTGCTTCACGGGCGAGCGACACGATACGGCTTTCGGAATCATCGCGGCGCGCAGGTGCCCCGTTGATGACGACAGCGTAAGGCTTGCGAGCAGAACGACAGGACTGGATCGTCGCCTGCACGGCATCGACGTCGAACACGCCGGGACGGGCAGGAATGATCACCATCGTTGCATTCTTGATGGCGTCATCAACAACAGCCGACGTATTCGGCGGTGTGTCGATGAAAACCCATTCGATGCCATCGCGCTTGGCGGCGGCAATCATTTCGGTCACGCTGCGGTTGGCGACCTTCAATGCCGGTTCATTTGTTCCGCGAAGCTTGTGCCACAGCGTGAGCGAGCCTTGTGGGTCAGCATCGATGAGCAGGCATGGTTTTGTCGGTTTGTGAACTTGGGCAGCCAGATGAGCCGCAAGTGTGCTCTTACCTGACCCGCCTTTACGCGAAGCGAAAACTATGACGTTCATATGTTGGCCTCCAGATTGACCTCGCGCGCGAAAATGAATCAGTCCGCTGATTCGTGAAAGGTTAATTTTGAACACACGCGCAGATATGTGCCTGAATTTTCTGAAAAGTTGGCTTTTGAGTCACAGCGTGCGCCGCAACAGCCAAAAAATGAGTCACTTGTAGTACGTTTGCAGCCACAATGTCGCAGCGAACTATCAATTCGACTTGTTACTTGCCGCGATGAGGCTTTTCTGTGGCAGACGGAGGCTGCGCAAGCGTAGCTGCGCGTTTTGCCGCGCGTACGGCCTGACGCTCCATCCACTTTCGCTCCATCCAGCCCAGGAATTGCGCGACCGGTTTCTGTAGTAGCGGGATGTCCTGCGCGATCAGGATGAGTCCGAGCGGCAACATCCAGAGACCGAGGATGGGCAGAAAGCTCAGGATGCCGCCGATGATCAGCAAGATCGCGAGTGGAAAACGGACCAAACGCGACGAAGGCCTGCGCAGCCAGGTGACGAAGCGCGCCGGCCCGGCTGGTAGTTTTGTTTCGAACCAGACGAAGTGCCGATCGATTTCGGCCTTGTAATCGACAGATGTGCGCGTATCCAAAAAACGACTCCTCGTCGCAAGGAGATGTTGCGGCTCCCTGCTTCACCCAACGTGTCAGTTTGTCACGGGTTCACTTTTTCGTCGCAATCATTCAATGACGCGCTAGCTGTTCCGTGCGGCCTTTTTTGCCTTGCGCGCTTTGCTCGCCGGCTTGCGCAAGCTGGCCGGCACAGGCTTGGCAACCGGCCCGCGGAAGAATTGCGCACAGCCTGGGCTGAGCAGCGCCCGCTTCTGCACCATGCAAGCGGTGACGCGATCGACGTCAGGGATATCCGAACTACACAGCCGGAAAGCATCTCCTGTGCAAAGGGACTGTTGTTCAGCCGTATAGGACTGAGCGTGGGCTGCGCCTGCCCCGGCAACCAGCGCGACGAACAGTAGCACGAACCTCGAACTCACCGACATCGACGTCCCCCCATCTTGATTGTTGTGGGTCAAGTGTCGGAGAACAGGACAGACTTGGCAAGCGACCCGTTGCCACGCGACGAAGCTGGCAACAATACGCACTGGATGGGAATGGTTTTCGGACGATGACACGCTTCAACGATATGGCGCCACGCGCATGAACTGGGTTCGCATCGGCATCGTCGCCTCGCTTCTCCTCTGCGTGTGGATCGCCTGGCCAAAAGGAGACCGCAGCACGCCGCCGCGTCCGCTGCTGATCAAGTCGGCGCTGAAGCAGGCTGACGACCCGATCGTCATCCTCGGCGACAGCATCGTGCGGCAGGCCAACCTGCCGCGCACGATCTGCAAGCGCACGGTCGTCAATGCGGGCATCGACGGCTCGACCGCAACGAGCGGTCTCGACGGCATGCTGAAAAAGGCGATCGGCGACAAGAAGGCGGCGATGATCGTGGTATCCCTCGGCACCAATGATGCTGAAGAAGTCGTCAGCGCCGACACGTTCCGTGGCAACTACACAAAATTGCTGTCAGCGCTCGCGTCCATGACGCCACGGCTGGGAGTTACCACCGTGACGCCGCTCGAGGCCGGCCCCGATGTCGGCCATCGCACTCAACGCACCATCGACAGTTACAACTCAGAACTCGCGAGCGTTGCCCGCACGACCGACGCTCGCCTGATTTCGATTCCGCCGATGCCTGCAGGCTCCACCAGGGACGGCGTTCATCTCAGCCAGAATGGTTATGCAATCTGGACCAGCGCGATCCAGAGCGGCATCGAGGCTGCACTCTGCCCCGGCACCTGACGGCTTCCGTCAGGCCTCGTTGACGCCGACACCGCGCGCATCCAGCGCGCGCTGTCCCTTCGCCGTCACTTCGAATTTCGGATCGGGCTCGGCCTTGCCGGTGGCGGCCACGAGGCCCTGGGCGATCAGGGCATCGACCACGGCTTGCTTGTCGGGATCGAGGTCGAAGCCCGCGGCGCGTGCGATATCGCACATCACGGCAATTCCGGTGTCGCTGATCTCGGCTTCTCGCATGGCCACCTCCCTTTATGTGGGATGGCAACGTCACGGTTACAGCGCTTGTTCCACGGTATTTGCTACGCGGATACCAACAATATCAAGATAAGTGATTGATTTGCTTGGTACAGTTGGGTGGGCTCGAACCACCGACCTCCTGTTCCACAGACAGGCGCTCTAACCAACTGAGCTACAACTGCATCCTTCAGCGGCCCCGGCAGGCGGGGCGGCGAACGGGGCGGAAACTAGGTGCAACGCCTCTTTTTGGCAAGGCCGTGAATGCACCCAAATCACGGATTTCTCGGGTAAAAACAAAAGCCCGGGTCACAAGACCCGGGCTTTCGGTGGTCAGAGAGCTCCGGCCGCTCAGGCGGCGGGCTGGAACAGCTTGTTGGCGCCCGTCTTGATCGGCTCAGCGGTCTCGGCGGCGATCTTCTGGCTGAGCTCGGCAAGCTGCTTCGACTGGCCGGTGAAAGCCTCGAACTGGCTCTTGGCAAAGCCAGACCACAGCTCCATCGCCTGCGCAGGCGACGTGACGCCGATCAGCGACTGGGCGAAATCGAAGCCGGCATTGGTGTTGGTCTTGGCGATGTCGAGCAGCGTGGACGAGACTTCGGTCGCGCCCTTGGTCGCGGTGTTGAACACGGCTTCCACGGTGCTGTTGTGGGTCTCTGCTGCATCTTTCAGCTTCGCATAGCCTTCACGGGCCTGCGTCACGCCCTTTTCGGCGAACGCACGGACCTGCTCCGGGAGCTGGAACGGGATAACGGAAGATGAGAACGGGTCGGTATGGTCGGCCATGACGTGCATCCTTCGTAAGCAATGGGAAAATGGGAGATCGCTGGTCGCGACGGCATCGTTGCCGTAGATCGACCTGCGGAAAGCATCGCGGTGCGCCGGCCTGTAACCGGCACGCGATCTTGCTTACAGCAATATCATGTCGAATTTGTGCGACGCAATAGAATATTGCAACGCAAAATAACATAGGTGGTCAGAATTGTACGCGCGGTCGTCATGGAACGACCGCGCATTCAACCGCCGATTGCTTTCGCGGCTCAGGATTTCGGCTTCGCGGCGTCCATGGCAGCGCGGCTGACGATCTGGCCCATTTCGCTCGCCTGCTCGGCCAGCGACTTCATTTGAGACTGCACATATGCGCTGTGCAGCCGCATCACATCGGCAAGATCCTTCGCATGCAGCAACTGCTGGGCGTAATCGAGCGACGCTGCAACATTCTTTTCGGCAAAACCTATTGCCCGAGCACTGACATCCTTGGCGCCGGCGCGGACGGTCTCACTGCGGTCCTCAAGTGAAGACGCCGTCGTGTGTGCGCTGGCCATGAACTTCTCGAAGGTCTGCCGGGCTTGATCGAAGCTGGCCTCGGCCATCGCACGCATTTCTTTCGGAAATTCGAACTTGTTGTCGGTCATGTCCCTCTCCCTGGTCACGACGGGGCATCGCCGCCCCGCCTTCGTGCACCCGTTTGCAGCCTAGCCATGCTTGGCATCGCCGGTGTGACGCGGGATGCGCATGGGCCCGTCCATCGTGGACCTTTGACATGGTTTTGCAACATTCAACGCCGGCCTGCGGCGATTGGTTCGTCCCTGCGACGAACCATGCCCCGACAATTAACGTTATCGCCGCTTAGGTCTGTGTGCAGTGTCCGCAGCCGTGGACCTCGGCGTCCCCACGCGCGATACTAACGAAGTATTAAGCATGTCGCCGATTGCCCCGCAGATCATACCGTTCAGACGAGGCGAACATTGAGCGACTCAGCCATGAAATGCCGATGAGTGATGCGATTTATCAGTTGCGGGGTGTAGGGGATGCGCGGCTCGCCGCGTATGCGACCGGCATCCAGCCAGCATGGCTGTGGTCGCTCGACGGCACGCGCGTGCTGTGGGCCAATCCCGTCGGCACCCGGATTTTCGGCGCGCGCAACGCTGCTGACCTGTTTGCAAAGCCATTCGGCCCGGCCGATCCGCATCGTCGGCAGATGTCACAACTGGCAACGCGGATGCCTGTGTCCGGCGCGACGCGGTTGGAGCGGCTGCGCGGCTTCGGTGCCCCCCTTGGCGGCCTGATGACCTGCGCCTGCACCCGGCTGGACTTCGATGACGGCAGTGCTGGCATCTTGATCGTGGCGGCCGAGACACCCGGCGGCCGCGGAATGCCGCTGGTGGAACGGCTGCAAAATCTGGTCGAAGGCATCGACACCCCGATCGCCGCTTTTGCGCGCGATGGCCTGTTCGTCGGCGCCAGCGAGACCGCCCGTGCTTTGCTCGGCTTCCGTAATCTCGCCGATGCCGGACTCGACCAGGCGCGCGACCATGCCTTGAAGGATGGCCGAGCCGAGACGCCGATCGGCTTCGGCCGCATGGTCCTGCAGCGCGTCGGCAGCGGCTCGGATATCGGCCTCGTCGCGCTGATCGCACCGGGCGCCGTGCATCCCGCACCCGAGGAAGAAACGCTGGGCGCGGACATATCGGTTGCCGAAGCACAAGAGGCCACGCCTGTCGCGCCGGCATTGCCGACGGATGTGATCGATGTCGATCCGGATCTCGCGGACTGGGGACAGGCTGAAGCTGCTTTGATGGAGCCATCGGCCCCTGTCGTGGAAACCGCGCCAGCCGAGCCCGTCGTCAGCGAGCCGCCTGCACCGACAGGACTGCCCGCAACGCCGCAGAGCCTCGTCGATCTTCCGACAGAACCACTGCCGTCGCTTGAACCGCGCGCGATCCCGCTGCGCTTTGTCTGGCAGCTCGATGCCGACGATACGTTCACGCTGACATCGGATGAGTTCAAGCGCCTGATCGGCCCGCATGCATCTGCCATGTCGGACCGCAAATGGAGCGACATCTCCGCTGAGTTTGCGCTCGATCCCGATCATCATTTCGCACAGGCGCTCGCGACCCGGCAGACCTGGAGCAATGTCACGCTTTTGTGGCCGGTGGACGATGGCGGCCGTCTGGCCGTCGAGATGGCGGCACTGCCGCTGTTCGACCGCGCGCAGAATTTCACCGGCTATCGCGGCTTCGGCATCTGCCGCGATATCGACGGCATGAATCGTCTGATCGAACAGCGCCACCATGAGGCGCCGGACGATCCGCCGCCGCGACCGCTGTCGGCGGATATCGTGCAGGCAGGCCCTGTCGATGACCCCGTCGAAGCCCCGATCACACCGCCCGACAGCAATATCTCTGAACCGACACCGCCCGACACGACGCTCACCAACCAACCGGACTTGCCCGTGCAGCCACCCGAGAATGTCGTTCACCTGCGGCCCAGCGATCCGAAATCGCCGGCGCTGACCCCGGTCGAGAACAGCGCGTTCAACGAGCTTGCGCGCCGGCTGTCCGCACGTCTGGAATCCGAGACTGTCCTGATTGCGACGCCGCCTGATGAAGTGCCAGCGATCGATGCAGGCGAACAAGACCAGCAAGACCCGCCGGCCACTTGGCTTGCTTCGCCGCCGTCGGCCCCGCGTGGCGAGATGCTGCGCGACCGCATGCTGCTGGATCTGATGCCGGTGGGCGTCATGATCTATCGGCTCGACCGGCTGCTCTATGCCAATCCCGCATTTCTCGCGCGCCTGAACTATCCGACGCTGACAGCACTGGAAGATGCCGGCGGTCTCGACATGCTGCAGGTCGAGGCCGACGTGTCGGCTGCATCGAGTGCGTCCGATGGCGGCACGACGGTGACGATCGCCGCCAATGACAAATCCGGCGAAGGCGCCCTGCACGCGCCGGCTTCAGCCCGCATGTTCTCGATCACGTGGGACAATGAGCCCGCGCATGTGCTGATTTTCTCGACGACGCAGGCCGAGGCAGCGGGCACGGCATCCGCCGTTGCACCTGCACCGGAGCCCGTGACGGAGCCCGTTTCAGAAGCCGGCCATGTCGATGCCGAAGATCTGGCGGCCATCCTCGACACCATGGCCGAAGGCGTCGTGATGTTCGACGCCGAAGGCAATATCAATTCGTGCAACCGCAGCGCTGAAGCCTTGTTCGGCTATGATGGCGAGCAACTGACCCAGCGCAATGTGGTCGATGTGTTCGCGCATGAGAGCCGCCGCATTGTCAGCGACTATCTCGACAGCGTGAAGCAGGCGAGCGCCAACAGCCTGCTCGACCATGGGCGCGAAGCGCTCGGCCAGGTGCGCACCGGTGGGTTGGTGTCGCTGTCCATGATCATGGGCCGTACCCGCGCCGACGGTCCGAACTTCTTCGCCGTGTTCCGCGACCTCAGCCAGACCAAGAAGACCGAATCCGAACTGCTCAATGCACGCCGGCAAGCTGATCGCTCGGCCACTGCCAAGGCCGATGTCCTTGCGCGCATCAGCCACGAGGTTCGAACGCCACTGAACGCCATTATCGGCTTTGCCGATGTGATGATCGATCAGCGCTTCGGCCCGCTCGGCAATGAGCGCTATGGCGAATATCTGCGCGACATCCGCAGCTCCGGCGAGCGCGTGATCGCCATCGTCAACGACCTGCTCGATCTCTCGCGGATCGAAACCGGCAAGATCGACCTCGCTTTCAGCTCGCAGAATCTCAACGAGATGGTGGAGCAATGCGTCGCCGTGATGCAGCCTCAGGCCAATCGCGGCCGCATCATCATCCGCACATCGCTCGCGCATCTGCTGCCGACCGTCGTGGCCGATGCGCGCGCGCTGCGGCAGATCACACTCAATCTGATCGGCAATTCGATCCATCTCGCCAATGCCGGCGGACAGGTCATCGTGTCCACGGCACTGTCGGATCTCGGTGAAGTCGTCCTGCGCGTGCGCGATACCGGCCACGGCCTCAACGAAAATGAAGTGGCCGCCGCGCTGGAGCCGTTCCGCAGTTCCGGCCCGAGCGATACCGAAAGCGCCGGCGTCAGCCTGTCGCTGACCAAGGCGCTGGTGGAAGCCAACCACGCGCGCTTTCAGATCAAGAGCGCACCGAGCTCCGGCACGCTGATCGAAGTGGCGTTCTCGAATGCGGTCAATTCGGCGCTGAAGGCCTAGCTGTCGCGACCACGCGTTCGCCGCGTGTCTTACGATAGCCGATCAGCAGCGGCGCATAGGCAATTGCGAAGCCGATAAATGCCAGTGCCCAGGCCAATGCCGCCGTATGCAGCAGCGGCAGCATGTGGTCCGGCACCAGTGCTGCACAGACCCGCGCAAGCGCCGCCACGATGATCGCGACATAGATCGCCAATGTGCCGCGCGAGGCATGCAGCGCCTGGCCGGTATGGCCGAGCGACGCGCGGCTCATCACCGCAAGCGTCATGACCCCGGCGGCACCGCCCATCCATGCATGCAGGCCGGCACTGGGCGTCGTAAGGTTGGACCAGGATGCCGCGGTCAACAGAAACCCGGCGGGCACAAAAGCATAGCCAATGTGAAGGATCAGCAGCAGCCCTTCGCGGGTCGTCCGATCGCCAGCCCAACGGGCCAGCCGCACGATATGCAACACGCCCACGATCGCGAGAAACCCCGCCGTCACTGCACCTGCGGGATCGGCGATCCACAGCAACAATGCTGCTGCGCTGAGCACGATCACCATCTTGTCAAAGCGCGCGAACGGCACCGGCAGGCGTCCGGGATTTTCCCGCACCAGCCAGTTCCGCGTGAAGCTCGGAATGACGCGGCCTCCGATCAGCGAGATCAGCAGCACCACCACGGCAACGCCGATGCGGATGCTGATATCAGCCATCACGACATGCCGCGCTTCGAGATGAAACGCGATATCTCCGAACAGCAGGCAGCCGACGATGCCGACGACCGGGAGGTTGCGCCAGTTCTTGCCAGCCGCGATTTCGCGTGCCGCAGCAATCACGACCAGCAACAGGAAGCTCGCGTCCACCAGCATGGCGGCAAGCCAGCCGATATGCGCGGAGAAGGTGACAGCGACGCGTCCAGCGATCCACAGCAGCACGAGGCCCAGCAACGGGAGGCCGCGAATTGGCAGCCGCCCGGTCCAGTTCGGAATGGCGGTGAACAGGAAACCTGTCACCACCGCCGACAAATAGCCGTAGAGCATTTCGTGGATGTGCCAGTCCCGCGGCACGAAGCTTGATGCGATCGCGAGCCGGCCGTGAAAGGCCGGTATCCATACCAGTACAGAGAGACCCGCATAAAACGCACCGAGCAGGAAGAACGGGCGAAATCCTGCTGAGAATAGCGGTGCCTCGGCAATGGCACGGAGACGCGAAGGCATCATCACCTCCTCATATGTCAGCTACTTTGCAGCAGCTTTCTCGAACAGCGCGGCGAAAGCTGGTTTGGCTTTGCCGGGATGCGAAACGGCTTTGGCTTCATCGACATTTGCAGGCGTGCCGACCACGACCAGCGCCACCATGCCCATGCCATAATGCGGCATGCACTTCACGCCATAAACGCCGGGCTTATCGAAGGTGACCGCGACATCCTGGTTCATCTTGCCTGCAAACGGGGTTGCATCCGCGGGCATCATGCCTTTGATGGACTCAGCCATGTGGGTCTTGTCGGTCGCAACGAATTTTACGGTGTCGCCGGGCTGCACTTTGACCAGTGCCGGCTCGAACACCATCGCGGTGCCGTCGGCTCCCTTGTTGAGCATCTTGATCTCGACCTCGGCGGCCTGGGCGGCGCCAGCGAGCGACAATAGGACAGCGGCGGTTGCAAGCATGACAGCCTTGCGCATGGACATTCTCCGTCAGTTTCCCCGCCAATTGCGCGGGATGTCGGAAAATAGGCCGGGGTTACCGCAGCGACATTGCTCTAGCGCAAACTTCCCCTTGATCGCGGTCAACAGGCACTGTCTAGAAAGGCAGAGCAGGAGCTTACAAAACGCATGACGATCGACAGTTCACTGGTTGCGCATCTGCCCTTGTTCGCGGGTCTCGACATAGCCACCTGCGAGACCATCCTGCGGGACGCGCATTCGCTTCATGTCACCAAGAACAAGGCGGTGTTCGAGCAAGGCGAAGAGGTGCATTCCTTTTATCTGCTCCTGCACGGCCATATCCGCGCCGCCAAGATGACCCCGGCTGGCGAACAGGTCATCGTTCGCTACGTCTCGGCTGGTGAGATCTTCGGTGTCGCCCAGGCGATCGGCCTCGCCACCTACCCGGCGACAGCCATCGCGGTCGAAGACAGCGTGATCCTGGCATGGCCGGTCGCTGCATGGGCCCGGCTGACCGCGGAATTTCCGACGCTTGCCGCGAATACGCTGAAGACCGTCGGCGGCCGGCTGCAGGAGGCGCATAGCCGCGTCGTTGAAATGTCCACCGAACAGGTCGAACAGCGCGTGGCCCATGCGCTGCTGCGGCTCGCCGATCAATCCGGCCGCAAAAGCGATGAAGGCACGGCCATCGATTTCCCGCTCAGCCGGCAGGACATCGCAGAAATGACCGGTGCCACGATTTTCACCGTCAGCCGCACCCTGAGCAGCTGGGAGCAGCGTGGCCTGATCACCAGCAGTCGACAGCGTGTGGTGCTGCGCGATCCCGTGGCGCTGCGCATTTTGGCGGACACCGTGCCGGACGATAAGGACGCGTGATCTACAGGCGTCACGCTGCCTTCGGCGATAGAGCCGCAACGTCCCCCTGATCCAGCCGGATGGCGACCTGCCCGGACACACCACGCACACCCGGCCGGTTTGCAATCGTCAACGTGAAACCGCTGCGGTCCGCGGCGCTTTTCGCGATTGCCAGACCAAGCCCGGTGCCATCGATATCCACTGGGGCTGCACGGAAGAAACGGTCATAGAGATGCGGGATCGCGCTTTCCGGAATGCCGCATCCGGTATCGAGCACCTCGATGACCAGACTATCATCGAGCCGCCGCGTGCCGACGCTGACAGAGCCTCCCTCGCGGGTATAGCGCACGGCATTGTCGATCAGGTTGGACACGATCAGGCGAAGATCGTCGGCACGGACATGAAGCGCACAATCCGGCTGCGACTGGACCGTCAGCGTGACGCCCTTGGCTTCCGCGACAGGCGCGAAGCCGGCCGCGATCAGACTGATCAGCGCCTGCGCGTCCACCACTTCGGCTTCGCTTTCGATCGAGGCATCGGCGCGCACCAGCGTCATCAACTGATTGACGGAATAGGACGCACGACGGATGCCATCGAGCAGATCCTGCGCGGTCTCGCGCGACGGCCCGCTCAGTTCGCGCGCACGCAAATTGTCGATCTGGATCTGCAGGGCGGCAAGCGGCGTCCGCAATTCGTGGGCGGCATCGGACACAAAACGACGCTGTGTTTCCAGTGCCAGCTGATGGCGTTCGATCAGCGAGTTCATCGCCGTGATCAGCGGAACCACTTCCACAGGGATGCCGGTCAAGCCAAGCGCATCCTTCGCGTCCGCGCTGCGCGCACCAATTTCCGATGACAGATTACCCAGGCCGGACAGGACACGTTTGACAGCCCACCAGATGAGCAGCCAGGCAATCGGGATAGACACGGCGAGCGGCACCGCGGCGCCTGCAGCCGCATAGGCGGCAACTTCCTCACGCGCGCTCCAGCGCTGCGACACCTGAATGGCGTGGCCAGCATCGCGTGACCGGAACACACGCCAGCGTTCACCGCCGGCCGTAACATCGGAATAGCCCAACTCCGGCTGCAACGGGATATCGACGACGGGACCGGAGCGATGTAGCGGCTGCTGCGCTTCATTCCAGATTTGGATGACGAGCTGATCTTCGAGTTCGGCATCGATCCGTGGCTCGATGTCCTGCCGGAACACCATGCCTGCCGTCATGGCCACTTCATGCAGCGCATTGTCCTGAAAGCTGTTCACCTCGTATTTGACAAAATAATACGACGTGACCGCAGCCGCGACGCCGACGAAGATGAGCAGACCCGTGACGTATCCCATCACGGTCTTTCGCAATGAGGTCATTGTCCCTCCTTCGTGACCATCCAGCCCGCGCCGCGCACGTTCCGCACGATGTCCTTGCCGAATTTCTTGCGCAGGCCGTGGATCAGCACATCGACCGCATTGCTCTGCACTTCCTCGCCCCAGCCATAGATCCGGCTTTCGATCTGGCTGCGCGACAGGATCTGCCCCGGTCGCTCCATCAATGCATTAAGGACGGCAAACTCGCGCACCGACAACAGGTGCCTGACCTCACGGAACGTTGCCACCTGCGTCGATGGATCGAGCGTGATGTTGCCGGCCGTCATCAATTGTTGCGCGCGGCCGTTGGTCCGACGAATGACGGCACGCATCCGCGCCAGCAGCACCGGCAATTCAAACGGCTTTACGATGTAATCGTCGGCACCGAGATCGAGGCCGGCCACCATGTCGGATACGCCGTCCCGTGCGGTGATGATCAGCGCGGGCGTCATCAATCCCGATGCCCGCTTGGCCTTGAGGACGTCGAGGCCGGACATCTTCGGCAAGCCGATGTCGATCAGCGCCATGGCATATTCGGAGCGATCCAGCGCCGCGAATCCATCCACGCCATTGCGTGTCCAGTCCACGGTCATGCCGTTCTCGCTCAGGCCCCGAACCAGCGCCTTGCCGAGCATGGCATCGTCTTCAATCAAAAGAACCCGCATGGTGGGAGAGCTTTGCCTCGGCAAATGAGGATGATCCAGGATGGAGTACGAACAACCGACAGCGACAATTCTCTCGCTGCTCATGGATGAGCGCTAAATGATATGAACGCCGGCGCATGCCGGAAAATTCCCGTTCGGCTTGCGAATAGACCAATGTTTAGAGCGATTACAATCCAGGCTGCGCCGATTGCGACACCTGCGCAACAGCGCCGGGCATATCGGCTCGATCTCGAAGGATTCTAATCTCGATCTAATTCGCCCCTAATTCTCCGAACCGCAAATGCGTCCGCGTGTTTCCGGGGAGACGCGCGAGCAGTCGCCGTTCTGACGGCGCAAGAGAACTTAGGGGCGTTATGATCATGACCATCCAGACAACGATCGCGGGGCACAGTCTCCGCGTACACAAGGCCTTTCTGATTTCCACCAGTGCCGCAGCCGTGTTGGCCGCAGGCTTGTGCATCACGGAATCGGCGATGGCGCAGACCGCAGCGTCCGGTGCGTCCTCATTGCCGCCGGTGCAGGTCGATGCACCGAGCGCCCGCGTCCGCCGCGCCCAGCCGCAGCGCGCCGCCACCAACCGAGCCGCCCGCCCGCAGCGCGCCGCGCGAACCGCGCCGGTCGTCGCTCAGCCGCTCAGCGTCCGCAGCCAGGATGCCCGCACCGGCCAGGTCGGCTACATCACCACCAGCATTTCCTCGGGCACCAAGACCAACACGCCGCTGGTAAACGTGCCGCAGTCGGTATCGGTGCTGACCAAGGACTTCATCAAGGACCAGGATTTCCGCAGCATCGGCGAAGCCATCCGCTATGTGCCGGGCGTGGTCCCGCATCAGGGCGAAGGCAATCGCGACGATCTCGTGATCCGCGGCCAGCGCACAAATGCCGACTTCTTCATCGACGGCATCCGCGACGACGTGCAATATTTCCGCGATCTCTATAACACCCAGCGCATCGAGGTGCTGAAGGGACCGAACGCCATGATCTTCGGTCGCGGCGGCGGCGGCGGCGTCATCAATCGCGTGCAGAAGGAAGCGGATGGCGTTCCGATCCGCGAAGTCACCGTGCAGGGCGGCTCGTTCGGCAATGGGCGCGTCACCATGGACACCGGCGGCGCCGTGAATGAGAATGTCGCGGCGCGTATCAACGCGATGTACGAAAACTCCGGCTCCTATCGCGATTTCGTGCATCTCGAGCGCTACGGCATCAATCCGACGATGACGATCCGCGGCGAGGACACCAGCGTCAAGCTCAGCTACGAATATCTGCACGACGACCGCACCGCCGATCGCGGCATCCCAGCCCAGGGCACCGTGCCGGCTCCCTCGCCCGCGCGCCCGACCGTGCCGGTCAATACCAGCTATTCAACCTTCTTCGGCAATCCCGATCAGAGCTATTCCAAGCAGGACGTGCACATCGCCAATGCGGTGATCGAGCACGACTTCAACAACGGCCTGACCGTGAAGAACTCGTCGCGCTATGCGAATTACGACAAGTTCTACCAGAACGTCTTCCCGACAACGAGTTTCTTCGTCAACCCAGCGGGCCAAGCGTCTATCTCCGCTTACAACAATCTGGCGCAACGCGAAAACCTGTTCAACCAGACCGACTGGACCTACCGGACCCATACCGGGCCGATCAAGCACACGATCACCTTCGGTACCGAATTCGGCCAGCAGAACACGTTCAGCCTGCGCAACACCGGCTCGATCAATGGCGGCGCGACGCTGCTGGTACCGGCTTCCAGCCCGACCACTTTTGCGCCGTGGACCTTCACCCACAACAACGCGACCAACGGCGACGCCAACGCCTATGCGACGCTCAATCTCGCCTCGGTTTATGTTCAGGACCAGATTGAGTTCAACCGCTATCTGCAGATCATTGGCGGCGTGCGCTACGACCGCTTCGATCTCACCGCCACGAATCTCAACCCCGGTGGCACCCGCGAGAGCCGTGTCGACAATCTGGTTTCGCCGCGTATCGGTGTGATCGTGAAGCCGATCGAGAATGTCTCGGTCTATGGCAGCTACAGCACGTCTTATCTGCCGAGCGCCGGCGATCAGTTCTCGTCACTGACGCCCTCGTTGGCTTTGACCGTGCCGGAGAAGTTCATCAACAGCGAAGTCGGCGTGAAGTGGGACATCCATCCGCGCCTGCAGGCGGCGGCGGCGGTGTATGACCTCGATCGTGAGAATCAGCGGTTCATCGTCAATGGTCTGGTCACTGCCCTCGGCAAGACGAACACCAAGGGTGCCGAACTCAGCCTGACCGGTTACGTCACCGACCAGTGGCAGGTCACCGGCGGCTATGCCTATACGGACGCACGAATCGTAGATGCCAGCTCGGCCACCATCGTGGCCGGCAACCGCGTCGGTCTCGTGCCCTATAACACTTTCACCATGTGGAATAAGTATCAGTTCACTGAGATGTGGGGCGCTGGCCTCGGCGTCATCCATTACGATAACTTCTTCGCGACCTCGGATGACACCGTTCGCCTCAAGTCGTTCACCCGCGTCGATGCGGCGGTCTATTTCCGTCTCGACAAGACGTGGCGCGGTCAGTTGAACATCGAGAACCTGTTCGACACCCGCTACTTCGCCTCGGCCGATGCGGCGAATAACATCACCCCTGGCTCGCCGCGTGCTTTCCGCGCGTCGATCACTGCAAACTTCTAAGCTAGCAGCGAGGGCCGCAGGTATTCGGTACCTGCGGCCCTCTTGTTTTGAATCATTCTAACGACACGGCGCGACGTTGCGTCACTGACGCAAAATCGCGCGCTGCGCTACGTCATCTCTATTGCAACGCCCCTTGCCGGAGCACGTCCATGATCAAGCGTTACGCCCTCGGTACTGCCCTCGTCCTCGCCATCGGCGCGCCCGCCGCGCAGGCCTCCGGTGAGGTCAATCTCTACACCTATCGCGAAGGCAAGCTGGTCGCCCCGCTGGTGGAGGCATTCACCAAGGAGACCGGCATCAAGGTCAACGTGATCTCGGCTTCGTCCGGCCTTGAGCAGCGTATCAAGACCGAAGGCGCCAACAGCCCCGCTGACGTGCTTCTCACTGTCGATCTCGGCCGCCTCGACGACGCCGTGAAGGCGGAAGTCACCCAGCCGATCAAGTCCGAGGTGATCGACAAGACGATCCCGGCGCAATATCGCGATCCCGATGGCAACTGGACCGGCATCTCCATGCGCGCCCGCGTGATCTATGCCTCGAAGGACCGCGTGAAGCAGGATGCGATCACCTATGAAGAGCTCGCCGATCCCAAGTGGAAGGGCAAGATCTGCATCCGCTCCGGCCAGCACATCTATAATAACGGCCTGTTCGCTGCTTACGTGACCAAGCATGGCGAAGCCAAGGCCGAGGAATGGCTGCGCGGCGTGAAGGCCAATCTCGCCCAGAAGCCTTCGGGCGGTGATCGCGAGACCGCACGCGACGTCGCGGCCGGCAAATGCGATCTCGGCATCGGCAACACCTATTACTGGGCGCTGATGATGAACGGAGATCCGGACAAGAAGCCTTGGGCCGAAGCGACCAAGGTGATCCTGCCGACCTTCGCTGGCGGCGGCACCCATGTGAACCTGTCCGGCGTCATCCTCGCCAAGAATGCGCCGAACAAGGCCAATGCGATGAAGCTGATCGAATGGCTGGCCGGCGAGCAGGCGCAGAAGATCTATTCGGACACGAATTACGAGTATCCGATCCGTGCCGGTGTCGCGATCAACCCGACCATTGCGGGCTACGGCAAGCTGAACGCCGACCCGATGCCAATCGCCAAGATCGCCACCAACCGCAAGGCTGCCTCCACGCTGGTGGACAAGGTCGGGTTTGATAATTGAGATCGACGGACCGTGCAGGCATCATGCCTGCATGACGATGATCACCTCACAAGCGATGTTGTCCACGCCCCCCGGCGCGGACGATGTCCGGAGAGAGCGGACCGGCAGACTCCAAGCTGCAGGCGTCCTCTCTCTCCCATTCCTTTTGCGCAGGCCTGACCGCGCGTGACCCGCACAGTTCCCGAAATCATCGCGATCTTCCTCGCAGCCCTGACGGCGCTTGTCGTCGCGGCGCCGGTGATCAGCATCGCCGTGCTTGCGCTGCAGCCCGAAGCAGAGCTCTGGCAGCACCTGCTCGCCTACGTCCTGCCCCAGGCGCTGCGCGACACCGCGGCCCTCCTCATCGGCGTCGGCATCGTCGCGCTCGGCATCGGCGCCGGCACCGCCTGGCTGATCTCATCGCATGACTTCCCCGGCCGCGCGCTGTTGCTCTGGCTGCTGCCGCTCCCGCTGGCGATTCCGACCTATCTCGCCGCATATGTCTATGTGGACCTGTTCGAGCCGCTCGGCCTCGTCCATCGCACGCTGGCGACGCTCATGCCGATGCCCGATGCGATCAAGCTGCTGCCGGCCATGCGCTCGCTGCCCGGTGCGATCTTCGTCATCGGCCTCGTGCTGTACCCTTATGTCTACCTCTCCGCCCGCGCCATGTTCCAGCATCGCAGCGCTGATTTCGCCGAAGCCGCCAAGGTGCTTGGCGCCGGCCGCTGGACCACCTTCCGCCGCATCTCGCTGCCAATGGCGCGGCCGGCGCTCGCCGTCGGTCTCGCCCTCGTCGCGCTGGAAACGCTGAACGATATCGGCGCCAGCGAATATCTCGGGGTACGCACGCTGACGGTGTCTGTCTTCACCACCTGGCTCAATCGCGGCAGCCTAGCCGGCGCGGCGCAGCTCTCATTGTTCATGTTGGCCATCGTCACGGTCCTGATTGCCATCGAGCGGTTCGGCCGCCGCGAAAGCAGCTATGAGTTCTCCGCCGAGAATCCACGGCTGATGGCGCGCACGCAGCTCCATGGCTGGCGCGGTGCGCTCGCCCTCACAGCCTGCCTTCTTCCCGCGCTGCTCGGCTTCGCCGTGCCATTGCTCTATCTGTTGCATCAGAGCATCCGTCGCGGCTTGCTGACGACTGAGACCACCGTCTGGCGCGATGCCGGCCACACGATCATGCTCGCCGCCATCGCGACCGGCGTTGCACTGTTGCTCGGGCTGATCGTGGTTATCGCCCAGCGATGGCGCGCCTCGCGCCTCACCGACGCCTCTTTCGCCATCGCACAGACCGGTTACGCCCTACCCGGCCTCGTGCTGGCGCTGGGTTTGCTGACGCCGGTACTGTTCATCGACAACAGCCTGAACGCGCTCGCCCGCTGGATCGGCGCGACACCGCCCGGCCTCGTGATGGTCGGCTCCGGCGCTGCCGTTGTCATCGCCTATGTGATCCGCTTCCTTGCAGTACCGACCGGCTTCATCAAAGCGGGCTTCGAGCGCATCCCCGTCGATTACGACGACAGTGCCCGCGCCGCCGGCGCGCCTGTCATGACCAGCCTGCGCGTGATCCAGTTGCCGCTGCTGCGTCCGGCGCTGCTCGGCGCCGTCATTGTCGTCTTCGTCGATTGCCTGAAGGAATTACCGGCCACGCTGCTGCTGCGCCCGCTCAATGTCGAGACGCTGGCAACCTCGATCTATCAATATGCGAGCCGCGGCAGTTTTGAGGAAGGCGCACTGGCAGCGCTGCTCATCGTTGCCGCGAGCATCGGCCCGGTGATGTGGCTCGCACGGTTTGCCGATGTACCGAAGGGGCCGGTTTAAACGGCCTTTTCCGTTTCGACGTCGCCGCCCTTCCGCGACTTCGCAAAGATCGCCCACCCCGCCACGAACATCGCCGCGATCACCGGGCCGACGACGAAGCCATTCAGCCCCAGCGCATTGATGCCGCCGATGGTGGCGAGCAGGATGAGATAATCCGGCAGCTTGGTGTCCTTGCCGACCAGCATCGGGCGCAGAATGTTGTCGACGAGGCCGATGACCAGGAAGCCATAGGCGATCAGCACGATGCCCTTCACGACGGAGCCCGTCGCCAGCAGATAGATCGCCACCGGCATCCAGACGAGACCGGCGCCCACCGCCGGCAGCAGCGACAGGAAGGCCATCAACACCGCCCACAGCAGCGCGGCGCTGATGCCGAGGATCCAGAAGATCAGCCCGCCCAGCGCGCCCTGCGCCAGCGCCACCAGAATGCCGCCCTTCACCGTGGCGCGGATCACCACGATGAATTTCTCGATCAGGTCATCGCGCAGCGATGGCCTGAGCGGAATCGCATCCTTGAAACGCGCTGCCAGCGTATCGCCGTCCTTGAACAGGAAGAACAGCAGATAGAGCATGATGCCGAGCTGGATGATGAAGTCGAAGGTGCTCTGGCCGATATTGAGCGCCTGCGAGGCGATCATCTGGCCACCCTGCATCAGGCCGCTGGAGAGCTTTTCCTGCAGGCCGCTCAGGTCTCCGATACCGAAGCGATCGAGCAGGCCCTTGAGCCACCCGGGTGCAGCATCGAATATCTGCTGCATGAAGGTGACAAGATTGAATTCACCCGACTTCATCTTGGCGAAAACAACAGCAGCCTCCTTGGCGAGCGACGCGCCGACCATGGTCAATGGCAGGATGACGATGAGGACGATCAGGCCGACCGTGAGCAGCGCCGCCGAATTCGAATGTTTCGGCATCCGCGCCAGCAGGCGGCGATGCATCGGCGCGAACATGATCGCCATCACCACGCCCCACAGGATGGCGCTGTAGAAGGACGACAGGATCCAGCCGAACGCGAGCGACACCGCGATCAGCAGCAGCATGAAGGTACGGTCTTCGAGACGGGCGCTCATGCAATGTCCTTCAAATATGGAAATGCCCGGCGGAGGCCGGGCATTGCTCTCAAATCGTAGCCCGGATGGAGCGAAGCGCAATCCGGGGATGTAGAATTCGTTGAAACGCTCGTTCCCGGATTTCGCTGAGTTTATCATCGGGCGCGCTTCGCGCGACCCGTTGGCTCCATCCGGGCAACAAAAATCACGTGTTCTTCAGCGCCACGCGGAATTCGGCTTCGGTCTTTTCCTTGACCTCGTCCAGCGTCACACCATCGGCCAGCTCGATCAGCGCCATGCCGCCATCGCCGTTCTTGTCGATGGTGAACACCGCCAGATCGGTAACGACCATGTCCACGACCTTCTCGCCGGTGAGCGGCAGATCGCACTTCTTCAGGAGCTTGGCGCCGTCCTTGGCCGAGTGCTCCATCACGACGATGACGCGCTTGACGCCGGCGACGAGATCCATCGCGCCGCCCATGCCCTTCACCATCTTGCCGGGGATCATCCAGTTGGCGAGGTCGCCATTCTGGGCCACCTGCATGGCGCCGAGGATCGACAGGTCGATGTGACCGCCGCGCACCATGCCGAACGAATCGGCCGACGAGAAATAGCTGGTGGTCGGCAGTTCGGTGACGGTCTGCTTGCCGGCATTGATGAGGTCGGGATCTTCCTCGCCCTCATACGGGAACGGGCCCATGCCGAGCATGCCGTTCTCGCTCTGCAGCTGAACATCGACGCCGTCCGGAATGTAATTCGACACCAGCGTCGGGATACCGATGCCGAGGTTCACGTAGTAACCGTCACGCAGTTCTTTCGCAGCGCGGGCTGCCATCTGATCGCGGGTCCAGGCCATTGTGGCTCTCCTGCTGAATTCTAAAACTTAAGCGGGGCGCTGACGGGAGGTGACTTTTTCGATGCGCTTCTTACCAGTGCCGACCTCGACAATGCGCTGCACGAAAATACCCGGCGTGTGGATGTGGTCCGGATCGATCTCGCCGGCCGGAACCAGGTGCTCCACTTCCGCGATGGTAATCTTCGCGGCGGTGGCCATCATCGGGTTAAAGTTGCGGGCCGTCTTGCGATAGACGAGGTTGCCGGCGGTATCGCCCTTCCAGGCATGGACAATTGCGATGTCCGCGAACAGGCCGCGCTCCATCATGTAGGTCTCGCCGTCGAATTCCATCGTCGGCTTGCCTTCGGAGATCAGCGTGCCGACGCCGGTCTTGGTGTAGAAGCCCGGGATACCCGCGCCGCCTGCGCGGATGCGCTCGGCCAGGGTGCCCTGCGGGGAGAATTCGAGTTCCAGCTCACCGGCCAGATACTGCTGCGCGAACAGCTTGTTCTCGCCCACATAGGACGAGATCATCTTCTTGATCTGGCGGGTTTCCAGCAGGCGCGACAGGCCGATGCCGTCCACGCCGGCATTGTTGGAAACGACCGTGAGATCCTTGACGCCGCTATCGCGGATCGCGTCCGAGAGATCCTCGGCAATGCCGCAGAGGCCGAAGCCACCCGACATGATCATGATGCCGTCTTTGAGAATGCCGTCGAGTGCCGATTTGGCGTCGGGGTAGACCTTGTTGACCATGGGGAAGCGACCTGATGAAGAGAGCGGAAGGTCCGGCTGATGCCGCAATGCGATGAAGTATTAGGCGGAAACCTTTGAGCCCGTCAATCGCAGTGGATGCGACCCCTTCACACCCCGGACGGCCTTGAAAGCGTCAAGAAAAGCGATCAAATTGAGGGCCTTGGATGCGGGGGCGAGCGCGTAAGGCGACTGCGCCCCATCTGCGTTTAGACCCATAGCCAAAGACTTATAAGTCAACTCCGGATAGATCATTGACGAAAGCCCAAGGAATAAAGCGCCTGGGGATGCCCATCGTGGCTCTCCTGGGCGTCGTCGTGATCGGGCTGCTCGCCATGTCGTGGCTGCTGAGCCGCGATGCGCTGCGCAATGCCGTGGAAGCGCAGATCCGCAGCGTCACCGGGCTCGATTTCGTCGTCAATGGCGCCGTCGATATTTCCGTGTTCCCCGGCAGCTATGTGTCGTTTCACGATGTCGGCCTGAAGAACGGCGGCGCCATCGACCCTGCTTTGTCAGTGGATGTCCTCACCGCCAATCTCCGCCTGCTGCCGCTGCTGCTGCAGCGGTTCGAGATCGCCGACATGGTGATGCTGCGCCCGCGCATCCGCGTGGTGCGCGAGGCCAATGGCGACAGCAACTGGTCGCCTTTCATTGAATCCATCGCCCGCAAGACGAAGCCCGGCGGCGAACAGCTCTCCTTCTCGGAAATCCGCATCCAGGACGGCCTACTCGATTATCGCGACCCGCATAATCACGAGCGGCTGAACGACATCGATATCGCCCTGGCCTGGCCCTCGATCTCGCGCTCCTTCGCCGCCACCGGCCAGTTCGACTGGCGCGGCGAGCGCGTCGATGCCAGCCTCAGCGTCAGCGATTTCCTGGCCGCTCTGGCCGGCGAGCGCTCGGGCCTGAAAGCGCGTTTCGCAAGCGCGCCCGTCAAGCTCGCTTTCGATGGCAACATCGCCAACAAGGCCAGCCTGGTGATGGAAGGCACGCTGACGGCCGACAGCCTGTCGCTGCGCAATGCGCTGCGTTGGGTGGGGCAAGCTCCGCCCGGCTCGGGCGGCTTCGGCCGTTTCGCGCTGAAGGCGCGCGCCAGCCTGGTCGGCCCCTCCATCGCCCTTACAAATGTCAATGTCGAGCTCGACGGCAACAGTGCCGAGGGCGTCATGACCTACAGCAATAGCGGCCGGCAGACCTTGCAGGCGACGCTTGCCGCCGGCGCGATCGATTTCACGCCGTACATCTCGACGGTGCGCCTGCTCGCCTCCGGCCAACGCGATTGGAGCCGGCAGCTATTCGATCTCGATGCATTGTCTTCGGTCGATCTCGACATGCGCCTCTCCGCAGCCAAGGTCACGGTCGGCTCCTCCACGCTCGGCCGCACGGCGCTTGGTGCCAATCTGCGCGGCGGCGCCCTCGCTTTGTCGGTCGGTGAAGCGCAGGTCTATGGCGGTATCGCCCGTGGTTCGTTCAACATCGCACGCCTGGACACGATCGCCGATATCAAGGCGCAAGTGCAGTTCAGCGATGTCGATCTGCAGGCCTGCGCCAGCGATCTGTTCGGCGTCAACAAGCTGACCGGCCGCGGCACGCTCAACATGATGCTGGAAGCCTCGGGCTCCTCGCCCTTCGGCCTCGCTCAATCGCTTGACGGTTCGGCGACCCTGATCGGCCAGGACGGCGCCATTACCGGCTTCAACGTGGAACAACTGCTCAAGCGCCTCGAGCGCCGCCCCCTCTCCGGCGCCGGCAATTTCCGCTCCGGCTCGACACCATTTTCCAACCTGGTGATGCAGCTGAAATTCAACGACGGCATCGCCACGGCACAGGACATCCGGATCGAAAGCCCCACATCGAAGCTGAGCCTGACCGGCACCGCCTCGGTTCCCGCCCGCGAATACGACATGAAGGGCACCGCCAGCCTGAAAGCCGCCGCGAATGGTACGGGCGGCTTCGACCTGCCTTTCGTCATTCAGGGCCCATGGGACGATCCCCTGATCTTCCCCGACCCGGAAAGCCTGATCCGCCGCTCGCCAGGTGCCGCGCCATTGCTGGATGCCGTGAAGGATCGCAAGACCAAGGACGCCGTGCGCTCGGTGATCGAGCGGTTTACGACGGCACCGAAAGCCTTGCAGCCGGATGCGGAAAAGAAGGACGAAGTGCCGGCGGCAACAGCCCCAGCCGCTACAGCGCCAGCGGAGCCTGAGAAGGCGAACTGAGAGCGACGCTCCTCTTTTTCCTTCTCCCTTTGTGGGAGAAGGTGGCTCCGCGAAGCGGAGACGGATGAGGGGTAGCGGCTGGCCTCAGAGTTTGTGGCTACCCTCACCCGTCTCGAACGCTACGCGTTCGATCCACCCTCTCCCACCCCGCACAGCTTCGCTGTGCTTAGGGGAGAGGGAAGATCAGAGCGGCGCGGCGCTTGCGCCCCTGCTGCTCGACAGCTTCGTCGCCAGCGACGCCAGCACGATCAGCACCGTGATGAAGCCGACGATCAGCGTGCATATCGCATTGATCTCAGGCTTCACGCCCAGACGCACTTCCGAGTAGATGCGGATCGGTAGCGTGGCCGAGCCTGGTCCCGTCGTGAAACTCGCGATCACGAGGTCGTCCAACGACAGGGTGAAGGCCAGCATCCAGCCAGCGGCGATCGCTGGCCAGATCAGCGGCAGTGTCACCGAGACAAACGCGCGAAACGGATCGCGGCCGAGATCCATGGCGGCTTCTTCCAGGCTGCGATCGAGCGCGGCGAGACGCGACTGCACCACGACCGTGACGAAACACATGGTCAGCGTCGTATGCGCGATGGTCACCGTCCAGAAGCCGCGGCCGGCATCGATGGCAACGAACAGAAGCAGCAGCGACAGGCCGGCGATCACTTCAGGCATCACCAGTGGCGCATAAAGCATGCCGGACATGGCGGCCCGGCCGCGAAAGCCGCCGCCGCGGGTCAGCGCCACCGCGGCCAGCGTGCCGAGCACTGTGGCCAATGTCGCCGATGCAATGCCTACGCGGAACGACATCCATGCTGCATCGAGCATCGCGCGGTCGTTGAAAAATTCGGTGTACCAGCGTGTCGACCAGCCACCCCACACCGTCACGAGACGCGAGGCGTTGAAGGAATAGATCACGAGGATCACGATCGGCAGATACAGGAATGCGAAACCGAGCGTGAGCGAGACGATGTTGAAACGCGACAGGCGAAGTGGATGCGAGCTCATCAGCGGCGCTCCAGCTGGCGGCGCTGCACCTGATCATAGACCAGCAGCGGCACCAGCAACACAGCAAGCAGCACCACGGCCAGTGCCGAGGCCAGCGGCCAGTCCTTGTTGGTGAAGAATTCCAGCCACAGCGTCTGCCCGATCATCATCGAGTCCGAGCCCGCGAGCAGATCCGGAATCACGAACTCTCCCGTGATGGGAATGAAGCAGAGCAGCGCACCGGCAAAGATGCCGCGCCAGGACAGCGGCACCGTCACCATCCAGAACGCATCGAAGCGCGACACGCCGAGATCGGCGGCGGCCTCCAGCAGCGACGGATCGGCTTTTGCCAGCGTCGCATAGAGCGGCAGGATCATGAAGGGGAGATAAGAATAGACAATGCCGAGATACATGGCGCTGTCGGTCGAGAGCCACACCACAGGCGCGGAGACGATATGCAGCGCCATCAGGATCTGATTGAGCAGACCGTCATGCTGCAGGATGTTGATCCAGGCATAGATGCGGATCAAAAATGAGGTCCAGAACGGCACGATCACCAGCATCATCGCGATGACCTGCCAGCGCGACGGCAGCCGGGCCATGGCATAGGCAATGGGATAGCCGATCACCAGCAGCAACAGCGTCGATGTCAACGCAACGGTGATGCTGCGCAAATAGGACGAGACATAGAGTTGGTCTGCCAGCAGCGAACGGAAATTGTCCAAGGACAGCGTCGCGAATGCATCCTTCAGCCCCGCAAAGCCATCAGCGAAGCCGAACACCGGCAGATAAGGCGGCTGCGCCAGCGTCGTCTGCGACAGGCTGACCTTCACCACGAAGGCGAAGGGCAGCAGGAAGAACAGCACCATCCAGACATAGGGCGGGATCGCCATGCGGCGTGCCGGCGCGGTGAACAGGCGCTTGGCGTTCATCGCGGTAACACCACGCAATCGTCGGGCGTGAACCAGGCGGTGACACGCTCACCGATCCCGTAGGCATCGACATCGAGCCGCGTGGTATTCGCCAATGCCACCCGCAGCGTCGCGCCGTGATCGAGCTTCAATCTGTACACCGAGCGACCGCCGAGATAGTCGACCTCATCGACCAGCCCCTCGATGCTGTTCATGCCGCCGGAATGATTGAGCCCCGCGGCGAGGCCTCGACGCGACAGCCGGATCTTCTCTGGCCGGATCGCAATGCAGATCGCGAGACCATCCACCGGCTCGGCAGGCATGGTCGCGAACAGCGTGCCGGTGCCCTTGCCTTCGACGGTCAAGCGATGCCCATCCTGCAGGCGAATCTCGCCTTCGACCAGATTGATGTCGCCGACGAATTCCGCGACCCAGCGCGATGCCGGCGCTTCATAAAGCTGCCGCGGCGTCGCCAACTGCTGCAGGCGGCCGCCATGCATCACGCCGATACGGTCGGCCATGGACATGGCCTCGTCCTGGTCATGCGTCACGATCACGAAGGTCAGCCCGAGCTGGCGCTGGAGCCGGATCAGCTCCGTCTGCGTTTCCTCACGCAGCTTCTTGTCGAGCGCCGCGAGGGGCTCGTCGAGCAGCAACAGTTTGGGATGACGCGCCAATGCGCGGGCCAGCGCCACGCGCTGCTTCTGGCCGCCGGATAGCTGATGCGGCTTGCGCTGCTCCAACCCGTTCAGTTTCACCAGCGAGATCATGTCCGCGACGCGCGCATCGATGCCGATGCGCGTCAGCCCGGCGTTTTTCAACCCGAAGCCGATATTGTCGCGCACGGAAAGATGCGGAAACAGCGCATAGTTCTGGAACATCATGTTGACCGGCCGCTGATGCGGCGGCACCGCGGCAATGTCTTCGCCGTTCAGTTCGATACGGCCGCTGTCCGGCGTCTCGAAACCCGCCAGCATGCGCAACAGCGTGGTCTTGCCGCAGCCGGACGGGCCGAGCAGCGCAAAAAACTCACCTTCCCTGATATCGAGCGACAGCTCATCGGCTGCCACATGGGTACCGAACCGCTTGCTGACGGTATCGATCCGCAGCAGTGGCGTGGGATAGGCAATGGCGCGATCGTCGTCGGCCGGAATGTCGATGGTGTCAGCGGGATTCGTCATAGCTGCAAACTAGCGGCGGAACTCGCGCCGCTCAACTATGCATGATCGCAACCCAGTGGAGTATGTCAGCCGACCTTGCGGGCGGTTGCAACCGAGCTCACGCGACCAACCAGCGCAGCATATTGTGCAATCGGCGCGGGGCGACCGATGAAGTAGCCTTGCACACCGTCGCAGCCTTCGCTGGCCAAGAAGCACAATTGCTCATGCGTCTCGACGCCTTCGGCGACGATCGATACGTCGAGACCGTGACCAAGGCCGATCACCGCCCTGACAATCGCCGCGGATTGCGGGTTAAGGCCGAGATTGATGACGAAAGCACGGTCGATCTTGATCTTGTCGAACGGGAAGGATTGCAGATAGGTCAGCGACGAATAGCCTGATCCGAAATCGTCCATCGAGATACGCACGCCGAGCGCCTTCAAGCGCCTCAGCAGGGCGACACCGCGATCGAAATCCTCGATCAACACGCCCTCGGTGATTTCAAGTTCCAGCCGACCCGGCGCCAGGCCGGTCTCGATCAGAATCGAATGCACGAGATTCACGAGATCGCCATGCATGAACTGAGCTGGCGACAGGTTGACCGCAATCTGCAGGGGCACCGGCCACGAGGCCGCCTCGCGACAGGCCTGACGAAGGATCCACTCGCCCATTTCAACAATCAGGCCGCTCTCTTCCGCGAGCGGGATGAAATCGCCGGGCGAAACGAAACCGCGGGTCGGGTGAATCCAACGCGCCAGCGCCTCGAAGCCGGTGACGTCGGCATCCAGCACATTCTCGCTGGCGCGTGCTTGTGGCTGGTAGTGCAGCGACAATTCGCCATTGCGGATTGCCGTGGAGAGATCCTGATGCAGCACGCGGCGGTCGCGCAACTGCCGGTCCATCTCGGGCTCGAACACGCTGATCGATCCGCGCGAACGCGACTTGGCACGAAACAGCGCCGCACCGGAGTTGGCCAATAGCGACGCAGCATCGCGCCCGTCGCGGGGGAAAAGCGAGATGCCGGTGGTGACGCCGATCCGCACCGATTTGCCATCGATCGGAAATTCGTCCGACAGCGATGCGGCAATCCGTTCCGCAATGGCAAGGCCAGCTTCCGGCTGCTTCCCGTCGATGATGACACCGAATTCATCGCCGCCGAGACGCGAGACGACACCGCCACCGACGGCCCCCTCGATCCGGCGTGAGACATCCATCAGCAACTTGTCGCCGACGGCATGACCGAATACGTCGTTGATTTCCTTGAGGCCGTCGAGATCAATCGACAGCACCGCAAACTCTTCGGATGCATCGGTACAGGCATCGATCATCTGGGTGAGCGCCTGCAGGAAGGCAGGTCGATTGGGAAGATCTGTCAGGCCATCGTGATAGGCCATATGCGCCATCCGCGCCTCGGTCTGCCGACGATCGGTGACATCTTCGTGGGTCTTGATCAGATATTGCGGCTCACCCGCGGGATCGAGCACCGTGACACGGCGCGTCAGGAACAGACGCAGGCCGTCGCGCGTCGATATCGGGTGTTCTTCGGCAATCGGGGTTCGGCTCTTGATCGCCGCCTGGTCGCGCGTAACGATCAGCTTGGCTTCTTCCGGTCGCAGCATTTCCTGCACGGTCTTGCCGATCGCATCTTCGCGGCGACGGCCGAGAATGACCTCGGCCCCGCGATTGGCAAACAGATAGCGGCCGGTCGAGATCTGCTGCACCATCAGCGAGACGGGAATGTTATCCAGCACCGTTTGCAGGAATTGCCGGGCATTCTCGACTTCCTTCGACAGCGACTCCCGTTCGGTGATGTCTTCGAACAGGGCGATCAGGAAGGCAGGCTCATTGCGCTCGTTGAATGCAATCACCCGATTGCTGTCGATCGTCCGGATTTCCGACCCGCGCTGCACAACAATCTCGCTGCGCGACTGCCCCTGCGATGCCACCGCACGCGCATCCGCCTCGGCAATCGCCCGTGCGGTCGTCGGAGTGTAGATCTGGTCGGCACGCTTGCCGACAATCTCTTCGCGGGTAAAGCGCGAGAATTTCTCGAATGCACGATTGGCAAAGATATAGCGCCCATCATCGATGGTCTTGGCGGCGACACACACAGGGACGTTATCGAGAACGGATTCGAGAAACTGCTTGGTCGTCGCGAGCTCACGCTGCAGGAAAAGCTGATTGGTGCAATCCTCGTGAATCCCGATCCAGCCGCCATTGGGCAGGCGATTGAACTTGACGTGGATAGATTGACCGCCCGGCAATTCTGCAATGTAGCCTTCGGACGACATCGCCTTCTCGTAATAGCAATTCGGGCTCATATCGACCGTCCCGCGCTGACGTCGCAATTCGCGCAGGTCGGCTCCCGTAATGCCCGCCGTGATTTCGGCACGCGTCAGCTTGTAAATTTCGAGATAGCGATCGTTGCAGAACACCACACGGCGCTGCGCGTCGAGCATCACGATGCCCTGACCGAGATGATTGAGCGCCGAGCCGACGAATTCATTGCGCCGTTGCTGCTCATGCCGCACATTGCGAAGCGCTGACGCCACCCAGAAGACGATGGCCGTGGTGAAAGCACCTGCCACCAGCCCGCCCATAACGACATGCAAAGCAAAATAAGGGTCGAAAGTCACGAGGTCACCGGCCTGCCCATCCGCGGCATGCGCCGAGGTCACGGTGGCGATCAGACATGCGACAGCGATGGCGCATCTTGTCGCCTTCTCGCTCGCTCGGCCTATCTTGCCAGTCATTGTTCACCCGCGTATTCGCAGGTGGGAGTGTTCAATTGCAGGTATTTTGATCAGGTAAATGCATCTGCCGACAATCTGACACGACGCAAAAAACGCGCGGTAATCCGCTGACATGTTTAATATTTTACTAAGATCGGGCGGAACACATGGACAAGGTTGAGTGCGTCGTCGTAGGCGCCGGCGTCGTGGGTCTGGCCATCGCGCGTCGGCTTGCCGAGGCCGGGCGAGAGGTTATCGTGCTCGAAGCGGCCGATGCGATCGGCACCGTCACCTCGTCGCGCAACAGCGAGGTGATCCATGCAGGGATTTACTACCCCGCCGGCAGCCTGATGGCGCGTCTCTGCGTAAGCGGAAAACAGAAGCTCTATGACTACTGCCGCAGCCGCGGCATTCCACATAGCAATTGCGGCAAGCTGATCGTGGCCACCCGGCCTGAAGAGATCGACAAACTGGCCTCGATCAAGGCCCATGCGGAAGCCAACGGCGTCGGCGATATGCAGGTTCTGTCAGGCGACGAGGCCCGCGCGCTCGAGCCCGCACTCGCCTGTGAAGCCGCATTGCTATCGCCATCCACCGGCATCATCGACAGCCATAGCTATATGCTGTCAATGCGCGGTGAGGCAGAAGCCGCCGGTGCCGCTTTCGCATTTCTCGCACCACTGGAACGCGGGCGCGTGACTGCTGATGGTTTCGAGATCGAAGTCGGTGGCGAAGCGCCGATGACACTCGGCTGCGATATGCTGATCAATTCCGCGGGCCTGTCCGCGACCATGGTCGCACGCCTGCTCGAAGGCATGCCGCTTGACCTGATCCCACCGGCCTATCTGGCCAAGGGGTGCTATTTCAGCTGCAATACGAAGGCGCCATTCTCACGCCTGATCTATCCGGTGCCGGAGCCCGGCGGCCTCGGCGTGCATCTGACGCTGGATCTCGGCGGACAGGCCCGTTTCGGGCCCGATGTCGAATGGGTCGATCATGTCGACTACGAAGTGGATCCAGCGCGCGGCGAGCGCTTCTATCCGGCGATACGGCGCTATTGGCCCGCACTGCCGGATGGCGCGCTGATGCCTAGCTATTCCGGCATGCGGCCGAAGATCGTTCCACCCGCCGTCGCGACCCAGGATTTCATGATTCAGGGGCCGCAGGTTCACGGCGTGCCGGGATTGATCAACCTGTTTGGAATCGAGTCGCCCGGCCTGACGTCATCGCTCGCCATCGCGGACTATGTCGCGGAGGCCTCAGGAATCTCGAGATAAAAGTCACCGGGGATCAACGATCGTCTGCAAACGCACTTGCAGGCGAAGCAATCAGGTCCAACCGTCTTGTCTGATCGCTTCGTCGCAAGGGCGGCAGCGTGCAAGCATCTCGAATTCGCGATACCGGCACGCGATCCTGCGAACGTCATGGGGTGAGGCGTTACGTCAGGAGAATCTTGATTTCAGCAGAATTGATTCTGGACGGGCTAGTGAAGTGTATCGCTGGCTTGCCTAAGACGTTCGATTTCGTCTTTCACCATCAGTTTGCGACGCTTGAGTTCCACGATCCTGAGGTCGTCAGTGGAAAGGTGGACGAGCGCGTCGTGCAATTCGCTTTCGAGAACCTTGTGCTTGCGTTCAAGTTCAACGAGATGCGCCTGAAGTGCCATTCGAAAACTCCTCGGTAGGTGGGACCTAGTTTTGGATTCGGTTGGACGATGAAGTCTACATGACAGTGGACATCTGTCGATGGGTCTTGAAAATTGTACCGCCATGCTCCGCGTATCGTGAAAAACGAATCGTAACCGGGTGCTGTGCAAAATTCCCGGAACCATCTGGCTTGCGCGGTGCACGCACACCGGCGATAGTCCACTGAGAAACTCGCCAATGAGTGGCAGGCTAAAGTCAGCGCCAAGTCAGCTAACACCATGAACGACGACGAAGATCGCGAACTCCCCGCCGAATTGGCCCGATTGCAGCAAGAACATCGCGACCTCGATGCCGCCATCGAGGCGCTGCAGCATTCGCCTGCACCCGACCTGCTCCGTCTACAGCGCCTGAAGAAGCGCAAGCTTCAGTTGCGCGACCGCATGTCTCACATCTCGGATCAGATTACCCCCGACATTATTGCCTGAGACAACGCGTCGCGCTGCGGCGTAGTCATGGGCCATTTCCCGGGCCGCGGACTAGAACAAACGGCCATGCCGACTCCCACGCCCCCTCATGCACGCCTGATCGGTTTCATCTGCCTCGGTGTCACCGCCACCGGTTGGGCTATGAACTGGCCAATCATCAAGATCTTGCTACGCGACTGGCCACCGCTGTTTGCGCGTGGCGTTGCCGGCACCGCAGCCGGGATTATTCTGGCCGGCATTGCGATCGGCTACGGCGAAAAACTACGCGTCCCGCGGCATGCAATCCCGCGGCTGCTGTTCGCGTCCTTCACGAATGTTTTCGCATGGATGGGCTTTGCCACTGTCGCACTGAAAATGCTCAGCATCGGCGAAGGCGCACTGCTCGTCTACACAATGCCCATTTGGGCTACGCTTTTCGCATGGCCCATTCTCGGTCACCGTCCGGGATTGCGCGACGTCATCGCGCTGGTGCTCGGCATTGCCGGCATCGTGGTGCTGATGGGCGAGCACGGCTTTGCTCTGACGCAAGATAAGCTGCTCGGAATCGCTCTCACGATGGGCTCAGCAACCTTATTCGCACTGGGCAGCGTATTGATGCGATCGCCCTTGCCGGTCGCGCCCATTGCGTTGGCGGCATGGCAAGTCGGGCTTGGCTGTTTCCCTATGGTCATTCTCGGACTGATCTTCGAGAAACCCGATATCGCCGCCCTCACTCCGACCGGGTGGAGCGCGCTGATCTATATGACCCTCGGCCCGATGGGCATCTGCTACCTCACCTGGTTCGCCACTCTCCGCCGTCTACCGCCCTCGACGGCGGCTATGGGGACTTTGGTTGTTCCCATCCTGGGGGTGATTGGCGCGGCGGTCGTGCTCGGGGAACCGCTGGGACTGCGCGAGGTAACCGCCATGGCGCTCACCCTTGGCGGGGTGACGCTCGCGCTGCGGAAGTCTTCCGCAACATAGATGCCGCGAGGCGGTTACCGGGCTACCGCGGCGTCAGGCACCCAGGCCGCGTAAAATCCGCGCTTTCGTCGCCTTCGCATCGGGTTTTCTTTTGCATCGGATTTGTTACAAGGCTGTCCCGTCTTCAAAGACGAGATTGTTCTTGAACGCTCCCTGCCCGGCAGGGGGCGACGCTTGTATTTCCAGCTATCCTCTTGGATTCGCGAAAGAAAATACCGGAATGTCCGCGCCCGTCGCCATTATTATGGGAAGCCAGTCCGACTGGGAAACCATGCGCCACGCCGTCGATACCCTGACGGCCCTGGGTATCGCCCATGACGCGCGCATTGTTTCGGCCCATCGCACCCCCGACCGGCTGGTTTCGTTTGCCAAGGGGGCCAAGGCGGCTGGGTTTCAGGTCATCATCGCCGGTGCCGGCGGCGCTGCCCACCTGCCGGGCATGGCGGCTGCGCTGACGGAGCTGCCGGTGTTCGGCGTGCCTGTCGAGTCGAAGGCACTCTCCGGCGTCGATTCTCTTTATTCTATCGTCCAGATGCCCGGCGGTATTCCTGTCGGCACGCTGGCGATCGGCAAGCCCGGCGCGATCAACGCTGCCTTGCTTGCAGCTTCGGTGCTGGCGCTTCACGACCCAGCCCTTGCAACCCGCCTCAAGGCTTGGCGTCAGGCGCAGACCGACGCCGTGGCCGAAAAGCCGGAAAGCATCAAGTAATGGCACCAGCAATGAAGGTGCTGAAGCCCGGCGACACCATCGGGATTCTCGGCGGCGGCCAGCTTGGTCGTATGCTGGCGCTGGCAGCAGCGCGGCTTGGCCTGAAGTGCCAGGTGTTTTCGCCCGATCCGGATTCGCCGGCGTTCGATGTCGTGCAAAACGCGACTTGCGCCGAATATGCCGATGTCGAGGCGCTCGAACTGTTCGCCAATGATTGCGACGTCATCACCTACGAATTCGAGAACGTGCCCGCAGCCACGGCGCTCATCCTTGATGCGCGCCGTCCAGTGCTGCCGGCGCAAAGCATCCTGAAGACCACGCAGGATCGCCTGGTCGAGAAGGATTTCGTGACCTCGTTGGGCATCGGCACTGCCGGCTATGCCAGCGTCTCCAGTGTTGGAGAGCTCCGCGACGCCGTCGAGAAACTCGGCCTGCCCGCGGTCATCAAAACCCGACGCTTCGGCTATGATGGCAAGGGCCAGGCAATGATCCGCCCGGGCGATGATCTCGATCAGGTCTGGGACGATCTCGGCACCAAAGAGGCAATCCTCGAAGCTTTCGTGCCGTTCGAGCGCGAAGTCTCCGTGATTGCGGCGCGCGGTACCGACGGCAGCGTCGAATGTTTCGACGTCACCGAAAACGAGCATCGCGATCACATCCTGAAATTCTCCTACGCCCCTGCCCGTATTCCCGATGCGCTCGCTGCCAAGGCGCGCGAGATTGCCGAGAAGATCGGCACGGCGCTCGGCTATGTCGGTACCTTCGCGGTCGAACTGTTCGTCGTGCCGGGCAAGGATGGGGCGTCGCTCGTGGTCAACGAGATCGCCCCGCGCGTGCACAATTCCGGCCACTGGACGCTGGACGGCGCCTCGGTCTCGCAATTCGAGCAGCATATCCGCGCCATTGCCGGCTGGCCGCTCGGCAAGCCCGTGCGCCTCGGCCAGGTCACCATGACCAACCTGATCGGCGACGACATCCTCGATTATCCGAAGTGGCTGACTGTCCCCGGCGCCACGGTGCATCTCTACGGCAAGGGCTCGCCCCGTCCGGGCCGCAAGATGGGCCATGTGGTCGAGGTCAAACCGGAGGTTTGAGCCTCTCTGGCACCCATTTTGCCGCCTGAACGGCCCGGGAACCCGAGGCGTCTTGGTGAGAAATCCTCGATTTTCCGCGGAAAATCACACAATGAGCTTTTGGGCGTGGTGGACATTCACCATTTCATCTGTTAGATGAGCGCCCTTACAGGTTAAGAGCTTGGCCTCTGTCGGCTCTTTTCTTACCCGAAATTCTGATCCGTATGATGAAGAGGATGCCGCGTGCAGGTTCTCGTTCGCGATAACAATGTTGACCAGGCTCTCAAGGCGCTGAAGAAGAAGATGCAGCGCGAGGGCATTTTCCGCGAGATGAAGCTCCGCGGTCACTACGAGAAGCCGTCTGAGAAGAAGGCCCGTGAAAAGGCTGAAGCCGTGCGTCGCGCACGCAAGCTCGCCCGCAAGAAGCTGCAGCGCGAAGGCTTGCTGCCGATGAAGCCGAAGCCGGTGTTCGGCGCCGGCCCCGGCGGCGACCGTGGTGCACGTCCGGGTGCTGGCGGCGCAGGTGCTGGCGCTCCGCGCCCGGCCCGCTAAGCAGACCGATATTTGATTTCGATAACGCGGGCTTCGGCCCGCGTTATTTTTTTGCAAACGTGTTCTAAAGCGCGCTGCTTTGACCGGGTGCAATTTCGATTCCGGCAGGGTACCAATATCAGATCAATCGCCGCGTGAGATTTGCCCTGCATGGACTACCCGCTCCGCAAATCACGATCCTGCATTGGCAAGCGCAGCGCCTTAGCGACCGCCTTGCTGATCACGGGGTTATGCGCCGGCGGATGCTCGTTCAACCTGGGATCTTTGGGACCGGGCGACAAGGAAGAACCGAAAACGACGGCCGCAGCGGCGCCGGCCACGCGCGGGCTGTCCGCAAAGACCGACCCGCAGGAAGCCAAAGTGCAGGCCGCGCGCGGTGCGAGCTTGGCGCAGTCCGGCCAAAGTGCAGAAGCGCTCGTCGCCCTCAACACCGCGATCGACCTGGATCCCTACAGCGCGCAGGCATTTTACCAGCGTGGCATGCTGTACCAGTCCGAAAAGAAGTATGAATTCGCGATTGCCGATTTCACGTCAGCCAATGGCCTGACGCCTCAGCAGGCTGATCCGCTGCTCGGGCGTGCACACTGCTATCTCGCACTCGGCAAGAATCAGGAAGCGGCCGCCGATCTCGACGAGGCATCAAGCGTCGCACCTGGCAATGCGCAGGTCTGGATGGCGCGTGGTGCCGCCTATGAGAAGCTCGGAAATCGCGAGAAGGCCGCTGACTCCTTCAGCCGCGCCATGCTGCTACGACCGAACGACCAGCCCGCACGCGATGGCGTGACGCGGAATGGCGGACGAACGGGATAGCGCGACTAAGAAGCTTACCGCTCGAACGACCGCGGGATCACTTTGTCGAACATCGACTTCGCACCGCTGAGCACGTCCTCGACGACATTGGTACGACCGCCACGTTCCCCGCATCGGCCTGCATTTCACGCATCGGAACCGGCACCTCACCCGGCGGACGCGGGCCACGCGATTGAAGCGCTGGCACGGCATCTTCAACGCTCGGATTCGACACCACGATCGGCGGCGGCAATTGCTGCATCGGCTGGGCCTGCTGAGCCGGTTGTACTGCAGGCGCCACCGGCGGCTGGGCGGCCGCTGTGCGCTCGGGCATCCGAGGCTCCGGCGCGCGGGGCGTCTCGACCTTCTCGCCACGGCTCAGGCGTTCGATGGCGGCGCGGGCGAGATCATTGGCATCGCCGGACGGGGCTGTACCGACGGTGGCAAGCACAGGCGCCGGTGCTTCAGACTTCGCCGGCTCGGCCTTTGCAGATTCAGATTTGGCAGATTCGGGTTTGGCAGCCGCCTTTTCACGCGCAGGCGCATGGCGGCGCGCTTCGACGGCCTTGTTCGCGTCAGCCTTGTCGGACTTGTCGGTGGCAGCCTTCTCGACCGGCTTTTCAGTGGCCTTCTTTGTGGTGGTCGGTGCAGGCTCGGGAGCATCCACCGCAGCGGCAGCTGCCTCAGCCGGCTTGGCTACAGCCTTGTCCGGGGCCGGCACGCTCGCGGCGGCGGGCGCCGGCGGCCGGTCCTCCCGGGTTTTCGGGATAATGTAGACATTGACGATATAGGCGCCGACCACCGTCGCCATGATCGACGGCAAAATGTCGATCGTGAATTTCGAAAGATACTTCTTCAACATGAACCCGGCCTCATTCCCCGGCTGCTACATGCTGGAAATTTGAGGCTGATTCAGGGATCAATCGCGACGGATCAAAGGCAAGTTCCCGCTCGGGGAGCGGGAATGTTTCGGATCGTCTCCGGACATCCGGTCGGGCCGCCCGGAGACAATTTCCGGCCCCTTCAGCTTACTTCTGCTTGATCTCGACTTCGAGGAAGACGATTTCCTTGTCGGTCTCGTTCAGCACGTCATGCTCGACGCCGGCTTTGCGGAAGTAGGACTTGCCGGCAACGATATTCGAGATCGAACGGCTGCCGTCCGGCGCGACAATGGTCATGGCGCTGGTGGTCACCGGCACGATCACATAGTCCATGCCATGCGTATGGTGGCCCGTGGCCGCGCCCGGCGCGAGACGCCACTCGGTGACGCGAACTTCGGGCGTGTCCTGCTGGACGTCGGACTGGGCAGCGAGCATCGGAAGCTTCCTTGATTACGGTGCGAAAACCGTCAGCAGGAATACAGCAAACACCAGCATGTGCACCATGCCGAACAGGATATTCGTCACGCCCGTGGCGAATGTCAGCATGCTGATGGCGAATGTCATCACCAACAGTGTGGTCTCGCTCGGCGGTAGGCCCAGCACCAATGGCTGACCGAGCAGCGTCGCAACCAGAGCGACAGCAGGAATAGTGAGGCTGATGGTCGCCAGCGCCGATCCCAATGACAGATTGATGCTCTTCTGCAGCTTGTTGTGGCGGGCCGCGGAGAAAGCCGCGACGCCTTCAGGCATCAGGACCAGCAGAGCCACAACGATGCCGGTAAAGGCTGCGGGCGCACCGATCGCAGCACCGCCAGCATCCACGACGACCGAGAAAGACTTGGCGAGCGCCACCACGCTGACCAATGCAACGATCAGCAGAATGGCGTTCATCTTGATGGAATGGGTCGGCGGTGCCCCGTCATCATCCTCGTCGTCGTTGATGAAGTAATCCCGATGCAGCACGGTCTGCGTGTAGAGAAACAGACCGTACAGGATCATCGTGATGACGCTGACAAAGGCCAGCTGCAGCGCCGAGAACAACGGACCGGGCGTGGTCAGCGTGTAGTTCGGCAAGATCAGCGTCATTGTGGAGAGCACGATCAGCACGCTGAGATAGATCTTGGCGCCCGAGACCTGAAATTCCTGCTCGCTGTAGCGGAGACCACCAGCGAGGATGCAAAGGCCGACCATGCCGTTGCAGACGATCATGACCACCGCGAAGACGGTGTCGCGGGCCAGTGTGGGCGCCGATTTTTCACCGATCATGATGGTGGCAATGACGGCGACCTCGATGATGATGACCGACAATGTCAGCAGCAGCGTGCCATAGGGCTCGCCGATCTTGTGGGCGATCACCTCGGCATGGTGGACGGCGGCGAAGACCGTACCGAACAGGATCGCCAGCAGGACCACCGAAAACAGGATACCGGACACCGACGGTGTAAAGCCGATCCCCAATGCTGCAGTAACAGCGACAAATGCAACGGCCGATGCCGGAAACAACCATGACGAGCGGGGCACGGGGTGTGCAGACATCGAGCAATGACCTGAAGGATTCGAGAAACCGGAGGGGCAACATATGACAATGCCCGCCCCGATGTCAGGTTGCAGGGCTGCGTCAAGCTGACCCCACTCGCCAATCATCCCACGCAATGCGTATAGTCCGGCATCACCGTGTGGTGAGCTCGAAAAAGAACAAAGGGAGCAAACGAGATGTTTTCGCACGTCATGATCGGCACCAATGACCTGGAAAAGGCAAAGGCGTTCTACGACAAGCTGCTGGGTACGCTGGGCGTCGAGCCCGCCGTGGTTGATCGCCACCGCATTTTCTACCGCACCAAGACCGGCACGTTCTCGGTGTCGAAGCCGATCGACGGCAAGCCAGCCACCGCTGCCAATGGCGGTACCATCGGCTTCCTTGCCAAGTCGCAGGAAGAAGCCGACGCCTGGCACGCAGCCGGCATCGCAGCTGGCGGCACCACCTGCGAAGAACCGCCGGGCATCCGCGAAGGCGGCGTGAAGATGTATCTCGCTTACCTGCGCGACCCCGATGGCAACAAGATCTGCGCCCTGCACCGCGTGCCGGCGTAAGGCTCGTACAAGCCTCAAACAAAAATGCCCGGCGATGAGCCGGGCATTTTTCGTTTCTTCACTCGGCCCTCATGGTGAGGAGCGTGCCGCTTGGCACGCGTCTCGAACCATGAGCTGTCGACACTCAGTATCCATCCTTCGAGACGCCGCTGCGCGGCTCCTCAGGATGAGGGACGGATCGATTACATCGCCTTGACGATGTTCTCCGTCACCTTCTTCGCGTCACCCAGCAGCATCATGGTGTTGTCGCGATAGAACAGCGGGTTGTCGATGCCGGCATAGCCCGAGGCCAGCGAGCGCTTGATGAACATCACGGTGCCGGCCTTCCAGACCTGCAGGACCGGCATGCCATAGATCGGCGAGGTCTTGTCCTCTTCCGCCGCCGGATTGGTGACGTCGTTCGCGCCGATGACGAAGGCGATGTCGGCCTGGGCAAATTCCGAATTGATGTCCTCGAGTTCGAACACCTCATCGTAAGGCACATTCGCTTCGGCGAGCAGCACGTTCATATGGCCCGGCATGCGGCCAGCGACCGGATGAATGGCGTATTTCACCTCGACGCCTTCCTTCTTCAACGTATCCGCCATTTCGCGCAGCGCGTGCTGGGCCTGCGCCACCGCCATGCCGTAGCCAGGCACGATGATGACCTTCTGCGCGTTCTTCATGATGAAGGCCGCATCATCCGCCGAGCCGAGCTTGGCAGGCTTCTGCTCGCCCGAACCACCGCCGGCCGCGGCACTCTCGCCACCGAAGCCGCCGAGGATGACCGAGATGAAGGAGCGGTTCATCGCGTGGCACATGATGTAGGACAGGATCGCACCGGATGAGCCAACCAGCGCGCCGGTGATGATCAGCGCCGAATTGCCCAGCGTGAAGCCGATGCCGGCGGCGGCCCAGCCGGAATAGGAGTTCAGCATCGAGATCACGACCGGCATGTCGGCGCCGCCGATCGGGATGATCAGCAGGGCGCCGAGCAGCAGCGCCAGAATGGTGATGACCCAGAAATCAACGGCCGAGCCGGACTTCACCAGACCATAGATGAAGAACACCAGCGCAAGGCCGAGCACGATATTGATGATGTGGCGTGCCGGCAGGATGATCGGCGCACCGCTCATGCGGCCCGAGAGCTTTGCGAAGGCGATCACCGAGCCGGTGAAGGTCAGCGCGCCGATGGCAACGCCGAGCGACATTTCGACGAGGCTCGCCGAAACGATCTTGTTCGTCGCCGGATCGAGAATGCCGAAGGCTTCGGGCGCGTAGAAGGCGCCAGCGGCGACCAGCACCGCGGCCATGCCGACCAGCGAGTGGAAGGCGGCGACCAGTTCGGGCATCGAGGTCATCGGCACGCGCTTGGCGATGACGGCACCGATGCCGCCACCGATGGCGATGCCGAGGATGACCAGGATCCAGCCGAGCGCATCGGCCGGCGGATGCGCGGCCAGGGTGGTGCCGACGGCGATGGCCATGCCGACCATACCGAAGAAATTGCCCTGGCGGCTCGAAGCCGGGCTCGACAGGCCGCGCAACGACATGATGAAGAGCACGCCGGCGACCAAGTAAAGCAGTGCAGACAGATTGGCGTTCATCTCAGGACCCCATCACTTTCGTCACCTTGAGGTGAGCGCCAATCACTTGGACTTCTTCTTGTACATTGCGAGCATGCGCTGGGTGACCAGGAAGCCGCCAAAGATATTCACGCAGGCAAAAATCAGCGCCACGAAGCCGAAACCGCGGGCGAGCACGCCACCGCTGCCGGCCAGCTTGACACCAACCGCGAGCAGAGCGCCGACCACGATCACCGACGAGATCGCATTGGTCACCGACATCAGCGGCGTATGCAGCGCGGGGGTCACCGACCACACCACGAAATAGCCGACGAACACCGCGAGCACGAAAATGGAGAGCTGAAAAACGAACGGGGAAACCAGCGAAGCATGATCCATGGCGGCTCTCCTTAGGCAGTCTTCGGCTGGAAGTTCGGATGGATGACGGCACCATCCTTGGTGAGCGCCGTGGCCTTCACCAACTCGTCGTCCCAGTTCACCGCGAGCGCCTTGGTCTCCTTGTTCACCAGCGTCTCGATGAAGGAGAACAGGTTTCGCGCATAGAGGCTGGAGGCGGAAGCTGCGACGCGGCCGGCGACATTGGTGAAGCCGACAATCTTGATGCCGTTGATATCTGCGACTTCGCCGGGCTTCGCGCCTTCCACATTGCCACCGCGCTCGACGGCAAGATCGACCAGGACCGAACCGGGCTTCATCGACGCAACCATGTCAGCCGTGACCAGACGCGGCGCCGGGCGGCCAGGGATCAACGCGGTGGTGATGATGATGTCCTGCTTCTTGATATGCTCGGCGGTGAGTGCGGCCTGCTTGGCCTGATACTCTTTCGACATTTCCTTGGCGTAGCCGCCAGCAGTCTGGGCGTTCTTGAACTCGTCGTCCTCAACAGCCAGGAATTTCGCACCGAGGCTCTCCACCTGCTCCTTGGTGGCCGGGCGCACGTCGGTCGCAGTCACGACAGCGCCGAGACGGCGCGCGGTGGCGATGGCCTGCAGGCCGGCAACGCCGACGCCCATCACGAACACCTTAGCGGCCGGAATGGTGCCCGCTGCGGTCATCATCATCGGGAAGGCGCGGCCGAAATATTCGGCGGCCTCGATCACCGCACGATAACCGGCGAGATTGGCCTGCGACGACAGCACGTCCATCACCTGCGCGCGGGTGATGCGCGGCATCAACTCCATGGCGAAGGCCGACACGCCGGCATCGGCGATGGTCTTCAGCGCGGCTTCATTGCCATAGGGATCCATGATCGCGATCACCAGCGCACCGCGCTTGTAATTCGCGAGCTCCGAAGCTTCCGGACGCTTCACCTTGATGACGATGTCGGCATCCTTGACCGCATCGGCCGAGATAGTCGCGCCAACGGCGGTGTATTCGGAGTCCGGCATGCCCGACTTGATGCCCGCACCCGGCTCGATCGCCACTTCGGCACCAAGCGTCTTGAACTTCTTGATCGTGTCCGGCGAGACCGCGACGCGCGGTTCGAGCGGATCGATTTCCTTGGCAACGGCAATCTTCATGGGTCCTCCGGCGGAGCTCGTCCGCGCGTGGGCAATCAGGTCAGGGATGGAGCCGCGGCGCTGCGGCGAACGGTGGGATCAGGTCAGAAAAATGCCCATCAGCGCCACGATAGCGACGACCGAGATGGTGCCCCATTTCACAAGCACCAGGAAACCTTCATAGGTCTGCTCATGCGCCGGGTAATCGTTGCCATCCGCCGTGGTGTAGGCAACTTCGCTATGATCAGCCATTCCAGTCTCCCGCAGTATTATGATCTATTGCCACGGAATTAGCGTAATTGAATATGGACAGCAATGTCTGCTTGAGAGCAAAGCATGCCTTTAAATGGTGCAGCGCACTATGCAGGCCAGTTATCGCGGATCCAGCGGGTGAGAGATTGCTCGCTCACTTCGCCGGCGGCGAGCGAAAGAATGATCGTCGTCGCTTCAGCGGGATCAGGCGAGAACGCGATGTCGTTCTTCATCAGAAAGATCGTCATCGACATAAAGGCGATGCGCTTATTGCCGTCGATGAAGGCATGGTTCTTCGTAAGCCCGTAAGCATAAGCCGCGGCAAGCTCGGGTAATTCCGATTGCTCATAGCGCCATTTGTTGATCGGGCGATCGAGCGCTGACTGCAACATGCCTTCATCGCGCAAGCCGGGCGCGCCACCAAACCGACGAAGCTGTCGGCTATGGATGGCAATCGCTTGTTCGTACGTAATCCAGCGCGGCTCGTTCGCCTCGCTCATTGTCGCCTCCTGTCACTTTGCCAGAGCCGCGAGCGTGTCCTTGTATTTGTCCATGACCTCGTCGGCGGCTTCCATTGTCCGTTCAAAGTCCGGGTCATACGGCATGAGCTGCAAGCCGCCACCCGCCAATTCCGTCACATACAGCTCTTGACCTCTTTGGAGGTCGAGCCGCTGCATCAATTCCTTGGGCAACAACAGGCCGTCGGAATTACCGATCTTCTTGATCTCGAGCTTCATCGTGCTTTTCCTGAATCGTGGCCACAATCGGCCGGTTTTGCTCGGGTAAAACCTCCTGCTCACCCAAAGAAAAGGGAGTGTTATACAGATGTATAACACTCCCTTAAATAACGTTCAACAAATGTTTTACGGCCCTATCCCATCGCCTCCAGTTCATCGATCATCCCGGCGATGACCGACAGCCCGCCGTCCCAGAAGGTCGGGTCCTTGGCATCCAGCCCGAAGGGCGCGAGCAGTTCGGAATAGTGCTTGGTGCCGCCGGCGGCGAGCATCGCGAGATAGCGCTCCGCAAAGCCTTCCTGGGCATTCTCGTAGACAGCGTAAAGCGAGTTCACGAGGCAGTCGCCAAAGGCATAGGCGTAGACGTAGAACGGCGAATGGATGAAGTGCGGGATATACATCCAGAAATTCTCATAGCCCGGCTTGATCTCGATGGCCGGGCCGAGGCTTTCATTCTGCACGCTCAGCCAGAGCTGGCCGATCCGCTCCGCGGTAAGTTCGCCATTGCGGCGCTCGGTGTGGACGGCGCGCTCGAATGAATAGAACGCAATCTGGCGCACGACCGTATTGATCATGTCCTCGACCTTGCCGGCCAGCAAGGCCTGACGCTGCTTGGCGCTTTTGGTCTGAGCCAGCAGGCGCTTGAAGGTCAGCATCTCGCCGAACACCGAGGCCGTCTCCGCGAGGGTCAGCGGCGTCGGCGCCATCAGCGCGCCGTTCTTCGCCGCAAGCACCTGATGCACGCCGTGTCCGAGCTCATGGGCGAGCGTCATCACGTCCCGCGGTTTGCCCTGATAATTCATCAGCACATAGGGATGCGCCGAAGGCGTGGTCGGATGCGAGAAGGCGCCCGGCGCCTTGCCCGGACGCACCGGCGCGTCGATCCAGCGATCGGTGAAGAAGCGTTTCGCGATTCCCGCCATCTCCGGCGAGAACGCGCCGTAGGCCGTCAGCACCATGTCCTGCGCATCGGACCAGGAGATTGTGCCAGTCGGCGCGAAAGGCAGCGGCGCGTTGCGGTCCCAGTGCGGCAATTTCTTCTTGCCGAACCATTTTGCCTTCAGCTGGTAGTAGCGATGCGACAACTTTGGGTAAGCCGCGCGCACGGAAGCCACCAGCGCGTCAACGACTTCGCGTTCGACACGGTTGTTGAGATGGCGGCTATCGGCCACATCCTGAAAACCACGCCAGCGGTCGGAGATTTCCTTGTCCTTCGACAGCGTGTTGGTGATCAGCGCGAAGGTGCGCTCATTCGCCTTGAACGTAGTCGCCAGCGCCTGCCCGGCCGCCTTGCGCTTGGCGGCGTCGCGGTCCTGTAGCAGCGTCAGCGTCGGCTCGATGGCCAATTCCTTGCCGCCGACCTTGAAGCGCAGGCCTGCAATCGTCTGATCGAACAGGCGGTTGAAAGCGCCGTAGCCGGTCTGCGATTTTTCGTGAAACAGCTGCTCGACGCGGTCTTCGAGCTGGTACGGTTTGTCCTTGCGGCTGTCCTCGATCCACGGCCGGTAATGTCCGAGTTCGGGCGATTGCATCGCACGCTCGATGACATCATCCTCGATCCGGTTCAATTCCAGCGCGAAAAACAGCAGATGCACCGAGGCCGCCGTGATGCGCTCGGAAACGTCGCCGTAGAATTTCGAGATCGCGGGATCGACGGTGTTGCCGGCATGGATGAGGCCGGCATAGGAACCGAGACGGCCGGCGAGATCGTCGATCGCCTCATAGCTGCGGACAGCTTCTGCCAGCCAGGCGCCACCATTGGACTTCGCCGTTTCTTCCGCCAGTTTGCCCTTATAGGCCGCCTCGAAGGCCGCGCAGTCCGCATCGATCTTGTCGAGATCGCGCGCGATTTCCGGTGCGGTGATCGAAGAATAGAGATCCGCCAAATTCCATTCCGGCAATTTTCCCGCGGGTGACTTCGCTGCAGCCTTCGGCGCGGCCTTGCGCACCGGTTTCTTCACGACTGCAGTCTTCTTGGCGGCGGATGTCTTTGCGGAAGACTTGCGGGCGGATTTCGCGGTAGCGGATTTAGGCATGAAAACTTTCGGCTAGATACAGCGGCGATCACACATAGGCGGCCAGTTGCGGGGCGACATGGACGAGCAGCTCTTCGCCTTCCAGCAGGAGCGGCTCGACCCTGTCATTCATCATATGGCGAATCGTACACCACACCATGACAATCCGTGCGACAAGCGGCCATCGCGTGGTCCGCACGGCATTGCGGGCATGCATCGCCACCAGCGGCAGGCTGCGATGCTCGAACAGCAGCGTGCCCTGGCCGTCTTCCAGCACGTAAAGCCCGCCGATCCGTGACACGCATATGGTGCAGGCCTGATCCGGGCCGAGCAGATAGAATTGCGCATCGCCGCTCTCGGTAAGGCCGGTGTCCCAGCCCTGCCCGCGACGCCCCATGTCGAGGGTCTCGCCCAGCGTGCGAAGCTCCGTTTCGCTCCAAGCGCCGGTTTGCGGCTTCCGAAATGCAATGACATTCATTTGGATGCTCCGAACAACAACCGGTGCAATTCCGGCTCGTAATAGACCAGCAGATGCCTGGCGAATTCCGGGGGCTCGAGCTTCAAGGCGAGCGCCCAGGCTTCCATTGTCTCCGTCGGCACTCGGCTGAAGCCGTTCTCAACCTGCGAGATGAACGTGTAGTATTTGAGGCCCAGCCTTGCGGCGAGATCGACCTGCGAAAGCCCAGCCTCGGTCCGTCGTGCCTTCAGCCAATTGCCTGCTTCTTTTCGCAGCGCACGCGTTTCCGGTGCGGCTTTGCTCACAGCCGCATTGCCTGAAACTTCTTGATCTTTTCCAAGTTTCATGTTTACGAAACTACTCAAGATGAATTGCTCGACCTGATGACTATTCGTAGCAGCTTTGAAGCTCTGCGAAAACGTTGCAGGCGCGATGAGACGGTCTCGAAGAGCCCAGCATGGCGTTTACCGATCGCAGTTTCACGGACCGCAATGATGCGCCCGCGACCCCGGGTGGGGTCAAGGAGCTGTTTGCCGTTATTCTGCTGATGACGCTGGCGGCAGGACTGGCCTTGCGCGCATTTGTCTCGCTCGACGCACTGGCGCCAATTGTCGCGACTTTGCTATTCGCACTCGCAGCATCGATCGCCGGTGGCGCGCTGATTCCGCACAATCGCAAACGCCGCGCTGCCTGGCTCGATGTCGCCGGCGTCCTGACCTTTATCGGTGTCGGCCTTTCGATCGTGATCGACCCGGACCAGATGGTCCGCTTGGTCATGCCTTCGGATCAACCTGACTAACAACTGGATCAACCGCGGGAATGTCCCCGCATTGAAGAAACGTCCCGGACCGGGCCCCTCTGGCAGCTCCAAAAGCTGTGATGTCGGACTGGACGTTCATACACAGAGAGGCCCGTATGTCGGAACTGTTTACGCCCGAAGCCCTATCCGCATTGCTCCAGGTCATCATGATCGACCTGGTTCTCGCCGGTGACAACGCTATCGTCATCGGCCTCGCCGCCGCCGGTCTGCCCAAAGAGCAGCGTGCCCGTGCGATCCTGATCGGCATCGTTGCCGCCACCGTCCTCCGTATCGGTTTTGCCAGCGTCACCGTCCAGCTGCTGCAGATCATCGGTCTTCTGCTCGCCGGCGGCCTCCTGCTGCTGTGGGTGTGCTGGAAGATGTGGAGCGAATTGCGCTCCGGCCACGAACACGATCTCGAAGAGATCGAGCGCATGAACGAGGATGGCAGCGCCCCGCGCAAGACGATGGGTCAGGCGATCTGGCAGATCACCCTCGCCGACGTCTCGATGTCGCTCGACAACGTGCTGGCGGTGGCGGGCGCTGCCCGCGAGCACCCGACCATCCTGATCTTCGGCCTCGTTCTGTCGATCGCACTGATGGGCCTTGCCGCGAGCTTCATCGCAAAACTGCTGCAGAAGCATCGCTGGATCGCCTATGTCGGCCTCGCCATCATCCTCTATGTGGCCGGCGACATGATCTATCGCGGTGGCCTCGAAGTCTGGCCGCACGCGACGGCCTATCTGCAGAAGAGCTAAGCCTTTTCAGAAAAACTAAGCCTTGGGGTGGGCGCGGTACGCCGCGCTCACCCTCTGGATATTATCAAAGCATTAAACTCTGCCGGCCATTTTGGCTCAATTCGGGACACTCGATCCTTTGAGTGCCCGTCCGGAGTCCCCTATGGCAGAACGAATCCTGATCGCTGATGATGATGCGGTCCAGCGCCGCCTTGTCGAGAACATGGTGCAGCGCTGCGGCTACGAGGCCATCGTGGTCGAGAGCGGCGAGGATGCCGTCGCGCGCCTGAGCGACCCGGACGCACCGGCCATCGATGCCATGCTGCTCGATCTTGTGATGCCCGGCCTCGACGGCATGGGTGTGCTCGAGCGCATCCGCGATGCCGGCCTCAACATTCCCGTCATCGTCCAGACCGCCCATGGCGGCATCGACAATGTCGTTTCGGCCATGCGCGCAGGCGCCCATGACTTCGTCGTCAAGCCGGTCAGCGCCGAGCGCCTGCAGGTGTCTCTGCGCAATGCGCTCAATACCCACGCGCTGAAAGGCGAGTTGCAGCGCATCCGCCACAGCCGCGAGGGCAAGCTCACTTTTGCCGATGTCAGCACCCGCAGCCTGGCCATGGAGAACGTGCTCCGCGCCGCCCGCAAGGCTGCCTCCTCGTCCATTCCAGTACTGGTCGAGGGCGAGTCCGGCGTCGGCAAGGAAGTCATCGCCCGTGCGATCCATGGCTCCGGCGAACGCAGCAGCAAGCCGTTCGTTGCCGTGAATTGCGGTGCCATCCCCGACAATCTCGTGGAATCGATCCTGTTCGGCCACGAGAAGGGCGCCTTCACCGGCGCCACCGAACGCCATGCCGGCAAATTTGTCGAAGCCTCCGGCGGCACGCTTTTTCTCGATGAAGTCGGCGAACTGCCGCTGAGCGCCCAGGTCAAACTGCTGCGCGCGCTGCAGGAAGGCTCCGTGGAAGCCGTTGGCGGCCGGCGACCCGTGAAGGTCGATGTCCGCATCATCTCGGCCACCAACCGGCAGCTTCTCGACCTCGTCAAAGCCGGCAATTTCCGCGAGGACCTGTTCTACCGCCTGCATGTGCTGCCGCTCACGGTGCCGCCGCTGCGCGCCCGCCGCGAGGACATACCGCATCTCCTGCGACACTTCCTGGCGCGGTTTTGCGCCGAGGAGAATCGCCCCATCACCGGGATCTCCGGCGAAGCCATGTCGGTGCTGACCCAGCTCGATTGGCCCGGCAATATCCGCCAGCTGGAAAACGCGGTGTATCGCGCCGTGGTGATGAGCGAAGGGGATCAGCTCGGACTCGCCGATTTTCCGCAAGCCACTTCACCGACCGCGCCGATACCATCGCCTGCAACCGTCCCACTAGTTATAGAGCAGCTCTACCACGCGACAGCACCGACCATGGTACCGGACGCAGCGCCGCTGCTTGCAGCCGCCGGTAGCCTGAGCATGCTGGCATCGGACAACGAGCTACGGCCGCTGGAAGAACTCGAATCCGAAATCATCCGCTTCGCCATCTCGCATTACCGTGGACAGATGTCAGAAGTTGCGCGCCGCCTGAAAATCGGGCGCTCGACGCTGTATCGAAAACTCGACGAGGCAGCAGAGAAAAACTCCGTTTCCACGGACGACGCGTAGTTCGCGCGACAAGGCACCACTTCGCCGCAATTTGTTGCCGCGCACGCAGTGAACATGTCCTTGTTGTGGCAGGGGAACTTGAACCGTTGCGGTGTGGTGACACACGAAGTCAAAAGCAGCGGCTGGCAACAGGTGTAACGTTGCAAACCATGTGGGTTGGCGTCAGTTTGTGAGGATATAGCCCGCTGGGTGGTCGCACCTGGATCGGGCCCATGTATCTTGGGCGTAGTGTATCTTGGGCGTAATGTATCGTCTGCGGATGGAATCGCGACATACACGCTTCAGCCGAAGCTGCGATGGGAGACTAGAACTGTTCCAGGTGAATGGAGCAGGTTCACTCGAGAGGAGCGAGAATGCGAGACTTCAACAAGAGCCGTTCTGGATTCGACCGCGTGCTGCTGGCCGTGGCTGCGACTTTCCTGACGGTTTCCACCGGCGCCGTAATCGCACAGCCGAGCGCATCGCCGCGTGACAGTGTCTCCGAACTCGCCATCGATGCAGCCGTCCCGCGCCCCGAGCCCGCCAACGTTCCGCCGCCCACCGCCAGCGACATCAAGATCGAGACCAACACCGACACCACCGCTTCGGTCCCCGACGCGAGCAAGGCAACGGAAAAGACCGTCGGCGCAACATCGGCTGACGTGCCGAAAGTTGCCGAGACACCGAAGGCGACCGACGAGACCAAGCCAGCCAACACCGCGACTGCGCCCGCCGCGCCTGAGCCGGCTGCTGTCCCTGCGGCCACCGCCGTTGCACCGGCTGCGCCCGCTGCAGAGCCGCCGAAGGATGTCGCCAGGGATATTGCAAAGCCCGCCTCCACCGTGGCTGCCGCCGACCAGCCTGTCGCCGACAAGCTGCGCGAGATGCTCGCCGGCAAGCTGCCGCGCCAGTTCGATCGCAAGGGCGAGCGCGCTGCCGTCGAGAAGTTCTATGCCGGCCGTGACTACGCGCCACTCTGGACCCAGGGCGGCATTGCCACCACCGCAGCGAAGGGCGTGATCGCGCGCCTGAAGGACGCAGGCAGCGAAGGCCTCGACGCCACCGACTATCCGGTGCCGGACTTCACTGCTGCTGCAACGCCGGACGCCCAGGCCGAAGCCGAGCTGAAACTTACCGCCAGCATGCTCGACTATGCCCGCCAGGCGCAGAGCGGCCGCATGCACTGGTCGCAGATCGACGCTGAAATCATGTATCCGGAGCATCCGACCGATCCGGCCGAAGTGCTTGCGAATGTCTCGACCGCCAAGGACGCTTCCGCTGCGCTTGCAAGCTACAATCCGCAGCATGACGGCTACAAGAAGCTGAAGGCCAAGCTCGCCGAACTGCGCGGCGAGACTGAGATGCCGGCGCAGCCGATCGCCGAAGGCCCAGCGCTGAAATTCACCAAGGCGACGAAGAAGAATCCGAACCCGACGGTTGCGGAAGACGACCGCGTGCCACTGCTGCGCGCGCGCCTGCATGTCGCCAATGCCAGCGATACCAAATACGACGCCGAGGTCGCCGAAGCCGTTCGCAAATTCCAGTCGAACAGCAGCATGAAGGCCACCGGCGTGCTCGACGACGCCACGGTGCGCGCCATCAACGCGCCGAAGCGCGATCGCCAGATCGACACCATCCTCGTCAACCTGGAGCGCTGGCGCTGGCTGCCGCGCCAGCTCGGCGCATCGTCGATCGGCAACGCCTATGTGATGCTGAACATCCCCGACTACACACTGAAGGTGATGCAGAACGGCGGACAGGTCTGGACCACGCGCGTCGTCGTCGGCAAGGTCGGCAAGCAGGCCACGCCGCTGCTGACCGAGACGATGAAGTATCTCACGGTCAACCCGACCTGGAACGTTCCGCCGTCGATCATCTACAACGAATATCTGCCGGCGCTGCAGCAGGACCCGACGGTGCTCGACCGCATGGGCCTGAAACTGTCGCGCAAGGCCGATGGCAGCATCCATGTTTCGCAGCCGCCGGGCGACGACAACGCGCTCGGCCGCATCCGCTTCAACTTCCCGAACAAGTTCCTCGTCTATCAGCACGACACGCCGAACAAGAACTTTTTCGCACGTGACGAGCGCGCCCTCAGCCATGGCTGCATGCGGGTGCAGTATCCGGATCAGTACGCATCGGTGCTGCTCAACATCACCATGCCGAACGAGCGCTACACGCCGGAGAAGGTCCGCGGCATGTATGGAAAGAGCGAGATCGACGTCAAATTCCCGACGCCGATCCCGGTCAACATCACCTATCAGACCGCCTTCGTGGACGACGCCGGCAAGCTGCAGATGCGCAAGGACATCTATGGCCGCGACGCGCAGATGCAGGCAGTCCTGAAGAACGTCAAGGGCAAGGATCTGGAGCAGGTGGTGGCCCGCACCCAGCCGAGCTATGCGCGTCCGCGCGCGGATATCCCGCAGGGCGTGGCCTTCAACGGCCAGGCCCAGCGTAGCGAACCGAACTTCTTCGAGCGCCTGTTCGGCGGCGGCATGACGCAACCGCAACCGGCCGCCGGCCCCCGGCCGCGCCGCACCGAAGTGCGGTAAGCGCGCAAGGCATCACGCCACATCAAGGGCTCCATCTTCGGATGGAGCCCTTTTGCTATCTGGCCCCTGCCTCCCGGTGCGATACGGATATCGACGGCGTGACAATCAGCGTTTCCGCGATGGCAGTGGTCAGCGCAGCCGCCATATCATCCCGCAGCGGCTGAGCGACACGCTTCGAGAAGCGGATACCCAAGGTTCGCGTCAGTCCAAAATCTTCGAGCGGCACGGCCGCAAGGCCGGCGATCAGGCTGAGAGGCGCAATGGTCACTCCCATCATAGCCTGCACGGCCTCCATGGCTCGCTGATCCTGATTGGTTCTGAGAACGACATTCATGCGCACGCCACGTGCATCGAGGATGCTGTAACCCTCGTGACTTAGTTCGCAGTGGCTCCGCTGAATGAAAGCGCGGGAGTTCAGTTGCTTGACCTCGACACTCGCAGCAGCCGCAAGAGGATCGTCGCTGCGGCAGGCAAGGACGAGCGCCTCATTGCTGATCGGCACCCATCCCGAGTTGCCCGCCATGTTGAGCGCCATAACCGACGCGTCGATCCTCCCCTCGGCCAGCGCCCCAATCAGCTCATGCGTTGAGCCCTCACGCATCGCGAGCTCAATGTCCGGCAATGAACGGGCAAGACGTTGCTGAAATGCGATCAAGCTGCGCATAGGGATTGTCGATAGAACGCCGAGCTTCACGAGACGGCGCCCCTGACCGCGTTTGAATTCAATCTTCGCCGTTTCACAATCTTTGAGAATGCGAAGCGCTTTGGCGTGAAAGGATTCCCCTTGTGTCGTTGGGCGCATGTCGCCGCGTCCGCCTTGAATCAAGGCTCCGCCCAACTCCTCTTCCAAGGCCTTCAACGCCGTCGAAAGCGCGGGCTGGGACACCCCGAGCTGCCTGGCAGCGACGGTAACGCTGCGGGTCTGAATGACCGCGCAAAAATAGCGCAATTGCTGAAGCTTCACCGGAATCTCCTGACGGGAAAGAACAAGCCAATCAACCAGAATATAATTTTATTGGATGCCATCGATATCATAAATCAATTTTACTTATAAAAAGACGCATGCAAGATTTTCTCGACGCAATTCGCCAATGGCAGGACGAGACGATCTTGGATCAAGCAACCCAGTCGGTGTCGGAGGCAGTGACGTTTCCCTGCGGCGACGGCTACCATCTTCACGGACACTTCTGGCGGCCCCGAATTTCATCCGAATTGTGCTCCGTCATTATCAATCCGGCAACGGGCGTACTGGCCCGCTACTATCATCCTTATGCACGATACTTGGCCGAGAACGGCTTTTCGGTCCTGACCTATGACTATCGTGGCATCGGATTGTCGCGCCCGACGAATTTGCGGTCCGCCCGTTTCAGATGGCGGGATTGGGGAGAACTCGACTTCGCAGCCGCCATCGACTGCATGCGTTCGTGCCGGCCATCCGGATTGCTTGCCGTCGTCGGCCATAGCATCGGCGGCTTTCTACCGGGCTTCGCACCCAATGCAGGCGAGGTCGATCGACTTCTCGCAATTGCCGGCCAGTTTGCCTATTGGAGAGACTACGGCGCCAGCCATCGCGCGCGGCTGCTCATGCGCTGGCACATCGTCATGCCGTTGCTGACATCGATCGTCGGTTATTTTCCCGGCAAACGACTGGGCTGGCTTGAGGATCTGCCAGCCGGGGTGGCCTATGAATGGAGCCGCCGTCGAAGCCGTCTGGAGCTGAGCTATCCGGAATACGAACGGGACGCGCTTCTGCATCGCTTCGCCAGTCTGCAAGCCGATATCCTTGCCATTGGCGTCAGTGACGACGAATACGGCACGCCCCGCGCAATCCAGCGCGGACTCGAATATTACGCGGGCAGCAATCGGACACAGCTTCTCCTCAAACCTTCCGATCTCGGCTGTCAGGCCATCGGTCATTTCAGCCTGTTTCATAGCCGTCACCGGGACGATTTCTGGTCCAACACGTGCCATTGGCTTCAAACCGGAGCAAACCCTTGGCCTCAGTTCGAATACGATTGGCGCGTTGTGGATCCGGGCTAGCGGCGACTTTTGTCGCTTTTTACGCAGTCGGAGTGCGCAACATCGGTTGCAAGATTAACCATTGTCCACCTGCAAGAGGGCAAAGGGCTAGTTTTCGCCATAGTCAGCGGGTTAATCTTGACAGTGGCAGAAATGCCAACTTTGGGGGGATGGGTGTAAATGTCAGTTAACCCTCCCGTTTTAAGACTCGATTCACCCTCTTTCGTCACACGGGGTAACGAGAGAGTTTGAGTAACTTGGGTGGGTTTTGACGTGCCGCTTGGCTTCGCACGCATAGTAACATGGCGTCCTTCGCGCGCCGGCTTGAACGCCGGTCTGGCCTCGCTGGTGCTGATGGCCAGTGCGAGTTCGGTCCATAACGCGACCGCCAATGGCGAAACGCGCACCCTCTCATTCTACCACACCCATTCCCGCGAAAGCGTCACCGTTACCTTCAAGCGCAATGGCCGCTATGACGAAGACGGGCTGAAGAAACTCAATCACTTCCTGCGCGACTGGCGCAACCAAGACTCCACCACGATGGACCGACGCCTGTTCGACATCGTCTGGGAAGTCTATCGCGACGTCGACGGCACGCAGCCGATCCAGATTATTTCCGCATACCGTTCGCCCGCCACCAACGCCATGCTGCGCCGCCGCTCCTCCGGCGTGGCGCGCCACAGCCAGCATATGCTCGGCCATGCGATGGACTTCTTCATTCCCGGTGTGCAGCTCGAAAAGATCCGCATCGCCGGCCTGCGCCTGCAGCGCGGCGGCGTCGGCTTCTATCCGACCTCGGGCTCACCTTTCGTGCATCTCGACACCGGCAGCGTGCGCCATTGGCCGCGCATGACCTATGCGCAGCTCGAGCGCGTTTTCCCGAACGGCCGTACCGTGCATCTGCCGTCCAGCGGCGGCACCATGCCGGGCTATCAGCTTGCTGCAGCCGATATCCAGAAGCGCGGCTCGGGCGACAGCGTAAGCCTCGCCAGCAGCAAGCCTGGCAATCTGCTGGCCTCGTTGTTCGGACGGAAATCGTCATCCGAGGATGAGGATGAATCCGCCGCACCGGCAATCGCACCGAGCAAGCCCACGCCCGCTCCAAGCGTGATGGCGGCAGCCACTGCAGCAGCGCCTGAGAAATCCGACCCGGTCCCGATGCCGCGCGCCAAGCCGGCAACGCCGAATGTGGTGCTCGCATCGGCCGATACGGAAACGGTCCCGCTGCCACGGCCGAAGATGCCGATCCCAGCGACGGCCGCCCCGAAGAACGACGGGCGCCCGCAGACTCCGTCAGACATCATCAATGCCCGCGGCTTCTGGGATGACATCCCCGAGCCGAAGCAGGCGACGCCACAGCAGGTCGCGGCACTCACAGCCCGTCAGGCGCTGGATCGCATCGCCGAGCAGGAGCAGGGCGTCAACGAATCGACCTTCGCGAAGGCCATGGCTTATGCGCCGCCGCGCACCTCGCCGGTTGATCGCGCGCATGTGGTGGCCGCCAGCGCGCCGATCCCGCGCAGCATTCGCCCGAATGTGCCGAACAAGAATTCGATGGTCGTGAATGAAGTGACCACGGTGATCGGCAAGAGCCTCGGCCAGGCCGGCCCTGTCACGATCTCAACGCGCCTCGCCGCCGCGCATATTCCGGACAACCATATCTGGACCCGCGCGATGATTATCGCCCCCAGCGTCATGACGGCGATGTCGGTCTCGACGATCGGTGATGGCGACCTCACCGTGCTGCGCGCGCATTTCGCCAAACCGCGCAGCGTGGTGGCGATGAGCTTCTCGGACGATCCGCAGGCCGGACTGGTGAGCGATCAATTCACGGGATCGGCGACGGCGAAGCTGGAGACCACGAGCTTCGCGATGCGGACTGCCGCGTTGCGCTAAGGCGCAGGAATTTCAATTTCGGAAGTAAGAGTTGAAGCTCAAACACCTCTCCCCTCCGGGGAGAGGTCGAAACCGTAGCGTAGCGAAGGTTTCGGGTGAGGGGGAAAACTCAAACGGCGGTGAAATCCCCTCACCAATCGCGCTGCGCGCGCCGACCTCTCCCCGGCGGGGAGAGGTAAAACGATCGCCTCACAGCATCCCGAGTGCCTGCAGATAGGTCTCCAGGATCGTCTCCTGCTCGGCGCGCTCGTTGGCGTCCTGCTTGCGCATGCGGATGATCGTGCGCAGTGCCTTGACGTCGTAGCCGTTGCCCTTGGCTTCGCCGTAGACGTCCTTGATGTCGTCGGAAATCGTCTTCTTTTCTTCCTCGAGGCGCTCGATGCGCTCGACGATGGCCTTGAGCTGGTCCTTGGCGAAAGAATGCGTTGCCTGGTCGTCCAGCACGGACGCAGCATTGGTGGCCATCGGGAACTCCTGAACTGATTGGGTAGGATGGGTTGGCGAGAGGCGCCGGTTATGGGCGCTAGTCTCTTAAAAACTTGTCTCTAATTCGACAGTCGCGACCGGAGCCGATGGGGTCAAGCCGCGACGATTGTCATCCACAGCACCCCACAGAAATGATGGTGCGCCGGGGCCGTTTTTGCTCAATGCCCGCCGTTTGTTCGCTCGAAGGCGACCTTGAACGCCTCCTGCTTCTCCGGCGTCGCCTCGCTCTGGTGCAATGCCTTCCACGCCTCATAGGGCATGCCGTAGACCGCCTCGCGGCTCTCATCCTTGCTCAGGGCCGCGCCACGCTCGTCTGCGGCATCCTTCAGCCAGTTCGACAGGCAATTGCGGCAGAAGCCCGCGAGATTCATCAGGTCGATATTCTGCACGTCAGTGCGGCCCTGCAGGTGCGTCACCAGCCGACGAAATGCCGCGGCTTCGAGTTCGGTCTGCGTCTTCTCGTCAACGGCCATGTTTCATCTCGCTCATATTGCCCGGTCAGTGCGTAAGATGGGTTCTTTACCAGATTCCGCCATAACACGGGTCAAACTACCGGCGCCCTGCCGAATCGGTTGCTGCCGTTGACAGGCCAGTCCGGTCACGCGAAACCGTCAAGGAACTGATATACATCGACACCGAATGATCATTGCGAATCCCCACCGTTCATACCCCACTCGATGGGTCAGCCTGCTGCCAGTTCTGGCCGTGATGCTGGCATGCTTGTGGGCGACACCTGCGGCGGCGGATTTCCGGCTTTGCAACAACACGTCGAGCCGGGTCGGTATCGCGCTCGGTTACAAGGACGCCGATGGCTGGACCACCGAAGGCTGGTGGAACGTGTCATCGCGCGCCTGTGAGACATTGCTGCGTGGAACCCTGGTGGCCCGGTATTATTATATCTATGCCATCGATTACGACCGGGGTGGTGAGTGGTCCGGTCAGGCCTTCATGTGCTCACGCGACAAGGAATTCACGATCAAGGGCACGGAAAACTGCCTCGCGCGCGGTTTTGACCGGACAGGCTTCTTCGAGGTCGATACGGGAGAACAGCGGGCCTGGACCGTGCAATTGACGGAGACGAGCGAACAACCGCCCAAACTCCCGGGCCTGCCCGGTCCGGGTCCTGGCGGACCGCCGCCGGGTGCGCCTGGCGCGGGTTTCCCAGCTCTCCCGAACAACCCGGGAAATCCGCCCGGTGGGGCGTCGCCCCCGCAGACGACGCCCGGAACGAAGCAATAAGACGAGTTAAGACATGAGACGACAACGCCGCATCAAGATCCTGGCCACGCTCGGCCCCGCCTCCTCCGACAGCGCGATGATCCGCAAGCTGTTCGAGGCAGGTGCCGACGTGTTCCGCATCAATATGAGCCACACGCCGCATGACAAGATGCGCGACCTGGTGAAGACGATCCGCAATGTCGAAAGCAGCTATGGCCGCCCGATCGGCATTCTGGTCGATCTCCAGGGCCCGAAGCTGCGCGTCGGCGCCTTTACCGATGGCGGCGTCCAGCTCAAGAACGGCGAAGCCTTCACACTCGATTCCGATCCGTCGCCCGGCGACGGCACCCGTGTCCACCTGCCGCATCCGGAAATCCTTGCCGCGCTGCGCCCCGGCCACGCGCTGCTGATCGATGACGGCAAGCTGAAGCTGATCGCCGAGGAGACTTCGGCCGATCGCGCGGTGACGCGCGTCGTCGTCGGTGGCCGTATTTCGGATCGCAAGGGCGTCAGCCTGCCCGACACCGACCTGCCCGTTTCGGCCATGACGCCGAAGGACCGCAGCGATCTCGAAGCCGCGCTCGAAACCGGCATCGACTGGGTTGCGCTCTCCTTCGTGCAGCGCGCCGAGGACGTGCATGAAGCCAAGCGCCTGGTGCGCGGCCGTGCCGCCATCATGTCGAAGATCGAAAAGCCGCAAGCCATCGATCGCCTCGAATCCATCCTCGAAGCATCCGACGCGCTGATGGTCGCCCGCGGCGATCTCGGTGTCGAACTGCCGCTGGAGCGCGTGCCGAGCCTGCAGAAGCGTATGACCCGCATGGCGCGTCGCGCCGGCAAGCCGGTCGTCGTCGCCACGCAGATGCTGGAGTCGATGATCCAGAGCCCGGTGCCGACCCGCGCCGAAGTCTCCGACGTTGCCACCGCGATCTATGAAGGCGCCGACGCCGTGATGCTGTCGGCGGAATCCGCTGCCGGCAAATTCCCGGTGGAAGCCGTCGCGACCATGAATCGCATCGGCGAAGAGGTTGAACGCGATCCGACCTATCGCAACGTGCTCACCGCCCAGCGCCCCGGCCCGGAAGCGACCGTCGGCGACGCCATCGCCGATGCCGCGCGACAGATCGCCGAGACGCTGGAATTGTCAGCAATCATCTGCTGGACCAGCTCGGGCTCGACCGCCATGCGCGTGGCCCGCGAGCGTCCGAAGCCGCCGATTGTCGCCATCACCCCGAACCTCGCCGGCGGTCGTAAGCTGTCGGTCGCCTGGGGCGTGCATTGCGTGGTCGCAGAAGACGCCAAGGATCAGGACGACATGGTGGATCGCGCCGGCCGCATTGCGTTCCGCGACGGTTTCGCCAAGGCCGGCCAGCGCGTCATCGTCGTGGCGGGCGTGCCGCTCGGCACCCCGGGCGCAACGAACATGCTGCGTATTGCCTATGTCGGATCGAGCGATACGGGCGAGTAGTTAGACCACAGGTCTTTCCACGTCATTGCGAGCGTAGCGAAGCAATCCAGCCTCTCTTAAAAAGCTGGATTGCTTCGTCGCTTTGCTCCTCGCAATGACGAAGACTAGCCTTCCAGCTTCGCGTCCAGCGTGATCTCGGCGTTCAGCACCTTCGAGACCGGGCAACCGGCCTTCGCCTTCGCCGTGCAGTCGTCGAACTTGGCCTTGTCCGCGCCCGGGATCTTCGCCACCAGCGTGAGATGCACCTTGGTGATGGCAAAGCCCTCACCCTGCTTTTCCAGCGTCACGTCGGCCTTGGTATCCATTTGATCGGCCTTCATGCCGGCCTCACCGAGGATCAGCGACAGCGCCATCGTGAAGCACGCGGCATGGGCCGCGCCGAGCAGCTCTTCCGGATTGGAGCCCGGCTTGCCCTCGAAGCGGCTGGCGAAACCATACGGATAGTCCGCGAGCGCACCGCTCTTGGTCGAGATCGCTCCCTTGCCGTCCTTGATACCGCCCTGCCATTTGGCCGATCCGAATGTCGTGGTCATGCACAGCTCCTCAATTGGTTGTGAAGTTCATCAGGTCAGACTTTAGCGCGACGCAGCCTTCGGTTTTGTGTCAGATTCCGAGATGATGCGTTCGATCTCCCCGACAACCAGCTCCGGCACCGCATTCTGCACCATGTGACCAACGCCTGGCAGCAGAATTAGTTTGCCGTTCGGCACCGTCTCGATGAGCCGTCTTGAATGAATCTCGGACGACACCGTGGTGTCGGCGTCGCCGGTGATGGCGACTACCGGCATGCGCAATTCGGCATAGTACGGCGACTGCTCGGTCACCGCTGCTTTCAGCGTCACCAGGTCCCAGGCATTGGCCAGAAATTCTCGTGGTCGCAGCAGCAGCGGAATGGCGCTCTGGGCCAGATAGTTGGCTGGCATGGCTTGCGGCGCAAACACACTGCGCGTGCCTGGCTCGGCCAGTAGCAGACCGAGTGGCAGCGTGATCGTATAGGCCAGCAGCGGTCCGACCACCGGCGTCGTCACCACCGCATTATAGGTCCCCACGCCGCCCGGCCATGGATAGGCCACGCCTGCCAGCGACACGAGGCCGGCAACACGCTGCGGATAGTCGAGTGCCATCTTCAGGCCGAGCACACCCGCCAGCGAATGCACCACGATGATCGCGCGCTCGATCTGCAATTGACCAAGCACATCGTCGATCATCTTCGCCTGCAAAGCGGGAGAGAGATTTTCACTGCGCGTGCTCCAGCCATGGCCGGGTCGATCGATCAGGATCACGCGATGTCTTTGCGCCAGCATGTCACCCAGCGGGATGCGCATGCTGCCAAAATTGGAGCTCGCGCCATGCACCAGCACCACCGGCGGCCCCGCCGCATCGCGTGGGCCCAGATCGAGCACATGCAGCCTGGCGCCTGTCACGTCGAAGAACTGACCGACCGATGGAAATCTCTGCTCAAGCCTGCGCGTTTCAAACTGCGTGAACAACGCCAGCGCAGCGAGCACGGCGACCAGTATGAGAAGGATCATCGATGTCCAGGAAAGCTTGAGCACGGATCAAATACGCCTCAGCCGGACGGTGGTTTCGCGCATTCACGCGCTCACGCCGAGCCGCCCGATCCCCGGAAGCTTAATGGCCGGGCGCCTGATATCGAAGCCAAGAACGGCGCCAAGGATGTTCACCTCGACACCTTCGATCCAGCCGACAGTCAGACCGAGATAGCCGCCCAGCGTGACGCGCACGCCGGTGCCGGACGGCGTCCAGCCGAACGCATTGCCTTCATAAGGAAAGTCCTTGCCGATCGCGGTGGGCGGCAGCGCGACCTGCAATTCCGGCACCGCCGCCAGAACGGCAGTCACAAAAGTATTCGAGTTCGGCCCCGGCCAGGCGCGGTAATCGCCATAGGCCCGCCAGGAATAGCCTGCGATCGCCGCCTTGATCTTGGGGATCATCGCTTCGGCCGCGGCACCTTCCGCAGCAGCAATAGCCATCGGCTCGTCACCGAACCAGCGACCATCAGCAGCAAACCCATTGAGGCGGATCGGATCGCCCCAGGCGGTATAATCATAACGGGTGTAGCGCGTCGCGCCCTTTTCCTTGAACACGATCCAGCTATGAACGGCGAAAATACCGCGCCAACGAACAGTGCGGGCTGCGAAGACACGGACCATTGCCTCGGGATGCTCTGCCGCCGGCGGCAACAGGCCGGCGCTCGAACGGTCCGCGCTCTGCCAGTTCACTGATCGGTCGCCCGCCCAATATTTGGCCGCAGACACGCCGAGCGGCACGACAAGCAGCGCGAGGAGAACGAGCACTATTTTTCTCACTAAAATGATCCGGAAGAGGGACAAAAGCGGGGATATCAGCGTGAATATGGGGCTTAAGTCCGGCTTCGCCACATTCCCTGCGACCATAAATCCGATCGAACTGTCCACGCTATCCACAGGAACAGCACGCGATCGGGCAGGTTGTTGCCATGATCACGATGCGGAATGTCCGCCATGATCGCAAATGATCGAAGGTGGAGAATGAAAATGGCGCCCGATCTGATCGAAATCGATATCGACGAAATCGTATCGACCTGTAACGGAGATCTGCGCGGTGCCGTGAAGGCTCTGCTGCTGGTCAACGAGCAGCTCGAGACAGAGTTGCAGCAGCTTTATGCGGCTTCCGTTCGAGGCGGCGCGATTCGCCCGGGCACGGGCGCGGTGCACTGATCCTGTAGGGCGGATTAGCGTAGCGTAATCCGCCGCAGAGTTAGCTATTGAAACTCCACGGCGGCTTACGGCTTCGCCTAATCCGCCTACGGCCTGTCGCTACCGCGCGGATTTACGCGCGGCGTTTTTCCTGCTTGGCGTCCTTCGTATCACCCGTTTCGCCGCCCTCGGCGACCTCTTCCTTTGCAGGCGCGGGCAACTGCATGATCACCATCTGGCTGCTCGGCGAGGCGATCTCGATCCCCTCTTCCTGCAGACGCATCTTCATGCGGCGATTGAATTCACGCTGCACACCCCAGCGACCGGAATCCGTGCAGCGGATCTGACCGACAAGCGTGGCCATCGAACCGTCCACCTTGTCGACACCCCACAATTCGAGATCGCTGCGCATGAGCGGACGATAAGCGTCCTCCTTGCGCATTTCGACGGCGATGCCCTTGAGGATTTCGCCGACACGATCAGTGTCTTCCTTGTAGTCGACGCTCACGGACACTGCGGCATTGCCGACACCGCGACTTGAATTGGTGATCGTGGTCACCGCGCTGAACGGAATGATGTGCACGGAGCCGTCGCCGGCGCGCAGGCGAATCGTGCGAATGGAGAGGTTCTCGACCACGCCGCTCAAGCCCGACACGGCGACCGTATCACCGACCTGCACCGTGCTCTCCAGCAACAGGAAGAGGCCGGTGATGACATCCTGCACCAGCTTTTGCGAACCGAAACCGATGGCGACGCCGAGGATACCGGCACCGGCGAGCAGCGGCGCAACATTGACGCCGATCTCGCTCAGCACAGTCAGCGCGATCACGGCGATGATCACGCCAAGCAAGGCCGTGCGCAACATGGGCTGGAATGTCCGCAAACGCGCCGCGCGCGCGAAGTGACCATCGCGCGTCAGCGATGTCAGCTGACGTTCCATCAACGCATTGGTGCCTTCCCACACCACCGCGGCGGTGACAGCCGCGATAGCCACGGTGATGAAGGCCGAGACGACACGGCTGCCGATCTGGCCGCCATAGAACCAGACGATGGCATTGACACCCCAGACCTCCAGCAGCGCAACCAGACCGATCACGGCGATGATCCCGGCGACCACCTTGCGCAGCAATGGCAGATAGCGATTGGCGCGTACTTCCAGGCCCGGGAAACGCTTCAATACATCCGGTTTGATGCGGAAGCCGCGATCGATCAGGCTGAGCAACATCATCGACACGAGCCGCGTGATCAGGACGACGATCACGGTACCGACGATATATTGCAGCAACAGCGCGTAGCCATTGCGGATATTGAGCGCCCAGATGCCCCAAGCAGCGATCACGATGACGATGCCGAACACATGCCAGAGCCCGGCAAAACGATTGCGCATGCCATTCAGGAAGCCGGTGGCGCCAACCGGCGCACGCAGCGCATCGGCCACAGGCTTACGGCATTGCAGGATGATGACCACGACGAACAGATGCACCGCCAGCATCACGAGCTTGATCAGCGCCAGATGCGCGGAGCGATACAAGCCCATCATCAGCGCGACATTGGCGATCGCGATACCGGTGGCGCCAACAGCGACAATGCGGCGGGTCCAGATTTCGAGATATACGGCCGTCTCTTCTTTCACGCGGAACAAAGCCAGCGGACCGAACAGAGCGCGCATGCCGCAGATGATCGCACGCGCCACCACATAACTGTTCACGATCGCAAGGATCGCGAGCCGCGTGGTGCCGGCATCGCCGATCTGGGTGCCGAGCAGCAGCGACACGGTGCCGGTGAAGACGAAGATCGGGATCAGTTCGAGCAGCAATCGGCCGATCACATAAGGCAGCCGCAGCAGCGACTGCCAGGCGCGCGTCAGGCTGCGCCGGCGAGTGTTGAGATTGGGGCTTTCAGTGATGTCGGCGGTGGAAGACGGCGGATCGACGCTGGCGATGAGGGCAGAGGGCGCACGCGCGACAAAAGGAATACGCGCCTCGAGCGCGGCCTGCGGCCGGCGCAGCAGCCAGACGACGAGCCATTCGGCCGCGAGCGCGCCGCCAAATACGACAACGAGCTTCCAGGCAATATCGAACAGCAGTTGATACGTGTCGGGATCGTTGGCCGCATTTTTCAACCAAAGCCATAGCGCAGGAAAGCGGGTGACCGATTGAACGGCGGTCGAAACCTCGCGCGAGATATCGCCGAGCTGATCCGCAATCGTGACAAGCAATTGGGCGCCAAGACTGTCGGCATCGAGCGGGATCGCGGGCTTCTTCTCAGGCTCGGCCGGTTTTGCCTGAGCGATCGCCTGCAGTGTCGTGATCATCTGTTTGCGCTTGACATCGTCTTGCAACGTCTCAAGCGCAGCCTTGGCCTGCTCCGGCGTCATTACGGGCGCAGCAGCGGCGGCAGGCGCGTCAGCCTTTTGCGCGAGCGCAGGCGCGCTGAATGGCGCAGCCAGGAGAAGACAGAGCAATGCAAAAAGCGGGAAAGACTTCTTCGCCAAGATGGGCCCCTTCAAGACGACCTGGAAAGCGCCCTTTTCGCCCATTTCATGTGTCGGAAGTTTGGTTCCCGGACGCGAATTGCGCGAAAAACTGCCAAAGCACGGCAGAGCTGCGCTCAGCGGGATGCGTCAGATATCGCGGCCTTCGACCTTCTCGGTCAGGCTCTTGACGAGTTCCGGTACTTTTTCCAAATGCGGATTGACGGCCAGCGCCTTGCGATAGGCTTCGAGCGCCCGCTTATCATCGCCGAATTCCTGCATGATCATGCCGAGGCCGGCCAGCGCACCGAAGTGCCGGGGCTCGCGGGCCAGCACCTGCTCGATGTCCTCCAGCGAGCGGGTGTAGTCGTTCTGCAAGTAATACAGCGTCGCGCGCCGGTTCCAGCCCTCGATATAATCGGGCTTCAACTTGATGACGGCGCTGAGCAGCTTGACCGATACATCGACCTGCTTGGCATCGAATGCCGTTTTGGCGCGGGTCATCAGGAGCGCAGCGGTGTCGCTGGAGGTTTGCGACCACTGGGCCCAGATCCGCCCTTCGACATGCTTGGCGCTTGCCTCATCCGGTGCGGCTTTCAGTGCGCCAAACAGAAAATCCAGCCCGCGAATCTTGTCGGCGCCGATTTTCGGCAGTTTTTCAGGGGCTTGCGGGATCGCCTTGGGCGAGCCGGGCTGCACCGACTTCGGATCCTTCACCTGCGCCACAACTGGCGTCGCCGCGAAAAGCGCGGTGATCAGGACGCTGAAAGCTGCGGTTCGGACTCGCAATGCCATAGGCGAAGTCTAGACACGAAAAAACGCGCTGCAAAGCGGCAGCGCGTCAAACACCTGTGATGTCGTGGAGCGGGCCAGACAATGCCGGCCCGGCAACAACTTAACCCTGGCGAGCCTTGAAGCGGCGCTGGGTCTTGTTGATGACGTAGACGCGGCCCTTGCGGCGAACCAGACGGTTGTCGCGGTGACGGGCACGCAGCGACTTCAACGAGTTACGGACTTTCATCGGTCAATCCTGAACACTTGCGATCGAGACTTCAAAAGCCGTGCGTAGCAGGCCGAAATCAGCGAAAATGGGCTTTAACCCGCTGGCAGCCGAGCCGCCCGGGACCCGCGGTTTCTAGCCACCACCGGTCCCACTGTCAATCCGAACGGGCAGAATCACCGCCCGTCCGGACGATATTTACCGGCATTTGTCACCGTGATGTGCCGAATTTGACGTAGCATACCGACGTCATTCCAGCGGCACGTTTGCGGTCTTCACCACGGCAGCCCATTTCTTGATTTCCGCATCGACGAAGGTGCCGAATTCGCCTCCCGTTAGCTTGCCGGGCTCGACGCCCTGCGTGGCGAACTTTTCGCGCGTTGCCGGCGCAGCCAGGATGTCCTTCATGGCCTCGACCAGCTTTTTATAAACCGGGCTCCCGTCGGCCTGCGGCATATACATGCCGAACCAGGATGTGGCTTCGAAGCCCTTCACACCGGCCTCGTCGAGGGTCGGAACATTGGGCAGCGACGCGGCTCGCTGCAGGCTGGTGACGGCCAGCACGCGGATGCTGCCGGCTTCGGCAGCTGGCAGCACGGTCGGCAGCGTGTCGAACATGATCGGGATGTGGCCACCGATCAGATCATTCATGGCCGGCGCAGCCCCCTTATAGGGGATGTGCTCGATGTTGATTCCGGCCATCTGTTCGAACAATTCGCCAGAGAGATGATTGGCGCCGCCGATGCCGGAGGAGCCAAACGACAATTTGCCCGGCTGCTTCTTCGCCATCGCGATCAGTTCGGCAACGGTCTTGGCCGGAAAATCCTTCGACACGCACAGGGCATTTGGCGCGGTCGCCACGACGGCGATCGGCGAGAAATCTTTCTGCGTATCGTAAGGCAAGCTCTTGCGCAGGCTGGGATTGATGACGTGATGCGTCGCCGTGATCAGCAAAACACTGCCGTCCGCCGGTGATTTTGCCACAACCTCGGAGCCGATCGTGCCCGAGGCACCGGGGCGGTTCTCGACGATGGTGGTGACGCCGAGCTTGTCGCCGAGATATTGCGCGACAAAGCGCGCCAGAATGTCGGTGGTCCCGCCGGCAGGAAACGGCACGATGATCTTGATCTGGTTTCCCGGAAAACTCTGCGCCTGCGCACCCGACACGGTGACGCAGGCAAAGGCCAAAACGGCCAGCGCAATCCTTGCGAGCTGTTTCATTTCATCCCCTGAAAATGAGTTTGGTTATTTCAATGGCGTGCGAGTTTAACCGCACGCCATCGTGTCAGGCCATCAACGCCTGCGTGAAATCAAGCCGTGCGTGGAAATTCGACCATGGCCTCGCCTGTGGCTACTTTCTCGTCGTTCTGGTTTTTCACCAGGACGTCGATGAGCACCCAACGCGACTTTTCGGTGCTCTGCTTGGCTTTGACGATCCCCACCGGGCGAATGGTGTCGCCGGGTTTGACCGGCTTGACCCAGCGGGTTTCCAGACGGCGATGAATGGCGCCTGCCGGATAGGCCCAATCGGTCAGCATGCGGGTGATCAGGCCGAAATTGTTCATGCCATGCATGATGATGCCGCCGAAGTTTGTCTTACCGAACGAGTTCTTCATGTAGTCGTCGTCCAGATGCAGCGGATTGTAGTCGAGCGACCCGTCGCAGAACAGGCGGATCGACTCGCGCGATACAGCGAAGCTTGGACCATCAATGGTGTCGCCGGCGGAGAGATTGTCGAAGCTGGTTGTCATGTCTGTTTTCTCCTTCGCTGCGCTTACATCGGACGAATGGTTTGGCCGCGGCCAGAGCAGATGACGTCGCCATGCTGATTGAAGAACACGTTATCGTGGACCACGAACAGGCGCTCGCGCTTGATGAACTTGTCCAGCGCACGCGCCTGCAACGTGATCGTGTCGCCCGGCCGCGCGGGGATGTTGTAGCTCCAGGACTGGCCTGCATTCACCGTGCCCGGCGTCCTCATCCAATCGTCGGCGGGCGTGCACGAGAACATCAGCAGGATATGGATCGAGGGCGGCGCGATCAGCCCCTTGTAGGGCGACGCCTTCGCGTAAGCTTCGTCGAAATATAATGGATGATCCTCACCGACCGAGCGGCAATACAGCTGGATCGCTTCCTTGGTCAGCACATAAGGCAGCGTCTTGCGGGGCTCGCCCGGGACGATCTCGTCCCAGACCTTCCGCAGATTCGCGTCCTTCCAGAAATCGGTCTCAAAAACTTGCGCTTGCGTCATTGCGCCGCCTCCCATAATGTCCATCTAGCGAACTTTATTTTCGCTTTGCGAACACTATAGGCGCGATTTTTGCGAGGGTGCAAGTCGGGCGAACGGGGAATGGGTCTTGGCCAAGGACAGTGATGGATTCGTCCGCGCGATTGCGCGCGGCTTCGCGACGGTAGAGGCACTCGGAAAGCCGCCGGGACGACATACGCTGTCAGAGGTGGCCGTCATTGCGGGCCTCAGCCGCGCCACGGCCCGCCGCATGCTCGCGACATTGATCGTGATGAAATACTGCGAAGTCGATGGCCGCTATTTCAGCCTGCGCCCGCGCGCGCTCGGCCTCGGCCTCTCTTACCTCAACGCTCTCCCTTATTGGGGCTATGCGCAGCGCGCGCTGGAAGACCTGCGCAACGAGACCGGCGAATCCTGCGCGCTCGCTGTGCTCGACGAAACCGAGATCGTCTATGCATTGCGTCTGCCGGCGCGACGCATCCTGTCCGCCAATCTCGCCGTCGGCAGTCGGCTGCCTGCGAATGTCGTCTCGCTCGGCCGCGTATTGCTCGCAGCGCTGCCACCGGATCAGCGCGCGAACTATCTCGCCACGACGGAATTCAAGCAGATCACCCCGCGCACGGTGACGGATCCCGCAGCTCTGGAGCGCGAATTGCAACGCGTCGATGCCGAGGGTTATGGCTGGATCGACGGCGAACTCGATCCCGCCATCTGCGGCATCGCCGTGCCGGTGCGCGACCATGCCGGCCGCGTGGTGGCGGCGATCAGCGTCAATACGATTTCGGGCACGCTGAGCGAAGCGGAAGCGAAAGAGAAATATCTCGTACCGCTACGCAGGACCGCGCAGGATATTCGGACACAGACCTCGCAGGCGGGGTGAGAGCGTAGGGCGGATTAGCCGAGGGCGTAATCCGCCGTTTGGGCTGCTGAAGCTCCGCGGCGGAGTACGCTTGCGCTAATCCGACCTCCGGCTTGTTGAAGCGTGATATGCCATTACCAACAAAGGCACGCTCAGCATCAGCCAGCTCAACGCCCACCAGATGCCGCCCTCACCGACCAGCGCCACGAGCAGGCCGAACACTGTCGCCACCGCCAGAAGGATCGGCCACAGCCATTGACGCCGAAAACTGCTCATCGCGCCACAGCCTGCAATCCCGCGATCGCTGTGACCGTTGAACGGCGGCGGCGGCGCTTAGCCCACCACAGATACAATCCGCTGATCAGCACCACGATGGTCACCACATCCAGCAGCGCCCAGATGATCTTCAGCGACAGGCCGCCATAGTCGCCGAAATGCAATGGCTGCGACATGAAGAGAGCTGTTGCATACCAGGGCATGTCGCGCACGGAGACGATCTGCCCGGTGGTCGCATCAGCCAGCGCAGGCTTGAGGATGCGGCTGGTGATCGGCGTATTGCCGGTGAGGAAGATCGCCACATGGGACGGTGTCGCGAACGGCGTGCCGGGGAAGGCGACGGTCATCACATTCATGCCGGGCACGGCAGTGCGCACCTCGCGCAGCACGTCGCCGATGCGCGCGCGCTTCGTTGGATCATCTGCAGGCTTTGCCTGTGCAGCCATCTCGACGAGCTGATTGGCCTGCCAGGCCATCTCAATGGGCGCAGCCAATGTGTTGATCACGCCGGTGAAGCTGACGACGGCAAACCAGGCCAGCGTGCCGATACCCAGCAGATTGTGCAGATCGAGCCATGTGCGCTGCGGCTTGCCGCGTCTGACAGCCCCGAAATCGAGACGGCGCGTGAACGGGCCATAGAGCACGACGCCAGAGACGATGGCGATGCACAGCAGGAGCCCCATGACGCCGAGGAAGAGCGTGCCGCCGATGCCGGCGAACAGATCGAGATGCAGCCGCAGCATGATGTAGAGAAAGCCCTCATTGGGCTGCGTGATTTCGATCTGTCGGCCGGTGCGGGTGTCGAAGACCTGATAATGGAAGTCGCTGGGATCGGTGGTCATCAGCGGCGATGTCGGCACTTTCACGATGGGATGGTCGCGATCGTAAAACAGATAGGGCACAACCTGCCCCGGCCGCGCCGCCTGTGCGCGCGCGATGATGTCGTCGATGGATGCGGTGCCCGGCGCTGTCGTGGTGGTTTCGAGCTTGAGGTCGGGACCGAGTTCATCCTTGAAGATGAGCGGCAGACCGGTGATGCACAGCATCAGCGCGAACAGCGTGCAGACGAGGCTGGTCCAGCGATGCAGCCATGACCAGATGCGGATCGTGCGCGGGGTCATGAGGGCACAGACATCTCAGTCTGTCGTCGCCCGGCTTGACCGGGCGATCCAGTACACACTGCGACAGATGAGATTACTGGGTCACCCGGACGAGCCGGGTGACGACAAGTGACGTGGGTGGATAGGCAGCGCTTCATCACCACCGATACCGCAGCCCCGCCAGCACCGTGCGGCGGTTGGCGTATTGGCAATAGAAGCCCGACGAGCAGCTCGAATAATATTCCTTGTCGAACAGGTTGTTGACGTTCAGCGTCAGTGCCGCGCCGTTCAGGCTGCGGGTGAGATGGCCGAGTTCGTATTTCAGCGCCAGATCCGCCACAGTGTAGGCCGCCGTGCGCAGCGTGTTGTAATCATCACCGAACGTCGCGCCGACATGGCGGACACCGGCGCCGAGCGTGAGCCCCGTCACTGGGCCGGTGCGGAAGGTGTAGTTGGCCCAGAGCGAGCCGTAGAAATCCGGCACCGCCTGCGGACGCATGCCGAGCAGAAGCGCATCGGTGGATTTTGTCACGCGCGTATCGAGGAAGGTGAGCGCGCCGACGAGTTCGAGGCTGTCGGTAACATTGCCACGTGCTTCCAGTTCGACGCCGGTGGAACGCACCTCACCCTGCTGCACGAAGAAGCCCGGGGTGGCTGACGGCGACTGCACGTTCTGCTGGCGGATATCGAACACCGCGGCGGTGAGCAGGATCGGCAGGAAGGTCGGCTGATATTTGACGCCGGCTTCATACTGCTCCCCCGTGGTCGGCACGAAAGGCAGGCCATTGGCACTGACGCCCGTCACCGGCTCGAACGAGGTCGCATAGCTCACATAGGGCGCAACGCCATTATCGAAGCGATACAGCAATCCAGCGCGATAGGTCGTCTTGGCGTCGGACTGGCTGGAGCGCGAACCGGCGATACGGTTGTCGGTTGTCTGGTCGGCCCAGTCGTGGCGCACACCGAGCGTAGCGCGCCAGCCGCCGAGGCTGATCTGGTCCTGCGCATAGATTCCGGCTTGCGACAGCGTCTGGCCGTTGTTGAAGAAGGTCGCGAAGGGGCCGACCGGCTGGCCGTAGACGGGATTGACCACGTCGAGCGCGGTGGCGCCGCCGATCTGGTAGATCCAGTTGCTGCGCGTCTCCTGATAATCGACGCCGGTGACGAGCTTGTGCTGGAGGGCACCGGTGCCGAAATCGAATTGCAAGCGGTTGTCTGCAGCGAGGTTATCGACATCCTCGAGCGAACGGATGCCCCAGCGCGGCAGCTGGCCGGTGGGGGTGATCGCCGCATTCATCTGCAGCGACTGGAAATCGGTCTGCACATGGCCGTAGCGCAGGGCCGAATACAGGCTGACCACGTCATTGAGGCGTTTGTCGAACTGGTAGCCGACGCCATATTGCTCGCGCTTGAAGTGATCGAAATTGGGATCGCCGACATTGAGCTTCGAGTTTAGGTACGGCCGATACTGCGCAGGTGCGAGCGACTTTGCGTAGATCGAGTTGAAATAGCCGCCCTGCGGATCGTTCTGATAGTAGCTCTGGATCGTCAGGCGCGTGTCCATGTCCGGCGCCCAGGTGATGGCCGGCGCAACCGCAACGCGCTGCTCATCGACACCGTCATAGCGCGTACCGGATTGGCGGCCGATGGCGGTGAGGCTGTAGAGCCAGTGGCCTTCCTTATCGAGCTTACCCTGACTGGTGAGTCCCGCCTGGATGCGGCCATAGGTGCCGCCCTCGACACGGAATTCATTGAAGGGCGTGGCGCTCGGCATGCGGCTGATCATGTTGACGAGGCCGCCGGGGCTGCTCTGGCCATAGAGCATGGCCGAAGGGCCCTTCAGCACGTCGACGCGATCGAGCAGGAAGGGATCGATGGACGCAACGGCAAAGGCCTGGCCGCGCGGCAGCTTCAGCCCATCGAGATAGCTGACATAGCTCGTGGTCAGACCAAACGAGCCGAAGCCACGCATGAAGATCGAGTCGTAGCGCGCATTGGTGTCGGCATCGGAGATCACGCCAGCGGTGTAGCGCAGTGCATTGCCGACGGTCTGGACATTCTGGTCGTCCATCTGCCGGCGGGTCACGGTGGAGATCGACTGCGCGGTTTCCAGCACCGGCGTGTCGGTCTTGGTGGCCGTACCCGACGACTTGTCGAGATAGCGATCGGAGGTGTTGGAGGCGCTGACGGGCTGCACGGCCGGCGCAGCCGCGCCTGGCGCGCGGGCCGACACGCGCGGCGCACCACGCTGAGCCGTACGGCGTGCGGCAGCAGGCCGAGCGACGCGACGGTCGGGCGAGTGCACGGTGACCGCGGGAAGCGCCACCGATGGATCGCGCACGGTCTGCGCGGACGCCTCCGGCGGTGTGCCCATCAGCGCCGCGGCAACGGCCGCTCCGACGATGATCCTATGCTCGCTTCCCATTCCCGCTTCCCCGTGTCCCCGATCTCGAATGGGGGCGACGAATAAACGGGACGGGACCGTCCTGTCCAGATAGATTGCCAAAGGAACGCAAATCTGAGATTGGAATTACTCGAAACACCCGCTTACCGCCCGCACCCGCGAAAGACGTGAATGCCGACAGCAACGCCCCCATCCAAAGGCGGACGCCCGCGCAAGAGCGACGTGGAGGCAAAGTCGCTCCACATCATCGAGACAGCGTCACGGCTGTTTGCGCAACAGGGTTTTGCGGCGACCTCGGTGGAGCAGGTCGTGACCGCCTGTGGCGTCGGCAAAGACACGGTGTATCGGCGCTATCCATCCAAGCTCGCGCTGTTCGAGGGCGTGGTGGCGCATGCGCGCGTGCAGACCGAAGCGCATTTCCAGACCGCTATGGCTGAAGCCACCGGCGATGTGATGCAGCAACTTCGCGCCGCCGCGCGCTGGCTGTTGGAGGTCAATCTCGATCCGACCTTGATCGCCTTCAAGCGTATCGCGTTCAGCGAGGCGCTGGTGGTGGGGCAATCCGCGGCGAACCGCACTGTTGATCCGATCATGGACCGACTCTTCGCATTGCTGCGTGCGGCGCAGGAGGCGGGCGAGATCGGCCCCGGCGATGTGTCGTTTCTCGCGACGCATCTGATCAACAGCATCGCCGTCGGCCCGATGATCACGGCGATGCTTGGCAGCACGACCTACGCGTCGAGCGAAGCGCAGGATGCGTATTTCGAGAAAGCGTGGCGATTGTTTATCGACGGGGCGCGCGGCGTAGGGCGGATGAGCGAAGCGTAATCCGCCGGCCGATGTCATTGTTGAAACTCCGCGGCGGATGACGGCTTCGCCTTATCCGCCCTACGGCTGCTTCACTTGCAACCCCGTCCAATGCGCGATGAAGGCCCATTGATCGGCGGTCTCCTCGATCACCTTGTCGGTAGGCTTGCCTTGACCGTGGCCGGCGCGCGTTTCGACGCGGAGGAGATGCGGTCTGTCGCCGATATCAGCCGCTTGTAGTGCCGCCGCATATTTGAAGCTGTGGCCGGGGATGACGCGATCATCCGTATCCGCTGTGGTGACGAGGATCGCGGGGTAGCCCTTGCCTGGCGCCACATTGTGATAGGGCGAGTAGCTCCGCAGCGCATGGAAATGCGGCTCCTGCCGCGGATCGCCGAAATCCTCCATCCACATTTTGCCGCCGGTGAACAGCGGAAAGCGCAGCATGTCCATGACCCCGACACCGGGGAGTGCTGCGGCGAACAGATCCGGGCGTTGATTGACGACGGCGCCCATCAGGAGGCCGCCATTGGATTCGCCCTGGATCGCGAGTCCATCCGGCGGCGTAATTCCTTCCGCCTTCAGATATTCGCCCGCCGCGATGAAATCATCGAACGCATTCTGCCGGTTCGCGAAGCGGCCGGCATCGTGCCACGGTTTTCCATACTCGCCGCCACCGCGGATATTGGCGACGACGGAGACACCGCCCTGCTCCACCCACGCCATCTGCGTCGGCGCATAGAACGGAATCATGCTGATGCCGAAACCACCATAGGCATAGAGCAGCGTCGGCGCCGGACCGGTGACGTCCTTGCGGCGGATGATGAAGAGCGGGATGCGCGTGCCGTCCTTCGATGAATAGAAGCGTTGTTCGACGCTGATGCGATCGAGATCGATGCCCGCGTCGGGCGTGGCCCAGACATAGGTGGTATCGTCTGCAACGTCGTAGCGATAGATCGTGGTCGGGATGTTGTAGCTGGTGAAGACAAAGAAGACTTCATCGCTATCCTGCTCGCCGCGAAAGCCGCCGACTGTGCCGATGCCCGGCAAATCGATGGTGCCTTCGAACGCGCCGTCGAGAGCATAACGGCGCATCTCGGCTTTTGCATCGACGAGATAGGTCGCCAGCAGCTTGCCGCCGAGCAGCGCTGCGTAACCCAGCGTCGCGTCCTGCTCAGGCACGACGTCTTCGAACACCAGAACATGCTGCGCGAGATCGGCTGACACGATCTTCTTGCGCTCGGCGCCTTTGTTGGTGCCGATGAAGAGCTTGGTGCCGACGTTACCATAGATCATCCAGTCGGAATCGATCTCCGTGATCAATTGGCGCGGCGTCCAGTCCGGGTTGTCGAGATCGATGACCGCCAGTGCATTGGCGCCAGGCCCCGGCGTGGACATGAGAACGAGATAGCGACCGTCATCGGTGACATAGCCGATATTGATCAGATGCGGCTTGTCCGGCGTCGCATAGACCAGGCGGTCCTCGGCCTGCGATGTGCCGAGCGCATGATAATAAACGGCATGGTTCTGTACGCTGGCTTGTGATGTTTCGCTTTCCGCTGGGTCGGGATAGCGCGAATAGAAGAAGCCGCTGTTATCCCTGGTCCAGGCGATGGTCATGAAGCGTGCGCGCGTCACTTCGTCGGTGAGGTTTTCGCGTGCATTGACGTCAAACACCTTGATCGTTCGCCAGTCGGTGCCAGCCTCCTGAATTGTGAAAGCGATCAGCGAACCATCATCCGAAATCGCCCATTCGCCCATGGCCGTCGTGCCGTCTGCGGACCAATCATTGGGATCGATCAACACGCGCTGCGGTCCTTCAAGGCCGTTGCGCATCACCAACACTGGCTGGTTCTGCTGGCCAGTCTGGCGGGTGTAGAAATAGCGGCCGCCACGCACCCATGGCGGGCTGACACGCTCATGATCGAACAGTTTTTGCAGGCGCGCCTTGAAGATGTCGCGGCCGGGCAAGGTCGCGAGGTAGTTTCGCGTGACCTCGTTCTGCGCTTGAACCCATGCCGCGACTTCCGCGTCGTTGCGAACATCCTCTTCCAGCCAGCGATAGGGATCGGCGACCTGTTGGCCGAAATGATCCTCGACAAGATCGAGGCTGCGGGTCTTTGGATACGCGAATGCTGATGCCATCGGGAGGGACTCCGTTGGTTGACGAGAACAGATGAGATCGATGTGCGTGCCAGGGATGCCGCGCTAGACGGGATCACAGATCGGCAAGGTGCTTGCGGTTCGTATCGCTTCCGCCATGCGGTCGATGACTTCAGGCAGTGTGAATGCGCGACGATCGGTAATGGCAGCTGTTGCGATGTCTTCATCAACGATCCGCAGTGCCGTCATCACGGCAGCGCCGCACAGGCGGACGTCGAAATCCGTGGCCGATCGCCTCGTGCGTCGCGCCACCACCTCGACAATCGTCTCTTCCGCAGCGTGGCAGGACATCAGCCAGGCCGAGCGCAAGGCCGGTTCCTTCGGCAGCAACGCCACAAGGCGAACGGCGAGAATGTCGTCAGCAATCTCGCGCGGGGTCTGGTCCTGCGGGCGAACCACCGCATGCAGATAGGCTTCGATGGAGATATCGAGCGGCCATTCGCTGAGCTGGCTGGCAAAGCGCAGGGATGAGACGGCGAACAGCGGTTCCACGGCACTCTCCTTCGAACGGAAGTATCGCCAGACGGTGCGTTTCGAGAGACCGGCCGCCGCCGCGATGTCATCGCCACTCGTTGCCGCGACGCCGCGTTCCAGGAAAAGCTCGGCGGCATGGCGGGAGACTGTCAAACGCGGGTCTTCGCGGTGGGAGGGCATGACGGATACTCGTTTTGTCACTTAGTGACAAGAACATATGTCACTAAGTGACAGAGATCAACCCGGTGATTGTGTCGCAGGCGCATCTCTCGTCGCCCGGCTCGACGGGGCAATCCAGTACACACCGCTGCCCCCACTTACTGGATGGCCTGATCAAGTCGGGCGACGACAGGGAGTGCGTTGATCCTCGGCTTCCTTTGCCCTTGCCGCTTTGCTAATTGACCGGTCAACCAGAACGACAAAAATTTCAGGAAACGCACGGCCATGAAGCTGCTCAATCCGGACGACCTCGTCGCCATCGACATCCATACCCATGCAGAGGAACCTTGCGGTTGCCACGCGGATGACGGCTATGACGATTTCCAGGCGCGGATGGCGGAATATTTCAAGTCTCCGCACAAGCATCCGCCAACCGTCGAGGAAACCGCTGCCTATTACCGCGCGAAGAAGATCGCCGCGGTGATCTTCCCCGTCGATGCCGAGCGTGAGACCGGCTTCCGGCGCTACAACAATTACGAGATGCTGGAGATCGCCCAGCAAAATGCCGACGTGCTAATCCCGTTCGCCTCGATCGATCCGCACAAGGGCAAGCTCGGCGTGCGCGAGGCACGCAAACTGATCTCCGAATACGGCGTAAAGGGATTCAAATTCCACCCGACCATGCAGGGCTTTTACGCCAACGACCGCATGGCCTACCCGCTCTATGAGGCGATCCAGGAAGGCGGCGCTATCGCACTATTCCATACCGGACAAACCGGCGTGGGCTCCGGCATGCCAGGCGGCATGGGGATGCGGCTGAAATATTCCAACCCGATGTATATGGACGATGTTGCTGTCGATTTCCCGGACATGAAAATCATTCTCGCGCACCCTTCCTTCCCGTGGCAGGAAGAGGCACTGTCGGTCGCGACCCATAAGCCCAACGTGTATATCGACCTCTCGGGCTGGTCGCCGAAATATTTTCCGCCTATCCTCGTGCGCTATATCAATTCCATCCTGCAAGATAAGATGCTGTTCGGCTCCGACTGGCCGGTCATCATGCCGGACCGCTGGATGGCCGACTTCGCCAAGCTCGACATTCGCGACGAGATCAGGCCGAAGGTCCTGAAGAACAACGCACGGAAGCTCTTGGGTATATGACGAAAGCCGATCTGCACGAGAAGCTCGCTGCCTCCCGGCAGATCGCCGCTATCGCCACCGCCTTTTTCCTCCCGTTCTCGACCAGCGGGCAGGCCATTTCGGTCTCTATTTTTGCGGTATTGGCACTGCTGACGCTGGATCGCGATCGGTTCACGGCAACGATGCGCCTGCCGGCAGCATGGCTGCCGACAGCGCTGTTTGCGCTAATCCTGATCGGCGTATCGTGGTCGATGTTGCCATTCACTGGCGCGATCAAGTGGATTGGCCCCTACGGCAAGCTTCTGCTGATCCCGCTGCTGCTGGCAACGGCGATATCCCCAAAACAGGCGCTGCAGATAGGTTACGGGTTTCTTGCGGCGTGCCTGATGGTCCTGACGCTGTCCTATGCGTCGCTGCTCTGGCCGACAGGCCCCTGGAGCTCGTTCCGATCAGTGGGCATTCCGTTCAAGGACAACGCAGTCCAGAGCGAGTGCTTCGCGATCTGTGCGCTCGGGGTCGCCCTGGGTGCGCTACATGTTTGGTCCGAGGGGAATCGGAAGCGTGCCGTTGCGCTGGGCCTGCTAGCTCTGCTGTTCTTCGCCAACATATTTCTGATCTATGTGTCAAAGACCGGCATGCTCGTCGGTTTCGTGATGGTGGCGCTTCTCATTATCCACATCGGTGGATGGCGAACCGCATTCATCGTCGGAATTCCTATCGCACTGATTGTTGTGGGCACACTCGCTATATCCCGGGCGCGAAAATGCGGCTCAAGGAGATCACAACAGACATTAGCGCCGGCATCAAAACTGAAAATATATCGACTGCAGCCCGCATCGATTTCTGGCGCAAGGCAGCGGAGTTCGTGAAGCAAGCGCCGGTGCTGGGTCATGGCACCGGCAGTATCCGGCCGCTCTATCAGAGCGTGGAGGCAGCTCGGCCGTCACCAATTGGTGAGGCAGTCGCTGATCCGCACAATCAGTTCCTGCACACCACGCTGCAGGTCGGCCTGATTGGCGGCATTATCCTGCTGGCCATGTGGTTTTTTCATTTCAAAATGTTCGTTCGCCGCAACTTTGCCAGCACCATGGGTCTTGGCATCGTGATGCTGACGATCCTCGGCTCACTGTTCAACAGCCATATCTCGCAAGTCACCCAGGGCATGCTGTATTGCCTCGGCGTCGGCATGCTCGGTTCAGTCCTGCTGAATGCCAGGCCAGACGATCAGCATCTCGCGACTAAATCACCGGCCTGAAGATGAAATTGTTGCAGTAGTCGGGCGCGTTCCAGAACTCCGGGCGATTAGAAGCCTGATGCAGTGCCGGATCGAAGCGTGAGACCGGCTGCGTCTTGCCGCGCATCACGAATTCCCCGCGGTAGCCCCGGCTCTCGAGATAGGTGAAGCAATCGGCGACCGCCCCCTCGCGGCAATGACGTTGCTCGCACTCGAAAACGAGCACTGGCCTGCTTTCGCGCAAAATCCGCTCGGCGCCCTTGAAGACGTCGAGTTCTGCGCCTTCGACATCGATTTTCAGCAGCGAGATCTTGTCCGTCGGCGTGAAATAGTCGTCCAGTGCCACGACACGCACGGGCATAGTCGCCATCCCTTCGCTCGGGACCAGACTTGCACCGGGCGAATTGGGTGTAGGAATGTAGAGATCGAGCGTGCCGGAGGTTGAGGAGACACCGGCGGTTTCGATCACGACATTGTTCAACGACAGCGCGGTGCGGGCCTTGTTGAGATAATCCGCAAGGCCCGGCTGTGGCTCGAACGCAACCACACGTCCTGCCCACTTCGCCATCCAGTAGAGATAGCTGCCTTTGTTGGCGCCGATATCGCAGACGAGGTCGCGCGATGTGACGTGGCTGCGGATCGCGGCCAGTTCGGCGCGCTGATCGCGGTATCGCGTCTTGTATGCTCGCCAGAGAAAACGTGCCTTCATGCCAATATCTCGTAATCCCAATGAATTCCGTGGCGCCCCGAAGGAGCTCCATCACTCTGGAAACGCATATAGGAAACGCCTCCCTTCTGGTAGCTGATGAACACCGCTCCTATCCGGAATCGCTTCCATTTCGCAGCGGGATGTGGGACGGCGTCGTATCGCATCCCAAGGTCTGCCATGTCGCTCGAATCCGTCCGTGCCTTCCTCGCCGCCAAAGCCCCCGATCTGACCGTCACCGTCACTGACAAGAGTTCGGCCACTGTCGCCCTCGCCGCTGAGGCGCTGGGTGTGGAACCCGGGCAGATCGCCAAGACATTGTCGGTGCGCGCTGGCGATAGGGTGGTGCTCGTGGTGACCAAGGGGACAGCGCGGCTGGACAACAAGAAGGCGCGCGAGGCGCTGGGAGCCAAGCCGCGCATGCTGGGGGCCGAGGAAGTTGTGGCCCTGACGGGGCATCCCGTCGGCGGCGTGTGCCCGTTCGGCCTGGCGACGCCGCTGCAGGTCTATTGCGATGTGTCCCTGAAGGAATACGCCGAGGTCTGGCCGGCGGCAGGCTCGACCAACAGCTCGGTCCGCGTTACCCCTGACCGGATGGCCTCGCTGACCAACGCGACCTGGGTCGATGTCGCGCAGGAGCCGATGGCAGTGACGGACGCGGCCTCTGCCGCACCCGAATAGCGCGAGAATAATCGACCACCCCGTCCTAACGAAGGAGCACAATCCATCTGCTCAATGGCGGCAGCGCAGCGCCCGCATTGCTATTTTTCTGCCCCCTCGACTTCACGCAAGCGGACGACGATTTTTCGGTCATGGCGGCACGAAACAGGCCGTGAACCGGAATTCCATCATGCGTAAGACTCCCCCCTCTTCGACCACGCAGACGCCGCGAACCTGGAAAATCCTCAGCGCCATGATCGCCGCGGCCGCCGTAGGCCTCAGCACGGCTGGCGTCTGAGCCCAGCCCCTGCGTCCACCTCGTTCCGGGGTTGGGCCGTCCACCCGAGCGCCTGCCGTTATCCAATTATTGAAGGTATTTAGCTAAACTCCCACCCCGGTCGCGTTTGTTTGGCGACCTGGGGGAAATGCAATGCGGCTGTTGCCGATCAGCGATGCCGACCGCAGCTGGAGCTCGCTGAAAGGGCAGTGGCGCAAGGCTGCCGAAGCCATCGAGGAAGACTTCTCGACCTATGTGATCGGCACCTTTGCGGCGCTGGACCCGCTCGTGCAAAGCGGCAAAGGCGGACTATACGGCCTCTATGAGGGAACCGTCCCGCAGGCATTCTGCCAGGTCAACAAACTGCTGATGCCCAAATTCGAAGGGCCCGTGCTGCGGGCCCGGTTCATGACCGTATCACCGGCCTATGACCTGGGATCCGCGAGCGCGGAGAAGTATGGTCAGCTGCTCGTCGAGCTGTTCTCCGGCATGGTCTGGCTGTCCCGCAATGCGCTTTCCGCCAGCCACGTGCTGTTTCATCTGCGCAGTCCCGCCGACGCTCACTTTCTCGCTCCGCTGCAGACGCCAGTACCAAGCTCGCCCTTTCAGCGTTTCGCCATCCATGGGGCTTGGGTCGAGTGCGACCTTAAGCTTCCCGAGCTCGAAGACGCATAATTCGACTGTCGCGATCTGCCGCGATCCGTCAGCTTGCGCGCCCCGCGTCGCGATGCTAGCCCACTTGTACGATGATCGGACAACAAAAACGTAAATCGCGCGACGGATCACCCGGCAAGACTTTGCTGCGTCCGCTCAATCCGATACGCCGTCGGACCGAAGAGGTGGTCGAGCGCATTGCAGCGCAGATTGCCGACGGAGATCTCCGCGCCGGCGCGCGACTGCCCACCGAGCAGGCCATGATGACCGCCATGGGCGTTAGCCGAACGGTGGTCCGCGAAGCGATCTCGGCATTGCGCGCCCAAGGCCTCGTTACTACGAGACAGGGAGCCGGCGCATTCGTCAACAACGAACCCGGCCAGCAGCCTTATGCCATCGATCCCGAAGGGCTCGGCTCACTCGGCAGCGTGATCGAGATCCTTGAACTCCGCACCGCGGTCGAAATCGAAGCCGCCGCCATCGCCAGTGAACGCGCGACAGCCGCGCAGATAAAGGCCATCGCAAAAGCTGCTCACATCTTCCGCCGAGCCATCGCCAGCGGCGACCGGGCCATCAAGGAGGATTTCGATTTTCATTTCGCGATCGCCGTCGGCACACGGAATTCGCGTTTTGTCGGCTTCCTCGAATTTCTTGGCGGCGTGATCATTCCGCGCCAGACCATCCGCACCTTTGATGGCAAGGAAGACCTCCAGACACGCTATCTGCAGAGCATCGAGAGAGAACATCAGATGATCGTGGATGCCATCAGCGAGCGTTCGCCGCGCAAAGCCCGCGAAGCGATGCGCCGGCATCTGGTGAATGGCAAGGCACGCTATAAGCAACTCGCGACGGAAGCCGCCAGATAGGCCGGATCTATCTGAAGCCAAAGGCGTGTGGCAGTGCCATCGAGAACCAGGGCACATAGGTCACCAGCATCAGCACGGCGAACATGACCCAGTAGAACGGCCATATCCCGCGCATCACTTCGTCCACCGATACCTTGCCGATGGCACAGCCGACGAATAGCGTCGTCCCGACAGGCGGCGTCAACAGCCCGATGCCGAGATTGAGCAACATCACGATGCCGAAATGCACGGGATCGATGCCAAAATTCTTTACGACCGGCAGCAGGATCGGCGTACAGATCAGGAGCAACGGCGCCAGATCGAGCGCCGTTCCCAGGATCAGCAGCATGATGTTGAGCCACATCAGCAGCACGTATTTGTTCGACGAGATGGCGACGAAGAACTCGGTCATATGCATCGGCATCTGCATCATCGCCGCCACATAGCCGAAGCATGATGCCGTCGCGACCAGCGTGAGCACCATCGCCACGGTCTGCAGCGTGCGATAGGTCAGCATCGGAAGTTCCGACCATTTATAGTCGCGATAGATGAACATGGTGACGAAGAACGCCCATACGCAGGCGACGGCACCGGCCTCGATCGGCGTGAAGATGCCCGTCAGAATGCCGCCAAGCACGATCACCAGCGTGACGATGCCCCAGGTGGCATCGCCCAGCATCTTGAGCGCCTGCTTCATCGGCACGGGCTCGCCCTTGGGGTGCCCGTCGCGGTAGGCGACATATAGACACAGCAGCATGATTGCGAAACCAAGGAGCAGACCGGGGACAATACCGGCCAGAAACAGGCTGGTGATCGACACGACACCACCCGTTGCCAGCGAATAGATCACGGCATTGTGGCTCGGCGGGACGAGGATCGCCTGCACCGACGCGGAGATCGTGACATTGGTCGCGAACACACGCGGATAGCCCTTCTCGGCCATCTGCGGGATCATCACCGAACCGATCGCCGACGTATCCGCCACCGATGATCCGGAGATGCCGGACATGATCGTCGTCGCGAGGATATTCACCTGGGAGAGGCCACCGCGAATGCGCGTAAAGCCGATCACCACGGCGGCAAAATCCACCAGGCGTCGCGCCATACCGCCTTCAGCCATGATGGCGCCGGCCAGGACAAAGAAAGGCACTGTCAGCATCGACACCTTGCCGACGCCGCTGGAGAGCTGCTGCATGACCGCGGCCACCGGAAGATCGATCCACAGCGCACCGACCAGCGCGGACAGCGCCAGCGCAAAGGCGATCGGCATGCCGATGGCGAAGAACAGACACATGCTGAGCAGGAGAACGGCGATGTCCATGTCTGATTTCTTTGTTGGGAATGGGCGCTAGTCGAGCGGCACGTGGGCATCACTGCCATCTTGTGGCGGTGGGCCGATGGTGAGTCGCTCGATGACGAACAGGAACATCATCGCTCCTGACACCGGGATCGGCAGGTAAGTGATGCCGACCGAGAGCCAGGGAAATTCATCCACCGAGTTGCCCCAGGTGGTCAGCACCAGCTTCATGCCCCAGATCACCATGAACAGCGCGACTGCGGCCATCAGCAATTCGCTGATGAAAGCTGCGACCAGACGGGCGCGCGGCGGGAGCAGATTGGTCCCCACCGTCATGTTCATGTGGATGCGCTGGCGATAACAATTCGCCGCACCGATAAACGTCACCGCAATGGTCAACAGCACGGCCAGCGGCTCCGGCCATGACGCCGCACTGTTGAGAATGTAGCGGGTGTAAACCGCCCACGGGATGATCGCCGAGATCAGCACCAGCGCAACGCAGGAGAGGACGGCGCCGGTCCAGTACAATGCATTCATGGCGCTCCGGAATGCGGCTCCCGCAGGGCCTCCGGAGCCGACGACTGTTTTGGGAACGGCTGCTTTCGAAACGGCTTCGGACATTTCACCTCGGACAAATACGGGCGGAGCAATGAAACGCTACGACGAAGCAGCCGAGCCACCTCGTCGTGCGTGTCCCTGGACTAGCTCACCGCTGCAATCCGTTTGGTCATTTCGGCATATTTCGCGCCATATTTGTCCCAAACCGGCTTCACCGCGTCGCGGAACGGCTGCTTATCGACCGATGTCACCACATCGGTGCCGACTTCCTTCATCTTATCGAGCGCCTTCGCCTCCGCCTCATACCAGAGCACGCGCTGTTCGAGCTGTGCCTCACGCCCAACCTTCTTCAACAGCGCCTGATCATCCGGCGTCAGCTTGGCCCATGACGCCTTCGAGAAGACCAGAAGCTCCGGAATGATGAGATGCTCGGTCATCGACAGATACTTCGCGACCTGAAAGTGATTCTGCGCCACGAAGGACGGCAGGTTGTTCTCGGCACCATCAACGACGCCAGTCTGCATGGCACTGAACACCTGATCGAAGCCCATGGCGACACCATTGCCGCCCAGCGCATTCATGGTGTCGATGAACAGCGGATTGCCGATCATGCGGATCTTGAGACCCTTGAGGTCGGCGAGCGACTTGATCGGCCGTTTGCTGTTGTAGATGTTACGCGAACCGGCATTCATCCAGCCGAGCGCAACGAGATTGGTCTTCTCGTTGGCCGTGATCTTGTTCAGGAGTTCATTGCCGATCTCGCCATCAAGCACGGCTTCCATGTGCTTGGAATCGCGGAACACGAAGGGCATGTTGAAGACGTTGACGTCATCGACGACCGGGCCCACGGCGCCGACCGAGATACGCGCGATCTGCAGCGCGCCGACCTGTGCCTGCTCGATGGCTTCCTTCTCGCCGCCGAGCTGCATCGAGGGAAACATCTGGATGCTGAGCCGGCCACTGGTCGCCGCTTCAAGCTTCTTGCCCATGCGGACCACGGCTTCCACCGTGGGATAGCCGAGCGGATGAACGTCGGATGCCTTGAGCACCATCTTGCTCTGCGCAAGCGCAGGCACCACGCGTCCGAGCCCCGCAGTGCCAGCAGCAATCGCGGCCAAGCCGGCTTTGACGACTTCTCGTCTGTTCATAGACGAAATCCTCCCTGTGATTTCCCGATAGCCGGCATTTGCGCCGTTGTTTTTGGTCGCCTCGCTTTCGAGGTCGGTCTTGTCGCTCAACTCGCCGGCGCAAGGCCGGAAAGTTGTACGATGACCTGACATCTAGCATTCAGATTGAAGTGCGACAAGCGGACACATGCAAGCGCAGGTCGCACGAAAGTGCAATGCGCGTGCGCTGCGAAGGGAGGGGAAATCGTAGGGTGGGCAAAGCGCAGCGTGCCCACCATCGCGGGCACTGCAAGGGATGGATGGTGGGCACGCTACGCTTTGCCCACCTACAATTCGGGACTTACTTCACCGCTGCGCAAAACGTCTGCTGCACCGGCTCCGGCACCACGCCGCCGCCATTGCTGGAGACTTTCAGCCACCACGCGTCCAGCGCGTCGCGCGAACAGGGCAATCGCACGCTCATGCCGCCGGCAAAGGCGATCCATTCGTCGAAACGGTGAGCGGGGACCGCGATCACCACGGGGATATCACCGGAGAGCGCACGCTCAATGAGGTAGGAGAGCCCCTTGCCTTCGCGTTCCTGCTTGCCGAAGCGATTGATGATGACGAGGTCAGCGCCGGCATCGATGGCGTCGGCGACGCGCATGCCGGCATCGAGCAATTGACCGACATCAAGCTTGCAGCCTTTGGCGCCCGGGCCGAGATCCTGGAACAACCGCACCTGCTCGCCGGAATGCAGCATCACCGCATTCAGCCGGGGCACATCCAGTTCGCGATGCCCGAGCTGAACGAGACCGACGGCACGTATCCCCTGACTGGCAAGGCCGGCCGAGAAATCGTGCAGCACGGTGTCGGGCTCCTGGTCCGTTTCATAGACCAGCGCGGCAAGATCGCATTGACTGTCGAACATCTGAACATCCTGCAGGGGCTTAGCGATCCTATTGCAGAACGGGGGCATTCAAAAGGCCGATTGCACCGCTACGGCGGTATATTTAGTCGGCTATAGCGACATATGTCACGGAAAGCTCTGCTAGCGCGCTTTTTTACCGATGTCCTTTTTCAGCGCCAGGAGCTGCTGGCGTGCCGCTGCTGCTGCGGCCTGCTCGATGGCGCGGTAGCGGCTGACGAGGCTTTCGCCGAATGGCGTGAGGATGGCCCCGCCGCCATTCTTGCCGCCGGTCTGCCGATCCACGGCGGCCTGGCCGCAGATGCGGTTGAGCTCGTCCACCAGATCCCAAGCGCGCTTGTAGGACATCTCCATGGCACGACCGGCCGCGGAGATCGAACCGGTGGCCTGGATGTTTTCGAGAAGCTGAATTTTGCCCGGCCCGATGCGTCCATCGGGATCGAGGTCGATGCGGATGCTGAGGGCTGGCCCGGGGCTGGCTGATTTGGACATGGCTCGACGTTACGTCCTGACCGCCGGGTAATCCAGTCCCCTCGACATGACATGCAAAAGGGCGGCGCTCTTGCGAACGCCGCCCTGCGCAGATCAAGTCTGAATGCTTAGCCGTGCAGTTTCTTCGCGGCTTCGGCGATCGCCTTGCCCTGATAGCGTGCGCCGGCGAGTTCGTTTTCGCTCGGCTGGCGGCTGCCGTCGCCGCCGGTGATGGTGGTGGCGCCATAGGGCGAACCGCCGGTGACTTCATCGAGCTTCATCTGGCCCTGGAAGCCGTAATTCAAGCCAACCACGGTGATGCCGAAATGCAGGAGGTTGGTGATGATGCTGAACAGCGTGGTTTCCTGGCCGCCATGCTGGGTTGCGGTCGATGTGAAGGCGCCGCCGACCTTGCCGTTCAGCGCACCCTTGGCCCACAGACCGCCGGCCTGATCGAGGAAGTTGGCCATCTGCGACGCCATGCGGCCGAACCGGGTGCCGGTGCCGACGATGATCGCATCGTAATTGGCGAGATCGTCGATGGTGGCGATCGGAGCTGCCTGATCGAGCTTGTAATAAGACGCCTTGGCGACGTCGGCCGGGACCAGTTCCGGCACGCGCTTGATGTCGACGGTGGCGCCGGTTTCGCGGGCGCCTTCGGCGACGGCATTGGCCATGGTTTCGATATGGCCATAGGCGGAATAGTAAAGAACGAGAACTTTGGTCATGGGAAATCTCCTGTGTGATCCCGAACCGTCATTGCGAGGCGCCGCTGTCCTCAAGGCGCCTCGCAATGGCGGCGGGTTGGCATCTAGATAAGCCCATCGTTTTGATACATAAATAGAAACGATTGAAACTCATCGTTTCTGGATTTGATGTCAAAACTCCCCGATTTCGAAGCCTTGGCCATTTTCGCCAAGGTCGTCGAGCTGCAGTCCTTCGCGGCCGCGGCGACCGAGCTCACTTTGTCCAAAGCCACGGTGTCCAAAGCCGTCAGCCGGCTCGAGGACCGCCTCGGCGCGCGGCTGTTCAACCGCACCTCGCGGCGGCTGGCGCTCACCGATGCCGGCCGTACGCTGGCGATCAAGGCTACGCAATTGCTGGCCGATGGCGAGGCGCTGGAGAACGAGGCGCTGGCGCAGTCATCGACGCCGCGCGGACTGGTGCGGCTGGCCGCGCCGATGACCTATGGCAAGAACACGATCGCCGCACTGCTGCCGGAATTTCTCGCGCGCTATCCCGATGTGTCCATCGAGCTTCATCTCAGCGACGCCATTGTGGATCTGATCGGCGACGGCTTTGACGCCGCCATCCGCATCGCGGCGCTCCCGGACTCGTCGCTGCTCGCGCGACGCCTGTGCCCGGTCACTCGCCATATCGTGGCAGCTCCGTCCTATCTCGCGCGCCATGGCCGCCCCCAACATCCATCCGAGCTCGCCGCTCACAAATGTCTCGGCTACGCCTATCTCTCGACACCCGGCGTCTGGCAATTCGCGCACGCGTCGGGCGAGCAGGTCAGCATTCGGCCGAATGGCCCGTTTTCCGTCAATAACGGCGAAGCGGCGCTGCCGGCGCTGATCGCCGGTCTCGGCATCGGCGCGCTGCCGGATTTCATCGTCGGCGACGCGATCGCGCGCGGTGAGCTCGAAACCGTTCTGGAGGATTGGTCGCAGACGCCGATCGGCATCTATCTCGTCACGCCGCCCGGTGGCCCGCGCCCTGCCCGCGTCGAGGTGTTGTTGGATTTTCTCGCGGAGAAAATCGCCGACGGCGGGAAGCGGGGAAGGAAAGGATAGTGCTTTCTTCTCCCTCTCCCGCCCTTGCGGGGGAGGGCCGGGGTGGGGGAAGCCCTACGGTGCGGCGCTTGTGGCTGCCCCCATCCGGCGCTGCGCGCCACTTTCCCCCGCAAGCGGGAGAAGGAAGAAAGCGTCAGCTCACTTTCATCATCTGCGCGTAAATCGCAAAATACTGATCGCGCATATTGGCAATGTCGAATTCGGTGACGAAGTGCCGTCCCGTCGCCGCCAGCCGCGTGGCGAGATCGGAACGCGCGGCCAACGCCATGATCTTGTCGGCAAGATCCTCGGACGAACCCACCGCGAATTTGATGCCGTTGGAGCCATCTACCAGCAATTCTGCCGGACCATCCACATCCGCCGCGATCACCGGCAAGCCTGCCGCCATGGCTTCCAGCAGAACGAGGCCAAAGCCTTCGAAGCGCGACGGCAGGATGAAGATGTCAGCAGCGCTCAACGGTTCGCGCACATCGGTGCGGCCGCACAGAAAGCGGATGCGATCGGATACACCCTCGGCAATCGTCAGCGCCTTGAGGCTGCCGACCGTGGCGCTATCGCCCTCCGGCGGGCTGCCGACGAAGTCGCAGCGGAGGTCGAGACCTTTGGCAGCACAGATCGCTACCGCCTTGATCAGGATGTCCTGCCCCTTCTGTTTTGGATAGATGCGCGCGACATTGACGAGGCGCAGCGGCGCCGCGAATGACCGCTCGCGATCGATGGCGCGGAAGGGCTGCAGCGGAATGCCGTTATGCACCTTGAAAAGGCGCTTGAGATTGACGCTCTGGCATTCGCGCTCCACCGCTGCGGAGATCGCGATGTTCCAGTCGACGAAGCGCTGATGCAGTCGCAGTTTCACCCGGTCCCATGTCTGCACGATGCCGGTATTGTGGATCGTGGTGCCGACGCTCATCGGCCGGTACAGCTTGCTGAGCATGGCAAAATGCTTGGCGCCGCTGTCATGGGCATGGATCGCACGGATGTCATGACGACGAATGATGTTCAGGAGCGTCAGGATGATGCGCGGATTGCGATTGCCCGGCGCGCGGCGCAGGAAATAAACAGGATGTCCCGACGCCGTGAGCTCGGCTTCGAAATCCGGATGGATGCGATCGTTGATGACGACGAACACCTGCGGAACGCCAACGCCCGGCGTGCAACTCGCCGCGAAATTGATCAGCAATCGCTCCGCGCCGCCGACGGTCAGCGACGAAATTAACTGAAGTACCGACGCCACGCTCAAAATACTCCCGGCCCGACAGGCGGGCACGTAAAAATTTATCGATCCCATGCGATCGATGCAGGCCGCATTTCGTCTCACAGAGATGGCGATTTGACGACGCAAACCGGCAGGTGGTGACGCCGAAACAGGCGCAAAACGCATTCCTTCCATCACCGCCGTGCCGAACGACATGTTCCTTGCCGAAGCATCCGCCACTTCAGTCCGCCATTTCATTGACTGAGTGCGCCTCGGTCGTAGCTTTGATAGGCTTCATCGCATCAGAGAAAAATCGAAAATGACCGACGTTTCCATCACCCGCCGCCTGCTTTCGACCGTCATCGCGAGTGCCTTCAGCGCAGCCCTCGCATCATCCGCTTTCGCCGCCGACCAGATCGTGCTGCGCGTCGGCGACCAGAAGGGCGGCAACCGCTCGCTGCTGGAATTCTCCGGACAGGCAAAAGACCTGCCCTACAAGATCCAGTGGTCGGAATTCCCCGCCGCAGCCCCGATCCTCGAAGCCATCAATGCCGGCGCGCTCGATGTCGGCCACACCGGAGACCTCGCTTTCCTCACGGTGTTTGCCAATGGCTCGCCAATCAAGGCGATCGGCGGCGTCCGCGCCAATGCGGACACCCAAGCGATCCTCGTGCGCAACGATTCACCGATCAAGACGGTGGCCGACCTCAAGGGCAAGCGCCTTGCCGGCACGCGCGGCGGCTGGGGCCAGTTTCTGATCAATGCCACGCTGGAGAAAGGCGGCTACAAGACCACGGACGCAACCTTCGCACCGCTCGGTCCCGTCGATGCCAAGATCGCTCTGGTTGCCGGCTCCATCGATGGCTGGGCAGTCTGGGAGCCCTATGTGTCCTATGCGATCCTCAAGGACAATGCGCGCGTGGTCGCCGATGGTGCCGGTCTGACGCCGACGCTCACTTTCATCATCGCCTCCGATCAAGCCATCGCCACCAAGCGCGAAGCCATCGCCGACTTCCTCAACCGGCTGAACAAGGCGCGCGAATGGTCGCGCTCGCGTCTGCCGGACTACGCGAAGAACACCGCCGAACTGACAAAACTGCCGGAAGATGTGTTGCTGCGCGCCTATCAGACCCAGGACACGCGGCCGATCGCCATCGATGACGGCGTGGTCAAGGAGTTCCAGGACGCATCCGATCGCGCCACACGCTATGGCATCCTGAGCAAGCCGGTGGACGTCAGCAAGGCCGTTGATCGCAGCTTCACGAAGGATCTGGCGGTGTCGAACTGACCGAGGCCTGCGCGGCCAATATGCGCATCGTTGCCACAGCGGCGATCAGCGACAACACCGTGGCGAGGCTGAACAGCGCGCCATAGCCGAGCCAATCGGCAATACGGCCGGACAGCATCGAGCCGATGAAATAGATGATGAGCTGGGCACAGGCGAGAATGGTAAAGTCGGTGCCCGGCTGCTCATTCGATGCGGCCGACATGAACAGGCTGTAAAGCGCAACGATCTCCATGTAGCGGATCAGCGTCTGGAAGCCTGCAGCGCCAAAAATCGGCAGGAAACCGGTGATGACGCCAAGCGCATGCGCGGTGAACAGCGCGAAGCAGATCGTGCGCAGCAGGCCCAGCAAGCCCAGCGTCCAGCCGCTGCCGAAACGATGCAGCAGCCACGCGGCGCCTGCCGCGCCCGCGAGTCCCGCCGTCGTCGCAGCACCGCCGGAGAGATAGCCGATATGCGCCAGCGGCACGCCGGCATCGACGAGATAGCTGCCCTCCATGGCCTTCACGAGGCCTTCGCTCATCCGGTAGATCAGCGCGATCCAGAGAATGTTGCGGACCTCGCGACGGCGCAGGAACGCCATGATCGACGGACGCGGCTTCGCGGGATCGATGGCCTCCGGCTCGCTCTCGCGCATGGCGAAGGCAGCGAACAGCGGAATCAGCGAGAAGCCGGCGATGGTCAGCAGCATGCCGGTCCAGCCGATATGCGCATAAAGCACCAGCCCGAGCGTGCCGCCGATGACGACACCGAAAGCAACCGAGCCGCCCTGGATCGCGTTGCCGATCGGGCGATCTTCCGGCGCCAGATATTTGGTCGCGTAGCCGTCGGTCGCGATGTCCTGGGTCGAGATCAGGAACGAGCCGACCAGACCGACCGTGATGATGCCCCACACATTGGTGGCGCCAAGCGGGATCAGGCACAGCAGGCTGAGGATGACGCCTGTCTGCGTGACAATCACCCAGCCGGCGCGATGCGAGCGTGCAAACGGACGGATGCGATCGACCACCGGCGCCCAGAAAAACTTGAGCAGCAGCGGCAGGAACCAGAGACTGAGATAGCCGATCTCGCTGCGCGACACGCCGGCCTCGCGCATGATCGGCGGCAGCGCCGCAGCGAACAGATAGGACGGGATCGCCTGCGCGAGATACAGCCCGCCGAGCACCACGAACAGGCGCTTGCGTTCCATGATCGCGCCGGATGTCGGTGCCTGAAGGTCGGCGACGCTCATGTGGCATCACGATGCGCGGCGAGGAACGCACGCGCGGCGGTCTCGTCCTCGAGCGCCACCAGCGGCATCGGCCACAGTTTCTGAAACGTCTCTTCCATCTTCTTGTTGGCTCCCGGCCGCACGATGGCGGCCGCGCGACAATGCGCCGAGATATGGCTGCGGGTGGCCTTGAACCACAGCGCCTGTTCGCGCTCGCCCGCCTGCGACAGCTTTCCGCCGCCGCCGAACACGGTGAGCAATTCAAAAGGTTCGGCATGCTGCCCGACCCGGACCAGCGCGGCGAGATAATCGCGCTCGTCCGTGTCGGTGTAAGGCGGCAGGAACCGCAGCGTCAGCAGGCTGCCCGCTATTTCAAGATCGACCATGACAGCAATTCGAACTCCCTGGGAAGTGGCCTTGGGAAAGCCTGGACGAGATCATCTCTAAGTCGTCATTGCGAGGAGCTTTTGCGACGAAGCAATCCAGTCTTCGTATACGGCTCTGGATTGCTTCGTCGCTGCGCTCCTCGCAATGACGTATCATTAGAACGTCTTGCGATAGCCGACGGTGACGGTGCGGCCCCATGAATAGACCGGCAGGTTGCGCACCGAGGTCGCAGTCGGGTTCTGCACATTGACGTCGAACAGGTTGTTGACCGCCGCATAAGCCTCGCCGCCATAGACCGGGCCGCTCAGTGCGGCATTCATCGTGAAGCCGCCTTCGATTGGATAGATCGTGTTGGCCAGACTGATCGCGCGATTGCGGCTCGACCAGCCCTCGCCCTCGACACGCAGCTTGATGCCATTGTCGAACCGGTAATCGCCGAAGATCAGGCCGCGCACGGGGCTGCCGATGCGATTATTGGGCAGCCAGCTGTCGATGATGCCATCCTTGACAGTGCTGCTGTCGTAACGGCCTTCCTTGTAGCCGATCGTGGTGCCGAGCGTGAAATTCGAGGTGATCGCCATCTCGCCGATATATTCGATGCCGTAGATGATTTCCTTCTGCTGCGAGATCAGGTTGGTGACGGGATCGAACGTCACGCCCTTCTCCGACGTCGAAACGAAGCCGGTGATGCTGCCCTTATAGGGGCCGTCACCGCCGCGAATGCCGAGTTCGTAATTGTTGACGATCTGCGGCTCCGGCGCGATCGACGTGTAGCTGATGGTCTGCCGCGCCGGCGGCAGGCAGTTCGGAAACGCGACCGGACACGCATAAGCCACAGCGATACCTGCACGCCGCGTATAGGCGCCGACATCCGGCAGCGCGTAGCCCTGCGAGAAGCCGCCGAACAGATCGATGCTCGGATTCAGCTTGAACGTTGCGCCGAGATTGTAGGTCGGGGATGCATATTCATACTGTCCGCCGATCACGTTGAGAGGCGGCAGAACGAACGGCGTGACGACGCCACCGACAGGCTGCGCCGCATAGGCAGCAGGCCGCACGAAGTTGTCGACCTTCAGATCGAAATGTTCATAGCGAATGCCGCCGCGTGCCGTCAGGCGATCCGTGATGGGAACCTGAACCAGGGCGAAGCCTGCCGTCGTGACCTGCGACAGCGGCGTAAACACATCGCGGCCATCGGTCAGCGTCTGCCAGGTCTTGTCATGGATGACGTCGGTGCCCCAGGTCACCTTGGCGCCGTTCCAGATCTTGTCGAGCGGCGTGTCGATCGACAGATTCATGCCGCCGCGCTCGGAGAACAGCGTGGTCTGATTGGCCGGGCTGGTCGGGCTCAGCGGATTGCCGGAATAGTAGACCTGCGAGTTATAGGGATACGAGAATTCGGAGTAATTGAAGCGCTTCTTGATGTCGTTGTAGAAGCCGACAATGCTGAGATTGCCGAGAATGAAGTTGCTGTCGCTGTAGCGCAGCTGGATCGTGCGGGTGTCTTCCAGCACGCTCTGCCCGGTATAGGGCTTGGTGAAATCCGGGCGTGCATAGGGACCGGCATAGTCGGTCAGGTATTTCGGCGTCTGGTCCAGATAGAACTGCGCGATCGATGCCTCGATGCGCTTGCCGCCGTCGAAGTCGTAGCCGATCTTGCCCAGGAAGTTGCCGCTGACGAAGCGATCGCCGCCGCCCTGCCCCAGCATGCCATCCGACGGCAACTCGCGGCCGGCGCCGTCATAGGTCTTCTGCGCACCGCGACCGCTGCCGACGAACAGGTAATCGATACCGTTGGCACCCTTGCCGCTGACCGTGGCCGACAGTTCCGGCGCCAGCGAGCTTCCGGGATTGGCCGTAAAGGCACGCAGCGCCGTGTTCACGCTGACGCGCGGGCCACCTTCCTGCGCCTTCTTGGTGATGAAGTTGACGGTGCCGCCCGTCGCGCCCGCGCCATACAGGCTGGAGGCACCCGCCACGAGCTCGATCCGCTCGACCGAATTCAGATCGATCAGTGCCAGGATGCGCGAGACGTCGCGCAGCGGCGTCGACAGCGGCACGCCGTCCATCAGCACCAGCAGATCGCGGCCGCGATAGCTTTCGGAGGCCCCGGAGATGGTCTGGTTCGATACCGAGAAGCCGGGCAGCAGCTTCGCCAGCAAGGCCGAGGCGCTGCCGCTCTGCTTGAGCTGTTCCTCGATCTCCTTCTGCGGCACCACTTGCACCGTCTGCGGGATGTCCGAGATCGCGCGTTCGGCGCGCGCTGCGGTCACGGTCACTTCATCGAGGGTGACCGGCGCGCGTTGCTGGGCGGATGCCTGGGACGAGACGAGGCCAAGAGCCGGGATCAGAAGGTATTTGCTGTAACGCATGATGCTCGGATGCTTCCGTTCGATCGTGGAAACGAAGGACGCAAGCAAGTGAGCGGGTCAATCGACCGTGGGCATCCGCATTTTGGAATCAATGTAAATTCCAGCTGCGGCTTTACGCTTCTTACGCCTGCGCAATCCGTCTATCTTCGTCGGCAGCAATACTGCACGGCTCACGCGCAAGACTTGGACTCGGGGACTTGATAGTCGGACTGGAGCGAACAAATCCATTTGGACCCGGTGCTGTGGCAAAGCAGCATCAGTTGCGTTCGGCCTCCTGCATCGAGGCCGCGCCGGACTGTCCGTTGGTACCGCTCTGGCTTGTCGCCGACGATATCGATGACCATCTGCGCCAGCCGCTCGAAGCCCGATTGCCATGGAAGTCCGTGCAGCGCGATTCACTCGGGTCGTTTCGTTCAGCGCCGTTCCATTCAAAAGCGATCCTGCAAATGCAGCCGCATCTCGGCCTGATGTCATGCTTCGATCCGGCACCGCGCTGGGACATCCGCGACAGCGGCGAGACCGATGCAAGTGCCCGCCAGGATGTTCTGGTCGTTCGTCCGTCGGATGGACTGGTGACGATCGAGCAGGACGGCCAGCGCCAGACATGCATGCAGCGGGAGGCGATCGTCCTTGACGCCAACCGCGCTGCGACCTTCCTGATGAACGATGTCAGCCGGATCGACTGCCTGCTGCTGACGCGCGACGGGCGCACCGGCATGCGGCATATCCCGCACGACAATGGCGGCCTCATCGCGCTCGGCCATTACGCGGCTGCCGTGATGCGCGGACTGCTGCCGATGAATTCTGCGGCGCTTGCCGGTCTTGCCATTGACTATATGAGCGGCCTTGTCGCCACCATGATCGCCGAGGCCGAAGCACCAGCCAGGCTGACCACACAACGGCACGATCGGCCGACCATCTCGCTGCTGTCGCTGAAAGCCGATATCGAGGCCAGCCTGAGCCAGCCCAGCCTGTCGCTGGAACAGCTCGCCACCACCCATGGCGTGACGACGCGTTACTTCCAGAAGCTGTTCGAAGCCGAGGGCCGGACATTTTCGGATTATCTGCTGGAGCGGCGGCTGGAACGCGCCTTCCACATGCTGCGCGATGGCAACCGCACCGAACGTGCGGTGAGCGCCATCGCGTTCGATGTTGGCTTCGGCGATCTCTCTTATTTCAACCGCACCTTCAAGAAGCGCTTCGGCGCGACACCGCGCGAGATTCGCGCGCGGTTCGATGTCGTTCGCTTCGCGGCGCTCGCACCTGGCAACAGCTAAACAGGCCTCAACCGTCATTGCGAGGAGCCCTTGCGACGAAGCAATCCAGCTCTTCCTTCGTGCGGCTTCTGGATTGCTTCGTCGCTACGCTCCTCGCAATGACGAGTTTTTTTTATTTTGCCTTCGCGACCGTCGTATCTTTGCGCGGCAGGATTTCCACCGTCGCGGTCCGGCCGGCCACCAATGTGCCACCATCCGGGATCGCGTCCAGCGTGATCCGCACCGGGACACGCTGCGCCAGGCGCACCCAGCTGAAGGTCGGCGTGACATTGGCCAGCAGGTTGCTGCCCTGCGCGCGGTCACGGTCCTCGATGCCGGCGGCAATGCTTTCGACGCGGCCCGTAAGTTCTTCGCTGTCGCCCATCAGATGAATGCGGACGGGATCGCCGGGATGGATGCGCGCCAGTTTCGTTTCCTCGAAATAGCCATCCACGCGCAGGCTCGACGTATCCACCAGCGCGACCACGCCCTTGCCGGCGGTGACATAAGTGCCCGGCCGCAGGTCCATGTTGGAAATTCGGCCTGACACCGGCGCGCGGATTTCGCTGCGATCGAGATTGAGCTGCGCCAGACCACGATCGGCAAGCGCCTGATCATAGGACGCCTGCGCAAGCTGCTGCGTCGCGACCACCTGCTCCTTCTTCTGCTGCGAGACCGCTGCCGTCGTCAGGTCGTTATAGCGCTTCAGGTCGAGATCGGCCTGCTCCAGTGTCGCCTTGCGGCCAGCCACGACAGCATCGGCCTGCTGCAGGGCGAGCGCGAAACGGGCACGATCGATGCGCATCAGCACGTCACCGCGATGCACGACCTGATTGTCCTTGACGAGAATCTCGGTTGCGAAGCCGGAGACATCCGGAGCGACGGTGACGACATCGGCGCGGACGCGCCCATCACGCGTCCAGGGCGCATCCATGTAATAGGCCCAGAGATAGTGCCCGACGGCGAGCGCAGCGACGACGGCCAGCGCGGTGACGGCGAAACGGTGAATGAGAGAAGCAATGGTCTTCATGACAACAATCCAGACGAGACATAAACAACGCCGCCGAGCAGGCAGACGTAAAGGGCAAGGTCAAACAGGGCGCGATGCCAGACAAAGCGATAGACGCCAGCGCGTTCGAGCAGCGGGCGCAGCAGCGCGCCAATGGCGTAGGTGATGACGAGCCAGAGCATCAGCGAGGGCAGCAACACGCCGAAAAGATCGATCTGATATTTCATGCGGCAACACTCCCGACATGGGCTGGTGTTTCAGGTTGATAATCCGGCGCATCCGGGAACAGGCCGCGGCGGATGCCGACCAGACCGATCAGCGCATCGGTGCGGCCCGCGCCGCGGTCATCGATGGCTGCCGCCATCGCGTGATCGACGCGACAGAGCAGTGCCTGCGGCATCGCCGTGCCATCATGTTTGCGGAAACTCGCCGCAAGTTCGTCGAGCATCGCATCGATGGCAGTGAGCGTGCGCATGGAGAGATGATGCCGGGCACGCCTGAGATCGACGATGTTCAGGCCAACGCGCAGTTCGCGCAGATTATCGATCTTGCGCAGATCGGAGCCCTTCAGCGCGAGCAGGCGCGGCGCCAGCACGCCGATACGGTTGAGCATCACACCGGCAAACGCGGCGCGGTCACGATTGCCGCGGCCTTCAGCAGCTTTCGCAATCGCAATCCAGCCGCGCCGCATCAAGCGACGCACGCTCCATTCCGAACCGACCGACCGGATCAGGCGGATTGAGATCGCCGATAGTTCCATTCCCACGAAGAAGGCGATGCTGGAATTCGCGAAAGACGCAAAATCCGCGCTATAGGTTTCCTGCAAGGCCATCATGGTCGCGGTATTCGCTGCCAGCATCATGCCGATGAAGAATGTCGCGGGCCGCGCGATCAGATAGCCGAAGATCAGGAATGACGGCGCAAGCGCAAAGACCAGCACTTCGACATTGCTGATGGCCGGCAGGATCGCGAACAGATAGGTCGCGATGATGACCATGGCGACCAGCGTCCATTTGACGAAGTCACGCAAGCCGACCGAAGGGTCATCCATATTGGCGAAGAACGAACAGCCGATCGCCGCCATCATCGGTGCCGTCGCGCCGTCGGTCCATCCGGTCAATATCCAGAACGCACAGCAAACCAGGATGGTGATGAAGGCGCCTGCAGACGACCACAGCGCCATGCCGGGATCGCGATAGCGCGCCGGCGCTACGCCGCCTTCGGGCTGGAAAATCAGCTTCGCACCGACGGGACGTTCACCTTGCGCAATAGCTTGATTGAGAATGCGGCAGTCAGCGGAAATATCGACGAGTTCACGCAACCGCATCAGCAGGCTGGCAATGATGATGTCGCCCCATGGCGATGACGCCGTCAGATCCGGGCGTTGCGCAGCGATGCGTTCGCGCAGTCCGTCCGCCGGCTCGCGTTCGAGATCGTTGTCACCGATCCATTTTGCGACATCATCGATCAGCGCGGTCAGTTGCGGATGCGCGGTCCGCGCATCCGTTCCGAGCGCATCGATGCGATCCTCGAGCGACGACAGCGTCGGCAGGAAGGTGAGCATGCGGACCCGCAAGGCGCGCATCCAATGCAGGGTCTCACGGCTGGAGGCACGATCGAAAGCGAGATGATCGGCAAGGCCATCGAGATCGACGGCATCCGCCGCGAGCTTGAGCCTGAGATCGCGCGCGGCAGCATCTTTGCTGCGCCCGGCAAGGACGTCCTGGCTCAGCTTGCGCGCACCTGCGAGCCAGCTATCGACCCGCGCCGACACCGCAGGGCCGACGCTGCGCGGCAGCAGCACCGTGGAGACGACGGTGGCGCAGAGGATGCCGACGATGATCTCCTGGCTGCGCGCGATCGCCGTATCGAAGATGGCCGCGGGTTCGGACACCGACGGAAAGGCGATCAACGCGCAGGTGTAACCGGCGAGCATGAACATGTAGCTGCGCGGTGTGCGATCGAGCAGCGAGACATAGAGGCAGATGCCGACCCACGCCGCGATGGCGAGGCTGAGCAGTTCCGGCGAGTTCACGAGGTTCGGCACCAGCGCGATGCTGGCCGCGGCGCCGATCAGCGTGCCGATGACGCGATACAGCGCCTTGGAACGCGTGGCGCCAGCGAGCGGCTGCGAGGTGATGTAAACGGTCGCCAGCGCCCAATAGGGTCGCGGCAGGTCCGCGGCAAAGCCGATCATCAGCGCCATCATGGCGGCGATGAAAGTCTTGACGGAAAAGATGATGTCGGCGTGACGTTCGAGAAACGGCAGCCGGTCGGCTGCGGTGCTCATGACGCTGCGTCCGCTTCCAGAGCTGCTGCGTAAAGGCGATGGGCGGATTGCTCGATGCGGCTGAGCACATCGAAGGCAATGGCCAGCTCGTCGGTCGAAATATCCTTCATCAGCTCGGCGCGCGTTCGCCGCATGACGCGCTTGATCTCGTCAGCCTTGGCTGCGCCAAGCACGGTGAGATGCAGCACCTTGGCGCGGCGATCGGTCGGATCTTCGCGACGCTCCACCAGGCCTTCGGCGGCGAGCAGATCGATAAGACGAACGACCGACGGGCCTTCGATCCCCATCTCCTCCGCCAGCACACCCTGACGCACATTCTCGCGGCCGCCGCGTGACAGGATCAGCAGCGGATGCGCGGTGGCTTCGGACAGTCCATGCGCCGACAAGGTCTGATCCGCCTTGCGGCGCCAGACCCTGGCCAAACGCGCGACCAGCAGGCCAAGCTCGGCCTGCACATGTGCATTGGTGGGGGCATGGATAATTAGATAGGATGCTATCGATTAGTCTGCAATCGATATTGTGCGTTGCAGCGATCACGCTGTGGTGAGGCGCCTGTAGCCCGGATGGAGCGGAGCGAAATCCGGGGACCGGCGATGTGAGGAAGCGCTGAATCCCGGATTGCGCTGCGCTCCATCCGGGCTACGAACGAAAACGGCCCCGCGATGCGGGGCCGTCGAAAATCCAGAGACCTCCGATCGCGCTCAGTCCGTCGATTTGCGCAGTTCCATCGGCTCGCTCTTGGCCGGTTCGGACTTCACCGCACCGGTGGTGGCGACCGGATCCAGCTTGCTGCTTTCGACACGGGGCGTGGAGACGCGAGCGACGGTGTCATTGCCGGCCGATGCATCGGCGGAACGGGTGCGCATGGTGCGGGGCTGCGACAGCGAACGCGCCATCAGCATCTGGCCGCGGCCCTGGTGGCGGAAATCGCAATAGCCGGTAAAGCCGAGCACGGTGACCGAACCGCGGAAGCTGCGCTCGTCCTTCTTTTCGAGATCGAAGCACGGCTCGAAGGGCAGGCCCTTCAGCGAGGCGCAGATGTTCTGGCCGCGGACCTGCAGCGTGTTGCCGGGCACGCGCATGTTGCGCGCAGCAGCAGTGCCCGAGAACTGCACCGCGCCGGCAGCGCCGCCATCGTCGAAGATGCGGCCTGCGCCGCGGGTACCGTCGTTACAGGCAAATGCGAAGACCCTGCCGGAGACGAACTTGCGTGCCTCTTCGGCATTCATCTTCTGGCCGGCAAATGCCGGTGCAGCCACTGTCGTGGCAAGCACCGCCCCAACACATAACGCGCAACCATGGGATACTCCGAAACAACCGAGCGCGGATGATCACAACGTGTGACCGCCAGATGTCTTTACCCGCTGCTTACCATACTAACTGCGGCAACAATGGAGCACGATGGTTGGTAAAGTCTGAACGTGGTTTAGCCGATCTTTACCACGATTCGCCCGCGGACCTGCCCGGCCAGCACCTTGGCGCCGGCGTCGATTACCTCGTCGAGGGCGATTTCCTGAGTGATTTCAGACAGTTTCGCTGCATCCAGATCGGTGGACAACCGCGCCCAGGCCTGTTTGCGCAGGTCGATCGGGCACATGACGGAATCGATACCGAGAAGACACACGCCGCGCAAAATGAAAGGCGCAACCGAAGATGGCAGGTCCATGCCCCGGCCAGGCCGCAGGCAGCGATGGCGCCGCGATATTTTGTAGACGCCAGCAGGTTCGCCAGGGTGGTCGAACCGACGCTGTCAACGCCGCCCGCCCAGCGCTCTTTCCCGAGCGGCTTGCCCGGAGCGGAGAGCTCGTTGCGGTCGATGATTTCCGCCGCGCCGAGGCCCTTGAGGTAGCCCTCTTCCGAGGTCCGGCCAGTGGAGGCGATGACGTGGTAGCCGAGCTTCGACAGCACGGCGATGGCCACCGAACCGACGCCGCCGGCCGCGCCGGTGACGACGACGGGGCCATCGGCCGGCTTGAGGCCGTGATTTTCCAGCGCCAGCACCGACAGCATGGCGGTGTAACCGGCCGTGCCGATCGCCATCGCGTCCCGTGCGCTCATGCCGTCCGGCAGGCGCACCAGCCAGTCACCTTTGACCCGGGCTTTCTCGGCATAGGCGCCGAGATGGGTTTCGCCCATGCCCCAGCCATTGCCGATCACCTTGTCGCCGGGCTTCCAGTTCGGATTGGTGGAGGATTCAACCGTGCCGGCGAAATCGATGCCGGCGATCATCGGGAAACGTCGCACCACCGGTGACTTGCCGGTGAGCGCCAGGCCGTCCTTGTAATTCAGCGTGGACCACTCGACGCGGACGGTGACGTCACCATCCATCAATTCCGCCTCGTCGAACTGCGTCAGCGCAGCCGTGGTTCCCTTTTCCGCCTTCTCAATCCGGACAGCCTTGAACGTCGTCACTCGTCACTCCCGTATGTCTTCTGAAATTGTGTTGGCCTGTTATGCCGCGGCGCATCGAGAAACGCCACCCGCAACGGCCGGACAGAGGCCTTGCAGCCCTGACCAGCCGCTACGGCATGGCATACAATCAGGCCGCCAGTTTTCGGGCCACTGCAACATTGGCGATCGTCGCAGCGCAGGCACTCGCGGCCTCCGTACCCTTCACCACGAAATGCTCGCGGAAAAAGCGAAGATGCTCGGCATGTTCGTGGAAGTGCTGCGGCGTCAGGACTGCCGAGAGCACCGGCACGTCCGTGTCGAGTTGCACCCGCATCAGGCCGTTGATGACGGCGTCGCAGACGAATTCGTGACGATAGATGCCACCATCGACGACCAGTGCCGTCGCGACGATGGCCGCATAACGTCCGGTGCGTGCCAGCAGTTTTGCCTGCAGCGGAATTTCGAAGGCGCCGGGCACTTCGAAAAAATCGACGTGGTCATCGCCGACACCGCGTCGGGCGAGTTCGGCGACGAAGCCGATCCGGCACTGATCGACAATGTCCTTGTGCCAGCACGCCTGAATGAAGGCGATGCGGCCACCCGATGATGGGAGTTCGAGACGTGAAGAGGTTTTGAAGTTTGTCACAGGCTGATTCATGGATGTCCTCAAAGGTTGAGACCAGAATCAGGACGTACGGTCACACGCCGAGCCTCCGCCTGCGGCGGATTCCCTGCGCATACCCGTTCTCTTTCATCCGGACTATGACCGTCGGCTCCGGCATCGCACCGGATCTGCTGACCCTGACGGCATAACCGTCAGGCGCTCGCGGGCTCCCGGACTTGCGCCCGATTACCGCCGGTGGGGATTTTCACCCCGCCCTGAGAACGAAAGGCCGCCCCGGTTGGAGCGGCCTTTGTCAGTTTCATCGCGAGAGGTCGGCGTGTCAACGCCGACCCATGCCCATCACGCCGGTTGCGCGACCGTGCGGTCTACCGGCCTTTCCACGATCGGCAGATTGATCAGCGCCGACAGCACGCCGAACAGCACCGACAGCCACCAGATCGGCGTGTAGGAGCCGAACTTGTCGAACACGATGCCGCCGAGCCAGGCGCCCAGGAATCCGCCGACCTGATGGCTGAAGAAGGCGAAGCCATACAGCGTCGCCAGCCAGCGGGTGCCGAACATCAGCGACACCAGGCTCGATGTCGGAGGCACCGTGGAAAGCCAGGCGAGACCGCTGATGGCGCCGAACACCAGCGCCGACGTGGTCGTCAGCGGCAGCATGATGAAGGCCACCGTCGCCAGTGCGCGGGTGAAATAGATGAAGGACAGAATATAGCGCTTCGGCAGCTTGCCCTGCACATAGCCGACCGTCAGCGAGCCGATGATGTTGAACAGGCCGATGATCGCGATGACCCAGCCGCCCACCGCCGCTGGCAATCCGCGATCGATGAGATAGGCGGGCAGATGCATGGTGATGAAGGCAAGTTGGAAGCCGCAGGTGAAGAAGCCGATCACCAGCAGCACATAGGAGCGATGGCCAAACGCTTCGGTGAGCGCTGCCTTGAAGGACTGCTCCTGGACCGGTGATGCCGCATTCGATTCCGCCTTCGGCGTGGCCAGCACCAGCGCGAGCGGGATGACGAACAGCATCAGGATGCCGAAGGTCGTCAGCGTCGCCTGCCAGCCGGTATTGTCGATCATCGCCACCGTGAACGGCGCGAAGATGAACTGACCGAACGAGCCGGCGGCGGTGCCCGCGCCCAGCGCGATGCCGCGCCATTCCGGCGGCAGCAGCTTGCCGAAAGCGGCCAGCACCAGATTGAACGAACAGCCTGACAGCCCGAAGCCGATCAGAAGCCCGGCACCGATATTGAGTTCGAACGGCGTCGACGAATAGCGCATCACGATGAGGCCGAGCGCATAGAGAAAAGCGCCGACGGCAATCACGCGCACGCTGCCGAACTTGTCGGCGACCGCGCCGGCAAAGGGCTGGCCGATACCCCAGAGCAGGTTCTGGACGGCGAAAGCGAGCGCGAAGACGTCACGCCCCCAGCCGAATTCCTGGCTGAAGGGCTGCATGAAGAAACCGACCGTGGAGCGCGGGCCGAAAGTCAGCATGCCGATCAGCGATCCGCAGATGATGATCACCAGCGGCGTCCGCCAACCCGGGCCGGAGCGCGATGTACTGTCGATAGCCGCCATGTCGTTTTCCCCCTGCAGTCCCGGATCGTCCGGGACAGATAAATGCACAGGCATGAAAATCCAACCACCGTTCGGTTGATATTCGTGCGGATCAGGATTGCGGGCAGACACAAGCTGTAGGGCGGATGAGCGGAGCGTCATCCGCCCTACGACTGGATCCCCGCTTTCGCGGGGATGACAGGTCGAGCGGCACTCAAACGATGAAGAGCGATGCCGGGCATGGCATCGCTCTTTGGTCGGCTTGGAGGTAGAGGTAAACGGGTCTTACGGCTTGTTCTCGGCCAGCTTCTTGGAGATTTCCGCGGTCAGCGCCGGCGTGCCCCAGCTCGGCGCGTCGCTGCCGTCGCCCCATTTGCGCGGGCGATAGAAGGAGTGGACGCCGGTCTTGTACATCTTCTTCATCTCGCGCACCCAGGACGGATGCACCCAATAGGCGTGGTAATGCGTGGACTTGCCGACTTCCGGCAGCCACAACCGGCCGTCCAGCGTCGCGGCCGCGATCTTGCGGGCGCGCTCCCACATATCAGGCTCGCGCACCACGTCCGGAATACCGTCGCAGGCGAAAGTGAACTGGCAGGCCAGCTTGCGATGCTTGTTCTGATAGACGACGCCGCAGGGCGTGGTCGGATAGAAGCCTGAGAAGGCGCGGTTCATCACCACCTGCGCCACCGCGATCTGGCCGCGCACGGCTTCGCCGCGGGCTTCGAAATAGACGGCCTCGGCAAGGCACTTTTCCTGCTTGGCGCGGGCGGCGCCCGTGAGACCGAGACGTTCGGCCGGCGTCTTGCCGTGATAGACGTTGTTGACCTCGCCCTTGCTGGCGACGCTTTCGCCGGCACTGAGCTTGTCGGCCGGCAACGGCAGCATCGCCGTCTTCTTCATGTCGGGATCGGCAACCGGAGCGACGCCGGGCGTGACGATCATCGGCTCTTCGCCGGGCTGCCACTGTTCCATCGTCTCGGCGGACGATCCCAGCGACGACGCGCCGAAGAACAGGCTGGCGGTCTTGACCGAGAAGCCGTCCTTCGACGGCGCGCGCTCCACCGGGATCACGGCCGTCTCAGCCGTCGCATCCTCGGCCGGCTGCACGGCCGACGAACCATCATATTGCGCGAGCGGCGCGGCATGCAGCGCCTCGTCGAGTTCCGGATCGAGCGGCGCATGCCGCAACGACGGCAGCGCGTCAGTGATCTTGGCACCCATCACCGAACTGTTGTCGTCGAGTGGCTCCGACAACGGTTCGTCCTGCGGCAGATCGGGCGACCGCAAAGCCAGGCGATCGCCTTTCAGGGTGCGATCGACCTTGGGGAAATCGGACGCTTCATAGCGGCGCGGCGCCTGCATGAGCGGATTGCGCGGGATCGCACCGGTGATGTCGGCATTGTCGAAGCTGGCGAGCTGAAGCGTCGGGCGCGATGCGGTGCCGATCGGACGACCGAACGAGAAGGTCGCAACCTGGATCGAATTGACCGCGGTCGCCGACACACGCTGCTGCCAGCGTTCAGTCACGCCCGGCTGCCGTGCCAGCAGCGAGGCGATATCCTGATAACCGGATTCTTTCGGGGCCAGTGCAAAGATGCAGAGACCGAGGCCGAAGAACACGCGACGCGTGCCCTTCGGCCCGTTACGCAGTACTAACATCGATACGCTCACGCAACGCTTACACCAGCATCGAACTGTGCGGCTGTGATCTGCACATCCGTACATTTCGATCTGTTTCGTTAGTAAGCAATCAAAGTTGCTGCGGGGTTAATCGGCGATGCCGCGAAACCACATGCAAGTGGTGCTTTGATGCGCGTGCTGCATTCAATCAACGCAGTAAACCGCGACGTAACGAGAGTGGTGAAGATTGTGTTGACGAATGTGATGAAGAAAAAATGGTGAGCATTCTTCTCCCTCCCCGGAGCGAAGCGAATGGGGAGGGTGGCACGAGCCTGACGAAGCGAAGCTTCGTTATGGCGAGTGACGGGTGGGGTGTCTCCACAAACTCCGATGTCACGTGGGGATAGACCCCACCCGTCTCAAAGCTCGCTGAACGCTCGCTTTAATCCACCCTCCCCAGTCGCTTCGCTCCGGGAGGGAAAAGCCGAGCATCACCGCTATGGCGTGATGGCCACTTTCAACACGCCATCGCGCTGGTGCGCGAACAGGTCATAGGCCTGTTCGATATCGTCGAGCTTGTAGTGATGCGTCACCAGCGGGCGCAGATCGACGCGGCCGGAACCGACCACATTCATCAGCCGCCGCATCCGGTCCTTGCCGCCCGGACACAGCGTGGTGACGATGCTGTTGTCGCCGAGGCCTGCGGAAAATGCGCTCAGCGGAATCGTGAGATCCGTCGAATAGACACCGAGGCTGCTCAGCGTGCCGCCCGGACGCAGCGACCGCAACGCCGACTCGAACGTGCTCTGCGTGCCCAGCGCCTCGATGGCGACATCGACGCCGCGGCCGTCGGTGAGTTCCATGATCTGCTGCGCGGGATCGCCATTCTTGAAATCCACCACCAGATCGGCGCCGAGACGTTTGGCGACCTCGATCCGCGCCGGCACCGTATCGACGCCGATAATCGTGGTGGCGCCCATCAGCTTCGCGCCGGCCACCGCGCAGAGGCCGATCGGGCCGAGCGCGAACACCACCACGGTGTCGCCGATCCTGATGCCGCCGCGTTCCGCGCCGGAGAATCCGGTGGACATGATGTCGGGGCACATCAGCACCTGTTCGTCCGTCAGGCCATCGGGCACCGGACTGAGATTGGCCATCGCATCGGGCACCAGAATGTATTCGGCCTGCGCGCCATCGATGGTGTTGCCGAAGCGCCAGCCGCCCGTCGCCTTGAAACCGTGTTTGGTGCCGGCGCCGTCCTGCGACGAGCATCCGCACAGACAGGCATAGCTGTGGCCGCTCGGCGTGATCGCGCCGGCAATGACGCGCTGGCCTTCTTCATAGCCGGTCACCGCGCTCCCGAGCTTCTCGATGATGCCGACCGGCTCGTGACCGACCGTGAGCCCCTTGGCGACGGGATATTCGCCTTTGAGGATATGCACGTCCGTGCCGCAGATCGTGGTCGTGGTGACGCGCACCAGCGCATCGAGCGGACCGACATCGGGGATCGGCTTGTCGTCGAGGACGATGCGTCCGGGTTCGACGAATATCGCGGCCTTCATCTTCGGCATGATGCTGCTCCTGTTTGAACATCGAGAGCAGGATCATCCCGGCAAACGGCGACGCTCGATTTGCGACAAATCAAGCCGGCGCTGCATGCGCGCCCTGCTTCAGGCGAATGATTGCGGTCATCATGGCTTCATCCGGCGAGCAGCCACGCGCTCGCAATCTCGCGGCGCCCGTGGCGTCCGAGGTGTGAGCAGTTCTCCCCTCGAAGACATGAGGGGAGGCGGCACGCCGCAAGGCGCACGTGGTGGAACTTGACGCTCCTCCTGCCTGCCGGATCGCCGGCAAACCTGAGCAGCGCAACGCCTTACGGCGTGCCACCGCGACGTTTTTCCTGTCGAAGGACCGTTCTTCCGGGTACTGGGCAGATCCTCAAGGGGACCTCGATCCAACGGATTTCTCCGCCTTCACCCGCACCGCGTCCAGCCGCACTAGCGGCAGAGCCCCGTAGTGGGCCCGGACGGCGACCTTCGACGACCCGAGTGTGAGGGATACGTGGTCCCCACCCGCAGGCGCCGCATCTATGTTCCGCCCAAAGACGCCTCATGAGAGCGCCCCTCGCGAACAAGACAAGAGGGATATGGCGGAAGATGGGAATTTTGTCAAGAACGAAATGGGAACAAAATCGAGGCGGTGCGCTCTTCTCCCTCCCCAAGCGGCGAAGCCGCGCCGTGGGGAGGGTGGCGAAAAGCGAGCGTTCAGCGAGCTTTGAGACGGGTGGGGTGCTTCCGCAAACGCTGACGTCACGTGTGGATAGACCCCACCCGGCGCTACGCGCCACCCTCCCCGCTGCGCGGCTTCGCCGCTTGGGGGAGGGAAAAATCCGCGCCTTCGCAAAACAAAAACGGCCGGGCAATGCCCGGCCGTTTCAAACTCACTCCCAGCCTGCTTACGCCTGGCTGGCGATTTCCTTGCCGAGGGCGGCTTGTGCTGCGGCCAGGCGGGCGATCGGCACGCGGTAGGGCGAGCACGAGACGTAATCGAGGCCGATCTGGTGGCAGAACGCCACCGAGGCGGGATCGCCGCCGTGTTCGCCGCAGATGCCGACCTTGATGTTGGGACGGGTCTTGCGACCGCGAGCGACGCCGATCTTCACGAGTTCGCCGACACCGCTGCGGTCCACCGAGATGAACGGGTCGATCTCGAGAATGCCCTTGGCGATATAGGTGCCGAGGAAGCTGGCGGCGTCGTCGCGGCTGATGCCGAACGTCGTCTGGGTGAGATCGTTGGTGCCGAAGGAGAAGAACTCCGCGGTCTCGGCGATCTCGCCGGCAAGCAGACAGGCGCGCGGCAGTTCGATCATGGTGCCGACACTGTAGTTCAGCTTGCCGCCGGTCTCCTTGAGCACGGCTTCCGCGGTGGCGTCGATGCGGGCCTTGATGAGGTCGAACTCCACCTTGCCGACGATCAGCGGCACCATCACTTCCAGCGCCACGGCGTCGCCGGTGCGCTTGGCAGCTTCGATGGCCGCTTCGAACAGCGCGCGGGCCTGCATCTCGGCGATTTCCGGATAGGCGATCGCCAGACGCACGCCGCGGAAGCCGAGCATCGGGTTGAATTCGGACAGTTCGCGCGCACGGTCCGCGAGCTTGCGCGGATCGGCGTTCATGACGCGCGCCACTTCCTCGATCTCGCCCTGGGTGTGCGGCAGGAATTCGTGCAGCGGCGGATCGAGCAGGCGGATCGTCACCGGCAGGCCGTGCATGATCTCGAACAGCTCGACGAAATCGGCGCGCTGCATCGGCAGAAGCTTGGCAAGCGCCGCGCGGCGGGCCTGCTCGTCTTCCGCCAAAATCATCTCGCGCACGGTGCGGATGCGGGTCTCTTCGAAGAACATGTGCTCGGTGCGGCACAGGCCGACGCCTTCGGCGCCGTATTTGATGGCGGTGCGCGCATCTTCCGGCGTGTCGCCGTTGACGCGGACCTTCAGCTTGCGAACCTTGTCGGCCCAGCTCATCAGGGTGGCGAATTCGCCGGACAGTTCCGGCTCGATCATCGGCATGCGGCCGGCCAGCACCTGACCGGTGGAGCCGTCGATGGTGATGATGTCGCCCGCCTTGAAGACGCGGCCGCCGATGGTCATGGTGCCGCGACCGTAATCGACGCGGATGGCGCCGGTGCCGGAGACGCAGGGCTTGCCCATGCCGCGCGCGACAACCGCTGCATGCGAGGTCATACCACCGCGGGTGGTGAGAATGCCTTCCGAGGCGTGCATGCCATGGATGTCTTCCGGCGAGGTCTCGATACGAACCAGAATGACCTTCTTGCCATCGGCCTGCAGTTTGGCAGCTTCATCCGACGAGAACACGATCTCGCCCGACGCCGCGCCCGGCGAGGCCGGAAGGCCCGTCGCGATCACGTCGCGCTCGGCCGAGGGATCGATGGTCGGATGCAGCAGCTGATCGAGTGCAGCGGGATCGATGCGGGTGATGGCATCCTTCTGCGAGATCACGCCTTCATTGGCGAGTTCGACCGCGATGCGGATCGAGGCCTTGGCGGTGCGCTTGCCGTTGCGGGTCTGCAGCATCCAGAGCTTGTTCTGCTCGACCGTGAATTCGAGATCCTGCATGTCACGGTAGTGCTTCTCGAGCTGCTTGTAGATGCGGGTCAGCTCCTTGAAGGCTTCCGGCATCGCCGATTCCATCGACGCCTTGTCGGAGCCCGACTCGATGCGCGCTTCCTCGGTGATGTCTTGCGGGGTGCGGATGCCGGCGACGACGTCCTCGCCCTGCGCATTGATCAGGAATTCGCCATACAGCTTGCTTTCGCCGGTGGACGGATTTCGCGTGAAAGCGACGCCCGTCGCCGAGGTGTCGCCCATATTGCCGAACACCATGGCCTGCACGTTGACGGCGGTGCCCCAGCTCTCCGGAATGTCATGCAGGCGGCGATAGGTGATCGCGCGCTGGTTCATCCATGAGGAGAACACGGCGCCGATGGCGCCCCACAGCTGCGCATGCGGATCCTGCGGGAAATCGCTGCCGGTCTCGCGAGCGACGGCTTCCTTGTATTTGCCGACAAGGTGGACCCAGTCATCACCATCGAGATCGGTGTCGAGCGAGTAGCCCTTGTTGTCCTTGTAGGTGTCGAGAATTTCTTCGAAGTGGTGGTGATCGAAGCCGAGCACCACGTCCGAATACATGGTGATGAAGCGGCGATAGCTGTCATAGGCAAAGCGCTTGTCGCCGGCGAGCTCGGCCAGCGCTTCGACGGTGACGTCGTTGAGGCCGAGATTGAGGACCGTGTCCATCATGCCCGGCATCGAGGCGCGGGCGCCCGAGCGCACCGAGACCAGCAGCGGGTTCTTGTTATCGCCAAAGGTCTTCTTGGTGATCTTGCCGACGGCGTCCAGCGCCTTCTCGACCTGCGCCTTCAGCTCTTTCGGATAGCTGTTCTTGTTGTCGTAGTAATAGGTGCAGACCGAGGTCGGGATGGTGAAGCCGGGAGGCACGGGCAAACCGAGATTCGCCATTTCGGCGAGGTTCGCACCCTTGCCGCCGAGCAGGTTGCGCATGTCCGACTTGCCCTCGGACTTGCCGCCACCGAACGAATAGACCCACTTGCCGACCTTGCCGAGATCGGTCGGCTTGGCGGCGACCTTCTTGGCCACAGCCTTGGCCGGCGCCTTGCTGGCAGACGCTTTGGCCACAACCGCTTTCTTCGCCACCGGCGCCTTTGCAACCGCCTTCTTGGCGACAGGCTTTTTGGCAACCTTGGCCGCCGCCTTCTTTGCTGGCGCAGCCTTCTTGGGCGGCGCGGCCTTGGCGGCCTTTGCAGCCACCTTTGCAGGCTTGGACTTCGCGGCAGCCTGCTTGGCAGCCTTTTTGGACTTCGATGCGGTTTTGGCCATGGTTCTCAATCGATCCGGCGAGAGGATGGAGACGGGAAGGAACCGCCTTACACCACGTTTAGGCGATGTGGTGCAAGCGACGGTGCCGGTAGCTTGTTACGGAATTGAGTGTCAGAAATTAGCCGATTTTCAGCAGCTTGAAGACGCCGAGACCGACCAGGCCGATGACGATCAGATAGATCGCGACGATGAAGTTCAGCAGTCGCGGCATGATCAGAATCAGGACACCAGCGATGAGCGCGACGATCGGCTGGATGTGGGCTGCCGTGATGGTCATGGGGATCTCCGATGCGGTGATGCGATTCGGCGCCCTGCGCGCCGCCGGGGAGTAGCAGCATGAAGACGCACCGGGCATCAATGGGTTCCCGGTTGCATCGCTGCAATGCATCAAAAACCGGCAGAGTGTCCCCAAAAATTCCGGAACGATCGCCTGCGGCAGGCATTGGCCGACGGTGGAAATCACAACAATGGCTGGATGGCATTGCCGGCGCAGCAAGCCGGAGATCGTTCATGAAGGAGATGACCATGCGTAACAAACTGATTGCAGCAGCCGCGCTGATCGGCGCGTTCGGTGCCCCGCTGGCCGCACAGGCCCAGGGTGTCACGGTCGGCGTCTCAGGCGGTGACCGGGTGATCGTCGATCAGAACGATCCCGATGGCATCACCGTGTCCGAACGCCCGGCCTTCCGCGAATATGTGGTGCGCGAGCGCGTGCCCACCTTCACGGTGCCGGATCGCATCGTGGTCGGCACCACCCTGCCGGAAGCCGGCGTGACCTATTACGACGTACCGCAATCGGTGGCGCAGACGCCCTATCGCTACACAGTGGTGAACGGACAGACGGTGCTGGTCGAGCCGCGCTCGCGCCGTATCGTGCAGGTGATCGATTAAGGTCGATCACCGATTCCCATTCGTTCGGGCGCTTGTGATGAGCGACCGGGCGAAGAAGCCCCGCCCCGGTGCTCCCCTGCCGGGCGGGGCTTTTTGTTTTGGGGAAACGCCCCCTCACCCGCCGCGAAGACGCGGCGACCTCTCCCCGGTGGGGAGAGGTGATCCGAGCGTCGCCGCTGCGACAACGCTCTTGATTAGATGAGACGCTCTTTCTTCACCTCTCCCCGCCGGGGAGAGGTCGGATCGCCCTTGCGATCCGGGTGAGGGGGAGCCGCACGCTCCTCATTCACTTCAGCCCTTCAGCATCGACAGAATATTATTCGTCGACTTGTATGCCGCCACCGCATTGTCGCGGAAGGCTGGTGTCCAGTTCGAGGCCGTGCGCTCCTCGGCGCTCATGCCGGAATAGACATTGAGAATGCCGAGACTGAGCTGCGCGGGATCGCCACTCTTCTGGCTGGCCTGCAACGCGTCGAGGATCGCCGCGCGATTACGCGCATTGAGCGTCTGCTTGGCCGCAAAGCTCTCTTCCTGCGAGAACAATCCATCCTGATTGAGCGACATCGCCGACAGCGAGCGATTGTCGATGCTGGAGAGATCGGCCATCTGGCCCGTCTTGCGCGCGGCGTCGTAGACGAGTTCGCCCTTGCCTGCATCCTGCGCCGCCTTGGCCTGCGCATCCAGCGCGGCGCGCACGGCTTTGGCGACGTCGCCGATGCTCTTCACCGGCTGTGCGCTATCCGGCTGCGCGAGAAAGGCAGCGACGGGATCGTTGGCGATGCCCGACGGCGCCTTGTCCGGCGTCTGGGTCGTCGCCTGCGCGCCCTTGGCGACGGCCTCGCGCTGCGCGGCCCACAGCGCCGTGGCCTTTTCTTCAGGCCCGGCGGCATCGAGATAATCGGCGGCGGCCTTATAAAGACCGGCGAAGTTGCCGGTGAGCTTTGCAGTGCCGGCGGCAGGCGCCAGTGCCGCGTTTAAGCGGCTGGTGAGTTCGGCACCGGCGGCCTTCTGCTCGTCGGGCGTGAAGCTGCCGCCATTATTGGTGGAGACCGCAAATAGCGCGCGGCGATCGAGCGAGGCGAGATCGACGGTGAGCTTGCCGCTTGCATCATAGGGGCCGGTGACCTTGGCCGCCGTATACAGGCCGGTCAGCGTGCTGCGCGCATCGGCGATGACGCTCGCAATGCTCTTGGTATCGCCGGACGCCGCGAGCTGCGCACGCGCGGCATCCGACAGCGTGAGATTGGTCGCGGCCGAAGACGTGGTGGCGCTCTCATTGGCATTGAGCGCATTGGCCAAGGACGGCGGCGCAATCGCGGCCGCGCGGGCATAGGCCGAGCCGTAATTGGCGTAGGGATTGAGGGTGGAATTGACCGAAGTCATGAACAGGCGCGCCCCATGGGACGGTTAATAAACCGTTGATGGAACCGGACCTTTTCAGGGGATGGTTAAGGGAGTGTTAATGTTGCGGATGGTGTCGGGATATTTCCCAAACACGCCGCATCCGTAGCCCGGATGGAGCGCAGCGCAATCCGGGATTCAGGCGTGCCGCATGTCGCCGGTCCCCGGATGGCGCTTCGCTCCATCCGGGCTACAGGCTCAATCCTGTATCTTCGAGAAATCCGCCACCGCACGCGTGGCGGCGCGGATCTCGTTCAAGAGCTTCAGGCGATTTTCGCGGACGGCCGCGTCGTCGTCATTCACCTTCACCTTGTCGAAGAACGCATCCACCGCCGGGCGCAATTTGGCCATCGCCGCCATGGCGCCGGCAAAATCTTCCTTGGCCACTGCGGCGCTCGCTTCCGGCCCGACCTCGGCGATGGCCTTGGCCAATGCCTTTTCCTCATCGAGCTTGAACAGCGCAGCATCCGGCGCGCCGTCAAAAGTCCGCTTGTCCTTCTTCTCCTCGATGGTGAGGATGTTGTTCGCACGCTTGGTGCCGGCGAGCAGGTTCTTGCCGTCGTCGCTGTCGAGGAATTTGCCGAGCGCCTCGACGCGGCGAACCACCATCAACAGATCGTCCTGGCCACCGAGCGCAAACACGGCATCGACGAGATCGTGACGCGCGCCCTGATCGCGGAGCTGGACCTTGAGGCGATCGGCGAAGAAGGCGAGGAGATCGACTGGTACCTTCTGGGTATCAGCAAAGGTCTTGCCTGTGCTGGTCGCGAGCAATCCCTCCACGCCAGACTGCGAAGCCTTGGTCATCGAGAGGCGAAGATTGTTCTCCAGCAAGAGGCGGATCACGCCGAGCGCTGCGCGACGCAGCGCGAACGGATCCTTCGAACCGGTCGGCTTTTCATCCATCGCCCAGAAGCTGGTGAGCGTATCGAGCTTGTCGGCGAGGCCCACAGCAATGCTGATGGGATCGTTCGGCACGCTGTCACCCGCCCCCTGCGGCTTCCAGTGATCTTCACTCGCAGCCGCGACCGACGCATCTTCGCCCTGCGCCAGCGCGTAATACTTGCCCATCAGCCCCTGCAATTCGGGGAATTCGCCGACGACTTCCGTCAGCAAATCCGCCTTGGCCAACTGAGCCGCACGCTTCGTCTTCGCAGGATCGGCGCCGACCAGCGGTGCGATCTCGCCGGCCAGTCGCTCGATGCGCTTGATGCGCTCTGCCTGCGTGCCCAGCTTTTCATGAAACACGATCTGATCGAATTTCGGCAGCCGGGCTTCCAGCTTCGTCTTCAGGTCGGTGTCGTAGAAGAATTTTGCATCCGACAGGCGCGCGCGGATGACGCGTTCGTTGCCGGCGATGATGGCGGCGCCGCCATCACTCGCTTCGATATTCGCCGTGAGGATGAACTTGTTGGTGAGCTTGCCCGTCTTGGGATCGCGCACCACAAAACACTTCTGGTTGGCGCGGATGGTGGCGCGGATCACCTCGTCGGGGATCGACAGGAAGTCCGCATCGAACGAGCCCATCAGCACCACCGGCCATTCGACCAGGCCCGACACCTCTTCTATCAATGCGGCGTCCTCGACCAGCTCAAACCCCTGCGCGAAAGTCAGCTGGCGCGCGTCGGCGAGAATGATCTCCTTGCGGCGTTCGGGATCAAGCACGACCTTGGCCTGCTGCAGTTTTGCGACATAATCGTCGAAGCGGCGCACCTCGATCTCGCCGGGGGCGAGGAAGCGATGGCCACGCGTGGTCTGGCCGATGCTGACGCCGGGCAGATCGAATTTGACGATCTCCGGCTCTTCGGTCTCGATGCCGAAGGTGGCGACGATGGAATGCAGCGGACGCACCCAGGTCAGCGCGCTCGACTTGATCGACGCCTCGCCCCAGCGCATCTGCTTCGGCCACGGGAAGGTGCGGATCACCATCGGCAGGATTTCGGCCAGCATATCGATGGCCGGCTTGCCCGGCTTCTCGGTGAGCGCGATGTAGAAATCGCCCTTGGGATCGCGCTGGATTTTTGCCTCGTCGATGGAATTGAGACCGGTGGCTTTCAGGAAGCCCGCAATCGCGGCCTCGGCGCCGCCGACGCGCGGGCCCTTGCGCTCCTGCTTGAGATCGGGCTGGCGCGCGGGAATGCCATGCACCGTCAGCGCGAGGCGACGCGGCGTCGCGAAGGCCTTGGCGCCTTCATAGACGAGGCCGGCATCGACGAGCTTGTCGGTGACCATGCGGCGCAGGTCCTCCGCGGCCTTGGCCTGCATGCGGGCGGGGATTTCTTCGGAGAACAGTTCGAGGAGAAGATCGGGCATCAGGATTGTCCAGTAATCACGTTCAGGATTTCGCGGGCAGCGAAGTATTTCGGATAGGACGTGCCCTCGATTTCCTCGACGATGTTCAGCCGCAGCAGCGTATTAAGATGCTTTTGCGCGGCGGGATAGGTGACGGAGAGATATTCGGCGAGTTGCGGCGTCGAAAACACCGGATGAATGAAGAGGCGATCGACCGTCGAGAGCAGCAGTGCGGAACGTCCTGCCTCCTGCAGCCGGCTACGATATTGTTCACGCATCAACAACAGCCTGTCCGCGGTTGCGATGGTGTCGCGACAGGTCTGCATGACGATATCCATGAAAAAAGTGATCCATCCGGACCAGTCGCCAGATCGCGACACCTCGAACATCCGGTCGATATACTCATCCTTGCGTTCCTCAAGCGCGCGACTGAGGAACAACGCGGGATGGCTAAGCGCTTTGCGCTCATACAGCATCACAGGAATCAGGATGCGCCCGACACGGCCATTACCATCGGCGAACGGATGTATCGCCTCGAACTGGTAGTGCATAAGCGCTGCATCCAGCAGCGCCGGCGCCTGATCGCGGCTCTCGCGCTGTAGATAGTTTTCTAGCTGATCGAGACACCGCAAGGTTTCGGCTGGCGGCGTAGGCACAAAACGCGCGGCTTCGATCGCCGCAGCGCCGATCCAGTTTTGCTGCTGCTTGAACTCTCCTGCCTGAATATTCGCGCCACGCGCACGCGTTACGCCGCGCAGCAGGTCCATATGCGCATTGCGGATCGTACGCAGTGAAAGGGGTAGCTCGTCGAGGCTGGCAACAGCCTTCCGAAGCGCAACGGAATAATTGAAGACCTCGCGGGTGTCGCCGCTCTGGGCTTCTCCTTCGCCGAAACCGGCTTCGGCAAGCAGTAGAGCATCGACCGTCGTGTATGTCCCCTCCATGCTGGAGGACGTCAGCGCCTCTCGCGCCTGCAGCGGCTGGATCAAAATATAGGGGTCAGCCAGCGTCCGCAGGATGCCGTTGAGCTCGCCCAGTGCCTGGGTCGCGTTAACCAGAGGCATCATGAACGAACTGGTATCCACCTGCGGCGGCAACGGATGGGGAACGAAACCCCACTGCCCGTTCAGGGTGGAAGCAAGGCCGCCTGAGGGCGAGCGCTGGAAGACCGCTTTGTCCAAAGAGTTTAAACTCCACCCGAAGGTTTATACCAAACCGGCAGTTTAGTATAAACCAGCGAGCGACCATTATAGCAAGGTAAAACCCTGCTCAGGCCGCGGCTCCGCCGGCTTCGGTGTGCACCCATGCTTCGCCGCAGGCTTTCGCCAGTTCGCGGACGCGCATGATGTAGCTCTGGCGTTCGGTGACGGAGATCACGCCGCGCGCATCGAGCAGATTGAAAACATGGCTGGCCTTGATGCACTGGTCATAGGCCGGCAGCGCCATCAGATGCTGTTCGCGCTTGTCCGTCGCCCAGCCGGCGTCGAGATACTTTTTGCAGGCGGCCTCGGCCATCTTGAACTGCTCGAACAGCATCGCCGTGTCGGCGTGTTCAAAGTTGTGCCGCGAATATTCCTGCTCGGCCTGCAGGAAGACATCGCCATAGGTGACCTTCTCGGCGCCTTCGCGGCCGTTGAAGTTGAGGTCATAGACGCGATCGACGCCCTGCACATACATGGCGAGGCGCTCGAGGCCGTAAGTGAGCTCGCCCGCGACGGGAGCGCATTCCACGCCCGCAACCTGCTGGAAATAAGTGAATTGCGAGACTTCCATGCCGTCGCACCAGCATTCCCAGCCGAGGCCCCAGGCGCCCAGCGTCGGGCTCTCCCAGTCGTCCTCGACGAAGCGGACGTCATGCAAGGCGGTGTCGATGCCGATCGCCTTCAGCGACTGCAGATAGAGATCCTGCAGATTGGCCGGCGACGGCTTCATGATCACCTGGAACTGGTAATAATGCTGCAGCCGGTTCGGGTTCTCGCCATAGCGGCCATCCTTCGGCCGGCGCGACGGCTGCACATAGGCGGCCTTCCACGGCTTCGGACCGAGGGCGCGCAGCGTGGTGGCGGGATGGAAGGTGCCGGCGCCCATTTCCATGTCATAGGGCTGCAGGATAACGCAGCCCTGCTCGGCCCAGAACCGCTGCAGAGCGAGGATGAAACCCTGGAACGAACGTTCCGGGCGCATATGCGGAGGCAGGGAGTCCGTCATGTTTTTGGGTATATCCGGGCCGGTTTTTCGGGATTCGCCGTCAGATTCGCCCTGAAGTGGCGGGGCGGATCGAAGCGCGCGGACCGTATCCACAGGGGCCTGTGGAATCAAGGCGATACGCCGCAGGGCGGAACGAAAGCGGGCGTTAGGGCGTTGATCCGGCGAACCCCAAGAGAACTTCCAAGAATGCAGCCGGCCAGAAGGACATGCCCGTCCTCGGGCCGGCTTTTTCTTGTCCGTAGCCTGGATGGAGCGCAGCGAAATCCAGGATCCAGAGCTTCAGCAGTCCGCCGGTCCCCGGATTGCGCTGCGCTCCATCCAGGCTACGCGATGCCTCAGCCCGGCCGATAAGCCCCCGTCTCAGGGTCACGGCGGAGGGTCTTGGCTTCGGGAGCGGCCGTCTCGGCGACGCGGGCCTGGCGGGCCGCGTCCAGTTCCTGATTGACGCGCTTCACGGTGCGATAGGCCCAGCGGACCACGGCAGCGCTTCCCAGCGCACCCGCAATGGCGACCAGCGGCGGCATGTTCTCATCCTTGCTCATGACGAGCCCCCTTCCCGGCAATCTCGCGCAACTGCTGGCGCGGAACAATGGCGATTTGCGGGACGAACTCGGAGGCCACAGGTCTCTTAAAACCCGTAGCGCGACCACAGAGCGCGGGTTTCCAGCGTGGTCACGATCTGGTCGGGCAGATCGGCCAATGCACCGAGTTCCAGCTGCGCGGCGCTGGAGGATTTGCGGCCGAGCAGGTTCGACAGCATCCCCGTGGGCGCCGCGATCACCGGCGTCTTCACCTCGTCGCCATAGCGCGCGCGCAGCACCGAGCGGAGATCGCCGATGGCATCGACAAGGCCGTATTCGACCGACTTCTCGCCGGCCCAATAGGCGCCGGTGAACAACTCGTCCTCCGGCCCCTTGAGGCGCGCGCCGCGGCTGTCCTTCACAAGGCCGATGAAGATCGCGTGGATCTCGCGCTGGAGCGATTTCAGCCGCGCCACGTCGTCGGGGTTTTCCGGCAGGAATGGATCGAGCGTCGCCTTGTGCTCGCCCGCCGTATAGAGCCGGCGCTCGACGCCGATCTTCTTGATCGCCTCCACGAAGCCGAAGGTGCCGCCGACCACGCCGATGGAGCCGACGATGGATGACGGATCGACGAAGATCTCGTCACCCGCGCAGGCGATCATGTAGCCGCCGGAGGCTGCGACATCCTCGACGAACACGAACACCGGAAGCTTCTTCTCGGCGGCGAGCTGACGGATGCGCAGATAAATTTGCCGTGATTGAACGGGCGAGCCGCCAGGCGAATTCACCACCAATGCGACCGCTTTCGCGTTCTTCGTGGCGAAGGCTTTATCCAGCAATTTGCCGACGCCGGCGAGCGACATCCCCGGCCGCAGCGGCGTGACGGCGCCGATGGTGCCGGACAAGCGCACCACAGGGACCACTGCGCTCGCGCGACGGAAACGCGCAGGCAGCAGCCTTGAGATCGCCGCTTTCAAACTGGATTCGCTCATACAAAGTTACCTCGACATTAACCGTACATTATCACGCGCGTGTCATTGAACCGGCAGAGAGTTTCAGCGTTTGCAAACCATAATTGCCAAACGCGCGTTGGGAGTGAACATGAAGATCTATCTGCTGATGCTGATCATCGGCACGCTGCTCACGGCGATCCATTTTACGTCCGCGCCGCAGAAGCGTTCGGGAACAGCTCCCCAGTCATAATCATGCGCATCGCCTAAAGCGATGCCCATGGAAGCGCTGCATGCCCTTCCAGGATTTGCTGGATATGGGCATCGGGCGCGCCCTTCGCATCCCGTAGCGCAATGCCGGGGTGAATTGCCGCAGGCGCCCTCCCCCCTTTTACAGCACGCGCCAGAATCCTGATCGCCGGAGCCGATGCATCGCCATGCACGGGCATCAGCGCGAGCGCCCCGAAGCCGCGGTCGAGCGCTGCGAGCACGTCGGCGACGCCATCGGCGCGCCAGATCAGTGTCAGCTCGCCATTCGATTTCAGCACGCGCCGCGCGGCATGGATCCATGTCGCGAGCGTGTCTTCCGCCGCCACATGCGCGATCTCGCGCGTCTTGTCCGGCGAGGCGCGATGACGTGCGGGATCGTTGAAGGGCGGATTCATCAACACGACATCGGCGCTGTCGGGCAGCAGGCCGGCGGCGGCGAAGGTATCGGCACTGGATGCGAGATCGAGCGTGATCACATCGGCTTTGAGGCCATTGGCTTCGGCGTTGTGGCGCGCGAGATCGGCAAAGTCTGGATTGACTTCGATCAATCCGAGCGAGAGCCCAGCGACACGTTTGGCGACAGCGAGCCCCGCGGTGCCGACTCCGGCGCCAAAGTCCACCACGCGCTGGCCCGACCGCGCCGATGTCGCCGCCGCCAGCAGAATTGCGTCATGACCGGCGCGATGGCCGGAGGCCGGCTGCCGCAGCAGCAACTGGCCGCCCAGCACCCGATCATCCGTGGTCACGATCGCGTCAGGCATCATTCGCCCTCGGCGCGCAGCTCATGCGCGAGCCCGGCTTCCGTCAGCAATGCGCGCGCTTGACCCAGATCATCGTCATGGACGAGGATTCGGCGTGGAATGACGCCCAGCGAGCCTTCCAGCACGCTCATATTCTGGTCCAGCACCAGGTGATGGATATTGGCGCCGTCGAGCAGCGCGCCCACCGCCGAGACCAGCACCACATCATTCGTCCGCAGGATTTCGCGCAATTGACCACCATTCCCTGTTCACGACCGGTATATCTGGATTTGATCCAGGTTCCCTAGCCCTTGCCGCATCCGCGCGCAGTTCCTATTCTGCGGACATATTGTCTAACCGGCCTTATCTGCGCATGAATTTACATGATTTTCGCGCGAATTCGGCCTATCAGGGCGTGCGCGACGGCCGACCACGGCAGGTTGCGCTGAGACCTTAGTAATTCGGAGACTACAGCGTGGCGGTGATTGTTCCTTTCGAGAGTCACGCAACAGCGTCGATCGACCAGCTCGTGAGCCTTGTTGCTCCCGATATGGAGCGCGTGAATGCGACCATCCTGTCGCGCACCGGCTCCGACGTCACGATGATTCCTGAAGTCGCCAACCACCTGATCTCCTCGGGCGGCAAGCGCCTGCGCCCGATGCTGACGCTGGCGATGGCCAATCTCACCGGCTACACCGGCGACGGCCATATCAAGCTCGCCGCCGCCGTCGAATTCATGCACACCGCAACCCTGCTGCATGACGACGTGGTCGACCAGAGCGAACTGCGCCGCGGCAAGCTTTCGGCGCGCATGCTGTGGGGCAACGAGGCTTCGGTGCTGGTGGGCGACTTCCTGCTCGGCCAGGCGTTCCGCATGATGGTCGAGGTCGGCTCGCTGCGCGCGCTGGACATTCTCTCGTCGGCTGCTGCCACCATCGCCGAAGGCGAAGTGATGCAGCTCGCCGCCGCCAAGAACACCGCGACGACCGAAGACGAATATCTCGCCGTCATCCGCGGCAAGACGGCCGAACTGTTCGCCGCTGCCTGCGAAGTCGGCCCGGTGATTGCGAACCGTCCGAAGGCCGAGCAGACCGCGTGTCGTTCGGTCGGCATGAATCTCGGCATCGCGTTCCAGCTCGTCGATGACGTGCTGGATTACGGCGGCAAGGCCGCAAAACTCGGCAAGAATGTCGGCGACGATTTCCGCGAGGGCAAGATCACACTGCCCGTCGTGCTGGCCTTCCGCCGCGGCAACGATGCCGAGCGCGAATTCTGGATCAAGTCGCTGGAGCGCGGCGAGATCGGCGACAGCGATCTCGATCACGCCATCGGCCTGATGACCAAGCACCGCGCCCTGGAAGACACGATCAGCCGCGCGCATCACTATGGCGCGATGGCCGTCGATGCACTGGCGCTGTTCCCGCCCTCGCCCATGAAGACGGCGCTGGAGCAGGTGGTGGCATTCTGTCTGGCACGGACGCATTAAGATTGCGCTGAGCGGCCGATGGTCTCCCTCCCTCAAGCGGCGTAGCCGCGCAGTGGGGAGGGTCCGCCGATAGGCGGGGGTGGGGTGTTTCCCCACGTGACGTCTGAGCTTGAGGAAGCACCCCACCCGTCACTCGCCATAACGAAGCTTCGCTTCGTCAGGCTCGTGCCACCCTCCCCACGGCGCCGCTGCACGGCTTGGGGGAGGGAGAAGGGCGCTTACATCCTTGCCACCAATTCCCTGATCAGCGCCGTGATCCTTCCCTCCGGCTTTTCCAGCTCCGCCATGATCGAGAAGTGATCCATGCCTGGAATCTCCTCATAGCTCACCGGCAGCCCGTGCTGCACGCGATGCACCGCAAGGTCCGCGGTCTGCTGGCGCAGGATCGGCAATTCGGCGCTGCCGACCACCAGTGCCAGCGGCTTGTTCGGCCCCTCCTGCAGCAGCGGTGACTGCCGCTGCGACATCGCTTCATCGAGCTTGAGCTTCTCGTTGAGATAGGAGGCGCGGATCGGTTCGAGATCGTAGATGCCGGAGATCGCGACGCCGCCCTTCACTTTCGGATGCGAGAGCACCGACGCCGTGAGATGCCCGCCGGCGGACCAGCCCGTGACCACCAGACGATCCGCATCGATGCCGAGGCTGCCCGCCTGCGCCACCAGCGCATCCACGCCAGCATGGATCTCCGCGACGATCTCGTCCAGCGTCGCATCCGGCGCCAGCGTATAGCCGATGGCGGCGACATTGATGCCATGGGCGATGGGCCCCGCCGCAAAGCAGGTGAAAAAATCCTTCGAGCGCATCTGCCAGTAGCCGCCATGGATCAGCAGCAGCACCGGGCCGCCCTCGACGACCTTGATGAGATCGAACCTGTTACGCTCGCGCGGCCCATAGGCGATATCGAGATGCGCAGGATATTTCGCCTTCATGGCATCGGAGCGCTGGCCCCATGCCGCGGTGATGTCGGCGCTGCCGGCAACGGCGACACCATTGTTGAGGCCGGCATCGAGCTGCGCACGCGACATCGCGCGCCAGCTGGAATCGCCAAACGGCTTACTCATGGTTGTGATCCTTGATTGCACCCCAGCATTGCAGGGCGACACGGCCGGTATGCCGCATTCGAGCAGAAAATAGTCTGGACGGCTACGTGCGCGACCATCATGCTGCGCTCAATTTTCTGCTCATCCCTGTTCGCATTATCTGGAGACGTGCGTGGCTTCCCATTCCGACCTCATCAAAGCAACGGCCTGCGCCGTCGTCGATCAACTCAACAGCGGCAGCGTGACGCCGCTCGACGTGCTCGACGCACTGGAAGCGCGCATCGGAGAGGTGGAAGGCCAGGTCAATGCGCTGCCGATCCTCTGCTTCGATCGTGCGCGCGATCACGCGAAGGAATTGATGAAGAAGCCGCTCGGCGAACGTGGCATCCTTGCGGGCCTGCCGGTGCCGATCAAGGACCTGACCTCCGTTGCCGGCGTGCGCACCACACAGGGTTCGCCGATCTTCAAGGATGTGGTGCCGGCCAAGTCCAACATCCTCGTCGAGCGCCTCGAAGAGAATGGCGGCGTGGTCTATGCGAAATCCAACACGCCGGAATTCGGCGCCGGCGCCAACACCTTCAATGAAGTGTTCGGCGCGACGCTGAACCCGTGGAACCTGTCGAAGTCGGCCGCCGGCTCGTCGGGCGGCGCAGCGGCAGCGCTCGCCAGCGGCACTGCCTGGATCGCCCACGGCTCGGACATGGGCGGCTCGCTGCGCAATCCCGCCTCGTTCTGCGGCATTGTCGGCCTGCGCCCCAGCGTCGGCCGCGTTGCCTCGACGCCGAATATCGCGCTGGCCCGCATGGTGAGCGTGCAAGGCCCGATGGCCCGCAATGTGGAAGACCTCGCGCTGATGCTTGACGCCATGAGCGGCGAACATCCCGCCGACCTGATCTCGCTGCCGAAGCTGCCGGAGACGTTCCGCTCCGCCGTGCGCGCGGGCAAGAAGCCGAAGCGCATCGCCTATTCGCCCGACCTCGGCATCACGCCGGTGGATCCGGAAGTCGCCGCGCTCACCCGCAAGGCGGCCGAGCGGTTTGCTGAAGCCGGCGTCATCGTCGAGGAAGCACATCCCGACCTGCGCGAAGCCCATGAATGCTTCCACGTGCTGCGCGCCTATGACTTCGCGATCTCCAAGCTCGGCCTGCTGCGCGACCACCGCGACAAGCTGAAGCCGGAAGTGATCTGGAATATCGAGGAAGGCCTGAAACTCAAGGTCGAGCAGATCGCCAAGGCGGAAACGCAGCGCGTGACGCTGGCTGCGCGCGCTCGTGAATTCTTCGAGACATATGATCTCTTGCTGTGCCCGGCGACCATCACGCCGCCCTTCCCCATCGAGCAGCGCTATCTCGCCGAGTGCAACGGCACCAAGTTCGACAACTATGTGCAGTGGCTGGGCATCGTCTATGCGATCACCATCACCGGCTGCCCGGCGCTGTCGATCCCCTGTGGCTTCACCACCACGGGCCTGCCGGTCGGCCTGCAAATCGTCGGCCCGCCGCGCGGCGAGGCCTCGCTGCTCGCGGGTGGGCGTGTGCTGGAGGATATTCTCGGCCTGCAGTCGATCACGCCGATCGATCCGCGCCCGGCGAAGTAACTGGGACTTGTAGGGTGGGCAAAGCGTCAGCGTGCCCACCTTTACGGCCGTGTACTTCAAGGTGGGCACGCTACGCTTTGCCCACCCTACGGCCAGCGCCAGCCATATACTTTAGTATAAGCCACATTGCCGCAGATTGCGTATAAACACGTGTTGCTGCGCTGCAAACACGCGCGCCTGGCAGAAATAACGATCCTGCCATCAGCAATGCATTTGCCGGCATTGGCTTTTGTCAGCCCCCATGGCAACCGAATATTTCGTTAAACGGAATTATGAGGGCTTTTAGTGGCTGATACTTTCGCACCGCCAGCGGACGGCAAACTTCATTTCGACGACGCCAAAAAACGCATCAAGGCGATCTTCATCGGCTCGATGGGCAATCTGGTCGAGTGGTACGACTTCTACGCCTACACCGCCTTCGCGCTGTATTTCGCACCGGCCTTCTTCCCCTCCAACGATCCGGTCGTGCAGCAGCTCAATGCCGCTGTGCTGTTCGCCGCAACCTTCCTGATGCGCCCGCTGGGCGGCTGGTTCTTCGGCTTCCTCGCCGATCGTTACGGACGCCGTCTGTCGCTCACCATCTCCGTGCTGTTCATGTGCTTCGGCTCGCTGATCATCGCACTGGCGCCGACCTATGCGACCATCGGCTTTGCAGCGCCCGTGCTGCTCGCCGTCGCCCGCATCATCCAGGGCCTCAGCCTCGGCGGCGAATATGGCGCCTCCGCCACCTATCTCTCCGAAGTCGCCGATCCCAACCATCGCGGTTTCTATTCAAGCTTTCAGTATGTGACGCTCATCGGCGGCCAGCTGACCGCCATCATCGTTCTGCTGCTGCTGCAGAAGGTGTTCCTCACCGAGCAGGAGCTGAAGGACTGGGGTTGGCGCATTCCGTTCTTCATCGGCGCCAGCCTCGCCATCTTCGCTGCCGTGATGCGTCGCGACATGCATGAGACCGAGCAGTTCACGGAAGCGAAGAAGCAGGCCAAGCCGATGGGCTCAATGCGCGGCCTGCTGAAGTATCCGCGCGAGCTGCTGCTGGTTGTCGGCCTCACCGCCGGCGGCACGGCGGCGTTCTACACCTTCACCACCTATATGCAGACCTTCGTGAAGCTCTCCGTCGGCCTCACCGCCGACCAGACCACCACGGTGATCTTCGGCACGCTGATCTTCGCCTGCATCCTGCAGCCGATCTATGGCGCGCTGTCGGATCGCTTCGGCCGCAAGCCGCTGCTGATCTTCTTCGGCGTTGCCGGCACACTCTGCACCGTGCCGATCCTCACCACGCTGCAGACCACCAAGTCGCCTTTCGTCGCCTTCCTGCTGATCTGCGGCGCCTGGGTGTTCGTGGCGGGCTACACCTCGATCAATGCGGTGGTGAAAGCCGAGCTGTTCCCGACCAATATCCGCGCCATGGGCGTCGGCGTGCCCTATGCGCTGACCGTCTCGATCTTCGGCGGTACGGCACCTGCCGTGGCGCTGTATTTCAAGCAGTCGGGCCACGAGCATTACTTCTACTACTACCTGTCGGGCATGATCTTCCTGTCGCTGCTCATCTACGCCACGATGCGCGACACCAAGCACAACTCGGCCATGCACCGTCACGAGTGACGCAAAAAGCCGGAGCCAGAACATCTGGCTCCGGCTTTTTCTTTATTTGAGCATGATCTTGTCCGACCATCGGCCCCACCTTCATGCGCCAGGGAGCGACGGCATGGATGACAACAAGACACCTTCGGAATCCAAGCTGACGCAAACCAAGCAGCGCTGGGCGCGCGAGGGCCGGTTTCTCACCGGCCGTCCTGCACGCCCGGACGAGCAACGGCTTCCACCCGGCCAGCATTTGACCCAGGATTGGCCGGTGCTGGATCTCGGCATTACGCCCAATATCTCCCGCGAGCGCTGGCGCCTCGATGTCTATGGCGCCGTGGAAACGCCGCTGTTCTGGGACTTTGCGCAGTTCTCTGCGCAGCCGCAGTCCACCTTCATCTCCGACATTCACTGCGTCACCACATGGTCGCGTTACGACAATCAGTGGGAGGGGCTATCGACCCGCGCATTGCTCGACGCCTGCCGGCCGAAGCCCGATGCGCGCTTCGTGGTGCTGCAGTCGCATGACGGCTACGACACCAACCTGTCGCTGGAGGATTTTGCGTCCGAGGACGCCCTGCTGGCGCATTCGTGGCAGGGCGCGCCGATCGAGCGCGACCATGGCGGACCCGTGCGCGTGATCGTGCCGCATCTGTATTTCTGGAAGAGCGCGAAGTGGCTGCAGCGCATCGAATTCCGCACCGACGACAAACCCGGCTACTGGGAAGTCCGCGGCTATCACAATCGCGGCGATCCCTGGGAAGAGCAGCGTTACTCGGAAGATTGAGGGCGGCTGAGCGAGGCACCGGCCGGCTCCTTCTCCCCGCTCTGCGCGGGGAGAAGGGTGGGATGAGGGCGGGGCACTGAGCTAGCTAGAAGGAAGCCCCTCAAGTCACTCCTGTCGATTCGTTTTCAAGATTCGAATCTGCAGAATGCACTCATTTGTCCGTGCCATGCCCCTCACCCGCCGCGAAAACGCGGCGACCTCTCCCCGCGCAAAATGCGGGGAGAGGTTAAGGTCGTCGCATCGGTCTGCTATTGCGATCCATACAAAGATTCAGGAGCGATCCATGCCATCCGAGAAATTTCAGTTCGCGGGCTCATCGGGCCACATGCTCGCAGCGGCGCTGGACAGACCGGATGGCGACATCCGTGCTACCGCGCTGCTCGCGCATTGCTTCACCTGCAGCAAGGACACGCTGGCCGCCAAGCGCATCGCTGCGGCGCTGACGGTCCATGGCATTGCGGTACTACGCTTCGACTTCACCGGCCTCGGCTCCAGCGACGGCGAATTCGCCAACAGCACCTTCACCTCGAATGTCGAAGACCTCGTCCATGCCGCCAATCACCTGCGCGCACTTGGCAAGGCGCCGACGATCCTGATCGGCCACAGCTTGGGGGGTGCTGCGATCCTTGCGGCAGCAAGCGAGATTCCAGAGGCGAAAGCGGTCGTCACCATCGCCGCACCATCGGACCCCGGCCATGTCACGCATCTGTTCGCGGACCGGCTGCACGACATCCGCGAACAGGGGGAAGTCGAGGTCAATCTCGCCGGCCGCCCGTTCCGCATCAAGCGCGCCTTTCTCGATGACGTGGCCGAGCACAATCTGCTCGCCAAGGTGACCAAGCTGCACAAGGCGCTGCTGGTGATGCAGGCGCCCACCGACGACACCGTCGGCATCGACAATGCCACGCGCATCTTCGTGGCGGCGAAACATCCGAAGAGCTTTGTATCCCTCGATCATGCGGACCATCTGCTGACCGACAGAGCCGATGCGACCTATGCAGCCGATGTGATCGCGGCATGGGCCTCGCGCTATCTGGCGCCCGTGCAGCATGCCGCGGCAGCCACCTTGCCGGACGCGCCGCGCCAGATCGTGGTCGCGGAGACGCGGGCCAATAAATTCCAACAGCAGATCACCACCGGGCCGCATCGCCTGATCGCCGACGAGCCGGTGGCCGCCGGCGGCGAGGATACGGGGCCCGGCCCCTATGATCTGCTGCTCAGCGCCCTCGGCGCCTGCACCGCGATGACCATGCGCATGTATGCCGACCGCAAGGCGCTGCCGATGGAGCGCGTGCAGGTGACGCTGAACCACAGAAAGATTTATGCGAAGGATTGCGAAGAGTGTGAAACGAAGGACGGCATGCTCGACCAGATCGAGCGCGTCATCGCCATCGAGGGCGCGCTCGATACCGAGCAGCGCACGAAGCTGATGGAGATCGCCGACAAGTGCCCGGTGCACCGGACACTGACGTCGGAGGTCAGGATCGTGACGAAAGCAGCGGAGTGAGGGCCAGATTAGCCGCCGCCCTCTCTCGTCATTGCGAGGAGCCTTTTGGCGACGAAGCAATCCAGAACCTCAAGCAGAGAGACCTGGATTGCTTCGTCGCTTCGCTCCTCGCAATGACGATTGAGAGTTAGCGGTTCGGATCGGGATAGATGAGGCTGCGCCAGCCGGAGCGATCAAACGGCGCCCACTGGCCTTCCTTCTGCGCCAGACGCTCGGCGACGGCATAAACAACCGCGGGGTGATGCCCCATGCCGCAATGGCTGCTCTCGACCTCGATACTTTCCGCCTGCACGCCCTGCTTCTCCACACAGCTCTGCCAGGCGCAGACGCCATCGGTGCGGCTGAAGATCGCGGTGGTCGGCACCGGCGGCGGGCTGGCCAGCGCGCCACCGAAATGCTCATCGGTGTCTTCGGCGCGCTTGCCGCTGGCGAATTCATAGACGCGCCAGGCATTGGTGGATTTCGGATGGCCTGCAAACGGGCTGCCGAGCGTGATAACCGACCGCACCTTCTCCGGCATCATCTTGGCGAGCTGGCGCGCATAGAGGCCGCCGAGGCTCCAGCCGACCAGACTGACCTTGCGGCCATGGGTCTCGTGCATCTGCGTGAGCAATTCGACCATGCTGTCCTGCACGCCGTCGCGCAGGCCAAGATTGCGGCCCTGCTTCCACCCGCTCACCGCATAGCCGCGGCCTTTCAGGAAGGTTCGCAACGCGCCGGTGGAGGTGTCGGAAGCGACAAGGCCGGGCAGCACCAGCACCGGGTGACCATCGCCGCGCGGGGCGAGATTGAGCAGCGGCAATGCGCCGAGAAACGCGCCGAATTCATGAATGGCGCGGCCTTCAAGGAACATGAGCGCCTTGGAAGGCGGCGGCAGCGCACGGGCCGTGGCGGACATCTGATTTCCTCTCGCTGCCGGCGTCGCGGCCGGTCTGTGGTTGATTTCAACGAACAGTCAACACAACGCGCCGAACAAGTATCAGTGCCATCAAGTTAAGGGCCGGTTTGCGGTAATACAAGCGCATCGGGATACCTTACCCCTCACTGTCATGGCCGGGCCTGACCCGGCCATCCACCTTTTACGAGTGCGCTGGAAAGTTGGGTGCCCGGGTCGAGCCCGGGCATGACGGAGTGTAGCTGCCTGCTATCAATTCAGCCGCAGCAAAACCTCGATCGTATAGAGCACGAGCCCCGCAAGGCCGCCGATCAGCGAACCGTTGAAACGGATATATTGCAGGTCACGGCCGATATTGAGTTCGATGACGCCGATCAGCTGCCGCATGTCCCATGCCTTCACCTGCTCGGCGATGAAGCCGGATACGCCGCTCTTCTGCTCGGCGATGAAAGAGCGCAGCACCACCACAACGCCCTGATTGATCTCGCGACGCATTTCCTCATCTGCCGCGAGCGCAGCACCGGCCTCGACGAACACATTGGCGAGATGATGGGCGAGCACGCTGCTCTCGCCCGACGCATTGCGCTCGATGAAGCCGCGCGTGTTGCTCCACAGCGCCTGGCCGAGTTCGGCAAGCTCGGGCCGCGCCAGCAGGTCGCGCTTGAAGCCGTGAATGCGATCGATGACGCCGGGCTCGCTCTCCAGCTTCTCGACCACGGACAGCAGCATGCTATCGAACTCACCGCGGAACGGATGCGCGGGATCCTTGCGCACATCGTCGAAGAATGTGGTGGCGGAGGCGACGATGCGCTTCACCAGAAATGCATCGGCGCGGTACAGCTTGAGCAATGTCGGCAATTCGTCCCGGATCTTGTCCTTGATCACGGCGACCGTTTCCGGCTGCGTCAGCGCGCCATGAACGGCGCCGAGCAGGCCATCGAGCAATCCGGTGTGGCGAGCATCTTTGATGAAGTCGCGCGCGGTGCCGGCAATCAGTGGCGCGAGATCGACGGATTGCAGCTGCGTCATCACGCGGCGGATGACGAAGGTCTTGAGGCCGGATGTCTCGGTGGCCGACATCGCTTCGGGCAGCAGGCGCAGCACGAAACGGGCGAGATCGGCCGAGCGTTTGCGATCACCGAGCCAGTCAGCGACGAAAGATGCAAAATCCACCTCGCGCAGTTTCGCCTCGACCGGTGCGGCATCGAGGAAATGCGTCTCGATGAATTCACCGAGCTTGTCGGCAATGACGGCCTGATTGGCCTGGATGATCGCGGTGTGCGGAATCGGCAGGCCGAGCGGCCGCCGGAACAGCGCGACCACCGCATACCAGTCGGCGAGGCCGCCGATGGTCGCGGCCTCCGCAAAGGCGGCGACGAATCCGAAGGCGGGATGCACCGGCAGCAGCATCCGGGCTGCGATGAACACCGCGAAACTGAACAGCAGCACCAGGCCAGCGAGAATTTTCACGCGCCGCAGATCGGCCGCGCGCGCCGCATCGCCGGGGCCTGCGAAAGCGGAAAAACTGTTGGCGCTCATGCAGTTCCTTTGCCTTATCGGCACGCAGGCCGCAGCCGGTTCCAGCTGTTAGCACGATGTCCGACAATGTGACTCGCCGGCGTTAACCTTTCTTAAAGATGTTGCTCGCGGCCTGCGCAGCGCGTGGTAAATCTCTTGCGAGCCGAGGGAATCAGTTTTCACGCGCGTTGCGCGCTCCCGCCGGTGTCCTGCCGCAGATTGTTTGGAAATTGCATGAGCCAGACCTTGTCCTACCGCCCCGCCAGCGCTCCCCTTCCCGATCAGGAGCAGAAGCAGGCGGCGTTGAGCTATCTCAACGAGGCATGGGCCGAGGCACGCCATGACGGCGTCGATGGCGACTGCCTTGCGCAGGCGAGCCTGTTCGCGGCCTTCGCCGAACTGGTCGGCACCTATGGCGAAGATGCCGTGGCGAAATTCGTCGAGGGCCTGCCGACGCGTGTACGCAATGGCGAGTTTTCGCTGACGCTGGCAAGGCAGTAACTCCAACTGTCATCGCCCGCGAAAGCGTGCGATCCAGTAGACACTGCCGAAGTGCTTCCACACATTTACGTCGTTTACTGGACTACCCGCTCCAAGCGCGCAATTGCGCGCCAGGGCGGGTAATGACAGTTGGAGCGTGTTTACTGCTTCAGCGTCTCCAGAAACTTCACCGTTTCGCCCTGCGATGGCGTGACGAGTTCGCCTTGCCACATCACCTGTTTGCCGCGCACGAATGTGCCGACCGGCCAGCCCTTCACGGTCACGCCGTCATAGGGCGTCCAGCCGGCCTTCGAGGCCACCCATTTGTTGGTGATGGTCTCGCTGCGCTTGAGATCGACGATAGTGAAGTCGGCATCATAGCCGGCCGCGATGCGGCCCTTCATGGACATGTTGAACAACCGCGCCGGGCCGGCGCTGGTGAGATCGACGAAGCGCTGAAGCGACAGTCGGCCCGCATTCACGTGATCCAGCATCAAGGGCACCAGCGTCTGCACGCCGGTCATGCCCGAGGGCGAGGCCGGATAGACCTTCTGCTTCTCTTCCAGCGTATGCGGCGCGTGATCGGAGCCGAGCACGTCGATGATGCCCTGCTCGATGCCCTTCCAGATGCCGGCGCGATGGCTGGCATCGCGCACCGGCGGATTCATCTGCGCCAGCGTGCCGAGCCGCTCATAGCATTCCGGCGCCGCCATGGTGAGATGATGCGGCGTCGCCTCGCAGGAGGCGACATCCTTGTGATCCTTGAGGTAGTCGATCTCTTCTTTGGTCGAGATATGCAGCACATGGATGCGCTTGCCGGTCTCGCGGGCGAGATTGACCAGACGCTGCGTCGCCATCAGTGCCGCGACCTCGTCGCGCCACACCGGATGCGAGCGGGCATCGCCCTCGATGCGCAGGCCCTTGCGGTCGTTGAGGCGGAATTCATCTTCCGCATGGAAAGCCGCACGGCGCTTGATGACCTGAAAAATCTTGCGCAGGCTGTCGTCGTCTTCCACCAGCAGCGCGCCGGTGGAGGAGCCGATGAACACTTTTACGCCGGCACAGCCGGGAGCGCGCTCGAGCTCCGGCAGGTCCTGCACATTCTCGCGGGTGCCGCCGATAAAAAACGCGTAATCGCAATGCATGCGGTGATGGCCGCGCTTCACCTTGTCGGTGAAGGTGGCCTCGTCGATGGTGAGCGGATTGGTGTTCGGCATTTCGAACACAGCGGTGACGCCGCCCATCACGGCGCTGCGCGAACCGCTTTCGAGATCTTCCTTGTGCTCGAGGCCGGGCTCGCGGAAATGCACCTGGGTGTCCATCACGCCGGGCAGGATGTGCAGGCCCTTGCAGTCGATGGTCTTGCCCGCCTGCTCCGGCCCGAACGTGCCGAGGGCAGCGATGCGGCCGTCGCGGATACCGATGTCACGCTGGCCCTCGCCATCCTGATTGACGACGGTGCCGTTCTTCAGAATCGTGTCGAAAGTCTCGCTCATATCGGTCTCACTTGCAGCCTGTGGATGCCATGCGCTGATAGCGCGGGCCTTGTTACCGGCATCTTAGCGGCTTAACTTTGGCGTTGATATCCGTCAGCCGCGATTCCTGGGTTTTTTCGAGATTTTCCGTATGAAAGCAGCATTTCTCCCCGATCGGGGTGTGGTGAAGATTGCCGGCGACGACGCCCGCGCTTTTCTCAACAACCTCATCACCTCGGATATCGACGACCTCGTGCCGGGCAGAGCGCGGTTCGGCGCGCTGCTGACGCCGCAGGGCAAGATCGTGGCTGATTTTCTCGTCACGGAAGCTGCGGCCGGCCATGGCGGCGGCCTGCTGATCGACTGCCCGCGCGAGCTGGCACAACCGCTCGCCACCAAGCTCGGCTTCTACAAATTGCGCGCCAAGGTGACAGTCGAGAATCTTTCCGACGGGCTCGGCGTGCTCGCGGTATGGGACGGCGAGCCGACCATGAAGCCGGACCTCACTTTTACCGATCCACGCCATGCCGCGCTCGGGCTGCGCATTCTCGTGCCGGCCGATCTCGCCGAGAAGACGGCATCCGTGCTCGGCGCCGAGATGGTGGATGAGCCCGCCTATGAAGCGCATCGCATCGCCTGCGGCGTGCCGCGCGGCGGCATCGATTTCGCCTATGGCGATGCATTCCCACATGAGACCAATATGGACCGCATGGCCGGCGTCGATTTCGACAAGGGCTGTTATATCGGCCAGGAGGTCGTGTCGCGCATGCAGCATCGCGGCACCGCGCGCACGCGCATCGTGCCCGTGACACTCGATGGCACCACGCCTGTTGCCGGCACGGAGATCCGCGCCGCCGACAAGCCGATCGGCACCATGGGTTCATCGGCAGGCGGTAACGGCCTCGCACTGCTGCGTGCCGACCGCGCCACCGATGCGCTCGATGCCGGCGCGGCGCTGCTCGCCGGCGACATCACGATTCAGTTGGCCGATCCCGACGCCGTCCGCGCCCTCGTTGCAAAGAAGCACGCATGAGCAAAGCTCCGATCACCCATGCCGATGGCAAGACGCGCTGCCCGTGGCCGGGCGAAGACCCGTTCTATGTCGCCTATCACGACACCGAATGGGGCGTGCCGGACTATGACGACCGTGCGCTGTTCGAAAAACTGATCCTCGACGGCTTCCAGGCCGGCCTGTCGTGGATCACGATCCTGCGCAAGCGCGACAATTTCCGCAAAGCCTTCGACGACTTCCAGCCGGAAAAGATCGTGCGCTACAGCGAGAAGAAGGTGCATGCACTGATGAACGATGCCGGCATCGTGCGCAACCGTGCCAAGATCGAAGGCGCGATCCTGTCGGCCAAAGGCTATCTGAAGATCATGGAAGACGGCCCGGGCTTTTCGAAATTCCTCTGGGATTTCGTCGATGGCCAGCCGATCGTGAATAATTTCAAGACCCATGCGAACGTGCCGGCTTCAACACCGCTCTCGATCAAGATTTCCAAGGAATTGCAGGCGCGCAATTTCAAATTCGTCGGCCCCACCATCGTCTATGCTTTCATGCAGGCGACGGGCATGGTCAATGACCACCTCACGTCCTGCTATTGCCATGCATTGTGCAGCAAGAAAAAGAAGCCGCTGCGGCTGAAGGCGACCTGATGGCGAAAGCGACCGTGACTTCAGGCACACCGCGCGCCTGGCAACGCATGCTGTCGGGCCGCCGGCTCGACCTGCTGGATCCCTCGCCGCTCGATATCGAACTGGCGGATATTGCGCACGGCCTTGCGCGCATGGCGCGCTGGAACGGGCAGACCAATGGGCCGCACATCTTCTCGGTGGCGCAGCATTCGCTGCTGGTGGAGGCGATCATGCGCGCGCAAGCGCCGCGCGCGGACGATCGCTTAAGCCTCGCCGCGCTACTGCACGATTCCCCGGAATATGTGATCGGCGACATGATCTCGCCGTTCAAGGCGGTGATCGGCGATGCCTATAAGAAAGTCGAGCATCGCCTGCTCGCCGCGATCCATCTCCGCTTCGGCCTTCCGGCGGAGCTCGATCCGAAAATGACCAAGACGATCAAGAACGCCGATATGGGCGCCGCTTATCTGGAAGCGACGCGGCTGGCTGGATTCGCCGAGGCGGAAGCGAAACGCCTGTTCGGCAAGGATCCGTGCCTGGAGATCGATGTCGAAGCGGATTATCTGACGCCATGGTCGGCAGGCAAGGCGGAGAAGCGGTTCCTTGAGCGGTTCAAGGCGCTGGTAGCGTGATGATCTTTCTTCTCCCTCCCCGGAGCGAAGCGAATGGGGAGGGTGGCGCGGCGACGAGCGAAGCGAGGAGACGTGACGGGTTGGGCTGTCACAAGCGACGTCACCTGCTGAGACACCCCCACCCGACCTGCCCAAGCGGGCCGGCCACCCTCCCCACGCGAAGACGCGGGGGAGGGACAACAGAGCGCCTTTGCTCATCACGCGCGCATCTCTATAGTGCCCACATGATCTATGTCTGCTCCCTCGCCGACCTGCATGCCACCGTCGCGAATACGGGGGCGAGCCATGTGCTGACCATCATGGCCAATGTCGCACAGGTGGTGCGGCCGGACTCAGTGGTCGAAGCCAATCATCTGCGCGTGCAGGTGGACGACATCACCGAGAGCATGGATGGCTTCGTCGCGCCGAACGAGCAGCATGTGCTGCAGGTGATGAATTTTGCGCGCGGCTGGGATCGCGCCTCGCCGCTGGTGATCCACTGCTATGCCGGCATCTCGCGCTCCACCGCGAGCGCCTTCACTGCCGCCTGCATGCTCAATCCCGATCGCGACGAACGCGACATTGCGCAGCGCATCCGCGCGGCATCGCCGATCGCGTCACCGAACCGTCTCATTGTCTCGCTCGCCGACAAGGCGCTCGGCCGCAACGGGCGCATGATCCGTGCGCTCGACGATATGGGACCGGGCAGCCTGACGGTGATGGGCAAGCCGTTTCGCATCGATCTGGATTGATGCAGCAGGGTTCATGCGCCGTATGAACCAATACGACTTCGACAAGCACTAAGTTCTTGCGGCTTCCTTCCCTTCTCCCCCGCGCACAACGAGGTTGTGCTAGGTGGGAGAAGGTGGCACGGACGAAGTCCGTGACGGATGAGGGGTAGCCGCAAGCACAGCGTCTGTGGCTACCCCTCACCCGTCTGCGCGCAAGAAGCGCGCATCCACCCTCTCCCACAAGGGGAGAGGGAAGAGGGAGATGGTCGCTACATGTTCGATTTCGATTTCATTGCGCTTGTCGTGGCGATCGTCGCCTTCTTCTTCGCACGCAAGGCGCGCAACGAGGTGCGGATCCTGCGCGCACGGCTCGATGCACTTGAAGGCGCGCCGCCCGTAGTCGCCACCACATGGTCTGCAACCGACACGCCACCGCTCGCACCGCGACAGCCCACGGCCGCTCCTGTCACGCCACCGCCATCGACAAGTCCCTCTCCATCGAGCCCGCAGCAGCCGAGCCCACCGCCAGTCGCCGCCCCGGCGATCCCCGCTGTTGCTTCAACACCGCGCGTCACGGAGACGGTGAAGAAGCCCGAGACCCCGCTGCCTGCAGCGCCGCGCCCGAGTTTCGAGGAACGCATCGGCACCCGCTGGGTGGTGTGGGTCGGCGGCCTGACGCTGGCGCTCGGCGGCCTGTTCATGGTGCGCTACTCCATCGAGGCCGGCCTGCTCGGGCCGGAGGTCCGCGTGCTGCTCGGCGGCCTGTTCGCACTGGCGCTGCTCGCCGTCGGCGAATTCGCGCGCCGCAAGGAATCGCTGTCATCCATCGCGCCGCTGCCGATCGCCAACATCCCGGCGATCCTCACCGCGGCCGGCACGGCGGTGGCCTTCGCCACCATCTATGCCGCCTATGCGCTGTATGACTTCCTCGTCCCCGGCACCGCTTTCGTGCTGCTCGGCATCGTCGCCATGGCCACCATGGCCGCGGCGTTGCTGCATGGCCCGGCCCTCGCAGGGCTCGGCCTTGTCGGCGCCTTCGTGACGCCGATGCTGGTGTCGTCGGGCAAGCCCGATTACTGGGCGCTGTATATCTATCTCGCTTTCGTCAGCGCCGCCGCTTTCGCGCTGGCGCGGATGCGGATGTGGCGCTGGCTGGTGCTGACCACCATCGCCTTCACCACGTTCTGGACGCTGCCAGGCCTCGAATCCGGCCCGGCGATGATCGCGCCACACGTCTTCCACGTCATCGCCTGCTTCGTGCTGGCCTCGCTCATGGTGGTGTGCGGCTTCATGTATGGCCCGACTGCCGAACCCGGCCGTATCGAGGGCATCTCCTCGGCAGCGCTCGGCACCAGCCTGTTCGGCGCGACCATGATCGTACTCGCCAGCCGCCATGCGGATCTCGCGATGATCGCCTTCGCGCTGCTGGTTGCCGGCACGCTGTTCGTCGCCTGGTATGCCCAGGCAGCGACGGCCGCTGTCGCCGCCGCCGCCGGCTTCGTCGCAGCGGTGTTCCTGCTGTGGGCGATCCAGGGCAATCCCGACCTGCTCGTATTGCCGGGCGGCCCGCTGCCGGGCATCGGCATGAGCCCGATCGAAGGCTCGGTGACGACGCATCTCGTCAGCGCCGCGGTGTTCGGGCTCGGCTTCGGCATCCTCGGCTTCCTCGCGCAGGGGCGCGCCGTCAGCGCCATCATTCCGGTGATCTGGGCGGCCTGCGCCACCTTTGTGCCCATCGCGCTCTTGATCGCGCTCTATGCCCGCATCGCGCATCTCGATCGCTCGATCCCGTTCGCGATCCTCGCCGTCGTCATTGCCGCCGGCTTCGCTGCAGCGACCGAACTGCTCAGCAAGCGCGAACAGCGGCCGGGCCTTGCGATTTCCACCGCTTTGTTCGCCACCGGCGCGCTCGGCGCCATGGCGCTGGCGCTGACCTTTGCGCTGGAGAAAGGCTGGCTCACCATCGCGCTGGCGCTGATGACGCTGGGGACCGCGTGGATTTCCATGCAGCGCCCGATCCCGTTCCTGCGCTGGCTTGCCGCCATCCTCGCGGCCATCGTCTGCGCCCGCATGGCCGATGAGCCGCGCGTGGTGGGCGATCTCGTCGGCACCACGCCGATCTTCAACTGGCTGCTGTGGGGCTATGGCGTGCCGGCCGCATCGTTCTGGGGCGCCGCCGTGCTGATGCGCCGCCGTGGCGACGATGCGCCGCTGCGCATGGTGGAATCCGCCGCGATCCTGTTCACGGTGCTTTTGGTGTTCCTGGAGATCCGCCACTACGTCAATGGCGGCGATGTCTATCGCTTCAATTCCGATCTTGTCGAGATCGCGCTGCAGGTCTGCTCGGCGCTCGCCATGGCCATCGGCCTCGAACGCCTGCGCATCCGCAGCGGCAGCGTCATCCACAATGCCGGCGCCCTGCTGCTGACGCTCTATTCCGGCCTCGCGACGCTCGGCGGATTGCTGTTCATCGCCAATCCGAATATCTGGCGCATCGATGTCGGCGGCCCCGTCTTCAACCTGCTGCTGCTGGGCTACGCGCTACCTGCGGTGCTCACGCTGCTGCTGTCCTACGCGGTCGCCGGCCGTCGCAAGCCCGCTTATGCCAACACCATCGCCGCCGGCGCGCTATTGCTGGCACTGACATATGTGACGTTCGAGATCCGCCGCATCTATCACGGGCCGGTATTCTCCAATGCGCGGGTGCTCGATGCCGAGCAATATACGCTGTCGGTGGCATGGCTCGTGTTCGGCGTGGTGCTGCTCGCGGCCGGCCTGATCTTCTCGTCGCAGCGGGCGCGGCTCGCATCGGCTGTGGTGATCGGTCTCACCGTGTTGAAGGCGTTCCTGGTCGACATGTCGTCGCTGACCGGCGTCTGGCGGGCACTGTCCTTCATGTGCCTCGGTCTCGTGCTCGTGGCGATCGGCTATCTGTATCAGCGCATCCTGTTCTCACGGCGCAAGACGCAGGCAACGCCGGTAGAGGAAACGCAATAACTCCTCCGACCGGACTAGCCGCGCAGCACCACGTCACCGGCGATCATGGTTGGCTTGATGGCCGTCATCTCGTCGCGATTGGCTGCGACCTCCATGGTGGTGCCATCGGCAAAGGACAGTGTCATCGGACTGCTCGCGCGGAGATTCACCGTAATCTCGTCGGTGCTGCCCTCGAAAGTGATCACCGCCTTGTTGCCGGAGATGGTGACGTGGGTGCCGTCACGAGAGATGCCCGCGCCGAGTTCGAGCCTGGTATTGACCGAGGCATTGACCGTGTCGCGGCCGTCGCCGGCGTCGAAGCGCACAATGGAATCGGTGCCGACCGAAATCACGTCATCGCCGGTGCCGCCTTTGACGCGCGAATTCGACCAAACTGAAATCACATCGTCGCCGCTGCCGCCATCGACATCGCTATCCGACCAGGCGGAGATCCGGTCCTGTCCGTCGCCGCCACTGACCCGGCTGTTCGACCAGGCCTTGACGACGTCATTCCCAGATCCTGCATCGACGACACTTTCGGACCACACATCGATCTGATCGTCGCCCGCCCCGCCATCGACGACGGAGCCCGACCATGCGCGGACCACATCATCGCCAGCGCCGGCTGCGACGACGCTGTTAGACCAGACATCGATGCGATCATTGCCGTCACCGGCATCGACCAACGAACTCGACCACCCCTTGATGACGTCATCGCCATCGGTGCCTGCGAGTGACGACATGCCCTGTTCCTGAACCCACAGCAGAAATGCCTGCACGACGGGCGACATACCGATGCTTGCCGTGGTCTGTTTCGCAGGATCGCTTGCGGCCGGAAGACCTCTATCGGCTTTCTCAGCCGCCGGATTGGGCATCGTCATGTCGGGCGGCGATGGCGGCGTCGGCACAAGATACGGGCTGTAAAATGGAGTACCGGCTGACGGCGCAATCATAACCGAATCCTTCTAGCCTTTCATGACGGAACCATTATCTGGATACCTAAATTTCTTCTTAAGGATGCGCCACATTCGACTACAATCTCGGCAATCCAAGCGTGCTTTGCTGCAAGATGGCTGAAAGTTCATACGCCGCTGCGAAACCCTTGTGCGGCAGCGATGTTGCTGCACTGCAATCAGTTCCTGGTACGAAACCGTCGCCGGTCGGCGTCGATCCCATCCCATTTCCGGAGTTTCCCGATGTCGAAGACCGTCGCCGATGATCTCGTCCATGTCCTCGAACAGATTGGGGTGCAGCAGATTTTTGGCCTGATCGCCGACTCGCTCAATCCGTTGGCGGACTCGGTCCGGCGCTCCAGGATCGAATGGGTGGGCGTGCGCCATGAGGAAGGCGCAGCCCTCGCCGCCGCCGGCCAGGCGAAGCTCACCGGCAAGCTCGGCGTCTGCGCGGGATCGACGGGCCCGGGCAGCACGCATCTCGTCGCCGGGCTCTATGAAGCCGCACGCGATCACGCGCCGGTGTTGGCGCTTTCCGGCGACATGGCGCGTGCCATGAAAGGCTCCGATTTCTTCCAGACCACCGAACCGGACCTGCTGTTTCGCGACGTCGCGCTCTATACCCAGACCGTGACGACAGCGGCGCAGGCGCCGCGCGTGTTTCACGAGGCGATCGCCGCCGCCTATGCCGGGCCCGGCGTCGCGCATCTGACGCTGCCGATGGATGTGCTGTCGCTGAAATCCGATGTGCCGACATCGAGCATCGCGACACTGATCCCGCGTGGCGAGATCCTGCCGAATGAAGCCGCCATTGACGAGGCCGTGCGCCGGATCGATGAGGCCAAAAGCGTCGTCATCATGTGCGGCCATGGTGCGCTCGGCACCGCCGACCTGCTGCGCGCCCTCTCCGACAGGCTGAAAGCACCGCTGGTGCATTCGGTGCGCGGCAAGGAGATCATGGCATTCGACGACATCAGATGGATGGGCGGGCTCGGCATGATCGGCACCAAGCCGGTTTATGACGCCGTGCATGACTGCGACCTGCTGGTGATGGTCGGCACCGACTATCCCTATTCCAACTTCCTGCCGACCAAGGGCCATGTAATCCAGATCGACGAGCGCGCGCAGGCATTGGGCCGCCGCACACCGACCGCGCTCGGCGTGATCGGCTCGGCGCGACCGTCCCTCGCGACCCTGCTCGGGCGCGTGCAGGCAAAGACCGATGGCAAGTTCTTCGAGAAGACCGTGCATGCGCGCAAGAAGTGGGACGAGATGCTGGACAAGCAGGCCGATCCCGCCCGCAGCAAGGACAAGATCCATCCGCAGGCCGTTGCGCGCGTGACCAGCGATCTCGCCCGCGACGACGCGATCTTCGTGCTCGACACCGGCCTCAACACGCTATGGTCGGCAAACTGGATCCGCCAGCGCGGCACCCAGCGCATCACCGGCTCGTTCAACAATGCGGCTGTCGGCACCGCGGTCGGCCAGGGCAACGGCATCCAGATTCTGGATCGCAGCAAGCAGGTGATCGTGCTCACCGGCGACGGCGGCTTCAACATGCTGATGGGCGAATTCATGACCGCCGTTCAGCACAAGCTACCGCTCAAGGTCATCGTCTATAACAACTCCGCGCTCGGCCTGATCACGCTGGAAGCCGAGAGCGTCGGCCTTGCACCGTTCCGCGAGGCGATCGAATTTCCGAATCCGGATTTCGCCGCACTTGCGCGCGCCTGTGGCGCTCAGGGCTTTACGGCGAAGCAGCCGGGCGACCTGAAGAAAGCGATCGCCGATGCGCTGGCCTGCGATGGGCCAGCCATCGTCGATTGCGTGGTGGCGGCCGACGAGATCCCGAACCTGCCGCATGTCGATGCCAGCATGATCGGCAATTATGCGCTGGCAAAGATCAAGGAAGCCGTGATGTCGGTGACTGGCTGATACGCCGCGCAAATACCGCTTGCGCATTCCTCCCGATCGTCAATCATGACAGCCGGCGGCCCCTTACGGGGGCGCCGGACAAGAGCATCCGCGCGCAGACAGCGGAGCCAGAAAAAGATCGGGAGCCCATGAACGTCCAGGGAAACATCGCCACGAATCCATCCGCGGCGCAGCAAGCCGAACATTTCGATGTCATCGTGGTCGGCGCCGGCATCTCCGGCATCGGCGCCGCCTATCATCTCACCACGCAGAGCCCGGACAAGCGCTTCGCCATTCTCGAAATGAAAGATGGGTTCGGCGGCACCTGGCATACGCATCGCTATCCCGGCATCCGCTCCGACAGCGATCTCCACACTTTCGGCTATCGCTTCAAGCCGTGGACCTCGGCGCCGATCGCCACGGCTGCCGAGATTCTCAGTTACATGGGCGAGGTGATCGCCGAGAACGGGATCGACCAACACATCCGCTATGGACACAAGATTCTCAGCGCCAATTGGTCCAATGACGACAAGCTCTGGACGCTGACCGTGACGCGTCTCGAGACCGGCGAGACACTGCCCTTCACCACGCGCTTTCTGTGGATGTGCCAGGGCTATTACAATCACGCCAAGGGCTATACGCCCGACTGGCCGGGACTGGACCGCTTCAAGGGCACGGTGGTGCATCCGCAGACCTGGCCCGACGATCTCGATCTGTCCGGCAAGCGCGTCACGGTGATCGGCTCAGGCGCGACGGCGGCGACTGTGGTGCCGGCGATCGCGGACAAATGCGCAGGGGTCACCATGCTGCAGCGCTCACCGACCTTCTTCATCACCGGCCGCAATGCCAATGCGCTGGCCGAGACGCTGCGCGAACTCGACATCGACGAAACCTGGATTCACGAAATCGTCCGCCGCAAGATCCTGTTCGATCAGGAGGCCTTCACCAAGCGCACCATCAGCGAGCCGGACGTGGTGCGCGATGAATTGCTCAAAGGGGTGCGGGCCTATCTCGGCAAGGACTACGACATCGCCACCCACTTCACGCCGCGCTACCGGCCATGGCGCCAGCGTATCGCCTTCATCCCCGACGGCGACCTGTTCCAGAGCGTGCGCGCCGGCAAGGCGACGGTGGTCACCGACGAGATCGACCATTTCGACGAGACCGGCATCGTGCTGAAGTCGGGCAACCGCGTCGATTCCGATGTGGTCGTCACCGCCACCGGCTTCGATCTCAATGTGCTCGGCGATATCGCCTTCTCCATCGACGACAAGCCGCTCAATTTCGCCGACACCGTGACCTATCGCGGCATGATGTTCACGGGCGTGCCGAACATGGTGTGGATCTTCGGCTATTTCCGCGCCAGCTGGACGCTGCGCGTGGATATCGTGGCGGATTTCGTCTGCCGCCTGCTGCGGCATATGGACGAGAGGGGTGTAGCCACCGTCACGCCCGCGTTACGGCCCGAAGACGGCGACATGCCGCTGCTGCCATGGATCGACGAGCAAGACTTCAACCCCGGCTACATCATGCGCGGGCTGCATCTGCTGCCGAAGCGCGGCGACAAACCGGAATGGCAGCACGACCAGAACTACTGGAACGACCGCGACGTGTTCCCGGCCATCGATCTCGACGATCCCGTGTTCCACTACGCATAACATACACAATGAACTATCAATCGTCATGCGCGGGCTTGTCCCGCGTATCCACGCCTTGCGCACGCACAGAAAGACGTGGATGGCCGGGATAAACCCGGCCATGACGGAAAAGGTTATTTCTTCACCGCACCATCGGGATGGGTCGGATCGACCCACAGCACCGTCTCCGGCTTCTCCACCGGCTCGATGTCGATATTGATCGCCACGGCTTCGCCGTCGCTGCGCACCAGCACACATTCCAGCACTTCATCGCGGCTGGCATTGATCTCCTGATGCGGCACGTAAGGCGGCACGAAGATGAAGTCGCCGGGACCGGCTTCCGCAGTGAACTGCAGCGCCTCGCCCCAGCGCATGCGGGCCTTGCCCTTCACCACATAGATCACGCTTTCGAGATGGCCGTGATGATGCGCGCCGGTCTTGGCATCCGGCTGGATCGAAACCGTGCCAGCCCACAATTTCTGCGCGCCGACGCGCGCGAAATTGATCGCAGCGGCGCGGTCCATGCCCTTGGTCGACGGCACATTGGTGTCGAGATTGTCGGCCGGGATGACGCGCACGCCGTCATGCTTCCAGCGATCGGCGTCATGTGCATGGTCATGGCTGTGATCATGTGCATGATCGTGCGGATGGGTGTGATCGTGACCGTGGCCAGACATAGGCGGCACCTTCTTAAACACCGTGACAGCAATGCGGCACGGCGTGTGCGACATCACGATCCCGAATTTCAGGAACATTCAATCAAGCTGGCGATTGTCCCGGCGAAGCTCAACCGGGCGATGACAATACGAGAATAATTCTCGCATCCACCTTCGCCTAACATCGACAGGAGTATCCCATGGGTGCCACCGCAGACAAGATCAAGGGTACGGCCAACGAAGCCATCGGCAAGGCCAAGCAAGGCATTGGCGAGGCCGTCGGCTCCGAGAAGCTGCAGGGCGAAGGCCTGATCCAGGAAGGCAAGGGCCACGCGCAAAAGGCCGTTGGCGATGCCAAGCAGGCCGCCAAGGACGCCGCCGACAAGGCGTCGGATTTTGCGAGCCGCAAACTCTAAGTCGCGTTTTGCAAGCGTGGTCTGACTCCCGCGCCTGCCGCAGGTGACGCTGCATCAGCCGGTCCTTCGGGCCGGCTTTCGTGCGTCGGAAGATTGGCATACCGGTACCGCCAAGGGTTTCGCCCCGGCGCGCGCTTTGCTACATCCCCGGCATGTACAAAGTTGCCGCCCTCTATCAATTCGCCGCCTTGCCTGACTTCCGTCAATTGCAGGCGCCCCTCCGTGCCCTGTGCGATCAGCTGGGCATCAAGGGCAGCCTGTTGCTGGCCGACGAAGGCATCAACGGCACCATCGCCGGCAAGGATGCCGAGATCGATGCGCTGGTGCGCGAGCTGGAAAGCGGCGCGCTGTTCGGCGGCCGGCTGAACAATCTCGAACTGAAATATTCCCGCGCCAGCATGATGCCGTTCCTGCACATGAAGGTGCGGCTGAAGAAGGAGATCGTCACCCTCGGCGATCCCCTGACCGATCCGAACAAACTGGTCGGCACCTATGTGAACGCCGCCGACTGGAACGCGCTGATCGCCGCCGAAGACACGCTGGTGCTCGACACCCGCAACGCTTTCGAGGTGGCGATGGGAACATTCGAAGGCGCGGTGGATCCGCAGATCGCCTCGTTCGGCCAGTTCAAGGATTTCGTGGCGCGCACGCTCGATCCGGCCAAGCACAAGAAGATCGCCATGTTCTGCACCGGCGGCATCCGCTGCGAGAAGGCGAGCTCCTACATGCTCGCCCATGGCTTTGCCGAGGTCTATCACCTCAAGGGTGGCATCCTGCAATATCTCGAGGACATTCCGGCAAGCGACAGCCTGTGGCGCGGCGACTGTTTCGTGTTCGACCAGCGCGTCGCGCTCGGCCATGGGCTGGTGGAAAGCCAGTCGATCCGGCCGGACCTGCCGATCAATTCGGAAGACTTTGCCCTGACGCGCGAGGCCGCAGATGAGTGAGATCGAGACGCTGCGCGAACGCATCGACACGATGGAAATGCGGATCGCCTATCAGGACGACACGATCGAGACGCTGAATGCGACCATCACGGCGCAGTGGAAGCAGATCGACATGCTGACCCGCCAGATGGCCGCACTCGGCGAGCGGCTGGCCGAAGCCGAGACGGCGGTGGGCAGCGGCGCGCCTGGGAATGAACGGCCGCCGCATTATTGAGGGGACTTTTCCCTCCCCCTTGTGGGGAGGGTGGCCGGCCCTTTTGGGCCGGTCGGGTGGGGGTGCGCCACGTGACGTCAAAGTTTGTGGAAACACCCCACCCGTCTCAAAGCTCGCTGAACGCTCGCTTCGATCCACCCTCCCCGCTGCGCGGCTTCGCCGCTTGAGGGAGGGAGAAGAAAGATCTACGCCGACAAATCCCCGCTCAGCCTGCGATCCCTCAACTCCCGCTTCAGCACCTTGCCGATGGCGCTGCGCGGCAGGACGTCCACCATCACGACATCATTGAGCCGCTGGAACTTGCCGAGCCGCTCATTGGCCCAGCTCTTCAGCTCTCCCGCATCTGCAGACGCAGCCGGCCGCAGCACGACAAACGCTGCCGGCGTTTCGCCCCACTCTTCCGACGGCATCGCCACCACCGCCGCTTCCAGCACGGCATCGTGCTGCACCAGCACCGCTTCCAGGTCGCTGGGATAGATGTTGAAGCCGCCGGAAATCACCATGTCCTTCTTGCGGTCCATCAGCGTCAGAAAGCCGTCCTCGTCGAAGCGACCGACATCGCCGGTGCGCACATAGAGCTTGCCCGACGCATCGCGCCAGAATGTCTCGGCGGTCTTGCCGGGCTGGTTGAGATAGCCCTGCATGATGGTCGGCGAGTGGCCGACGACTTCGCCGATCTCGCCTTGCGCGACGAAATTGCCGTCCTCGTCGATCAGGCGAATATCGTGATCCGGCGCCGGCTGGCCGACCGTGTGCAGCTTGGTCGGATGCTCATGCGCCAGCAGCACACATGTGCCGCCGCCTTCGGTCATGCCGTAATATTCGGTCAAGCCGCCCGGCCAGCGCTTCAGCACATCGGCCTTCAACGCCGCACCGAACGGCGCCGAGGTCGAGAATTTCATGACGAAGGATGTGAGATCGAAACTGTCGAAATCCTCCACCGCCATGATGCGGCGATACTGCACCGGCACCAGCATCGCATGCGTCACGCGGTGCTGCGCGCTGAGTGCGAGGAAACCGCGTGCGTCAAACTTCTTCATCAGTACCAGCGTGCCGCCGCCGGCAAAGGTCGGATTGAAGCACACCAGCGTCGTGTTGGAATAAAGCGGCGTGGACAGCAGCGTGACCGCATCCGGCCCGTAGCCGAGCGGATCGAGCTGGCATATTGCCGCCAGCGCATGTGATGCGTGTGCACGATGCCTTTCGGCGTGCCCGTGGTGCCCGATGAATAGATGATGTTGAACACCCATTGGGGATCGATGGTCACCGGCGTGGGCATGCTGCCTTCCGGCGCCAGCCAGTCCTTGAACGCCATCCCGGCCTTGCCGCCATCGAGCGCCACGCGCGGCAAAGCGGGATCGATATCCGCGCTCGCAAAACTCTCCGCGGTGGTGTTGTCCATGAACAGGATCTTTGCGGCGGCATCCTTCACCATCGCAGCGAAATCGGCGGGCGTTGACGACGGCGCCAATGGCGCGACGGCAATCCCCGCCCGCAGCGCGCCCAGGAAGGTCGCGGCATATTCGATGGAGGACAGCGCGCAGATCGAGATCGTGTCCTGCGGCTTCAGCCCGCTGGCCTGCAGCGACGCCGCGATGCGGTCGATCAGCGCGTCGAAATCCGCATAGGCCACGGCGCGGTCGGGATCGATCACGGCGATCTTCTGCGGCAGCCGCCGGGCGGTGTCGCGGACCAGCGCATCGAGCGCAGTGAATTCGGGCATGGTTTCCTCGCTTTTTTGCTTTATTTAGCTCTTTGTCTTGTCCTGCGACGGGGGCTCGCAGGATGGCAAAGCGGGTGATCCCGCCTATATTCACAGCACGTCGCCAGCACGTTTGCCTTGCCGACGGACGGGATCATATCCGATCGGACCTCCGCGAAAAGAGCCTTCATGACAGACCAGACCTCCAAACCTTCCGCGCCGGTTGCGCCCGTGCATCCGCATTCTTTCACGGCCCATGGCATCACTGTGCGCGACCACTATGCCTGGCTGAAGGACGCCAAATGGCAGGAGGTGCTACGCGACCCCAGCGTATTGGAGCCGGAGATCCGCACCTATCTGGACGCGGAGAACGCCTATACCGAAAGCCTGCTCGGCGGCACGGCAGCGCTGCAGAAAAAGCTCGTGTCCGAGATGCGCGGCCGCATCAAGGAGGACGACTCCTCGGTCCCCTCCCCCGACGGCCCGTGGTCTTACCTGCGCAAATTCCGCGAGGGCGGGCAGCATGAACTGTTCGGCCGCATGCCGCGCGACGGCGGCGACGCGCAGATCATTCTCGATGGCGACGCGCTGGCCAAGGACCACGACTATTTCAAATTCGGTGAAGCCCGGCATTCTCCCGACCACATGCTGGAAGCCTGGACGGCCGACATCAAGGGCTCCGAATATTTCACCATCCGCGTGCGCGACTGGGCCACGGGCAACGACCTTGACGATATCGTCGAGGAGACTGATGGCGGCGTAGTGTGGACGCTTGATTCCAAAGCGTTCTTCTATGTGAAGCTCGACGACAATCATCGCCCGATGCAGGTCTGGCTGCATCGCCTCGGCACCCAGCAGGCCGACGACAGGCTCGTCTTCGAGGAGCAGGATTCAGGCTGGTTCACGCATATCCATGAAAGCGCCAGCGGGCGTTTCTGCGTGATTGCCGGCGGCGACCATGAGACCTCCGAGCAACAGCTCATCGATCTCGCCACGTCGGATGCACCGCCGCGCCTCGTCGCCAAACGCGAAGAGGGCGTGCAATATTCGCTCGCCGATCGCGGCGACGAGTTGTTCATCCTCACCAATGCCGATGACGCCATCGACTTCAAGATCGTCACCGCGCCGATCGATGCGCCCGAGCGCGCCAACTGGACCGACCTGATCCCCTATCGCGAGGGCATCTATCTCATCGACATGGAGCTCTATGCACATCACCTGATCCGGCTGGAGCGCGCCAATGCGCTGCCCTCCGTCGTGATCCGCGAGCTCGCCACCGGCGCCGAACATGCCATCGCCTTCGACGAAGGCGCCTATTCGCTCGATACGCTCGGCGGCTACGAATTCGACACGGTGAATCTGCGCTTCGCCTATTCGTCGATGACGACGCCGTCGGAAGTCTATGACTACGACATGGTGACGCGCGAGCGCACCTTGCGGAAGCGGCAGGAGATTCCGTCCGGCCACAATCCCGCGGACTACGTCACCACGCGCATCATGGCGAAGGCGGAGGACGGCGCCGAGGTGCCGGTCTCGATCCTGCATCGCAAGGACTTCGTCCAGGACGGCAAGGCGCCGCTACTGCTTTATGGCTACGGCTCCTATGGCATGGCGATGCCGGCCTCGTTCTCGGCCAATCGCTTGTCGCTGGTCGATCGCGGCTTCGTCTATGCCATCGCGCATATTCGCGGCGGCGCCGACAAGGGCTGGGGCTGGTATCTCGACGGCAAGCGCGACAAGAAGACGAATTCGTTCGACGACTTCGCGGCCTCGGCGCGCGCGCTGATCGCGGCGAACTACACATCGGAGAAGAACATCGTCGGCCATGGCGGCAGCGCCGGCGGCATGCTGATGGGCGCCGTCGCCAACCGCTCCGGCGAGTTGTTCTCCGGCCTCGTCGCCGAAGTGCCGTTCGTCGATGTGCTCAACACCATGCTCGACGACACGCTGCCGCTGACGCCGCCGGAATGGCCGGAATGGGGCAATCCCATCGAGAGCGCCGCGGACTTCGAGACCATCCTGTCCTATTCGCCCTATGACCAGGTGGCGGCCAAGGCCTATCCGAAAATTCTCGCGATGGGCGGCCTCACCGATCCCCGCGTGACCTATTGGGAGCCGGCGAAATGGATCGCGCGCCTGCGCGCGACGATGACCGGAGGCGGCCCGGTGCTGTTGCGCACGAATATGGGCGCAGGCCACGGCGGCGCATCCGGACGATTCAACCGGCTGGATGAAATCGCGATCGTCTATGCATTTGCGCTGTGGAGCGTGGGAATGGCGGTATAGTAGCCTGCATGGAGCGAAGCGCAATGCAGGGACCGGCGAAGAGCTGAAACGCCGGTCCCCGGATTGCGCTTCGCTCCATCCGGGCTACGCCGTCACAGCGGCCGCGTCTTCTCGATCAGCTCAGCGGCGCCCTTGTCGAGCAGATCCAGCCCCACAGCACGCCCCAACTCGCGCGGACGATCCGCAGGCCCCATGCGCGTCACTTCGATGAAGCGTTCGCCGGCTTCATCCAGCACCGACGCCGTCAGGCACATCTCGCCGCCATTGATCATCGCATAGCCGGCAATCGGCGAATTGCAGTGGCCGTTCAGCACCCACAACACCTCACGCTCGGCATCGCAGGCCAGATGCGCAGCGGGGTCATCGATCATCGCCAGATAGCGTCGCGTCACCCAGTCATTCGCCGCGCATTCGACGGCGACGATGCCCTGCCCGGCCGCCGGCAACATCTCCTGCGGGGAGAAATCGCGTGCGATGCGGTTGGCAAGCCCGACGCGTTCGAGGCCCGAGCGCGCCATGATCAGCGCATCGGCCGGGCCGACCTCGCCGCCGCCCGGCAGGCGCTGCATCTCGCGATTGTCGAGCTTGCGCACGCGTGTGTCGGCCGCGCCGCGAAAGTGAATCACTTCGATCTCGGGAAACAACCGGCGCAGATAGGCGGCGCGGCGCACCGCATTGGTGCCGATCTTGAAACCCTTGCCGCGCGAGCGCGTGAGCTCGTCGAGCGACAGCCCCGGCCGCAACACCAGCGAATCCGTCGGCGGATCGCGCACCAGCGTGGCGCCGATGACGAGACCTGGCGTGTCTTCATTGCCCGGCATATCCTTGAGCGAATGCATCGCGGCGTGCAATTTCCCCGCACGCACGGCATCGCGGATTTCGCCGACAAAGGCGCCGCCCTTGCCGCCATGGCGCAGCAGATTGCTGGTCTGATCGCGATCGCCGACCGGATCGAATTTGACGATCTCGACGGCGAGTTCCGGCGCGGCCACATTCAGGCGGCGCGCGATCTCTTCGGTCTGCGCCATCGCCATCGTGCTCTTGCGGGTGCCGATGCGCATCTGATCCGTCACGTGTCACGCTCCATTCGGCCATTCGGTACGAATGGCCATCACGGCGCGGACAATAGGGCCAGCGCATGCATGGAGCAATGCGCTGGCTCAATGCTCAGTGGCTGGCAATCGCGGCCGGGCGCTTCGGCATCACCAGATTGACCAGCACGGCGACGGCGATATTCGCCGCCAGTGCAATCAGGCCGACATAAACGGTGGCCTGGAAGCTACCCATCGACAGCAGATGCAGCGGCTTCAGCCCGTCCATCCATGTGAGGTAGGTGCCGCCGAACAGGCCCACCACCCAGCCGGCGAGCAATGCGGGCGCGGTGAACCAGCCGGTGAACAGGCCGAAGATCAGCGCCGGCAGCGTCTGCAGGATCCACAGGCCGCCGAGCAGCTGCAAGTCCAGTGCAAATTGCGTCGGCAGATAGATGATCACCAGCAGCGCACCAACCTTCACCACCAGCGACGCAAGCTTCGCCACCGTGGCTTCGCCGGCCGTGTCGATCTGCGGATTGACATAGGCCTTCCAGAAATTGCGCGTGAACAGGTTGGCCGCGCCGATGCTCATCACCGCGGCCGGTACCAGCGCGCCGATGGCGATCGCTGCGAAGGCGAAGCCCGCGAACCAGCTTGGAAACAGCGTCTGGAACAGCGCCGGCACCACGTCATTGTTGCTGGCGAGCTTGAGCTGTGCCGCGTGGCCCATATAGCCGAGCAGGGCCAGCAGGCCGAGCATCAGCGTATAGGCCGGCAGCAGCACCGCGTTCTTGCGGATCGTCGTGGCGCTCTTGGCGGCGAAGATGCCGGTGAGCGTATGCGGGTACATGAAGGCCGCAAGCGCCGAGCCGAGCGCCAGTGTCGCATAAGCAAAGTACTGGGTCGGGCCGAGGATGATGCTGCCGCTTCCCTTGGCCTTGAAGGCTTCATCCGCGGCATGGAAGACATTGGCGTACCCGCCGAGCTTGCCGGGAATCACCGAGATCGCCGCAATGACGGCGATGTAGATCATGATGTCTTTCACGAAGGCGATCAGCGCGGGTGCACGCAGGCCCGACGAATAGGTGTAGAGCGCCAGCACGACGAAAGCCGCGATCAGCGGCATCTCGCCTTCGAAGCCGAGTGCCTTCACCGCCGCGGCCATGCCGATGAGCTGCAATGCGATGTAGGGCATCGTCGCGACGACACCGGTGATGGCGACGGCGGCCTCCAGCGTGCGCGAGGCATAACGGCCATGCACGACGTCGGCCGCGGTGACATAGCCATTGTCCTTGGCGACCTGCCACAGCTTGGGCATCACCATGAAGACGAAGGGATAGACCAGGATCGTATAGGGCAGCGCGAAGAAACCGTAGGCGCCGACCGAGTAGACGAGCGCCGGAACGGCGATCACCGTATAGGCGGTGTAGAAATCGCCGCCGACGAGAAACCACGTGATCCAGGTGCCGAACTGGCGGCCACCGAGGCCCCATTCGTCGAGGCTGGCGAGCGTCTTCGGGCGCTTCCAGTGCGAGGCGACGAAACCCATCACGGTGACGAGGGCGAAGAAGAACAGGAAGACGGCAAGCGCCGGAACGTCGAGATCAGTCTTCATTGGGATATGTCCGGTAGGCGAGCCACGTCAGGAAGGCGGTCACCGGCACCCAGGCGAGCTGATACCAGTAGAAGAAAGGGAAGCCGAACAGCACCGGGTCATGAAAATTGTAGAACGGGACCCAGAGCAGTCCGACAAAGGGGATCAACAACAGCCATAGAAAATGGCGGCCCATGGCGGGGCTCCTCTCGAAAACGGGCAGCGCCGATGCCACGATTATTTTACGGCGCAGAATTTTCGGGGTGTAGGAGCACAGCCATGGCGTGTAAACACAACTTCGCCGCAGGGCTGCCATTCGCGTGACGAACGCGTTTTCTGGGAACTTTTGCGTGATTGGAAAATGCAAAAACTTGTCGTCACCCGGCCTTGCGCGCGATTGCGCGCCAGGACCGGGTGATCCAGTAAACACTGACAGGCCTGTGAGTACTGGATCGCCCGGTCGAGCCAGGCGACGTCAGTAAAAGATCAGGCGAACTCAGCGCGCCCCAAACGTGATGTCGCCGAACAATGCCTTCTGCGTCGACGGTTGCGAGCGCCAATATTGCGGCGGCGCATTAACCTGACCGCCGAGTTCGGCGGCGGCATGCCACGGCCAGCGCGGATCGTAGAGAATGCCGCGCGCGATGGCGATGAAGTCGGCCTTGCCCGATGCGAGGATGTCCTCGGCCTGCTTTGCCTCGGTGATCAGGCCCACGGCCATGGTCGGTAATCCCGTCGCCGCCTTCACGGCATCGGCAAACGGCACCTGATAGCCTGGCCCGAGCGTGATCTTCTGCTGCGGCGAGACCCCGCCGGACGAGACGTCCATCCAGTCCACGCCGCGTTTTTTGAGTTCCTGCGTGAAGGCGATGGTCTGTTCGACATCCCAGCCGCCCTCGATCCAGTCGGACGCCGAGACGCGCACCCCCACCGGCTTATGCGCCGGGAAAGCCGCGCGCACCGCGTCGAAGACTTCGAGCGGAAAGCGCATGCGATTCTCCAGCGAGCCGCCGTAATCGTCGGTGCGCTGGTTGGCGATCGGCGACAGGAATTCGTGCAGCAGATAGCCATGCGCCGCGTGGATCTCGATCGCATCGATGCCGAGACGCTCGGCACGCTTCGCCGTCGCGACAAACGCCTCGCGGATACGCACCAGCCCGGCCGCATCGATCGCCTTTGGTGGCAGCTCGCCGGGCTTGGTGGGAATCGCCGACGGCGCTTCCGCGATCCAGCCGCCTTTGTCGAGCGGCACCTGCTGGCCACCGTCCCATGGCGCATGGCTCGACGCCTTGCGGCCGGCATGGGCGATCTGCATGGCGACCGCCATCTTCGAATGCTTGCGGACAGCCGCCAGCACCGGCTTCAGCGCGGCTTCCGTCGCATCGTCATAGAGGCCGAGATCGCCGGGCGTGATGCGGCCGATGGCTTCGACCGCGGTCGCCTCGATGATCAGCATGCCCGCACCGGACAGCGCCATATTGCCGAGATGGATCATATGCCAGTCGGTCGCGCAGCCTTGCTCTGCGGAATACTGGCACATCGGTGCGATGACGACGCGATTGGCCAGCGTGAGGTCACGCAGCTTGAAGGGAGAGAACAGGACGCTCATGTGTCTTCCAGGGTTGGGAGATGCGGAGGGCGCAGGCTTGCGCGGCCATGCTGAGATTGGCGTTTCTGCACCGAAAGGCAAGATGGCGCGTCACTCCCGACCTACGCCTTGTTCAAACAGCGCATGGTTGGACAAAAAACCGAGCGCCAAACAAAAAGGCGCCCCGGTTGCCCGAGGCGCCTTTCGTTCGGGTCACGCACGCATGCATGACCGAAAGCTCAATACGGGCAAACGACCCGGCCCCAGCGGCGGCTGAAATAGCAGCCCGGAGCCACGAAGCGCGGACCGCCATAGAAGCCATAGCCGCGACCACGATAATAGCCGCCGCCGCGATAGAAGCCGCCGCCACGACCACGGCCCCAGCCGCCGCCGCGACCACGCCCGCGGGCCTGCGCCGCGGTGCTACCCGCCGTCAGCATGACGGTGGAAGCGCCGACGAGGCCGATGCAATAGACCGACACCAGCGCCACTGCCGCGAGGCAGCGCGTCACGATATTCTGGCGCGTAGATTTGGTTTGAGCCATTCTTGGGATCTCCCATTCAGCAGAATGCTGCGCTTAGAATGCTTCCGACATGGAAACGTTCAATCAGCAAACACGCGACGAACTCATCGCGCCACGCCAGCCTGAAACAAGATAGCAATATGGCCATCGCATGGCGCATGCGCGCGAATGGCGAACAATAGAGTCAAGGTCGAAAGCCGGTCAAGTTGACAAGCACGCGCCACAGGAATGGCACGCCTGCGAACAAACACGCATCGATCTTTATCCTTGTCGTCGTTCATCTTCTCTTCATAGTGCTGCGCACTAGAGTCCGGTTCATGTCCGATGAATCGGACTCTCGTGTTTTTGTTTGTCAGAGCATGATCTTATCCGAAAACCGGCATCCACTTTTCGGGATCATGCTCTAATCTCAACCTCGCACCTCGCATATGCGAAGGGCTGCAACGGCCTTTTGCTCGCACAGAATACCGATCTGCTCCGTTCATCGCGCCCCGCATCCTGCCCCAGCAGGCCTCTCCAGGAAGCTCCCGAAGGCATCATGGCCAAATCACGCTACATTCTCGGTCTCAACACCTATGATCACGACGTCAGCGCCTGCCTGCTGCGCGACGGCGAGATCGCCTATGCGATCGAGAAGGAGCGCGTCACCCGCGAGAAACACGCCACGGGCTTTTATCAAGAGGTGATCGAATACTGCCTGCAGGCCGAAGGCATCAGCCTGAACGACATCGAGCTGGTGGTGAGCAATTGCTACATCCTGCCGGTACCGGAGATGGAAGACCGGCTGATCTATCAGGACATGCCGGGCTTCCTGCCCGAATATGAACGGCAGGACGCCAAGCGGCACCCGTTGTTCCGCGCCCGCAACGGCAAGGTGGTGACGATCTCCCATCACCTCTCCCATGCCTACAGCGCCTTCGCCGTATCGCCTTTCGAGGAAGGCGCCATCATGATTGTCGATGGCGTCGGCAGCTATCGCTCCGACGTCATGGAAAGCTATCCGGCAGAAGATGGGGGCTCACCGCTCGCCCGCGAGTCCGAGAGCTACTATACGTTCAAGGGCACCGAGCTGAACTGCCTCAAGAAGGTCTGGATGGAGCCGGACCGCGGCTTCCTCAGCGACGAATTCACCAACATGCCTGGACTTGGCGCGCTCTACAGCCGCGCCTCCACCTATGTGTTCGGCGACTGGAATAAATGCGGCGAGCTGATGGGCCTCGCGCCCTATGGCCGCCGCGAGCAGTTTCCATCGCTGATGTCGATCGCGGACAACAAGCTCACCGTGCCGCGCTGGACGGCCGACTTCAACCAGCCCTACATTCCGGATGGCGAAGCCAAGTGGGACACGCATCCGTCGATGCAGCACTGGGAAGATCTCGCCTGGCGCGTTCAGGACGATACCGAGAAGGTGCTGCTCGCCCGCGCCCGCTGGCTGCGCGAGACGACCGGCGCGAAGAACCTGTGCATCGCCGGCGGCGTCGCGCTGAACTGCGTCGCCAATGGCCGCATCGCGCGCGAGGCCGGCTTCGAGAATGTCTGGATCCAGCCGGCTGCCGGCGACAACGGCATCGCGATCGGCTGCGCCTATTACGGCCTGCTCGACGTGCAGAAGCAGCCGCGCAACTATGTGATGACGCATTCCTACACCGGCCGCACCTATGCGGACCGCGAGGTCGAGGCAGCAACGCAGCGGACCCTGGTGAAGGCGCAGACGAGCACGGTGCGCAGCGACAATATCTGCCGCGACACGGCCAAACTGCTGGCCGACCAGAAGGTCATCGGCTGGTTTCAGGGACGCTCGGAATATGGCCCGCGTGCGCTCGGCAATCGCAGCATCATCGCCGATCCGCGCCATGCCGAGATGAAGGACATCCTCAATTCGCGCGTCAAGCACCGGCAACCGTTCCGGCCGTTCGCGCCGATCGTGCTCGCGGAGCGCTGCAAGGAGATTTTCGAAGGCGACGAGGATTCGCCATTCATGCTGATCGCCAAGCCGGTGCGGCCGGAATGGCGCGACCGGATTCCGGCCATCGTCCATGTCGACGGCACCGCGCGCGTGCAGACGGTGACGGAGGGGACCAATCCCGTGCTGTACAAGCTCCTGAAGGAATTCGAGGCGCTGACCGGTGTGCCGGTGCTGCTCAACACGTCATTCAACGTGAAGGGCGAGCCGATCGTGGAAACACCGCGCGATGCGATGGCATGTTTCATCAATACGGAGATCGACCACCTGGTGCTTCACGACCGGATCGTCTCCAAGACCGCGGCTCATCGCGTGGTGGCGCCGCTGGTGCGGACGTATATGGATATCGCCGGGCTGGTGACGCGGGTGTGAGGTAGGACCTCACAGGCCGTAGGGTGGGCAAAGCGGAGCGTGCCCACCGCACACGGCATGTCGTATCAAGGTGGGCACGCTACGCTTTGCCCACCCTACGATTGATGCGCGTGCGCCGCTTACGCCGCCCGCACGGCGGTCAGGAACCTGCTGACTTCATCTTTCAATCGCGTCGAATCCGACGACAGTGACTGCGCGGCCGACAGCACCTGCGACGACGCCGAACCAGTCTCGCTGGCGCCGCGCTGCACGTCGGTGATGTTCGACGAGACCTGCATGGTGCCTTGTGCGGCCTGCTGGACATTGCGCGAAATCTCCTGCGTCGCGGCGCCCTGTTCTTCCACGGCCGAAGCGATGGTCGATGCGATCTCGGACATGCGGCCGATGGTGTCGCCGATTTCCTTGATCGCGCCGACCGACTCCTGCGTCGCCGCCTGGATGCCGGCGATCTGGGTCGAGATATCACCGGTCGCCTTGGCGGTCTGCTCGGCCAGTGCTTTCACTTCGGAGGCCACGACCGCAAAGCCCTTGCCGGCATCGCCTGCACGCGCCGCTTCGATGGTCGCGTTCAGCGCCAGCAGGTTGGTCTGGCCGGCGATGTTGTTGATGAGCTCGACGACATCACCGATCCGCGCAGCCGCACTGGCCAATTCGCTCACGCGATCATTGGTCTTGCGCGCCTGATCGACGGCCTGGTTGGCGATGTTGGCCGACTCCTGCACCTGACGGCTGATCTCATTGACCGACGAGGCCATTTCTTCCGTCGCTGACGCCACCGACTGCACATTGGTGGAGGCCTGTTCGGATGCCGCCGCCACCGAGGTGGTCAGTTCCTGCGAGCGTTCTGCCGTGGCCGTCAGCGTCGAGGCCGATGCTTCAAGCTCGGTCGAGGCCGACGACACCGTCTCGACGATCTCGCCGATCATGGATTCGAAATCGCGGGTGATGCCATCGACGCGGCGACCGCGCTCGATTTTCGCTTCGGCATCGGCCGTGGCGGCTTCATCCGCCGCACGCTTGTCGATCAATGCCTGCTTGAACACTTGCAGCGTATCCGCCATCGCACCGATTTCGGTCTTCACACCCTGATGCGGAACGACTGCGGTGAGATCGCCGGCGCTCAGTGCCTGCATCGGCTTCACGATCGAGCCGATGCCCGACGCGACGTCGCGCACGAGATAGAAGCCCACCGCCATGCCGACAACAGCCGACAGGCCGACGATCACGACGACCAGGACCAGCGCCGAACCATAGCTCTCCACAGCCCTGCTGCTCGATGCAGCCGCGCCCTTGTCATTGAACTCGATCGCCTTGCGCAGCGCGAAATCGGCCTTCGAACCCAGCGGGTTGATGACGTTCAGATTCAGCTCATGCGCCTCGAGGCTCTGCTTGCCGAGATTCTTGCGATTGAGTGCGAAGACTTCCTGGCTGCGCGACACATACAGATCCCAGTCCTTCGCCCAATCGTTGAAGATGGCGCGTTCTTCGGGATTCGAGATCAGCTTGTCGTAGGTTGCGCGTTCGTCTGCCGCGCGCTTGACGATGGTCTCGATGCCGGCCTCGGTCTTCTTCATCTGCTCGGCATCAGCCGCCAGAATGTGTGCGCGGACGAGGTTGCGATAATCGATCGTCGTCGCGCGCAGACCGCCGAGCACGCGGATACTGGGCAGCCAGTTCTTCTGGATCTCCGACGCGTCGGCATTGATCATCTGCATCTTGCTGACAGCCAACACGCCCATCCCGGTCATGGCGATCAGCAGAAAGGCGATGACCGCCGTGATCTTGGCGCGGATGGAAATATTGGCAAGCATAAGAGACGTCCTGTCCGTTTCGAAATGAGTTCGGCTGTCGGCGTGAGTCATCGTTTGCCGGAACGTGTGCCCCGGCAGGGATTGAGAGTGTGTCGTGCTGAAATGCGTTTCTTCGTGCGACCGGCATGCGCCGAGCGAGTCGGGCGATTTGGTGCAGCAACCCGACGGCAACGAATGACGTTGCAGCCGATGCAGACCCGCGTGCCGATCACCCCATCGACCGCTCATCCACGGTCGCACGCTAGCACCGCGGTTCTGACACAAACGTTAATGGAGAGCGCAGGTGTTTGCTCGCGTCATGCGCGTACACGCCATGACATGTCATGCAGCAGTCATGTTGGCGCGTTCAGCGCCGGTCAAAGCGTCGATCGAGGTGATTACAGGTTGCAGCAAAGCGCGGATCACGCGCCAAGCGACCAGGCATGAGAATTTGCAGAGATGCCCCGCTCGAAACACATGACAGCGACTACGCGTGATGCGGTCACCGTCATGGTGAGCCAATTCTGCCAGCGTGGATCAGGCCGCGCGAACGGTCTCGAGGAATTTGCCGACTTCGCGCTTGAGGCGCGCGCTTTCCGTCGAGAGCGACTGCGCTGCCGACAGCACCTGCGATGAGGCCGAGCCCGTGCTGGTGGCGCCGCGCTGCACGTCGGTGATGTTCGCCGACACCTGCATGGTCCCCTGGGCAGCCTGCTGGACGTTACGCGCGATCTCCTGGGTCGCCGCGCCCTGCTGCTCGACGGCGGAGGCGATGGTCGATGCGATTTCCGACATCCGGCCGATGGTGTCGCCGATCTCCTTGATCGCACCGACCGACTCTTCGGTCGCCGCCTGGATGCCCGAGATCTGATGGCTGATGTCGCCGGTGGCCTTTGCGGTCTGTTCGGCCAGCGCCTTCACTTCCGATGCCACCACCGCAAAACCGCGGCCGGCATCGCCGGCACGGGCGGCTTCGATGGTCGCGTTCAGCGCCAGCAGGTTGGTCTGCCCGGCAATGGTGTTGATGAGTTCGACCACGTCACCGATGCGCGCAGCGGCGCGTGCGAGTTCGGCAACGCGTTCATTGGTCTTGCGCGCTTGCGACACTGCGGAGTTGGCAATGTTCGCGGACTCCTGCACCTGCCGGCTAATCTCGTTCACCGACGAGGACATTTCCTCCGTCGAGGAGGCGACCGCCTGCACATTCGACGACGCTTCATCCGACGCAGCCGACACCATCGCGGTCAGTTGCTTGGCCTGTTCAGCCGTGGTGGTCAGCGCCGTCGCCGACTGTTCGAGCTGGCCGGATGCCGACGAGACATTCTCGACGATGCTGCCGACCGCGCCTTCGAAGTCGTCGGCCAGACGCACCATGTCGCGACGACGCTGCAGCGCTGCCTGCTGATCCTGCGTCAGCTTGGCTTCGGCCTCGGCGCGCGCCTTCTCTTCGGCCTTGATCTTGAAGCCCTCGACCGCGCGGGCCATGTCGCCCACTTCGTCCTTGCGATTGACGCCCGGCAGCACCACGCTGAAATTGCCTTCGGCCAATTCCTTCATCCCTGCGGTCAGGCCGGCGAGCGGCCCGATAATGCCACGGGCGATCAGCATGGCAATGAGGATGCCCACCACCGTCACGACGCCGGCCACGATCTGCTGCAGCATCGTCGTCGTCGAGATGCGCTCATTGGTGGCGGCAACGGTCTGCGCCTGCGCTTCCTGAATACCCGATTTCACGACATCGACCTGCGCGATCGCGTGAATGATGGTCGGGCTGATCGACTTCTGGAAAATGGCATCTGCCGTCTGCAGGCTCTTCGAGGCCTTTTCGAACAGCGACGCGTAGCTCTTGAGATTGGTGCGAATGGTGCCGAACAGCGCCGCCAGTGTCGGCGGCATCTGCATCTTCTCCATCTCGCCGATCTGCTGTTCGGCAATGCGGACCTGATCGTTGAAGCTCGCGATTTGCTTTTCGTCGCGGCTGACGAAATAGCGCCAGTTGGCGATCTGAACGAGGAGCGTATCGGATTCGAGCTTGGTCGATCCCTGGCCATAGGGCGTATTACGCGTGCTGATCGCGAGCTTGCGCAGGCTCGACGACAGCTTGTCACCGGCCTCCTGCAACACTTCGCGCCCTGCCACCACCTGCTTGACTGCCTCGCCCAATGCCTGGCGCTGAGTCTTGACCTCGGCGACATCCTTTTCGATCGTGCGATAGGCCGCACGCCGCTCTTCCGAACGGCTGCTCTGGATCACGGTCTGGATGCTGGTGCTCAGCCTTGCCAGGCGCTTGTCGGCATCGGCCAGCGCCGCTTCGTCCTGATCGAACGAGTAACGCAGAATGGCGCCGCGCGTGGCGTGCAGCTCCGACGCGATTTCAGCGGCGCGGATGGTGTTGGCCGACTGAATGCTGAGCGATCCGACCTGCGTGCCGACTTCGGACATCTGCCACATCGCAAAGCCCGAGCCCACCAATCCGAACAGCACGAGGGCGCCGAAGCCACCATACAGGCGTCCGCGAATGCGAAGATTGAGCAAAGACATTGCAGGCATTCCTTACAGCGTGGTGAGAAGGGCGGATGTCAGGCAGCACGAACGGAATCGAGGAAGCGGGTGACTTCATGCTTCAGGCGCGCGCTTTCGTTGGACAGCGACTGCGCAGCAGAGAGCACCTGCGACGACGCCGAGCCTGTCGCGGTCGCGCCCCGCTGGACGTCGGCGATGTTGGCGCTGACTTCCATGGTGCCATGGGCGGCCTGCTGGACATTGCGCGCGATCTCCTGCGTCGCCGCGCCCTGCTCCTCGACGGCCGATGCAATGGTCGAGGCAATTTCCGACATGCGGCCGATGGTGTCGCCGATCTCCTTGATGGCACCGACCGACTGCTGGGTCGCGGCCTGGATGCCGGAGATCTGGGTGGAGATTTCGCCGGTGGCTTTTGCGGTCTGGTCCGCGAGCGCCTTCACTTCGGCGGCGACCACGGCAAAGCCGCGGCCGGCGTCACCGGCGCGCGCCGCCTCGATGGTCGCATTGAGCGCCAGCAGATTGGTCTGGCCCGCGATGGTGTTGATGAGGTCCACGACGTCGCCGATGCGCGCAGCGGCCTGAGCCAATTCCAGCACGCGATCATTGGTCTTGCGCGCCTGCTCCACCGCGGAATTGGCGATGGTCGCGGACTCCTGGACCTGGCGGCTGATCTCATTGACCGACGACGACATCTCTTCCGTGGACGATGCGACGGCCTGAACATTGGTCGATGCTTCATCCGACGCGGATGCCACGGCCGTGGTGAGCTGTTTCCCCTGCTCCGCAGTCGCCGTCAGGCCGCTCGCCGATTGTTCGAGCTGGGTCGATGCGGAAGATACGTTCTCGACGATATTGCCGACCGCCTGCTCGAAACCATCGGCAAGCTGCACCATCTCGCGGCGGCGCGCGGCTGCAGCGATGGTGTCGCGCTCGACGCGCGCTTCCGCTTCCTCGCGCGCCTTCTGCTCGGCATTGTCGCGGATGACAGCCACCGTCTTCGCGATGTCGCCAATCTCGTCGCCACGGCGGGCGCCGGGGATCACCACATCGAGATCGCCCGCGGCCATCTTGCCCATGGCGCCATTGAGGCGGGTCATCGGCCGGGCGACGCCCATGAACGAGAACACCATCGTTCCCGCCAGCACGGCGACCACCGCCAGGCCGAGCGATAGATTGATCTGCCCCGAACGCTCCAAAGTCGCAGCCGCCTGGTTGCGCGCATCCGCCACCGCGGTCCTGGCTGTGGCGACCGCCGCGGACACCAGTTCGCCGGCCGACGCCGCCGTGGGCGTCAGCGTCTTGCGAACGATGTCGGTCTTCTGGTCGTTGACCTGGATGGCCTGTTCGGTCGCCGCCATGAACTTGCGCATGTCGGTGCTGAGCTGGGTCAGACCGTTCTGCACCAGTTCGCTGTCTTCAATGACACTGGCCTTGGCGAGCGCATCGTTCAGCACCTTCGCCTTGGTGACGATCAGCCCCTTCTGAACGATCTCGTTCAGCGAGGCATAACGCCAGGCGGCGGCCTGCACGGCATTGACGGCATTGTCTGCGACTTTGAGATGATTTTCGACCTCGGCCCAGTTCGGCGCAGCGGTCACGGCGGTGGTGAGGCGCATCTGCTCGAGATGCCTGTTCCAATCGAGCACGGCGACATTGCGCGTGCGATAGAGATCCAGCAGCTTCTTCTGCAATGCCGCGATCTCGTCGGCAGCTGCGACGTAGGACGTCGTCAGCACCTTGATCCTCGCAAAGTTGTCCCGATTTTCCTGGCGCAGCGCTATCGCGATATTGCCATCGATGATCGTATCCTGCGCCGCTTTGGCCGCCTTGATCTCCGCGACGCTCTTGTCCATCTCGGGCGTGGTGATCGCGATGCGCAAACTCTGGCTCGCCGTCTGCATGCTGCGCATCAGCGCATCCGCTTCCCGGGCGCCATCAGCGATCTGCTGCTGTACGTCAGCCCGACGATTGGCGTCGATGACCTCGGCTTCCGTGTGCATCTGGTTGGCGACCACGCCGATGGACAGAAGGATGCCGATCAAGCCGGCCAAAGCGAGTTTGTTACCGACCCGGTTGAGCTTGATCATGCGCATCACTTTCCGAAAGGGCACAGCCGACCGCGCGCGCAGACAAAGCCTGCACGGCCGAAGGCGGCTTCGCCTGGCAGAGGAGAATGGTAAAGATGGTCGGGAGCAAAGGACGTGGCTTGCCCGTGAGAACACAGACCTGAGCGGTCCCGGTTCACGCCGCGAACCGCGCGGGCCTATTCTCACGGGTTCAAAAATACCACTCGATTCCTGACACAATCGTTAATTGACGTGTCGCAATGCACTCGCCGAGCTGCACAAAGTTCATGCAGCCGGGTGACTATCAAACAGCCGTCAGTGCGACAGGATCTTCGACAGGAACAGCTGCGCGCGGTCGCTGCGCGGATGGCCGAAGAAATCATCCTTCTGCGCATCCTCGACGATCTCGCCGCCATCCATGAAGATGACCCGGTTGGCGACCTTCTTGGCGAAGCCCATTTCATGGGTCACCACCATCATGGTCATGCCTTCTCGCGCGAGTTCGACCATGACGTCGAGCACCTCATTGATCATTTCCGGATCGAGCGCCGAGGTCGGCTCGTCGAACAGCATGCAGATCGGGTCCATCACCAGCGCGCGCGCAATGGCGACGCGCTGCTGCTGGCCGCCGGAGAGCTGGCCGGGATATTTTTCGGCATGCGCGGTGAGGCCGACGCGCTCCAGCATCTTCATCGCCTTCTTGCGCGCGTCCTCTTCCTTGCGGCCCAGCACGATGGTCTGGCCGAGGCAGAGATTCTCGACGATCTTCAGATGCGGAAACAGCTCGAAGTGCTGGAACACCATGCCGACGCGGGAGCGCAGCTTCGGCAGGTCCTTCTTCATCTTGGTGATCGACAGGCCATCCACCGTGATGGTGCCTTCCTGGATCGGCTCCAGTGCATTCACGGTCTTGATCAGCGTCGATTTGCCCGAACCGGACGGCCCGCAGACGACGACGACCTCGCCTTTCTCGACTTGCGTCGTGCAGTTCTTCAGCACCTGGAACTGCGGATTGTACCACTTGCTGACATTGTCGATGGAGATCATGGGCATGGGAGACAACCGTGCTGATTATCGGATGATGCTGATGCGCTTTTGCAAGCGCTTCACGAAGAAGGATGCAGTGAAGCTGATCGCGAAATAGACCACCGCTGCGAACAGATACATTTCAGTGAGACGACCATCGCGCTGCGCGACCTTGGCGGCAGCGCCGAGGAAATCGGTGATCGAGAGCACATAGACCAGCGACGTATCCTGAAACAGCACGATGGTCTGGGTGAAGATCACCGGCAGCATGTTGCGGAACGCCTGCGGCAGCGTGACGTAGCGCATCACGCCTCGATAATTGAGACCGATCGCATAGCCGGCCATGACCTGCCCGCGCGGCACCGACTGGATGCCGGCGCGCATGATCTCCGCGAAGTAAGCCGCCTCGAACAGCGTGAAGGTGATGATGGTGGAGGTGTAGGCGCCCACCTGGACCGGCTGATCGGCCTGGATGATCCACTGCCCGATATAGGGCGAGAGGAAGTAGAACAGGAAGATCACCAGCACCAGCGGCAGCGAGCGCATCAGATTGACATAGCTCGCAGCGACGCCGGAGAGCACCGCATTGGACGACAGCCGCATCATCGCGATCAGCGTACCCAGGATCAGGCCGAAGAAGGTCGCGATGGCCGTCAGGGTCAGCGTGAAGACCATGCCCTGGTAGAAGAGGTAGGGAAGGCTGCGCCAGATGACATCGAAATCGAATGTGCTGAACATCTCTTATTTCCCCACATTGAAGCCGGGGATGACCAGCCGCTTCTCGATCATACGCATGCCGATGGTGACGACGGCGCTCAGCAACAGATAGATGCCCGCGGCGGCCGTGAACGCCTCGAACACCTGGAACGAGAATTCCTGCATCGAGCGCGCCTGCGCGGTGAGCTCGAGCACGCCGATGGTCAGCGCCGGCGCGGTGTTCTTGATGGTGTTCAGGAATTCCGACGTCAGCGGCGGGAAGATGATGCGATAGGCGAGCGGCAGCAGGATATAGCGATAGGTCTGCCATGTGGTGAGGCCGATGGCCGTGCCAGCCATCCGCTGGCCTTTCGGCAGCGCATTGATGCCGGCGGTGACCTGGCCTGCGACGCGCGAGGACATGTAGAAGCCGAGCCCGAGCATCGCGGCTATGAAAGGCCCATTGCGCAGCTGCTTGACCCAGGCGCCGAACTCGCCCGGCAACAATTCCGGCACGACGAAGAACCAGATGAACAGCTGCACCAGCAGCGGGATGTTACGGAACAGCTCGATGTAAGCATTGCCGATCATCACCGGCCAGCGCGACGGCAAGGTGCGCATGATGCCGATCACCGAGCCAAGCACGAAAGCGATGATCCAGGCGACGAGTGCCAGCAGGATGGTGACCTGGAGGCCGCTCATCAGGGACGCGAAATAAGTCCCGGTCGCATCCGGCGTCTGATCCCAGAAGATCCCCCAGTTCCAGTTGTAATTCACCCAGCGCCCCCCGATACGCAGTCCGACAAAGCTCTCATGCAATGGCCGGGCCATTGCTTATCTTCCGTCATGCGCGGGCTTGTCCCGTGTATCCACGTCTCTCAATCAGCATCGTAAGACGTAGATGGCCGGGACAAGCCCGGCCATGACGTGAGTTAACAGCAACTAGAGATACGCGTCCGGATCAGCGGAATCCGACGGCTTGGCGAAAGCCTTGGTCTGCTCCGGGCCCATGGGAACGTTGAGGTTCAGGCCCTTCGGCGGAATCTTCTGCGTGAACCACTTCTCATAGATCTTCGCGCCTTCGGGGCTGGTGTAGAGCGCCGCAGTGGCGGCATCGGCCACCTTCTTGAACGCATCGTCGCCCTTGCGCAGCATGATGCCGTAAGGCTCGGGCTTCGAGAACGCGTCCTTCGAGATCGCATAGGCATTCGGATCGCGCGCGCCTGCAGCGAGCGAGGCGAGCAGGATGTCATCCATCACGAAAGCCGCCGCACGGTCGGTCTCAACCATCAGGAAGGCTTCGGCGTGATCCTTTGCCGGAATGATATTGATGCCGAGATTGCGCGCTGCATTCACTTCGGTGAGCTGCTTGATATTGGTGGTGCCCGAGGTCGAGACCACCGACTTGCCCTTCAGGTCGTCGATCTTGTCGAGCTTCGCCGTCTTCTTGGAGACGAAGCGGCTGGCAGTGAGGAAGTGCGTGTTGGTGAAGCCGACCTGCTTCTGGCGATCCACGTTATTGGTGGTGGAGCCACATTCCAGATCGACGGTGCCGTTGGCGATCAGCGGAATGCGCGTCGCGGAGGTGACCGGATTGAGCTTGACCTCGAGCTTGTCGAGCTTGAGCTCCTTCTTCACGGCATCGACGATCTTGTAGCAGATGTCCATGGCGAAGCCGACCGGCTTCTGATTGTCGTCGAGATAGGAGAACGGCACCGAGGAATCACGGAAGCCGATGGTGATGGCGCCGGTGTCCTTGATCTTCTTGAGCGTACCGGTGAGCTCCTGCGCGCTCGCCTGGGTCGCGAAGGCGGCGGCGATCATGCCCCCCAACAGAAAAAGTCGTTTCATAAGTCCCTCTCCTCATAACTCCGGTCTCACGACTGGCGCCGCCCCTTCCGAGCACGCCAGTGTGACCGCCCGTAATGCTTGCACAAACGAGGCCAAACGCAAATGCCCTCTCCGGCGAATGACGGATTGGCCCAACGCGCCGAAGTGATACGTCTAAAGGGTGGGGTTGGTTCTCTGCCATCCTGCGAAAGATGGATGACATCCGCAGGCGGATCGTCGCAGCACGGCCGCCGACGGATCAGGCCGGCGCCGCGACCTTGGCCGCACGCTGCTCACGATGCGCCGCAACCGCAGCGCCGAAAGCGAGGAAAAGCGCGCGATTGATCGGATTGATCTGCGGGTCGTATTCGGCGTGCCACTGCACACCGAGCGCAAAAGCCGGTGCATCCGCAATACGAATGGCTTCGATGGTGCCGTCTTCGGCGATGCCCTCGATCACCACCCGCTGGCCGGGGATCTCGATCCCCTGCCCATGCAGCGAATTGACCGTGATGGTCTCGCGGCCGAGCAGGCTGGCAAATGTGCCATTGCTGGTGAGATGCACATCGTGACGATCGGCGAACACCACGGCCGGATCGGGATGAATCTCGCCATTCTCCAGCCGCGGCATGCGGTGGTTTATGCGGCCGGGCAATTCGCGAATCTCAGGATGCAGCGTGCCGCCGAAGGCGACATTCATTTCCTGCAACCCGCGGCAGATGCCGAAGATCGGCACGCCACGCGCGACGCAGGCCTCGGTGATGGTCAGCGCCACCTCGTCCCGGCCGTTGTCATAAGGCTCGTGGCGGACGCAGGCCTGCATGCCGAATCGGGTGGGGTGGACATTGGCCCGGGCGCCGGTGAGCAGGATGCCATCCACGACATCCAGCACCTCGCCGATATCGGTGATGTCCGGTTCGCCGGCAAACATCAGCGGCAGAGCCCCCGCCACCTCGGCCACCGCGCGAAGATTGTTTTCTCCGGCCGCCTGGACGGAAAACCTGTTCTCGATGCGGTAGGCGTTGCCGATCACGCCGATGATGGGCCGGGACTTCCTGGACATGACGGGCAGATATAACCGAGTCCGGTTACGAACACGACCGACAAGGGAACAGAATGCCCTTCCGCCCGCGCATGGGAGAAGAAAATCATTGCCGTGTGTGCGGGGATCGTCTCGTCCGTCTACGCCCTTTGGGCTACGCCGGACACGCTATGCCTTCGGCTAAGCTTGGCTGCGCCACGCGTAGCCGAAGGCATAGCGTGGTGGGCGCGACAGGGATCGAACCTGTGACCCCTTCCATGTCAAGGAAGTGCTCTCCCGCTGAGCTACGCGCCCTAAGAACCGGTCGTTACGGGTAGGCGGTCTATAACGGGTCAGGTCCGGACAGGCAAGGATGCCGGGGCGCCAATTACGACCGATTGTGAAGAAAAAATGAGGCCGGTCAGGCCGCCAGCATCTTGTTCACTTCGCTGACCAATTCGCGCAAATGCACGGGCTTGGCCAGAACCTTGGCGTTCTTCGGCGCCTCGCTGTCCGAATTCAGCGCCACGGCGGCGAATCCGGTGATGAACATGATCTTGATGTCCGGATCGAGCTCGCTGGCGCGGCGGGCCAGCTCGATGCCGTCCATTTCCGGCATCACGATATCCGTTAGAAGCATTTCAAAGGGTTCTTCGCGCAGCCTCTGATAGGCTGACATTCCGTTATCGTGGTGCGACACGGAGAAACCGGCGTTTTCCAGTGCCTTGACGAGAAACCGGCGCATATCGTTGTCGTCTTCGGCGAGGAGGATCTTGTGCATGGCTTTGGACGTCGAACCCGATTGAGAGAACTTGTGCGACCACTAAGCCCGAGGCTGGTAAATTTCGGGTGAAAGTCGCACGCCCGGCATGTGGATAAGCGTTTCAATATGGTGCGCGAGAAACCGGCTCAGAGCAACAAAACCCGCCCCTCGGCCGGCAGCCGTACCGGATATGTGCACGGCGGGCCCTATCGGTATGTCTCGCGGAGATGGTATGCGGCGGCAGCTACATCGACAAAGACGCCTCGCAATATGCCGGTTTTCTGCCAGACTGGGCCCCGAAAAGAATCTGACTGCAGGGATGATGCGCGACAATGACCCAGTTTCACGGTGAGCTGTCGCCTCCCTTCGAGATCGTCGAGCCGGCCGACTGGCGCGCGCCGATCATTTTCAATTCCCCGCATTCCGGCACCGTCTATCCCGCCGAATTCCTCGCCGCGTCGCGAATCGACGTGACGGCGCTGCGTCGTTCGGAAGATTCCTTCATGGACGAGCTGATCGGCCACCTCAGCCAGCGCGGCTTCCCGGTGGTGAAGGTGCATTTCCCGCGCTCCTATGTGGATGTGAATCGCGAGCCCTATGAGCTCGACCCCGGATGTTCACCGGCCGGCTGCCGAGCTTTGCCAATACGCGCTCGATGCGGGTGGCGGGCGGCCTCGGCACCATCCCGCGCGTGGTCGGCGACGGCCAGGAGATCTATCGCGAGCGCCTCGATGTGGATGCCGCGCTAACGCGGATCGAATCGCTCTACAAGCCGTATCACCGCGCTTTGCGCCGCCTGATCAACAAGGCGCACCAGACCTTCGGCACCGTCATCCTGGTCGATTGTCATTCGATGCCGTCGATCGGGATCGCCCGCGAAGAACCGCGCCGGCCCGATCTGGTGGTCGGCGATCGCTACGGCACCAGTTGCGCCGGCCTGCTGACGGATGTGGTGGAGGACACCTATTACAAGCTCGGCTACACGATCGGCCGCAACAAGCCCTATGCCGGCGGGTTCATCACCGAGCATTACGGCAACCCGGCCAGCGGCCTGCACGCGATCCAGATCGAACTCAACCGCGCGATCTATATGGACGAGCGCAAACGCGAGCGGACCGCCCGCTTCGACCAGATCGCGGCAGATTTCTCGACTTTGGCCGATGCGCTCACCCGTATCCCCTTGAATCTGCTGGGCCCGTTCCAGGCGGCCGCGGAATAGCGCCGCATCGATTCGGCGGACAAGAATACCTGCGACATATTGGCCGTGTGGATGATACCCCACTCTTTTACCGCAAGGATTCACTCAACTTTAGATTTTATACCGTCATTCTCCTCGCGCGGCATTGAACCGCATCAACATGGCAGGGGAATCAAATGAAGAGCATGATCAAGAAGTTCTGGGCGAACGAGTCCGGCGCAACGGCCATTGAATACGGCCTGATCGCCGCCGGTATCTCGCTCGCGATCATCGCAGTGGTGAACGGTCTCGGCACGACGCTCAACACCAAGTTCGGCGACATCAACACGTCGTTGAAGTAAGATCCGGTCGAAGTCAGACCGATAAGCGACCGGTTGAGGTTCTCAGCCGAAAAGGTCTCGTCTCTCCAGACGCCTCATACGCATCGATGCCCGGCTGTCGGCATCCGCAAAGAGGGTGAAGCAGCATCACGCTTCCAGACTGCCGGTCGATCAAGCGAACGGCTTTCCCTGCAAAACTCCATAGACAAGAAAAAAGGGCCGCCTGCGAAAGCAAGCGGCCCAAGTCTAGGGAGGAAACGCCCAAGGAGGGCAGCGATAGCGCCAGGCGCTACCGCACCGCAACAATATGCATCTGCAGCACCTGAAGTGCAAGGTTTTTCGGGCGAAAACCCATGCAAAATTTGCAAGGCATTTTGGTCAACTCGACATGCCTGTCATATTAAAACCACTTGAAAACAATGACTTAAGGAACAACATGTCATCTGGCCAGGTAAATAGAAGTGATTAGACATTCACTTCTATAGCCAAATTCCAGTTCTTGCGCTCATCCATCTCCGGAAACCAGAACTGCGCAGACTGCTAAAAATAAGATGCGCATAGTGCGCAAAAATCGACAGCGGTGGGCAATTGCGACGGCATCATAGGCAGGCCACGGCAAGCCGCGATATAGGTTGGCGAACAGCCCATATCTGCCGCTGCAAAAGGATTCTGCCGTGACGGTCATCGATTTCACCGCCTTCATCGGCCGCCTCGCCACCGCGTCGGGCGAGACCATCCTCCCTTACTTCCGGACCTCACTCAGCATCGACAACAAGAACGCTAGGGATTTCGACCCGGTCACCGAGGCCGATCGCGGCGCCGAGGCTGTGATGCGGCGGCTGATCAAGCAGAACTTCCCCCAGCACGGCATCGTCGGCGAAGAATTCGGCACCGAGCGCGAGGACGCCGAATATGTCTGGGTGCTCGATCCCATCGACGGCACCAAGTCGTTCATTTCGGGCTTCCCCACCTGGGGCACGCTGATCGCCCTGCTGCACAAGGGCACGCCCGTTTATGGCATGATGCACCAGCCCTATATCGGCGAGCGCTTCAGCGGCGATAACGGTTCGGCGCGCTACCAGGGGGCCAACAATACCGGCCGCAAACTCGCCGTGCGCCGCTGCGAATCCCTGGCCAAGGCCGCTCTGTTCACCACCAGCCCGCTGCTGATGAACGAGACCGACCGCGCCACCTTCAAGGGCGTCGAGCAGCATGTGCGCCTGACCCGTTACGGCGGCGACTGCTATTCCTATTGCATGCTCGCGGCCGGCCACCTCGATCTCGTGATCGAGACCGAATTGAAGCCCTATGACATCGCCGCTTTGATCCCGATCGTGACCGGCGCCGGTGGCATCGTCACCACCTGGGACGGCAAGCCGGCCCAGAACGGCGGCAAGATCATCGCCGCCGGTGATCCGCGCGTGCATGAAGCCGCAATGAAGTTGTTGAACGGGTAAGTTGCATCAATGACGCGCCGGCCCCTGTAGTCTCCCTCCCCGGAGCGAAGCGACTGGGGAGGGTCCGCCGATAGGCGGGGGTGGGGTCTATCCCACGTGACGTCAGAGTTTGTGGAGACACCCCACCCGTCTCGAGGCTCGCTGAACGCTCGCCTCGATCCACCCTCCCCACGGCGCGGCTTTGCCGCTTGAGGGAGGGAAAGATCAGCGCGCCGCCGCGCGCAGATGCGCGATCAACTGCTGCGCCGGGCGCGAGATCGTTGCGAGATCGCGAAAGCAGATCGCCAGTTTGCGGTTGGCCCAGGGATCCCTGATTTTCACCAGCGAAATCGCCATCGACCGCGCACAGCGCCGCGCCGCCACTTCCGGCACCACCGCGATGCCGACCTGGGCGGCGGCCATCTGGCACATGGCATCGAAATCGCGCATCTGCGCGCGAAACCGCAGCCGCTTTCCCATCCTTGCGGCGTATTTGCCGATGTGGTTCTGCAGCGCCGTGGCGTTGGTGAGGCCGATGAAATCGCGATCAGCGACCTCGTTGAAATCGACGTGGCGGTGATGCGCGAGATCGCTGCGCGGGGCCGTCACCAGCACCAGCCGGTCTTCACTGAAGATGAAGCGATCGAGACTGTCGGGCAGCGTATGTTCGGCCGCAAAGCCGAGATCGGCGGTGCCGCCGGCAATGGCCTGGGCGATATCGGCGCTTTCGCGTTCCTCCACATCGAGGCTGACCTGCGGATGCTCGCGCAAAAAGGCCGCCAGCGCTTTCGGCAGATGCTCGGACAGGCCCACCGTATTCGCCAGCATGGCAATGCTGGCTTTGCTGCCGCTGGCATAGGCGGTCATCTCGCTGCGCAGCGTTTCGACGTCATGCAGCACCAGCCGGGCATGGCCGAGCAGGCTCTCGCCCGCTGCCGTCAGCGTCACGCCGCGCCGCCCGCGCTTCAGCAGCGCCACCCCGACGGCTGCTTCCAGCCCCTGAATGCGCGCGCTCGCCGAGGCCAGCGCGAGATGCGCGGCCGCGGCACCGCCGGTAATGCTGCGCGCTTCCGCCACCGCCACGAACAGCCTGAGATCGACCAGATCGAAATGCATCGGGGTCTCCAGCCTTCGTCATAGCCGAAGGCAATCTCCGTAATCTCCAGATTGTGCCGGCGCCTGCGATCGGTCAATGTGTCGCACCATGATCGACACAATGCTCATTCTGATTGCCGCCGTGTTCGCGCTCGCAGGCTTCGTCAAAGGCGTCATCGGCCTCGGCCTGCCCACCGTATCGATGGGGCTGCTCGCCACCACCATGACGCCGGTGCAGGCGCTGACCATCGTTATCGTGCCCGCCATCGTCACCAATATCTGGCAGACCTTTGCCGGTCCCTATCTGCGCGACATCATCCGCCGGCTCTGGCCGCTCTTGATCACCACCGCCATTGCGATCTGGTTCAGCGGCGGCCTGATGACCGGGCCCTACGCGAAATATGGCGCCATCGTTCTCGGCGTGCTGCTGGTGATCTATGCGGTGGTGACGCTGGTGAAATTCCAGTTCAAGACGGCGCCGAAGGACGAGAAATGGGTGGGCGGCATCGTCGGCGCGATCACCGGCGTGGTCTCGGCGGCCACCGGCGTGCAGGTGATCCCCTCGATGCCGTTCATGCAGTCGATCGGCATGGAGAAGAACGAACTGGTGCAGGCGCTCGGCCTCTATTTCACCGTGGCGACGGTGGCGCAGGCCTTCAATCTCACCAGTGCCGGCCTGCTGACGGCGGCCACTGCGGTGCCCGGCATCGTCGCCATGGTCACCGCCTTTGCCGGCATGTTCCTCGGCCAGGCCGTGCGCGACCGGATGGCGCCGGAGCAATTCCGCCGCTGGTTCCTGATCGCGATGCTGCTGCTCGGGATTTATCTGGCGGTGAGTGCGACATTGGCTGTGATGAAGTGAGGAGCCGCAGCGTTTACCGCGCTTCCAGCAGCGCCACGCGAATGCCGAGATAGATGAACACACCGCCGAGCGCGCGGTTGATCCACACCAGCGCCTTGCCGGACTGGCGCACTCGCCGCGCAGCCCGGGCGGCAAACACAGCGACGCCGAGACACCACGCCATGCCGGTGCCGATGAACATCATGCCGAGCGTCATGAAGGCCAAGGCCTTGTGAGGTGCTTCCGCATCGACGAATTGCGGCAGGAAGGCGAGAAAGAACAGTGCGACTTTCGGATTCAGCGCATTGGTGAGCGCGCCCTGCCAGAACACATGCGAGAGCCGGATCGCAGGCTTCTCCCTATTCTCCTGCAGCAGATCGGCCGGCGCCTTCCAGCGCAGCATCTGGATGCCGCTATAGAGCAGATAGGCCGCGCCCACCCACTTCACGACCGTGAAGGCCGTGGATGATGCCGCGAGCAGCGCCGACAGGCCGATTGCCGCTGCGAGGACATGGACCAGGCAACCGGCACAGATGCCCAGCACCGCCGTCACCCCGCCGCGCCATCCGATCTGCACGCTGCGCCCGATGATGTAGGCCGTATCCGGGCCGGGCGTGATATTGAGCAGCAGGCCGGAAAGAACGAACAGCCAGATATCGTGAATGCCGAGCATGAATAAGCTTTCCTATGAAACCCAACTTGTCGTCGCCCGGCCGCGCGCAATTGCGCGCTAGGACCGGGCGATCCAGTAAACACAGCTGTCGCTGTCTACTGGATCACCCGCTTTCGCGGGTGATGACAGCGAGCGCATTACTTAAACAACGGCGTCCCCGGCACGAAGGCATCGAACGCCGCCCAGAATTGCTGACGGTAGCGGTCCTGCTCCTGCAGTATCTCGTGCTGCGCGCCGGCGATGACGAGATGCGAGCCGGCCCGCAGATGATAGGCGAATTCCTCGATCGCCGGCGTCGATACCACCTGGTCGTGGCTCGCCGCCAGCATCAGGATCGGCTGGCGGATATCGACGGGATAGCGCGTCGCGCGAAAGCCGTGCATGGCGCGGATCGCCGTATCGGCCCAGGCGATGGTGGGCGAGCCGATGCCGAGGGTCGGATCTTCCTGCAGGATCGCGGCATTGCGCGCATAGCGCACGGGATCGCTGGTGAGCTTGTTGTTGGGAAAGGACGACGTGCCGACCAGATCGCCATTGCCGCCGGGCACGTAATTGCCGCCCTGCCCGGTCCAGCGCATGAATCGTAGCAACAGCCGCGCCGGCAGCGAGGTGGAGCGGCCGGGCAAATCGATCATCGGCGCTGACAGCACCATGCGATCGAACCAGCGCTTGCCCGCATGTGCGACGCGCAGCATCACCGCGCCGCCCATGGAATGCGCCAGCGCGTAGTAAGGCGGCGGACAATCCGGCATCACCACCTGCTGCAGGAAGGCTTCGACATCGATCTCGAAATCCGAGAAATTCCGCACATAGCCCTTACGCCCATCGCGCAGCCGCCGCGCCGAATGGCCCTGCCCGCGCCAGTCGATCATCGCCACGGCAAAGCCGCGGTCGCGCAGGTCGCGCACCGTCTCGAAGTATTTTTCGATATATTCGCCGCGGCCGGTGAAAACGCAGACCGTGCCTTTATGCCCGGCCGGCGGCGCCCAGCGCGCGAAGCGCAGCTCGACCCCATCGGGAGTTTTGATCGTGCCGGACGTGGCGCCTTCGGGGACCGGATTGGCGGGGATCGAGACGAGCGTCATGCGGGACCGGCTAGGTGAAAAAGACTGGTTTTCAAGAGCCCGGAAGGCGCCGGCGAGATTCTTTCGCCGCCCTTGCAGGCCGCAACACCCCTCCCATATCACCTTCATGCAGGCCTCTCTAGGCTGCATGTGACGAAAGCCCGGCCCGATTGGCGGGCGGGTTCATTCATCAGTCGCTCAATGGAGGACTACCCTATGCGTACCTATGATCTCACCCCGTTTTATCGTTCCACCGTCGGCTTCGATCGCCTGTTCAACCTGCTGGACCAGACCACGGCTGAAACCGCGTCGGGCTATCCGCCCTACAATATCGAACGCCTCGGCGAGAACGACTACCGCATCAGCGTCGCCGTCTCCGGCTTTGCGCAGAACGAGCTCACCATCGTCGCAAAGGAAAACACGCTGACGATCAAGGGCGAGAAGGCTGCCAACGAGAACGGTAACAAGGCTGAAGTCCTCTATCGCGGCATCGCCGCCCGCGCCTTCGAGCGTGCCTTCCAGCTCGCCGACTTCGTGCAGGTGAAAAACGCCTCGCTCGAAAACGGCCTGCTCCATGTGGACCTCGTGCGCGAGATCCCCGAAGCCGCGAAACCGCGCAGCATCCCGATTTCCACCAGCGCCGTTGGTTCGCCGCAGGTGGTCGACGGCTCGGCCGAGAAAGTCGCCGCGTAATGGCGATTGCGTAAAGTGTAGTAAGTGTAACTGTGTGCGCAGAGCGCCCCGGAGCAATCCGGGGCGTTTCTGTTTTTACCGGCGCCCTCGCATTCCTGTGAACATCCGTGATCGCGTCCCGCGTAACATCCCGACGCGCCGCATCGAACTTCCGACATTGCAGACACGCCGTCTCAACCCCATCAGGAATTCATGCGATGACCCCCATTCGGATACTGACTGCGCTCGCCATGAGCGCCTTGACCGCAATTTTCACTGCCCCCGCAGCCGAAGCACAAACGGCTCCCGTCAAAGCCAAGAATGTTGTGCTGATCCACGGCGCCTGGGCTGATGGATCGAGCTGGGGCGAGGTCATTCCGCTGCTGCAGAAGGCTGGATTGCATGCCACTGCGGTTCAGAACCCGCTGTCGTCCCTTGCGGATTCCAATGCCGCGGCGAAGCGTGCGCTGGCCTTGCAGGACGGGCCCACGGTGCTGGTCGGGCATTCCTGGGGTGGCACTGTCGTCAGCGATGTCGGGATCGATCCCAAGGTCTCGGCGCTCGTCTATGTCGCGGCCCGCGCGCCCGATGCGGACGAGGATTTTGTCGCACTGTCCGGCAAGTTTCCCACCGGCCCCGTGCGCGCCGGCATCCAGACCCACGATGGTTACACGCTGCTGTCTGAACAGGCTTTCCTGAAAGACTTCGCCAATGGCGTCGAGCCGACCAAGGCAAAAGTGCTGTTCGCCGAACAGGGCGACACAGCCGCGAGCATCTTTGCCGGCCGCACCAGTGCAGCGGCCTGGCATAACAAGCCGTCTTTCTACGCAGTCGCCAAGCAGGACCGCACCATCAATCCCGATCTCGAACGTTTTCTCGCCAAGCGCATGAACGCCACCACCGTCGAGATCGATGGCGGTCATCTCATCATGGTCTCGCATGCCCGCCAGGTCGCCAACCTGATTCTGCAGGCGGCCGGCGTGACGGTGCCTGGCAGCAAGACGGCGATGAAGAAGTAAGGAACTTCGCGTAGCTCGCAGCGACGCTCGGATATTCCCTCCCCCAAGCGGCGCAGCCGCGCCGTGGGGAGGGTGGCCGGCCCACTTGGCCGGACGGGTGGGGTGCTTCCACAAACTCCGACGTCACGTGGGGATAGACCCCACCCGGCGCTACGCGCCACCCTCCCCATTCGCTTCGCTCCGGGGAGGGAGGCCATTGGCTTCGGCGCTCTTACTCCAGCCCCTTCACCACCGCCGGCTTCTCTTCCGTCGCCGCAGGCGTTTCGGGCTTTGCTTCCACCACGGGCGAAGTAGCGATCGGAGGCGTCTCTTTCGTCTCGGCGGCGGGAGCCACCGGTGCAGCTTCCGGCGCTGCGGCCTCGGCCGGCTTCGGCTCCGTCACCGCCGACTGCTGAACCGGCGCAGGTGCCGGCGTTGCCGCTGGCTCCGCAGGCTTCTCAGCAATCGGCTTGTCGATCACCGGCGGCTTTTCCACCACGACCGGCTTGGCCGGTGTCGCGACGGCCTTCACCGGCGGAGCCTTGGGCAGCGGGACGGTTGCCGTCTGGCTCGCCACTTTCTGCTTCGGTGCCGGCGCAGCGGCCGGTGCGTTGGCAGTTTTCGGATCGAAAGGCGGACGGCGATATTGCGGTAGTTCCGGCAGGGCCGCCTGGGGGCCGTAGCGCGACACCACTTCCTCATTCATGCGGTCGCCCATCTGATAGGCCGGCATGAAGCGGAGAATGCGGCCGGTCCGGGCGTCGATCACCATTCGCCCGTCCTCGCCCCGGCGATCGACGGCGGCCACGGTATAAACGAGCCCGCGCTGCTGCGGCGCGCCCAGCGGCGAGAAGCCGGCTTCGCGGATGACCGCGTAGATCTCATGCGGCGGTAGGACCGATGGCGCGTAGCCATCACCGTAACGCGGACCAGGTACGTAAATCCGCGGCGGCATCGCCGCATAAGGTCCGGGTTCCTCGAAATCCGAGACCCGCACGTCGCCCCGCATCGGCGGCAGGACCTGAGCCTGCGCGGCGCTGGCCAGCGCAAGGCCGGTCGCAGCCAGACATCCCACAATGAATTTCATCGCATGCTCCTTCGACGCCCCCGCGCCCGGAGAAAATCGAGCTTTTTGAACCCAAACTGGCGTCCGTCGCCGCCCGGCGGAGCTCCCCTGCCTCAGGCGTTAACGGACGAACGCAACCTCGTAGGGGATTTCGGCAGCCAAAGGGCGGCATCGCGGCGCCTTCGTGTGAGATTTCCGCCGCCCGGACCTGCGAGCTAGGGCAATTTGCCATGCGCTGTTGCATTGCGGCGGCGGACTTCCCTGCGCTTGTGTGCTAGATAAAAGTTTGGCAAGGTGATGGTTAGGACAGCATCACTGTCGCAATTTTTTGTGGCAGAACCCGCATAGGGGCTGCGACATAAGCGAGCGCTGCCGTTAAAGAGGCGCTTGTTAAGGCAGGATATGGGGCGGCCACCGGGGACGGCGGGTTGCCACCAGTCTTAATTCTGAAAACCAGGCTCGCTAAAGGCGCGAGCGGCAGCCCGACACGGGTTCCGCTGATGTCAAAGGTGCGCCGACAAGGGTGGCAGAGCCCCGACTGGGGCTGAGAGGACGAAGATGAGCGGATCAGAGCACGAGCGCCAATTGATCGAAACCGGCACGCATTCGGCGGCCCCGGCTATCAAATCGGCTCACGTGAAAGATACCGCAATCAAACCTGAGCTGCACACTTACCGTCCGCCGGCGCTGGGCCTGTATGACCCGTCGAAGGAAAAGGACGCCTGCGGCGTCGGTTTCATCGCCAACATCAAGGGCGCGAAGTCGCACAAGATCGTCTCGGACGCGATCAACATTCTCTGCAATCTCGAGCATCGCGGCGCCACCGGCGCGGATCCGCGCTTCGGCGACGGCGCGGGCATTCTCGTGCAGATCCCGCACAAGTTCTTCGCCCGCAAGGCGACGGAACTCGGCTTCGAGCTGCCTGAGCCCGACCAATATGCCGTCGGCGCGCTGTTCATGCCGCGCGACGTGCCGTGGCGCAAGGTGCTGCAGGGCATCATCGGCGACCAGATCAAGGCCGAGGGCCTGAAGCTGCTCGGCTGGCGCGAAGTGCCGACCGACAATTCGTCGCTCGGCGAGAGCGTGAAGCCGACCGAACCGACCGTCATGCAGGTCTTCATCGGCATCGGCAAAGCCAAGATCAAGGACGCCGACGACTTCGAGCGCCGCCTCTATATCCTGCGCAAGTCGATCTCGCAGGCGATCTATTCGCGCCGCGAGCGCGGATTGTCGGGCTATTACTGCTGCTCGCTGTCGTGCCGCACCACGATCTACAAGGGCATGTTCCTGGCCGACCAGCTCGGCAGCTATTATGCCGACCTGCATGAAGCGGATTTCGAGTCCGCGCTGGCCCTGGTGCATCAGCGCTTCTCGACCAACACCTTCCCGACCTGGTCGCTGGCGCATCCGTTCCGCATGGTCGCGCATAACGGCGAAATCAACACGCTGCGCGGCAACACCAACTGGATGGCCGCACGCCAGGCCTCGGTGGAATCAGAGCTGTTCGGCAAGGATATCAGCCGCCTCTGGCCGATCTCCTATGAAGGCCAGTCGGACACTGCCTGCTTCGACAACGCGCTCGAATTCCTTGTGCAGGGCGGTTACTCGCTCGCGCATGCGGTGATGATGATGATTCCGGAAGCGTGGGCCGGCAATCCGCTGATGGATGAGCAGCGCCGCGCCTTCTACGAATATCATGCGGCACTGATGGAGCCGTGGGACGGCCCGGCTGCGCTGGCCTTCACCGACGGTCGCCAGATCGGCGCGACGCTGGACCGTAACGGCCTGCGTCCGGCCCGCTATCTCGTCACCAAGGACGATCGCATCGTCATGGCGTCGGAAATGGGCGTGCTCGACATTCCGGAAGAGGATATCATCACCAAGTGGCGCCTGCAGCCCGGCAAGATGCTGCTGGTCGATCTCGAGGAAGGTCGCCTGATCCCGGACGAAGAGATCAAGGCCGAACTCGCTGCCAGCCATCCCTATGCGCAGTGGCTGCAGAACACCCAGATGCGCCTGGAAACACTGCCCGACGCGCCGTCGACGGGCCAGCGCTCGAACCTGCCGCTGCTCGCGCGCCAGCAGGCTTTCGGCTACACCCAGGAAGACATCACCATCCTGATGACGCCGATGGCGTCGCAGGGCGAGGAAGCCGCCGGCTCCATGGGCACCGACACGCCGATCTCGGCGCTGTCAAACAAGCCGAAGCCGCTCTACACCTATTTCAAGCAGAACTTCGCGCAGGTCACCAACCCGCCGATCGATCCGATCCGTGAGGAGCTCGTGATGAGCCTCGTCTCGATCATCGGTCCGCGGCCGAACCTGCTCGACCATGAAGGCGTCGCCACCACCAAGCGTCTCGAAGTCCGTCAGCCCATCCTGACCGACCAGGATCTCGAAAAGATCCGCTCGATCTCGGATGTCGCCGACTCCCACTTCGTCTCGCGCACGCTGGACACCACGTTCCACGCGGGTCTCGGTGCGTCGGGCATGGAGCAGGTGCTGGACGAACTCTGCGCGCGTGCCGAAGGCGCGGTGCGCGAGGGCGTCAACATCATCATCCTGTCGGACCGCATGGCCGGCTCGGATCGTATTCCGATCCCGGCGCTGCTGGCTTGCGCCGCCGTGCATCACCACCTGATCCGCACCGGCCTGCGTACGTCGGTGGGCCTGGTCGTCGAATCCGGCGAGCCGCGCGAAGTGCATCACTTCGCCTGTCTCGCAGGCTATGGCGCCGAAGCGATCAATCCGTATCTGGCCTTCGAGTCCATCATCGCGATGAAGGACAAGCTGCCGGCCAAGCTCGACGACTATGAGATCGTCAAGCGCTACATCAAGTCGATCGGCAAGGGCCTGCTGAAGGTGATGTCCAAGATGGGCATCTCCACCTACCAGTCCTATTGCGGCGCGCAGATTTTCGACGCCGTCGGCCTGCGGACGGAGTTCATCCAGAAGTACTTCACCGGCACCCACGGCCAGATCGAAGGCGTCGGCCTGCCGGAGATCGCGGAAGAGACCGTGCGCCGCCACAACGAGGCGTTCGGCGAGATCCAGATCTTCAAGAACGCGCTCGATATCGGCGGTGAATATGCCTATCGCAGCCGTGGCGAAGACCATGCCTGGAACGCAGAAACCGTGTCGCTGCTGCAGCACGCCGCCCGCGGCAATTCGCAGGAGCGCTACCGCGCTTTCGCGAAGATGCTTAACGACCAGGCCGAGCGTCTGCTGACCCTGCGCGGCCTGTTCCGGATCAAGACCGCCGAGGACGAGAAGCGCAAGCCGGTCGCCCTCGAGGAAGTCGAATCGGCGGCCGAGATCGTCAAGCGTTTCGCCACCGGCGCCATGTCCTATGGCTCGATCTCGCGCGAGGCACATACGACGCTCGCCATCGCCATGAACCGGATCGGCGGCAAGTCGAACACCGGTGAAGGCGGCGAAGAGTCCGATCGCTTCAAGCCGATGCCGAATGGCGACAGCATGCGTTCGGCGATCAAGCAGATCGCGTCGGGCCGCTTCGGCGTGACGACGGAATATCTCGTCAATTCGGACATGATGCAGATCAAGATGGCGCAGGGCGCGAAGCCCGGCGAAGGCGGTCAGCTGCCCGGCCACAAGGTCGATGCAACGATCGCAGCCGTGCGCCACTCGACCCCCGGCGTCGGCCTGATCTCGCCGCCGCCGCATCACGACATCTATTCGATCGAAGACATCGCGCAGCTCATCTACGACCTCAAGAACGTCAATCCGACGGGCGCGGTCTCGGTGAAGCTGGTGTCGGAAATCGGTGTCGGCACGGTGGCCGCGGGCGTCGCCAAGGCGCGCGCCGACCATGTGACCATCGCCGGCTTCGAAGGCGGCACCGGCGCGTCGCCGCTGACCTCGATCAAGCATGCGGGTTCGCCGTGGGAAATCGGCCTCGCCGAAACCCACCAGACGCTGGTGCGTGAACGCCTGCGTTCGCGCATCGTCGTCCAGGTCGATGGTGGCTTCCGCACCGGCCGCGACGTCGTCATCGGTGCGCTGCTCGGCGCCGACGAATTCGGCTTCGCCACCGCGCCGCTGATCGCGGCGGGCTGCATCATGATGCGCAAGTGCCATCTCAACACCTGCCCGGTTGGCGTCGCCACCCAGGATCCGGTGCTGCGCAAGCGCTTCACCGGCCAGCCGGAGCATGTGATCAACTATTTCTTCTTCGTCGCCGAGGAAGTCCGCGAGATCATGGCCCAGCTCGGCTATCGCACCTTCGACGAAATGGTCGGCCAGGTGCAGATGCTCGACCAGTCAGCGCTCGTGTCGCACTGGAAGGCCAAGGGCCTCGATTTCTCGAAACTGTTCGTGCGCCAGCCCGAACTGCCCGGCCAGAAGATCTATCACTCGGAAGAGCAGAACCATCACCTGGAGAAGGTGCTGGATCGCGAACTCATCGCCAATGCGCAGTCGGCACTCGACCGTGGCGCACCGGTGAAGTTCGATGCCAAGATCAACTCCACCAACCGTTCGGCCGGCGCCATGCTGGCCGGCGCGGTGGCCAAGATCTACGGTCATGCCGGCCTGCCCGAGGACACGATCAAGGTGTCGCTGAAGGGCACTGCCGGTCAGGCCTTCGGCGCCTGGCTGTGCAACGGCATCACCTTCGATCTCGAAGGCGAAGGCAACGACTATGTCGGCAAGGGCCTGTCTGGCGGAAAAATTATTGTGCGTCCGCCGGCTCACTCGGGCATCGTTCCGGAAGAGTCGATCATCGTCGGCAACACCGTGATGTATGGCGCGATCGAGGGCGAGTGCTACTTCCGCGGCGTCGCCGGCGAACGTTTTGCCGTGCGTAACTCGGGTGCCGTCGCCGTCGTCGAAGGCGCTGGCGATCACTGCTGCGAATACATGACCGGCGGCATCGTCGTGGTGCTCGGCAAGACCGGCCGCAACTTCGCAGCCGGCATGTCGGGCGGCATCGCTTACGTCCTCGACGAGGCCGGCGATTTCGAGAAGCTGTGCAACATGGCGATGGTGGAGCTCGAACCCGTCCTCTCCGAGGAACTGGTCGCGCAGAACACCTATCACCACACCGGCGATCTCGAAGCCCATGGCAAGGTGGACGTGTTCGCCAACCTGCTGGAATCGGACATCGAGCGTCTGCACATCCTGATCTCGCGCCACGCCAAGTATGCTGGCTCGAAGAAGGCGCAGATGATCCTCGCCGACTGGAAGACCTGGCTGCCGAAATTCCGCAAGGTCATGCCGGTCGAATATCGCCGCGCGCTCAAAGAGCTGAAAGCGAAAGCCGCCGACTCCGAACCGCAGATCGCGATCGGGGCGTAAGGCAAAGTAATACTCGCCGTCATGGCGAGCGAAGCGAAGCAATCCAGAGCCAAGTGAAGAAAGACTGGATTGCTTCGTCGCTCCGCTCCTCGCAATGACGAATGGCTAGAGACGGGTTAGAGGCAGTAAGTCACGATGGGCAAGATCACCGGTTTTCTCGAAATCGAACGTCACGATCGCAAGTATGCACCGGTCGCGGATCGATTGAAGAACTACAAAGAATTCGTCATTCCGCTCGGCGACAAGGACACGCAGAGCCAGGCCGCGCGCTGCATGAATTGCGGCATTCCCTATTGCCACGGCACCGGCTCGGTGCAGCCCGGCACGCCCGGCTGCCCGGTCAACAACCAGATCCCGGACTGGAACGACCTCGTCTATCAGGGCAACTGGGAAGAAGCCTCGCGCAACCTGCATTCCACCAACAACTTCCCGGAATTCACCGGCCGCATCTGCCCGGCGCCGTGCGAAGCGTCCTGCACGCTGAACATCGACGACAATCCGGTGACCATCAAGACGATCGAATGCGCCATCGTCGACAAGGCCTGGGACAATGGCTGGCTGAAGCCGCAGATCGCTGCCGAGAAGACCGGTCGCAAGGTCGCCGTGATCGGCGCCGGTCCGGCCGGCATGGCCTGCGCGCAGCAGCTCGCCCGTGCCGGTCACGAAGTCCATGTCTATGAGAAGTTCGCCAAGGCCGGCGGCCTGATGCGTTACGGCATTCCCGACTTCAAGATGGAAAAGACCGTGATCGACCGCCGCGTCGAGCAGATGGTCGGCGAAGGCATCGTGTTCCACTACAACACACCGGTGGGCGGCACCGCGCCGAACGCTGTCGATCCCGTTGAACTCGCCAAGACCTATGACGCCATCGCGCTGACCGGCGGCGCCGAGCATGGCCGCGATCTGCCGATCCCCGGCCGCGAACTCGACGGCATCCATTTCGCGATGGATTTCCTGCCGCAGCAGAACCGTCGCGTCGGCAACGAGCCGCTTGGCGACGTCAAAGAGATTTTGGCCGGCGGCAAGCATGTGGTCGTCATCGGCGGTGGCGACACCGGTTCGGACTGCATCGGCACGTCGCTGCGCCAGGGCGCGCTGTCGGTGACCCAGCTCGAAATCATGCCGGCCCCGCCGGAGAAGGAAAACAAGGGTCTCACATGGCCGAACTGGCCGCTGAAGATGCGGACCTCGTCGAGCCAGGCCGAAGGCGCCGAGCGTGAATTCGCCGTGCTGACCCAGAGCTTCGAAGGCAAGGACGGCAAGGTCACGCAGCTCAATTGCGTGCGCGTGGACGACAAGTTCAAGCCGATCCCCGGCTCCGAATTCGCGCTCAAGGCCGACCTCGTCCTGCTCGCCATGGGCTTCGTGCATCCCGTCCATGAAGGCATGCTGAAGACGCTCGGTGTCGAACTCGACCAGCGCGGCAATGTCCAGGCTGGCCTCAACGACTTCGCGACCTCGCTGCCGAAAGTGTACTCCGCCGGCGACATGCGCCGCGGTCAGTCGCTGGTGGTGTGGGCAATCCGCGAAGGCCGTCTCTGCGCGCGTTCGATCGACACGGCCCTGATGGGCACGACGACGCTGCCGAGGTAAGCACGAAGCGACGACGGTGAAAATCGAAGAGCCTCGATGCACCCGCATCGAGGCTCTTTTCTTTTCCCTCCCCGGAGCGAAGCGACTGGGGAGGGTGGCCGGCCCTCTTGGGCCGGACGGGTGGGGTCTCTCCCCACGCAACGTCAGAGCTCGTGGAGGCACCCCACCCGTCTCAAAGCTCGCTGAACGCTCGCTTTGATCCACTATGGCGGAGAATTCGTCCGCCAGACCCCACGGCGCGGCTGCGCCACTTGGGGAGGGAGAATTGGAGTACCATCGCGAGCGACGTGAGATCATCAACGCTCTTGCTTTCGTGGCCGCAAACTGCGGCAGCTAAGCCGCCGCTTGAAACCGTACCTCGCCGTTGTTCAGAAAACAGGTCTTGCTGAACAAGGTCAGGTCGAGAGCATTCGGCAGCCGAATGTCTGTGAGATCGGGACAGGATTTCATCGCGGGATCGTAGGATCGATCGATCTGTGAAATGAAAACGAAGATCAGCCCCTTGGCCCGTGCAAAGCCTTGCAGCATGCGCACTTGCACCATCAGTTCCGGCGTCTCGCGCTTCTGGTCGAGTATCTGCAGATAGTCGACCACCGCCAGTGTCCCCGAAGGGGCATCTGCCAACCGTGCAATCATATGCTCGGCGCTGATAGTATCGGAGCGATCGATCTCGAAGAGCCTATTGAAATCTGCCGGATCGAAGCCGATCGTACTGAAGCGATCCAGTACGTCCTTCTCAGTATATTCGAGCGTGAAAAACATCGCGCGATGTCCGGCCTTCATGGCCTGCACCGCAAGCGCGAGGCTCATCAGTGTCTTGCCGTGGCCAGGCCGCGCGCCGACGAGAACGAGATCGCCCGGAGCAAGCCGAGTGAATAATTTTTCTGCAGGCGTCGTTGCCTCGTGTTTTGCGGCGAGCAGGCTCCAGCTTGGAAAACCTTCGATGGCTGCGATCGCGTCGAGCGCCTGATGCAGGGGAATCTTTTCACGGCGGGATAGAACACGCGCGTTACGCTTGAGACGATAAACGGGCGCAGAGAGCTTCATTGCGACAACCTCCTGATGCGAGCCATGATCGCAACCCCTCCTTATGCGCGCTCGAACAGTCGGTTCGGATGTCAGATACCCCGCATGAATGATGCTTCCCCATGGGAGGGAGGAGGCGCGGGTCACGCCAGAATCAGATCGTAGCGCAAATTGCGTTCGATATCATCCGCGTCTGATCGTGACGGACGGTCGATCCGCCGTGCACCATGACGCAGTGGCACATACGCGCATGGGGGTAGTCAACGCAGCGTGACACCGGTAACCGGAGCGTCCCGCCCGTCATGCTCCTCACGATACGCCGGACACTCATGAAGACCCTTTCGATTTCGCTCGCGCTCGTCGCGATGGTGACGCCTGCGCTGGCTGCGCCCGATGCCCGCTTTTTGCGCGCGCTCGACAAGCTCGATCCGAAGACCCGGCTGGAACAGATCTGCGATCTCGAGGCGATGAAAAAGATGAACCAGGGCGGCACCCGCGCCGACCGCGCGAAATCCGACGTGATCTCGCCGCCCAAGCATCTCGGCAACACGCTGGTCGCCAAGGGCGGCGCCTATCGCGCAGGCGGCAAATGGTACCAGCTGTCGCTCACCTGCAAGGCGACGCCCGACCACAAGACCGTGCTGGACTTCAGCTACAAGACCGGCGCCGAGATTCCGCAGGCCAAGTGGGCAGCCTACGGGCTCTGGAAATAACCCGGCGGAGCATGATCCCGAAAAGTGGCCACCGGCTTTCGGCAGGGATGATGCCCCCACCAAAAGAGCCCTGCCGCTAACCCTGCCGCAAATATATCCGGGATTTTCTTGACCTTCCGGCCCCACGGCGCTTGATGGCGGACAATGAGGCCGCCCGCTTGCGGCCCGAATCCGGTATTATGCCGGTGGAACCGGGGCCTTGGCCCCCTCATCGGTCGAGGCCATATCGCGGTCATGTCTGACAAGCCGAAAATGCCGAAAGCGAGATGGCGGCCCGACCTGTGGCGGCGCGAGCGGATGACGCTTGCCGTGACCGCAGTGGCGCTCGCCACGCTCATCGGCATCGTCGTGCCGGCCTCCGCGCAATTCTTCGGTTTCGGCGGCCCGCCGCAACCCCAGCGCCAGCAGCCGCGCGGTGGCGGCGGATTCGGCGGCGGCTGGTTCGGCGGCGATTTCTTCCAGCCGTTCCAGCAGGCGCCGCAACAGCAAGCCCCGCGCCGGCAGGACTTTTCGCGCGCGCCGGCACCCGAGAAGCGCGATGCGGCGCCCGCTGAGCGCAATGTGCTCGTGCTCGGCGACAGCATGGCCGACTGGCTCGGCTACGGCCTTGAAGACGCTTATTCCGAACAGCCCGACATGGGCGTGATCCGCAAGCACAAGACGGTGTCCGGCCTGCTGCGCTATCAGCCCAAGGGCGAACCGTCCGACTGGGCCGCAGCGGCAAAGGGCATTCTTCCCGGCGAGAAAGCCGATGCCATCGTCATCATGCTCGGCCTCAACGACCGCATTTCGATCCGCGAACCGGACAAGAAGAATGCGAAGAAGGAAGGCGCTGCCGAGGTCAAGCCCGGCGACAAGCCGGCCGACAATGCCGACGCCGACGATGCCGATATCAACGATCCCGGCTCCATCGTGAATGAGCGCGGCGCACAGGGCGGCGGCATGGTGGCCTTCCGTGACGATCGCTGGGGCGAGCTCTACAGCAAGAAGATCGAGGAGATGATCAACGTCGCCAAGAGCAAGGGCGTGCCGGTGCTGTGGGTTGGTCTGCCCGCGGTCCGTGGCCCCAAGGCGATGGCCGACATGGTCTATCTCAACAACCTGTATCGCGACGCCGCTGCCAAGGCCGGTATCACCTATGTCGATATCTGGGACGGTTTTGTCGATGAATCCGGCCGCTTCCTGCAACAGGGCCCGGATTTCGAAGGCCAGATCCGCCGCCTGCGCACGCCGGACGGCGTCTATTTCACCAAGCCCGGCGCCCGCAAGATGGCGCATTACGCCGAACGCGAGATCACCCGCCTGCTCTCAGGCCGCGCCGCGCCGGTGACACTGCCGACCGAGCCGGCGCAGCCCGACGTGAATGTCGTGCCGGGCGCACCGCCGCCGCGTCCTCTGGCCGGACCGATCGTGCCGCTGGTGGCCGCCTCGATCGGCGGCGACACGCTGCTCGGTGGTCCCGGCGCTCGCCCGCTGAATGTGGATCCGCTGGTCGGCAAGACCTTGGTGAAGGGTGAACCGCTGTCGGCCCCCGCCGGCCGTGCCGACGACTTCGCCTGGCCGCGCCGCGAGATCGGCCGCGAACAGGCCAAGGGCGACGTGCCGATGGCTGCAGCGCCTTCTACCCCTGCATCATCGGGCGGCGCCGGCCCGACCGCGAATGCATCGCCTGACGGCATCACACCGGTAATGGCGCCGCCGAAACAACAGCCGAAGAAGAAATCGCCGGTCGTCACCGAGACGCCGTCATTCTTCGGGAATTTGTTCGGGACCGATGAGCCGCGTCGGCCGCCGGTGCAACAGGCGCCGCAGCGCCCCCGCCAACCCGGTCCGCGCCCGCCGGGCAATGTCGGGCCGGCTGCCGCCGCGCCCTCCCCCGGCTTTTTCACGCGCTAAAGCATATCCCGCACGCAAAAAAATCCCCCGTCGCAGCGCGATCGGGGATTTCTTTTGAGTTCAAGGCCTCAGTAGTTGAAGCGGTTAGGGCGGCGGCGCGGCGGACGCGACATCAGCATCGCCAGCGCAAAGCCAATACCGCCGGCGATCAGCAGTGAGCCAAGCGGATTGTCGCGCACCTTGTCGGTGAGTGCCTGGGTGCCGTCGCGATAGGTGTCGCTGTCGAGCGCATCCTTGGCATAGTTCGCGGCGGCTTCCGATGCATCGCGCACGCCGTCTTTCACCTGGCCATACAGATTCTGCACGGTGCCTTCGGCTTCGCGCATACGGCCCGACGCTTCGGTGCGTTCGTCGCCGGTTGCCTTGCCAACAACGCCTTCGATCTTGCCAGCGGCATCCTTGGCGGCGCCTGCAATCCGGTCCTTGTCCATCTCAATCACTCCGTGAGGGAAACTCTCGCCGGTGTAATGCTCGAACTGCTTGCTGGTTCCCTCACGATTGCGAGGCTCTTGATAAAGCGCAATCCACGCGCGTTTGACCTCATGGCCGTTCGATGCAAGCCTTTGTGCAAGCCTCATCAGGAAGGCGAAACATCGGAGGATTCCCTTGTCAGACTACAAGCCCCTCAGCCGCTCGGTGCGCGGCCTCACCGTTCTTGTCACAGGTGCAGCCAGCGGCATGGGCCGCGCAACTGCACGCGTGTTCGGCGAAGAAGGCGCCAATGTCGCCGTCACCGATCTGTCACCCGAAGGCACGGCACAGGTGGCGGATGCGATCACCGCAAGCGGCGGCAAGGCGCGCGCCTGGACGCTGGATGTCGCCGATCCCGAGCGCATCAAGACGGTGGTAAATGATGTCGCCGCGCATTTTGGCGGGCTCGACATTATCGTGAACAATGCCGGTATTTCGGTTTCCACCGAGATCGACAAGGATGGCTATGACGCCGCATGGGACCGCGCCATCGCCGTGATGCTGACCTCGCATCAGCGCACCATCCGCGCGGCACTGCCCTATCTGCGCAAGTCCAGGTGCCCGCGGATCGTCAACATCGCCTCCACCGAAGCGCTCGGCGCGACGGCGCTACACAGCCCCTATTCCGCGGCGAAAGCCGGCGTCACAGGCCTGACGCGCTCGCTTGCCGTCGAACTCGGCCACGAAGGGATCACGGTGAACTGCATCTGCCCCGGCCCGATCACGACCGGCATCACCCAACGTATCAGCGACGAGCACAAGGTCATCTTCGCCAAGCGCCGCACCGCGCTCCGTCGCTATGGTGACCCGAAGAGGTCGCGCATATGACGGTGAGCCTGTGCTTGCCGGCGGCGTCCTACATCACCGGTGCAGTCATTCCGGTGGATGGCGGGCTGATGGCGAGGAATGCGTGACGCGCCTCAGCGCCCTCGTGCCTCAGCGGCCGCGCAGGCGGTCCAGCATTTCCGACGTCGCAAAGCCATCGGCCGGTGCGCCGATGGAGGCCTGGAAACTGCGCAAGGCCTCACGCGTCATGCTGCCGAATTGTCCGTCCGGCGTGCCCTTGTAGAAGCCGCGCTGCACCAGCAATTGCTGAAATTCCAGCCGCTCGGCGCGCGACAGCACGCGTTCATGGCGCGGCCATTGGTTGACAAAAGGCGGGCCGCCGCTCAGGCGGTCCGCAAAGTGGCCGATGGCCAGCGCGTAGGCTTCCGCCGGATTGTATTTCATGATGACGCGATAATTCTGCATCATCAGGAAGTTCGGTCCTTGAGATCCCGCGGGCGCGAGCAGATAGGCTTTCTCCGGACCGGGCGGCAGCGGTTGCCCATCCGCGCGCTTGATGCCCATCTGTGCCCATTGCGTCATGGTCTGCGACTTCGCCCGGTCGGCCTGCATATAATCGAAGCCTTTCGGCACGGTGATTTCTTCACCCCAGGGCTGTCCGCTCTGCCAGCCATCCTTCTTCAGATTGTTGGCCGTCGAGAAGATCAGGTCGGTGGGGTTGTCGACGACATCGCGGCGTCCGTCGCCATCGCCGTCCACGGCAAAGCGCTTGAAGGCCGTCGGCATGAATTGCGTCGGACCGAATGCGCCTGCCCAGGAGCCTTTCATCTGCTCGCGGCGCAGGTCGCCGCGATGCAGAATTTCGACGGCCGTGAGGAATTCGTCCTTGAAGTAAGCCTGACGGCGGCCGATGCAGGCCAGCGTCGCGGTGGAACGGACGACATCGCGGTCACCGATCATCGTCGAATAGTTGGACTCGATGCCCCAGATCGACGCGATGATGTAGCGATTGACGTGATACTTCTTCCCCGCCGCATCGAAGATGGTCTTGTATTTCTCCAGGACCTCGCGGCCTTTGGCGGCCCGGTTCTCGTTCACGAGGATGTCGAGATAGTCCCAGATCGACTTGGTGAATTCCGGCTGCGAATCCATCAGGTCCATGATGCGCAGATCCGGCGTCAGGCCTGCCGTGATGTCGCGATAATTCTGCTCGGACACACCACGTCGTGCGGCATCAGGCCACAGGCCGGCAACGCAGTTATCGAAGTTCGCGGCAGCCTCGCGAATAGCTGCAGCCGTCATCAGCGGATGGCCGGAGGCGCCATCTTCGCCTGTCCATGGCAGCGGCGCACTGGCTCCCGTCGCAGGCGCTGGCGCGCTTGGTGCCTGGGCCTGGCGCTGGCCGGGATTGAAGATGTTGTCGAGGAAATTAAGCGGATTTCCCGATTGCGCCTGCGCCACAGCAGGCGACGCGGCGAATACAGACCCGGCGATCAACAAAGCCAATCGCGCGCGGCGCATCACCTGCGTGCGGCCGCTCATTCGGGTGGTCGTCATCCAGAAATCCCCATCGTAACGGTGTGATGACAGAAGGTCGGCGAAGGGTTTCGATCCCCTTAATACTAGTCTGATTCCGGCGGTGACGTCAGAGCCCGCGATCGACTGGAATACCGACAATCACCTTGCGCGTGACATACATCCGCCTTTGTTACCGCTTGCAAAGGGAACCTTGGCGCGCAATCCTCGTTGTGTTGCCTGCACACCATTCCTTTCCAGCTCACTGCAAAGCTCCCGATGAAAATTCGCAAAGCCGTTTTCCCAGTCGCTGGTCTTGGCACCCGCGTCCTTCCCGCGACCAAGGCGATGCCGAAGGAGATGCTGACCATCGTCGATCGCCCGCTGATCCAGTATGTGGTCGACGAAGCCCGCGAAGCCGGCATCGAGCATTTCATTTTCGTCACCGGCCGCAACAAGGGCGTCATCGAAGATCACTTCGACCGCATGTTCGAGCTCGATGAGACGCTGAAGGGCCGCAACAAGACCGCCGAGATGGAGCAGCTCGCGCGCTTCCAGCCCGGCGCCGGCGAAACCAGCTTCACCCGTCAACAGGCGCCGCTCGGCCTCGGCCACGCAGTCTGGTGCGCCCGCGAAATCGTCGGCAACGAACCTTTCGCCGTCGTCCTGCCGGACGAGCTGGTGCTCAACGCGCCCGGCGCGCTGAAGCAGATGGTCGATATCGCCCAGAGCCTGGACGCAAAGTCGAATCTCGTGGCGGTCGAGGAAGTGCCGGTCGAGCTCACGCACCAATATGGTATCTGCAGTGTCGGCGACCGCCATCCGACCCATGCCAATGCATTCACGGTCAACGGCATGGTGGAGAAGCCGCCGAAGGGCACGGCGCCGTCCAACCTGTCGATCACCGGCCGCTATATCCTGCAGCCGGAGATCTTCAAGATTCTCGAGACGCAGGAACGCGGTGCCGGCGGCGAAATCCAGCTCACCGACGCCATGATCGGCCTCGCCAAGCAGCAGCCGTTTTTCGGCGTGAAATTCGAAGGCGAGCGCCACGATTGCGGCTCGAAAGCAGGCTTCCTGCGCGCCAATATCGCCTACGGCCTGCAGCGTCCTGATCTGAGCGAAGGTCTGCGCGCCGACATGCTGCGTTACCTCGGCAAGTAATGACGAGCAGGCTGCTCAGGCAGCCAGCTCTTAGGCAGCCATGTTGTCAGCAACCATGGGCCGGCGCACATTTTCCGCGGCGGCGCATCGGTTACGGCCGGCATCCTTGGCGGCGTAAAGCGCCTTGTCCGCGGCCTCGACCAAGCCGGTCCATTCCATCGTCACCAGCGGTCGTACGCTGGCGACGCCGATGCTGACGGAAAGCTTGGCGGGATCGGCCGGGATCCGCTCCACGCGCTGGCGGATATTTTCGGCGATGTCCATCGCATCGCGCAGCGACGAGCCCGGCAACAGCACTGCGAATTCCTCGCCGCCGTAACGGGCGGCACAATCGCCGGCGCGCTTGGCCGATGCCGCGATGCAGCCGGCAATGGCGATCAGCGCCTGGTCGCCGGACTGATGGCCATAGGTGTCGTTGAATATTTTGAAATGGTCGGCGTCGATCAGCAGCAACGCGATGGGCCGCGCGCCGCGAATGGCGCGGCGCCATTCGATCTCCATGGCGGCATCGAATTTGCGACGATTGCGCAGGCCCGTCAGCGCATCGGTGGTGGCGAGCTCTTCCAGCTTGCCTTCCGCATTGGCGCGGCGACCGATCTCGCGGGCCAGGAATATGGTGCCGACGATGATGAACATGATCAGGGCCGCCATAATGCCGCCGATGCGCCAGACCTGTTTCTGCCACAGGCTGTTGATGCCATCCCACGGGCGACCGACGATGACGATCAATGGCCTGCCGCTGTCGCGCCAGACGAACAGCCGCTGGACGTTGTCGACGGCGCCGACACCGGAATAACTACCGTTGGCACGCGTCAGGACCCGCATCACGCCAGGCGTCTTGCTGAGGTCCCTGCCGATCACATCGAGATCGAACGGCGTGCGCATGATCACCACACCGTCGCGACGAACCACGGTGATCGTCTCGTGCGGGCTCAGCCGCAGACGGCTGAACAGATCATGGAAATACGAAAAGCGGATGGAGCCGACCACCACGCCGGCAAAGTTGCCATCGACATCCGTGATGCGACGGCTCAACACGATGGAATAGGCTCCGCGATGCAGCATTGGCTTGCTGATGAACAGCCCGCGCTCGCCATCGTTCTTGTGGACCTTGAAGAAGTTTTCGTCTGCGCTGTTCTGCTCGGCCGGATCGAGCGATGCGGCGTCGATGGTCAGATCGCCGGCGGCGTTGAAAACCTGAAAGCCGCCGAACTGGGCCGATGAGGCTGCCTTGTCGAACAGGATCAGCTGGCGCAACTCCCGGCTGAGCTGCCCGATTTCCGGCGTGTTGACGCCGGCCACGACGGCACGCAGCGACAGGTCATACTGTTCGATGGTGCGGCCGATGTCCGAATCGATGGAGGTCGCGAGGTTTTCGCTGCCCTGCTTGGCCAGTTCGTGCTCGGCACGGCGCATATCGAGCATCACGGTGCCGCAGATGGCGGAAAAGCCCAGGATCGTCACCAAAGACGACAGAATCAACAGCTTGGCCGACAATGGCCAGCGTCCGATCCGCGCCTTAGGCTTCTGAAATTTCATAGAACAGTGCTCCGTGCGATATGGATCACACGCGAATGCTTGCCGAGCGCTTAAGTACCTCTCGGCGGTTCCATATGGCGTTAATGAAGGCTTGCGGCGAACCGGCAAATCCGCGGCAAGGGTTTCTTAATACCTGCCCAGATGGAGTGGCGCGGCGCGGGGCGGACGCGTAAGACGATCCGGAGAAAATTGACGAGGATTGTCCGTGCCTGACTACGATCTCCTGCGTGTCTATCTGGCTGCCCAGACCAAGGACGAGATCGTCCTAACCATGGACGCCATCGAGGACATTATCGACGATGCGCTCCCCCGCGCCTCGCATCGGGCATCGTGGTGGGAAACCGACCGCGCGCCGGACGAGCACATGCCCCAGCGCGAGGCCTGCATCGCCGCCGGATTCGTGGCGACGCGCCTGCCCGACGGATCTGGGGTCAAGTTCAACCGAAAGACGGCAAAGTTTTTGCGGAAGTGGAAGTAACCGCCGGCTGAACTAGCGTTGCAGGCGGACACCGAGCATCACGACCGTGGCGGCAGTGCTCGCATTGTCGATGTTGGAATTGAGGATGTCGCGGCGCACCTGCGCCTTCACCCATAGTTCGCGGTTCACCTTGTAGATCAGGTTGCCTTCGATCGAATAGATCTTATCCGAGCGGAAGTTCTCCTGATAATCCTGCGTGCCGTAAGTGAACTTGCCGACCGCGGTGAGCCAGCGGCGGAAGTCGTGATCGACCTGCACCGTATAGAGTCGCGTCAGCACGCCGGGAACGCCGGGCACGGTGGTTTCGTCGATGGACGTCGTCGTGATGAAGCGCGCCGTGGTGAGCGGCGTCGCCGTCCAGATCAATGAGGCCGAGGTCAAAAGCCCCTTCAGCACTTCGAGGCGCGGATCTTCATATTTGCGCGCGAGATAGCCGACCGAAGCCTCGCCCGTCAGCAGGCGCGTGAATTCGAAGGTCGTGCCGGCCTTGATATAGCCGCCGCTGGAATCGCGCAGATAGCCGAAGCGATCGGCCCGGTCATCGTGGACGCGCACATCGCCCTGGACCTCCGCAAACGGCTTTAGGCCGGGCAGCACTTCGTAACTGAGACGGCCGACGCCGCCATATTGATTGAAGTTACGATCCTTGTTGGTCGTGCTGTCGCCATCGACCAGTTTCGAGTCCTGATAGACGGTGCGATCCACCAGGGCATCCGCCTTCACCTGAAAGCGATTGAAATCCTGCTCGATACCGAGGCTGCCGCCCGTCGTCGTGAACAGCGGGAATTCCTTCATGCCGACGATGTTGTTCGGGCTGCCGGGATTGTCGGAGCCGACGCGCATGCGCGCTTCGGTATTGATGCGGGTGTCGCGCGTCGCATCGATGCGGCCGGCAATCTTGCCGTCGAACTGGGCGCGGTCGACATTCTCGGGCGATGGCGAGAACTGCGAGATCGCCGACGGAAACGTCTTTTCATAGCCGGTGAACGAGCCGCGCAGGTCGACGATGACTGAATGGCGCGACCAGTTGGACGCAGCCAGCAACTCCGGTGCGATCTGGTAGAAAGACGAGCCCTTCGGCTGCAACAGGCGCGCCGGGTTGTCGCTATAGCCGCCCATGATATCGACGGCGCCCTTTACAAGGAAGCTGCCGACCCGGATGCCCGTGGGGGCATAGGCATCCGGCTCGATCGGCAGGCGTTTGCGCGCGGGCTGGCCGATAACGGTGCCGGCGATCGCGGGTGCAACCGGCGGCTTGGCGGCGCGCGCCGACGGTGGCACCGGTCGCGTCTCCGGAACGAGCGGCGGCGGCGGACTGCCCGGCCCGACCGGACGCTTCGGCTTCTGCTGGCCCGGATAATATTTGACCTGCTTGCGCTTGCGGTTGAGCGCGTCATAGCCGCTGTCGGCGGCGCCGGAAGCGGCCGGGACCGGCGGCGTGATGATCGACTGCTGCGTGCGCTCAGGCGACAGCAGGCTGGTCTGCAGCGTGCTGCGCGGCTGCAGGACGGTATTGCCTGGCCGGCGCGACGGCAGATTCTCCGGCTGCACGAAGCCGCCGGGAACCGGCGCGAGCAGATCGGAGGTCAGCGCCTGCGCGAAAACAGGGGATGGCACGGCGAGCACGAGGCACAGACATGCTGAAACCGCGCCGGTTGCCCATGCGCGGTTCCGTGTCCGGTCTGCCCGACCCATCCTCACGATCGCAAAAACTCCAACGCCATCAAAAACTTGGATGAGCTGATCGATTTCCGCGGCGGGCAGCCGGGCGACAACTCATGGTTAAGAGAGTTAAAACGGCTATGGTTAATGCGCGGTTGAGATGCCGCAGGCGCGTTTCGCTTCCAGCGCCACCGCGTGCTAAAGGACGGCCACCGCATCAAGGCCGATGGACCGGCCGCAGGACACCATCAATGGCGCTTTCCAAGACCCCGACTTCGACCATGAGCGATCAGGCCAGCGAGGCGATCGCCTCCGCGCTGCGCACGCTGGAGGCGGAAGCCAGTGGCGTCACCGCCCTCGCCGCAGCACTCCAGGCCGATCTCGGGCCGACTTTCGCGGCCGCCGCCGATCTGATCCGCAATGCCCGTGGCCGCCTGATCATCACGGGCCTCGGCAAGTCCGGCCATATCGGCCGCAAGATCGCCGCGACCTTTGCCTCGACCGGCACGCCGGCCTTCTTCGTTCACGCCGCCGAAGCGAGCCATGGCGACCTCGGCATGATCACCGCCGATGACGTCATCCTGGCGCTGTCATGGTCCGGCGAGCAGCCGGAGATGAAGAACCTCATCACCTATGCCACGCGCTTCAGCATCGGCCTCATCGCGATGACCTCGGAAGCCGGCTCGACACTCGCGCTCGCCGCCGATGTCGCGCTGACGCTGCCCAAGGCGCGCGAGGCCTGCCCGCATAATCTCGCACCCTCGACCTCGTCGCTGATGATGCTGGCGATGGGCGATGCTCTCGCAATCGCTTTGCTGGAAGGCCGTGGCTTCACGTCACGCGATTTCAGTGTGCTGCATCCCGGCGGCAAGCTTGGCGCGCTGCTGAAATACACCCGCGATCTCATGCATCAGGGCGACATGGTGCCGCTCAAGCCGCTCGGCACCAAGATGTCGGATGCGCTGGTGGAAATGTCCGCCAAGGGCTTTGGCTGCGTCGGCATCGTCGATGCCAGCGGCCATGTGGTTGGCATCGTCACCGACGGCGACCTCCGCCGCCACATGCGCGCCGACCTGATGACGGTGTCGGTCGATGACGTGATGACGAAGAACCCCAAGACCATCAGCCGCGACCTGCTCGCCGGCGAGGCGCTAGAACTCCTCAACACGGCGAAGATCACCGCGGTGCTGGTCACCGACGGCAAGAAGCCGGTCGGCATCGTGCACCTGCACGACCTGCTGCGCGCTGGCGTGGCGTAGGTTCGAGTCCCACGCGACTATTGCGGATACCGTGCGCCTTTCGCTTCCAAGGGAAGGTCGAAGCCATTCGCGATATACGACACCGTGCGATAAAAGCCGCACAGCAGCATCACCTCTAGAATCTGCGCCTCGCTGTAGCAGGCGCGCAAATCGCTAAACTCCGCCTCGCTCAATGTTGCGCGGTGATGCAAGGCATCAACTACCGCAATCAGAGCCTGCTCGGCTGGCGACCAGCACCCGGCGTTCGACACGCCATTCACGGTCGCGCGGATTTCCTCGTCCGACAACTGAGCGGCATCGGCAAACGTCGCGATATGGACGCCCCATTCGTATTCGCACCCTGTCAGAGCGCAGGTCCTGTCGATGACGATCTCGCGCTCACGCAACGACAGCGGCCCGCGATCAAGCAGACTTGCGTTGCGGAACTTGCTCCATGCGCGTGGGTGAGCGGCCAGGATGCGAAATAGCATCAGTGGCGGTGCACCGCGCATGATCGCATCGAACTGGGCCTGGATTTCAGCATCATATGGCGGCGTTAGAGGCTCCATGCGTGACATCGGCCATCTCCATTGCTACAAATACTGTAGCGATATGCTACATTTTCCGTAGCGCTTGGCAAGGGGTATCGATGACCAAAACGCCTGTGCAGGATCAGAAAGCCGTCCGCGGCTCCAGGACTGGCAGGCCAATTATGGCCCTGCTCGACTTGCTGGGCAGGCGCTGGACCCTGCGGATCATATGGGAATTGCGCGACACCACGCTCACGTCGCGGGCGCTCCGCGAGGTGTGCGACGACGCCTCGCCGACCGTGCTGCAAACGCGTCTGGCAGAACTCCGCGAGGCCGGGCTGGTCGAGCTGCAGTCGGGCAGCGGCTATGGCCTGACCAGAACCGGACGTGAGTTACTGGAGACTTTCCTGCCGCTCCACCAGTTCGCCGAACGTTGGCAAAAGCGGCAGGAGACGAAATAGTCAGGCCACATCCACCGTCAAGCTCGCGCCGTCGGCCTGCACGATTTTCACCTTTGTGCCTGCAGGCACATCGGGCCCGCTGACACGCCAGATCGTGTCATCGACGCGGACGATGCCGGCGCCATCGACGATGGGGCGGTCGAGCGTGAAGACACGGCCGATCAATGCATCCGTGCGCTTGTTGAGAAATGGATTCGGATTGGCACCGGGCTTCTGCTGCGCGACGCGGCGCCAGATCGGCACCGCAGCAGCCGCAAACACCGCGAACAGCAGCATCTGCAACTGCCAGCCCGGCGTGATGATGAAGGACAGCATGCCGACCAGGAATGCTGCCAGGCCGAGCCAGAACAGGAAGATGCCGGGCGCCAGCAATTCCAGCGCCATCAACAGCACGCCGAAGATCAGCCAGTTCCAGGTGCCGAGCGTGACGAACATCTCTGCCATGGCGCGTTTCCCTTAGCTGCGCGGCGGCGTGGTCGGCGGCACCGAGCCGGCGCGACGCGCGGCCTGGTTAGCTGCCGCCTGCTCGCCGAATGTCGCCTTGGCGATCTCGCCGATGCCGGCCAGCGAGCTGAGCATGGAGGAGGCCTCCAGCGGCAGCATGATGACCTTCTGGTTTGGCGATTCCGCAAGCTGGCCGAATGCCTTGATATATTTGTCGGCGATGAAGTAGTTCAGCGCTGCGACGTCACCGCGGCCGATCGCCTCCGAGACCATCTCGGTCGCCTTGGCTTCGGCCTCGGCAGCGCGCTCGCGCGCTTCGGCATCGCGGAACGCGGCTTCGCGGCGGCCTTCGGCCTGCAGGATCTGCGACTGCTTGGCGCCTTCGGCACGCAGGATTTCCGACTGGCGCTGACCTTCGGCCTGCAGAATGTCGGCACGCTTGACGCGCTCGGCCTTCATCTGCCGGCCCATCGCCTCGACCAGATCGGCCGGCGGCGCGATGTCCTTGATCTCGATGCGGTTGACCTTGATGCCCCACGGCGCGACGGCCGCATCGACCACGCGCAGCAGGCGCTCATTGATCTCGTCGCGATGCGACAGCATCTTGTCGAGATCCATCGAGCCCATCACCGAGCGGATGTTGGTCATGGTCAGCACGACGATCGCCTGCTGCAGATTGGCAACTTCGTAGCTCGCCTTGGCGGCATCGAAGACCTGGAAGAAGGCGACGCCATCGACGCCGACGGTGGCGTTATCCTTGGTGATGACTTCCTGCTCCGGAATCTCGATCACCTGCTCCATCATGTTCACCTTGCGGCCGACACGATCGAAATAAGGAATGATGAGATTGAGGCCGGGCGACAACGTGCGGGTGAATTTGCCGAAGCGCTCGATGGTCCAGTCAAAACCCTGCGGCACCGTTTTCACGCCGGCAAACAGCGTGAAGATGATCAGCAGTGCAATCGCAATGGCAAAAATATCAAACCCGGACATCAGTGTCTCCCTGCGGCAAAATGGACGCGCGGCGCAATACGCCACGCTGTTTTGTCGTTCGCGGGGATTTTAAGGTTCGACGCGGGGAAAAGCGAGACACCTGTAGCCCGGATGAAGCGCAGCGCAATCCGGGGACTGGCGTTTCAACTGGCTCCACATCCCCGGATTACGCTGCGCTCCATCCGGGCTACGGATCAAATCCAGCCTTGCAACTCGCGCAGCACGAGTTGGCGGATCATATCCATGCCCTCGTCGCTGTCATTCAGGCAGGGGATCGCCGAAAACTTCTCGCCACCGTTGTGCCGGAAGATCTCGCAGTTCTCCTGCGCGATTTCTTCGAGCGTTTCCAGACAATCGGCGGAAAAGCCCGGCATGACAACGGCAAGACGCTTCACGCCGTCCTTGCCAAGCTGCTCGATGGTCTTGTCCGTATAGGGCTGCAGCCACTCATCGAAACCGAAGCGCGACTGGAAAGTGAGCAGCAGTTTCGGTGCATCCGGCCCAAGCCGTGCGCGCAGCGCTTCGGTCGTCGCCACGCATTGCGACTGATAGGGATCGCCCTTGTCGATATATTTCTGCGGCATGCCGTGGAACGAGGCCACGATCATTTCCGGCACGAAATCCAGTGTCGCCAGATGCTTCTCGATGGAGACGGCGAGCGCGTCGATATAGGGGGCATCGACATAGTAAGGCGGCGTCACGCGGAGCGTCGGCTGCGCGCGCATGTCGGCCAGCACGCGGAATGCCTGATCGCAGACGGTGGCGGATGTCGCCGCGGAATATTGCGGATAGAGCGGCACCACGAGGATGCGGTCACAGCCCTGCTTCGCCATTGCATGGATGCGGTCATGCATCGAGGGGTTGCCGTAGCGCATCGCCCAGTCCACCACGACATGATCATGGCTGCCGAGCGCTGCAGCAAGCTTGTCGGATTGTGCGCGGGTGATCGTCTTCAGCGGAGACTCGTTCTTCTCCGTGTTCCAGATCTTGAGATAGTCCTTGGCCTTCTTGCGCGGGCGGGTATTCAGGATGATGCCGTTCAGCACCAGCTTCCACAGCAGCCCCTGATTCTCGATCACGCGGGCATCGGACAGGAATTCCTTGAGATAGACGCGCACACCTTTGGCATCCGCCGTGTCAGGCGTGCCGAGATTGACGAGCAAAACGCCGACACGCTCCGGCTGAGTGGTGACGGCGGGCGGCGTTTTTTCCAAGGCAATGGCGTCTGTCATGATGCGTTTGGCTTCGCGCTTCGGACCCGAGTTGTCAATTAGAAACACCTTACCGGCTCAGTGCCGAGGTAACCCAGCAACAGACCAACGCCGAACACAAGCACGATCCCCGCAGCACCGAACTCGATACCACGCATGATCAGCGCACCGCGACCGTCGCGGCTGCCGGCGAGGCGCGCGGCGAGACCCTTGGCGGAGACGGCGATGACGGCGATCGTTGCAACCGTGATCGCGGTGCCGAGGCCCATCACGAAGGTCGCGGCGATGCCGGCCCAGAACAGGCCCTGCGCCAGCGCAAACACCAGCACGAGGATCGCGCCCGAACACGGCCGGATGCCGACGGTAAGCACCGCCGACAATCCACGCCACCAGCCGCCGGGACCAGCGAGTTGATCCGGCGTCGGGCCATGGGAGTGGCCGCAATGGTCGCAGTGATCGTCATGGGCATGGTGATGGTGCGCATGATCATGATGCGCATGAAAATCGGCGTGGGCGTGCGCCTCTGCATGCGCTGTATGGGCATGCGCGTGGCCGTGGTCATGATGGTGGTGGTCGTGCCCGTGATCATGGGAATGGCTGTGCGCATGCGCGGAGGCGTGCGCCATCGCCAGTTGTGGGCCACCAGCCCGGAGAGACGGTCGCAGCGCCCGGACAAAGCCACGTCCTTTCACCCAGACCAGCCGCAAGCCAAAGGCAGCGATCAGGCCGTAGCTGGCGATTTCGATGACGCGTTCGGTGCTGCACATGGTGCGCGCCGTGACATTCAGCAGCCAGGCGCCGATGCCGACGATCAGCACCGCCACCAGCGCCTGCATGAAGGCCGAGACGAACGACAGCGCGATGCCGCGTTTGGCCGTCTCTTCATTGGCGACGAGATAGGACGAGATCACCGCCTTGCCGTGACCGGGACCGGCGGCATGAAAGATACCGTAGAGGAACGAGATGCCGAGCAGCGTCCACACCGCACTGCCGTCGGACTTGGCGGCACGGATCGTCGTGGACATCGCGCGATAGAATTCGGACTGTTTTGTCAGCAGCCAGCCAATGATGCCGCCGACCTGAGAGTCCGGAACGCCCTTGGGGGCGCCGAACGGATTTTGGGCGAGGGCGGCATGGACGGAGGCATCTGCAATGGCGACCACCGCAACCATCATAGCCAAAAGCCAGAACGACGCGCTCACCCCGTCATTGCGAGCGCAGCGAAGCAATCCAGAAGGCCGCAAGCGAAGCAAGAACTGGATTGCTTCGCTGCGCTCGCAATGACGGTCGTTCATGGACAGTCCACCGTCACCTTGTTGGCGAACATCGCGCCGAAATTGCTGTTCTCGCCATTCATGAAGGTGTCTTCATTCATGGTCTGCGCTTTGGCTGCGCCGCCATCGGACGGGCGCTGGATCGCCATGGTGCAGGAGGCCGGTGCGCCGACCAGCTTGATCGGATCGGTCTTCTCCAGGCCGAAATCGATGAAGTAGGAGGGATCGAACACTTCGAGCGCCAGTTGCTTGGTCTTGAACGGTGCCTTGAACGGCAGCGTGAAATGCAGCGTGAGGCCGGCGTCGGTTTTCTCGAGATAGTAATCGACGGGATCGTTGAAGAGCTCTTTCTTGCCGTTCGCCTCGGCGAAGGTGAAGAACTTGTATTCCTGCAGCGATTCCACATTGGTCTGGGCCAGCGGCGCCAGTTCCTCGCGGGTATATTGCCCGGGCACTTTGCTCGGGATGCCCTGCAGCGCATAGGTCGAGAACATGTCGTCAAAAGTCCAAGCGTGGCGCACGCCGGTGATGGTGCCGTCCGGCGCGTAGAGCAACTCGCTCCGCGCAGCGACAAAGACGTGGGGATGCGCGGCAGCCGTCGCGATGCCGCCAAGGGACACGGCCAACAGCGCGCAAAGTCCAAAGAGACGTCGGATCACGTTGTTCACCTCAAATAGCCTCAGGCCGCATCCAGCAAGCCGCGCCGGCGCAGCAGCGCATCGGCCTCAGGCGCACGGCCACGGAACGCGACATAGGCGGCTTCCGGATCCACCGAACCGCCGGACGAGTAGATATCATCATGGAGCCGCTTGGCGGTGGCGGCGTCGAAAATGTTGCCGGCCTCCTCGAAGGCGCCGAACGCATCGGCATCCATCACTTCCGACCACATATAGCTGTAATAGCCGGAGGCATAATGATCGCCGGAGAAGATATGCGCGAATTGCGTCGGACGGTGGCGCAGCGCGATTTCCTCGGGCATGCCGATCTTCTCCAGCTCCCTCTTCTCGAAGGCCGCGACATCGGTGGAGGCCGATGCCGGCTGGGTGTGGAATTCGAGATCGATTAGCGCAGAGGACACGAACTCCACCGTGGCGAACCCCTGATTGAATTTGCGCGCGGCGATAAAGCGCTTCAACAGATCGTCGGGCAGCGCCTCGCCGGTCTGATAGTGCTTGGCGAATTGCTGCAGCACTTCGGGCCGTTCCTGCCAGTGCTCATAGAGCTGCGACGGCAGCTCGACGAAATCGGTGAATACCGAGGTGCCCGACAGCGACGGATAGGTCACGTTCGACAGCATGCCGTGCAGGCCATGACCGAATTCATGGAACAGCGTGCGTGCATCGTCCGGCGACAGCAGCGACGGCTGGCCATTCGTGCCCTTGGCGAAGTTGCAGATATTCAGCACCAGCGGCGCGGTGTCACCGTCGAGCTTCTGCTGGTCGCGCAGCGAGGTCATCCAGGCGCCCGAACGCTTCGACGCGCGCGCAAAATAGTCGCCATAGAACAGCGCCTTGTGCTCGCCCTTGGCGTCCTTGACCTCCCAGACGCGCACATCGGGATGCCACACCGGCACATCCTTGCGCTCATGGAAGGTGACGCCGAACAGTTTGGTCGCCACGTCGAATTGCGCGGCGATCATGTTGTCGAGCGCGAGATAGGGCTTGATCGCCGCATCGTCGAAATTGGCGCGGCGCTGGCGCAGCTTCTCGGCGTAATGGCGCCAATCCCAGGCGGCCAGCTTGAAATTGCCGCCCTCCTCCGCGATCAGCTCCTGCAGCGCATCGCGATCGGCGAGCGCGCGGGCCCGCGCGGGCTTCCAGACGCGCTCCAGCAGATTGCGAACGGCTTCCGGGGTCTTGGCCATGGAGTCTTCGAGGCGGTAGGCGGCGAAGGTCGGATAGCCCAGCAGCTTCGCACTCTCCTCGCGGAGCTTCAGGATCTCGACGATCGTCGTGTTGTTGTCGTTGGCATTGCCGTTATTGCCGCGCTGGATGAACGCCTTGTAGGCCTTCTCGCGCAGATCGCGCCGCAATGAGCTCTGCAGGAACGGCTCCATCGACGACCGCGACGTGGTGACGATCGCCTTGCCGGGCTTGCCGCGCTCCTCTGCCGCCGCTCTGGCCGAGGCGATGAAGCTGTCACTGAGCCCATCGAGATCGTTCTCGCCGAGCTCCATGGACCATTCCTGTTCGTCACCGAGCAGATGATGGCTGAAGGTCGTGCCGAGATGGGCGAGACGCTCGTTGATCTCCGCCATCCGCGCCTTGGCGGCATCATCGAGGCCGGCGCCGGCGCGGTGGAAGCGCGTATAGGTGCGCTCCAGCAGGCGCGCCTGTTCGGGCTTCAGATGCAGGCTGGCGGCATTGTCGCGCAAGGCGGCGATGCGGCCGAACAGCACCGCATTCATCATGATGGGATTCCAGTGCCGCGCCATCCGCAGCGACACGTCCTTGTCGATCTCCAGGATCGCGGGATTGGAATGCGCGGACACGAGGTCGTAGAACACCGACGCCACTTTCGAGAGCAACTTGCCGGAGCGCTCCAGCGCGGTGATCGTATTCGCAAAATCGGGTGCCGCGACATCGTTGACGATGGCGGCGATCTCGCCGGCATGATCGGCAAAGGCCTGCTCGAAGGCTGGCATGAAGTGTTCGGGCTTGATCCGGTCGAATGGCGGGGTTTCGAACGGAGTCTGCCACGGCTCGAGCAAAGGATTGGGCTGGGCGGGTTCCGGATCCAGCAGGGGATTGAGCTCCAACGGACGATCGAGACCATTCGACGCAACCGCGCCCTTCGTTTCCGACATCATAAATCCTGCTTTGCGGCCCATATACCTCCCAATCTATACCACGCCATCGGGCTTTTTTAGGTCTTGCCGCTTGCCGCAACAGGCTTTTTCGGAGAGATTGCGGCCCGAAACAGGACCTTATCGACCATGACCACTTCCACCGGATCCCGCCGCATCAACTGGCCCAGCGTCATCACCGTCATTTCGGCGGCGATCCTGATTGGCGCCGAAGTGTTCGGCGCTGCTTTCGCCGGCGGCTGGGCGCTGTCGATCCTGTTCGGCCTCGACACCTTCGGCGAGCATGTGCTGCAGGTCGTGCTGTTCCTGTGCGGCGTCGCCGTCATGGCCGCCTTCATGCGCACCGCCGCCCGCGTCGAGCCATTCACGCGCCGGGGCTGAGATAACTTCTGTCGTTGCCCGGCTTGACCGGGCAACCCAGCACACGCCGGCGTCCGCGTTCAATCACGATCGACACCGTTTACTGGATCCTCCGCTTTCGCGGAGGATGACAAGTGCAGCGTGGGGCACTTAAAGCCCCTGACCGCCCGAGACCTCGATCCGCTGCGCATTGACCCAGCGATTGTCCTCCGACAGCAAGCTCGCAATCATCGGTCCGATATCGTCGGGCACGCCGACGCGGCCGAGTGCCGTCACGCTGGCGATGTGCTTGTTCGTCTCGGCATTGTCGCGCACCACGCCGCCGCCGAAATCGGTCTCGATCGCCCCAGGCGCCACCGTATTCACGGCAATGCCACGGCCGCCCAGCTCCTTGGCCAGATAGCGCGTCAGCACTTCCACTGCGCCCTTCATGGCCGAATAGGCGCCGTAGCCCGGCAGCGTCATGCGGGTCAGGCCGGAAGACAAGTTCACGATGCGACCGCCATCGACGATGATCGGCAGCAGCGCCTGGGTGAGAAACAGCACGCCCTTGAACTGGACATTCACCAGCCGATCAAACGACGCTTCGGTGGTCTCGGCGAGCAGCGCGTAATCGCCGTGGCCGGCATTATTGACGAGGTGGTCGAAGGTGTCGCGACCGAAAGTGGCCTTCAGCGCGGTGCGCAGCCGCTCGACGAAGCCGGGAAACGCCGCGACATCGCCGGTGTCGAGCTGCAGGGCCACCGCCTTGCGGCCCATGGCCTCGATCTCCGCAACCACAGCCTGCGCATCCTCGGCGCGGCTCTGATAGGTGACGACGACATCGCCGCCATGGCGGGCGACCGCCAGCGCGGTATTGCGGCCGAGGCCGCGGCTGGCGCCGGTGACAATGGTAATCTTGGGGGCGTTGTGGGTCATGGAGGCATTCCTCATGGAATTTTGGAGTGCCCCTGATCTAGACCCGGCCCTTGCGAAGGTCGTTGCCGGAAGCTCGGCACTGCTTGCCTAATCCTCCGAATGACGCCCGGAGCCCTCGGGATTGGGCTATAGTGCCGGCATGACTGACACCCTGCTCGATACCGTCCGCCGCTATGTGGACGCCCATGGCGATGCCGCCGGCCTTGCCCAAACGCCCATTCCGGGCCTCACGGTGATCCGCGTCTCCGAGCCCGGCGGGCTCGTTCACGCTATTTTCCAACCGCTGGTGTGCCTCGTCCTGCAGGGCGCCAAACAGGTCAATGTCGGCACCGAAAGCGTGACCCTGAATGCCGGCGACAGCATGCTGATCACGGTTGACCTGCCCACGGTCAGCCAGATCGTCCAGGCCAGCGCGGAACAGCCCTATGTGTCGCTGGTGATGCATCTCGACCCTGCCGTGATTGCCGAACTGTCGCTGCAGATGAAAGCCGCGCCGGGCGCCGATGGCTTTGCCATCCGGAATGCGCCGACGGATGTGGAAGTCAGCGACGCCGCATTGCGCCTGATGCGTCTGCTGGATCGCCCGGAATCCGTGCCTGTGCTGCACGGCCAGTTCGTGCGCGAGCTGCATTACTGGCTGCTGACCGGCCGCCATGGCACCGCGATCCGCCGACTCGGTTGGCCGGACAGCCATGTGCAGCGGGTCACGCGCGCGGTGACGATCCTGCGCCAGGAATTCGCGCAGCCGCTGCCGGTGGAGCGCCTGGCGGCCGCCGCCGGCATGAGCGCATCGTCCTTCCACGAACATTTCCGCAGCGTGACATCGCTGTCACCGCGGCAATTCCAGAAGCAGCTGCGTCTGATCGAGGCGCGGCGACTGATGATGTCCGAAGGCGCGACGGCGAGTAGCGCAGCTTTCACCGTCGGCTATCAGAGCGTGTCGCAATTCACCCGCGAATACGGCCGCATGTTCGGCACACCGCCGGCACGCGACGCCGAAACGACGCGAAGCTGGGCGGAGAGTGCGGCTTAAGCACCGTCATTGCGAGGAGCGCAGCGACGAAGCAATCCAGCGCCACACGTAAGGAAGACTGGATTGCTTCGCTGCGCTCGCAATGACGGCTGAGAGGTCTAAGCGATACTCCACTCACTTTGATACTTCACATCACCGCCAAGGAATCGTCGCAAACCGCTAGCCGGCTAGCGGAGAACGCACTTCGCGCCGTTAACGATCGTTCATCTTCGCTGCTATCACTGCGTCCTGTTTGCAACGCCGCGAGATCGCGTCGCAAAAATTGCCTCTCAGCCCAAAAAACTTGTTGCGGTGGGGGCCAAAGAACTTATTTGCGGTCTTGCCCAATTTCGCACGTGCCTGTGGTCGTGTGTCAGTCGGTAGGTATCCGGACAAGAGGCCGGACAGCCGCCAAGGGGCGAAGAAGCCGAGGGTCGCTCGAAAATCTCTTCTGGAGATATTGCGAGAGGCCAGCATCTCTCTCCAGGGATGCCTTGATGAAGGCGACTTTGCTCTTTGCAACCGTGACTGGCAGCCGGAGGCGAACCGGCGCACCCCGCTCTCAACGGGGGACGCGACTTAAAGCAACGACGGAGCGGGCTTTTTTGGTCTCTACCGGCATTCCAACGCCGGCGCGGGCTACTGAAAAGGCTTGTCCTTCATTGCCAGGTGTGCGGGCGGGAAATCTCCCAACCAATCCACGGCAGCACAGTTTGATCTGAGCGTTTTGGCTCGTCCGCCTCCATCGCGTGACGCCGCCGAAGAGCTTCGATCCGACGCATCTTGCTATGAGCGTCCCTCTGTCGCGGAGGGCGTTGGGAGAGTGCTATGACCGAACGTATCCAGGAATTCCTCCGCGCCCGCCGCAGCGAAGGTCTCGATACCGAGCCGTGCCTGGTCGTCGATCTCGACGTCGTGCGCGACAACTTCCAGACTTTTGCGAAGGCGCTGCCGGACTCCCGCGTGTTCTACGCAGTGAAGGCCAACCCGGCACCGGAAGTGCTGTCCCTGCTCGCATCGATGGGCTCGTGCTTCGACTGCGCGACTGTCGCCGAAATCGAAATGGCGCTCGCCGCTGGCGCCACGCCGGACCGCATCTCCTATGGCAACACCATCAAGAAGGAGCGCGACATCGCGCGCGCCTTCACGCTGGGTATCCGCATGTTCGCCGTCGACTGCGCGCCGGAAGTCGAGAAGGTCGCGCGCGTCGCGCCGGGCGCAAAGGTGTTCTGCCGCATCCTCTATGATTGCGCCGGCGCCGAGTGGCCGCTGTCGCGCAAATTCGGCTGCGATCCGGAAATGGCCGTCGACGTGCTCGATCTCGCCAAGCGCCTTGGCCTCGAGCCGGTCGGCATCTCGTTCCATGTCGGCTCGCAGCAGCGCAAGGTGAAGGCGTGGGACCGCGCGCTGGCGATGGCATCGTCGGTGTTCCGCGACTGCGCCGAGCGCGGCATCAACCTCACCCTCGTCAATATGGGTGGCGGCTTCCCGACCAAGTATCTGAAGGACGTGCCGCCCGTGCTGCAATACGGACGCTCGATCTTCCGTGCGCTGCGTAAGCATTTCGGCAACGCGATTCCGGAAACGATCATCGAGCCGGGCCGCGGCATGGTGGGTAACGCCGGCATCATCGAGACCGAGGTCGTGCTGATCTCGAAGAAGAGCGACGAGGACGACAATCGCTGGGTCTATCTCGACATCGGCAAGTTCGGCGGTCTCGCCGAGACGATGGACGAGTCGATCCGCTACGCGATCCGCACCCGTCATGACGGCGCGGAGATGGCGCCCTGCGTGCTCGCCGGCCCGACCTGCGATTCGGCCGACGTGCTGTATGAGAAGGCGCCGTATCCGCTGCCCGTCACGCTGGAGATCGGCGACAAGCTGCTGATCGAAGGCACGGGCGCATATACCTCGACCTATTCGGCGGTTGCCTTCAACGGCATCCCGCCGCTGCGGACGTATCATATTTAGTTTCTTCCCTCTCCCGCTTGCGGGGAGGGTGGCGCAAAGCGCCGGGTGGGGGAAGCCACACGCTCTTGAGCTTGTGGCAGCCCCCACCCGGCCCTCCCCGCAAGAGCGGGAGAGGGAGAAGAAAGAAAGAGCCGGCCTACCGACTCTCTCATCCCGTCACCTTTCCAATTCTGGATGACAACACTCCGCCACGAGCGGAGTGGGGACACATGCCATGACCGATCTGCACGAGACCAACACTATCGCCCCGACCATCGCAGCCACTCCGTTCGTGATCCGCGCGGAAACCGGCTCCGACATCGCCGCCCGTGAATCCCTGCTGGATGTGTGCTTTGGCGCCTCGCGCCATGCCCGCACCTGCCAGCGACTGCGCGACGGACGACTGCCCGCAGAAGGCCTCGCCTTCTCGGTGGACTATCAGGGCCAGTTGGTCGGCACGATCAGGCTTTGGCATGTCGATGCCGGGGGCCGAGCAGCACTCATGCTCGGCCCCTGGCCGTCGATCCCGCGTTGCGCGCGTTCGGCATCGGCGCTGCGCTCATGAAGCATGCGATCGCTGAGGCAACGGCGCGCGGCCACGGCGCCATCCTGCTGCTGGGCGACGCGCCCTATTACGCCCGCTTCGGCTTCACGCCGGAGCGGATGGACACGCTGGCCCTGCCCGGCCCGTTCGAGCGCGAGCGTCTGCTGGGGCTCGAACTGAAGCCCGATGCGCTGGACCGTGCCCGCGGCATCATCCTGCCGAGCGGTAAGCGGGTCCGCAGCACTGCGCCCGGGTTCCAGCCATTGGCCCTCGCGGCTTGATTTGACGTTCCAGACACGGCATTGCGGGGCTCACCTCTGCAGGAGAGCCCGGCAATGACGCGAAAACTGATTTCCACAGGGTCACCATTCGAGAAAACTGCCGGTTACAGCCGCGCGGTGGTCGATGGCGATTTCTGCTTCGTTGCCGGCACCACCGGTTACGACTACACCACCATGACCCTGCCCGCCGATGTCACGGCGCAGACACAGAACTGCTTCAAGACCATTGCAAGCGCGCTGAAAGAGGCCGGGTTCGCCATGGCCGACATCGTGCGCGCGGTCTATTACATCACCGACGCTGCTGACGCCGACAAGGTGTTCACGGTGACTGGTGAGCATCTCGGCGAGATCCGCCCGGCCGCGACGTTGCTCGTGGTCGCCGGCCTTTACAAGCCGGAGATGAAAGTCGAAGTCGAAGTGACGGCAAAGCGTTCTTCGAACTAATCCACCCAAGGCTCCGCGAACGGCGGAGCCGTTCCCGTCCATCCGTTCAGCACGTCTGTTCAGTCCTTGGAGTTTCTAGCTGATGTCCATTCCCTCGCAGATCTACGCGAAGATCACCGGCCCCATCGTCATGGTTGGCTTCGGCTCGATCGGCAAAGGCACGCTGCCGATGATCGAGCGCCACCTCGACTATGACAAGTCGCGCGTCACCGTGCTCGATCCCAAGGACGAGGGCCGCAAGGCGCATTGCGAGAAGCAGGGCGTGCGCTTCATCCAGCAGGGCGTGACCAAGGAGAACTACCGCGAACTCCTGACCCCGCTGCTCACTGAAGGCGGCGGCCAGGGCTTCTGCGTCAATCTCTCGGTCGATACCGGCTCCACCGACATCATGGAGCTCTGCAACGAACTCGGTGTTCTCTATATCGACACCGTGAACGAGCCGTGGCTCGGCTTCTATTTCGATTCCACCAAGGGCCCGGAAGCGCGCTCGAACTATGCGCTGCGTGAGAACACGCTGGCCGCCAAGCGTGCACGTCCGCCCGGCTCGACCACGGCTGTGTCCTGCTGCGGCGCCAATCCCGGCATGGTGTCGTTCTTCGTCAAGCAGGCGCTGCTGAACGTCGCGTCCGACCTCAAGCTCAATGCGCCGAAGCCGAAGACCAAGGCCGAATGGGCCGACCTGATGCGCCAGGCCGGCATCAAGGGCATCCACATCGCCGAACGCGACACCCAGCGCTCGAAGAATCCGAAAGAGCCGGATGTCTTCGTCAACACCTGGTCCGTCGAAGGCTTCCTGTCGGAAGGCGTGCAGCCGTCCGAACTCGGCTGGGGCACCCACGAGAAGTGGATGCCGGAAAACGCCAAGACCCACGAAGCCGGCTGCGGCGCTGCGATCTATCTGATGCAGCCCGGCGCCAACACGCGCGTGCGCACCTGGTGCCCAACCCGCGGCGCGCAATACGGCTTCCTGGTCACGCATAACGAGTCGATCTCGATCTCGGACTACTTCACGGTGCGCGATGCCTCGGGCAACGCTGTCTATCGCCCGACCTGCCACTACGCCTATCACCCCGCCGACGATGCCGTGCTGTCGCTGCACGAAATGTTCGGCCGCGCGGCGAAGATGCAGGAGAAGCACCACATCCTCGAAGAGGACGAAATCGTCGACGGCATCGACGAACTCGGTGTGCTGCTGTTCGGTCACGACAACAATGCCTACTGGTACGGCTCGCAGCTCTCCATCGAGGAGACCCGCAAGCTCGCGCCATACCAGAACGCCACGGCGCTTCAGGTGACCTCCGCCGTGCTCGGCGGCATGGTGTGGGCGCTGGAAAATCCGAAGGAAGGCATCGTCGAAGCCGACGAGATGGATTTCGATCGCCTGCTGGAAATCCAGACGCCTTATCTCGGTCCGGTGAAGGGCTACTACACCGACTGGACCCCGCTGGAAGGCCGCCCGGGCCTGTTCCCGGAAGAGCTGGACACCTCTGATCCCTGGCAGTTCAAGAACATCCTGGTTCAGGGCTGGTAACGGAACCTGTGGGGCGGACGAACAACGCGTCATCCGCCACCCCTTCTTAAGGCGGACGGGCTATCGGCTTGTCCGCCCTACTCTTTTCCAGCCGATCCGTGTTAGGACGTAGCGTGTGCGGTTCGCCCGGCGGCCCGAGAACACGAACGCTTTCGAGGGCCCAACACGGTGTCAAACGCAGAACGAGCCACCGCGCAGCTCGAAGCCATCCGCGCAAAACTCATTCCGCTCGCCGAATATCGGAAGCTCCTGAATGGCGATGAGCTCGTATCGGATTGGGTAGTTGTCGATCAATCCATGATCGACACCTTCGCACACGCCACCCTCGACTATCAGTTCATTCACGTAGATCCCGAACGCGCCAAGGCGACACCTTTCGGTGGCACCATCGCGCATGGTTTCCTGACGCTCTCGCTGCTCTCAACGCTGGGGTTCGACGCGATGCCCGGCGTGGAGCATTCTCGCATGGGCGTCAATTACGGCTTCGACCGCGTGCGCTTCAATAGCCCCGTAAAGGCTGGCGCACGCGTCCGCGGCAAATTCCGTCTCGTCGGTTTGACGGAACGCGCGGTCTCCATTCAGTCAGCCTGGGACACCGTGATCGAGGTCGAGGGCATCAAGAAGCCCGCACTCGAAGCACACTGGATCATCGTTGCGATGATCGACCCGAACAGCGACTGATCGCGTCCGCCATACCGATCCTTATTTCTGGTTGATCGGCGGCGCGGTCTTCTCGGCGGGAGCCGGCGGCAGCGCGGGTTTTGCGCCGGCGTCCCTGGCGTCGGCATCCGGCCGCGCAGGTTGCGGCGGTGTATCATGCGGACGCTGCCCCGTTGTGCCCGGTTCTGCAGGCGCTGCGGGTTTGTTCGCGGCACCGGGCGTAGACTGCAAGGGCTGGGTCGCTTGAGCCAAACGGTCAGGTGGTGGATTCAAGGTCAGACGCGCCATTGCGGAGCTTGAGATGCTGCTGCCGGCAAGGATCGCCGCAACAGCGATAACGACGCGTTGTCCGGACAGGCGCGATTTCATCGAGGTCATGGCATCCACCGCAATCTGATTTCCGGGACAACGGATGCACGGGCCCAAAAGTTCCAGCCTTACTCCTTGGTGCTGGAATCCCAGGTGGCGTTGCGCACGCCGGGATGCGCTTCGAGCCTGACCAGAACCGCATCGAGCTCTTTCGGATCCACCGCGGTCGAGACCAGCGTGGCGACGATCTCGCGCTGGGTCTCGCTCAGCTCGTTCACCTCGACATCGCCGACGGGATATTTCGCCGCTTCCAGTGCGTCCTGCAGCTTCTCGCGCATCTCCGACACGGCATCCGGCACCACTGTGAGGCGAACGTAATACGTGACTTCCGAGGATTGCGCGTCCAGCGGGGTGCGATTGATCGCATTGACCAGCGGCCGCAGCAATGTGTTGCCTGCCAGCACGAACACCGTCAGCGCCATGGCCTGCGCGATCATGTCCGCGCCGGCGCAGGAGCCGACCGCAGCCGAACTCCACAATGTCGCGGCGGTGTTGAGGCCGCGGACATTGGTGCCCTCTTTCATGATCACGCCGGCGCCCAGAAAGCCGATGCCGGACACCACATAGGCGATCACACGTACCGCTCCACCCGAACCATCGAGCTTCATGGCAAGATCGACGAACGCCGCCGCGCTCACCGCCACCAGCACATTGGTGCGCAAGCCGGCCGTGCGCTGGCGATATTGCCGCTCGGCACCGATCAGCGTGCCCAGCACGAACGCCGCCGCAAGGCTCAGCAGCGTGTCGAAAAAATCCAGCGTCTGGAATGTGGTCAGGAAGCGCATGATGCTTCATGCGTACAGCAAATGACGGGGATATGACAGATCGTTCGGAGCGGCCCCAACCGCCCCGGACTACAGGACCACGATGCCGGAATGCTTGGCCTTGTCGTCGGGCTCCACATGGATCGTGATCAGCGCCTCACCGACCTTGTCGCGGATCGCCTGTTCGAGATTGTCGCAGATGTCATGGGCCGCGCTCACCGTCGTCGTCCCCGCCACCACCAGATGAAAGTCGATGAAGGTCATGCTGCCGGCGCGCCGGGTACGCAGGTCATGCGCCTCGATGGCGCCATCGGCATGGGTCGAGATGGTTTGCTTGATGGTGGCGAGCATGGCCGGCTCAATCGCCTCGTCCATCAGGCCGCTCAATGATTCCTTCATCAGCCCCCATCCGGCCCACAGGATGTTGAGCGCGACCAACGCAGCCAGAATGGGATCGAGAATGGTGATTCCCGATATCGCGGCAACGATCACGCCGCCAAGCACACCGACCGACGACCAGACATCGGTCATCAGATGGCGGCCATCCGCCAGGAGCGCTGGCGAACGCCGGGCGCGTCCCTGCTTGATGAGCAGCCAGGCCCAGCCGGCATTGATGACGGTGGCCGCGCCATTGGCTGCAAGACCCAGCCAGGGCGTTTCCAGCTTGCGCGGTTCGAGATAGCTGAAATAGGCCTCGCGCAAGATCAGGATCGCAGCGAGCACGATCAGGACGCCTTCCAGCACCGCGGAGAAATATTCAGCTTTGTGGTGCCCATAGGGATGCTCATCATCCGCGGGCTTCGCGCTGAAACTGATAGCGAGGAAGGCGACGAGCGCCGTCACCACATTGACGATGCTCTCGATCGCATCCGACAACAGCGCAACGCTGCCGGTCAGGTGATAAGCGACATATTTCAGCCCGAGCACGAGCAAGCCAACGGCGATGCTGCCTTGCGCAAGACTGCGAACGCTTGTCATTTGAGAACTCGTGTGAAGGGGGCGCGACGGCCGCGCGGCTGTGTCCTCTAGACCGCCATCCGCATCGACGCAAGCCGCAGAAACCAGCTGCAACTGCTTCGCATTATAATGCGCAACACTGCTGGATTTCGCTGGCGCGCACGCCTCTACCAATGTCTTCGATACGATGCCTTGGACGCTCCCGTGCTGTGCGAAACGCTTCGCGACGCGTGCATCGCAGGATGCCTTTGTCACCCATCACCGGTGGCGACATCCTGCCACACGGTCCACACGCGTTTCTCGGCCGCACCGCATGGCATGCAGCCTGAGGTTACCCTGCTGCGATCGCGACTGTGGCCCAACCACAACAGCCACGCTTGTTCCGTACCGGATGACGTTCTCTTGAGCCTGACATGCGCGACCACGCATGTATGACATAACAGTCGCCTCGGTTGCGGCGGCTGCAACAAGGAATGGGAATGACTGGTTTGGTTGGATCACGCGGACTGCGCTTCGCAACGGCTTTGATGTTGTCCGCTCTTCTGGCCGGTTGCGCCGGCGGCGGGATGATGTCCCCGGCAGGCTTCGGCGGTTCGTCGGCCAACTACGCTGCGCTCAATGACGGCGCACATTCACTCCCGGCGATCGATGTGTCCGGCATCAATCCCGCGATGCTGCGCCAGCGCGTCGACTATCGCACACGCGAGCCTGTCGGCACCGTCGTGGTCGATACCGCCGCCCGTCATCTCTATCTCGTCGAGGGTGATGGCAAAGCGATGCGCTACGGCATCGGCGTCGGCAAAGCCGGCCTCGCATTCGCCGGCAGCGCCACCATCAAGCGCAAGGCGGAGTGGCCGCATTGGAGCCCGACCGAGAACATGATGAATCGCGAGCCGGCGCGTTATCGCCACCTCGCCGGCGGCATGGTCGGCGGTTTGGAAAACCCGCTCGGTCCGCGCGCGATGTATCTCTATCAGGGCGACCGCGACACCATGTTCCGCATTCACGGCACCACGGAGCCCGAGACCATCGGCACCGCCGTCTCCAGCGGCTGCATCCGCCTGATGAACCAGGACGTGATCGACCTGTATAACCGCGTCAAGATCGGCAGCCGCGTGGTGGTGATCCAGAGCGGCCGGGCTGCCGAATCCTGAGAAACCGATCACGTGACCTTCAGGCGGCGCGTCTTGTCAGACCGCCGCCGCGACGGACCTCGTCGCAACAACGTCCTGTCGCGAATATGGTATGAGTCTGACGCGCCTCCTGCGCCTGAACAGACCACCCGCCAATGCATTCCGCGCAACCCGTCTTCCGTTTCGCTCCCAGCCCGAATGGCTATCTGCATCTCGGCCACGCCTATTCGGCTTTGCTGAATTTCGACCTGGCCCGGCAGACCGGCGGCAGGCTGCTACTGCGCATCGAGGACATCGATGTCACGCGCTGCCGGCCTGACTATGAGCAGGCGATCTATGACGACCTCGCCTGGCTCGGCATCCAATGGGAAACACCAGTGCGGCGCCAGTCGGAGCATCTCGACGCCTATGTCGATGCATGCGACCGGCTGACAGCGATGGGATTGCTTTATCCGAGTTTCGAAAGTCGGACCGAGATTGCGCGGCTGGTCGCCGCCGAAGAGGCAAAAGGCCCGTGGCCGCGCGATCCCGATGGCGCACCGATCTATCCCGGCCATGCTAGGTCGCTATCCGACGATGATGTCGCCGCCTTCAAGCAGTCGGGCGCACCGGTGGCGCTCCGGCTCGACATGGCCGCGGCGCTCATGCGCAGCGGCCCGCTGACCTGGCAGGAGGACGGTCGCGGATCGGACAGCGAGACCGGCACCGTGACGGCGCACCCGGAAGCCTGGGGCGACGTGATCCTTGCCCGCAAGGAAGTGCCGACCAGCTACCACCTGTCGGTGGTGATCGACGACGCGCTGCAAGGCGTCACCACCGTCGTGCGCGGGCAGGACCTGTTCTGGTCCACCAGCGTTCACCGCCTGCTGCAGCAGCTTCTCGGCCTGCCGTCGCCTGTTTATCAACACCATCGGCTGTTGCAGGATGATGTCGGCGCCAAACTGGCCAAATCCGCCGGCTCCACCAGTCTGCGAGAGCTGCGCAGCCAGGGCGTGACGCCTGCCGATATCCGGCGTCTGGTTGGGCTGACGACCACAGCATAATAGTCGCACGAAACCGTTCGATACGATCCGCGTCTGCAGCGTGACTCCGCCCGCATCGCCATGGCATGGTGTCTGTGGAGATCGAAGAGCATCACATGGCGCGCCCACCGCGCTCGCCGCGGCCACCGCGGAAGCGCAGCACGACAGTTGCAAAGCAGAAGACGGTTCGCGGTCGCGCAGCCAAGACAGCAGCGCGTCAGCCACGCGCGCGTGCATCCACGCGCCCGGACGCCATCGTCGAACACGTGCTGGCGATGTTCGCCCATGAGGTGCGCACGCCGCTGACCGGCATTCTGGCCGTAAGCGACCTGCTTGCCACATCCGAGCTTCCCGAGCGCGAGCGTCGTTGGGCCGAGACGATCAAGACCGGCGCGGAACACCTCGCCGGCCTGGCAACGCTGTTCGTCGATGCCGCGCGCAGCCAGACCTCCGGTCTCGATCTACGCCACGATTTCTTCGATCTGCGGGCCCTTGCGCGCGGGATCGGCGATGCCCTCGCCGGCCGCGCGACGGCGAAAGGTTTGCTGGCCACCGTTTCCATCTCGGAGAAGCTGCCGAACTTCGCAATCGGCGACCCCGTGCGGTTGCGCGCAGCGCTGGAAAACCTGATCGACAATGCAGTGAAGTTCACCGATCAAGGCGCTGTCGCGTTGAAAGTGGCGCCCGTCCGCATGGCCGGAAAAGTCGGCGTCTCGTTTGCCGTCTCCGATAGCGGCATCGGATTGACGCCGACCGAGATCAAGAAGCTGTTCCGCCCGTTTTCCCAGGCCAATGTGTCGATCGCCGCACGCTTTGGTGGCGCGGGGCTCGGCCTGTTCTCGGTCAAGCAATTGGCGCGCGCCATGGGCGGCGACGTCACGGCGACATCACGCGCCCGCGGCGGCACGACGTTCAGCCTGACGGTTGCACTGGATAAAGTGACAGGCGACATCGCCGCTACAGCCGATGCAAAGAACCCTGAGTCTCTGCACTCGCTGCGCATTCTCAGTGTCGAGGACAATCCCTATGGCCGCGTGGTCCTCAAGGCCATCCTGACCGAACTCGGCCACCATGCCGAATTCATCGGCCGCGGCGAGGATGCGGCCGCGCGTATTGCCGATGGCGGCTTCGATGCCGTGTTGATGGACATGGTCTTGCCCGGCATGACCGGCATCGATGCCATCCGGGAGATCCGCGGATTGAAACGCCCGGGCAATCGCATCAAGATCATCGGCGTATCCGGCCGCAACCAGGATGAAGCGGCGGCGCGTCAGGCCGGCGCCGACGCGTTCCTGATCAAGCCGGTTTCTCCGCGGGCTCTAGCGACTGCGCTTCTTGCTGCGAAACGCCGTCCGGCAGTTGCCAGCGAATGATCGCCGCGTTCAGTGCACCGCCGAACACGAAGATCGCGGAAATAAAATACAGGAACACCAGCGCGATGATCACCGAGGCAAGCCCCGCATACATCGTCACGTAATTGGTGGCGAAGCGCGCGAGATAGAGGCCGAAGCCGATGCCCGAGGCCAGCGAGGCCAGCATCGTGAACACGATGCCGGGCATGATCTGCACCAGCGTCCGTCGCCCCGCCGGCAGCCATGTATGCAAGATCACCAGCGCGATGATCATGGCAACGATGGTGATGCCGTAACGGGCGAAGGTCAGCAGCCGCTCATTGTTCTCGATCACGAGTGGCACATAGCGCCGCACGATTTCCAGCACCAGCGGGCCGAGCACGATCAGGAACGCGAGCAGCAGCGCCGTCACCGCGGCGATCAGCGTATAGCCGATGGATTCCAGCCGCAGCCAATACCAGCGCCGCGGCTCGACCACCGAATAGGCACGGTTCAGCGCGACACGCAGACTCTCGACGCCGTTGGAGGCGAAATAGACGGCGAGGACGAGACCGATGGTCAGCGCATCGCCGCGCGTCGTCGTCAGCACATCGTGGATCTGTGCCGACAATGCGCCGGCCACCTGGTCCGGCCAGATTTCCAGCAGCAGGTTCACCGCCTGGTCGGCGAGATCCTTGGAGCCGAAGAAGCCAGCGAGAGACGCCAGCACGATCAGGAACGGAAACAGCGCCATCAGCGTGGACAGCGCGATATGGCTGGCAATCGCCCAGCCGTCGTCGGCAAGAAAACGGTAAAAGGCGTCGAGGCCGATATCGAAGGCGATGCGTATCTGCCTCACAGTCCACCTGGTCAGCGGCTTCGCCAAATCGGCCGGCCGTGTGCGAGCTTCGGATATATAACGCGCAAAAGCCAGAACGTTGCATAAACGCTGTTGCGCACCGCCGGTGGCAAATCACCGCCGCATTTCCTACATTCGCGGTCACCGATCACCTATCGAACAGGCCCCGCATGACCATTCACCAGCGCCCGACCACCATCGATCCCGCCAAGCTTGACCGGCTAGCCGAAGTCGCCGTCAAGGTGGGGCTGCAGCTGGCGCCCGGGCAGGATCTGTTACTGACGGGCCCGGCCGCAGCGCTGCCGCTGGTGCGCAAGATTGCCGAGCACGCCTACAAGGCCGGCGCCGGCCTCGTTACGCCGTTTTTCTCCGACGAGGAAATGACGCTGGCCCGCTATCGCCACGGCCATGACGTCTCGTTCGATCGCGCCGCCGACTGGCTGTATGAAGGCATGGCGAAAGCGCTTGGCAACAACACCGCGCGCCTCGCCGTGGTCGGCGACAATCCGATGCTGCTGTCCAATGAAGACCCGGCGAAGGTCGCGCGCGCCAGCAAGGCAAATTCCATCGCCTATCAGCCGGCGCTGCAGAAGATCGCTGGCTTCGACATCAACTGGAACATCATCGCTTATCCCACGCTGTCCTGGGCCCGGCAGGTGTTCCCCGGCGAGGATGACGATGTCGCTGTCACCAAGCTGGCCGACGCGATCTTCGCCGCCTCGCGCGTCGATAGTGCCGATCCCATCGCAGCCTGGACCAAGCACAACGCCGCGCTGCGCACCCGCACCGACTGGCTGAACGGCCAGCGCTTCCACGCGCTGCATTTCACCGGCCCCGGCACTGACCTTACCGTCGGTCTCGCCGATGGCCACGAATGGGAAGGCGGCGCCTCGACGGCAAAGAACGGCATCGTCTGCAACGCCAATATCCCGACCGAAGAAGTCTTCACCACGCCGCATGCGGCGCGGGTCTCCGGCCATGTCCGCTCCACCAAGCCGCTGTCCTATCAGGGCACGCTGATCGAGGACATCGCGGTGCGTTTCGAAGAGGGCAAGATCGTCGAGGCCAAGGCCTCGCGCGGCGAAGCGGTGCTCAACAAGGTGCTCGACACCGACGAAGGCGCGCGCCGCCTCGGCGAGGTGGCGCTGGTGCCGCATTCGTCGCCGATCTCCGCAAGCGGGCTGCTGTTCTACAACACGCTGTTCGACGAGAACGCTGCCTGCCACATCGCGCTCGGCCAGTGCTATTCGAAGTGTTTCGTCGGCGGCGACAAGCTCACGCCCGAACAGATCGCAGCGCAGGGCGGCAACAAGAGCTTCATTCATATCGACTGGATGATCGGCTCCGGCGAGATCGATATCGACGGCATCCATCCCGATGGCCGCAAGGTACCGGTCTTCCGCAAGGGCGAATGGGCGTAAGCTAACACGTGTCGATGGGAAGATGACACGGCTTTGACGTCAGCCGTGTTGCCCTCCCCCGTCTCTTCGCAATCGCTGAGGTCTCGCAAGCTCGTCGCAGGATTTGTTCGCAAATGCCCATCGAAGGTCGCGCGTTCTACCCCACGATTCCTGTGTTCTACGACTTCGGGCGGTTGATGGACCCGGCGCTATATGCGCCGCTGCCCGACGGCTGGTTCATCGGCGTCGCCGATATCGTCGATTCCACCAAGGCAATCGCTGACCGTCGCTACAAGACGGTCAACATGGCCGGCGCGGCCGTGATTGCCGCCATCACCAACGCGCTCGATGGGCACGAATTCCCGTTCGTCTTCGGCGGCGACGGCGCCAGCTTTGCCGTCTCTCCCGATGATCTCGATCGCGCCCGCGACGCCCTCGCCGCGACCGCGACATGGGTGCAAGCCGATCTCGATCTCAGCATGCGCGTGGCGCTGGTGCCGCTGGCGGATATTCGTGCCGCGGGACGCGATGTGCGCGTCGCGCGTTTCGGCCCATCGAAAAACGTGTCCTACGCGATGTTCGATGGCGGCGGCCTCGGCTGGGCGGAGGCAGCCATGAAGCGCGGCGACTACGCGGTGACACCGGCGCCGGGCGGCAGCTATCCCGATTTGTCGGGGCTCTCGTGCCGCTTCGAGGAAATGCCGTCCGCACGCGGCCTGATCCTGTCCGTGTTGATCGCGCCCAGATCATCAGATGACCCGTCCGCGTTTCGCCGCGTGATCGAGGATGTCATCGCGCTGGTCGAACGAAGTCCCGAGGCGGCGCGGCCGGTCCCTGCGCAAGGGCCTGGCATCTCATGGCCACCGCAGGGCATGGGGCTCGAAGTCCGCGCCGGGCGCGGTGCGCGCTCGCTGGCCTCGTTCCGGCTCTGGGTGATGACCCGGACGCTGTTTGCGTATCTGCTGATACGCTTCGGCATCAGCTGCGCCGGCTTTGTCCCACAGATCTATGTGCGGCAACTGGTCGAGAATTCAGATTTCCGAAAGTATGACGACGGACTTCGGATGATCCTGGATTGCACGCCGGAGCTGGAGCGCGAGCTTGCCGACCGTCTGGCCAAAGCGGCATCGCAAGGCATCCTGCGCTATGGCCTGCATCGGCAGGATGCCGCGATGATGACCTGCTTCACGCCATCAGCACTGCGCAGCGATCACGTCCATTTCATCGATGGCGCCCGCGGCGGCTATGCATCCGCGGCCACCGCGCTGAAGGCGATGTCCTGATCAGCGGCTGACGCGCGACCAGTTCTCGCCGCCGCAGAGCGCACCGACGCAACCTTCGACCTTCAGCGTGCCCGGCCCCATCAGCGCGACATTGCTCGCATAGTATTTGCCGTCGTCGGCATTGTAGATCTGGCCCGACCACGTATTGGCACCGGTCGGCTTCATGCCGAAGAACAGATGCACGCCGATCATCGACCGCGTGGCCAGTTTCGGATCGGGGTTCTTGTCGTCGATTGCCGGCTGACCGGTGCGCGGATCGATCTTGTCGCGGAGGGACACAATGACGCCGCACAGCTGCGTGCCGCATTTGCTGACGCGCACATTGGCGTCGCCGGCCTGGGTCTGCCAGACGCCGCCGACATCGCCACCGGACTGTGCGACAGCGGAGCCGGTCAGCGCGGCGCCCAGCAATGCGGCCATGACGGCAGTGCGGATTGTCATGCGGATGTCTCCTTCGATCAGGCGGCCTGCATAGAGCAAGACGCCGGATTCGCGCAATGCGCGTGAGACGCTAGGGTAAAGCGAAATTGTCGCAATTAGCGAGATTTGATCGCAATGAGGCGCGGCGGTCTCACCACGGCAATCCGCGCAGATCCAGTTCCCCCTCATGCGGCGCGCGCTTGAGATAGTAGACCAGCGGCTGCATCGCGTCGAAACGGACCCGCGCGCCGCGCTGTTCGGCGAAAACCTCGCCCATATAGGGCTTCCAGTTGCGGCTGGTGTAGAAGCCGGTCATCTCACTCGCGCAGAACAGCAAGGCAAAATCGTTCGACCTTTCATCGCGCAGCGTGTGCAAGGCTGCGTCGAGGGCCACGCTGGCGAGGCCCTGCTTGCGGAAGGAGGGATGCGTGAGCACGCCGCCGATGCCGCCGATGCGGATCGGGCGGTCACGCCAGATGCCTTCGCGGCGATAGAGGCTGACATGGCAGACCGGCAGCTCGTCGACCTCGACGATGACCCGCAGATCCGGGTGGGCAAATTCCACACCCGCCCACGGCAGTTGCGCGACGGTCTCCGGAGGCCAGACGAGGTCGAACAGTGGCTTTACGCGCGGCCATGCCGGGTCGCCCGTCACGATTTCAATTTCGATACTCATTTCCGCTGATGACCCCTGCGTCCGGTGCAGCCTTATAGAGCGCCGGATGGGTAGAAACTTATCGAATCCGATGCTTATGTGAGAATAATCTTCTAGGATTTCAAAGGGCTGGGGAATGACCGAGGCGGAGCTTACCAAGTATCAGCGCTGGGCGATTTTGGCTGGTGCCGCGACCCTGCTCAGCCTCGCCATGGGCATGCGCCAGAGCTTCGGGCTGTTTCAGCCCTCGATCCTGCGCGACACCGCCATCACCACCGCCGATTTCTCGCTGGCCACGGCTTTGCAGAATGTGATCTGGGGCATTTCGCAGCCTTTCGTCGGCGCCATCGCCGATCGATTCGGCACCCGCTGGGTGATGCTGTCAGGCGTCCTGATCTATGCCGCCGGCCTGCTGTTCATGCTGTTCGCGACCACGCCGCTTTATTTCACGCTGGGCGCCGGCCTGTGCGTGGGCCTGGCGCTGTCCTGCACGGCCTCGAGCATGACGATGACCGTTGCCTCGCGCTCGGTCTCCGCCGCCAAGCGCAGCGTCACCATGGGCGCCGTCTCGGCCGCCGGGTCGCTCGGCCTCGTGATCGCCTCCCCGCTGGCGCAGACGCTGATCTCGACGGCCGGCTGGCAGGTGGCTCTGATCGGCTTCCTCGGCCTCTCCGCCGTCATGATCCCGGCGGCCCTGTTCGCCGGCCAATCCGACCAGATCGAGCGCGCGCCCAGCGACGAACTCCCACAGTCGCTCGGCGAGGTCGTGCAATCCGCGCTCGGCCATTCCGGCTATATCGTGCTGTCGCTGTCGTTCTTCGTCTGCGGCCTGCAGCTCGTTTTCATCACCACGCATCTGCCAAATTATCTCGCCACCTGCGGCCTGGATCCGTCGCTCGGCGCCACCGCGCTGGCGATGGTGGGCCTGTTCAACGTGTTCGGCTCCTACGCCTTCGGCTGGCTCGGCGGCCGTTATCCGAAGCAGATTTTGCTCGGCGGAATTTACATCGCGCGATCATTCGCGCTTGCCGCCTATTTCTATTTCCCGGCGACGCCGACCACGACGCTGGTGTTCGCCGCGGTCCTCGGCTCGCTGTGGCTCGGCGTCGTGCCGCTGGTGAATGGCCTTGTCGCGCAACTGTTCGGCCTGCGCTTCATGGCGACGCTGACCGGCATCGCCTTCCTCAGCCATCAGGCCGGCTCATTTTTGGGCGCCTGGGGCGGCGGCATCATTTTCGCGCAACTCGGCAATTACGACCGCGCATGGCAATTTGCCGTGATCATCGGCCTGATCGCCGGATGCTTCCAGATGCTGATGAATGTGAAGCCGCCGGTGCGACGCGATGCCGTCCCGTCGGTGGTGCCGAGCGCGGTCTAATGGAAATGAGAGGGTGGGCGAGAGAACGGGAACCTTCTATAAAGGTTCCCGTTAAGCCAACTCTCCCATTAACGTGGACCTTGACCCCATGACCTTCTCGCTTCCCGATCTGCCCTACGCCTATGACGCGCTCGCGCCCCATATGTCGAAGGAAACGCTGGAATTCCATCACGATAAGCACCATCAGGCTTACGTGACCAACGGCAACAACCTGCTGAAGGGCACCGAATTCGAGGGCAAATCGCTCGAAGAGATCGTGAAGGGCTCGTTCGGCAAGAACGCAGCGCTCTTCAACAATGCCGGCCAGCACTATAACCACCTCCACTTCTGGAACTGGATGAAGCCGAATGGCGGCGGTGCCAAGCTGCCGGGCCGCCTGGAAAAGAAAATCACCGAGGATCTCGGCGGTCTCGAAAAGTTCAAGACCGATTTCGCCGCCGCCGGTGTCGGCCAGTTCGGTTCGGGCTGGGCCTGGCTCTCCGTCAAGAACGGCAAGCTGGAAATCTCCAAGACCGCCAATGGCGAAAGCCCGCTGGTGCACGGCGCGACCCCGATCCTCGGCGTCGATGTCTGGGAGCACTCCTACTACATCGACTACCGCAACCGTCGCCCCGACTATCTCAAGGCGTTCGTCGATCACCTCGTCAACTGGGATTACGTGGACGAGTTGTACGGCAAGGCCGGCGTCTGATCGTCGCTGCACGTCACAGCGCGAAGGAAGGGCGGTGGCGCAAGCTGCCGCTCTTTTTTGCTTGTGAACGGCTGTTTTAGCCGTCATTGCGAGGAGCATAGCGACGAAGCAATCCAGTCTTCGCTTGCGGCCTTCTGGATTGCTTCGCTACGCTCGCAATGACGAAGAGTTGTGGTCGAGCAAAGCAGTCTACCAATATGCAATACGCACTGGTCTTCATCGGTGGTGGTCTCGGCGCAACCTTGCGCCATGTGATCAATCTCACCTGCGCCCGTTGCATGGCCCCCGGCTTTCCGTGGGGCACGTTCATCATCAACATCTCCGGCTCCACCGTGATGGGCCTGATCGCCGGCTATCTGGCCTTCAAGGGCGAGGCCTCGCAGCCCTGGCGGCTGTTCCTGATGACCGGCATTCTGGGCGGCTACACCACGTTCTCGGCGTTCTCGCTCGATGCAGCGCTCCTCTATGAGCGCGGCGAACTCGGGCTCGCTTTGGCCTATGTGCTGGGCTCCGTGGTCCTGTCCATCGCAGGCCTGTTCGCGGGCCTGGCCCTGGTGCGCCACTTCGCCTGACCGCGGCTTGCGTTACGTTATAGTGTAACATAGATTGGAAATGCGGCGCCTTCGGCGCCTTGTTTTCATTGGCCTTTTTGGCCATGCACGGTTCCGGCCCGCTATGGCGCAGACGCATTCCCACGATCATTCGCACAACCATGACCATCAGCATGGTCACGCGCATGGCCATGCCCATCACAGCCATGATCCCGCAAGCCCGCATCCGGCCCAGCCATCGCCGTGGTCGATCCTGCGCATGTCGCTGCCCGGCCGGCTCGCGGCCGCGCTGGCGGTCTCCGCTGGGCTCTGGGCGGTGGTTCTGCTGGCGATGAGGCCGTCATGACGGCGCAACTCGGTTTTCGCGACGTCACCCTCGGCTATGACCGCCACCCGGCCGTGCATCACCTCAATGGCGATGTGACCCAGGGGGCGCTGCTCGCCGTGGTCGGCCCGAACGGCGCCGGCAAGTCCACGCTGTTTCGCGGCATTGTCGGCATCCTCAAGCCGCTGTCGGGCAAGATCACGCTGGGCGGCATCAAGCAGCGCGATATCGCCTATCTGCCGCAGAGCGCCGATATCGACCGCTCTTTCCCGATCTCGGTGTTCGATTTCGTCGGCACCGGCCTGTGGCGCACCACCGGCATTTTTGGCGGGCTCGGCAAAAAGGCGCGCGAGCAGATCGCGCAGGCGCTGGCCGCCGTCGGCCTCAACGGCTTCGAGAACCGCAATATCGGTACGCTGTCCGGCGGCCAGATGCAGCGCATGCTATTTGCCCGCGTACTGCTGCAGGACGCCGACGTCATCGTGCTCGACGAGCCGTTCAACGCCATCGATGCCAAGACGACGATGGACCTGATAGCGCTGGTGCAGCGCTGGCATGGCGAGCAGCGCACGGTGCTGGCGGCCTTGCACGACATGGAGATGGTGCGCGCCTATTTCCCGCAAACGCTGCTGCTCGCGCGCGGCGCGGTGGCGTGGGGAAAGACCGCTGAGGTGCTGACCTCCGACAATCTCGTCGAGGCGCGCCGCATGTGCGAGGCGTTCGACGACACTGCCGGCACCTGCGTGGCCGATCACGAGCGATCGCAGGCGGCCTGATCATGCTTTACGACGCGCTGATCGCGCCTTTCATCGAGTTCGAATTCATGCGCCGTGCATTGGCCGGCGTGGTTGCTCTGGCGCTTGGCGGCGCGCCGATCGGCGTGTTCCTGATGCTGCGGCGGATGAGCCTTGTCGGCGACGCCATGGCGCATGCGATCCTGCCCGGTGCTGCCATCGGCTTTTTGTTCTCGGGCCTCAATCTGTTCGCGATGACGTTTGGCGGATTGATCGCCGGCTTCTCGGTGGCATTGCTCGCGGGCCTCGTCTCGCGCGTCACCGTGATCAAGGAAGACGCCTCGCTCGCGGCGTTCTATCTCGTCTCGCTCGCGGTCGGCGTCACCATCGTTTCCATGCGCGGCACCAATATCGACCTGCTGCATGTGCTGTTCGGCAATATTCTCGCGCTTGATGACCAGACGCTGCTGGTGATCGCCTTCAATGCGACGATCACGCTCGCGGTGATGGCCGTGATCTATCGCCCGCTGGTGATCGAATGCGTCGATCCCGTTTTCCTGCGCACCGTCTCGCGCGCTGGCGCGCCCGCGCATCTGGCGTTTCTCGCACTGGTCGTCGTCAACCTCGTCAACGGCTTTCACGCACTCGGCACGCTGCTTGCGGTCGGTCTGATGATCTTGCCCGCCGGCATTGCGCGGTTCTGGTCGCGCGACATCACCGGGATGATGATGATCTCCGTCGCGAGCGCGATGATCTCCGGCTATGGCGGCCTCGTGCTCTCGTTCCAGACCAAGGTGCCGTCCGGCCCTGCGATCATCCTCGTGGCGGCGGGTCTGTATGTGTTCTCGTTATTCTTCGGCAGCGTGTCCGGACTGCTCAGGCAGCTGTTTCCGGGCCGACATCTTGAGGCTTGATGGTGATCTCCTTGCGTAATTCCTTTGGCGCAGCCTTCGGCGCCATTCTTCTGCTCGTCTCGTCGACCGCGCCGTCCTGGTCGCAGGACAAGATAAATGTCGTCGCCAGCTTCTCCATCCTGGGTGACTTCGTGCGCACAGTCGGCGGCGAGCGCGTCGCCGTGACCACGCTGGTCGGCCCCAATGGCGATGCGCATGTTTACACACCGACGCCAGCCGACGCGAAAACCATCACCTCCGCCAAGCTCGTCTTCGTCAATGGCCTCGGCTTCGAGGGCTGGCTGCCGCGGCTGGTGAAGTCCGCCGGCGGCACGGCGACCATCGTGACAGCCACCGAGGGCATCAAGCCGCGCGAGGCAGTAGGGGATCATGACCATGGCGGCAAGCATGACCACGGTCACGACGATCCGCATGCCTGGCAATCGATCGCCAATGCCGGCATCTATGTGCGCAACATCCGCAATGCCCTGGCCAAGGCCGACCCTGAAGGGGCCGAGATCTACAAAGCCAATGCCGAAGCCTATCTCGACAAACTGCTGGTGCTGGAAAGCGATGTGAGGGCCGCGGTGGCCAATATCCCGAGGCCCAGCGCAAAGTGATCTCGACCCATGACGCCTTCGGCTATTTCTCAGGCGCCTATGGCGTCCAGTTCGTGGCGCCGCAGGGTGTCTCCACGGAATCCGAGGCGTCGGCGCGCGATGTCGCCCGCATCATCACCCAGATCCGCAAGACGAAAATCCCGGCCGTGTTTCTGGAAAATGTGAGCGATCCCCGTTTGATCCGCCGGATCGCCGCGGAGACCGGTGCAAAGATCGGCGGAACGCTGTATTCGGACAGCCTGACCGCCGAAAACGGCGATGCCCCCACTTACATTGCCATGGTCAGGCACAATATAAAGACGCTGGCGGGCGCGCTGACCCCATAGCCGCGCCGGCACAGCCCTCATCCTGAGGAGCCCGCGCCAGCGGGCGTCTCGAAGGATGGCGGCCTTCCTCGATCTTCGTCTTCACCCTTCGAGACGCGCGCGAGGGCGCGCTCCTCAGGGTGAGGGCCGCGCCTGGAGAATCCTCGATGACGACTGCCGCCACCCAAAAAATTCCCGTGACCGTGCTGACTGGCTATCTCGGCGCCGGCAAGACCACGCTGCTGAATCGCATCCTCACCGAGAACCACGGCAAGAAATACGCCGTCATCGTCAATGAATTCGGCGAGATCGGCATCGACAACGACCTCATCATCGGCGCCGATGAGGAAGTGTTCGAGATGAACAATGGCTGCGTCTGCTGTACCGTCCGCGGCGACCTCGTGCGCATCCTCGAAGGCCTGATGAAGCGCAAGGGCAAATTCGACGCCATCATCGTCGAGACCACGGGCCTCGCTGACCCGGCGCCGGTTGCCCAGACCTTCTTCGTCGATGAAGACGTGCAGGCCAATGCGCGGCTCGATGCCGTCGTCACCGTGGCCGATGCCAAGTGGTTGAGCGACCGCCTCAAGGACGCGCCGGAAGCCAAGAACCAGATCGCCTTTGCCGACGTCATCGTCCTCAACAAGACCGATCTCGTCACGCCGCCGGAGCTCGCGGAGGTCGAAGCCCGCATCCGTGCGATCAATCCCTATGCCAAGCTGCATCGCACCACGCGCGCGCAGGTGAAGCTGGAAGACGTGCTCGACCGTGGCGCCTTCGACCTCGACCGCATCCTCGAGATCGAACCGGAATTCCTCAACGCCGACGATCACGATCACCACCATCATGATCACGACCATGGCCACGATCATCACCATCATCATGGCCACGACCACGGTCACGGGCTGAAGCACTATCACGACGAGGACATGCAATCGCTGTCGCTGCGCACCGACATGGCGCTCGATCCCTCGACTTTCATGCCCTGGCTGCAGGACCTAATGGCCAAGGAAGGCGGCAGGATCCTGCGTTCCAAGGCATCATCTCATTCTCCGGCGATGACGAGCGCTATGTGTTCCAGGGCGTGCACATGATGCTGGAAGGCGATCACCAGCGCGCATGGAAGGATGACGAGAAGCGCGAAAGCCGCCTCGTCTTCATTGGCCGCGAATTGCCCGAGCAGCTGATCCGCGACGGCTTCGCACAGATCATTCCGTCCTGATGTCCGATTTCAATCCGCTCAAGGAGCAAGAATCGATCGTCTCCGTCACCGACCGCGTAGTCGGAGCGACGATCGGTGCCGCGGTCTCCGCCGTGCATTTTTTCGGCGACAAGGCCGCCTTTGTCGGCGCCGAGGAAAAGGTCACGCTGGTCGATCCCGATGGCAGTGCGACGCCGGTCGAGGTCGCCTTCGGCGCGATCCTTTGCAGCGCCAGCGACGGCAAGCGGATCGTGATGGGGTGCGACGACGGCAAGGTCGTCGCTCTCGATCGCGACGGCGCGGTCTCGACCTTCGCCACCGACGCCAAACGCCGCTGGATCGACAATGTCGCGCTGCATCCCGACGGCGCTGTGGCGTGGTCGGCCGGCAAAACGGCCTTTGTGCAGGCGCCGAAAGGCGAGCTCAAATTCTTCGACGTGCCGACAACCGTCGGCGGTCTCGCTTTCGCGCCGAAGGGCCTGCGGCTTGGCATCGCGCACTACAACGGCGTGACGCTGTGGTTTCCCAACATGGCCGGCAGCGCCGAAGTGCTGGAATGGCAGGGCTCGCATCTCGGCGTCACCTTCAGCCCGGACAACAAATTCCTCGTCACGGCGATGCATGAACCCGCCCTGCACGGCTGGCGGCTCGCCGATGGCAAGCATATGCGCATGACCGGCTATCCCGCCCGCGTGCGCTCGATCGGCTGGACAGCGGGCGGCAAGGGCCTTGCGACCTCCGGCGCCGATACGGTGATCGTCTGGCCATTCACGACCAAGGACGGCCCGATGGGCAAGGAGCCGGCGATGCTGGCCCCGCTCAAGGCGAAGGTCACCATGGTCGCCTGTCATCCCAAGCAGGACATTCTTGCTTGCGGCTATAGCGACGGCACGATTTTGATGGTGCGACTGGTCGATGGCGCAGAAATTCTCGTTCGCGCCAACAAGGGTGAGCCAGTGACGGCCCTCGCCTGGAACGCGCGCGGCTCGCTGCTCGCCTTCGCCGATCAGAACGGCGATGCGGGGCTGCTCGCCGTCTAGCTAGCTCACGCCAGCGTAACACCGCCGGGGAGAGTTGCTCATGCATCTCTCCCACCGTGACGGGTTTCATGATCTCCCCGCTTTGACTGGTTCCTCTCCCGTGCTAATCGAGGGAGAGGTTTGAACCTGTGACACATGGATCGCGCAAACGCTGGTTTGGCGCCGTGGCTTCCCTGGCCGCGGTCTATGCGCTTGTCCTCAATGTGGTGCTGTCGAGCCTGATCCTGGCATCGGTCTCGCCGGCCGCACAGGCCGCGGGCTTCGAGCTCTGCCTGACCCATCCCGATCTCGCCGTATCCCTCGACGACAACGGCAAGACCACCGGTGCACCGGCGGTTCACTGCCCGGCCTGTCTCGGCACCCATGCGCCCGGCGCACCGCCAGCCATTGCCACCTTCGCCATCACGCGCATCGCCATTGCGATTACGCCGTTCACCGCGCCGGACGATCGCATCGTCGCGGAACGGGCAACGTCCGACCACCGGGCCCGCGCACCACCGCAGCTGAGCTGACGTCCCACGACGCCTTGCGCCGCGCATCTACGCGCGCTCAGTTCAATCCCGGTGGAGTTTCACCTCATGTTATCCGTTTCCATGCGGCTGCGCGGCGTCCTGCTCGCATCCGCGGCCACGCTCGTCCCAGGCATGGTAGTGGCCCAAACAGGCCCTTTCACATCGCTTCCGGCGGTGACCGTCGATGCACCGGCGCAGCAGCGCAGTGTCGCACCGCGCAAACCGCGTCCAACGGCACAGAACACCGGGGCACGCGGCGTGGCCGCGGCACCGGTTGCAACGCCCGCCTCGCCTACCGCGGCCCCCGCGTCCCGCGTACCCGGCTCCCTCACCGTCCTGACCGCACAACAGGCGCTGCGCGAGATCCAGCAGACGCCCGGCGGTGTTGCGCTGGTGACGGCGGATGCGTGGAAGAACTCCACGCCGTCGAACACCATCAAGGATGTGCTGGACTATGTGCCCGGCGTGTTCGCTCAGCCGAAATGGGGCGACGACACGCGGCTGTCGATCCGCGGCTCCAGCCTGTCGCGGAACTTCCATCTGCGCGGCGTGCAGCTCTACATGGACGGCATCCCGATCAACACCGCGGACGGCTATGGCGATTTCCAGGAGATCGACCCCACCGCCTATAAATATGTCGAGGTGTTCAAGGGCGGCAACGCGCTGCGCTTCGGCGCCAATTCGCTCGGCGGCGCCATCAATTTCGTGACGCCGTCCGGCCGCGATCCCTGGCTCAACGCCGTATCGCTCGACATGGGCGCCTTCGGCTTCCGCCGCCTGCAGGCCTCCACCGGCGGCGCCAACGGCCCGTGGGACGGTTTCATCACCGCCTCCACGCAATCCGCCGACGGCTTCCGCGACCACAGCTACGGCAATGCGACGCGCGTCAGCGGCAATGTGGGCTACCAATTCTCACCGGACTTCGAGACGCGCTTCTATCTCAACGCCAACACTGTGCGACAGCGCATTCCCGGTTCGGTGAGCAAGGAATCAGCGCTGAATTCACCGACCACGGCAGCGGCGAACAACATCACCGGCGATCAGCAGCGCAATATCGACACCGTGCGCCTCGCCAACAAGACGACGATCCGGCTCGACAACACCACCATCGATTTCGGCATCTTCGGCGTTGATCGTCACCTGATGCATCCGATCTTCCAGTATCTGGACTATCGCTATCAGGACTACGGCGGCTTCGCGAAAGTCACCGACGATCGCATGATCGGCGGCTATCGCAACGTCTTCGTGGCTGGCGTCAATCTCATCAACGGGCGCATCGATAACAACCAGTATGTCAACGTCGCCGGACAAAAGGGCGCACTGACGTCGTCGTCGATCGACCGATCGAAGAACACATCGGTCTATGTCGAAAACTCGTTCTACTTCCTTCCCAACGTCGCGCTGATCGGCGGCACGCAGTTCCTTTATGCGACGCGTAACCGTCAGGATCGTTTCCTCAGCGACGGTGATCAATCAGGCGCGACCGAGTTCAATCTCTGGAGTCCGAAAGGCGGCGTTCTCTGGAACATCGATCCGACCTGGCAGGCTTATGCGAATATCTCGCGCAGTGCGGAAGTCCCGAGCTTCGGCGAGAGTTCGAATGGGCCGGGCATCCCGACCATTCCCTTCACCAGCATCCGTCCGCAGCGCGCCACGACTTACGAGATCGGCACGCGCGGGCGGCGCCCTGACGTGACATGGGAGCTGACCGGCTACCGCGCCAATATCACCGACGAATTGCAGTGCATCTACAGCGCCTTCGGCAATTGCAACGTCACCAATGCCGACCGCACCATCCATCAGGGCATCGAAGCCGGTCTCGGCATCGCGGTGCTGAAGGGCATGTTCGACGCATCGGCGCAGCCGGACAGGCTGTGGCTCAACATGGCCTATACGCTGAACGACTTCCGCTTCGACAATGATGCGACGTTCCGCAACAACCTGCTGCCCGGTGCCCCCCGTCACTATCTGCGCGCCGAACTGCTCTACAAGCACGCCAATGGATTCTATCTCGGGCCCAATGTCGAATGGGTGCCGGAATCCTATTATGTCGACAGCGCCAATACGCTGAAGACCGAACCTTATGCGCTGCTCGGCCTGAAGGCCGGCGTCGACAATGGCGGGACCTATTCGGGTTACATCGAGGCACGCAACATCCTCGACACCCGCTACATCGCATCGGCCAGCATCCTCAACCAGGCCACCGCCGCGTCGCCCCTGTTCGAACCCGGCACCGGCCGCGCCGTCTATGTCGGCGTCAAGGCAAGGTGGTGAAAATGACATCTCACGCTAGACTACAGACCGCGAAAGGACATCTCATGACGAACCGCTCCACGCTGCTGCTTATCGCTGCGCTCGGCACAGCCAGCGCACCGGCCTTTGCCCATGTGTTCGTGCAGAGTGGCACGGCCACGGTCGGCGGATCGTATCGCGCCGTGCTGGCCGTGCCGCATGGTTGCGGTGCCTCGCCGACGACAAAGATCACCGTGCAGATTCCCGAGGGCATGATCGCGGTGAAACCGATGCCGAAGCCGGGCTGGCTGATCGAGACCAAGAAAGGTCCGTATGCGCAGAGCTACGACTTCATGCATGGCATGAAGGCATCCGAGGGCATCAAGCAGATTTCGTGGACGGGGAAACTCGAGAACGACTTCTATGACGAGTTCGTCTTCTCGGCCTACCTGCCGGCTTCCCTGAAAGCCGATGCGCCGCTTTACCTGCCGACCCTGCAGACCTGCGAGAACGGCTCCGAAGACTGGGCACAGATTCCCGCAGCCGGACAGGATTCGCACAGCCTGAAGTCACCCGCACCGGCAGTGCGCCTCGCAGCCGCGCCTGCGAAGGACGCGATGGCGCAGATGGCCGGCATGATCCATGCGGGCGACCTGATGATCTCAGCGCCATGGACGCGCGCGACGCCACCGGCAGCCAAGGTGGCGGGCGGCTATCTCACGGTGACCAACAACGGAAAGAGCAGCGACAGGCTGATCGGCGGCTCGTTCGCTGGCGGCAGCCGGATCGAAGTGCACGAAATGAGCGTCACCGATGGCGTGATGAAGATGCGCCCGTTGAATGCTGGCCTGGAGATCAAGCCGGGCGCCACGGTCAAGCTCGAGCCCGGCGGCTATCACCTGATGCTGATGGACCTGAAGAAGCCATTCGCGAAAGGCGAAAAGATCAAGGCACAACTACAGTTCGAGAAGGCCGGCAAGGTCGATGTCGAGCTCGACGTGAATGCCGTCGGAGCATCGGCGCCTGCTGGTGGCGGACACGCCCACTAGACGGGTTCACTCATCGAAAGATGAACGAAACGAGATGGGGTCGCGCAGATCGCGCGGCCCCTGTCAGCAACTGCTGCGATCGACGACCACGTCGCCCCAATCCAGCGGCCGCGATTCCACGCGCACCAGCTTCGCTGCTCCGCAGTGGCTGCATTCGAACGAGCGGGTCTCGAACCCCTCGAACTGATCAATGGACTTCAGCAGAATGCGTGTTCGGCAACGATCGCATTTCAGGTGACCAGTGCGAATATTGTCATTGTTGAAAGAGTGCCCACGGGGCGACATGTGGAAAACCTCGACTGGGCATTAGCGCCCGAGAGAACGGCCGTATGTTCTGAAACAATATTGAGGCAAAGCAGAATAATGTCGGAAACAGCTACGAATCAGCACTTCTGAGGTTTCGGAGCATTTAACGATTTTTGATAGCTTGCAATCGAACAAGCCGCTATTCGCCCCCACAATCGCGTGTGGAGTGCGTGAACTATAGTCGCATATCACACGGCAGCATGACCTGTGGTCGATAGTGCACTGCGGCGCCATCGTCCCGTTTCGTTTTGATCACCTTAGTCGGTCAGGACCAGTCAGTGCAGCCGCGGCGCCTTCAGCATCCGCGCGCGGTCAGTGGATACCAGCTCCACATCGAACGTGTCTCCGCCGCGGTAGAGCGTCAGTGGCACATCGACACCCGCCGCGCCAAGGCTCCACAGGGCCTGATAGAACTCGGCGGAATCGCGCACCTCTTCGCCATCCACCGCCAGAATGACGTCGCCGGTCTTGAGTTCCGCCCGGGCGGCGGGTCCGCGCTTGGCGATCCCGACCACCACGACCTTGTCCTCGACCTCGGCGGCATAGAGGCCCAGCCATGGCCGTGCCGGCCTGTTGACCCGGCCGAACTTGCGGAGATCATCGAGAACCGGCTTCAGCAGGTCGATCGGCACGACCATGTTCAGATGCTCGCTCTGCCCGCCATGCTCGCGCTCGATCTGCAACGAACCGATCCCGATCAACTCGCCTTTGCCGTCGATCAACGCCGCCCCGCCCCAGTTCGGATGCGCGGGATGGGTGAACAAGGCATCGTCGATGAAATACTCCCAGTAACCGGCGAACTCCTGGACAGCTGCGATCTTGCCGGACACCGAACGCGTGCGGCCGCCGGCGCCGCCGACCACCACCTGATCACCCGGCTTCGCAGCGCTGGACGTGCCCAGCTTGAGCGGAATGATGTCGATATCGCCGAGCACTTGAACCAGGCCGAGGCCGCTCTCCTGATCGACGCCGAGTACCGTGCCCGGCACCACGGCGCCATCGCCGAGATGCACCCAGATCGTCTCCGCTTCAGTGATGAGATAGCCGATAGTGAGGATCAGACCTTCGTCAATCAGCACCCCATTGCCGGCGCGCTCGGTGCCAAGGGTTTCCGCCGTGAAGGCATCTTCGGGAATGATGCAGTGAAGCCCGACGACGGCGTCGAGCGCACGATCGAGATCGAACTTGAAATCCTCCGGGCGCGGCTGAACGCCTGCAGGCACCTTCCATTCGGTCAATGATGGCATCCACATCTCCTCGTCCGAAATCGCCCGCCCACCGAGCATATAGGAACCGATTGGGCGCGCAAAAGTCCAGCACGCACCGGTTTTATCGAGGGATACTCATCCAATCGAGCAGGACTGTGTTGATTTCACGCGGATAGGCGTGGCTGAGGTCGTCGATCTCGCGATAGGCGACATGCGCGCCCGCCACGGTGAGCGCGTCCCTTGCGTCGCGCGCGGTCTGCACCGGAAACATCCAGTCGAGCCGGCCATGCACGAGATGGATCGGTAGATCGCGCAGCCGATCGGCATCGGCGAATTGCGCCATCAGCGGATGGAAGGTCGCGGCCACCGGCGCCAGATGCGTGAAAGGTGAGTCCGCGCGAAGCCCGCTCACATGGCAGAAGGTGCCGCCGTCGCTCATGCCGGTCAGCAGTTGTTGGGATCGATCGACGTTGTAGCGCCCCTGCACGAATTCGAGAATGCGGGCGATGTTCGGCGTGTCGGGATCATCGCCCATCAGCGCCCAGGTGCCACCGACCGCCGTGGGAGCGACGACGATGGCGCCGCGCGCACGCGTATCGGCAACCCAGCTCCAGAGAAACGCCCGGCCATTGCCGCTGCCGCCATGCAACGCCATGACCAGCGGCCACGTCCGATCCGGCGTGTAATATTCCGGCACGTAAAGCGAGAAGCCGCCGCGTGCCCCCGGCTCCCCGCCATGCATGACGCCCGTATTCTCGGCGGCGGGCTGCGCCAGTTGCGCGACAAGCGCGGCATCCTCGCGCAACGCCGGCGGCAGGAAAAACGAACTGACCGGCGGCAGTCGCCCGACCGTCGCATAGAGCGCCTCCTGCGCCCGCGTCGCGTGACGCACCGCGCGGAACACCATGGTGATATCGCCGCCCGGCTTCTGCGCATCGCAGAGACCTGCAAAGCCCGCAATGACGGCATCGCTGGTGGTATCGAGCTGGCGGCGCAGGTCAGCGAATTCATCGGGCCACGGCGCCATCCCGGCACGCACCTCCTGCAAGGCCACATCCGGCCGGCCGACAGCGTCCATCATGGAATCGAAAGCCGGCGGATGAAGATGTCGCGCGACGAATTGCAGTGCTTCCAGCGTCTGCAGGAGCGGTGGCAGCAGTGCCACGATGTCATCGACAACCTTATCGCTCATCACATCCTCCAGATCGAACATCACGTGGCGCCGCGCGATAGCCCGCACATCTCTTCGCCCGTGATCGCTTTCATAGGTACTTAAACCCGCAGCGATGGAAATGTAATCAGTCCATAAAATTAATCGCGAATTGCAGAAAGGCTTCGTTGGCTTTGATTCTGTTTTGTAGTGGCTGCAACAGTGAGAACTGCTGCGGCCATGCCGCGAACCGACGCGCCAGCCGCAGCATAGCGGTGTGGAGTATCAATCATGCGTACGGCCTCGCTTGTCCTCTTGTCGGCCGTCTCCATCACCCCAGCTTTCGCACAAGGCATCGATACCACAGGAACACTCGGGCTGCGCGGCAGCGACACCAGCCTTGTGGTTCGCGGGCGCCAACAACCCAACATGCAGCCGAGCGCACCATCACGGCCCGTTGCCGACGACGCCTCGCTGACGGACACGATCGCACCATCAGCGCCTTACAAGGGGCACGAATTTGCGGATGGCACGCTGCGCCTCGGCATCACCGCAGCGACGATGTATGACGACAACGTCTTTGCCGGCCGCACCTTGCGGCCATCCGACACCGTGTTCATTGGTCGCCCGGAATTCTCGTGGGTCAAGCAAGGCAGCGGCTACGGCGTCGGCATCGACGGCTATCTCGAAGCCCGACAATATGTGAAATTCGAATCCGAGAACCAGTTGAACGGATCGGTCGGCGGCAGCTTTACGCTGATGCCAGACAATGACACGCAAGTCATCGGCAATGCGCGTTACATCCACGCGCACCTGGAGCGCGGCACGTCGGAGACGATCGGCCCCGGCGACATCCTCCTCAGCACGGCCTTCGACCGTCCGATTTCATATGACCAGGGCGTCGGCTCGCTCGCACTCAACAAGCGCTTTGATCGATGGTGGACGTCTGTCGGCGCGGCAGGCTCTGTCGTCGCTTACAAGGACCCTACCATTGGCGATCTCAACATCGATCTGAGTTATGCCGAAGGCACGATCGCCGTGGTGAACGGACGCCTCGGCTATGTGGTTGCACCACAGACGAGCGTCTTCGTGGAGGCCGCAGGCAATACGCGGGACTGGAAAGTCGGCATCTTCGACTCCACCGGCTATCGCACCACCGGTGGCGTCCTGTTCGAGCAAGGCCCGAACGCGCGGCTGAAAGGCGAAGTCTGGGCTGGCTACATGAATCAGAGCTACAACGGCATCAGCTTCCAGAACGTATCGAGCTGGACCTACGGCGCCTCGCTGGCCTTCCTGTTCACCGATCAATTGACCGGTACCATCGAAGGCAGGCGCGAAGCCAAGGAGGCGGCTTTGAGCCTCGGCCTGATCGGCCCCACCACGATCGGCGCCAATGCAGCCGTGTGCTCCGCGGGCGCGTCCTGCGTCAGTGCTATCCAGTCATCGGTGAGCGGCCGTCTCGACTACAAGCTGCTGCCGAATCTGGTGGTCGGCGCCGGGGCATCCTTCGTGGTTGACGACTATCTCGGCGAAGCCGCAGGCGGACGTGTCGACCGCACCATCAGCCCGCTGGCCTCGGTCAAGTATTTCCCGAGCGACCAGTTGGCATTCGGCTTCGACTATCGGCGCGTGAATTACGATCCGTCCGGAGGATCGGCAGCCGGCGTCAGCGCGCTCTCCTACTATCGCAACCTCTATCTCGTCTCAGCGAACGGCAAGTTCTGATCGCCGGCTGCTCGCCGCCAAACTCAATGCGTCGCCGCCTGCTTGCCGCGCACGCGATCGACAAGCTTGCGACACTGCATCAGGATGTTGCGGCGATACAGCGCCGGCTCGCGCAGAATGCCGACGCAACGACTGACAGCGGCTTCGCCATTGCCGTCGCTCGCGATCAGCGACGTAAAGCCGCCGATGGTAACACCGCCACCACCACCTCCTCCTCCGCCGCCACCGCCGTTGCCGGGATTACCCGCACCGGGGCCACCGCCATTACCCGGCGATCCACCGCCCGGATTGTTGCCACCGGGATTGTTGCCGCCGGGATTTCCGCCGGGGCCGCCGCTGCCGCCACCATTGCCGATATTCACGGTCGCCAGTGAACCCGACGGCCCCGGCCCGGCATTCAGCACATTGGCGACGATCCCACCGCCAGTCGATGGCGTGCCGGATGTGGCCGTCCCGCCCGCATTGCCATTGGCAATATTCACCGTGCCGAGCGTGCCGGATGCCCCGGGCGTTGCATTCAGAATGTTCGCGGCAAGCGCGCCACCATTGCTGCCGCCCGCACCGCCAGTCGATGAACCTGAGCCGGCTCCTGCGCCGTTCAACGCATTCACCGTCGCGAGTCCACCGGATGGTCCCGGCGTCGCGTTCAGAACATTTGCACCGACAAGACCGCCGCCTGCAGCCGTACCGGACGCTGGCGCACCTGTTCCACCTCCCGCACCGTTCAGTGCATTCACCGTGGCCAGGCTACCGGACGGCCCCGGCGTCGCGTTCAAAACATTCGCTCCGACCAGACCGCCGCCTGCAGCCGCACCGGACGCTGGCGCACCTGTTCCGGCGCCCGCACCATTCAGTACATTCACCGTGGCAATACCACCGGACGGCCCCGGCGCGGCATTCAGCACATTCGCGGTTACTGCACCGCCGCTCGCGCCTGCCCCCGGTGCAGGTGCGCCGGTCGCAGCACCCGCGCCGTTCAGTGCATTGACTGTCGCGAGACCGCCGGAGGGACCCGGCGTTGCGTTCAGCACATTGGCGGTGACAGCACTTCGCGATGCGGCTTCGCTGCCAGCGGCACCGCCCGATGCCGGCCGTTGACCGTTGAGCACATTCACTGTCGCCAAGGATCCGCGCGAACCTGTCGTGGCATTGCCGACATTGACGGCAGCCAGTGTTCCGTCGCGTCCTTCCGGCGACGCCTTCCGGCTGCCTTGACGGTTCAGCACATTGACATTGGCGAGACGACCGCGACCGGTCGAGCTCGCACTCAGTGCATTTGCCCCGATCAACGGACGCTCGCTACGCGCTGCACGGCTGCCCGATCCACCGACCGAAACTTCAGCCGCCCGCGCCGCGCGTGCAATCGCGCGCGCCTGGCGCGGACTGACATAGATCGGTGCTCCGCCGCCTAGTCCCAGCCGCGGGCGCGCACCTGCGCCATCACCGAGTTGCGTGCCACCCGAGAAGAACCCGGCGCCCCCGCCAAAGCCCGTGCCGCCGCTGACCGGCCCGGCACCGACACGAACATCGGTCGCGCTCACGCCGCTGCCGCCCACATTGACATCGCCGACACCCACGCCGACCGAGCCGGCGCTCACACCCACGCCGCCAACGCCGAGGCCGCCTGCACCGACGCCGACGCTGCCGACACCAACGCCGACGCTCCCCGCGGTGACGCCGACACCACCCAGCCCTACGCCGCCCGTACCGACGCTCACACCGCCGACACCCACACCCACGCCGCCGACGGCCACGCCGGTCGAACCGATGCTCACACCGCCTGGTCCCGCGCCGATCGTCGGCAAGCGAATGACCTGCGCCATGGCGCCTGCCGAGCCAAGCGCTGCCAGAGCGACACCTGCAAACAATGCGCGATGGATGTTGTGAATGGTGGATCGCATGGCTCTGCTCCCGTCCGGTCGCATCAGCGCGACCGGCGGATTAAAGCGTGCGAAATTGTGGACGTTCCTAACGCGAAGCGATCACCGATAATCGGTATCAATGCTTCGTTACTTCACGCGATTAAGTACCAGACAAAGGCATCTCGATCTGTACTGGTAGATAGTTGCGCGAATAAATCCGAAGCCTCATACGAAGCGCGATGCTTGACTCCACGACATTCGGTAGATGTGTAGTTGCGCGACTGCGCACAACACAACGGCCGAACAATCTGGGCCTACGGATCGAGTTCCGTGTCCCAATAGAGATAATCGAGCCAGCTCTCATGCAGATAGTTCGGCGGGAACAGCCGGCCGTTGCGATGCAGCTGGTGCACCGTCGGCGAGAACGCGGTCTGGCGCGGGAACATGCCGGCCTGATGAGTCGTCAGATTGCCCTTGCGCAGATTACAGGGCGAGCAGGCCGCGACGACATTCTCCCAGGTGGTCTGGCCACCCTTGGAGCGCGGGATGATGTGATCGAAGGTCAGGTCGTCGCGCGAGCCGCAATACTGGCAGGAGAAGCGATCGCGCAGGAAGACGTTGAAGCGCGTGAAGGCAGGATGCGTCGTCGGCTTCACGAACGACTTCAGCGACACCACGCTGGGCAGCTGAAAATCGGCCGAAGGGCTCCGCACCGCGTGATCGTAGAGCGCTACGATATTCACACGATCGAGAAACACCGCCTTGACCGCGTCCTGCCACGACCAAAGCGATAGAGGATAATAGCTCAGCGGCCGGAAGTCCGCATTGAGTACAAGAACCGGCCAGCCGCCTTGCGAGACATGTGCGTTCAAGTAACGCTCCTGACTCCACAATTCGACTGCGCGAAGCAGCCTGTCATCACATACTACAGGCAGCGTGACAGGGTTGTGAAGGGCATAGCTCTGGTCTATCCCCTCCGCAAAAGCATGCCGCAATCCCGGCTTTTTCCGCTACATCGGGTGGTCTCACGAGAGGGCTGCCGCTAGCCGCGGGACGCGAGCCCTGCTTGACGCGCGCCACGTCCGAAAGCTGCCTGATGGTCACTTCGTCACGATATCTTGAGGCCCCGCAATGGCTGCGTGCCTTCGTCCGCGCGCATGAAACCAGCCTTGCGGTCCTTGCGGCCATGATCGGCGTCATTGGCGGCCTTGTGGTGGCCGGCATGGGCGCCGCTGTCAGCGTGCTGCACGCCGTATTGTTCAATCTGGAATGGGGGCAGCGGCTGTCCAGCCAGTACTGGATCGATCCGGTCCGGGCGCTTGCGGTTCCCACCCTCGGCGGCCTCGTTCTGGGACTGACCTTTGTATGGCTGCTGCGCTGGCGGCCGGCGCGGGAGATCGACCCCATCGAGGCCAATGCGCTTTATGGCGGCAAGATGTCGTTTCGCGGCAGTGTCATCGTCTCGCTGCAAACCATCTGGTCGAGCGGCGTCGGTGCCTCGGTGGGGCTGGAGGCCGGCTACACCCAGCTCGCCAGCGGGCTCGGCGCCTCCATCGGCCGGGCTTTCAACCTCCGCCGTGCCGATCAGCGCGTGCTGGTGGGCTGCGGGGCCGCCGCGGCCATTGCCGGCGCCTTCGGCGCGCCGCTGGCCGGCGCGTTCTATGCATTCGAACTGGTGATCGGCAGCTATACTGCAGCCAGCCTGATGCCCGTCGGCGTTGCGGCCGTGACCGGCTATTTCGTCGCGCACTCCTTTTCGCCACTGACCCTCGGCGTCGTCGCTGGCCGCTTCGGCGATGTCGAGGCGCACGATCTCCTGGTGGCAGCGCTGCTTGGCGTGTTTGCCGCGGCCTATGGCATCGGCATCATGCGCGTCGTGACATGGTGCGAGATGCTGCTGACCAAGATCCGGCTGTGGTCGCCGCTTCGCCCCGCGCTCGGCGGCCTCGGCGTCGGCCTGCTCGCGCTGCTGACGCCGCAGGTGATGTCGTCTGGCCACGGCGCGCTGCATTTCGGCGGCATGACGGCCTATCCGATCGCACTGGTTGCCTTCGTGATGGTGCTGAAGACCATCGCATCGATCATCTCGCTCGGCACCGGCTTTCGCGGCGGTCTCTTTTTCGCCTCGCTGTTCATCGGCGCGCTCGGCGGGCATCTGTTCGCCACCGGCATCAATGCGCTGTGGCCGGAGATCAATGTCGATCCGAACATCTATACGATCATCGGCATGAGCGCTCTGTCCGCCTCGGTGATCGGCGGCCCGCTGACCATGAGCTTCATCGCGCTGGAATCCACCGGCAATCTCTGGCTTACTACCGCGGTGCTGGTGGCCGTCATCATCTCGACGCAGATCACGCGCGAGCTGTTCGGCTACTCCTTTGCCACCTGGCGCCTGCATCTGCGTGGCGAGACGATCCGCAGCGCCGCCGATATCGGCTGGATCCGCGACCTCACGGTCCAGCGGCTGATGCGGCCCGATGTCAGCATGGTCGAGGTCTCGATGCCGCTCGATGAATTCCGCACCAAATATCCGCTCGGCTCGAAGAACCAGGTGGTCGTGGTGGATTCCGAGGGCTGCTATGTCGGCCTCGCCAGCGTGCCCGATGCGCATTCGCCCGATGTCACGGCGTTCCGCCTCGACAGCCTGCTCTACAGCCGCAATGTGGTGCTGCATCCCGAAATGAACATCCGCGACGCCATGGTCGTGTTCGAAGGCGCCGAAGCGGAATCCCTCGCCGTGGTCGAGGCGGAGAGCCACCGCGTCCTCGGCACACTGTCCGAATCCCATGCCACACGGCGCTATGCCGAAGAGGCCGAGCAGCGCCGCCGCGAAGCCTTTGGCGAGATGTGACGGCCTATCGCTCGAACAGCGACAACAGGTGCCCTTCGCGCGGCGACGCCTTTCCGGCCAGCGTGGCGCGATAGACACGCTCGACATCGGCAAGCCCATGGCCCTCGACGATGGCCAGCGACGTCTCCAGCATCGGCAGGAAATCCGCCCACGCTGCGCCGAAACGCGTATCGATGCCGCCCGGTCCCCACTCCTTGGCGCGCTTGCGGATCTGGTCCGGCGCAAAGAACCAGGATGGTTTGACGCCGGGCAGTCCATCCGTCTCCGTCGTGTCCTGATGGGTCATGCCGATCCGGCCGCTATAGACGAGATTATCCTTGAAATGCCGGTGCAATCGCGCGCGCAGGTCGGCATTGCCGGCCATGTCGACAAAGGCCGTCGGCTGCTCCGCGGGCAGGCTATCGACGCGATCATAGGGGACGACCTCGTGATAGCAGCCGAGCGAGGCGACGAAATCTGCATTGTCGTGTGACGTCAGGCCGACGACGCGGATCGGCTGACGCTTCGTGTGCAGCAGATGCGCGAGACCGAAGGCCGTCTTGCTCGATGCGCTCGACAGGATCACCTGCCGGGCGCCGAAGAACTCCGCCTCGGCCAGAAAATCATCGACGAGAAAAGACAGCATGAACAGCGCACGCAGCAGCGCCTGATAGTCGCCGTTGCGCCCCGTGAAAGCAGGATCATCACTCACCCGCGCATAGGCATTGTACACGGGCGCAACACCCTGCCGTTGCGCGGCGCCATCGCGCAGGCCGCGCTTGCTGACATCCGCAGCTTCGATCACCAGATGCGTCGCCATCGGGAAATAGCCGAACAGGCGCTCGCCCGTCTCGATCTGCGGATGCTTCGAAGCGATCACCTCGCCAAAGCCCCAGACCGGCACATTGCCGAAACCCTCGGGCGCAGGAAACAGCTGCCAGTATTTCAGGGCATCGCCCAGCATGGCGTAAGTAATATTGTTGGCGGTGAAGGCGAAGCGATCGATCTTTACCAGCAGCGCATCCTCCGGCAGCGCATCGTGTGACGGCAGTGGCACCTCCGTCACCTCGACCGTTGCCAGATCGCGCTTGCTCACATTGAACTGCCGAATGCCTGTCATCGGTATCTCCTCCTGTTTGCGCAAAGTCTCACCACAGGCGATGTCCGTTTTGCGACAGGCCGCTTGTTTAAAACGACGTTCGTTTCAAACAGCATTCAAGCGGGCGCGCCCGCGATCACGCCTTCGCGTTTCTTGATGGCGTGATAGTAGGCCCACCACAGATGCGCGGCTGCGCCGCGGAGCGGACGCCAGGATTCGGCGATGGGCGCCATATGTTTCACGGTCGGGCGCGCATCGAGGCCGAGCCCGACCTTGATCGCCTCCTGGATGGCGACGTCGCCGGCGGGCCAGGCATCGCCATGGCCGAGACAGAACAGCAGATAGACATCCGCCGTCCACGGGCCGATGCCATGTAGCGCCACCAGCGTGTTGTGGGCGGCATCGGCATCCTCCTCGGCCAGCACATCGAGGTTGAGCCGCTCCTCGACCATCTGCTTCGCAATCGCTTTCAGCGTCCGGATCTTCGCAGCCGACAAACCGAGCCGGCCGAGCCGGTCGGTGCGCGCTTTGCGGATGGCGTGATGATCGAACGGCACATAGGCCGCATGAACACGGCCCCAGATCGCAGCCGCGGCGGCGACCGAGACCTGCTGACCGCACACGATCTGCGCCAGCCCCTCGAACCCCGGCGCGCGCTGGCGCAGCGCGGGCATGCCGGCCATCGCGAGAATCGGCTTCAGACGCGGATCGGCTTTCACCAGTTGCCGAACGGCGGCATCGAGGACGGATTGATCGGTGAGATGCACGGTCATGGAACAAGGTCATCATGAGGAACCGCGTGAATCAATGCCCCAACTTTGCCCCTCATGGTGAGGAGGCGCCAATGGGCGCCGTCTCGAACCATGAGCGACAAGCACTCGGAGCTTGCGGTCATCCTGCGAGACGCGGTCGAAGACGACCGCTCCTCAGGATGAGGGACGGAGTGTGCGACCGCGGAACCAAAGCCTCGAACGCCGCGTTGTCGGGGCTCAATGGAGGCTGCCATGCGGACCTTGTTCGGAATGATTTTGGGTGCCCTGATCCTGGGCATCGGCGTTTACATGCACGACTCGATGGCGACATCGACGGTGGCCAATGGCCAGACCGCGCAGGAACGTCGCACGATCGTCAACTGGGACGTGGCCCAGACCAATTGGGAAGCGCTGAAGGCGCGCACCAAGGAGGATTGGGCGAAGCTGACGGCGCAGATGAAGTCGTAAGCGGAGCTGCGGAGGACACGCGAGAGGGATTGAAACGAGACCGGCTGAAGCCGGCTGCAAAAACGCTCCCGTCCCTGGACGGGAGCGTTTTGACGTTTGCTATTGAAATTACTTCTTCTCGGCAGCCGCCTTGCGGGCATCGGCGATCGCGAGCTTGAAATGCTCCTTGCTGATCGGGCCGGGGATTCGGAACTTGCCGACGATGAAAGACGGCGTGCCACGGAAGCCGAAGGCTGTTGCCTGCTTGTCGATCTGCTTCAGCTTGCCGGCGATGGCATCCTTGTTGCTCGCCAGATCCGTCAGCGCGCGATCGACATCGATGCCGGCCTTTTTCAGCGTGTCGCGCGCCACCGTTTCGGTGAGCTTCGTATTCAGGCTGATCATCGCGTCCTGCGCTTCGATGAACTTGTTCTGATAGCGCGTCGCCAGCACGAGGCCGGCGGCATAGACCGAGACCGGGCCCAGGATCGCCCAATCCTTGGAGACCAGGCGGACATTGCCGTCTTCCTTCACCACGGCGCGCAGCTCGGGCGCGATCTTGCGGCAATACGGGCACTGGTAATCGAAATATTCGATGATGGTGACGTCGCCCTTCGGATTCCCCGATGACGGGATATCCGGATCGCGCAGCACCAGGGCCTCGTTCAGGACCTCATCGTCATCCGGCTCGCTGCCGGGGGCAGCCCATGCGCGCCCCGCAATCCCGAACAGCGCCGCGCCGCCGGCCAGGCCGAACAGGCCGCGCCGGGTCGGTCGAAGGGGGAACCGGATGTTGCTCATGATGTTCTCCGCGGTCGCATCATGCGCCTGCCGTCATGTCACATAGATATTGCGGGCCAACATATAGAGCGCCACGAGGATAATGATAACCGCAAAAACCACGTTCAGCGCCCCGCGCCGCAGCGACAGCGCGCGGGCCGTGGCGGTCCCGATGACGCCGCCCACCAGCCCGCCGAGAATGAACACCAGCGCAAGCGTCCAGGAGATCAATCCGGACCAGGCATAGCTCGCAGCCGTGGTGAGGCCGAATGCGGTCACCGCCACCAGCGAGGATGAGATCGCGCTCATGATCGACATGCCGGTGGCCAGCATCAGCGCCGGCACGATCAGGAAGCCGCCCCCGATGCCGAAGAAGCCGGACAAGGTCCCCGTGACGAGGCCGAGGCCGAGCAGCGCCGGCGTATTCGCAGCGCTGATATCGACACGATGCGCACCGACCCGCGCCCGCGTCTTCAGCATCAGCACGGCGATCACCAGCATAAGCCCGCCGAACAGCGCCAGCAGATTGTGCCCGTCCATCTGCTTGCCCAGAATCGAGCCGCCAAACGCGCCGACGATGCCGGCCGCGGCAAACACCAGCGCGCAGGACCAGTGCACATTGCCGCCGCGCGCGTGATTGCCGAGATTGACCGCGGCATTCGCCGCCACCGCGATGGCGCTGGTGCCGATCGCCACGTGGGGATTGGGCACGCCCACCACATAGACCATCAACGGCACGGCGAGAATCGAGCCGCCGCCCCGACGAGGCCGAGCGAAAATCCCACCAGTGCGCCGGAGCCGAGCCCCAGCACGCTTTGCATCATCGTGATCATCAGTCGCCGATTCGCGATTACTTTGGCCGCGACCTTAGAGCATGATCCCGAAAAGTGGATGCCGGTTTTCGGACAAGATCATGCTCGCATGGACAAAAATTCGAGAGCCGGCTTCATCGAAGATGAAGCTGGTTCTCGTGGCCTTTTTCCGTCATCTCCATGCAGGGAAGCGCATGGCTCCGCAGCTTGTGAACGAATTTGTCCGCTTAGCGCATCAGGAACGTGATCAGCAGCGGCACCAGCAGCGAGGTCACCAGCGCATTCAGCCCCATGGCAATGCCCGCAAACACGCCGGCCACCGGATCGACCTGAAACGCACGCGCCACGCCGATACCGTGCGATGCAAGGCCCGTGGCAAAGCCGCGGGCGCGATAATCGCGAATGCCGATCCGATTCATCATCGGCGTGACGATGATCGCGCCCATGATGCCTGTGAGCACGACCGCCACGGCAGCCAGCGAGGCATCGGCGCCGAGGGATTCGCTGATGCCCATCGCCACGCCGGCCGTGACCGATTTCGGCGCCAGTGACAGCGTCACGGTCTTGGGCAGGCCGAATGCCTTGGCCAGCAGTACCACGGACACGATGGCCGTGATGCAACCGACCACCAGCGCAGCCAGCATCGGCACGATCGCGGCCAACACCGTCCTGCGATTTTCATAGAGCGGAATGGCCAGCGCCACCGTCGCCGGGCCGAGCAGGAAGTGCACGAACTGCGCACCGCTGAAATAGGTGGTATAGGAGGTGCCGGTCAGCAGCAGGAAGGCTGCGATGATCCACATGGAATGGAAGACGGGATTGGCCAGCGGATGCCGCCCGGTCGCCAGCGACAGTGCATCCGCGGTCGCATAGACGAACAGCGTCACCGTGAGCCACAGCAGCGGCTGCTGCGAAAGATAGACCCAGAGCGCGAATGGATTGGCGTTCATGACGGACGCTCATTGCGCGCCATCAGGCGGCCGATGACGAGAAACGTGCCGACTGTCGCCAGCAGCGTGATCACCACGGAAATCGCCAGCACGGCAACGATGGCAGCGCCATGTTCGGCGAGCAGATCGAGCCGCTGCACGACGCCCACGCCCGCCGGAATGAACATCAGGGACAGATGCGCGAGAAGCCCCTTGGCGGCGTTCTCGACACCGCCGCCCTGCAACGGGCCGCGCGCAAGCAATGTCGCGCGATCGCGCAGCAAGAGCAGGATGAACAGCAGCAGCATGCCGAAAACCGGCCCCGGTATCGGCATGGCGAGCGCGCGCACGATGATCTCGCCGGCAAGCTGGCACAGCAGGATCAGACAGAGGCTGGCAATCATAGGAGGGGTGTCATGGAAACTCCGCGGGAGAGGCGTTATCGCCCGCGGAGTGGAATATGTCGATCAGAGTATGATCCCGAAAAGTGCATAGCGGTTTTCGGAAAGATCATACGCCAAGGAAAAACACCCGATGCACGGCCAGTGTGATCAGGCTGCACCCTTCAGGCGCTTGGTGCATTCGCTGTAATAGCCGCCGCCCTTCTGGATCCACTTCATGCCGCCATTGGCGTTGCCGGCCTTGTTGGCATTGTATTGATCGACGCATGTATGCATGCGGGCCTTGCCGGCGGTTTCCTTGGCGTATTTCGGATCGACCGCCGTCGGGAATGTCGCCGGACCGGCCGGGGTGGCAGGTACAGCAGCCGGAGCAGCCGCCGTCTTAGGCGCCGCCGCGGGTTTCGCATCGGCGGCCGCCGGAGCGGCGGTTGCAGCGGGCGCCGCCGCAGCCGTGGCGCCGCATTCGGCCTTGCGGAAGTCATTCCATTTCTGACCGTTCAAGGTCCCGGCGGTTTTCGCCGCCTGGTATTTTGCACTGCATTCCGCGGCCGTCAGCGCACTGGCTGGCTGCGACGCCAGTAAAGCGAAGCCGGAGATCATCAAGGCACTTGCAATGGCGAGATGCTTGGTCATGTCATCGTCTCCCTGAATACGAAATGACGGAACTATCCTAGCGCCGTGGGCATCAACGGCAATGACATCCCGCGAGCCGGACAAAATTTTATCGTGAGCACATGTGCGGCGCGAAGTGTAGTTCATTCAGCCGCCGTTCAGCCATTGCGGAGCGCGCATCAGTTACACGCACAGCAGCTAGGCTTGGCGGCATTTGTCGCCGGCACCGGACTTTGCCATAACGAGGGCTCCTCAAGCCTTAGGGCTCCTCGAACCGTCGCCGATGCCCCTGACCTTTACCCTCCCCACATCCCTGCAGATCCGCACCACCCTTGAGACGCTGGTCCTCGGCACGATCGGCGGCGCGGTTTTCTATTGGGCAGAACTGCCGGGCGGATTGATCTCCGGCGCCATGGTCGCGGTGGCCGTCTATGGCATTGCCGGCCGCCCCGTCGGCGTCCCGCAGCCGATGGCACACGTCATCCTGATGACATTGGGCCTGTCGCTGGGCTCGATGGTGTCGCCGGAAATGGTGAGCAATCTCAGCGCCTATCCCGTCACCATCGCGCTGCTCGCGCTCGCTACGTTCTGCGTCACCTTCGGCAGCAGCATCTATTTGCAGCGCATCCATGGCTGGGACCGCACCTCGGCGCTGCTCGCCGGCAGCCCCGGCGCGCTGTCGCAGATCATCATGCTGGGCACCGAGCGCAACGCAGACGTGCCCGGCATTGCCGTGGTGCAGATTTTTCGCGTCATCATCCTCACCGGCATGGTGCCGCTGCTGCTGGCCGCGACCGGGCAGATCGGCCATGGGCCGCTGCCCTCGCGCGGACCGGAGGCGACACCGCTGGCGCTGTTTGCGCTCGCTGCCGCGGCCGTCGCCGTGGCGCTGTTCATGAAGTGGATCCGGTTTCCGGCAAGCTGGATGTTCGGCGCGATGATGGCGTCATCGGTGCTGCACGGCACGGGGTGGATCCACGGCACGCTGCCGCAATGGGCTTATATCGCAGCCCTGGTCGGCATCGGCAGCCTGATCGGTTCGCGATTCGGCAAGATTTCGCCGCGCACCATTCTCAGCCATGTCTGGGCGGCGCTCGGCTCGTTCTCCGTTGCGATGGTCATCTCGGCGGCCTTCATCGCAGTCATCGTGCTGACGATGAATGTGAAAGCGAGCGACGTGGTGGTGGCCTTCGCGCCCGGCGCCATGGACGCCATGCTGGCGCTGGCGCTGACATTGCACATCGACCCGATTTTCGTCGGTGCGCATCACCTGTCGCGCTTCATCTATGTGTCGATCGTGACGCCGGGGATCGTACACCTGCTGGGCAAGGCGCAGGACGATATCGACGACTAGGGCATGATCCCGAAAAGTGGGTACCGGTTTTCGGATACGATCATGCTCTAACTCTAGCGCCGCGCAGTCCGCACCGCGCCGCACGCTGCGATCGCCGCCATTAGCAGCGAGATCAGCACATTGTATCCAGCCAGCGACAGGCCAAGGAAACGCCACTGCACCTCGTCGCAGCGGATGACTTTTACGGTGTCCAGGCGCTCGAACAGGCTGCCGGCTTTGCCGAGATCCACCACAGGGCCGGAACAGCCGGTCGGCCCCTGCCAGAACTTCCATTCGACGCCGGCGTGATAGCCGCCGAGCACCGCATTGGCGAGCGCGGCGAGAGCCAGCAGCGCGAGCCCCGCCACCAGCACGCCGCGCGGCGCCCCGCGGCCGGCGCCGATGGCCACCAGAACCGCCAGCGGGATCGACAGATAATAGGCATAGCGCTGTTCGAGGCAGAGCGGGCATGGCCGGATATCGAGCACCAGCTCGAAGAACCAGGCGCCGGCGATGGTCGCCACGGCGATGACAGCGACCGCGACAGCGGCCTGGAAGGCCGGATTCGCGGCGGAGGACGCGGCGGGCGAGGATGAAACGGCTGTCACGTGGCTCTCCGATGGTCCTGCGCGTCCTATCGCGAGGACCCCGGACTGTCGAGACACCCGCAGATCACATGGCCGACATCAAAACGCGTGCAAGCGGGCGCGATGCCCCATCCGCCGGTTGACCCGCGAAAAGTCCCGGCTATAGTCCGCCCACTTCGCGACCCCGGTCTCCGGCGTCCGATGGCCCCTGTGGTGGAATTGGTAGACGCGCTCGACTCAAAATCGAGTTCCGAAAGGAGTGCTGGTTCGATCCCGGCCAGGGGCACCAATTCACGCGAACATTCGCGCGACCTGAAACCGAATTTCAACAGAGACGCTCTATGGGCTGTCCCGTCGACAAGCGATCGGGATGATCTGACATGCGTATGATCTGGGGTTTCTGCGTTCTTCTGGCCGTCCTGATCCAGAGCGCGCCTGTCAGCGCCCAGGATAGCCGGATCGTCAGGCTGTCCCCGGACATCCAGTATGAATTCATCGCGCGCTGGGACGTGGATCGCCTCAACAAGATCCTGCAGGTCGATACACCGAATTTTGCCGGCATTCCGGTGACCTACAGCCCGGCCCGCAACGGCGTCCGGCTCTATCGCGTCACCTATTCCTCGGTCGTGCCGGAGCATGGCAACAAGCCGACCACGGCCTCCGGCCTGCTCGCCATCCCCGAAAATGGCGGGCCGTCATTCCCGATGGTGTCGTATCAGCACGGCACGGTTTACGGAAAGCAGGAGGTCCCCTCCTTTCCCGACCAGTCGTCGGAAACGCAATTGATGATCGCGCAATTCGCCGGCCAGGGTTACGTGCTGATCGGCGCCGACTATTTCGGCCTCGGCACCTCGACCGAGCCGGAAGGCTATATGGTCAAGGCCAGCCATCAGCAGGCGACCTATGACATGCTGACGGCGAGCCGCGCCGTGCTCGCCCATCTCAAGCTCAGCACGACCAAACTGTTTCTCGGCGGCTGGTCGCAGGGCGGCTTCGTCACCATGGCCATGCTTGAAAAGCTCGAGCGCTCAGGTTTGGCAGTCGATGCGACGGCAACGGCGAGCGCGCCGCTCGACGTCTTCGTCGCGCTCAACGGCTTTCTCAACTTCCCGCGCAAGAACGACGCCTCCTGGGTGACGTCGCTGTTCATCCTCTCGGCATTCTCGTTCGAGAACTATTACAACGTGCCCGGCCTCGCGCGCTCGGTGATTGCGGCGGAGCATTACGAGCTGGCGCGCAAAGCCTATATGCGCGAACCCTATGATGCCACGCAGGTGCCATCGGATCTGCGCAAGCTGATCCGGCCGAACTATTTCGACCCGCAATTCTTCTCCGCCTCGGCCTATGGCCGCCTCGCAGCGGAAACCACGGCCTATCGCTGGATCATCAAATCGCCGGTACGCAACTATTTCGGCGAGAGCGACGAGGTCATCAGCGTCGGCCTTGGCCAGCTCGGCATGAATTATCAACGCGCGATCGGCAACGGTAATCCTGCCGTCGAGGCGCTATCGACCGGCGCGACCAGCCATCGCGGTACATTCGCGACCGCCGTTCCGAAATGGAAAGCATGGTTCGACGGAATCGCCACGGCGCCTTGATTGCATCGGCCTGATCTGCTGGGGTCTGCTTCGGGCAGGACCCAGCACGAGGGCGCGATGAAGATGATCGACCGGCGCACGCTTCTGCAAGGCAGCGGAGCACTCCTGCTGCTCCGATCATCCCCTGCGCGGGCAGCGCCCCTGCCCGGTCCGACGGATACATTTACCGACAGTGTCGGCGTCAATGTTCACATCAGCAGCGAACCTTATGCACCGAATTTCGAGCGGTTCTTCGATCTGCTGGACAAGAGCGGCATCCGACATCTGCGCGATGAACTGAGGCCCAGCAACGATCTCGCACGCTGGCGCAGGCTCGCTGACCGCCTTGGCGTCATGTTCAACATTCCGGTATCGCCCGCGACCAACACCGTGGCGGAGATGATGTCCTATCTCGATGCATTCGGTGTCGAACGGGTGTCGAGCATCGAGGGACAGAACGAGGGCGACAGCCCGTGGTTCATGTCGCTGCCATTGGCCAAATCGGGCTGGAGCAATGTCGTCGTAGACTATCAGCGCGACGTGCATCGCGCCTTGCGCGCGCGGTACACGGCCGAACAACTGCCGCTGCTGTCGCCGAGCGTGATCAACTGGAAGCCCGCCGACGTGGCGCTGCTGCGCGGCGCTGCGCAATATAGCGATGTCGTCGCGATCCATTCCTACGTGCAAAAGGCACAGGAGCCGGAGACGACGGACGACTACGCCGCGGTCTCCTGGTATCTCAAGAACATGCGCGACGCGTTCAAGCCGGGCGCGCCGGTGATGGTCACCGAGGCCGGCTATTGCAATGTCGTGAAGCCCGGCAGCGCCGGTGTCGGTGAAGTCGCGTCCGGCATCTACATGCCGCGCATGCTGCTCAACAATTTTCGCCTCGGAATCTTGCGCACCTATCTCTACGAATTCTTCGATGGCGGCATCGATCCGAATGAAGGCGAACATCACTGGGGGCTCGTGCGCAACGATCTCACACCGAAGCCGGCCTATGACGCTATCCGCAATCTCCTTGCGATCCTGAAGGGCGCAAGGCGCGCGGGCGACAATCAGCCATTGCGACTCGAGACACGTTCGCTCGAATTGCGGCACATCGCATTCGAGGACGCACAGGGAAAGCCTTTGCTCGCCGTCTGGCGCGCGGTGCGCTGCTGGGACGTGGCCAAGGCCGATGACATCGAGGTACCCACGCGGTCGGTCGGCATCAATGTCGAGGGACCCGGCACGGAGTTGATCGTGAACCGGCCGAACGATGGCGCCGGTTGGGAGCGCATCCCCATCACCGATGGCCGGGCCAGAATCCCGCTCGACGGCAAGGTCGCCATCATCAGCCTTGCGGCTTGAACAGCCATGGCACGCTTTATAGTGTGCGGCGCATTCCGATAAGGGACGCGACATCGCTCCCGAAACTGACAGGTTCCCCTTGCCTATGGATCACGCGCCGACCGTCCCGGCTCTCCCGCCCGCCAAGCACAGCTTTGACATCCCGCTGGAGGACGGCGCCACCGTCAGCGCCCGCGTCTATGGCGAAGGCCCGCGCGTCATCAGCAGCCATGGCAACGGCCTCTCCGCCGATGCCTTCCAGAGCTTCTGGCGCCTCTTCATTCCGGACTACGAAACCGTCGTGTTCGACTTCCGTCACCACGGCCTCAGCAGCCCGTTCGTCAAACCGATTCCGCAGGTGTGGCCGCAGCTGATCCGCGACTATGATGCCATCATGAAGGGGATCACCCGCGAGATCGGCGCAGCACCGAGCCTCGGCGCCTTTCACTCCATGAGCGCGCTGACCACGTTGCTGCACGCATCCGAATATGAATCCCCATGGATCGGCATCGTCGGCTTCGAACCGCCGGCGACACCGCCGGCCCATTATCCCGAATTCCAGATGTTCCGTGCCGACAATGGCCGCCTGGCCGAGCGCACCATCAAGCGGCGCTTCGAATTCAGCACGGTGCAGGAATTGTTCGACTCCTATCGCCGCAGCTCTGCTTTCACCGGCGTCGACGATGCGGGGCTGCAAGCTCTTGCTGCTTCGACACTGCGCTGGAACGACGACAAAGAACTCTATGAGCTCGCCTGCCCGCGGGAATTCGAAGCCAGCATCTTCGCCATGCAAGGGTTGGAGGGCGCATGGGAGCGCATGTGCAAGATCAAGATTCCCGTCCAGCTCGTGGCGGGCCAGCCGAAGACGGGGACCAGCCCGTTCATCATCATCGAGAGCGCCTTCGCCCGCGATGGCGGCTTCGACTTCGTCACCGTGGATGACGCCTCGCATTTCATGCAGATGGAAAGGCCGGAGGAATGCGCAGCCATCGTCCGCGCATTCCATGCCGGGCTCGGGTAACGCGCGCTACGCCATCTCGTCGGCCCGCTTCCATTTGGGAAACGGGTCCGGCAGCTTGGCCCAATCCGCGATCTCCATGCCGGGCTTGCCATCCACGAGACATGCATCGAGTCTGCCGCGCAGGCCAGCTTCGTCCATGCCGGTGCCGATGAAGACGATCTCCTGGCGACGATCGCCATAGATGTCGTTCCAGTTCTTCTTCAACGACTGCCGCCAATATGGATCGTTCGGCCAGCGCTCTGCGGGAATGTTCGCCCACCAGAAGCCCATGCCTTCGGTGCGCACGATGGCGCCGGCCTGGCTCAGCTCGCCGACCCATTGCGGCCGCGTCGCCAGCCAGAAATGCCCCTTGCTGCGGATCACGCCGCCCCAGCTCTCGCGCAGGAACGCCTGGAATTTGGCGGGATCGAACGGCCGCCGCGCGCGATAGACGAAATTGCTGACGCCGTATTCCTCGGTTTCCGGAACATGATCGGCGAAACCGTAGAGTTCCTTGTACCAGAGCGGATGCTGCTGCGCCCGCTCGAAGTCGAACAGGCCGGTATCGAGCACGCGATCGAACGGCACGTCGGCAAAATCAGCCTCAATGATCTCGGCTTCCGGGTTCAGCGCACAGATGATTTTTCGCGCCGCGTCGCATTGCGCGGGTGTGGCATCGTTGACCTTGTTGAGCACGACCACATCGGCGAACTCGATCTGCTCCACCAGCAGATCCACCAGCCGTCGCTGGTCATTGTCCAGCGCTTCACCACGGTCCTCGAGAAAATCGGTCGAGGAATAGTCCTTCAAGAGGTTCACCGCATCGACCACGGTCACCATCGTGTCCAGCCGAGCGACATCGGAGAGGCTGTCGCCATTCTCGTCGCGGAAATCGAACGTCGCCGCCACCGGCAGCGGCTCCGCGATCCCCGTGGATTCGATCAGCAGATAATCGTAGCGGCCGCCTTCCGCCAAAGCGCGCACTTCCTTGAGTAGGTCATCGCGCAGCGTGCAGCAGATGCAGCCATTGGTCATCTCGACCAGCTTCTCATCCGTTCGCGAAAGATTGGCACCGCCATCCCTCACCAGATCCGCATCGATGTTCACTTCGCTCATGTCGTTCACGATCACCGCCACCTTCAGCCCGTGGCGGTTGTTCAGGATGTGATTCAGCAAAGTGGTCTTTCCAGCCCGAGGAAACCGGACAGCACTGTGACGGGGAGTTTTCGCATCGAGATCAAACAGCCTGTTGAGGGCGGCGAAGCAGTGGGGTGTGTCGATATCCATGAGCGCCGTCGATTTATGTTATGTTATAACGTTACATATTGCAGCAATGATCTGTCAAGGCGGACCTGCACCCGGCGCGCTGGCAAAAGAAGATGCGAATGCATAGATATTTACTCCAACCGGAGCCCTGCACATGACCGCCTTGTCGATTCTCGATCTCGTCCGCGTCACCCAAGACACCAATGCGCGCGGCGCGCTCGATAATTCACGGGATCTGGCGGCGCATGCGGAGCACTGGGGCTATCAGCGCTTCTGGGTTGCCGAGCATCACAACATGATCGGCATCGCTTCTGCTGCCACCTCGGTGGTGATCGGCCATATCGCAGCGGGCTCCAAAACCATCCGCGTCGGCGCCGGCGGCATCATGCTGCCGAACCATGCGCCCATCGTGATCGCCGAACAGTTCGGCACGCTGGAGCGGCTGTTTCCCGGCCGCATCGATCTCGGCCTCGGCCGCGCGCCCGGCACCGACCAGATGACCATGCGCGCGCTGCGCCGCTCCTTGCAAAACTCCGACAATTTCCCGCAGGATATTCAGGAGCTGCAGGCCTATTTCGCCGAAGCCGCGCCCGGCCAGCGGCTGCAGGCCGTGCCGGCCGCAGGGACCAATGTGCCTTTGTGGATTCTCGGCTCCAGCAATTACGGCGCCCAGCTCGGCGCCGTGCTCGGCCTACCCTATGCCTTCGCCTCGCATTTCGCGCCGGAAATGCTGCTGCAGGCGCTGGAAATCTATCGCACCCATTTCGAACCGTCGGAGCAGTTGGCGAAGCCACATACCATGGTCGGCGTGAACATCATCGCGGCCGACACCGATGCCGAGGCGAAGCGGCTGTGGACCACGCAGCAGATGTCCTTCACCAACATGTTCCGCGGCACCCGCGGTCTCAGCCAGCCGCCCATCGACGATATCGAGACCTATTGGTCGCCAGCCGAAAAGATGCAGGCCATGGGCATGCTACGCCGCGCGATCATCGGCTCAAAGGAGACCGTGCGTGCGGGCATCGCCGCACTGGTTGAAGAGACCAAGGCGGACGAGCTGATGATCGTGTCGGATGTCTATGAGCATCCGAAGCGACTGAAGTCGTATGAGATGATCGCGGACGCCGCGGCAGGGCTGGTTGAAGCGCCTGTAGCAGCGGCCTGATAGAACATCAGAACGTGATTGTGGTGCGGACGCCGAACACTGCCGCATCCTTGATGCGGCGGGTCTGCGTCGGATCCTCCGGATTCACGACGCCGCCGCCGGGATGGATCACATATTGAAACACCGGCTGCACCGCGACGCCAGGCGCGGCCATGGCGATATAGGTCGCCTCGAACACCGCCTCGAAATCACGGATCGGCGTTGCGATGCCGGTGAAGCGCTGCACGTCGCGGTCGAGACCGCGGGCGCCGTCTGAAATCCGCGCATAGGTCATGGCGATGCCGAAGCGATCATCAGGCCGCTCCGCAGAGAAGCCTGAAACCTGAAAACCGCCGTCGAGATAGAAGCTGATCAGATTGCGATCCGACGGACTGAATGACGCCCGAGCGAAGAAGCCGACGCCCTTGGCGGGATCTACTGCGCTGAGCGCCAGCCGTTGCTCATAGACGGCAAACACGCCGCGATTGCCGCGCCGCATGGCCGGCTCGCCGGTGCCGAGCGGGTCCGCTTGCGACAGGCCCTGCGCCGTCCACCGCTCGTCATCGAACTGCTCGAAATGATACCAGCCGCCGCCGGTGATGGCGCCGGGCAGCCCGGCCGCGCCGAGACGATAGCTGTATTTCAGCTGGCCGATGACCCATGGCGGATCGTTGACGCGGAATGCGAGGCCATGCGGATTGGAGATCTGCGGATCATCCGGCCCCTGCGCCCCCGCGCTGCCGTTGAACACCGCGAGATAGGCCGTGAACGCATCCGACAATAGCGCCTTCACGCGTATGCCAGGCACAGCCAGCGGCGGCGATGGACCACCCGCCGGCAGGATCACGCCGGTGATGCCGGGCCAACCGAGCGCCGAATTGACGAAGATGTCGTCAAACTTGCTGTCAATGAATTCGGTGTCCGACGGCTGCTGCCCGACTTTCACGAACAGCCGGCCGCCGAACAGCGACTGTTCGATCCAGAACTCGTAGAGCCGTGTCGAGGGCAATGCCTCGATTCCACTGACCAGCATGAGATTGCCGATATAGTCGCGCGACAAGCCCTGGCCGTGGATCTGGAAGACGTTGCCGTGGAAGGTCGCGCCGCGCCAGCCCACCGCTTTTTCCAGATCGACATCGACGCCGAGATCGATGCGGCCGTCATAGATCCTGCCGCGGCGGATGCCGCCGGAGGCATTGCCGAGCGCCTCGCCGATATAGGCCGCGGAGAATGCCACGCCCCAGTCGTCGAGCCGTGCGTTGAGTGCCTTTAGCCCGCCATCACGCCAGTCGCCCCCATGGGCAACGGACATCTGCAAGGCACAGCAGACCACAAGCCCGGCCAACGCCTTCGCCACACGCGGCATCCAGCATCGCAACACGCTGCGCATGACGCCTACCTGATGATGCCGATACGCTTCATGATGAAATAGGCGGTCGCCGAGGACAGCATCAGAATTCCGCACACCAGGATGAAGCCGTTGTCGCCATCCACCAGTGGCATCGCCTTGATGTTCATGCCGAAGATGCCCGCGGCCAGTGTCGGCGGCATCAGCAAGGCGGTGAGCACAGAAAGCACGCGCAGCGCCTCGTTGCCGCTTTCGGCGATCTGCAGATGCAGCTCTTCCTGCAATAGCCGGCTGCGCTCGCGCAGTTCGACGATGATGCGGTCGAGCCCGTCGAGCCGTTGCGCCAGCTTGCCCGCACGGAGTTGCAACGCTGGCTTCAGGTCGAGCCCGCCTTTCTGCTCGAAACGCTGGAATACGAGACGCAGGCCGGAGAGCTGGCGATGCAACCGCACGCAGGTGCGCCGCTGCCGGCCGAGCGTCTGCAGCATGTGGCGGGATTCGCCGAGCACCACCTGCTCCTCGATCTCATCCAGTGCGAGCGCGAGCTTGTCGGCAACGCCATCGATGGTGTCGGCCACATTCTCGATGATGGTCTCGAACAGCGCCGCCATGCTGTCGATCTTGAGGCCCTGTTCGAGCGAGCGCCTCGTCGCATCCACTGCGCAGAGCGCATGATGCCGGCCGCTGATCAACAGATGCTCGGTCATCGCAAAGCGCAGATAGCCGGTGTCATCATCGACATCGTCGATATCGCGCAGCAGATCCGAGATCACGCCATAAACGCTGTCGTCGGCCGTGTGCAGCTGCTGGAAACTGTCCTTCGACAACAGCAAAGCACGCGCCGCATCCGGCGCCTGCAGCGGCGCTTGCGTCAGCCACTGCAAGGCGCGCGTGTCGGCGAGATTGAAATGCAGCCAGACCAGACCGTCATGGCTGGTATCGATCGCCTGATGGATAGACAACGCCTCCGGCTGGCCATCGGCATGGATGCGAAACGCCCAGACCAGGCCGGGAATGGCGTTGTCCGGCGCCAACGCACCAGCCTGTGTCGCGAAATGAAGACTGTCTGACGACATCGGGAATCAACAAAATAGGAGCAAGGGACGCCGATCTCTGCACGATCGGTTTGAACTCCGGATGACAGCGAACCGCCGTCATCCACGATGCGCCGCCATCACAGCGACGCATCGTACCGAGACCGACTCAGAAGATGTGGGCGAAGATGAAATACAGCGCTGCCGACAGTGCGATGGCGCATGGCAGCGTCAGCACCCAGGCCATCAGCAGATTGCGGATGGTGGCCATCTGCAGGCCGGAGCCGTTCGCTGCCATGGTGCCGGCGACACCGGATGACAGCACATGGGTGGTCGAGACCGGCAGGCCGAAAATATCCGCCGCGCCGATGGTGCCGGCGGCGACCAACTCCGCCGACGCACCTTGCGCGTAGGTCAGATGCGTCTTGCCGATCTTCTCGCCGACGGTGACGACGATGCGCTTCCAGCCCACCATGGTGCCCAACCCAAGCGCGATGGCGACGGCGATCTTCACCCAATCCGGGATGAACTTGGTCGCCGCATCCAGCGAGCCCTTATAGGCATTCAGCGTCGCGACCTCTTCCTTGTTGAGGTCGTTTTCCTTGTCCTTCATGAGGAAGCGGATGGCTTCCGATGCGAGATACATGTCGTTACGGGTGTTGCCGACCTTCTCCGCCGGCACCTTGTCGAGCGTGCCATAGGTGCGGACCTGATCGCCGACATCCTTCACCAGCACGGCAAGCGCCGGATAGGTGCCTTCGCTGATTTTTCGCGCGGCAACGTATTGCGTCACCACCGGACGGGGATCACCGATGGTGCCGTGGCCGGCACCCTTGGCAGCGACGACCTGCGAGGCCTTCAGCGAGGTCTGCTGAAACTGCTCGATGCGCGATTCCGGCAGCGCACGGTTCAGCGCATAGGCGGTCGGCACGGTGCCGATCAGCACCAGCATGATCAGGCCCATGCCCTTCTGGCCGTCATTCGAACCATGCGCGAAGGACACACCGGTGCAGGTGGCGATCAGGATGCCGCGGATCCACAGTGGCGGCGCCTTGTCGCCTTCCGGCGCTTCATACAGCGCGGGATTGCGCACCAGGAATTTCAGCACGAGCAGCAGGATCGCCGCGCAGGCAAAGCCGAACAGCGGCGACAGCAGCAGCGCGTAGCCAATTTCCGTGGCCTTGGTCCAGTCCACGCCCGAGGTGCCGTCGCGGCCGCGCATCAATGCATTGGCAATACCAACGCCGATGATCGAGCCGATCAGCGTGTGCGACGACGAGGCGGGAAGGCCGAGCCACCAGGTGCCAAGATTCCAGATGATCGCTGCGATCAAGAGCGCGAACACCATCGCGAAACCGGCGGATGAGCCGACCTGCAGGATGAGTTCGACCGGCAGCAGCGACACGATACCGAACGCCACCGCGCCCGACGAGAACAGCACGCCGAGAAAGTTGAAGAAGCCAGACCACACCACAGCAATCTCGGGCTTCAGCGAGTGGGTGTAGATCACCGTCGCCACCGCATTGGCGGTGTCGTGAAAGCCGTTCACGAATTCGAAGCCGAGCGCGATCATCAGCGCCACGAACAGCAGGATATAGGGTAGATAGCTTGTGACGCGCGTGCCGGTGGCACTGACATCCGCATAGATGCTGTAGGCGACGTACAGCACGCCGCCGGCAAGCACCGCCATGAACAGGATCATCGTGAGCGGATTGAAGCCCTTGTCGAGATTGGGCCGCGCGGCCGGCTCGATGGGTCCACTTCCTGAAACGGATGAATTGAGTGTGAAATCGGTCATGCTACGCCCCGTCGTTAACAGGCGTTAAGTTCTGCATGCCGTGTGCGAAGCCCCGATGACAACCGCGACAATTTGTCATGTCGCGTCAGAACAGCGCAGAAAATGGTAATCTGATCCGCCCGATCAGATCGCAGCAGCGACCTTTTCCAGGCCGATGATGCGGGCGAGGGCGCGCACTTCGCGCTTCTGGTCCTCACGCAACTGGAACAGCAGCGGCATCGCGGCCGATTTCAATTGCTGCACTTCGGCGCTTTCGGGATCGATCGGCGGCGCATTACCGGATGCTGCGGCCTGCTTGGCGTCATGCATCTTCCGGGCAATCGCCTTCAGCGCGACTTCGATATCGGGCCAATAGGATTCCTGCGACGGCGTCAGATTGAGCCGTCCCTTGATGGCCACAATCTGCGCATCGCTGAGCAGCGTGAAGTTCTTGTGGCCCGCATTCTTCGCGGCGGCCTTCGGCTTGGCCGTCGGCTGCGGCACCACGACGGGTGGCAGCACGGTCGCGTTGGGCGATGGATCGATGACGCCGTCCGTCGCAAAGGCCTGCCGCAGCGGCTCGGTAGTGGGATCGACATTTTGCGGCGTCAGCGACGCCATCATCGCGCCGGGCGGCAGCCGGTCGGTCTTGCCTTCGCGGTTGGATGTCGGCCCGCGCGAGACCGGGATCGAGCTTTGCGCAACGCTGGATGAGAAGGACGACGACAGCATCGGCACACTGTCACGGCCCAGAATGCTGGCCACGGCGACTCCGGTCAGCAACAGGCAACTCAGCACCAGAATAGTCAGCGTCCGCGTCAAGCCGATCCCCGCGAGAGATGGTCCCCGTGGAATGCGCTCTGGCATTCCTTTGGCCATTGTCCTCACAAATCGAGATTAATTAAGGCCTAACCATACCGCGCGAAAAGCACATCGCGGCCTTCAGACGCGTGTCCGCAAGCGCGGAAACGCGCTTTTGGCCATTCGCAAGGCATCGCGTTGGAATGTCGAGGACGGATCGCGCTCAGGCGGCTCGATACAGCGTCCGCTCTTCCGACAGCAGATAGGCATCCTGAATGTCGGAGACGATTTCAGACGCTTCCCACAATGCATCGGGAGCGACCTGCTGCATCGTGATGGTCCAGTTCGCGCCCTTCCCCATACGCGGGGTCTGAACGATGTCGAACTGCAAACCGCGGCAGAGAAAATTGCGGTCGAACGCAAAGGCGACGCGATGCTTGATCTCGTCGAGCGTGACGGTGGTCTTGGCGAAATGCGCTGTAATATCCATGGGTGGTCCATCAACGGGCCGAATCACCGCCGTATTGTTGTTCCCGCACCCTTTAATGAGAAGTTAATTTGCCGCAGGTGCGAAGAAGGTACACCCACCCCATTACCTATTACCCAAGTAAGTGATCGAGCTGATCACGCAGTTGATCCTGATGATAGGGCTTGGCGAGGCGCGGCAGGTCCAGCTGGGTGCCTTCGGGCAGGTCCGCATAGCCGGTGGCAAGCAGGATCGGCAGGGTCGGGCGCACCTCGCGCGACTGCGCGGCGAGCTCGATTCCGGTCATGCCCGGCATCATGTGATCGGTCATCATCAGATCGATCGGCTCGTCACTGCGCAGGACATCCAGCGCGTCGCGGCCGGAATTCACCGGGATGACACGGTGGCCGAGATCCTCCAGCATTTCGGTCGTCGACATGGCGATCAGGGGATCGTCATCGACGAACAGGATGACCGCCGAGCGCGCGGCATGCCGTTCCGCTTGTTCTTCCTCGGCCACTGCAGGTTCTGCGGTCGTCGCAGGCAGGACGAGCGTCGCCGTCGTGCCCTTGCCGACCGTGCTGGTGAGTTCGAGCGTGCCGCCGAGTTGCTCGGCAAGACCATGGACCATCGACAGGCCAAGCCCGGTGCCCTTGCCGACCGGCTTGGTCGAGAAGAACGGCTCCACCGCCTTTTTCAACGTCTCCGGTGACATGCCCTCGCCGGTGTCGATCACCGACACTTTGAGATAGTCGCCGGCCTTCAACAGGCGATGTCCGCGCCCGACGCGATGCTCCGACAGTCGGATCGTAATCGCACCGCCATCCGGCATCGCATCGCGTGCATTGATGACGAGGTTGAGGATCGCCAGTTCGAGCTGGTTGGCATCGATCCGCGCCGGCGGCAGATGCTCAGGAACCGCGAAACCAAGCGTGATGCGCGGGCCAAGCGAACGATCGAGCAGATCGCTCATGCCGCGCACCAGCGTGCCCAGGTCGACGGCTTCTGCGCGCAGGTCCTGTTGTCGGGCGAAAGCGAGCAGACGCTGGGTCAGTGATGCACCGCGCTCGGCGCCTTGCATGGCGCCATCCACAAGCCGCTTCAGCCTGGGATCATCGGGCATGCGCTTGCGCAGCAGTTCGAGATTGCCCATCACCGCCATCAAGAGATTGTTGAAGTCATGCGCGACACCACCGGTGAGCTGGCCGATGGTCTCCATCTTCTGCGCCTGGCGTAGCTGCTCCTGCGCGCGCTCGCGCGCGGCGGATTCCCTGGTGAGATCGGCGGTGCGCTCCTCGACACGTTGTTCGAGCGTTGCGGTGAGTTCATCCAGCGCCGCGCGTTCGGAGGTCAGCTGCTCAAGCAGCTTGTCACGCTCGATGTCCGCGGTCTTGCGCGCCGTGATATCCACGGACACGCCCACCAGCGTCTTCGGCTTGCCATCGGGCCCGCGCACGATCCGCGCGCGCGTTTCCACCCAATGCACCGAGCGATCGGCCCAGACGCAGCGATATTCCACATTGTAATCGACTCCGGTCGTCAGCGTCGCATCCAGCGCGCTCTGGCGCTGCACGCGGTCGTCCGGATGAATGGATGCCTGCAATTCGGCGAACGTAAAACGGTCATGCGGCCCGCGACCGAAGCAGGCTTTGGTCGTGTCCGACACTTCGAGCCGCAGCTCCGGCAGGTGAAGTTCGAGCGTGCCGAGCCGGCCGGCATCCAGCGCCGTCTGCAGCAAAGCCTGGCTGTCGCTGAGATCCTCGAGGATGGCACGTGTCTGATACTGCCGTCGCCGGCCGCGCACGGCGGAGCCGACAACGCTGATCAGCGTGGTCGGATGAAACGGCCGCTCGAGAAAGGTCACATTGCCGAACACCTGGCGCAGGCGGGCCGCATCGGGATTGCGCTCGGGACCGCCGCCCTGCCGTGTCAGCAGCACGATCGGGAAATCCGACCACACAGGCTGATTGTGCAGCCAGCGATCGAGGTCGCGTAGATTGACCCCCTTGATCGCTTCATCGGCAATCACCGCAATGCCGGCGCCGGATTCGACTTCACTGACGAGTTGAGCGAAATCCGCGCATACCGTTGCGTAGTAGCCGGCCTCGCGGATCAGAGCTTCCGCGACGGTCGCGTCTCTTCCGTTCGGCGCCAGAATGACCGCTCGTTCTGATGAACGGCCGGGCTTCACGACTTCTCTTCTTCCATCATCAGCGTATTGCCGGAATAGGTCGGCACACCGCGCAGCACGCCATGGAAAGACGTCAACGGCGCTCCTATAGTGAGTCCACGGTTGTCGATACGGTATTCGCGAATGGTCGCTTCATGCGAGCCTGTACGCTTCTTGATGATGGAGACGGCACGGCGTACGGCGCCGAACGCCTCGAAGTAGCGCAGCAGAATAACGGTGTCTGCGAGATAGGTGACATCGACCGGCGTCTTCATGTCGCCGACGAGACCGTGCTGCGCCACCGTGACAAAGGTCGATGCGCCGCGACGGTTCAGATACTGAAGAAGCTCATGGATATGGAGAACCAGTGAATTCTCCTGCGGCATGGCCGCCTGATAGCCGTTGAGACTGTCGATCACGACGGTCTTGATATCCTTTTCATCGACCTGCCTGCGCACACGATGCGCAAATTCACCCGGGGAAAGTTCGGCCGCATCGACCTGTTCGATCACGAGCTTTCCACTCTTCTGCAGCGCTTCGAGATCGATCCCCATCTTCAGCATGCGATTGAACAGCAGGCCGAGTTCTTCATCGAATGCGAAGAACGCCGCCTTCTCACCGCGATTGATCACCTCCAGCATGTTGACGATCGTGAGCAGCGATTTGCCGGTTCCGGCCGGCCCGAGCACGAGCGTGCTCGATCCGGTCTCGATACCGCCGCCGAGCAGTGCATCAAGCTCGGGGTTGCCGGTCGATTTCGTGACGCGCGTTTGTCCGATTTTATGCTCGGATGCGACCAGGCGCGGAAAGACGTTCAACCCGCCACGGGTGATCGTGGCATCGTGATAGCCGCCGCGAAATTTCGAACCGCGATATTTGATGACGCGCACCCGGCGACGCTCGGCACCATAATCCGGCGCAAGTTCTTCCAACCGAAACACGCCATGGGCGACGCTGTGCACGGTCTTGTCAGCGACTTCGGCGGTCAGATCGTCCAGCAGCATCACCGTCGTGGAAAACCGCGCGAAGTAATGCTTGATGGCCAGTATCTGACGGCGATAGCGCAGCGAACTCTGCGCCAGGAGTCGGATTTCCGACAGACTGTCGAGCACAAGTCGCGCCGGCTTCAGACGCTCCACCGCATCGAAAATCTGCCGGGTGGTTTCGCCGAGTTCGAGATCGGACGAATACAGGAGGCTTTGCTGCTGCTCCTGATCAAGCAGGCTTTCCGGCGGCAGCAACTCGAATACGTCGATCTTGTCGCCGATGTCCCAGCCATGGGAGGCTGCACCGTCGCGCAGTTCCTTCTCTGTCTCAGACAGGGTGATATAGAGCCCTCGCTCGCCGTTCCGTGCGCCTTCGAGAAGGAATTGCAGAGCAACGGTGGTCTTGCCGGTACCGGGAGCGCCTTCCAGCAGGAAGATATGTCCCTTGGAAAGACCACCTGTGAGGATATCGTCCAGCCCCCAGATGCCGGTTTTCGCCCTATCAGCCATCACTATACCCATACGTCAGCGCAACGAACATCAACCCGGCGCTATGAGCCAAGTTCCAATTGCGCGACTGTAACACGCAAGTCGGTGACGTCACCCTAGCGTCGCTCGATCACCAGGCTTTGCACGGCGCGGCCAAAATAGCCGTTCACATCCGCCAGCTTGGACGCCGCGAGCCCGCTACCGTCAGGCCCGATCCAGGTCTCTGAATCCAGCAGGATCCAGTCGCCCACCGGTGGCCGTGCCATGCTGACGGAGAGGTCGGCATTCAGAAAGGTCCATTCCTTGAAGCTAAGCACGGAGGACGAGCCGTTGCTGAAATCCGACGCGATCACCGCCCGCATCGCCTGGGACATCGGCTGCCCCTCGATGATTGCCCGATTGGCGCGATACCAGATCGCGCCGGGCCCGAGCGTCAGGAAGCCGCCATGCACGGCGCGGATGGTCATGCCGGAGACGAACGCGCTGCTGTGGTCCTTCGGCTCGGAGAGACCGGGCGCATCCGGCAGCGGCACCGTGAGCGGTGCATCCTTGATGTCAGCCGGCAGCGGCTGCTCCTCGACGCGCACCTTCAGCACCGTCGCCGTCGTGACGACCGTGCCGTTGGACAGCAGGCGAATGCCGACCAGTTGAATTTTGCGGCCTTCGCGTAGCACCTCGATCTCATAGGTCAGCGGCGCCACCGGCACCGGCCGCATCAGATCGATGGTGACCCGCGTCACCGCCATCGGCGATGACGTTGGCTGTTGCTCCGCCAGCCACGTCACCAGCGCCGAGGGCGCCGAGCCGTGCTGCATATGCGGATTCCACGGCCCCGCCGCATGCGGGCTGGTGATGATGCGATTGCCGTCCAAGCGATAGACAGCATCACTCACGGGATGTTTGTCCATCACAGCGCCGGATCGATCGCTTCGTCATATTCCTTCTTGAGGCGCGCGACCAATTCAGCCACCGGCACCACTTTCTTGACGCTGCCGATGCCTTGGCCGCTGCCCCAGATTTCCTTCCAGGCCTTCGGTTTCGCTCGCTCGCCATTGGCATCGGTGCCGAAGTTCATCTTGGACGGATCGGAGACGGGCAGATTGTCGGGGTCCATGCCGGCGGCGACGATGGACGGCTTCAGATAGTTGCCGTGCACGCCGGTGAAGAGGTTGGAATAGACGATGTCCTGCGCGGCCGAGGACGCGATCATGTCCTTGTAGCCCTGCACTGCATTGGCTTCTTCGGTCGCGATGAAGGCCGAGCCGATATAGGCGAAGTCAGCGCCGAGCACGCGCGCGGCCTTGATGGCGCGGCCATTGCCGATGGCGCCGGACAACGCGATCGGACCGTCGAACCACGCCCGCGTTTCGGCAACGAAAGCGAGCGGCGAGAGTTCGCCGGCATGACCACCCGCACCGGCGGCAACGAGGATGAGGCCATCGGCGCCCTTCTCGATCGCCTTATGGGCGAAGCGCTGGTTGATAACGTCGTGAAACACGATGCCACCCCAGCCATGAGCGGCCTGATTGAGCTCCTCGCGCGCGCCGAGCGAGGTGATGATCATCGGCACCTTGTGCTTCTCGCAAAGCGCCAGATCCTGATCGAGGCGGTTGTTGGATTTGTGGACGATCTGGTTGACCGCGAATGGCGCCGACAGGCGATCCGGATTCGCCCTGTCATGCGCGGCAAGTTCTTCCTTGATCCGGTGCAGCCATTCGTCGAGCAGCGCCGCCGGGCGCGCATTGAGCGCCGGAAACGACCCCACGATCCCGGCCTTGCACTGCGCGATGACGAGATCCGGCCCGAGATAATGAACAGGGGAGAGCCGATCACGGGCAGCGACAGGCGGTTTTTGAACAAAGCCGGCATGGACATCAGGAATTCCTCGAGGACTTTTCTTATGAGAGCGGCCCGCATCGCGGGCCGTGGGAGTGCAGCGCAAACATGCCAGAAAGGCGCTGCGAAAGGCAAATCCGTTGCGATGGTTGAGCGCGCGATCCGCTGGGCGGAATGCGTCTATTGGCAGACGGCCTGGGTGACGTAATTGTCGGTCCGGCAGTCACCCTCTTCGGGCTTCCGGCCGGGGATCAGCGCCTTGGGCGAGCAGGTCTGCGCCGCATCGGTATCCAGGCTCTTGCCTTCCTTGTAGCCCTTGCTCTGGCAGAGCTTGTCGGAAGCCGCCTTGCAGTCCGGCGCACCATTGGCAGCGACCGGACAGACCACCCGGCCCTTTACCACCGTGTTCAGGTTCGTCGTCCCGAGCGCCGGCAGCGACCAAGACGGGACCAGTGACGGCGTATCCTTGAAGAGCTTGTTGATCTCGTTGAAAAGTCCGGGATTTTCCGGTGTCGCCGGCACTGGCGGCGGCGCCTGCTGCGCCATCGGGGCCGGCGAAAGGGCTGCCGGAGGCGGCGGCGCCTGCGTCGCCGGCGCCACCTGAATGATCACTGATTTCTGCTGCGGCACGGATTGCTGCTGCATGGCCTGTGACCACGCCGTCGCCGACAGCAAGGCCCATGTCATCGCGAGAGCGACGACACGCATTTCAGACCGCAGCGAATTCACAGGCTTGGACATGTCGGGAAACGTACTCCGACACCCTTGCCGGGGGAAGTCCATTCGCTTCAGAACAGTTTGAAGGCGACCACGAAGCCGCCGATCAGTCCGATCAAAGCGAGTGTCACCACGAGACCTAGATGCTTCTCGATGGTCTCGCGAATCCACACGCCATAGCGGTTCATCAGGATCGCCACCACGTAGAAGCGCGCGCCACGGGCGATGATCGAGAGTCCGATGAACATCCAGATATTGTAGCCGGCGAAACCCGAAGTGATGGTCACGAGCTTGTAGGGGATCGGCGTCAGGCCCTTCAGCAGGATGATCCACGCGCCATATTCGGCATAGCCGGCGCGGAAGGCTTCGACCTTGTCGCCATAGCCGTAGAACTGGATCACCCACTGCCCGACGCTGTCATAGAGCAGATGGCCGATCAGATAGCCGACCACACCACCAGCCACCGACGTGATCGTGCAGATGCCGGCATAGAGCCAGGCCTTGTTCGGCCGCGCCAGCGCCATCGGGATCAGCATCACGTCCGGCGGTATCGGAAAGAACGAGCTTTCCGCGAACGACACGATGCCCAGGATCCAGAGAGCATAGGGTTTGTGAGCGGCGTCGATGCACCAATCATACATACGTCTGAGCATGGCTCGCGATGAACCATCCCGACGTCGATTTGTCCATGCTTGATTGGTGACGGTATCGCGACAGGAACCGCTGCGCGATCAACCCAGTTTGCGGATACGATCTTCCAGCGCGTCAATCGGTCGCCGGTTGCCACTGCGTGATTTCGCCACTTTGGGCGACTTGGGCAATTTCTCGGCAATCCCCATCATGCGCTCGCGACGGGTCATCTCGGCCCAGACCTGCTCGGGACGCACACCGGCGCCGGCCCACAGAACAGTCAGATTGTAGAGAAGATCGGCACTTTCGCGGATCACTGCATCACGCTTGCCGGCAACGGCGTCGATCACGACCTCAATGGCCTCTTCCGCGAGCTTCTTCGCCATCTTGTCCGGCCCCTGCCGAAACAGCCGGGCCGTCCGCGAGGTCGCGGGATCGAGATCCCGGGCCGCGAGCACCGCTTGGTAAAGCCGGTCGAGCGAATCACTCATGCAACTAAACTAGCGAAAAGCTGCGACTGTTGCGTTAACGCAGATCGCCGGCCGCGACACGCGACCGGCGATCTGTAGGGTGGGCAAAGCGTAGCGTGCCCACCCTCATGTACTCGTCATGTATTGGTGGGCACGGCGCACGAGCACCTTTGCCCACCCTACATGTAACAGGGGGTTACCAGGTCATGCGGCGCGAATTGTCGTAGCCGTAGCCGCCGCCATAACCACGATAGGGGCCGCCATAGTAGCCGCCGCCGTAGCCATAACCGGGGCTGCTGTAATAGACGGGGCCGCCACCGTAACCATAGCTGTCATAATAGCGCGGGCCGCTATTGGCCGCGGCGATTGCACCGATGGTGCCGACGATGGCACCGAAGGCTGCGAGACCGGCTGCGTTACCGCCACCGCGATAGTGACGACGACGCGAGCTGAAATCCGTGACATCGCTCGACCCGTGATGGGTCGTCGCCTTCGCGGGACTATTGTTCACCGGCGCAGCCATTGCGCCGGTCGGCGCCACTGCTGCGATCGACATTGCCGCCACCGTCGCAAGAACAGCGGCGCGGCCACTAAACTTCAAACCATGACGCGCAAACATCTCTCAATATCCTTCCGTGGTCTCAGGCCCTGCGGGCCGCTGCACTATCAACCACGATGTGCATATTGGGTTCCGCTACCCCAACGCAGCCTGAACGATCGGTGTCCAAATCAAGGCACTCAGCTTCCATTCAGGTTGTCGGGCGCAGTTTTGAGGCGCAAGATGTCGCAGACAGACGCCATCAATCAAACATACCGGACGGAGTATCTGTCGGTCCGTGTTGTTATTTCCGTATGCCGATGCCCAAAAATGCACCTTTGATGTCCCGACGGTCCCTGCTTCACGGGATAGGTGCGTTCGGAGTTACGGCTTTTTACGCACCATCCATTGTCGCCGCTCAGGACGACAAGGCAGCAACGACCATCCAGTTCACGCTGGACCGCCCGGTCGATGCCATCGCCGCCCCCTTCGTGCTTGCCGCAAGCCGCGGTCTTTACCGGGCGCAGAATCTCAATGTCGCGCTGCAGGTCGCGACCGGCTCGAAAGACACCATCACCCGCGTCGCTGCCGGCACGACCGACATCGCCGTGGCGGACTTCAATTCGCTGGTGCGCTACCGCGCCGATCCCGATGCCGCCCCGGTGAAGGCGGCTTTCGTGCTGCTCAACCGCGCGCCCTATGCCGTGGTCGCGCGCAAGAGCCGCGGCGTGATCTCGCTCGGCAGCCTCGAAGGCCGCACGCTCGGTGTCGCCGATGGCGATCTCGCGATCCGGCTATGGCCTGCACTGGCGCGCCGCAACGGCATCAAGGCGTCCGCCGTGAAGCAGGAGAAGATCAGCCCTGCGGTGCGCGAGCCGATGCTGTCGGCCGGCCAGGTCGATGCGGTCACCGGTTTTTCCTATCTCTCGGCGGTCAACCTGCGGGATCGCGGCATTCCGGCCGATGACCTCGCCGTATTTCGTTTCGCCGAATTCGGCTCGGCCGCCTATGGCCTTGCTGTGATCGTCAGTCCGAAATTCGCAGCCGCGAGATCCGATGCGGTGAAAGGCTTCGTGCAGGCCATCACATCCGGCACGCAGCTCGCGATCCAGGACCCCGACAAGGCCGTGGATGACGTGCTTGCACAGATGGATGGCGGCACGCGGGAGCTCGAACTGACCCGCCTGAAGATCGCCATCAGCGACAACATCCTGACCGACGACGTCCGGCGCGACGGACTTGGCGGCATCGACAGCACGCGCTTCGACGCGTCACTCGTCGAGATCGCCGAGGATTTCACCTTCCGCAACAAGCGCCCGGCCATGGCGGATGTGTTCGACGACCGCTTTCTGGCGGAATCGACCGGCCGCAAGATCAACTGACGGCTGCCGGCAAGATCGTCGTCGAGACCTTCGTCGAGACATTCAACTGAACAACTCCCCGCGAAGCTGTATTCAGCACCTGTCCGCATCTAGACTGCGGGCATGACCGGCCATGTCTGCGCCGGCCCGGATAGCTGCTGATGATCAAACTCTATATTCGCGTGCTGGACCTTCTCGGCAAGGAGAAACGCCTCGGCTGGATTCTGGCCCTGGCCAACCTGCTGCTAGCCGGCGCCCAGTTTGCCGAACCGGTGCTGTTCGGTCGCATCATCGATGTGTTGTCGAACAACCTGTCCACCAGCGCCACGCCATCGGGCGGCGCATCGCCATGGCCCCTGCTCGCCGCCTGGGTCGGCTTTGGCCTGTTCACGATCTTTTGCGGCGCCATCGTCGCGCTCCACGCCGATCGGCTGGCGCATCGCCAGCGCCAGGCGGTCCTGACCGACTATTTCGAACACATCATGCAATTGCCGCTGACCTTCCATAGCGGCACCCATTCGGGCCGCCTGATGAAGGTGATGCTCGCAGGCACCGATGCGCTGTGGCGCGTCTGGCTCGGCTTCTTCCGCGAGCACTTCGCCTCGATCGTGTCGCTGCTCGTGCTGCTGCCGCTGTCGGTCTATCTCAACTGGCGGCTTGCCGTTCTGCTCATCGTGCTCTGCCTGGTGTTCACCCTGCTGACCACGCTGGTGGTGCGCAAGACGTTCAGCATGCAGAGCGCTGTCGAGGATCACTATGGCGATCTGTCCGCACGTGCCTCGGATGCGCTGGGCAATGTCGCGCTGGTGCAGAGCTTCACCCGCATCGATGCCGAGGTGCAGGGCCTGCGCGGCCTCTCCCGCGAATTGCTGGCGGCGCAGATGCCGGTGCTGTCGTGGTGGGCGATCGTCTCGGTGATCACCCGCGCCTCCACCACCATCACGGTGCTGGCCATCTTCACCGTCGGCATCGCCCTGCATCAGCAGGGGCTGACCACCGTCGGCGAGATCGTGATGTTCGTGTCCTTCGCGACCATGCTGATCCAGCGTCTCGAACAGGTCGTCGGCTTCATCAACAGCGTGTTCATGGAGGCCCCGCGCCTGCGCGACTTCATGAACGTGCTCGACGCCGTGCCGACGGTGCGCGACCGCATCGACGCCGTCGATCCCGGCCGCATGCAGGGCCTGGTCGAGTTTCATGACGTCTCGTTTTCCTATGACGGCAAGCGCCCGGCCATCGAAGACCTCACCTTCACGGCACTGCCCGGCCAGACCATCGCGCTGGTCGGCGCCACCGGCGCCGGCAAATCGACGGCGATTGCCCTGTTGCATCGCGCCTTCGACCCGCAATCCGGCATAGTCAGCATCGACGGCATGGACGTGCGGGCGCTCACTCTGTCGGGCCTCCGCCGCAATATCGGCGTCGTCTTCCAGGAAGCACTGCTGTTCAACCGCTCCATCGCCGACAATCTGCGCGTCGGCAAGCCCGACGCGACCGATGACGAACTGCGCCTCGCCGCCGAACGCGCCCAGGCCCTCGACTTCATCACCCGCAGCGATGCCGGCTTCGACACCAATGCCGGCGAGCGCGGCCGCATGCTGTCGGGCGGCGAGCGTCAACGTCTCTCCATCGCCCGCGCTTTACTTAAAGATCCACCGATCCTGATCCTCGACGAGGCCACCAGCGCGCTCGATGCCGTGACCGAGGCCAAGCTCAATATCGCGCTCGACGAGGTGATGAAGGGACGAACCACCTTCGTGATCGCGCATCGCCTGTCCACCATCCGCAACGCCACGCGCATTCTCGTCTTCGAGAACGGACGCGTGACCGAAGCGGGAACTTTCGATGAACTCGTGGCGCAAGGCGGCTACTTTGCCGAACTCGCCAAGGCGCAGTTCATGGTGCAGGAACAAGCGCGAACCGATGCGGGGCTTTAAGGAGCCAGACATGGTTGTCGTCGCCCGGCTCGACCGGGCGATCCAGTAGACATAAACGGTCGTGTTTACTGGGTCACCCGGTCCTAGCGCGCAATTGCGCGCATGGCCGGGTGACGACAATTGAGTTTGCATCGCCGAACTTTGGCCCCTTTCCTCACCGATTTAACGCCATCGCCACTGTTCTGATGCTCCCGGCCGGTATAGGTTTGCTGCCATCACTGCGTGACGGCGCAATCGATTTGAGAGCCACGAACCCTCATTGTCTTAAATTAGCTGCGCACGGTGCCGAGGCACTGCAGGCGGGCCGCCAAGACCGGAACCGGATAGTGCAGTTTCCCTCCGCCTCCCCTCGCTGGTCATTGAACTCGTTTGGTGCCGTCGTGGCGCTCGCGCTATGCGCATTGGCGCCGCGGACTGCGAGCGCCGAAGCGACGCTGGTGATCGAGGCCGACACCGGCAAGGTGTTGCAGGCAGAGAATGCCACCTATCCGTGGCACCCGGCGTCCGTGACCAAGATCATGACCGCCTATGTGACGCTGAAGGCGGTGAAGGAAGGACGCATCCGCCTCGACTCCGTGTTCACGGTATCGCCGGTCTCGGCCTCCCAAGCGCCGTCGAAAATGGGGTTTGCCGCCGGTACCCAGATCACTGTCGAGAACGCCCTCACCATGATGATGGTGAAGTCGGCCAATGACATGGCCGCCGTGCTGGCCGAAGGCGTCGGCGGTTCCATCGACGGCTTCTCGGGCATGATGAACGCCAATGCCCAGCGGCTCGGCATGACGCAGACCCACTATGTCAATCCGAACGGCCTGCCAGCGGACGAGCAGGTGACCTCCGCGCGCGACCTCGCCATCCTCGCGCGTGCCGTCATCCGCGACCTGCCCGAATACGAATACTTCATGCACATCCCCGCGATGAAATTCGGCCGCCGCATCACCCCGAATTTCAACAAGCTGATCGGCCGCTATCCCGGCGCCGACGGTTTCAAGACCGGCTTCATCTGTGCCTCCGGCTACAACCTCGTCGCCTCCGCGACGCGCAACAACAAGCGCCTGATCGCCGTCGTGCTCGGCTCGACCTCCGGGCACGCCCGCGCCGTGAAGGCCGCGCAGCTGCTCGAAGCCGGTTTCGGCAACAGCAATGGCGGCCTGACTTGGCTGAAACCGGCACTCGGCACTGTCGATGCCATGGCTCCGATCGACGCCGCGCCGCCGAACCTGCGCGATGAGATGTGCGGACCGAAGCGCAAGCGCCAGGGTCCGATCAGCGATGAAGATGCCGTGGCCAGCAGCGAAGCCGGCAGCAACGCCGCACTGTCGTTCTTCTCGGGTGGCTTACAGCCGCCGACATTGCGACCCGAGGACATGATGGCTGCGGCCGCAGCGCCCGTCGAACCGGTGATCGTCTATACCGGCCCGAAAAAGACCGGTGCCGACCTGATCGCCGCCAACGCGGTGGAAGAAGCCAAGCAGACCCCCAAAGCCAAAGGCAAAAAGGGCGCGAAAACCGCAGCGAAGAAGCCGGCTGCGACGGCAGATGCCAAACCTGCTGCCGATGCAAAACCTGCAGCCAAACCGGCAGCCAAGCCCGCCGCGCCAAAGCAGGCCGCAGCAAAACCCGACGCTGCACCGAAGCCGGCTGCAGCTGCCAAGCCTGCCGCAAAGCCAGCAGCGGCAGCTGCGACACCCGCACCCGCCAAGCCGAAGCCGGCAGCAGCCAAGCCGCCGGCGCCCAAGCCCGCGGCTACCGGTGAAGCCAAGCCGGCTGCGACAGCTCCGCGCAGCTAGACCTTCGTCGAACCGTCACGTGCTCCTTGCCTGCCGCGAAATTCATCACGCGGCGAGATGGGCTGGATGTCGCGCGTCGGCGCGCAAACGTGTCGCAGTTTCAGCCTGCGTCCCTAACCAATGTCATGCGTTAATCCTCCAACGCCGTCCGGCCATGTCATTGTTGCGGCGCGACTTGCTATCACCGCGCGATCTGCTCAATACTTCCCGCAACAATAATTTTTCGAGGGGGAATGTCATGGAACGCATCTGGCTCAAACACTATCCCGCAGGCGTCCCGGCCGACATCGACACCAGCCAGTACCCGTCGCTGGTCGCACTGCTGGAAGAGAGCTTTGCGAAGTTTCGCGATCGCAAGGCCTTCATCTGCATGGACAAGTCGATCACCTATCGTGAACTCGACGAGATGTCCGTGGCGCTCGGCGCCTATCTGCAAAGCAAGGGCCTCGCCAAGGGCGCGCGCGTCGCGCTGATGATGCCCAATGTGCTCCAATATCCCGTCGCCACCGCCGCGGTGCTGCGCGCCGGCTATGCCGTGGTCAATGTCAATCCGCTCTACACGCCGCGCGAGCTCGAGCATCAGCTCAAGGACTCCGGCGCCGAAGCCATCATCGTGCTGGAGAACTTCGCCTCCACCGTGCAGCAGGTGATCGCCAAGACCAATGTGAAGCACGTGATCCTCGGCAGCATGGGCGACATGCTCGGCTTCAAGGGCGTGATCGTGAACCTGGTGGTTCGTCGCGTGAAGAAGATGGTGCCGGCCTATGACCTGCCCGGCGCGGTGTGGTTCAACGACGCGCTCACCGCCGGCCGCAGCATGAAGCTGAACAAGCCGACGCTTGGCCCGGACGACGTCGCCTTCCTGCAATATACCGGCGGCACCACCGGCGTCTCCAAGGGCGCGACGCTGGCCCATCGCAACATCATCGCCAACATGCTGCAGAACGACGCCTGGCTGCAGCCGGCGATCCGCAAGCCGCCGCATACGGACCAACTCTTCATCGTCTGCGCGCTGCCGCTGTATCACATCTTCGCGCTGACGGCCTGCTTCCTGCTCGCGGTGCGCGCCGGCGGCGTCAACCTGCTGATCCCCAACCCGCGCGACATGCCGGGCTTCGTGAAGGAGCTGAAGAAGTATCAGGTCAACAGCTTCCCGGCCGTCAACACGCTCTATAACGGCCTGCTGAACACGCCCGGCTTCGACGAAGTCGACTTCTCCAAGCTCAAGATCTCCAATGGCGGCGGCATGGCCGTGCAGCGGGCGGTCGCCGAGAAGTGGCAGAAGATGACCGGCTGCCTGGTTGCCGAAGGCTACGGCCTCTCCGAGACCTCGCCGACGCTGACCTGCAACCCCGCCGATGTCGACGAATTCACCGGCACCATCGGCCTGCCGGTGTCGTCGACCTATATCTCGATCCGCGACGACGACGGCAATGAAGTGCCGCTCGGCGAAGCCGGCGAAATCTGCGCCAAGGGTCCGCAGGTGATGGCGGGCTACTGGAATCGGCCGGAAGAGACCGCCAAGGTGATGACCGCCGATGGCTTCTTCCGCACCGGCGACATCGGCATCATGAATGCCGACGGCTTCACCAAGATCGTCGATCGCAAGAAGGACATGGTGCTGGTCTCCGGCTTCAACGTCTATCCGAACGAAGTCGAGGACGTGATCGCGAGCCATCCGGGCGTGATGGAATGCGCCGTCATCGGCGTGCCGGACGCAAAGACCACCGAGGCGGTGAAGGCGTTCATCGTCAAGAAGGATCCGAGCGTCACGGCGGAAGACATCATCAAGTTCTGCGGCACGCAGCTCACCAACTACAAGGTGCCGAAGCAGATCGAATTCCGCGACGCCTTGCCGAAGACCAATGTCGGCAAGATTCTCCGCCGCGAGCTCCGCGACGAGAAGAAGCAGAACGCAGCAGCGTAGGGATCATGTAGGGTGGGCAAAGGCGCTCTTGCGCCGTGCCCACCTTCATCCGCCGAGCGCGGGATGGTAGGCACGCTTCGCTTTGCCCACCCTACGGAATCCTGCATGACCTCAACAACTCCCTCCGACATCATCACATTCTGGACCGACGCCGGCTGGGACCGCTGGTACACCCGTGACGACGCCTTCGACGCCGAGATCAGGGCGCGCTTCCTGCCCGTCTATGAAGACGCGCGCGATGGCAAGCTGGCCGCTTGGGAAAACACGGACGACGGTACGCTGGCGCTGATCCTGCTGCTCGACCAATTCCCGCGCAATCTCTTCCGCGACGATCCCCGCGCTTTCGCGACCGATGCCGTCTGCTGCGCGCTGGCCAGGCGCGCCATCGCCCGCGGCGTCGGCGATCGCGTCGATCCCGTGATGCGCCAGTTCGTCTACATGCCACTGATGCACTCCGAAGACATGGCCGATCAGGAGCATTGCTGCGCCCTCTTCCGCGCCACCGGCGAGACCGACAATCTGAAATTCGCTGACATCCATGCGGACATCATCCGCCGCTTCGGCCGCTTCCCGCACCGGAACGCCGTGCTCGGCCGCGACACGACAGCCGAGGAGCAGGCGTTTCTCGATGCGGGTGGATTTAAGGGGTAGGTCGTCATTGCGAGGAGCGCAGCGACGAAGCAACCCAGGGGCCAAGAGCAAAGACTGGATTGCTTCGCCCAAACGAATTGCTTCGCAATTCGTCAGGGCTCGCAATGACGGTGAATATTGTGCCCATCATCACCCCGGTCTAAAAACCCTCACCTACATCCGGAGAAAGCGACCATGAGCATCCAAGTCGGCGACAAGCTGCCCGAGACCAAGTTTCGCGTGATGACCGAGGAAGGCCCGGTGGTGAAATCCACCGACGATATCTTCAAGGGCAAGAAAGTGGCGCTGTTCGCGGTGCCCGGCGCCTATACCGGCACCTGCCACAAGATGCATCTGCCGAGCATCTTCCTCAATGCCTATGCCATCAAGGGCAAGGGCGTCGATACCATCGCCATCACCTCGGTCAACGACGCGTTCGTGATGAATGCCTGGAAGAAAGACACCGACCTGCGCGACGAAGCGGTGTTCCTGGCCGACGGCAATGCCGAATTCGCCAAGGCCATCGGCCTCGACCTCGACGCCTCCGGCAACGGCCTCGGCATCCGCTCCAAGCGCTATTCGATGCTGGTGGAAGACGGCAAGGTGACCAAGCTCAACCTCGAGCCGGCACCGGGCAAGGTCGAAGTCTCCGGCGGCGATACGCTGCTGGGGCAGCTGTGAGCTGAGGCTCACGAAACACGCACTGTCGTCGCCCGGCCGTGCGCGCAATTGCGCGCTAGGACCGGGTGACCCAGTAGACACCGGCTTCGGTGATTATCTTCAAAGATAGCGTTTACTGGATCACCCGCTTTCGCGGGTGATGACAGTTAGAGCCCTACTTCTTCCGCGCTTCCGCCAAACCATCCCGCGCCAGTTGATCCGCGCGTTCGTTCTCGGCGTGGCCGGCATGGCCCTTGACCCAGTGCCACCTGATCTCATGCGTATGCAGCGCGCTGTCCAGCCGCTGCCAGAGATCGACATTCTTCACGGGCTTCTTGTCGGCGGTCTTCCAGCCATTGCGCTTCCAGCCGTGAATCCAACTCATGATTCCGTTGCGCAGATACTGGCTGTCGGTGTGGAGATCGACGCTGCACGGCTTCTTCAGCGCTTCCAGCGCCGAGATGGCAGCCATCAGCTCCATACGATTGTTGGTCGTATGCGCCTCGCCGCCCTTCAGCTCTTTTTCGGCATCGCCGAAACGCAGGATCGCGCCCCAGCCGCCCGGCCCCGGATTCCCTGAACAGGCGCCGTCCGTATAGATCGTTACCGGCTGTGTGCTCACGCAGGCTGTCCTGCAGCTTCCAGGCCGTAATCGGCCATGCTCTTCACCGACTGATGAAAGCGCAGCTTGCGGACATATTCCAGCGGATCCTTCGGCTTCACGAAGGCGCCCTCGGGCACATTGAGATAGTCGACCAGGCGCGTCAGCAGGAAGCGCAGCGCCGAGCCGCGCGCCAGCAACGGCATCGCCGCCTGCTCGGCCGGGGTGAGCGGACGCACCTTGTTATAGGCGTTCAGAAGTGCACGGGCCTTGGTGGCATTGAAGGAGAAATCCGGCTCAAAACACCAGGCATTGACGCAGATCGCCACGTCGTAAGCCAGCATGTCGTTGCAGGAGAACGGGAAGTCGATCAGGCCGGAAAGCTTGTCGCCGAGGAAGAACACATTGTCCGGAAACAGGTCGGCATGGATCACGCCTTGCGGCAGATCGCTCGGCCAATGCGCGGCGAGATCGTTGAGTTCGGTTTCGAGAAACGCACGCAGGCCCGGCTGCACCGTATCGGCACGCGGCGCTGCCAGGTCGAGCAGATGGCGCCAGCCTTCGACCGAGAGATTGTTGGCGCGCTTGAGCGGGAAATCCTGACCCGCCACATGCATGCGCGCCAGCGCGTCGCCGACACCGGCGCAATGCACGGCACTCGGCCGGCGCGGCCACATGCCTTCGAGGAAGTTGATGATCGCGGCCGGGCGGCCGGCCAGCGACGAATAGACCGCGCCATCACGCGTTTTCTGCGGCTGCGGGCACGTCACGCCGCGTTCGCACAGATGCGCCATCAGGCCGAGAAAATACGGCAGGTCGTCCAGCGCCACGCGCTTCTCGTAGAGCGTGAGGATATACGCGCCCTTCGAGGTATGCATGAGATAGTTGGAATTCTCGACGCCTTCGGCGATGCCCTTGTAGGAGAGCAATTCGCCGATATCGTATTGTTTCAGGAAGTCCGCGAGATCGTCATTTGCGACGTCAGTATAGACGGCCATGGCCTCACGCGGCGGCTTCGGGACGCAGCGAGCGCGGCAGCGGGAAGAATTCGTTTTCTTCCGCAGCAGACACCGTCTCCACATTCAGCGTGTAGCGCTGCGCGAAGGCATCCATGATTTCCTCGACGATCACTTCCGGCGCCGATGCGCCCGCGGTGATGCCGAGGCTGGTGATGCCTTCGAACATGCCCCAGTCGAGATCGCTGGCGCGCTGCGCCAGCACCGACACGCGGCAGCCCTCGCGCTCGGCGACTTCGCGCAGACGCTGCGAGTTCGACGAGTTCGGTGCACCGACCACGATCAAGGCGTCCACCACCGGCGCTACCTTCTTTACCGCGAGCTGGCGGTTGGTGGTTGCGTAGCAGATGTCTTCCTTGTGCGGGCCGTTGATATTCGGGAAGCGCTCCTTGAGCACGGCCACGATTTCCGCGGTGTCGTCGATCGACAGCGTGGTCTGGGTCACGAAGGCCAGGTTGTCCGGATTCTTCGGCTGGAAGGTCTGGGCATCCTCGGCGGTCTCGATCAGTTCGACAGCGCCCGGCGGCAGCTGGCCGACAGTGCCGACCACTTCCGGGTGATGCGAATGACCGATCAGCAGGATTTCGCGGCCGCGCTTGAAGTGGATCGCGGCCTCGCGGTGCACCTTGGTCACCAGCGGGCAGGTCGCATCCAGCGAGAAGAAATTGCGCTGGCGCGCATCCTCGGGAACCGACTTCGGCACGCCATGGGCGGAGAACACGACCGGAGCGGTAGTATTATCCGGAATCTCAGCGAGTTCTTCGACAAAGATCGCGCCCTTGGTCTTCAGGCTGTCCACGACATATTTGTTATGGACGATCTCGTGGCGGACATAGACCGGCGCGCCGTGGATGGCCAATGCGCGTTCGACCGTATCGATTGCCCGGACCACGCCGGCACAGAAGCCGCGCGGCGAACAAAGAACGATTTTCAGGGCGGGTTTGGTCATATCGGGGCGATCCATGTGCCTTGAGCGCCGCCCAAAAAAAGGCGCGCACCGTCAAATTGACGAAAATCAGCCAAAGGGCTTGTCTGCATAAGGACTTGGGGCCGGTTTACGGCGCTGTCAAGGCCGAAACGTTCGCCATTGCGCGTCAGCCCCGGCACAGCTTATATAGAAGGCTAATTCCCCGTCATCCCCGATGACCAGACGGCTCCGCCTCCTCGAGGTGGGCGGAGCGCAAAGGAGATTTGCCATGAGCAATGCCCCGCTGATGCCAAAGGCGACGGCCGTGTGGCTGGTGGACAACACCGCGCTGACCTTCGACCAGGTCGCCGATTTCACCAAAATGCACGTGCTCGAAGTCCGCGCCATTGCCGATGGCGACGCCGCCCAGGGCATCAAGGGCATGGATCCGATCTCGAACGGCCAATTGACCCGTGACGAGATCGAACGCGGCGAAAACGACGCGAATTACCGCCTGAAGCTCGAAGAGAGCAAGGTCGTGCTGCCGCCCGCCGCCAAGAAGAAGGGCCCGCGCTACACCCCGGTGTCGCGCCGCCACGAACGCCCCAGCGCGATCCTCTGGCTGGTCCGGAACCATCCGGAACTCAAGGATGCCCAGATCATGCGTCTGGTCGGCACCACCAAGACCACCATCGCCTCGATCCGCGATCGCACCCACTGGAACGCGCAGACCCTAACCCCGATGGATCCGGTGACCCTCGGCCTGTGCTCGCAGCTCGAACTCGATTTCGAAGTGCAGCGCGCCGCGAAGGAAAAGCCGCTGGACCAGCAGGCCTATGGGGCGCCACGCTGCTGCCGGCGTCGGAAACGACCCGCAAGGACGAGTACGAAGGCGCCGAGCGCGGCGACGACGATCTCAATGTGGATGCCGTGTTCGCGAAGCTGAAGGGCATCGGCGGCGGCAAGCCGCGCGACGAGGACGAAGAGTAGGCGATTTCGCGATCAGTGGATTGCTGAAGAGACAAACGCGGCGAGGAAACTCGTCGCGTTTTTTGTTGAGCGCGCGGCTCTTGCTTCTCCCTCCCCAAGCGGCGAAGCCGCGCAGCGGGGAGGGTGGATTGAAGCGAGCGTTCAGCGAGCTTCGAGACGGGTGGGGTCTCTCAGCACGGAAGACGTCACGTTGGGCTCCCCACCCGGCGCTACGCGCCACCCTCCCCATTCGCTTCGCTCCGGGGAGGGAGACCACACGCCTCCGCGCGCCTCACGCCTTCTTCAAGAACTCCGTGCGCAGCACCAGGCCCTTCACCTTGTCGGTGCGGCCTTCGATTTCGTCTTCATTGTCGGTGAGATGGATGTTCTTGATCATCGTCCCGCGCTTCAGCACGGTGGATGAGCCTTTCAGCTTCAGGTCCTTGATGAGCGTGACGGTGTCGCCCTCAGCGAGCAGCGCGCCGTTCGAATCCCTGACCTTTATATCCATGATCTCTTCCCAATGGTGCGATGGTATTGTCGCGACCCAACAGGATGCAGGCCCGGAAAGCAACAGGCAGGGCTACAAAAAAGGGGCCGACTTGCGCCGGCCCCTCAGTCACACACAGAGATCGTGAAGCTTATTCTTCAGAGCATGATCTCGCCCGAAAACCGGAATCCACTTTTCGGGATCATGCTCTTAGAACTTGTAGGTGATGCCGGTGCCGATCAGCCACGGATCGAGCTTGACCTGACCGGTGATCGCCGTGCCGTTAGCAAGCGTGCCTTCCCAGTCCGGACGCATCCACATCTTCTTGACGTCCACGTTCCAGCCCCAATGCTTGTCGATCATGTAGTCGAAACCGAACTGCAGGACTGGCGCGGCCGTGTCCTTCAGCGAGCTGTTGGTCACCGTGACACCGGCATTCGCCGTATTGCCGGCCGACTGGCTGAAGAACCAAGTGTAGTTCACACCGGCGCCGATATAGGGCTTGAAAGCGCCGAACTGGGTGAAGTGATACTGGAAAGTCAGGGTCGGCGGCAGCAGCCAGGCCTTACCGACATCGAGACCGGCCAGTGCGCCGTCGCCAGTCACGTGATGCTTGGTGACGCCGAGGATGAGTTCAGCGGCGAGGTTCGGCGTGAAGAAGTAGGAGATGTCGATTTCCGGAACGACCTGGTCCGAGGTCTTCAGGCTCGAACCTGGAACCTGATGGACCGAGCCGCCATCTTCTGGAACGACAGCGAGCGCGCGCACGCGGATCATCCAGGGATTCCAGAGATCCACCGCCGGCACTGCCTTGTAGACCGGCTTGGCGGCGAGATCGGCTGCGTGGCCGGTTGTAGAAATGCCCGTGATGGCCGTCGCGGCCAGCAGCAGCGACATCGTGGTCCAGATCGTCTTCATGGCAAAGCGCCCCAACTTTCGAATTGTCTCGGGTGAATGATCCCACCGTCGGTGTATGCGAAAGACGACAGCTGGCCTGCGCGAACGTTGATGTCGCTCAAAGCGCAGGCGCGTCACAGGGCGATGCCACGCGCGCGTTGCAGGACGGCCACACGGAATTGAGGGATATCAAGAAAAGAACGCAACCACAGATGCGGACGGGCGGCGCATGATCCGCGAGCCGATTGACCGACGGCGGACTGCGGCTGCGATTCGGCGCCTTACGGCCGATTCGGATTGTTCAGCATGTATTCGCCGAGATCGCGCTGCTTGCGATCAGCGCGGGCGATGGCATTGCTGCGCTGAACGTCGCGATCCCGGCGACAGGCCGAATATTCCGGCGAACCGACCGCGACGCCATTGGCGCGGCAGATCGCATCGTCATCGTCGCCGAGGCTCGACATCGGCACATCGGTCCGCCGCGCGCAGGCGCCGAGCAGTGTGGCAGCGAGCGTCAGGGCGATGAGAGATGTCGGGGCGAGGCGCATGCGGGAATCCTGTCGGCGATAGGGCCGTGTTTAGCGCGAAATGCGGGGATTGTAAGGTGCCTTACACCCTTCCCTTCAGCGCCACGCCGATCTCATCCAGCGATTTCGGGTCCTCGATGGTCGCGGGCATGGTCCAGGTTTCGCCGTCGGCGATCTTCTTGATGGTGCCGCGGAGAATCTTTCCGGAGCGGGTCTTCGGCAGGCGCGTGACCGCGATAGCGAGCTTGAAGGCGGCGACCGGGCCGAGCTTGTCACGCACCAGCGCCACGACTTCCTTCTCGATCTCGGCATTGGAACGCGACACGCCAGCCTTGAGCACCAGGAAACCGCAGGGCACCTCACCCTTGATATTGTCCTTGATGCCCAGCACGGCGCATTCGGCGACATCGGGATGCGAGGCCAGAATCTCCTCCATGCCGCCGGTGGAGAGGCGGTGGCCGGCGACATTGATGATGTCGTCGGTGCGGCCCATCACATAGACATAGCCGTCCTCATCGAGATAACCGGCATCGGAGGTTTTGTAGTAGCCGGGGAATTCATTGAAATAGGCTTCCTTGCAGCGTGCATCCTGCTCCCACAGCGTGGGCAGGCAGGCAGGCGGCATCGGCAGCTTGATGACGATGGAGCCCATGGTGCCCGCCGGCACCGGCTTTGCGGCCTCGTCCACCACCTCGACCTTGTAGCCGGGCATCGGCACCGTGGGCGATCCGTGCTTCACGGGCAGCATGCCCAGGCCAACCGGATTGCCGGCGATGCACCAACCCGTCTCGGTCTGCCACCAGTGATCGATCACCGGCACCTTTAGCTGCTTCTCGGCCCAGTCCACCGTCGGCGGATCGGCGCGCTCGCCTGCGAGGAAGAGCGTGCGAAAATGCGACAGATCGTATTTGCGGATGAAGTGGCCCTCCGGATCATCCTTGCGGATGGCACGGAAAGCCGTCGGCGCCGTGAAGAAGGCGACAGCCTTGTGTTCGGAGATCACACGCCAGAACGCGCCCGCATCGGGCGTGCCCACCGGCTTGCCCTCATACATGATCGAGGTCGCGCCATGGAACAGCGGCGCATAGATGATGTAGCTATGGCCGACCACCCAGCCGATATCGGAGCCGCACCACCACACCTCGCCGGGCTTCACGCCGTAGAGATTTTCCATCGACCAGGCGAGCGCGACCGCATGGCCGCCATTGTCGCGCACGACGCCTTTCGGCTTTCCGGTCGTGCCTGACGTATAGAGGATATAGAGCGGATCGGTCGCCTGCACCGGCACGCATTCGGCGGATTTCTTCGCCGCGATCGCCGCGCTGCGCAGCTCGGCCCAGTCGTGATCGCGGCCTTCGATCAGTTCACAGCGCTGCTGGGGACGCTGCAGGATGATGCAGCCGCCGGGCTTGGCGCTGGACAGTGCAATCGCCTCATCGAGCAGCGGCTTATATTGCACGATGCGGCCGGGCTCGATGCCGCAGCTTGCGGACAGGATCAGTTTCGGCCGCGCATCATCGATGCGCGTCGCGAGTTCTTTCGCCGCGAAGCCGCCGAACACCACCGAATGCACCGCACCGATGCGCGCGCAGGCGAGCATGGCAACGACGGCCTCCGGCACCATCGGCATATAGAGAATGACGCGATCGCCCTTGCCGACGCCATGCTCCTGCAGGACGGCGCCGAGCACCTGGGTTTCATGCAGCAATTCAGCGTAGGTGAATTTGCGGATCTCGTTGGTCAGCGGCGAGTCATGGATCAGCGCGACCTGATCGGCACGGCCGCGCACCACATGGCGGTCCAGCGCATTGTAGCAGGTGTTGAGCACGCCGCCCGCAAACCAGCGGCCATAAAGGCCCAGCGTGGGATCGAACACCTTTTCCGCTGGCACGATCCAGTCGATCGCCTTGGCCGCCTCGCCCCAGAAAGCTTCCGGATCGGACAGCGACTGCGCGTGGACCTCGTGATAGCGGCTGGTTGTCATCGCGTGCCTCCCGTTCCGATTTATTTTCTCCGGATTGTCACGGGATACGCTTCTATTTCAAGGGGGCCTTTGGTGGGGGCTGCACCGACATCTTCGCGCCCATGCGTTCGATCTCCTGCGCCAGCGCCTTGTAATTGGCGCGCACGGCCTCGTTCTGCGGATCGATCTTCAGCGCCGCGCCGAAATCGCGGATCGCGCGCGGGCGATCGCCCTTCTTGCGCAAGAGTTCGCCGCGAGCATTGAGAAGATCAGGCCGCGTCAGATCGATCTTCAGCGCCGCATCGTAATCGGCGATGGCGAGATCGGTCTGGTCCTTGCGGGCATAGGCAGCGCCGCGCGCGCTCGCCGCCTTGAGGCGATCGGCCGTCATCACTTTCTCGTTGCCGATCAGCTCGCCGCAGATCGCAATGATCCTGTCGTCATCGCCAGCCACCACTGCCGCGAAGCAGGGTGCCGTGTCGACCTTGGACGCCACCGGTGTTTCCGGATCGGTATCGACAGCCGCATGCGCATTGCAGGCAGAGAACAGAAACATGACGGCAAAAGAATAGATCGACAGACGCATTACTTGATCAGGCCCTTTTCACGATAATAGCGCACCGCGCCCGGGTGCAGCGGCACCGGGCTGCGACTCACGGCGGCCGCGAGCTTGATTTCATGTCCCGCACGATGCGCGACAGCGAGTCCATCGACCGCATCGAACAGGCGCTTGGTCATCTGATAGACCAGCTCATCGCTCACCGATGCGCTGGTCACCAGATAGTTCATCACCGATGCGGTCGGCACAGGTTTCGGCTGGCCGCGATAGGTGTCCGCCGGAATCGTGGCAGGCCGGAACGGCGCACCGAGCTTCTTCACGACCGCGGGCGATACCGGCACCAGTACCGTATCGCTGTTATCGGTCAGTTCCTTGATCGAGGTCACACCGAGCCCTGCGGATTGCAGCGAGGCATCAAGCTTGTTGTCGATCATCCGCTTGGTGGATTCCGCAAACGGGATCATCTCGGCGCGGCCGAGCGACGCGAAGTTCATTCCGGCAGCCTTCAAGATCGCGCGGGCCTCGAGTTCGGTGCCCGATTTCTCGGCCCCGACGGCGAGGCTCTTGCCTTGTAGATCCTTGAGGGAACGAATGCCGCTCGCTTTGGTGGCGACGATCTGGACATAGTTCGGATACAGCGCGCCGATGACACGCAACCCGTCGAGCTTGCCGGCAAAGCCGGCCTGCGCATCACCGCGCCAGCCGGCCATGAGTGCATCGCCGAGCGCGAAGGCGACCTGCCCGGTGCCCTGCTGCAACCGCATCAGATTGGCGACCGAACCATCGGTTGTCTCCACCAGCACCTTCGCGCCGGGAATATCCGCATAGACCATGCCGATGCTGACGCCGAGCGGATAGTAAACGCCCGAACTGCCGCCGGTGAGGATGGCGATCGGCTCTGCGCGCGCGAGCGGTGCCCATAGAGCGAACATGCCCGCAACTAATGCGATGCAGCATCGCCGTCCTGTCATTCGATATCTGATCATGCGGGATCGAACGTGAACCGGTCACCGCGCCGGGTCAATTGGCGCATGGACGCATCGCACGCGTGGCAACGCACGCGCGACGAAAGTTTCACAGGTCAACCCTTGCGCCAGCCGGTCAAAACGGCATGAATGCGCCGCACTAAAACTAATAAGGCCGGGAAATCCGGCTCACGGGAAAATCCCGGGGGAAGAAACATGGCTGACGACAAAGCGCACGCGACCGATGGCAACAAAATCGTCGAAGCGGAGATCATCTCCGACGCCACGATGCAGAAGGTCGAGGAGCTGATCGAAGCCGAAGAGGGCGCCGCAAACCGTCTGATGGGTTGGGCCGGCACCATCTCCACCGGCATCGCGGTGACGATGAGCCTGTTTCACCTCTATGCCGCCTATGCGATCGTGCCGACGCAGGAACTGCGCTACATCCACGTCGCTTTCACGCTCGTGCTTGCCTTCATGCTCTTCCCCGTCGCCCGCCGGTTCCGCGACCGCGCGCGCTGGTGGGATATCCTGCCCGGCATCGTCGCCATTGCCACCATCGTCTATGCGCTGTGGGGCGGCGAAGACTTCACCGATCGCGCCACCCTGCCCGATCACGTGGACGTGGTCGTCGGCATCGTCTTCATCCTGCTGCTGCTGGAGGCGACGCGCCGCACCACCGGCTGGATCATGCCGGTCGTCTCCATCTTCTTCATCGCCTATGCCATGCTCGGCCCGCATCTGCCGGCGCCGTGGACGCATCGCGGCTATGACCTGCCGCGCCTCGTCGGCCATCTCTTCATCACGCTGGAAGGCATCTTCGGCGTCGCGGTGGATGTCTCGGCGACGCTGATCATCCTGTTCACAATCTATGGCGCCTTCCTCGCGCAATCCGGCGCAGGCAAATTCTTCATCGATTTCTCGCTGGCGCTGATGGGCAACAAGCCCAATGCCGCCGGCCGCACCGTGGTGCTGTCGTCCTTCCTGCTCGGCGGCCCCTCCGGTTCGGGCGTCGCCACCACCGTGATGATCGGCACCGTGGCCGCGCCGATGCTGAAGAAGGCCGGCTTCGAGAAGAATGCCGCCGGCGGCCTGCTGGCCGCGGGCGGTCTCGGCGCCATCCTGTCGCCGCCGGTGCTGGGCGCCGCCGCTTTCCTGATCGCCGAATTCCTCAAGATCAGCTATCTCGACGTGATCTGGATGGCCACCATCCCGACCATCCTCTACTACCTCTCGCTGCTGATCATGGTGGAGATCGACGCCAAGCGCTTCGGCGCGAAGAACGTCAACATCACGCCCGAGCTTGGCTTGGGCACCATGACCAAGCGCTACGGCTTCCACTTCATCTCGCTGCTCGCCGTCGTCGTCTTCATGGTGATCGGCTTCTCGCCGGCATTATCGGTGTTCTATGCGATCCTGGTGACGCTGGCGCTGAGCTTCCTGCGCAAGGACACCGCCTTGATGCCGAAGAAGCTAGTGAAGGCGCTCTCCGAAGGCTCGATCGGCGCGCTCAATGCCGCCACCACCTGCGCCTGCGCCGGCATCGTGGTCGGCGTCGTCACCCTCACCGGCCTCGGCCTGAAATTCTCGTCCATCGTCATCGCTTATGCCGGCGGCAGCCTGCTGCTGACGGCGCTCTATACGGCGCTGATCGTCTGGATCATCGGTCTCGCCGTGCCGGTGACTGCGTCCTACATCATCTGCGCCGTCATCGCCGCCCCCGCGCTGATCAAGCTCGGCGTGCCCGATTACGCCGCACACATGTTCATCTTCTATTACGCCGTGCTCTCGGAAGTCTCACCGCCCACCGCGCTGTCGCCCTTCGCAGCGGCGGCCATCACCGGCGGCGATCCCTACAAGACCACGCTGCAATCCTGGAAATATACGCTGCCGGCCTTCCTGGTGCCGTTCGTGTTCGTGTGCGATCCGCAAGGCGTCGGCCTCTTGCTGTCGATCCCGAAGGGCGGCTCGTGGGTGGATATCGTCGAGATCACCTTCAAGACCACCTGCGGCCTGCTAGCGCTCGCAGCCTGCGCGCAGAACTGGGGTCTGCGACAAAATACGCCGATCGAGCGCGGACTGCTTCTGCTATCCGGATTGCTGCTGGTGTTCCCGAGCCTGATCGAGGCGATCATCGAAGCCATCATCGGCCGCGACATCAGTTACACATTCCTGCCGGGCCTGATCATCGGCCTCGGCGTCCTCTTCTGGCAGGCGCGCACCCGCGCCCAGCCGGTAGCTGCGTAGGAGACGCGACGACAAGAAAAACACGACAGCGGACGCCGCACATAAGCGGCGCCGCCAACTTCAGGGAGTGCAACGATGAAATGGACGGCTTTTAGCTTCGCTCTGCTCGGCATCGCCTGCGTGACACATCCGGCGACGGCGCAGGAAAAGACCATCGCAATCGCGACAGGCGGCACCGGCGGGATTTTCTATCCGCTCGGCGGCGGTCTCGCGAACCTGCTCTCGAAGAAACTCCCCAACACGCAGGCGACCGGTGAAGTCACCGGCGGCAGTGTCGATAACATCAAGCTGCTGGAAAGCGGCCAGGCCGATCTCGGCTTCATGACCGGCGACGTCGCCTCCGACGCCATCAAAGGTGAGCAGAAATTCAAGAAGCCGGTGCCGCTGAAGACCATCGTCGCCGTCTATTCCAGCCCCGTCCATGTGGTGACCATCGCCGGCACCGGCATCGAGAAATTCGCCGACCTCAAGGGCAAGCGCATTTCCGGCGGCGCGCCGGGCTCGGCCTCGGAAGCGCAGACCTTCCGCCTGCTGGAGGCCGCCGGCCTCGACAAGGACAAGGACGTCAAGCGCGAGCGCCTGTCGGTGGCAGAATCCGCCGCGGCGCTGAAGGACCGCAAGATCGATGCATTCTTCTGGGGCGGCGGCGTGCCCACCGCCGCCGTGGTTGATCTCGCAGCCACGCCGGGCGTGCATATCAAATTGATCGAGATCGATCACCTGCTGGAGCCCATCGTCAAGAAATACGGCCAGATCTTCGCGCCCAGCGTGATCAAGGCCGGCAGCTATCCGGGCCAGACCACCGACAGCAAGGGCTTTGCTGCCTGGAATCAGATCATGGCCACCGACAAGATGTCGGACGAGACGGCCTACGCCATCACCAAGACGATATTCGAGAACAAGGCGGACCTCGTCGCCGTGCACAAGGAAGCCGAGAACATCAATCTCGCCACGCAGACCCCGGCCCAATCGCCGGCGCCGTATCATCCCGGCACGCTCAAATATCTCAAGGAAGTCGGCGCGGTGAAGTAATCGCCACGCCATCAACGAAAACTGGAGGAGAGGAAGTCCATGTTCAAGCGTTTCAAGAAGACCACCATCGCGGCGGCCGTCATCGCCACCGCAGGTCTTGCCGGTGCCGCCATCGCGCAGCAGAAGACCATTGCCATCGGCACCGGCGGCACCGGCGGCGTCTATTACCCGCTCGGCGGCGCCGTCGCCAATGTGCTGTCGAAAGCCCTGCCGAACACCCAGGCCACCGCGGAAGTCACCGGCGGCTCCGTCGATAATCTCAAGCTGATCGCCTCGGGCCAGAGCGAGATGGGCTTCAGCATGGCCGACGCCGCGCTCGATGCCTTCAAGGGCGAGGACAAGTTCAAGAGCGGCAAGGTCCCGCTGCGCACGCTGCTCGTAGTCTATCCGAACCGCATGCATGTAGTGACGGTGGAAGGCACCGGCATCGAGAAGTTCTCGGACCTCAAGGGCAAGCGCGTCTCCACGGGCTCGCCGGGCAGCGCCACCGAAGTGATGGCATTCCGTGTCATCGAAGCCGGCGGCCTCGACAAGGACAAGGACCTGAAGCGTGAGCGTCTCGGCGTCGCCGAAAGCGTCAACGCCATCAAGGATCGCAAGATCGACGCCTTCTTCTGGGTCGGCGGCGTGCCGACGGCCGCGGTGACCGACCTTGCCGCCACGCCCGGCCTGAAGATCAAGATGATCGACCACGCCGAACTCGCCGACAAGATGAACGCCAAATACGGCAAGCTGTATTCGGCTTCGAATATCAGCAAGAGCATCTATCCCGGCATGGACAAGGACAACGCCAATACCGAGGTCTGGAACATCATCGTCACCAACGACAAGATGAAGGACGAGGACGCCTACAACATCGTCAAGACGCTGGTGGAGAAGAAGGCAGACATCGTCGCCGTGCACAAGGAAGCGGAGAGCTTCTCGCTCGACAACCAGGTGCAGGAGCGCTCGCCGGTCCCGTTCCATCCGGGCGCCCTGAAATACTTCAAGGAAAAGGGCATCGGCAAGTAAGACTGGCCGACACGACCTGACTGCAAGCCGCGATGTGAAAGCATCGCGGCTTTTGCTTTGGACGGCGGATCTACGCCGCTTCCGCCTGCCGCTGCCGGGCGACGGCCAGATCGTAATTCGATTGCAGGTTCATCCAGAATTCGCCGGGCATGCCAAGGCGGCCTTCGAGCAGCACCGCCGTATCGGCAGTGATCGCGCGCTTCCCATTTATGATGCCCGTGATGCGATTTGGCGGGACACCGAGATCACGCGCGAGTGCACGCGCCGAAATTTCATTCGGCTCCATGAATTCCTTGAGCAGCATCTCGCCAGGCGTCGTCGGGAGACGGTGCATCTGAACTTTATCGCGTGAGATGCTCATACGATGCTCCTAATGATAATCAGTGATTTCGACGTCGTAGGCATCACCGTCCATCCAGACGAAACAAAGACGCCATTGGCTATTGATCCAAATGGCATGCTGCCCTTTTCGTTCGTCCTTCAACGGATGAAGCTTGTTGCTCGGCGGCAGCTTCAGACTTTCGAGGGTCGTCGCATTGTCGAGCATGTCCAACTTGCGGCGGGCCACGATAACGATATCGCCCGGAAAGCCCTTTTTGATGGGCTTCCCAGCGAAAATCTCGGCAGTCCGCTTGTCGGCGAACGTCTTGATCATAGTGTTACGTATCACGTAACACGCCTGATTTCAACGGTAGATAAACTTGGGCTAATTTTACCGCGGAACCGGAATCCTTGTCGCCATGTTGCCTGCTGGGCACCCTTATGTGCCGTGAGGGCCATCCGGTGCCAGCCGCCAACGAGACGACAAAATACCCGCTCGATGCCCTCAACTTCTTCCTCGCCGATGTGCGAGACGGGCTTGGCCCGTATCTGGCTATCTATCTGCTCACCGTGCAGAAATGGGATGAGGCCTCCATTGGCGCCGTGATGTCGGTGGCCGCCATTGCCGGCATCCTCGCGCAGACGCCAGCCGGCGCGCTGATCGACAAGACCACCGCCAAGCGTGCCGCCGTGATTATCGCAGCTATTGTCGTGACAATCGGCTCCGTCGTGCTGCCCTTCTATCCGGGCTTTCTGTTCGTCGCGACCACCCAGGCGCTGACCGGGATCGCTGCCGCAATTTTCGCGCCGGCATTGGCGGCGATCACGCTGGGCATCGTCGGCCCCCGCGCATTCGCGGGGCGCATCGGCCGCAACGAGGCATTCAACCATGCCGGCAACGCCGTCGCCGCGGCTTTGGCCGGGGGACTCGCTTACGCGTTCGGACCCGTGGTCGTGTTCTGGCTGATGGCCGCGATGGCGCTGGCCAGTATCGGCGCGATGCTGGCCATCCCTGCCGATGCCATCGATCACGAGGTCGCGCGCGGTCTCCACGACCTCGAAGCACCGGGTAGCGGACAGACCGAACAGCCGTCAGGCTTCCGCGTCCTGCTTACCAGCAGGCCGCTGCTGGTCTTCGCCGCGGCGACCGTGCTGTTTCACTTTTCCAACGCCGCGATGCTGCCGCTGGTCGGACAGAAACTGGCACGCGTGAACAGCGAACTCGGCACAACGCTGATGTCGGCCTGTATCGTGGCCGCACAACTGGTCATGGTGCCTGTCGCCATGCTGGTCGGCCACAAGGCCGATATCTGGGGCCGCAAACCGCTGTTCGCCTGCGCACTGGCGGTGCTGATCCTGCGCGGCGCACTCTATCCGCTCAGCGATGATCCGTACTGGCTGGTGGGCGTGCAATTGCTGGACGGCATCGGCGCCGGCATCTATGGCGCGCTGTTTCCGCTGGTCGTGGCCGACCTCACCCAAGGAACCGGCCACTTCAATGTGAGCCAGGGCGCGATCGCCACTGCGGCGGGACTAGGCGGCGCGCTTAGTACTTTCGTCGCAGGCCTCATCATCGTCTTCGCCGGTTACGACGCCGCATTCATCACTCTCGCGGCAGTCGCTGCATGCGGGCTCATTCTGTTCGTCACCCAGATGCCGGAGACGCGGCCATTGAACGCACGTCATCACCGCGTAGTGCCAAATGCTTAAGGATGGTAACGCATTACTGTAGCAACCTGCGGTGCCGCGGAGTAGTTTGCGCGCAATTCGACCCGCAAGAGAATTGCAAAGGAAACGCCTGAAATGTCGATTCGCCACCCGTCCCGCCGCTCTGTCATTCTCGGCGGCGCTGCTGCTCTCGGCACGCTGCCGTTCATCGGTCGCGCCAACGCAGCCGAATGGCCCACCAAGCCCGTGAAGTTCGTCGTTCCCTTCGCGGCCGGCGGCACCACCGACATTCTCGCCCGCCTTGTCGCGCAGAAGATGAGCGAAGAATACGGCCAGCAATTCATCGTCGAGAACAAGACCGGCGCCGGCGGCAACATCGCTGCGGAATTCGTCTCCAAGGCGGATGGCGACGGCTACACCTTCCTGGTCGGCACGCCGGGCACGCATGCGATCAACAAGTTCGTGTTCAAGAACATGACCTATGATCAGGTGAAGGACTTCTCGTCGGTCATCATCATCGCCAAGGTGCCGAACCTGATGTCGGTGACCAATTCGCTGCCGGCGAAGAACGTTCAGGAATTCATCGCGCTCGCCAAGGCCAAACCCGACGAATATTTCTACGGCACGCCGGGCCTCGGCTCCACTGCGCATCTTTCCACCGAACTGTTCAAGTCGATGACCGGCGTGAAGCTGACCCATGTGCCGTTCCGCGGCAGCGCCCCGGCGCTTACCGACCTGATCGGCGGCCGCGTGCATGTGATGATCGACAATCTGCCGGCGGCACAACCCTTCGCCGAGGCCAACCAGATCCGTCCGCTCGCCGTCTCCACCGCCAAGCGCTGGGAGCCGATGAAGGACATCCCGACCATCGCCGAAGCCGGTGTTCCCGGCTATGACGCGGCGTCGTGGTTCACGATCACCTCGCCTGCCAAGACGTCCAAGGAGATCACCGCCAAGCTCAATGCCTCGGTCGACAAATATGTGAAGTCGGAAGAAGGCAAGGCCCGCCTGATCAAGCTCGGCGCCGATCCCGTCGGCGGCTCGCCGGCCGAAATGGATGCCTTTGTTGCGTCGGAATCCGAGAAGTGGGGCAAGGTCGCCCAATTCGCCGGCATCAAGCCGGAGTAAGTGCGAGCGACCATTACGAATGCGAAGGGCGGCTTTTCAGCCGCCCTTTTGTTTTCAGCTTCTCAGTCGAACTTCATATCGACGCAGCGCGAGACGTCCGGGCCAACGCCCGACGGGATCGTGATGCACCCGCGCAGCTTTCGCTGGCTGGTATCGCTGGCCCATAGCGCGACACCGCCGCTGCCGAAGAACGAGTTGGTGTTCGGCGGCTCGGTCTCGGCAACATCGAACGAATAGCTGCCATCGGTGTCGAACACGCGCGCCTTGGCGGCGCAGCCGCCATCGGTCTGCACATTGATGACTTCCTTGGCATCGCGCGTCATCGACAGCGACACCGAGCAGCGGAAGTATTCCGACGTCTTCGCATTGAACAGATAGGCATAGGACCGGCAGGTGGCGGTCGCCAGCTTGCCGGGGCTGAGGCCACGGCCGCACGAAATCCGCTGGTTATGGCTGAGGGCGAAATCATCCGCCTGCGCAGCGGCGGGTCCCAATCCCAGCACGGCGGCGGCGATCGCGCCCATCACGAAAAACCGCATCTCGACCTTTTGCATGCGCCCCATCCCCATTGCCGATCTCGTTGCCAATCGGCCCTTCCGGCGGTGAAAGATAGTCGTGTCGCGCGGCGCGCGAAATGACAAACTGATCCAGATCACGTCGCTTGTTGACGACGCGCATGCGTTCGTGATTTGTTCAAGACATCTGGCGCCGCCGAGAACGGCACGCTTTTCAGCAAGACAACAAACGGAGATCGGGGGATGACCGTTCGCGCCTTTACGATAGTGGGTGTGGCCATGTTGGCGAGTGCTGCGCTCGCAATGCCCGCGCATGCACAGACGCCGGGCGCAGCGCCCTGGGTGCTCTCGCCCGACATGGGCTACGGCTACGACGCATCCGGCAAGACCTTCACGTACAAGATGGGCACCAACAACGCCAAGTTCCTGCTCAAGGGTGCGAAGAAGGTGCCGAAGAACACGCTGTTCTTCATCGGCGAGAATGGCCAGCTCTATATGCGCAGCGGTCCGTTCCTCGAAGAGGATGGCCGCTTCAAATTCGGCCCCGGCTAGGCGCGGTGTGACGCCACCGTGACATCGGCATGGGAGCGGCGATCGCCTCTCCCACAGCTCCGACAGAGATGATACAGAGCGCGTCATCTTTTTCTGAAAGCTGAAAGCGCTCATGGCCAAAGCATCTCCCGTTTCGCCCCTTGCTCCCACCAACGTCCCGGCGATGCCTGAAATTGCAGGCGTGCGCCTCGGCACCGCTGCCGCGGGCATCCGCTACAAGGGCCGCACCGACGTGCTGCTGGCGGTGATGGACAAGGGCACGACGGCGGCCGGCGTGTTCACCACATCGAAGTGCCCGTCGGCACCGGTGGAATGGTGCCGCGCGGTGCTGAAGGGCGGCAAGGCGCAGGCGCTCGTCGTCAATTCCGGCAACGCCAATGCCTTCACCGGCAAGACCGGCAAGGCCTCCACCAAGCTCACCGGCGACATCGCCGCGAAGGCCGTGGGCTGCAAGCCGAACGAGATCTTCCTTGCCTCCACCGGCGTGATCGGCGAGCCGCTCGACGCCACCAAGTTCAACGGCGTGCTCGACAAGCTCGCCGAAACCGTGACGCCCGATGGCTGGCTCGAAGCCGCAAAGGCGATCATGACCACCGACACCTTCCCGAAGGTCGCCACCGCCAAGGTGAAGCTCGGCAAGGCCACCGTGACCATCAACGGCATGGCCAAGGGCGCCGGCATGATCGCGCCTGACATGGCGACCATGCTGTCCTTCATCTTCACCGACGCGCCGATCTCCGCGCCGGCGCTGCAGGCACTGCTGAAGGCCGGCGTCGCTGATTCCTTCAACGCGGTGACCATCGACGGCGACACGTCGACTTCGGACACGCTCTTGATGTTCGCGACGGGCGCTGCTGCCGCGCAGGGCGCGCCAAAAATCACCAAGGCGAGCGATGTCCGCCTGAAGGCCTTCGTGAAGGCGCTGCATGTGATCCTGAACGATCTCGCCGAGCAGGTCGCGCGTGACGGTGAAGGCGCGCGCAAGCTGGTGGAAGTCGTCGTCGAAGGCGCAACAACCAAGGCGTCCGCGCGAAAAATCGCCATGTCGATCGCCAATTCGCCGCTGGTGAAGACGGCGATTGCCGGCGAGGACGCGAATTGGGGCCGCGTGGTGATGGCTGTCGGCAAGGCCGGCGAACCCGCCAATCGCGACAAGCTGTCGATCTCGTTCAACGGCATCCGCGTCGCCAAATCCGGCGCACGCGATCCGTCCTATGACGAGACCGAAGTGTCGAATGCGATGAAGAACGACAAGGTGCAGATCAAGGTCGCACTCGGTCTCGGCAAGGGCCGCGACCGCGTACTGACCTGCGACCTCACCAAGGAATATGTCGCCATCAATGGCGACTACCGGTCGTAAGTCTTTACCCTCCCTGCAGGGGAGGGTCGAGCGCCGCAGGCGCGATCGGGGTGGGGCAGCGGCGATGATGATCGCGCAGCGCCATCGCCTCGCCGCGCTGCCACCCCATCCCGGATCGCACAATGCGATCCGACCCTCCCCCTGCAGGGGAGGGTGAAGAAAGCCCGTTCCTCATGAAACTCGTCCTCGTCGTCGCCGCAGCATTGATCGATGCCGACGGCCGCGTGCTGATTGCACAGCGGCCGGAAGGTAAGACGCTGGCTGGTCTCTGGGAGTTTCCCGGCGGCAAGCTGGAGCCGGGCGAACGGCCGGAAGCAGCTCTGATCCGCGAACTGCATGAAGAGCTAGGGATCACGGTGAAGGAAGCGTGCCTGGCGCCGCTCACCTTCGCCAGCCATGCCTATGACGACTTCCATCTCTTGATGCCGCTCTATATCTGCCGGCGCTGGGAGGGCCTTGCGATCTCGAAGGAAGGCCAGAATCTCAAATGGGTGCGGCCGAACAAGCTGCGCGACTATCCGATGCCCGCGGCAGATATCCCGCTGATCCCGCATTTGACGGGGTTGTTGTAAGGGCTCGGCCGCGACACTCGGTGTCGTGCCCGGGCTTGACCCGGGCATCCACCTTTTACGCTCACTCCGGTCAAGATGGATTGCCGGGTCAAGCCCGGCAATGACAGTGAGAGCAATCAGCTCTTCCCCAATCCCCTCACCGCATCCGCCAGACTCGCTTTTGCCGAGCCCGGCTTCAGCGGCTTCTGCTGGCTTTCATGCGGCGCCCAGCCGGACAGCCAGATAATATCGAACGTGGCACGGATGCGGCCATCGGGATCGGCAAAACGCTCGTTGTAGATCTGCGCCATGCGCAGCAGTGTCGCGCGGCGCAGCGGCGTGCGTCGGCGCTCGACGAGGATGTTGGTGGCGCCCATGCGACGCAGATCCTGCATCAGCGCAAAGGCGCTGCCGTAGCGCACCATGACATTGTCGACATCCGTCACCGGCAGCGCGAAGCCTGCACGCTGCAGCAGCGCACCGACATCGCGGAGATCGGCCATGGGCGCCACGCGCGGCGAGATGCCGCCTTCGAGCTCGGCCTCAGCCGCGGCGAAGGACTGGCGCAGTTCGGTGAGCGTGTCGCCACCCAGCAGCGCCGCGATCAGAAAGCCATCCGGCTTCAGCGCACGGCGCAGCTGCGCCATCACGCCGGGCAGATCATTGACCAGATGCAGGCCGAGCGCGGACACCGCGAGATCGAGCGAGGCCGGCGCGAGGCCGAGGCCTTTGCTCTCGTCATCGGGCACGTCGATATGATTGAGCGACGCAACGCGACTCTTGAGCGTCTCGGTGAGACCGGAGCCGGGGGTCGCGATATCCACACCGTCGCTGAACTGCCGCAGCACCGCCTGCAGCCGGTCGCTCATATCCTCGATAACGCGATCGAGCAGGAACGTGTCGGCGCCCTGCCTCAACGCACGCGCCTGCCTTGCGCGCAGCAGGGCACGGTCGAACAGGATCGGGGCGGTGTGCGGCTGGTTCATGGGGCGCTTGGTACGCCGAAGCGCAAGGTGGGGCAATCATGCTTGAGCATCCAACCCGCCGGGACTAGCCTCCCCCATGGACACCGAAGCGCCCCTGCCGTGGTCGCTGCCCGCACGTTTGCGCGGCGCGCTTCATTATTGCCATCGCACCCTCACGCAATCCGCGCGGCTCGTCCTCGATATCGCGTTACCCCTGCAATGCGTCGCCTGTCGGGAACCGGTCGCGAGCGCGGGCGTCTGCGCGGCGTGCTGGAGCCAACTCTCCTTCATCGCGCCGCCCTTCTGCAGCCGGCTCGGCATTCCCTTCGTCTATGATCCTGGGCCGGACATCCTGTCGATGCAGGCGATCGCGACGCCGCCGGCCTATTTTCGCGCCCGCGCCGCCGTGCGTTACGATGAGGTGGCGCGCACGCTGGTGCATCACCTGAAATATCACGACCGCACCGATCTCGCGCCGATCATGGGCAGTTGGATGGCCCGTGCCGGCGCCGAACTGCTGGCCGAGGCCGATGTGATCGTGCCAGTGCCGCTGCACTGGCGACGTGGCTTCAGCAGGCGATTCAACCAGTCCGGCGCGCTGGCGAAGGCGATCAACCAGGCCTGCGGCGTGCCGGTGGCGCGGGATGCCCTGCGCCGCGTCCGCCCCACCGAGCACCAGATCGGCCTATCGCGCGCCCAGCGCGCGACCAATGTGCAGGGCGCCTTCAAGGTGCCGCCCGAACGCCGGCATGAGGTCCAGGGTCGCCGGGTTGTCTTGGTCGATGACGTCCTGACATCGGGGGCGACATCGGACGCCTGCGCCCGCGCCCTGCTGCGTGCCGGGGCCGCCCAGGTGGACCTGCTGGTCTTTGCCCGGGTTGTGGTGCCCCATGGCGGTCCCATATAATCCCTGACACAATTCCGTGACGTCCCTGGAGTGCCCGGCATGGCCGCCGCCATCGAAATCTACACCCGCCCCGGCTGTGGCTATTGCAGCGCTGCCATCTCGCTGCTCCAGCGCAAGAAGGCCGAGTTCACCCATTTCGACACATCGACCGATCCGGACCTGCGCCAGCAGATGTTCGACCGCACCCGCCCGGGCGCGACCTTCCCGCAGATCTTCATCGGCGGCACGCATATCGGCGGCTGCGACGACCTTTACGCGCTCGACCGCGAAGGCAAGCTCGACGCCATGATCGAAGGAGCGACCGCATGACCGAGCAAACGCAGACATTCGTCGCCGCCATGGTGCAAATGCGCACCGGGCTCGTGCCGCGCGACAGCCTGGAACAGGGTCGCCACCTGATCCGCGAAGCCGCCCTTGCCGGCGCCAATTACGTGCAGACGCCGGAAGTCACCAACATGATGCAGACCGGCCGCGCCGGGCTGTTCGAGCATCTGCGCCGCGAGGAAGACGACGAATCGCTGAAGGCCTATCGCGCCCTCGCCGCCGAGCTCGGCATCTATCTGCATATCGGATCGCTGGCTGTGCAGGCCTCGCCGGAACGCGCCGCCAATCGCGCGTTCTTCATCGCGCCAAGCGGCGATGTGCTTGCCACCTACGACAAGATCCACATGTTCGACATCGACCTGCCGAACGGCGAGACCTATCGCGAATCCGCAAACTATCAGCCCGGCGAAACCGCCGTCATTTCCGATCTGCCATGGGGCCGCATCGGCATTACCATCTGCTACGACGTTCGCTTTCCTGCACTTTACCGTGCACTCGCCGAAGCCGGCGCGTCGTTCCTCACCGTGCCCTCGGCCTTCACGCAGAAGACCGGCGAGGCCCATTGGCACACGCTGCTGCGCGCCCGCGCCATCGAAAACGGCTGCTACGTCTTCGCCGCCGCGCAAGGCGGCACGCATGAGAACAAGCGTTCGACCTATGGCCACTCACTGATCGTTGATCCGTGGGGCGTGGTGATCGCCGAAGCCATGGGCACCGATCCCGGCTTCATCATTGCCGAGATCGACACCGCCAAGGTGACCGAGGCACGCAACACCGTGCCGTCGCTGCAGCATGGCCGCCGCTTCGGCATTCGCGATGCCAAGGCCGGCCCCGGCCACCTGCATCTGGTGCGTGACGCGACATGATCCGTTACAATCTACGCTGCGACAAAGGCCACGGTTTCGAAAGCTGGTTCCAGAGTTCCGGCGCCTACGACTCCCAGGTGAAGCGCAAGCTCGTGAATTGCCCGCAATGCGGATCGGCGAAAGTCGAGAAAGCCATCATGGCTCCGCAGATCGGCCGAAAGGGCAACCAGAAGCAGCAGCAAGGGCATGAGGTCGTTGCCCAGCCCGCGCCTGCCGACAATGCGCCGCTGATGATGGCGCCGCAGGAAGCCGAGCTGCGCGCCAAGCTGAAGGAACTGCGCGACCACATCACCAGCAATGCCGACAATGTCGGCGAGAGCTTTCCGACCGAAGCGCGCGCCATGCACTATGGCGACAAGGAGCATCGGCCGATCTATGGCGAGGCCTCGCTCGAAGAAGCGCGGTCGCTGATCGACGAAGGCATCGAGGTGGCGCCGATTCCCGTGCTGCCCGGCGACCGGAACTAGGCGCGTTCATCTATATTAACGCTTTATTTCGCGGTGAATATCGCGCCGCTTGGTGCGTCATCAGAAGCATGTTCGACATGCGACGTTTTTGTGTCGTTCGAGTCACAGAGACGCACAATCGCTTGTGCGGGCCTTGAGAGCCGGCGAATCTCGCCTAACTTATATGCAAGTGCCTGAAGATGAGTCGCACGATGCACTCAGATCGCATTGCGCGATTTCGGACCAAGATGTGTCCTGAAGGCTCATAAGTGCTGATGTTGAGTCGCGATCACGAAACGCGCCCGTTACCCCTAAGACCAAGGATTGCGAACAACAGGACGGCCGACCGACCAAAGGAGAGAGGGATCATGTACAACGATTCTCTGTTCAATGCGTTCGCTCGAACCTTCGAAGCCCGGAGCCAGACGGACATGTCGATGTCCGAATATCTGGAGTCCTGCCGCGGCGACCCCATGAAATACGCCAACGCCGCCGAGCGATTGCTAGCTGCGATCGGTGAGCCTGAAATGATCGACACGGCCAAGGACTCCCGCCTTGGCCGTATTTTTTTGAATCGTACGATTAGGTCTTATCCTGCATTCGCCGGCTTTCACGGCATGGAAGACACGATCGAGCGCATCGTCGCTTTTTTCCGGCACGCGGCGCAGGGCCTGGAAGAGCGCAAGCAGATCCTCTATCTGCTCGGCCCCGTCGGCGGCGGCAAGTCATCGCTCGCCGAACGCCTGAAGCAGCTGATGGAAGTGCATCCCATCTATGTGCTGAAGGCCGGCGATGAACTCTCGCCGGTGTTCGAAAGCCCGCTGTCGCTATTCGATCCCGATCAACTCGGTCCGATGATCGAGGAGAAATACGGCATCCCGCGCCGCAGGCTCACCGGGCTGATGAGCCCGTGGTGCTACAAGCGGCTCGAAGCCTTTGGCGGCGATATCTCGCAGTTCCGCGTGGCGCGCATCCAGCCGTCGCGCTTGCGCCAGATCGGCATCGCCAAGACCGAGCCGGGCGACGAGAACAATCAGGACATCTCCTCGCTGGTCGGCAAGGTGGATATCCGCAAGCTGGAGACCTACGCGCAGAACGATCCCGACGCCTATTCCTATTCCGGCGGCCTCAACCGCGCCAATCAGGGCGTGCTTGAATTCGTCGAAATGTTCAAGGCGCCGATCAAGATGCTGCATCCGCTGCTCACGGCGACGCAGGAAGGCAACTATATCGGCACCGAGAATATCGGCGCGATTCCGTTCACCGGCGTGATCCTCGCCCACTCCAATGAGTCGGAGTGGCAGAGTTTCAAGACCAACAAGAACAACGAAGCCTTCATCGACCGTATCTGCGTCATCAAGGTTCCGTATTGCCTGCGCGTCGCAGAAGAACAGAAGATCTACGAGAAGCTGATCTCGAGCTCCGAACTTGCCTCAGCGCCCTGCGCGCCGGCAACGCTGGAAACCCTCGCCCGCTTCTCGGTGATGTCGCGCCTGCGCAAGCACGAGAACTCCACCACCTTCGCCAAGATGCGGGTCTATGACGGCGAGAGCCTGAAAGAATCGGATCCGAAGGCGCGCAGCGTCCAGGAATACAAGGACGCGGCCGGTGTTGATGAAGGCATGGACGGTGTCTCGACGCGCTTCGCGTTCAAGATCCTGGCCGCGACCTTCAACCATGACACGCTGGAGGTCGGCGCCGACCCCGTGCATCTGATGTACACGCTGGAGCAGGCGATCCGGCGCGAACAACTGCCCGATGAAGTCGAGAAACGCTACCTTGAATTCATCAAGGCCGAGCTGGTGCCGCGCTATGCCGAATTCATCGGCCATGAGATCCAGAAAGCCTATCTGGAATCCTATGCCGATTACGGCCAGAACCTGTTCGACCGCTATGTCGACTACGCCGATGCCTGGATCGAGGATCAGGATTTCAAGGATCCCGACACCGGCCAGATGATGGACCGCGATCTGCTCAATCAGGAACTGAGCAAGATCGAGAAGCCTGCCGGCATTGCGAATCCGAAGGACTTCCGCAACGAGGTCGTCAAATTCTCGCTGCGCTCGCGGGCGCATAATTCCGGCAAGAACCCGACCTGGACCTCTTACGAAAAGATCCGCGAAGTGATCGAGAAGCGCATCTTCTCGCAGGTCGAGGATCTCCTGCCGGTCATCTCGTTCGGGTCGAAGAAGGATGGCGACACCGAGAAGAAGCATGACGACTTCGTCGCCCGCATGGTCGAGCGCGGCTACACCGAACGCCAGGTGCGCCGCCTTGTCGAATGGTACATGCGGGTGAAACAGGCGGGCTAGTCACAACGTAACTTCGTCATTGCGGGCAACGCGCGTCCCGCAATGACGAGGTGATCAACTGAAGGATACACAAGGACCTCCGCGGCCATGCATATCGTCGATCGACGCCTCAATCCGAGTGGCAAGAGTCTCGAAAACCGGCAACGGTTTTTGCGGCGGGCCAAGACTCTGGTGCAGGGCGCGGTGAAGAAGGCGTCCCAGGACCGCGATATCAAGGACGTCCTCGAAGGCGGCGAAGTCACGATCCCGCTCGACGGCATGAACGAACCACGCTTTCACCGCGAAGGCGGCGTGCGCGACCGCGTCCTCCCCGGCAACAAGAAATTCGTCGAAGGCGACATCCTGCAGCGGCCGCAATCGAAAGGTGGTGGTGGAAACGGGGCCGGCGAAGGTGATGGCGAGGACGCGTTCCGCTTCGTCCTCAGCCGCGACGAATTCGTCGATATCTTTCTCGACGATCTCGAATTGCCCGACCTCTCCAAGCGCAAGCTGGCCGAGGTGGAGAACGAAGGCCTGCGCCGCGCGGGCTATACGACATCGGGCTCGCCGGCCAATATTTCGGTCAGCCGCACCGTGCGACGGGCGATGGCCCGGCGCGTCGCGCTACAGCGACCACGGCCGGAAGTGATCGCACAGCTCGAAGCCGAGCTCGATCATTGCAGCGACGACCGTCGGCTCGAGCTCGTCGCCGAGATCGAGCGGCTGAAGTCGAAGATCAAGCGCATTCCCTTCATCGATCCCATCGATATCCGCTATCGCCGCTTCGAGACCGTGCCGAAGCCGGTGGCTCAGGCGGTGATGTTCTGCCTGATGGATGTCTCGGGCTCGATGTCCGAGCACATGAAGGATCTCGCCAAGCGATTCTACATGCTGCTCTATGTCTTCCTCACCCGGCGCTACAAGAAGGTGGAGATCGTCTTCATCCGTCACACCGACCGCGCCGAGGAAGTGGACGAGCAGACCTTCTTCCACGGCCCCGCCTCCGGCGGCACGCTGGTGTCGAGCGCGCTGGAGACGATGCACGAGATCGTGCAGTCGCGCTTCCGCCCCGCCGACTGGAATATCTATGCCGCGCAGGCCTCGGACGGCGACAACTCCTATGCCGATAGCGATCGCACCGGCGCCTTGCTGCGCGACGCCATCCTGCCGGTGTCGCAGTTCTTCGCCTATCTCGAAGTCGGCGAGAGCGGCGGCCATCCGTTCGAGATGGCGGAATCCTCGCTATGGACGTTGTATCAGCGCCTGCGCAACGAGGGCGAGCCGCTCTCCATGCGCAAGGTCAATGACCGCAGCGAAATCTTCCCGGTGTTCCACGATCTGTTCCAGCGCCGCACGGGCAAGGAGATCGCGCCATGAATTCCTTCAAGGAGAGCAAGAAGCTGTTTGAAGGCGCCGACTGGGACTTCACGACAATCCAGCGCATCCATGATGCCTGCGAGGACATCGCGCTGAAGGATCTCGGCCTCAACGTCTATCCGAACCAGATCGAGGTGATCACCGCCGAGCAGATGCTGGACGCCTATTCCTCCGTGGGCATGCCGCTCTATTACAAGCACTGGTCGTTCGGAAAACAGTTCGCCCATCAGGAAGCGTCCTATCGCAAGGGCCTGATGGGGCTGGCCTATGAGATCGTGATCAATTCCTCGCCCTGTATCTCCTATCTGATGGAGGAGAACACGGCGACCATGCAGACGCTGGTGATCGCGCATGCCGCTTTCGGCCACAACCACTTCTTCAAGAACAATTACCTGTTCAAGCAGTGGACCGATGCCGATGGCATTCTCGACTATCTCGATTTCGCCAAGGCCTATGTGGCGCAATGCGAGGAGAAATATGGTCGCATCGCCGTCGAACAGACCATGGATGCCGCGCATGCGCTGATGTCCCATGGTGTCGATCGCTATCCGGGCAAACGGTCATTGGATCTGCGCGCCGAGGAAAAGCGTGCCCGCGAACGCCGCGAACACGAGCAGGCCACCTTCAACGATCTCTGGCGCACGGTGCCCACCGGCCCCTCGAAGAACAGGACAGAGCTCAGCGCCGAGCGGCGCCGCGCGCTGCTCGGCTTGCCACAGGAGAACCTGCTCTATTTCCTGGAAAAAGCTGCACCGCGCCTGCGTACCTGGCAGCGTGAGCTGCTGCGCATCGTTCGCAACATCGCGCAATATTTCTATCCGCAGGGCCAGACCAAGGTCATGAACGAGGGCACGGCGACCTATGTGCATTATCGCATCATGACGGCGCTGCACGAGCGCGGGCAGATCACCGACGGAAACTTCCTGGAATTCCTGGGATCGCACACCAATGTGGTGTTCCAGCCGGATTTCGACAGCAAGTATTTCTCCGGCTTCAATCCCTATGCGCTCGGCTTCGCCATGATGCAGGATATCGAGCGCATCGTCACCGATCCCGAAGATGAGGACCGCGAGTGGTTTCCGGATATCGCTGGAAAAGGCGATGTGATGGGCGTGCTGCGCGATGTCTGGGCCAATTATCGCGACGAGAGTTTTATCAGCCAGTTCCTGTCGCCGCGCCTGATGCGCCACATGCGCATGTTCCATCTTCACGACGATCCCGCCGACACATCGGGCATCCTTGTCGAGGCGATTCACAACGAGCGCGGTTATCGCAGCGTGCGCCGCGCGCTGTCGCGGCAATATGATGTCGGCCTGATCGACGCCAATATCGAAGTGATGGATGTCGACCTCGCCGGCGATCGCCGCCTGATGCTGAAGCATTCCGTGCTCAACGGCGCATTGCTCAACGAGGTCGATGCTAGGCGCGTGCTGCAGCATCTCGCCGATCTCTGGAGCTACGACGTTTCGCTCACCGAAGTCGATGCATCCGGTTCTGTGCTGAAGGAACACATCGTCCATCCCCGCATGATGGCCGCCGCGGCCTGATCGTTTCGCCTCTCCCGTAAACTCCCCCGCTCGGCCTGTCGCCGGGCGGGGTCTTTCGTTTCAGGCGACCTGTAGCCTGTAGGGTGGGCAAAGGAGCGAAGCGAAGTGCCCACCTCAACCAGCCGTGCACTTGAAGGTGGGCACGGCGCAAGCGCGCCTTTGCCCACCCTACAAAATCTTGCCTTCGCTCCCAATATAGGATACCCCCTATACCTATGTCCCATCTCTCCGCCGATAAGACAAAACTGCTCGCCCGGGTTCGCCGCCTCGCCGGCCAGATGGCCGCCATCGAGAAGGCCATCAACGAGGATGCCGGCTGTGCCACCATCCTGCATCAGGTGGCCGGCGTGCGTGGCGCCGTCAGCGGGCTGATGGACGAGTTGATCGAGGACCATGTCCGCGAACATGTCGCGCATCCGAAACTCTCTGCCGCCGCCCGCGCTGAGGGCGCGGAGGAGCTGATCGCCGCGATCCGGCGCTACGCCAAATAGGAAGATGTCATGAGCCCCCGCGACACCGACGCCCTCGCCCATGATCACGTCTTCCTCGGGCGCGATCACGACGCCAATACGCGCCGCACGCTATGGGTCGTGGCCCTCACCGCTGTGATGATGGTTGGCGAGATCGTCGCCGGCACGGTGTTCAACTCGATGGCGCTGCTGGCCGACGGTTTCCATATGGCCACCCATGCGGTCGCGCTCGCTGTTGCAGCCGGCGCCTACGCCTTTGCCCGCCGCAACGCGCATAACCCGCGCTTCACCTTCGGCACCGGCAAGGTCGGCGATCTCGCCGGCTTTGCATCCGCGCTCATTCTGGCGGTGATCGCCATCGGCATCGCCGTCGAATCCGTGCAGCGGCTGTTCACGCCATCCACCGTCGCCTTCGGCGAAGCCACGGTGATCGCGATCATCGGCCTCGTCGTGAACATCGCCAGCGCCGTCCTGCTCAGCGGCGGCCACCATCACCACGGACACGATCATCATGGTCATGGACATGGACATGGCCACGATCACCATCACGCGCATCATCACGACAACAATATGCGCTCCGCCTTCATGCATGTGCTGGCCGATGCGCTGACATCGGTACTGGCCATCGCGGCGCTGCTGGCCGGCCGTTACCTTGGCTGGGTCTGGCTCGATCCGGTCATGGGCATTGTCGGCGGCATCGTGATCGCCATCTGGTCGTGGAACCTGCTGCGCGACACCTCCGCCGTGCTGCTCGACACCGCCGACCCGCATCTCGAAGCGGAGATCCGCGACGAGGTCGAGCGCCCCGGCGATGCCCGCATCTTCGATCTGCATGTCTGGCGCGTCGGCCCCGGCGCCCATGCCGCCATCGTCGCCTTTGCCGGCGCCGCCAGCACCGAGGCGGTGCGCCAGCGCCTCACCGCCGTGCATGAATTACAGCATGTGACGGTGGAAGCGCGCTGACATCGCGCCCTGTTGGCAACAGCGGGAAGCCTGAGTAACCTGACAGTCTCACCGCCAGCCGCAATGGCGGATCAAGAATGTCAGGGAAGAGCATGCCAGACCAGACCGCGCCCGTGACCCGCCATGAGGTGCTCTACGGCGACCGCGTTGTCGCCTGTTTCAAAGACCGCCCCGCCACCCTCGATGCCATGCTGCGCAGCGCCGCCGCGCGAAAGCCGGATGGTACGGCGCTGGTGCTGGGCGACAGGCGCGTCACCTATGCCGAACTCGACCGCATCGCCGAGAACGTCGCCCGCCATCTGGTCGCTGCCGGTTTCCGCAAAGGCGAGCGCATTGCGATGCTGCTCGGCAATTGCCTCGAGTTTATTTTTTGCGCGGTCGGCGCCACACGCGCCGGCATGATCGTCGTGCCGATGAATACGCGCCAGCGTGCGCCCGAGATCGATTATGTGCTGCAGCAGTGCCAGGCCGCAGCCCTGGTCTATGACGGCGAATGCGAGGCCAACCTGCCCGCACCGCGCGCGGAGGTTCGGCGTCAGTGGGTCGTCGGCAGCGGACGCGCCCCATCCTTTGCCGAGCTGACACACAACACGCCGGCCGTCGCCTTGCCGCAACTGCAGCAGGAGGACACCGCCTATCTGCTCTATACATCCGGCACCACTGGCCATCCGAAAGGCGCGATGCTCACCCATGCGAGCATCATTCATTCGGTGCTGAACTTCCAGCATGGCTACAGCCTGCATGAGGGCGACGTCACCATGCTGGCCGTGCCGGCCTCGCATGTCACCGGACTAGTGGCGCTGATCCTGGCTACGATCAATGTCGCCGGCACGCTGGTCATCATGCCCGCCTTCAAGGCGCCGGAGTTTCTCGCCATCGCGGCGCGCGAGCGCATGACCTACACGCTGATGGTGCCGGCAATGTATAATCTCTGCCTGCTGCAGCCGGATTTCGACGCACACGATCTCTCCGCCTGGCGCATTGCCGGTTTCGGCGGCGCGCCGATGCCGGAAGCCACCATCAAGCGCCTCGCGCAAGCGCTGCCGAAACTCGATCTCTGCAATGCCTATGGCTCGACGGAGACCACATCGCCCGCAACCATGTTTCCGCCGGGCTCACCTGCCGAGAAAATCAATACGGTGGGACGGCCCGTGACCGGCGCACATATCATCATCGCCGATGACGACGGGCGCGAGGTGCCGCGCGGCCAGGATGGCGAATTGCTGATTGCTGGCGCGATGGTGGTGCCGGGCTATTGGGACAATCCCGATGCGACGCGAACGGGCTTTGTCGGCGGCTACTGGCGCTCCGGGGATATCGGCCGCATGGATACCGACGGCTATGTCAGCGTGGTCGATCGCAAGAAGGACATGATCAATCGCGCCGGCTTCAAGATCTACTGCACCGAGGTCGAGAATGTGATGTCGCATCACCCCGCCATCGTCGAAAGTGCGGTGGTCGGCAAGCCCGATCCGGTGCTGGGCGAACGCGTGCACGCTTTCGCCTACAGTCCCGAGGGCGGCGACGAGGCCGACATCCGCAAATATTGCGCGGAGCGATTGAGCGACTACAAAGTGCCGGACAGCATCACGTTCCTGAACGAGCCACTGCCAAGGAATGCGAACGGGAAGATTCTGAAGACGGAATTGCGGAAGATGATGGCGGAAGTTGAATTGTCGAAGTGAAGCGCTGACGTCGAGCTCCCTCTCCCCTCCGGGGAGAGGGCTGGGTGAGGGGGCGCCGCGAGCGACGCCGCCTGTGGCAGCCCCTCACCCGCCGCGAAGACGCGGCGACCTCTCCCCGGAGGGGAGAGGTGAAGAAACAGCGATCACCACGCCGCCACCGCACCATCCGACCTCGGATCGGTCGCGCCTTCCAGCACGCCGTTCTCGTGCAGCACGATGGCGCCGGCATGGCCCATGGTGCCGGTATAGCTGCCGAGCACCTCGACCACATGGCCGGCGTCACGCAACTGCTGGATCAGCGCGGGATCGAAGCGATCCTCCACCTTCAGCGTCACGCTCTCATTGCCCCAGGTCTTGCCGAGCAACCAGCGCGGTGCCGTCACCGCCTGCTGTAGCGGCATGCCGAACATGCCATAGCGCGAGAACACCGCGGACTGCGTCTGTGGCTGCCCCTCACCGCCCATATTGCCATAGACCATGCGACGGCCGTCATCGAAGATCGCCATCGCCGGATTGAGCGTGTGGAACGGCTTGCGGCCGGGCTTCAGGGCATTCCAGCCGCCATCGGCGAGACGGAACGAGGCGCCGCGATTCTGCCAGCAGATGCCGGTTTCCGGCAGCACCACGCCAGAACCGAATTCGAAATAGACCGACTGGATGAAGGACACCGAGCGCCCCTGGCCGTCGATGACGCCGAGCCAGATCGTGTCGCCGGGCTTGCGGATATGCGGCCATGGTAGCGCGCGTTCGCGATCGATGTGACGGGCGAGTTCATCGAGCTTGGCATCGTCGAGGAACGATGCGGGATCGACGGTCATGTGATCGGGATCGCCGACATGCTCGTCGCGGACGATGAAGGCCTGCTTGGTCGCCTCGACGAGACCGTGGATGTGATCGAAGCCTTCCGCCTGGGTGACGCCAAGACGATCGAACATCGCGAGGATCATCAGCGACGACAGGCCCTGCGTCGGCGGCGCCATGTTGAACAGCTGCGCGCCGCGCACCGTGGTCGACAGCGGCGGACGCTCGCTGGCCTGATGCTGCTTCAGGTCGGCGGCGGTCACCGGCGACTCCACTTTCGCCAGATCGGCGGCGATGCTGTCGGCGAGCTTGCCGGTGTAGAAACTCTCGAAGCCGTCGGCCGCGAGCCGCTTCAACGTCGCACCGAGTGCGGGCAACTTCAGCACATCGCCTTCGGCCGGCGCCTGGCCGTTCGGCAGGAACGTGGCTGCAAAATTCGGCTGGTCCTTCAGTTCGGCAAATTTCTCCGTCGAGAGTTCGGACTGGCTGCGCGTGACGACGATGCCGCTCTCGGCATAATAGATCGCACTTTCCAGCAGCCGTTCGCGCGACAGCGGCGTCTGCCAGTGTTTCGAGACATCCAGCGCCTTCTGCCAGCCGGACACCGTGCCGGCCACGGTGTTGGCCGCGAGCGGCCCGCGGAACGGGATCGTCGCAACGCCGTGCTTTGCATAATAAGCAAGATCGACCGCCGCGCCGGCGCGGCCACAGGCATCCACCGTCACCGGCGCCTTGCCGGGCTCGGCGATCAGCCAGAAACCGTCGCCGCCGATGCCGGTCATATGCGGATAGACCACCGCGAGCGCCGCAGCGGTCGCAATCGCGGCCTCGACCGCGGTGCCGCCATCCTTGAGCACATCGAGCCCGGCCTGCGACGCCAGATGATGCGGCGAGGTGACCATCCCCCGGCGCGCGCGCGGTGTTTCAAGCATTCATCGTCTCCAGAGTGTCTGGCATGCCAGCAGATCGTTGCCGCAGTCGTAACGCGTCTGGCCGATGATTCAAGCCTTTCACTCGCATGTCGCCACCCGCGAAAGCGGGTGGCCCAGTAGACAAAGGCCTAAGTGTTAATCCCTACCGTCCGTGTTTACTGGGTCACCCGGTCAAGCCGGGTGACGACAAGGGAAGGATCACCCCATCCCGCGCCACCAGCCGGCCATTCTTGTAGACGGCGCGGCGCCGGGGCAGATCGACCACCGCCTGCGGCACGGCAGGCGCATCGATGGCGACGAAATCGGCTTTCGCGCCGACGCGCAGCCCGTGATCGTCGAGCCGCAGGGCCTTGGCACCGCCCGCCGTGACGATATCGAAGGCCAGTGCCAGGTCCTCATCCGTATTGAAGCCCGAACGGTAGCCGATCATCATCGCGCGGCCGAGCATGTCGCCATCGCCGTAAGGCCACCAGCTGTCGCGGATATTGTCGCAGCCGCCGAACACGGTGACACCGGCTGCGCGCAACACTTTCACCGGCGGGAACGGCCGCGCGCCCGGCGCATTGGTCATGATGGCGACGCCGCTCTTCGCCAGCAGCTCCGCCGTTCGCTGCACCACATCCGCCGCGACATCGCCAAGCGAATAGGCATGGCTGATGGCCACGTGGCCCTGCATGCCCAGCGCCTGCGTCCGCGCGCAGATTTGCTCGATCTCGAAAATGCCGAGCATCGAGGGATCGTGCAGATGGATGTCCACATCGACGCCGCGGCGCTCGGCGATGCCGAACACGACGTCGAGATGCTTTTCCACATCGCGATCGAACCCGCCGGGATCGAGGCCACCGATCACATCGGCGCCAAGATCAAAAGCGGCATCGAGCAGATCGGGCGTATCAGGGCTGCGCAGGATGCCGCTTTGCGGGAAAGCGACGAGCTGGATGTCGATGACGTCGCGATGCGCCTCGCGCACGGCGGCGATCGTCTCCAGCGACTTCAGGCCCACCGAGCCGTCCACCATCACATGGCTGCGCATCCGCGTGCTGCCATGGCCGAGGCACAGTTCAAGCTGGCTCTTGGCGCGCTCGGCCATCGGCGCAGCTTTCGCCATGTTGTCGGCCTGGATGGCGACGCGCTCCTGCACGTTGAACCCGTTGGAATAAGGCACATGCGGCCGCCAGACATCGCCGTAAAAACTGGTGTCGAGATGGATGTGGCCTTCGACGAAGGATGGAATGACGAGGGTGCCGGCGAGATCGATGGTCTCTATTGCTGCGGCACTGCCAGTCGGCGTGATGGCGGAGATGCGGCCATTGGCGACGGCGACATCGTTCAGCGTGCCGTCGGGGAATTTGGCGGAGGTGAAGAGTGTATCGATGGTCATTCGCAACTCCGTCGATTTACTGAGACTGTCATCACCCGCCCTGGCGCGCAATTGCGCGCACGGCCGGGCGATGACAACAAAGCTACTGATACGCCGCCACGATATCCGACACCGCGCGTTCGAGCTGCTGCGCCGTCGCGCATTGGCGGACCACGTTGCAGAAGGTCGCATAACGCGGCATCTCGGAGTCGCCGAAACCCCAGCTGACGCGGCCTTCGGGATTGAGCCAGACCAGCCGCTTCGAGCGTTCGCCGATCCGCTTCAGGATATCGGCGCGCGGATCGAGATTGTTGCTGCGGGCATCCCCAGCACGATCACCGTGGTCTGCGGCGTCACCGCGCTCATGAAATCCTTTTCGAAATCGGCGAGCGAACGGCCGTAATCCGACGAGCCGAAGCCGACCGCAGACATGATCTGCTTCATCGCCTCTTCCGGCTTGTTGTTCTCCAGCATGGCGCTGACCTCGATCAGATTGCCCGAGAATGCGAAGGAGCGCACGTCCGACACCACTTCATGCAGGCTGTGGATCAGCAGCAGGAAGAAATCCGACACCTGCGCCACCGAGCCCGAGACGTCGCAGATGGCGACGATTTTCGGTCTGTCGCGATGGCGGCGTTTCCAGGCCGTGAGAAACGGCACGCCGCCCCAGGCGGCGTTGCGGCGGATGGTGCGGCGGACATCGAGATGGCCGCGACGCTGCCGCTTGCGCGGCTTGCTGAAGCGTTCGCGCAGGCGGCGCGCGATCTGCCGGATCAGCACGCGCATCTGCGCGATCTGGCGCTGCTCCAGCCGCGCCATCGGCGCACTGCGCAGGATCTCGTTGCGCAGCGCCTCGGTCTCCTCGCGCCCATAAAGAAGCAGCGCCTGCGACACCATTTCGCTGACGGTCTCGCGCAGGCTGCCGAGCGCCGTAGCCAGCCTTTCGGCATCGGCGGGATTGCTGGTGGTGAGCGCATCAATGTCGTCGCGCAATTGCGCGATACCGAGCTGCTCGAGCACGCGGCTTGCAAACAGGCCGCGCTGCGTAAACACACGGATGTTGGGGAGGCCGGCGGCATTGGCGGCACTCGACAGCGCAGCTGCAATCGCCGCGCGGTCCTGCGCCAGCAGCATCTGCGCGAGCGCGCCGAGTTCGCTCGAATCCTGCGCGGAAGCGGAGCCTTCCGCGGGCTCGGCCTCGCCTTGGCCGTTCTCGTCGGCCGCCGCGTCCTGATCGTCATTCGCCGGCGGCGGCGCTTCGAAATCGGGATGGGTGAAGAACGTGTCGAAGCAGGCCGCGAGCGCCGCTTTCTCCTCACCGGACTTCGCCATGGTGAGCAACAGCGCATCGCGCAGGATCTCGCGATCGGCGGGCCCCACTTCGGCGGCAGCGCGCATGGCGTCGATGCTTTCGGCAGGCGAGATTCTCACCCCAGCGCCGCGCGCCGCCCGAAAAAACCGATGCAGCGTGTCGCGCATCAGGCCCCATCCCTCTCAGCCGTCATTGCGAGCGCAGCGAAGCAATCCAGTTCTTGGCTAAAGACTGGATTGCTTCGTCGCTGCGCTCCTCGCAATGACGGAAATGGCTTCATCGTTCTACCCGAACACGCCCTGCCGCCCCGCATTGGCGACAAAGGTAGAGACATTCGGCATCGTCGCTTCGATGTCGCCTTCGTATTTCAGCAGGACGTTGAGCGTATCCTTCACCAGCTCATGGCCGAGTTCGGAGGCGCCGAGCAGCACCAGCACCTTGGCCCAGTCGATGGTCTCGCTCACCGAGGGCAGTTTCTTCAGGTCCAGCGTCCGCACCTGGCTGACGAAGCCCACAAGCTGCTTGCGCAAGGTGGCGGAGACGCCGGGCACGCGGGTTTCGACGATGCGCTCTTCCAGCTTCGGCTCGGGGAAGCCGATATGCAGATGCAGGCAGCGGCGCTTCAGCGCGTCGCCGAGATCGCGCTCGCCATTGGAGGTGAGGATGACGGTCGGCGGCACGATGGCGGCGATGGTGCCAAGCTCCGGAATCGTCACCTGGAAGTCGGACAGAATTTCCAGCAGCAGCGATTCGAATTCCGCGTCGGACTTGTCGATCTCGTCGATGAGCAGCACGCAGCCTTTCGGCTGTTCCAGCGCGCGCAGCAAGGGCCGCGGCTCGACGAATTCCTTGGAGAAGAACACGTCACCGAACGTATGCAGCTGGTCCAGCGCCTTGGCCAGCGTATCGGCGCCGCCCAGCACTTCGCCGAGCTTGTCCTTCAGGATCTGCGTGTAGAGCAGCTGCTTGGCATATTTCCACTCATACAGCGCTTTGGCCTCGTCGAGGCCCTCATAGCATTGCATGCGGATCATCTCGAGGCCGCGCGAGGCGGCGATGGCTTTGGCAAGTTCGGTCTTGCCGACGCCCGCCGGGCCTTCGACCAGGATCGGCTTCTCGATCTTCTCGGCAAGATAGACCGCGGTGGCGATCTGCCGGCTGGCGATATAGCCGGCGGAGGCAAGGCCGCGGTCAACGGCTTCGATCGATGCTGACGAACTCAAGGTCTCGGCCACGCGCTTCACTCCGGATTTCGCAGGCTGGAATTATCCGGCGATGCCGCCGATCCAGTCTTCCAGATGTGCTACGTGGTTCAGCCCGTAACGTCCAGCACCGCCAGCGTTGGGCTCACTTGCGGCTGCTGGATGCCTGGCAATTCAGCGCCTTGCGGTAACCCGCGGCACGGGCGTCGTCCTCGCTGCAGAACCAGCGATCCGGCTTCGGCTGGGTGGCGTAGTTCTGACATTGCGGGATCAGATAGACGCCGACATTGCCCGTCAGCTTGGCGCGGCGCACCTGCTTTGCGCGGATATTGCAGCCATCGGGCCGCGGCAGGTCGACGGGGAACAGCGCCGCCCGCAATGCCTTTTCCTTGTCCGGCGCACAGGAGCCGCCGAGCAGCGCAGAGTCCGCGCTCTTGCTGCGGAAATCCGCAGGCGCCACGAAACAGCCGCGCCACAGCCCCTGCCGCTTGTCCTTCGCGACAGTCTCATCGGCCTGGAATTTGGCTTTGGCCGGCGCCTCCACGCTGACACCGAAGCCCGACTGGATCACCGCCTGATTGAGGCTGATCGCTTCGCCGGCAATGGTGCAGAGTGCCGCGCGGCGTCCCTTCTCCGCCTTGTCCTCGCCGAGTTCTTCGCAACGCACGTCGCGCTTGCCGACGAGTTTCACCAACCGGTCGCGCGCCTCGACGCCGCAGGCCCAGTTGTCTGCGTGTTCATCGACACAGGGTTGATCTATCTCGGGCGCGTCCACGCCGGCGAGGTTGTAGGCGACATTGCCGATCTGGATCGTGTCGCCATCCTTGACGATGGCCTCGGCCGCGAGAACGGGACTGGTCAGCAGCAGGAACAGCAGTGGCAGGATGCGCATCGATGTTGTCTCGCAGGGAACAAGACCAGTCCTATCGCAGCGGTGCCCGCGGCGAAAGAGCGATCACGCCGCAACCAGCAGCGCCACACCGGCCACGATCAGCACCACGCCGGCAAGCTCGCGCGCCGACGGCGTCTGCTTGAACGAATAATAGGCGACGGCCTGCGCGAACAGCACCTCCACCAGCGCCAGCGTGCGCACATTGGCTGCGGCCGTCAGCGCAAAAGCGAGGAACCAGAATTGCGAAGCGGCAGCGCCCGCAAAGCCGGCCAACATGGACGGACGCCACAGGCCGAAAATCTTGCGCAACACGTCCGGTGCACGCAGCAGCAGATAGATCGTCAGGATCGCCGTCTGCACGAAGAGCGACCATGCCAGCGCATAGGACGCCGCGGTGACGAAGCTCACATCCGGCACCGCGATGATGGCGCCGCGAAAGCCCACCGCCGACAGCGCAAAGCCGGCCGCGGCAATCAGCCCGAACATGATCGGCCGCAGACTGCCGAGCTCACGCGTCGCACCCGGCCGCAACGCCGTCACCACGACGCCAGCCGTCGCAATCAGAATGGCGACCACGCGCAGCACCGTCAGGTGATCGCCGAGAAAGACGAAGCCGAAGATCGCGGTCTGGATCGCCTCGGTCTTGAGATAGGCCGTGGTGACCACGAAGGAGCGTTCGTTCATGGCCGCCAGCATCAGGCCGGTGGCAAAGATCTGGCTGAGCGCGCCGAGCAGCAGCCACGGCCAGAACGCCATCACCGGCCAGCCGACCCGATCGCCGGTTGCAGTGATGACGACCGCGAAAAACACCAGCGAGAACGGGAAGCCGAACAGGAAGCGGATATTGGTCGCACCCCAGGTGCCGAGCGGCCCCGTCAGCGAACGCTGCATGGCATTGCGCGCCACCTGCCCCAGTGAGGCGATGATGGTGAAGGGAATCCAGAGCGAGGCGATCGTCAACATGAAGCAGGGCAAATCCGCGAGAGAAGTCGCGGAACCTGACTGCGCCGCGCGGCGGGGTCAAGCCGCGCGCTGCCATATCTGCGATGCAAAGTCTGCGATGCAATCGCAGCTACCAGGCGAAGCGCACGATGCCCTTGCCCGCATGGCTGCGCGTCAGCTGCGAAAACTCGCCTTCATAACTCAGAGCGAAGGACAGCCCGCTCGCCAACATCACCTCCGCACTGGCGGTCGTGAGGGCTGCATCCGGCGCCATGCTCGCGCCGTTGACGATGAAGCTCGCGCCGGGCAGCGACTGGAACGATGCCTGCGCGATGCGGTCGCGATTGAAATCATGCGCCCAAGCGGCGCGGCCGCGTAGAGTCAGCAGCGCCTGATCAAATGCGAAGGACTTGTCCGCGCGAACACCGAGTTCACTGCGCGCGGCCGTGACATTGCGCCCGGTATAGTTCAGCCTGAAATTATCGGCGCCGGAGACCAGCGTCTCCGCATAAGCGGGCAGATCGATATTGGTTATCTGCCCCGCGGCGTAAGGTGTCAGGCCCATGCCGCCCAGCCAGGACACGACGCTGCGATGACCGGCTTCGACGCGCGCCGAAAACGCATGCGCGGTGAAATTCGCGCGCAGCCGGTCGGCATCGATGATGGTGACGGTGCGATCCGTGGTGACGTTCTGCCAGCCATAAGCGAGCGCGCCGGTGAGATAAGCCGCACCTTCATGGTGACGAACGAAGCCGCCAATCTGGAACAGGTCCGAATGACCCGCGCCGAGATTGTCGGAGAGGCCAAAACTGGTGCCGCCGCCCGCCATGGCGAAGCCGGCCAATGTCTGCGGCGAGAACCAGCTATCGGCGCCCACGGCCACCGCGCCGATGCGGGCGCTGCTGGTGTGCGAGCCGACCACCGTATTGCCATCGGTGGTCTGCCCGCCGCCGAAACCTGCGGCCCAGACATTCCAATGCGACTCGAAACTCGGCGCGGCAGGCATCACTTTGGTGACCGCGCCATAGGCATCGCGCCACGCCATCGATCGCTCCACCGGTGCGAAGGCATTCGGCGCAGCAGTCGGTGTCACGCCGCCGCGATTGGCCGCAAACGGATCGGTCAGCACGCCCATGAACTGCGTCATGGCCTGCACCGTATTCTGCTGCACGCCGGTCGAGAGTTCGCCGGAGGATTGCGTGATGTCTTCCGGCGTCATCGCACCCAGCGCAAAAGGAATGCCGCCATAGGTGCCGAAATAGGTGTTCAGCGCCGACGCGACATTGTTCTGGTTGATGTTGAGGCCGGTCAGCTTGAGGTCGATATTCAGATAGACATTCTGCGCATCATAGCTCAGCGATGTCGTGAAGGCCGGCGGTTGGTCGCCATAGATCTGCGGCCGGAACGTATCGGCCAGCCCACCCGCCGCATGCAGGATCGTGTAACGCTCGCGCACGAAGGCTGCGGGATCGAAGGCGACACGCACCGTTGCACCATTCAGCGTCGCGATGCCGGTGACATCGGTGCGATCGGCCACGGGGCCGGCCACTTCCACCATGTAGCTGGCCGCCGAGGCGAGCGTGAGATTGCCACGAACGGTCAGCAGCCCCACGGAATTGCCCGGCGACAGCATGCCACCATCGGAAATCTGCGTGGTGCTGACCTCGCCATTGCCGCCGAGCGTCGCGCCACGCCCGACATTGACCTGCGACGACGCGACGATCGAGCCATTGACGCTGAGCGTTCCCGCCGTGACGTCGGTGACGCCCGTATAGGTGTTGAAGCCATCGAGGCGCGTGATCCCGGGACCGCTCTGCGTGAAAAAGCCTGTGCCGGATATGGCGCCGGCCAGGGTCAGCAGCCCGTCGCGCTGCGCGATCAGCGCGCCATTGTTGTTGATGGCACCGATGATCGAACCCGTGAATCCGCCATCGCCGATCTGCAGGACGCCACGCGTGATCACCGTGCCGCCGCTATAGCTGTTGTCGCCGGTCAGAATCGTGGTGCCCGTGCCCACATGCCGGAACACACCGGCGCCGGAGATCGTCCCGCCGAATGTATAGGTGTCCGAGCGGAAGATCTGGAATGTGCCGTTATTGATCACATCTCCTGCGATCGATCCCGTAGTGCCGCCCGTGCCGAGCTGCAACGTACCTGCGGAGATCAGCGTGCCACCGCGATAGGTGCTGTCCCCTTCGAGCGCCGTGATGCCGCCGCCCATCTGGACGAAGGCGCCGGCGCCCGAAATCACCCCACTATAGAACACGTCGTTGGAGCGATTGACCGCCAGAATACCGTGATTGGTGACATCGCCCGTCAGCGTGCCGGTCGTGCCGCCATTGCCGATCTGCAGCGTACCGGCCTCGATCGTCGTGCCGCCGCCATAGCTGTTGGTGCCGGCGAGAACCAGCGTGCCCCAGCCATCCTTGATCAGCGCGCCGGTCCCCGACACATCTCCGCTGGTCGCGTAAGTCGTTCCGAACAGCGTCTCGATACTTGCATTGCCGGTCAGCGCGATGCTGCGTGTCGATGAGATATCGGCAAGCGTCAGCAACCGCGCACTGGACAGCGCCAGCGCGCCGGTGCCGAGATTGGCATCGGTGGCAATGGCCACGGTGCCGCCCGAGACCGTCGTGCCGCCGGTGTAGGTGTTGCTGCCCGACAGCAGCAGCGTGCCGTTACCGGATTTGACGAGACGGCCGTCGATGCCGCTGATCACGCTGGCGATCTCGGTATTGTCGGCCTGATCGAGCGTCAGCTGCGCATTGCCGAGCGCAATCTCGCCGCCGAGACCGATCAGCGAGCGCGTCGTGGCGTTATGGCCATTGAGATCGAACTTGCCGCCGGTGATGATAAGATCGCTGCCGTCAGGCAATGCGCCGGCAATGCCGAGCTGCAGCGTGCCGGCCTGCAGCAGCGTACCGCCGGTCCAGCTGTTCGCGCCCGCTAGCGTCAATGTGCCGGCGCCGGACTTGATCAAGCTGCCCGCGCCGGACACCGTTCCCGCGAGTTGCAATGTTGTTGCGGCGTCGGTGTCGATCTCGCCGATGCCGAGCAGGTTCACGCCACGCGTGGACTGGACGTCGGCCGTCGTGTGCAGGGTGCCATTGTCGAATTTCAGCGTGCCGCCGACACCGAGATTTCCATCCGACGCGATCTGCAGCGTGCCGCCGCTGATGGTGGTCTCGCCGGTATACGTGCTGGCGCCGGCCAGTATGAGCGTGCCGCCGCCCGTCTTGTTGATGCCGCCAGCGCCGGCGATCCGCGCCGAGATCGTCGCCGTCTCGTTCGCCAGGACGCGCACCTCGCCGATGGCAGGCGCGCCATTGATATCGGCCGGCCGCAATTCGCCGGAGCCCTGCGCGAGCTCGTAGAGGCCGCGGACGAATTGCAGCCCCTGGAAATTCTGCGCGCCATCCACCCTGATCGTCCCGCCCGGCCCGTCGAAGACGGCGTGGTGCCCGCCCCAATTGATATCGAGGAGGCCACCGAGATTGGACCAGTTGTTGTTGATCGCATTCCACGTGCCGCTGCCACCGCGCGGGCCATTCGATGCATCGTCCCAGCGTTGCAGGAAATTGGTGCCATCCGGCACCGTCACCAGATCGACCACGTTGGCGCGCGACGTGTCGACCACATAGGCATCCGGAAACAGTCCGCCCGGTGGCGGCCTGTCACCGATGGTCAGGCCGGAGAACGATCCCGCGCCCGTATAGGTGATCATCCGGTAATAGCCGATCGGCGGCTCGGCGCTGGCGCTGATATTGAACGTCACATTGTTGAGCGCGATATCGCCGTTCACCCAGACCGCGGCCGACGTCGCCGACGACGCGCCGGCGACATGGCCGAGATTAAAATCGAACTGGCTGCCGGCCAGCATCGACAGGCTGCCGTTCACCTTCAGCTGGCCGTGGCTATCCGGCGCCAGCGCGCCGCCGCTATACACCGTGGTGCTGCCGACCACGCCATTGCCGGAGAGCTCACCGCCTTGGCCGACACTGACCGTGCCGCCAAGCTCGCCGGTCACCCGCAATGTCGCGTCGCGAATGTCGGTCGTTCCTGAAAAGCCCGCATTGCGGCCCGACAGAACCGTGGTGCCGCCGCGCGCATTGATCGTGCCGTTGCCGGTGATCACATTGTTGAAGAGGTAGTCGCTGCCTGTATGGTTGAAATTGAGCGTGCCCTGATGCGCCAGCGCGATAGCACCATTGACGATGCCGGCCGCCATGGGCGCCGCCCCCACGTCGCCGCCGATATTCAACGCGCCGCCGATGCCGAGATCGCCGACCGACAGCGAACTCGCTTTCAGCAACCCGCCATTGCTCACCGACAGCGAGCCAAAGGACTGCGCACCGATCTTCAACACCTGCGCATCGAACACAGAACCGGCGCCATCGACCCTGACATGACCGGTGGCGAGACCGGTCGTGTCATTCCCGATCGTCGCCGTCGCGGCCGTCACATGGCCGCCGGCCACCAGCAGCGAACCGTTGCCGCGATGGCCGACGAACAGGTTGGTGTTCAGCCATGATGCGCCCGCGCCGGATACGGTCACGCTGGCATTGCTGCCGTCGTCATATCCGACGTAACCGTTGACGGTCGTGAGCTTGGTATTGCCGTCAAGAACAAGCCCGCCGCCACTGGCCCGCAGGTCGCCGCTGAAAGATGTCGGCGTCCCCGATACGATCCAGTCGCCCGGTCCTGCCTTTTCGAAAATGCCGAACCCGCGATACTGCGCGCCCAGCGTCGACAGGTCGAATGTCGCGCTGGTCGCGCCGCCCAGTGCCAGGGTGTCCGGCCGTCCATTGTATTCGGCCGCAACGACATCGCCCGTGATGTGCGAGCCCGCCTGCAATTCGAGCCGGTTGCTGCCGGAGGAAAACAGGATCGCTGCAGCCATCACACCGTCCCCGCTCAGGCCGCCGATGATGGTGCCGGCATTGATGATATTCGTGCCGCCAAACATGGTTTCCGCGCGGATGCCGACACCGCCCGCACCAGCCGCCGCACCATTGGCGCCACTTCCACCAGTGCCACCCTGGATGACGGCGCCGCTCCGGATGGTGATCGTTTGCGAACCGCCCAGCTGCAGGCCATCGCCACCGGCGCCGCCACGGCCACCGCGGCCGGAATCCCCGGAATTGGCCATCGGCAGGCTGTAGCCATAGAGATCGCCGGGATCGCCGCCATTGCCGCCGGATCCGCCATTGCCGCCGTTCCCGCCGGTCAGGCGCATCGCACCGCCGATCTCCACCGAGACGTTCGGCCCGATCCACGCGCCGGATCCGCCGGCGCCGCCATGGCCCCCGCCGCCGCCATTGCCGCCTGCGCCGGGATAGTAATTGATATCGCCGGAGCAACCGTGCTCGTCGCAGGTCTGGGTCGAATAGGCGCGTGAGCCCTGCCCGCCGGCGCCACCCGCACCGCCATTGCCGCCGTTGCCACCGACGACATTGCCGGAATTCCAGACATAGTTGCCGGCATTCACAGAGACGACACCGAAGCCGCCACCACCGCCGCCGCCGCCGCCACCGCCCGCAGCGCCATTCGATGTGAAGGGGATCGGCGGAAAGATCGGTGCCAGCGCGCTGTTGCCGCCCTTGCCGCCTTTGCCACCATTGCCGCCACTGACGCCGGTGACGGACAGGCCGTCATAGGTGCCCGGCCTGATGACCAGCTGGCCCACCGCACCGCCTGCGCCACCGCCGCCGCTGCCGCCGTCATGACCAGGCGGATCGAATTCGGTGACTCCATTGTGCCCGTCGTGACCATCGGCACCATCGTGATTTTTGCCCGGGTCTGTATTCGTCCCGCCGACGCCGCCGCCATTCTTGTTCGCGCCGCTGCCGCCCCTGCCGCCGGTGCTTCCATCGGCATTGACGTGATGATGGCTGGACTCGGCGCCGCCGCCACCGCCGCCGCCGCCACCTGCGATCAACGCGCCATAGGCGCCTGTGCCACCCGCAACGGGCTTGCTGATTCCATGCGCACCGCCGTCACCGCCCTGGCCGGACAATTGCTGAGCGTGAGCAGGAAAAGTGAGCATCAACGGCGCCAGCAGCAGCGCACGCAACAGCGGGATCTCCGAGGCGGAGCCGCGCAACCTTTCGATCACCGCGTCACGGCGATGTGCGCGCACGCGACGTATCATGATCGTCGCGCCGTCACGTCACAGGTGACAAGCGATTCGGCAGGCATCGTCTCTTGGCTCCGACTCGTCAACGCGATTGACATCGCGCCCTACGAAGCACGCAATCAGCTGATGAAACGCAATGACGGATCGACGAAGCGACGCGCAGGTTCGACCAATGTCCTGCGCAATTTGCAGCCGCTGCACGTCGCGCGAAAAATTCCGAACCGATAGATGATCGTAAGGATTTCTTAACCGAAGATGCGAGCCGGATTCTGCGATCTGAACTACACTTCAGATTCCGAGACGTGCACGCAACTCGGCGCGCCCTGAGCGCGATACGGGCCAATGCTCCTTCAGCTCGTGCACGCGCAGTTGCCACGCCCCGCTTTCGCGACGCTCCACATCGCGCACGAACTGATGATTGACCACCGCCGTGCGGTGAACGCGCACGAAGCCGCCCGCAGGCAACAGGCCAAGCCATTGCGTCAGCGTGCGCAGGTCGAGCGCCATGGTGCCGTCCACCAGCCACACCTCCGTGTAGTCCTTCGACGAACGCAGCCCGACGATCTCCGACAGCGGCGTGCCGCGAACGCCATTGGCGCGGCGGAGATAGATCATCGCATCGGGCGTCGATGATGCTTCACCGGCGACGACATCGACCTGCGGCCGGCCATAGCGCGCGGCCGCAATCAGATCGGCACAGCTGAACAGATCGGCGATCTCGCCGGACCATCGCCGCGGCATCTCGACGGCATCGAAGCCGATACACGCCACCAGCCTTCCATCATGGAACATCGGCACGCTCAGCACGCTCTTGTTGCCCTGGCGTAGAAATTCCGCGCGCAAAGGCCCGGCACTGCGCGGCAAGGCGTCGATGTCGTTGATCATCACCGCCTGCCCTGCGACGAGATGCTGATGCAGCCACGCGATGATGGCGACGGGCACGTTCTGCAGGTCCTGCACGAAGGAGCCGGCACCACCGCGGCTCCATTCATAGGTGTTACGAAAGCGCAGGTGGTCGGCGTCGTATTCGAACATCCAGGCTCGATCGGCGCCGGCACTGGTCCCGATCATCTGCAGGCTCTCGCCGATCGCCGCGTCGAGCGGCTGCGTCAGCAGCGCCAGCGCCGTATCGAACACCCAACGCCCTGACGAGCCCGCACGGCGGCTGTCACGGCTGACGAATTCCCAAGGCGGTGTTAGAGGCGGTGTCGGATCCAACGACAATGTCACATGCTCTCAGACAGGTATCCAACGACTACCCGACACCATCGCCGTCATCAACGGACCTATCCGGGTGGCATGACAGCCATTCGCGTATCCACACCGCGACGCCGCTTCTATCTTGGGCAATTGGTCACAGATCGCCTGCACAACCGGCATTGCGGCTCTCTCAATTGACGATACACTCTTGCGAGGTGCATTCGGAGACTGCCGGATCATGCTGCGACTTCTGCCTGTCGTTCTCGCCGCAATCGGGTGGTTCGCCACACCGGCACTTGCGCAGACTGCATCGCGCGGCAGCGAATGCCTCGCCATGGCGGAGCGTCCGCCGCGCGCCATCCCGGTCAGCCTGCGCCGCACCGCGACCAAACCGGACGAAGTTGCGATCACCTATGCCGGGCATTCCACCTATTACATCGACACGCCCGGCGGCGTGACCATCGCCACCGACTATAACGGCGTCTACAGGCTCGACCGCATTCCCGATGTCGTGACGATGAACCGGGCGCACAGCACGCATTACACGCTCAACCCTGATCCGCGCATCAAGACCGTGCTGCATGGCTGGGGCGAGAGGGGCCAGCCCGCGCAGATTCACGAGCGCGTCGGCGATGTACTGATCCGCAATGTCACCACCGATATCCGCCGCTACGTCGGCGACGATTCCGGTGGCGAGATGATGAAGGACGGCAACTCGATCTTCATCTTCGAGGTCGCCGGCCTGTGCATCGGCCATCTCGGCCACCTCCATCACAAGCTCGACGAAAGCCATTTCGCCGCCATCGGCCGGCTCGACATCGTGATGGTGCCCATCGACGGCAGCTACACGATGTCTCTCGACGGCGTCTCCGACATCACCAAGCGCCTGCGTGCCTCCGTGGTGCTGCCGATGCACCGTTTCATGACGCCGCTCAGCGATTTCATGCAGAAGATCGGCCAGAGTTTTGCGATCGACCAGCGGAGCGCGCAGACATTGACGATGTCGCTGAATGCCCTGCCGAAAGCGCCCACGGTGATCATTCTGGACGGGGTGTGAGCGGCATTGGTCGCTATTCGACTGGCTCGACATGACGCGCCGAAGCCCATGGTCTCCCTCCCCGGAGCGCAGCGAATGGGGAGGGTCCGCCGATAGGCGGGGGTGGGGACTCTCCCCACGTGACGTCAGCGTTTGCGGAAACGCCCCACCCGTCTCGAAGCTCGCTGAACGCTCGCTTCTCACCATCCTCCCCAGTGGCTGCGCTCCGGGGAGGGAAAAGACCCACGCGAAGTCATTCCCGTTTTGTTCTTGACAAAATTCCCATCATCCGGCATATCCCTCCCGTCTTGTTCGCGAGGGGCGCTCTCATGAGGCGTTTCTGGAGTGGGGCAGGATGCGGCGCCCGCGGCTTGCCTCGCAAGCAGGACTCGGGAGGCCGGGGGCCACCGTCACTCCCCACTACGGGGGAGAGCCGATAGTTCGGCTGCGACGGCACAGGCGAACGACGGAGAAATCCGTCGGGATCAGCGTCTGCCGAAACCTGCTGCTTAGGCCGGGGGAGGCGATGCGCCGGTGTTCGAGCAGAACGGTCCTCCAGCCCAAAATCCCGCGGTGGCACGCCGTAAGGCGTTGCGCGGCTCAGGTTTGCTGGCGATCCAGCAGACAGGAGCAGCGTTGAGTCCACCGATCCGCGCCTTGCGGCGTGCCGCCTCCCCTCATCTTGGGGGAGGAATACGCATAGCTCGGGCGCCTCTGGCGCCGCGAGGACGAGATCGCGTGCGTTCGAGACATCACGTGGCTTTTTGACAGGTTGATCAGCAACGACGCGCAGGAGCGCGAAGTCTCCCTCCCTCAAGCGGCTAAGCCGCGCAGTGGGGTCCGATGGACGAATTCGTCCATCGTAGTCCGCCGATAGGCGGGGGGTGGGGTCTCTCACCGGTACAATCCGGGTAGATTCCCGACAGATTAGACCGGGATGATGGTCGACAGGTCAGATTGCATCGGAGGGAGGACCGCCGATGCCTTTCGTGGAGACCTGTCGTATGGAAGAACGCGTTCGGATGCTGTCGGATTACGCCAGCGGGAACTGGAGCGTGACGGAGTTGTGCCGTCGCTACGGCATTGGCCGGGACACGTTTTACGAATGGCGCAGACGCCGCGATAGCGGGGTGGGCGACTGGTTTGTCGATCGCTCACATGCGCCGTTGCAGTGTCCGCATCGGACCGATCCGGCACGGGTCGAGAGCATCGTGGCCCTGCGCCGGCGATTTCCGCATCTGGGGCCGCGCAAGCTTCTGGCGATACTGGAGCGTCGCCATCCGGAACAGGCGTGGCCGGCAGCCTCGACGATCGGCGACCTGCTGAAGCAGGCCGGATTGATCGCACCGGTCAGGCGACGCCGGCGCCCGCTCGATCAACAACGGCCGTTCACTGCCGTCCATGTGGCCAACGACGAATGGGCGATCGACTTCAAAGGCTGGTTCCGCACCGGTGACGGCACGCGGGTCGATCCACTCACGCTGACCGACAGCGCGAGCCGCTATCTGCTTGGTGTGCAGATCGTGCCGATGACGATCGACGGCACGCGCCAGGCATTGACCGCGGTGTTCCAGCGCCATGGTCTGCCCCTGGCGATCCGCAGCGACAATGGCGCGCCGTTCGGCTCCAACGGCGCGGGTGGACTGACCCGGCTGTCGGCGTGGTGGCTCAAACTCGGCATTGTGCCGCACTTCGTGCATCCGGCCTCGCCGCAGGAAAACGGTCGCCACGAACGCATGCATCGCACATTGAAGCGGCAGACGTCCCGACCACCGGCCGCCACTGCGGCAGAGCAGCAGGCCCGGTTCGACGCCTTCAGGGCGCACTACAATGACGAGCGACCGCACGAGGCGATCGGTCAGGTCCCTCCGGCCGATCTTTACACGGCATCGACGCGACGGATGCCGGATCGTCTCGAGGATCCCTGGTATGACGCCGATCACGAGATCCGGCGGATCCGCAGCAGCAGCGAGATCATCTGGCACAAGCAGCCCGTTTTTATCAGCCTGGCGCTGGTGGGGGAGCTGGTCGGCATCGCCGAGCTCGAAACCGGCGACCATATCGTGCGCTTCTGCGACTACGATATCGGGCTGATCGACCGGCTGCGTGTCTTCCGTAGATTCGGTCCGCCACGCGAGAATGCGTACCGCCCGCCTGACCCGGAACCAAGCCAAAAACTGTCGACCATCATCCCGGTCCAAAGTGTCGATTATCATCCCGGTTGAACAACCACGTGACGTCAGAGTTTGCGGAAACACCCCACCCGTCTCGAAGCTCGCTGGACGCTCGCTTCTCGCCACCCTCCCCCTTCGCTCCGCTCCGGGGAGGGAGAAGAAAGCGCCGCTATGCGGCTTGAGGGAGGGAGAAGAGCACTCACACCTCTTCGGCAACCACCATGTAATTCACGCCCATGTCGGACGAGATCGACCAGCGGTCGGCAATCGGGTTGTAGCTCACGCCCGCCTGTTCGGTGATGCCCAGTTTGTTGCGCTCCAGATGCTGCGCGAGTTCGTCCGGCGTGACGAACTTCTCCCACTGATGGGTGCCGCGCGGCAGCCAGCGCAGCACATATTCAGCGGCGACGATGCCCAGCGCAAAGCTCCTGAAATTTCGATTCAGCGTCGAGACCACCATCAGGCCGCCGGGCTTCATCATCGACGCACAGCGATCGAGGAAGGCGCCGACATCAACGACATGCTCGACGACTTCCATCGCCAGCACCACATCGAACCGCTCGTCGGGATCGAGTTCCTCGACCGTGGTGCAGCGATAGTCGATCGACAGGCCGCTTTTCTCCGCATGGAGATTTGCCGCAGCGATATTCGTGGCCGACGGATCGATGCCCGTCACCTGTGCACCGAGCCGCGTGAACGGCTCGCACAGCAGACCAGCGCCGCAGCCGATATCGAGCAGGCGCAAGCCGTCGAGACAATTCAGGCTGCGCGCATTGCGATCGAATTTCCGGCAGGCCGCATCGCGGATGAAGGACAGCCGCAGCGGATTGATCTTGTGCAGCGGCGCCATCTTGCCGCGCGGATCCCACCACTGCTCCGACAGTTTTGAAAACTTTTCGATCTCGGCCGCATCGACGGAAGCGGCGGAAGCATCGGATGAAGTCGCGTGCATGGCCATGAGAGCCTAGTTCCTAAGTGGCCGTAATGGCGTTGCGAAATTTGAGAGGCGAGGCAACGAGCTTAAGATTTTGATCTTGGTCGCCCATGCTTTCGAGATTGACGTCGCCGTAGTTGAGGATACGTCCAAGAATGCCCTGTTCGACATTCACACCCGCGATTTTATCAACGCTGATTTCAAAAGTCTTCCGCGTGATGAAGCCGGTCTTGTGAACGACCCTGAGATTGGTCACGTCGGTTTCAGTAATCCAGCGCTGGAACCAGGCCGAAACAGTGAAAAAGAACGCGACCACGGCAATCACGCCCGAAGCTACAAGCCCCGCGAACGTCAGCGCCGGATTCACGCCTGATCCCACGAACAAAGCCGCCGCGACGATCCAGCCCAGAATGCCCTTCCAATAGACGACCCAGTGCAGGTTGCTGGAATACAGCACCTTCTCGTCCGGCTGCAGGATATCGTCGATATAGCGTCCCATGAGCCGTCCAAATGACCTGTTTCGGAGCTTTCTAAGCGGGTTCGGGGCGGGTTGCTTGCCCACACCCCCGCCGCTATGTATACGCGCCGTTTGACCCGCTCGCGTCGCGAGTGCGGTATCTTTACCCACTGTCGCCAGGGAATGCACCACTCGTCATGGGCCGTCTCGTAATGAAATTCGGCGGTACGTCCGTCGCCAATATCGATCGCATTCGTAACGTCGCGCAGCACGTCAAACGCGAAGTCGATGCCGGTCACGAGGTTGCGGTCGTGGTGTCGGCGATGTCGGGCAAGACCAATGAGCTGGTCGCCTGGTGTAACGAAGTTTCGCCGATGTATGACGCGCGCGAATACGACGCCATCGTCGCCTCCGGCGAACTGGTGACGGCCGGCCTTTTGGCCATCGCGCTGCAGAGCATCGGCATCGATGCCCGCTCCTGGCAGGGCTGGCAGATCCCGATCCGCACCTCCGACGCCCATGCCTCGGCGCGCATCGACGAGATCGACGGCGAAAAGCTGATCAAGCGCTTCAAGGAGCGCAAGGAAGTGGCCGTGATCGCCGGCTTCCAGGGCATCCATGAAGCCACCGGCCGCGTCACCACCCTCGGCCGCGGCGGCTCGGACACCTCCGCCGTGGCTGTGGCCGCCGCCATCAAGGCGGATCGCTGCGACATCTATACGGACGTCGATGGCGTCTACACCACCGACCCGCGTATCGTGCCGAAGGCGCACCGCATGGATAAGGTGGCATTCGAAGAAATGCTGGAACTGGCCTCGCAGGGCGCGAAAGTGCTGCAGGTCCGCTCCGTCGAGCTCGGCATGACCCACAATATGCCGATCTTCGTCCGCTCCAGCTTTGACAAACCCGAAGATATCGACCCGCACGGCACGCCGCCGGGCACGCTGATCTGCAGCGAGGAGGAAATCATGGAAAGCCACGTCGTCACCGGAATCGCCTTTTCCAAGGACGAGGCCCAGATTTCCGTGCGCCAGATCGAAGACAAGCCGGGCGTTGCCGCCTCGATCTTCGTGCCGCTGGCCGACGCGAACATCAATGTGGACATGATCGTCCAGAACGTCTCAGAAGACGGCAAGACCACCGACCTGACCTTCACCGTGCCGGCCACCGACTATGCCCGCGCCAAGGAGACCATCACGGCGGCCAAGGGCAAGATCGGCTTCGCCCGCATCGACAGCGCCACCGATGTCGCCAAGGTCTCGGTGATCGGCTCGGGCATGCGCAGCCATGCCGGCGTCGCCGCCCAGGCCTTCGCCGCTTTGTCGGAAAAGCAGATCAATATCCGCGCGATCACCACGTCGGAGATCAAGTTCTCGGTGCTGATCGATGCCGCCTATACGGAACTGGCGGTCCGCACCCTCCACACGCTGTATGGTCTCGACAAAGCTTAAGAGACCCGGCGTAGACAGTTTTTCCTGAAACATCCGTCCTTTTAAAGTGATCAGGATGTTTCTCGTCTGGCAGGCGTTTTGCTTGGCAAAACAAGCCTCAAACCGGTATAGCCCTGTTAGGGGCAACCGTATCGGTTGAGGGCGCCGTTTCGGACAATCTGATTCGGTTTCCACGGTCGCGCCCATTTGCGCGATCGTGCAAATGCTATTGATTTCTGAGGCTTAGCCAGCGCACGATTTTCCCCGGGCACTGGCATCGTGGGAGGTGTGGGCATATGCGGAGCGCGTCGGGCGGCCCCCGAGTCTTGCTGAGACGGCTCCGTGAAGTCATGGCGGAGCAGGTCAGCGCTCAGGAGCGTCTCGACAAGATCGTCGTGCTCATCGCCGCCAATATGGTGGCTGAGGTCTGTTCCACCTACGTGCTCCGCGTCGATAACACGCTCGAACTCTATGCCACCGAAGGTCTGAATCGCGACGCCGTGCATCGCACGGTGCTGAACGCGCATGAAGGCCTGGTCGGCCTGGTCGCCTCGGAAGCGACGCCGCTCAATCTCAACGACGCCCAGAGCCATCCGGCCTTCGCCTTCCGCCCGGAAACCGGCGAAGAAATCTACCACTCGTTCCTGGGCGTGCCGATCCTGCGCGCCGGCAACACGCTCGGCGTGCTGGTGGTGCAGAACCGCGCCAAGCGCACTTATGTCGAGGAAGAAGTCGAGGCTCTGCAGACCACCGCGATGGTGCTGGCCGAGATGATCGCCTCCGGCGAGCTGTCCTCGCTGGCCGAGCCCGGCGCTGAGCCAGCCGCGCGGCATTCGATCCACAAGACCGGCGCGATCCTCTCCGACGGCATCGCGCTCGGCCATGTGGTACTGCACGAACCACGTGTGGTCATTACCAATTACATCGCCGAAGACCTGCCAAAGGAAATCAAGCGGCTCGATGCGGCTCTGACCAAGCTGCGCGCCGATCTCGATCGCATGCTGGAGCGCGGCGACGTCGCCGAAGGTGGCGAGCACCGCGACGTGCTCGAAGCCTATCGCATGTTCGCCAATGACCACGGCTGGTCGCACAAGCTGCACGAAGCCGTCGCAACGGGCCTCACGGCCGAAGCAGCCGTCGAGCGCGTGCAGTCCGACACCCGCGCGCGCATGCTGCGCTCGACCGATCCGTATCTGCGCGATCGCCTGCACGATCTCGAGGATCTCGGCCATCGCCTGATGCGCCAGCTTGTCGGCCAGGATCACGCGCCATCGCGCGAGCAGATGCCGGACAATGCGATCCTGATCGCGCGCGCGATGGGCCCGGCTGCCCTGCTCGACTACGACCGCAAGAAACTGCGCGGCCTGGTGCTGGAAGAAGGCACGGCGAATTCGCACGTCTCCATCGTGGCGCGCGCGCTCGGCATTCCAGCACTGGGCGAAGTCGCCAACGCGCCCGGCATCGCCGATCCCGGCGACGCCATCATCGTCGATGGCACCTCGGGCTCGATCTATATCCGCCCGTCGCAGGAAATCGAATCCGCCTATGCCGAACGCGTGCGTTTCCGCGCCCGTCGGCAAGCGCAATATTCGGCGCTGCGCGACAAGCCCTGCGTGACCAGGGACGGCGTCAAGGTCGACCTGCACATCAATGCCGGCCTGATCATCGACCTCCCGCATATCGACGACACTGGTTCGGCAGGCATCGGCCTATTCCGCACCGAATTGCAGTTCATGGTCGGCGAAAGCCTGCCGCGCTCCAGCGATCAGCTGCAGCTCTATCGCGCCGTGCTCGACGCGGCCGGCCCGAAGCCCGTCACCTTCCGCACGCTCGATATCGGCGGCGACAAGGCGCTGCCTTACATGGAGACCGTGGTCGAAGAGAACCCCGCGCTCGGCTGGCGCGCGATCCGTCTCGGCCTCGATCGGCCGGGCTTGCTGCGCGGCCAGATCCGCGCGCTGCTGCGTGCCGGCGGCGGCCGCGCGCTGCGCATCATGTTCCCGATGATCTCGGAAGTCGCCGAATTCGATCAGGCCAAGGCGATCATCGAGCGCGAGCTGACCTATCTGCGCCAGCACGGTCATGCGCTGCCGGAACGCATCGATGTCGGCACCATGATCGAGGTGCCGGCGCTGATCTATCAGCTCGACGAATTGTTGAAGAAGGTCGATTTCGTCTCCGTCGGCTCCAACGACCTGTTCCAGTTCCTGTTCGCCGTCGATCGCGGCAACTCGAAAGTTTCGGATCGTTTCGACACGCTGTCGGCACCCATCCTGCGTGTGCTGCGCGAGATCGTGCAGAAGGGCGATGCGGCCCGGCGCCATGTCTCGCTCTGCGGCGAGATGGCCTCGCAGCCGATCGGCGCATTGGCGCTCGTCGCGCTCGGATATCGCACGCTGTCGCTGTCTGCCACCGCACATGGTCCGGTGAAGGCGCTGATTCTCGACCTCGACGCCAAGAAGGCCGAGGCACTGATGTCGAAGCTGCTCGATGCGCCATCGGGCAGCGTCTCGATCCGGCAGAAACTGACCGAATTCGCCGAAGCCGAAGGCCTGTCGTTGTAGCGAGGCTCAGTCCCGCTGCACGTCGCCTCGCCTGTCCGCGCCTTCCGAGATTTTCCAATGTCTGCACTTCCTGAAGCCAAACTCGACGTTCTTCTCGCGCACCACGCCTCCCTCGAAGCGGCCGTGCTCGGCCAGCTCGCTGCCGAAGAGTATGTGAAGACGACACGCGAACTGTCCGAACTGGGTCCGCTGATCGATGCGGTGAAGACATATCGTTCGGCCGTGAGTGAGCTGAAAGACATCGACGCCATGATCGCCGACGGCACGACCGATGCCGAGATGCGCGAAATGGCGGAGATGGAGCGCCCGGCGCTCGAAGAGCGAATCGAGACCCTCGCCCAGGAAATCCGTGTAGCCTTGCTGCCCAAAGATGCCATGGACGAACGCAACGTCATGCTGGAAATCCGCGCTGGCACAGGCGGCGACGAGGCCTCGCTGTTCGCCGGCGACCTCTTCCGCATGTATGAGCGCTTCGCCAGCCTGCAGGGCTGGAAATCCGAAGTGGTTTCAGCCTCGGAAGGCACCGTCGGCGGCTACAAGGAAATCATCGTCGAGGTGAAGGGTCGCGGCGCCTTCGCCAAGCTGAAGTTCGAATCCGGCGCCCACCGCGTACAGCGTGTGCCGGATACGGAAACGCAGGGCCGCATTCACACATCGGCTGCCACGGTCGCGGTGCTTCCCGAGGTCGAGGAAGTCGATATCGAGATCAAGAACGACGATCTCCGCATCGAGACCATGCGCGCCGGCGGTGCCGGCGGCCAGCACGTCAACAAGACGGAATCGGCGATCCGCATCACACATATCCCGACCGGCATCGTGGTCATGATGCAAGACAGCCGTTCGCAGCATAAGAACCGCGCCTCCGCCATGAACATCCTGCGTTCGCGCATCTATGATGCCGAGCAACAGCGCCTCGATGCGGCACGTTCCGCCGACCGCAAGGAGAAGGTCGGATCAGGCGACCGCTCCGAACGCATCCGCACCTACAATTTCCCGCAAGGCCGCGTCACCGATCACCGCATCAACCTGACGCTCTACAAGCTGCCGCAGGTGATCACCGGCGAAGCATTGCACGAACTGATCGACGCGCTGACCACCGAGCACCAGGCCGCGCAACTCGCGGCACAGGGCGACGCGTGAGCGCCGGCGACATCGACTTCACTGGCCAAACCGTCGAAGCCGCGCGGCGTTCGCTCACAAACCTGCTTCGCGCCAGCCTTATCGACTCGCCTGAACTCGATGCGCGGCTGCTGGTCGGCGCCGCGCTGAATTTCGATCTCACGGGCCTGATCTCCGCAGCGAAACGCACGCTCTCCCCGGATGAGGCTGCGCAACTCGCGCAATTCGCTGCCCGTCGCCTCTATGGCGAGCCGATCGCGCGCATCACCGGGATCAAGGAGTTCTGGGGACTACAATTCACCCTCTCGGCCGACACATTGGTGCCGCGCCCCGACACCGAAACCATCGTCGAAGCCGCGCTCGAATGCCTGGACACGCGCGGGCCTCGGTCACGCGCCTTGCGGATCGCCGATCTCGGCACCGGCTCAGGCGCGATCATCCTGGCACTGCTGTCCGAACTCCCCAACGCGACGGGCATCGCGACCGACATCAATTTCGCTGCACTGCGAGCCGCGCGCGGCAATGCCGAACGCAACGGGCTTGCGCACCGCACACATTTCGTCGCTTGCGACTACGCCTCCGCACTGCATGAGGGCTTTGACCTGATCGTGTCGAACCCGCCCTACATTCCATCCGCCGATATCGCCGGCCTCGACATCGAAGTTCGCGCGCATGATCCGATGCGCGCGCTTGACGGAGGCAGTGACGGTTACGACGCCTATCGCATCATCGCCCCTGAGGCTGCGCGGTTGCTTTCACCCGGCGGCTTCCTGGTCGTCGAGGTCGGCCATGATCAAAGCGATACAGTCGCTGACCTCATCTCGGAGGCAGGCCTCGATCTTCCCGCGCCGGCCAAAACCGACCTCGGTGGCATCAGACGGGCGGTTATGGGGCTAAAAAAGCCGCGATAAAGCCTTCTTAAATCGAAAAAAACCGCTTGGAATATCCCTTGGGAGCGACTACCTTCCGGGCAGCATCGGAACAGGGTTGGTTCGCCCCATAGGTATCTGGGTGACCAGTAATCTCGGAAGAGAGCCCGTCCGGATACAGGTTCCACAGGCAGGTCTGGTTGAGCGCGAAGGCTGAAAGTGCTGCGCAGCTCACGACCGCAGAGCGAACGAAAGCCTGATTATTGCGCTTTGGATTTCACGGACAACAGCCGCGCCGGGACATGAGCCCGGATAAGGCAGGCGTCTGACTTGGCCGGTTTGATGGGATCAGCCGGCGATTGGGGAACGCGTCTTTGCTGAACGCGACTTTGGGCAAAATCGATGCAGCGATGACCTGCACGACGGATTTGGACGCATGCCTTCAACCGGCCAGTCCGAATCTCGCGGAATGCTGCCGCGACACGAAAACTCAGCGCCACGAATTTCAGCGCGTAGCAACTCAGTAATCAGCTTTGTGACAAATCTCGGTAACGAAAGCGACACATGAGAAACGGTCAGAACAACAACAAGCGGATGCGTAACAACAACCGCAACAACAACAATAATCACAACAACAATAACAATAATCGGCGCGGCCAGAACCCGATGACCCGGGTCTACGAATCGAACGGCCCCGATATCAAGATCCGCGGCACCGCCTCTCACATCGCCGAAAAATATCTGCAGCTGGCCCGCGATTCGCGATCGTCGAGCGACCCGGTGGCCGCCGAGAATTACTATCAGCACGCCGAACATTACTTCCGCCTGATCGCAACCGCACAGGAACAGTTCCGCCAGAACCAGCCGCAACAGCAGCAGCGCGCCGACAACGGCGCCGGCGATGTCCAGGTGGAGGATGGCGACGACGAGAGCGAGAACTTCTCGAACTTCGGCGCCGAGCCGGGCTTCGTGCCGCAGCAGCGCGAACAGCAGCAGCCGCGTGAGCGCGACAACTATCAGCCGCGCAACGAGCAGCCGCGTCAGCCGCGCGAGCGTGGCGAACAGCCTTACCCGCGCGATGCCCGACAGCCGCAGCCGCAATTCCAGCCGCAGCCGGCCGTGCAGGCCAGCGAGAATATCGGCCTGCCATCCTTCATCACCGGCGGCGCTCCGCAGCCGGCAAATGGCGCTCCCGTCGAGCAGAATGGCGGCGAAGCCAATGGCGAACCGCGCTTCCCGCCGCGTCGTCGCCGCCGTCCGCATGGTCCGCGTGCCGATGCAGCTGCTGCGCCGGCCGCCGTCGGCGAAGACTTCAATCCGGGTAACTCGTAAGATCGCCCAGCCTTAAAAGCCAAACGCCCGAGGCAGGTGACCTGCCTCGGGCGTTTTCATTTTTACAGCGTGATCTTATCCGGAAGCCGACGCCTGCTATCGGGACCGTGCTTCAAAGGAACGTCACCGAGCCTCATTGCTGGCCGTGGCCGATCCAAAAGCTGCGGCCAATTCTTTTGCGCCGGGCAGATTGCCATTGATATCCATGCGATTGTTGGTGATTGCGATCAGCTTGGCCACGGTGTTGTGGCGGATCGCCACCGGATTGCGTTCATAGCCGCCGCGCTGGAAGAAATTCGCCGTCGGCACCTGCTCGCGCATCGCTTGCGGCATGGTCACCATGTCGAAGCCGTTGCCGTCACCCGTGAGATTCATCATCTCCAGCTCGGCGGCGGAAAGCGGACGATCGACGCCGCGCGCCCGGGCGAAATTCACCGAGGTCAGCAGCTTGTGCACCTGCAATTGCGGGCCGACATCCATGTCCAGCACCAGCGCATGCATGGCCCAGCCCTGCGGCGTGAGGCCGAGCTTTTCGAATGCGCTCCAGCTCTGCGGGCCGCTCTTGACGGCTGCATGCATGCGCTTGAACACTGCGATCTTGTGATCCATCGCCTTGCGTTGCGGCCCCTGGAGCATCGCGGCCCTCTCGTTCAGGACCTTCAGGAGCTGTGGGCCCTTCTCGGCAATGATCGTGATCGTATTCGCGGTCAGCAGCTGATTGTAGCCGATCGCCGTGGAGATCGCGCGTGATCCCGGCTTCGATGGATTGAGGCCCGACTGCATGTCATGACCGCCATTGCCGCCGGTCTCGAACGAATAGACGCGCACGGCGATGTCGCGTGAAATACCGGCCTGCAAGGCAGCACGTGCATAGGCACGCTTGAATTCCATCTCGCTGCTCGGACGCAGCGGCGCGAACTGAAATTCTGACCGTGCAGCCCCGAGGAAGTCGGCGACCACCGGCAGATCCTTGCGGACGCGCGGACCTGTGTCTGGATCCGGCTCGGGATTTACCGGCCGCTTTGGCCCCTCATACAACGGCGCCTGTTCCAGCACGTAATCATTGAGCGTGACCGCCTGGCCCTCGCGACGCTTGGCAAAGCGGGTCTTCCGCTTCTCGGCGATCGCGTTCCAATAGGCACCGGCGTCCGCGTCGAAGGCAGCGCGTGCCTCCTGATATTCGGCCAGCTTGCGGCGATACTCTGCAATCGCCTGCGGCGAGGCGCCCTGAGCCATCGCATTGGCGACCGACGGCGAAAGCGTCGGCAACTCCCATGCAAGCGCCGACGTGCCCAGCAGAGCAGCAAGCGGAAGAGCGACGGCAAATATACGAATAGAATGGGACATGCGACCTGTCTGGTTCGCGTACCGCAACGGGCACGCATCCATGGAAACATCAACGATCACGCACCGCCCCGCGCGGACCATCGGTTCTTTATAGCTTTCAGCCCTTGTCACGTTGGAGCAGTTTGGTGAATTTTGTCTTGCCAATAAGGCCGGGCGGGATGACCAAACAGCGCACCATACGCCGATGCCGCTCGCCTATTCCTCCTTGGCCCCGCTGGATTTCACGATCTGCGCCCATTTGGTCTCATCCTTGTCGATAAACGCGGCGTAATCCTCGGGCGATCCGGGGGCCGGATCGGTTCCGTCCTGCTGCAGACGCTTGCGTACGTCGTCGGATTCCAGGGCCTTGCGCAGCTCCCCATTGAGCCGATCGATGATCGGCCGCGGCGTACCGACTGGCGCAACGAGTCCATAGGCCAGAGATGCGTCAAAACCTTGCAGGCCGGATTCCGCGACCGTGGGCACATCCGGCAACAGGCTCGTGCGCATGAGGCTCGTCACCGCAATGCCGCGGAGCTGTCCACCGACGATATTGGCATGTGTCGCCGGGACGGGTGCAAAGGCCATCGGGATATGGCCGCCGATCAGGTCGACCAGCGCAGGCCCGGTCCCCTTGTAGGGCACATGGACCAGTGTGATGCCGGCCACCTTGGCAAAATACTCGCCGGTAATATGGCTCGCGGTACCCGCGCCGGCAGAACCGAAATTGACCTTGCCCGCATTCGCTTTGGCATAGGCGATAAGTTCGGCAACCGTCTTGGCCGGAAATGACGGATGGACCACCAGCGAATTCGGTGAATGGCCGATCATCCCGATCGGTGCAAAATCCTTACGCGGATCGTAGCCGGCTTTGGCGTAGAGCGTCGGCCCGATCGCTAGCGTTCCCGTGTAACCGAGCCCGATCGTATAGCCATCGGGCGCACTCTTCGCGACCGCACGCGTGCCAACCGTCCCGCCCGCGCCCGGCCTGTTATCGACGATCACCTTCTCACCGAGCGTCTCGCTCATCTTGTCCGCGATGGCGCGGCCGACAATCGATGTGCTTCCACCGGGCGCAAAGGGAATGATCAGGGTGATCGGATGAGCAGGAAAGTTCTGCGCGCTCGCGTCACTCGCAGCGAATAATGCCGCCGCCACGCATAGACCTCTCGTCCACGACGACGCCATGACGATCCTCCCGAAATACATTCTTGTGCAGCATCGTTGCGCAAACGCCGATGCCACGCAACGGCCTGAACTACTTCCAGGCGAAGACGGGCTGTTCCAGTTCCGCGACCCGCGTGATGCGTCCGGCAAGAAGTTCGCTGAACTGATAGACCAACGCTGCTGTCGGCGCATGGATCATATGACCGAAATGGCTGTAGCGGATCACGCGCCGCTCGCTCTCGGGAATGCGGATGAAATCAAATGCCTCCGGGCGCAGCAGTTCCGTGAGCGCGATCCGGTGCACCGAGGCCACCTCATCCGGATTGGGCACCAACTGGCGACTATCATCCGCCCACATCACCACGGGCGTGATCAGATATCCGGACCGCGTCGGATAATCATCGAGGATGCCGATCACATCACACGCGCCAAGCCGCAGGCCGAGCTCCTCAGCGAGCTCGCGCAGCGCGGTCTCCACCACCGTCTCGCCGGGGTCACAGCGGCCGCCGGGAAGTGCCCACTGGTTGCTATGCGCGCGCAGACTGGAGGCGCGCAGCGTCAGCAATAGTCCGGTATCCGCCGCATGATCCGCATGGGCAAGCACGAGCGCAACAGCCGCACGCTTCAAATGCGCGGCTGCATCAGATTCGTCGATACGGTCGAATTTGGCGACGCGGGCCTCGATCATCGCCCGCGTGCCTGGATTGAAGGGAGCCATCACCCACGACACTAGCATGGCCGTGGGTGATGCAAACAGAATTGCTTGCGGCGCGCTAGGCCAATTCAGCCGCAGCGCGCTGCATGTTGCTCGACATATCCGATGTCACCGTGCTCTGTTCCTCCACGGCTGCTGCCGTCGAGGTGACGAATTCGTTGACATGCTCGATCGCCTGCTTGATCGACACCAGCGCGCCGACGACATCCCCGGAGATGCCATTCAGCGCTTCGATCTCGTTGGAAATCTTGTCTGTCGCCTGCTTCGCCTGATTCGCGAGATTCTTGACCTCCGCCGCCACCACCGCAAAGCCGCGGCCTGCCTCTCCTGCGCGCGCCGACTCGATGGTCGCATTCAGGGCGAGCAGATTGATCTGGCCGGTAATATCACCGATCAGGCCAACAATGCCCCCCATGGCATGCGCCGCAGAAGTCAATCGTTGCGCTTGCAGGTCGGCGGTCTCGACCTGGTTCACCGCAGTCTCGGCCGTCTGCCGCGACTTCACCATGGTCTCGGAGATTTCACGGATCGAAGCGTTCATCTCCTCGCTGCCGGCAGCAACCGACTCGATCAGTGAGCGAGCGCGTTCGGCCTTCATCCGCGCCATCGCCTGTCCGGTGATATCGGTTGCATATTTGACGACCTTGAACGGCTTGCCGTTGAGGTCGAAGATCGGGTTGTAGGATGCCTGTATCCAGACCTCGCGTCCACCCTTGCCGAGCCGTTTGTATTCCGCAGCCTGATAGACACCACGATTGAGGTTGGCCCAGAACTCGCCATAGGCAGGCGATGCACGCTCCATGGGATCGACGAACATGCTGTGGTGGCGATCGCGGATCTCATCGAGCGAATAGCCGAGCGTATCCAGGAAGTTTTGATTCGCCGTGATGATGTTGCCATCCATCCGGAACTCGATCACCGCCTGCGACTTTCGGATCGCCTGCATCTGGCCGTCACTATCCGACGCCTTCAGCTTTTGCTGGGTGACGTCCGTGGCGAACTTCACCACCTTGAAGGGCTTTCCGACATCATTGAGGATCGGATTATAGGTCGCGAGTATCCAGATTTCCCTTCCGCCCTTGCCGACGCGCTTGTATTCGGCGGCCTGGTATTCACCGCGCCCGAGTCGCGCCCAGAAATCACGATAGGCATTGCCATCGCGCTCCTGCGGCTCGACGAACATGCTGTGATGCCGCCCCTGGATCTCCGGCAATGCGTAGCCAACCGTCGTCAGGAAGTTGTCGTTGGCCGTGATGATCGTGCCATCGAGATTGAACTCGATCACCGCCTGAGCTCGATCGATCGCGGCAATCTTGCCTTGAGCGTCGAGGCTCGCGATCTTGCTCGCCGTAATGTCGGTGGCGAACTTGATCACTTTGCAAGGCTTCCCGCTGTCATCGAGAATCGGATTGTAGCTGGCTTCGATCCAGATCTCCCGCCCGCCTTTCGCGACTCGCTTATACTGCGCCGCCTGAAACTGCCCCTTATTAAGGTTACCCCAAAACTCTCGATAAGCGGCGCTATCGCGTGTCGCCTGATCAACGAACATGCTGTGATGCTTGTTCTTGATCTCATCGAGCGAGTACCCCATCGCAGACAGGAAATTATCGTTGGCGGTGATGATCGTGCCGTCGAGATTGAACTCGATCACCGCCTGCGAGCGGCTGATGGCAGCTGCTTGCGCCAACGCATTATGCAATTCCAATTTGCTGCGTCGATTGAACATAACTGGCTCCGTGGCCGAAACGGCCGTTGGCTAAAACAAGTCTCGATCCTACGGCGCGCCCCATCACGCGTCGTTCTGTAAAATTCCTGAACTTCAAATTGCGCAGCTGGCTAGTCAGCCAGCTGCTTGTCAACGCGCCCCCAATAAGCGGCGACCTTCTCGGCGAGTTGTGTGTGCCGATCGCTTTGCTTCGGAACCACACTTGGAGACGCAGATTCGGGCATGCCAGCGACCATGCTGCGAGCTGCGATCTGCTGATAGTATTCCAGCACGGCAATCCGCAGATTCGATGACAGGTTCGGCGTATCGCGGCGACGTTCGATTTTTTCGATATACTGTTCGATTGTCGTATTCTCCATCTTCACAATGGCTTGCAGGCTGGCCCAGAAACTATCTTCCAGACTGACGCTGGTGCGCTTCTTCGATACGACAACCGAGCGCTTGCGATTGACGTTCGGGCGTGAGGTCGAGGTCTCATAAGGCATTACGATCATCCTTCTCATTTTTAAGATTGATTTTTACGCATACAAATCAGTTCACCAGCACCGCCCCGTCGCAGCGGATACCAGATACCCAGACGTCAGCCTGGCCGATGCCAACGCCAAGCGTCGCGAGGGTGGCTGCCAGTAATTGATCGATCGAACCGGTGGCAGCGCTGAGGATGCCGCCAACCAGAGCGCCGAGACCGGGGATCGGGATGCCCAGGCCAATGACATTGACCGACAGATTCAAATCTCCCAGCAGACTGCCGGTGAGCGACGACAGGAAATTGGTGGTGTTCACCGTCTTCTTGGTCTGCGCCATGATGTCGGCATAGCTGAAGTCGACATTCACAGGCGTCGTATTCCCCATACCGGCATGAGCTTTTCCGGTGACGGTGATCAGGCCGAGGTCAACCAGCGTTGCCGGACCAGGATTCGGCTTCGTCGTGACATTCTTCACATCGGCAACCGACACATTGCCGATCCATGCATCGACAATCCCGGGCGTTACGCCGAGCGTGACCGTCGATGTGTTGATGTTCGGATATCCGCACTTCACCTTGTTCAGTGTCGCGGTCCCGGAGCCGATCTCGACATACACCGGGAGATTGACCACCGATGCAGCGCCAGTTCCAACCAATTTGATCTGCAGCAGAATGCGCGTCTGCGCAGTGTGGACACTGATGCCCTGCGTACCGACGGCGACCCAACTGGACCCTTGCGGCCGTTCGCCGATGGTCGCGATCAACTGAACGCTGGCGATACCAGGTAGGCTGAGATTGACGCCGGTGTTGACCTGATTGGTGCCATTGGCAATGCCCGCAGTCGCTTGCAGCAAATCGTAGAGCGATATGTTGACACCAGTTTTCGGCTTGATGCCGACTTTGAGATCGGCATAAGGCCCAGCGTCAATCAACGAGAGCGGCGAGATCTTCGTCGTCAACGTCGTCGCAGCCTGCGAGATCGTCGACAGTGCCGTTGTCGCCGTGCTCGCACCATTTGTGTTCTGCTGGACATTGAGAGCGGCGGCCAAGATATCGCCGACCTTGATGTTCGAATTCAGAACGGTGTCATAAGTGGCAGCGGTAAGGCCCACCCGCGTCGCTATTGCCGATAAGAAGTCAAACGCGTCGATTCGGGCGTTGAGCAACGCCTGGTAGTCCATGACGGACAGCGACAAATTCGTTCCGAGCAATGCGTTCAGAACGCCGTTGAGCAACCCGCCATTGAGTGACGCGAGACGCGATCCAATCGAGAACGAAGCGATCTGCGTGCTGGCGGCAATCGCCTGCGTCTTGATCGTGAACGCATCGCTACCGGTAAAAAACTTGCTGAAATAAAGCGGTGTCGATGTCTGCAGGCTGACACGCGCTGCATTCGCAGTCCCGACTGCAGGGGTCACAAAGCGGTTCTGCACGGGAATGCTGGCATCTGCCGTGTAGGTGCCGAGCTCGACATTGACCAGCGCGCTAGCAGGATAATTGTTACCCGTCACAGCCGCCTTTGCCGCATTGGTAGCGTTGGTAAGGTTGCTTGCGGCAACGATCGCTGCGAGATCGGCGGCACTTTGCGTTTTACGGCGGTCCGCAGCAATCGTTCCAATATCAACGCCAAGCGCTGCGCAGCAAACGGCCAGCACCATGCCGCCGACAGACATGATCGCGATATTGCCCCGCTGGTCAGCGGCGAAACGGCGAAGGAGCTGCATAAACGACGTCATCGCTCAGAATCCTCCATATGGAATAGATGCGGAGCGCGTGATCAGTGTCGCGGGCTTAGGCACAAACGGCAGCGTGTAAATGAACATCCCCGTCGCGTCGTAATTCACCGTCACAACAAAGACGTTGGCATTCGACGACGAGGTCGCCGCCGTCGTTGTCAGCTTGGCCGCATTGATCAGCGGATAGACCGCGGCATTGTTCGTGACGTAGTTCGACGCCAGCGAGCTGCGCTCTGTCTCTGTCATTCCAGCCACGGATGAACGCGCGGCTTCGGCCGCGAGTTGCTGAACGCCATGAATGACAGCAAGGTAGGAACCGAAAACAACGATGCCGAACACCACCGTCAAAAAGACGGGCAGCAGCATCGCGAATTCGACCGCGCTGGAACCGCGTCGACAGGCGGATAACTTGAGGAGGCTGTTCGCGAATCTCGACATGAGAGGAGATTCGCAATCGCGCGTGAAAACTACCTATACAACTTCTATTACCACAAGCAGGCAGCAATCACCTCAAATGCAGAGATAGGCTCATATATCTGCATTGAATCTGATGACGTCATCAATAATGTGAGCGCACTAGCAGTTCGTCACATGCTCATAAAGCGATCGCGCAGCTGGTCGAGCAGCTTCTCATTCTTCTGACGAAACTCGGAACGCGCGCAGAGTATCATCTTCGGCATACCGGGCGGTGGTAGATAATACTCGTTCGCCATCATCAGCGTGTCGGGAACGAGCCGCTTCGGCAGCACCGTCAAACCGATACCTGCCTTCGCAGCTTCAATACGCGCATGATAATCGGGGCTGGAAAACGCAATTCGATAGACCATACCTTTGCGATCGAGCGCCTGCGTCATCAGATCGTGCATGATCTGGCCCGGCCATGTCAGCAAGGGAATCGGCGCACCCGGGCTCAACGTAAAGTCCTTCGATCGGACCCATGTCACTTCATCGACCTGCTGATCCACGACTTCGATAGTCGGATCCGGCGCCGCGTCCGTCATGCTGATATAGATACCAATATCGACGAAGCCATCGATCAGGCATTTGATGATCTCGGCTGAACTGTCGGCATAGAGCGATACATTCGCCATTTCCGCCTTGGTCATGACAGCCAGCATTCGCCGCGAATAGATGTTGCTCAAGCCCAACCTGACAGGCGTATCGTCGGGCGCGCCGCCGCGCAGCATCAGAAGCTGATCATTTGCTTCCAGGATCTTCTTTGCCTGAATGAGCACGAGTTTGCCGAGTTCCGTAGCCGACGACCCATTTGCCGATTTCTGAAAAATGCTACCACCGACGGCGCTCTCGATGCGCTTGATCTGCGAACTGATGGCAGGCTGGCTCAGGCCCAGATTTTTAGCCGCCTTCGTGATGCTTCCGGTCTCAGATATGCCGACGACCGACCGCATGATTTCGGTAGGAATGCTGGAATGCTGATATCGGCGATGCATGCTATGGATCGTCCTTTAAAATCGACGGTGGCGTGATCGACGAACCGTTCGCCTCCGATCATGATGCCTAAGTCGTCGGACTTCGACATATTGCCGGAAGCAAGCTCAACGAAATCGCAGCAACCGACTGCGACCGGGTTTGCACCCTATCTTTCAAGTTGTATTGATCCGCGGCCGCTGCCAAGCAGTTTCATCGCCGGACACACGTATTTCGTGCATGGCGAGCGACTACTCACGTCAACCCGGTATTTTTATACCGAGCTACATTTGAATTCCGCCTCCGCGCCTACCCGGCGGGCTGCGGTGTTGATTCTGCCGCTTTGCCGTCAGCTTAGTGGAATCGCTTTTCTAAAGAGCATTCGAAGCACGACGGACGTTCCAACGCCCGCGACGCCGCCGGCGAGCTTCACGAGCGCGTCTCGGACCTCGCCATGTCGATCCGGTGTCAGATGCTGCAATACCTCAAGTCCGATCGCGGCACCGCCAACGAACAACAGGACGAGCCAGATATGCCGTGTATAGGCGAGCCCAAACAGCAGCCCGACCAATGCGAACGCGCCAAAACGTTCAAAGCTCACGCTCGCCAGATGAGGACGGAGACCGATCGGCGACAAAGTCGCAGCGGCGATCGCTAGCAGCGTGATCCATGCGAGGACGGAGATGATTCGCGGGGGCATGCCGCCTCATACCCTATCTTGCGCGATCGCACGGAACTTGTTCGCCGCAACGGTTAATCAGCCGCAGGGTGAGGCCGGAAAACAACACCAAACAAAGAACTTACCGGTAACGATCAGGCTGCTCAGCAGACCGCCCGACACCCATTTTCGCGTAAAGCTGGCGATCCCGGGAAGACTCGAACTTCCGACCTACGGTTTAGGAAACCGTCGCTCTATCCGGCTGAGCTACGGGACCAGCTCCGGCAGTCCATATCAGGGTAAGTCACAGCCGTCACTCGCCTTGTCACCGTCATATTGGAACGAGAGTTCAAGCAGGGACGACTGGCCGGCGAGAATGACAGATTTGCACAACATGCCATGGGCCAGGCCCCCGGAAGCCTAAGTGCCATGGCCAGAAGGCGTTGCGGGCATCGGCCGCTCCAGTGCTCTTCTCCAAACCTCGTACTGGCACATTGTGGGCTAGCATCATCGCGCGGGCCAACGCGCCGTCCACAATCTGATTGACTCATCAACGAAGCGAATACTTAGGAAGATCAGCGACTTCGGAAATCTTCCAGCCAATTGCTTTGTGTCTAAAAAGGGGGAGAAATGCGTCAGGCGCGGTTGTAAAATCGGACGCATCGGGCAACTATCGCTCTGCTTCGACCACGGGGCACACGTGATCAGGTCCGGACAACCAAGACTGCTACATCTAACTCTGACAGCGATCGCATCGCTGGCCATATTCGCAATGGCCAGTGGTTATGCGCATGCGCAGTGGTGGACCGCCGCTCCCGCCGATTACGAAGACTGCGCCGAGCGCGTCGAGAAATCATCTCTCGCCAATGAGCCGAAGGCAATCGCGCTATCGAATTGCGAGAGCCAGTTCGCAGGCCGACGCAAGCGCGGCGGCGGATACAGCTATTACGATTTCATGCAGAATCGCAGCTTCGATATCGCCGGGCCCAATCCCACGGCGGCCGAGCAAAAGGCTATCGACGAGCAATATGCGGCCTATCTCGACAGTCACCGCCGCAGCATCATTCTCGCGGCCTTTGCCAAGAAACAAAGCGAGGCACAGCAGCCTGCTAATCTCGATACGGACTTCCGCGAAGCCTCGGCCCCACCAGCGGATGTGAAGCCTGTTGTGCTTCCGCGTGCGCGCCCCAAGCAACGCGTCGCCAAAGGACCTGACTGCGCCACGGAGCCTTTGGCGTGTGGATGGGCGAAACTGTCGTCCGGCCTGAAGGACATCAAAGACGCCTTGTTCAGCACCGGCCCCCCAAGACCAAACGCACCTGATAGCGACCTGGCTCACGTCAGTCGGTAATCACCATCGCCCAAAACATCCGATAAGGTGACTTCGCGTTGGCGACCGAAGCAACGCCTACCTTGCGAGCACCTGGCATGAGCAGGTTAGCGCGATGGCCGGGGCTTTCCTCCCATTGCTTCAGCGTTTCCGAGAAAGTGAGAAATCCCGCTGCGACGTTTTCAGCAGCCTTGGACTTTTTCAGCTTGGCCACGCGAACCGAGAATGCGCCGCCGACGTCATGGCTCACTTTGCCACTGGCCGACATCGCCTGCGCCTGAGCCCGCGCAACCTCATTCAACCGGCCATCGATTGTGACCGTGGAAAGTTTGTGTGCCTTGCGAAAGGCCGAGATCTTGGCAGCATAGTCCTCAGCGCAGGCCAATCTGACAGGCCCGAAAGCTAGAGCGACAGCAAGCATCAACAGCGTGAGGCACCGGCGCGTCATTTGGACGTCCGCTTGCGAACGACAGGCCTGTGGGGTCTCGACGGCTTGCTGATCTCGGCTGGCGGCCGTGCCTGGGCTGCCCGTCTCTGCTCAGCGAGACGCGCCTCATAGCCGGGCGACGGAGTAACCGTTGGCGGAACGGCTTTGGCGGGGACGATCATCACAGGGCTGAAAGCCGTCACGATGACAACCAATGACGCGATACGCATCCGGAATCCTCCCTACGAGTTAAAGCCATATAGCCCAACAAAAAAGCCTGAAGCGCGAACGCGCTTCAGGCTCGTTTGTTCAAAGTCGGGTGTTACTTCTTGGCCTTCTTCGCCTTAGCAGTCTTGGCTGTCTTGGCCTTCTTCACCGTCTTGGCGACCTTGGTGGCCTTCGCGGCAACAACCTTCTTGGCCTTGCGGCGGCGATGTCCGAGCGGAATGCCAAGCTTGATGGCCTTCTGACGCAGCGAGCCGCCGGTACGCTTCATTTCCTTGGCGATCTTCTCGAGCGGCGTCTGGGCCTTCGAATGTGCGCGGAGGACCTTCTCGTCTTCCTTGGTGTATTCACGACGCACGAGTTTCTTTTTTGCTTTCTTGGCCATTGTAACTCCGATTTGTAGTTGAATAATTCAGCCGGCACACGCTTTGCCGGTGATTATGAATAAGGATCGAACGTCAGATTAGGCGCGCTTGGCGCAAACCATCGTCAAATCACGAGGCTATCTATACTAGAGAACTCGTAAATGACATAGCCCACGATACCACAACACGATGTGCAGTATTGAACTTCACAACCGTACTTGATCCAACTCACTGACAAGCACGCCTGAAGCTAACTCACGCATGACTCACAAAGACGTATTTACATCTCGTTTACGTCACTGAGGCGAAAGTAGTTTCACTCATGAGAGAACGACGAGGGACGACAAGCCTCATCGAAGCACGATATTACCGCTACAAGTAGCAAGAACGCGCGTTCTATTCATTTGCTACAAGTTTCTGCGAACACGGATCGGCGAAACGAACAAATGTAGCGGCACGTGCGCAACGCGCGGCATGGAAGCTAGGCGAGACCGCGCACCTGCTGCGCCGAAAGCCCTGGCGAACCGCTATTTGAGGCTTCGGCTTCCTTGATCAGCAACATCACTCGGCGGCACAGGGGCGTCGGAATCTGGTAGCGCGTCGCAAGTTCGACGACGATACCTTGCAGATAGTCGATCTCGGTCGTCCGCCGACGCTCCAGGTCTTCCCACATGGATGAGCGCGCATTGGCATCTATTTTCATCACATACTTCAACAGCACGGCGAACAGGCCATCAGGTAATCGAAGCAAACGCGGCGTCCATTCTGCCGGAATGGACGTGGTCGATACCGGCCTGATACCGGCTGCACGCATCACCGCGAGCCCTTCCGCCATCTGATCGGCATACAGACGTCGCCACGCACGCTGCTGCAATTGGGTGTGTAGCGGCAGATTCGATAGAGCATTCAGCGCATTGCTGAGGTTGAGTAGCAATTTCCCCCATTGAACCCCGACAATGTCGTCAGTTGCCGTGATCGATAGCCCTGGCACGGCAAAGTGGGACGCCGTGTCGGCCGCATCGCGCTCGACGACCAGGGCGCCCGACGTCGCGCGATGCACGATACCGTCGGAGTGCGTGACCACATTGAACGGCACCATGCCGCCCAGGATTTGACGACCTGGCAACATCTCCCGCAGCAATGCGACGTTGCCGACTCCGTTTTGCAGACTGACGATCACGGCATCATCAGCGGCATGGTCCTTGATCAGGTTCGCCATCGCAGCGGTGTCGCCACTTTTGACGGCAACAACAATGATTCCAGCCTGCGCCATCACCGCAGGATTATCCGAGGCCACAATGCGTTCGGGGGCACCAGCCATTGGCCACCGTCGAAGCTCGTCAGCCGCAGCCCGTTTGCCGCGATGCTCTCACAAACACGCGGGCGAGCTAGCAGCGAGGTCTCTCGCCCTGATGCGGCCAGTAAGCCGCCGACAAAGCAACCGATGCTGCCAGCGCCGGCAATACAGATTGGGCGTTGCATATCCACGTCAGCTCCCATTCATGTTGCGTCCCTTACTAGCAAAAATGACGCCGCACTGCATACCGATGGAACCGGCGCGACTTGTCGGCGTCATACCGCGCAGCTATCTTTTCGATGGGCTGGCAGGACAGGAGACGACAATGGGTTTGCTCGACATTCTGAATGGCATGGCCAATGGTCCGCGCGGCCCCAGCGATCCCAATGACAAGAGCGGCGGCATGTCGCCGATCACCATGGCGATCCTCGCGCTGCTTGCCTACAAGGGCTACAAACACATCACCGGCGGCCAGCAAGAACCGGCGCCGCAGGGTCTTCCGCAGCAGACCCCTGCCCCCACGCAAGTCAATGCAGATGCCGGAGGTGGTCTCGGTGGCCTGCTGGGTGGGCTCTTCGGCGGCAATAGCGGCGGCGCACCCGCTGGCGGCGGACTGGGTGACCTTTTGCGCGGTCCGCTCGGTGGAATCCTCGGCGGCGCGGCTGCCGGCAGCGTGCTGAGCGGCGGCCTCGGCGATCTCGTCAAGCGCCTGCAGGAAAACGGCCACGGCGACGCCGCAGACTCCTGGGTGCAATCCGGGCCGAACAAGCAGATCACCCCCGGCGACCTCGGCGCGGCGCTCGGTGCCGACGATATCGCCCAACTGACCTCCCGCACCGGCATGTCGCGAGAGCAATTGCTGTCGGAGCTGAGCAACGAGCTACCCGGCGCAGTCGATGAGTTTACGCCGCATGGCCGGCTGCCGACCGACGACGAAGCGTCGTCGCGTTGGGTCTAGATATTACAGAGGGGAATTGCGATGCTTTGGATCATTCTCGTCGGCTTCGTCGCAGGCATTCTTGCACGCATCATCTCACCGGGCCCGAACAATCCATCGGGCTTTATCCTGACAACCGTACTCGGCATCGCCGGCGCGTTTCTGGCCACCTTCATTGGCCAGCAGATCGGTCATTACGGCCCGAACCAGGGCGCCGGCTTCATCACCGCCACTATCGGTGCGCTGGTGGTGTTGTTCATCTGGAACAGGCTTGTCGCCCGCGGATCGATCCCGGATCCAGGCCGGCGCTGAGCACCAAACGGCAAAAGCCCCGGCCGCATCGACCGGGGCTTTTTTGTTACGCGCGCACCGAGAGCAGATGCATGCCGGCATCCATGCGCACCAACTCGCCGGTCATGTGGCCGGACGGCGGCGTCGCAAGGAAGCAGATGAGCTGCGCGATGTCTTCCGCCGTCGAAGCCGCATGCAGCGGCACCCGCGCGATCACGGCCTCACGCACCTTTGTCGCTGCATCGGCGCCGCGCCCCTTGGTGAACCAGGGTGTATCGATATAACCGGGGCAGACGGTATTGACGCGGATCGCCGGCGCCAGGGCACGGGCCAGCGACAGCGTGATGGAATTGAGCGCCCCCTTGCTCGCCGCATAAGCGACCGACGAACCGGCGCCGGACAGCCCCGCCATCGACGAGACGTTCACCACGGCCGCCGCACGACCCGACGCCTTGGCACTGGCTTCGAGCAGCGAGCGCGCTGCGCGCACCATCTGATAGGGCCCGATGGTGTTGATGCCGTAGATCCACTGGAAGTCTTCGGCCGACAACCCATCGAGGTCGTCATGCGCCACATGCTTGGTCACGCCGGCATTGTTCACCAGCGCATCGATGCGGCCCCATTTCGCAGCAGCGGCGACGATCTTCTTGCAGTCCTCGTCCTTTGAGACATCGCCCTGCACGACCACGACTTCAGCCGCGCCAAGCTGACGGCACTGTTCGGCTGTTGCTTCTGCCTCTTTCGCACTCGACGAATAGTTGATGACCAGACGCGCCCCGTCCTTGGCAAGGATGGCCGCCGTCGCGGCGCCGAGCCCCGACGCCGATCCCGTGATCACCGCGCACAAACCATCCTTCGACATCCGCATTTCCTCTGTTTCTATTGTTCAGGCCGAATGATCTAACACGGCAACTTCGCGCTGGTATACAACCGCCACTATTCGCTACGCGGAATAAGCGCGCTTCATGCCGCCACTGCAGACCACAATGCAGGTGCGCCGCTTGCATCATGCCGGCTTTTCCGCATCATGCCCGCAACAATACTGGCAGCACCCCATGCCCGGCATCCCTGCCGAATGAGATGCGCTATCAGACGGGGAACGCCTTGACCGAGACAGACAATATCGTTGCCGAAACCGCCGAACGCATTTTCGCGGATCTTGCGGACGCGCAAACCATCAATCACGACAAGCAAGGCAGCTGGAAAGCACCACTCTGGCAGGCGCTCGCCGAAAACGGCCTTGCGCTCTCCTGGGTGCCGGAGGACTGTGACGGCTCCGGCACCAGCATGGCCGAAGGATTCAGCGTGCTCAGCGTCGCCGGCCGCGCCGGTGTCAGCGTTCCACTCGCCGAAACCATGCTTGCCGGCTGGCTGCTTGCGCAAGGCAAGATCAAGTCGCCTGCCGGGATGATGACCGTGGCGCCGGCCAATACGCGCGACCGTCTCACGCTCAATGGCGACGGCACGATCTCCGGCCGCGCCCGCGGGATCCCTTTCGCCAGGGAAGCAAAACACATCGCCGTCGTGGCCGGCAGCTCGATCGCATTGATCGATGCCAGCGCCTGCAAAATCGACGCGGGCCTCAGCCTCGCCGGCGATCATTCCGACACCGTTCATCTCGACAAAGTAAAGCCGACCGCAATCGCCAAGGCGCCCGCCGGTATCGATGAGAAAGCCCTGCTGTTGATGGGCGCCCTCGCCCGCAGCCTGCAGATCGCCGGCGCGCTGGAAACGATGCTCAGCATCAGCGTGCAATATTCCGGCGAACGCGTCGCCTTCGAGAAGAAGATCTCGAAATTCCAGGCCGTGCAGCACAATCTCGCAAAGCTCGCCGGCGAAACATCGGCGGCGCTCGCGGCCGCCAGCTCGGCGGCCGATGCATTCTCGCACGGCGCACCGATCGACGATGCGCTGTTCCTCGAAGCTGCCGCGGCAAAAATCCGTTGCTCGGAAGCCGCCGAAAAAGGCGCTGCCATCGCCCATCAGGTGCATGGCGCCATCGGCTTCACCCAGGAGCACATCCTGCACCGCTACACGCTGCGTGCCCTCGCCTGGCGCGACGATTTCGGCAGCGAGAGCTACTGGGCTGTCGAGCTCGGCAAACTGGTCGCCAATCTTGGCGCCGATGAGCTGTGGCCCCTGGTCGCATCGCGCTAACGATAAGAAACGAGAACCGACATGACCGCAGCCCTTCGTTTCGACCCGATCCGCCTGCCGCCCGAATGCGAGCAGCTCCGCAAGGAAGTCCGCGCTTTCCTCGCTGACGAAATTGCCGCCGGCACTTTCGATCCGCATCGCCCGGTGCAGGAAGACGCCGATAACCGCGAATTCTCCCGCCGCGTCGGCGAGAAGGGCTGGCTCGGCATGACCTGGCCCAAGAAGTATGGCGGCCACGAACGCAGCTTCCTGGAACGCTATGTGGTCACCGAGGAAATGCGCGTTGCCAATGCGCCGGTGCGCCGCTTCTTCGTCGCCGACCGCCAGAGCGGCCCGGTGTTGCTGAAATATGCGCCCGAGCACATCAAGATGGACATCCTGCCACGCATCTGCCGCGGCGAGATCTGCTTCTCCATCGGCATGAGCGAGCCGAATTCCGGCTCCGACCTGTTCGCCGCCAAGACCAAGGCCACCAAGACCGACGGCGGCTTCCTGATCAATGGCAGCAAGATCTGGACGACATCGGCGCATATCGCCGATTACATGATCGCGATCTTCCGCACCTCGCCGCCGACCAAGGAAAACCGCCGCCACGGCCTCACCCAGTTCCTGGTCAACATGAAGACCCCGGGCATCAAGGTGAATCCGATCGACCAGATCACCGGCCAGCAGGAATTCAATGAAGTCGTCTTCACCGACGCCTTCATTCCCGACGATCACATGCTCGGCGAGATCGACGGCGCCTGGAAACAGGCCACCTCCGAACTCGCTTACGAGCGCTCCGGCCCCGAACGTTTCCTCGAGACCTATTACACGCTGACGGAACTGGTTCGCGCTGTCGGCCCCGAACCGGATACGCGCAGCGCCGAAGGCATTGGTCGTCTGGTGGCGCAGCTGCACACCATGCGCCGCATGTCGGTGTCGGTGGCCGGCATGCTGCAGGCCGGCAAGGAGCCGGTAGTGGAAGCCTCCATCGTCAAGGATATCGGTACGGTCTGGGAGCAGCAGCTCCCGCATCGCGTCCGTGAACTCGCCGCTTTCGTCGACGACAATGCATCGAACCACGCCACGCTCGACGAGATGCTCGATTTTGCCATCAAGACGGCGCCAAAACTCACCATCCAGGGCGGCACCACCGAAGTGCTGCGCGGCATCATCGCGCGCGGTCTTGGCCTGCGCTGATTACAAAGATTGAATTGAGGACATCATGACCACTTATAAAGATATCGCCGTCGAGACCCGTGGCCACATCGCGATCATCGAGATCCGCAAGCCGCCATTCAACTTCTTCGACATCCTGCTGATCCAGCAGATCGCCAACGCGCTCGACGAGATCGATGCCACTCCGGAGCTGCGCGCGACCGTCCTGTGCGCGCAAGGCAAGTCGTTCTGCGCCGGCGCCGATTTCAGCGATCCCAACCGCAAGGAGACAGAAGCGGCTGCCAAGAGCGGCGATCCCGCGGATAATCTCGGCTCCATCGGCCATCTCTATATGGAAGCCGTGCGCATCTTCCGCGCCAAGAAGCCGATCATCGCAGCAGTGCAGGGCGCAGCCATTGGCGGCGGTCTCGGCCTCGCCGTCTCCGCGGACTTCCGCGTCGCCTGCCCGGAGACCCGCTTTGCCGCCAACTTCACCCGCCTCGGCTTCCATCCCGGTTTTGGCCTTACCGTGTCGCTCACCGAACTGGTCGGCAAGAACAATGCCGAGCTGATGTTCTACACCTCGCGTCGTGTAGGCGGCGAGGAAGCGCTGAAGATGGGCCTCGCCAATGTGCTGGTGCCGCAGGATCAGGTGCGTGACGCCGCCATCAAGCTGGCCGAAGAGATCGCCGAGAACTCGCCGCTCGGCCTGCTCTCGACCCGCGCCACCATGCGCAATGGCCTCGCTGATCGCGTCGCCAAGGCGACCGAGCACGAGCTTGCCGAGCAGACCCGCCTGCGCGCGACCGAAGACTTCAAGGAAGGCGTGGCGGCCACCGCCGAACGCCGCGTACCGAACTTCAAGGGGCGCTAAGTCCCCGCCGGGTTTGTTTTGCAAACCTCACACTGAAATGGCCGGAGGAAACTCCGGCCATTTTTATTAGCGACGGGCCGTAGCCTGGGTGAAGCGCAGCGTAACCCGGGAACATCAGCTTCAACACCTTCGATATCCCCGGATTTCGCTTCGCTCCATCCGGGCTACATTCATCTTACCACCAGCGCATCGACAATCGTGACGCCCTCGCCGATGGGATGCACCAGCACCGGATTGAGTTCGATCTCCGCTACCTCGCCCTTGAGCTGCGCAGCCAATTGCGAGACCTGCGCAATCAGCGACGAGGCAGCCGACACATCCGCCTTCGCGGCTCCACGAAATCCGTTGAGAAGCGTTGCGCCCTTCAACGTGCTCAACATCTCCTCGGCCTCCTGCGCACTCACCGGTGCGGGGCGATAGACAACGTCCTTGAACAGCTCCGTCGTCACGCCTCCGAGCCCGACCATCACCATCGGTCCGAATGTCTTGTCGAGTAGCGTGCCAACGATGATCTCCACGCCCTTACTCGCCATCGGCGAGACCAGCACACCCTGCAGTGACGCCTGTGGCCGACGCGTCTGCGCGCTCGCAATCAGCGCGTCATAGGCTGCCGCGGCTTCCTCTCTGGTCGTGATATTGATCTTGACGCCGCCAATCTCGCTCTTGTGCGGGATATCGCGCGACTGGATTTTCAGCACCAGCGGGAAGCCGATCTTGGCGATCGCCGCATCAAGCAGGGATTTTTCAGTCACAAGAATCTCGTTCGGCAACGCAATGCCCGCGACCTGCAGCAGCGTCTTGCTGTCATGCTCTGACAGCGTCGCCGCCGTGAGGTGTTTGGCGAGATCGACCGGCGCCTGCGTGATCTCGGCGACGGGCTCCGCCAGCCTGAAACGCGCATGATCCACAAGCCGTCGCATCGCAACGCCCACATGCGTCAAGCCGGACAGAACGACGACGCCGGATTCCGCGAGTCCGGTGCGCGCAAAATTTGACGGCAGCGTATAGGACCAGAACACAATCGGCTTGTTCTGCGCTGCGATGACCGGCGCCAGCTCCGGCGTCTTGAACGGCATCCGCGTTTCGCTGGACAGCGAAATCACCACCAGGATCGCATCGACCTCGTCGGACGTGTCGAGCAGTTCGATCGTCTTCTGTAGTCCACCGCTATGCACGGCCTGCGCAGTAATATCGATGGGATTGCGCGGCGAGCCGTAGGATGGGATCAGCCCGCGGATCGTGGCCTGTACGCCGCCCGACAGCTCCGGCACCTGCATCCCCTGCGCGGACACGACATCGGCGCCCCAGATGCCCGCACCGCCGGAGACGGTGACGACAGCCACGCGATCACCCATTGGCAGCGGTGACGTCGTCAGCACTGCGGCAATGCTGACGGCCTCGTCGAGATCATTGGAGACGATGAAACCGTAACGCGCGAAGACGGCATCATAAGCGGCCGTCCAGCCGGCCATGCTCGCCGTGTGCGACGCTGCCGCGCGCTCGCCCGCACCGGAGCGACCAACCTTGGTGACGATGATCGGCTTGCCCATCTCCGCCGCCTTCTTCGCAGCGGCGATAAAATGATCGACGTCGCGAATGCCCTCAATGAACAGCAGGATCACATCGGTCGCGGGATCCTGCACCATATAATCGAGGAACTCGCCGGCGCCGAGATCGGACTCGTTGCCTGTCGAGATCACCGTGCTGAGTGCGATGCCGAGCGCTTTGGCGCGGTTATAGATGGCAAAACCGATGCCGCCGGATTGCGCGACAATGCCGATCCGCTTCTTCGTCGCGACAAGACGCGGTTGATCGGGCTTCACATCCACGGTCGGGCTGAATGTCGCGGCAATGCCGGTGATCTGGTTGTAATAGCCTTCGGCATTGGGACCGGAAATCCGCATGCCCGTCCGCTTCGCCAGCTCCGCGATCGCATCCTGCATGGCGATGGAATCGCCGCCTTCTTCGGCAAAGCCGGAAGAGATGATGATCGCATGTTTCACGCCGAGCGCAGCGCATTCCTCCAGCGCGCCCAACACCACACGCGCCGGAATGATGACGATGGCGAGGTCGACCGGCTGACCGATCGCGCTCATGGTCGGATAGCATTTCAGTCCATCGATGTCGGTATAGTTGGGATTGACCGGATAGATCGCGCCGGCAAATGCGTTCTTGCGCAGGAAAGCCAGCAGCAGTCCCGGAATTTTATGCGCATCGCGCGAGGCGCCGATGATGGCGATGCCTGCGGGATTGAAGAACGTATCCAGCGGATGCGGACCTGCCGCGGCCTTCGCGCTGCTCTTGGTGGCGCTGCTCATGGAAAGCGTTTCCCGTTTATTGTTGTTGCCTGATCGTGCGGCGATCGCCGCACTCACGCAACAACGTGAAACGTGACCCCGCCCAGCAGAAATGCATCACCCGCCGACGGGCATCCCCGCGCCCGCGCGCGACCGAGCACCTGCGCCACATCGTTGACGCGGAATTTGAGACCGGTCATCGCCTCGGTCTTGCCTTTGGCGAAACGCAGGCAGCCATTCGGAAAGACGATCTGCGGGTCATTGCCCTTCGACGATGTCAGCGGGATGCCGATGAGGTTGCTCCAGTGCTGCGCCAGATCATAGTGATCCGGGCTCTGCAGCTCGACTTCCAGCAGCGCGCGGGTGACGTCGTGGCGGATCGATTCCTGCCAGTTCGGGCCGGCCGGCGGATAGGCATCGAAATCGTCGTCGCTGCCTGCCGTGTGGTTGAACTCAATGAAGGCCGCACGGCAATCGCGGGGATGCAGCTGCACACCGTGATAAGGCGGGTGGTCAATGACATTCGCGGTGCGGACGCCAATGCTGGCAGCAAAACGCCCGCGTTCGTCGGGATCCTCGCAGGACAGGATCACCATATAGCAGCCGCGCCCGCCGGATTTTTCGAGGAAGCGCCCGGCCGCCGTGCCGGGCTGCGTCGGCGCCACCACTTCGAGCAACGTGGCATCGACAGGCATCAGCGCGTTTTCGAGCCCGTATTTTTCCACATGCGGGTCGCGATAACAGACGTCGAGGCCGAGAATGGTCGTGATGTCGTTGACAACAGGCTCCAGATGCGGAGCGACCAGACAAACTTGCCGCAACCGCATCTGGCTCATGGTCATTGCCCCTTGAAGACTGGCTTGCGCTTCTCGACGAAGGCTTTTGAAGCCTCCTTGTGATCTTCAGTGTCGCTGCAGCGGGTGTGATGGATCGCTTCGTTGTCGAAACAGGCTTCCAGCGTCATCGTTTCGGCATTGTTGATATTGGTCTTGATATAGCCGTAGGTGATGCTCGGCCCACGCGCGAGCGACATTGCGAGTTCACGCGCGGCCGTCTCGACTTCGGCATCGTCGACGACCTTGGTGACCATGCCAAGTCCCAGCGCTTCCTGTGCCGTCAACACGGGCGACATCAGATAGAGCTCACGCGCCTTGGCGCTGCCGAGCATTTTTGTCAGGAAATAGGTGCCGCCGTAATCGCCGGAGAAGCCAACCTTGGCGAAGGCCGTGGTGATCTTCACCGAGGACGACGCAACCCGGAGATCGCAGGACAGTGCGATGGAAAGCCCCGCACCCGCAGCTGCGCCATCGAGTTGCGCCACCACTGGCTTGGCCATCGTGTGCAGGATGCGCGACACTTCCATGCCCTTGCGCAGATTGACGCGCTTCGCCTCGAACGGTAGCGGCGCGCGGCCGGCAGCCATCGACTTGACGTCGCCGCCGACACAGAAGGTGCCGCCGGCGCCCTTGATGAGCACCGCGCGCACCTCATGATCTTCCTGGGCGCGGCGCGCGGCCGCGACCAGACCTTCGGTCATCTCCGGATTGAGCGCATTGCGCCGATCCGGACGGTTCATGGTGATGGTGAAAAGACCGTTGTCGAGGTCCTGCAGGACGATGTCGCTCATGGGGTATTCCTTTTCTTGTTATTGATCGTCCGGCAAGCCTCGACCGCGACGGTTACTTCTTCACCAGCGAGCAGCGCGATGCTTCGAGCGGCTGGAATGCCTGATCGGCCGGAACAGTGGCGGAGAGCTTGTAATAGTCCCAACGCCCCTTGGATTCCGACGGCTTCTTCACTTCGAACAGGTAGAAGTCATGAACCATGCGGCCGTCATCACGGATCTTGCCGTTCTTCGCGAACATATCGTTGATCGGCGTATCCTTCATCAGCTTCATCACGGCCGCCGAGTCCGTCGAACCGGCCGCCTTCACGGCCTTCAGATAGTGCAGCACGGACGAATAGACGCCGGCCTGTGCCGATGTCGGCACGCGGCCTTTGTTGCGCGCCTGGAAGCGCTTGGTGAAAGCGCGGGTCTCGTCATTGAGATCCCAATAAAACGCCTCGGCGAGGATCAGGCCCTGTGCAGTGTCGAGACCGACACTGTCGATGTCGGAGATAAAGGCCAGCAGCGGCGACAGCTTCTGCCCACCGCTCTTGGTGAGGCCGAATTCGGCCGCCTGCTTGATGGCGGTGATGGTGTCGCCGCCGGCATTGGCGAGGCCGACGACCTTGGCCTTGGAGGATTGCGCCTGCAGCAGGAAGGACGAGAAATCCGCCGTGTTCAGCGGATGTTTGACGCTGCCCAGCACCTTGCCGCCCGCCTTGGTGACGACCGCCGTCGTATCTTTTTCCAGATCCTGCCCGAACGCATAGTCGGCCGACAGGAAGAACCAGCTGTCGAGACCATTCTTGACGGTGGCGAGACCGGTCACATTGGCTTGTGCGTAAGTATCGAACACATAGTGGATCGTGTAGGGACCACAGGCCTCATTGGTGAGGCGGATAGAGCCCGGACCGTTGAAGATGATGATCTTGTTGCGTGCGCGCGCGATCTCGCTCGCAGCCAGTGCCGTCGCCGATGCGGCGACGTCGATAATCGCCTCGACGCCCTGATTGTCGAGCATGTCACGCGCAATATTTGCCGAGAGATCGGCCTTGTTGAGATGGTCCGCAGCGACAATCTCGATCTTGCGGCCGAGCACTTCACCGCCGAAATCTTCCGCCGCCATCTTCGCGGCGAGTTCGCTGCCCGGTCCCGTGATGTCGGCATAGAGGCCCGACATATCGAGGATCGCGCCGAGCTTGAGCGGCTTGTTCTGCGCCATCGTCCCCGATGTCGCGGCCAGGATCATGGTCGATGCGAGCAGTCCGGATAGTAGTGCCTTGGTCTTCACGTAGTCCTCCCTCGTCGCGCAATTTCGCGCGGCATCTCATTGTTTAAATGATCATGCCGCAAGGGAACTGGAGCGGCAAGCCGCTGCAAAGCGAGACGTCGCGCAAGAATCGCTCAAAGGATGCAGCTGTTTCCGCAAAGCGGAATGGACGCGCGTGACGGCGCCGACATAGAGTTGCGGGTGACGGATGGGGCCGCCAATGCGTGTTACGCGAAAGATGCACGCGCGACGACGGGGAGCAGTCACCGCGCTACTGGCCATGTCCGTTGTTGCCTCAACACGTCCCTCGCAGGCGGCCTGTAACTTCCCCGAACAAGGTGCCGGACGCGTCACCCAGGTGATCGATGTCAGAACCATCCGCCTGGCCGACGGCGCCGAGATTCGCCTCGCCGGCGTCGAGCCTGCGCCAGACGACATCTCTGCCTCGGTCGCCCTCCCGCAGCTGGTCGATCGCGATGTCACTCTTCATGGGGACGCGGACAGCCCCGATCGCTATGGCCGTCAATCCGCCTTCGTCTTCATCGACGCGGCAGCCCCCTCCATACAGACCCAACTTCTCGCCTCGGGCGCAGTCCTTGCGTCGGGAACCGTAAGCGAGCGTAACTGCGCGGCGGAACTCGCGGCTACCGAAGCCGCCGCCAGAGGCGCCAAAAGAGGCATTTGGGCCAGAGACGGTGTCATCAAAAACGCCGCAATTCCCGGCGATATTCTGGCGCAGTTGGGGCGTTTCGTCGTGGTCGAAGGACGTGTTTTGTCCGTCCGGGAGGCCGGCAGCACGACTTATCTCAATTTTGGCCGTCGCTGGACACGGGACTTTGCCGTGACTATTTCAAGGCGCATGATGCCTGCCTTCTCTGGGGCGGGTGTCGCGCTCAAGTCTCTTGAACGGCGACGCGTTCTTGTGCGTGGATGGGTTGAGAGCCGCGGCGGGCCAAGGATCGAGGCACGCCATGTGGGGCAGATCGAGGTGGTCGGGGACTAAATGACCACCAGGCAGGACAAAGCGACGTGACGGGAGTGGGACGGCAAATCAACATGAGCCGCCGCCTTTGGGCTGCGCCGGCTTTGCTATGCACGGTCCTTTCGCTGCCGGGTTGTGGTGACACCAGCCGCTTCGAGGTCGCGTCCACCGCGGTGAAGCCATCCGCGCCCGCCAAACCGCTCAAGCCGACGGTCGTCCAGACCCCAGCTGCCGAGAAAGAGCACGAACGCATCCTGGCGTCCTATGGCGGCTCCTATGACGATCCCCGGCTGGAAGCGCTCATTTCAAAAACGGTCGATCGCCTGGTCGCGGTCTCCGAGCGGCCCGACCTGCCCTACAAGGTCACGATCCTCAATTCCGGCGCGGTCAACGCCTTCGCGCTGCCCACCGGACAGCTCTACGTGACCCGCGGACTGGTTGCGCTCGCCAGCGACACATCCGAACTCTCGTCCGTGCTCTCGCACGAAATGGCGCATGTCCTGGCCAAGCATGCCTCGATCCGCGAGGAGCAGGCCCGGCAGGCGTCGGTGGTCACCCGCGTCGTTTCCGACATGGGGACCGACCCCGATCTGACGGCGCTGGCGCTGGCCAAATCGAAGCTCACGATGGCGAGCTTCTCGCGCGCTCAGGAATTCGAAGCGGATGCCATCGGCGTCGGCATTTCGGCCCGCGCGCAATTCGATCCATTCGGCGCGTCCCGTTTCCTGTCGGCGATGGAACGCAACGCTGCGCTGAAAGCGAGCCGCACGCCGCTGGACCCGCGGACGCAGGACTTCCTGTCGTCGCATCCGGCCACGCCGGAACGTGTGCAAAATGCACAGGCCAACGCCCGGCAATATACATCGCCGAATGGCGCCAATGGCGAACGCGACCGCGAAACCTATCTCGCCGCGATCGACGGCATCGTCTATGGCGAAGATCCGAGCGAAGGCTTCGTGCGCGGCCGTCGCTTCCTCCATCCGAAGCTCGGCTTCACATTCCAGGCGCCGGATGCCTACACGCTCGACAATACGGCACAGGCCGTGATCGGCGTGCGCGAGGGCGGCAATCAGGCCATGCGCTTCGACGTGGTCCGCGTGCCGTCGGAGCAATCGCTGAGCGACTATCTCAATTCCGGATGGATGGAGAATGTCGATAAGGCCACCACCGAAGACGTCACCATCAACGGCTTCCCCGCTGCAACCGCGCTCGCACGCGGCGATCAGTGGCAATTCCGTGTCTATGCGTTGCGCTTCGGCAGCGACGTCTACCGCTTCATTTTTGCTGCCAAGCAGAAGACCAATGAGAGCGAGCGCAATGCCCGCGAGACCGTCAATTCCTTCCGTCGCCTGACGCTGGCCGAAATCCAGGCGGCACGTCCGCTGCGCATCAAGGTGATCAACGTGCAGCCCGGCGATACCGTGGAATCGCTGTCGCACCGCATGAGCGGCGTCGATCGCCCGCTGGAGCGTTTTCGCGTGATGAACGGTCTCGAGGCCAATGCCCAGGTGAAACCACGCGATCGCGTAAAGATCGTGGTGGATTGAGTGCGGCACACCTGCTCTGCACTCACATGTCTTCACCCGCGAAAGCGGGTGATCCAGTAGACACTGTATGCTGTGGTGTTTACTGGATCGCCCGGTCGAGCCGGGCGACGACAAACTGTGCGGAAACGCAACACGTGACTCAACAAAAAAGCCCGGCTGCAAGCCGGGCTTTTGAATTCTCGCGTCATGCCGCCGCTTACGCGGCTTCATCCTCGGCGACATCTTCATCGCCATCATCGTTGTCGTCCGAACCGGCCTCGGCATCTTCAGCCTTGGCACCGCGGCGCGGGCTCTTGGCGAGCTGGCCTTCGATCTCCTTGATCGCTTCGGTCTCGGTGATGTGCTGCACAACAGCGATTTCACGCGACAGGCGATCGAGCGCCGCTTCATACAGCTGGCGTTCGCTATAGGACTGCTCGGGCTGCGATTCCGAACGGAACAGATCGCGGACCACTTCGGCAATCGCGACGATGTCGCCCGAATTGATCTTCGCTTCATATTCCTGAGCACGACGCGACCACATAGTGCGCTTGATGCGGGCACGGCCCTTCAGGGTTTCCAGCGCCTTCTTCACCAGTGCCGGCTCCGAAAGCTTGCGCATGCCGACATTGATGACCTTCGCGGTGGGAACGCGCAGGGTCATCTTGTCCTTCATGAAATTGATGACGAACAGTTCGAGCTTGGCGCCCGCGATTTCCTGCTCCTCGATGGCGAGGATCTGACCAACGCCATGCGCGGGATAGACCACATATTCGTTGGTCTTGAAGCCCTGACGCTGGGTCGCCGTCTTCTTCGGCTCCTCGGCGCGCGGGGCCGGAGCGACCGGCTTCGCTGCCACCGGCTTCTCGGCTGCAGCAAGCTTGGCCTGCTCCTTGGCGGCAGCGGCCTTCATGGCAGACGCGGTGGTGTTCGGCGCAAACGACTTCTCGGTGCGCGGCTTTTCCGCCGCCAGCTTGGCAGCAGCGGCCTTGATCGCAGCAGGCTTCACGGCAGTCTTGGAAGCAGCAGTCTTCGGAGCAGAGGCCTTGGCAGCAGATTTCTCGGCGACAGGCTTCTCGGCGGAAGGCTTCTCGGCAGAAGGCTTGGCAGTCTTGTTCGGCATTTCACTTCTTTTGTTCTGGGCGGACTCGGGCGCGACGACCTTGATCGCAGGAGCCTTCACACCAGAGGTCTTGGTTGGCGCCGTTTTCGCTACCGGGGCCTTGGCTGCCTGCGTCTTGGCTGCAGGAGCCTTGACGGGAGAAGCCTTAACCGGAGCTTTGGCTGCAGGCGCCTTGGCCGAAGCCTTGGTCGTCGAAGCCTTGACTGGCGGAACCTTGGCCGTGGTGCGGGTCGTCGTCCGTGTGTCCTTGACAGGGGGCCGTGCAGGGCCTTTGCTCACGCTGCGCTTGCTCGCACCAGCCTTGCTGGCAGTCGCGCTCACCGCAGCCGTCTTCTTCGAAGGCTTAGAGATACTCTTTTTACGCGTTTTCTGTGACACGGCCCGTGCGCGGCAACTACCACGCCCCTGTTTGATTTTTATAAAACGGGAACCCGGCAGGGCCAAAACGAGCGGCACCACACGGTCCAGCTTCTTGAATGTGCCTATAATAGCACATTTCCCGCAAAAATCAATGATTTATGCCCCCTTGAGACCGCCAGGCGGCCGCGAAGCGGTCATAATCAAGGTCAGGGTAAATTTCCGGTCGTCAAAGGTATTTAGATGACATAGGGCTTTAAAGATAGCCCTTAATCGCCTTTGCCTGGCGCCGCCGAGAAGAACTTTTCATACTTGCCTTCCTGGCCGTCGAATTCCTCGGCTTCGGGCAGTTGATCGATCTTCTGGGTGATGTTCGGCCACTTCTTGGCGTGCTCCAGATTGATCTGCAGCCACTTCTCGATATTGCCTTCAGTGTCGGGCTTGATCGCGTCAGCCGGGCATTCAGGCTCGCACACGCCGCAATCGATGCATTCGTCCGGATGGATGACCAGCATGTTCTCGCCCTCGTAGAAGCAATCCACGGGGCACACCTCGACGCAGTCGGTGTACTTGCACTTGATGCAGTTGTCGGTGACGACGTAAGTCATCCAGAACTCCGGAAACGATCTAAATTCGACGGTTGCGTAGCGCACCCACCCCCTTGCCGCAAGACATGCGGCCGGATTGGATCAGTGCGTTTCCATCATTGAGAAGGATTTTGCCACGAACCGGCTCTGGTCGGGCCTTTCCACCTTAACTAGTTACTCCGGCGGATGTTGCAAATCCGTATAGAGCACCCGGGCCGCGATTGCATCCCCCGACGCTCGGAAAATGCCGCGACCTTCATCACCCGGATCGCCTGATCCAGGGTGACGGTAATCACATCGCCGATCTTGATGCCGTGGCCGGGCGACTTCTGCCGCTCGCCATTTACCCGGACCTTGCCGCCCTCGACCAGCGCAGCGGCACTTGTGCGGGCTTTGACCACCCGCACATGCCACAGCCATTTGTCGAGACGCTGTCGGTCCAATCAGCACCGCATCAAGCGCGAGAAATTCATTCCTTGGTGCCCAGCTGCTCCTTGAGCGCAGCGAGCTTGGCAAAAGGCGAATTCGGATCCATGGCGCCGCCGCGATCCCGCGGTGAGGCGCTCGATGCGAATGGGCGCGTGGCACCGCCACGATCCCTGTCGCGACCACCTTCACGGCCCTTGTCGCCACCGAACTTGCCCTTGCCGCCCCCGAAGCGCTGATCGCGCGGCGGACGCCCACCGCCCTTGTCATTGCGATCGCCACGGGCTTCGCGATTCGGTGCACCACCACCCGGCGCATCGCTGCGCGGACGGCGGAAATCCTTGCCACCACCGCTGCGGTCGCCATCGCGGTCGCGACGGCCACCATTGTTGCGATCCGGGCGATTGCCGCGCTGACCGTCAGCGACGGCACCTTCGGCCTGGCCGGCCGGGGCCGCAGCCTGGCCGGCATTGTTATCGCGGCGGTGATGGTTGCGGTTACGGTCATGACGCGGTGGACGGCGTTCGTCGGAACGGCCACCGGGGCGCCAGACTTCGACCATTTCGGGCTCGGCCGGTGCCGCGGCTTCGGCGGCAGGCGCATCTGCATCGGCAGCAGCCGTCTCGGCAGGAGCAGCCTCCGCGGCTGCAGCTTCAACCGGGGCAGCTTCCGCAGGCGCTTCAACCACCGGCTCGCTCGCGACCGGCGACACGTCCGGCAGCAGCGATGCAGACGATGGAGCGGCAGTCTCTTCCGCGACGGGAGCTTCAGCGGCTTCCGTAACTTCGACCTGCGCGACCGGCTCTGCAGCAACAGCCTCACCGGCCGGCGCAGCTTCCGGACCGGCATCAGCCTGTGCGGCATCGGACACAGGCGCATCGGTGGCGGCTTCCACCTTGGCATCTGCCGTCGCAGCTTCGATCGGCGTCGTCGCAGCCAGCGGCTTCGGCGGTGCAGGCGGCAGCGCCGGCTTCTTCTCCATGCGATAGCCCAGCGCACGCAGGATCGAGGCAAAGTCTTCGCCGGCCGAACCCGTCAGCGAGGTCATCGCCTGGGTCACAGTGAAGCTGCGGCCGTCATAGGCACCCGCCGGCTTCTCGCCCGGCGAATTCTCGCGCCACGACAAAGCGGGACGGATCAGATCGGCAAGACGTTCGAGAATATCGACGCGCACCGCACGCTCGCCGGCATGGCGATAGCCGAGCACGCGATAGGCGTCGCGGCCGAGCACCTTGTCGACGGGGAACGAGGTACGGCCGGAGCCGGCTAGGTGCTGCGCGCTGGACAGTGCGGACATATCGACATTGTCCTGCTTCAGCGCCCACAGCAGCGCTGCGAGCGAACGCGCGGCCGGCTTCAGCAGGTTCGGGAAATAGATGTGATAGGCGCCGAATCGGACGCCATATTTGCGCAGCACGGCGCGCGACGGCTGATCGAGATCCTTCATCTCGGCGGCGATCTTCTGCCGCTCGAGCACGCCGAGCGCTTCATTGAGCTGGAAGGCGATGCCGCGCGCGATGCCGGTGACGTCTTCGGCCTTTGCGAGTTCAAACAGCGGCGCGAGCAGCTTTTCGATATGCGTCTTCAGGAACAGATCGAGACGGGCCTGCACGGCATCACGCGGCGCGCCGGTGAGGCGCTCGTCGGCGATGATGCGGAGGCGCGGATGCAGCACGTCATCGGCGGCGACCAGCTTCGCGACCGCATCACCGGTCCAGCGCAGCGTGCCGTCGGATGTCAGCACCAACTGATCGTCCGGCGCGTTGGAGAGCTTCTCTGCGCGCGCGTCGATCTCGCCGGCCAGCGCTTTCGACGCTGCGGCCTGCAAGGCCTTCGCATCGGAGCCGGCTTCGGCCGTATCGGGCAAGAATGTAAAACCGTCGAGCCGGCCAATCGTGTGGCCCTCGACAACAACTTCGCCCGTCTTACCAATTTCAGTATTCAGCATCGTGTTTTCCCGCAAGCGGCGCATCAATACACTGGTACGACGATCAACGAAACGCTCTGTAAGCCTCTCATGAAGGGCATCTGACAGTTTATTTTCCAGTTCACGGGAGATTCCCTGCCAATGTTCGGCATCTGCGAGCCAATCAGGACGATTTGCCACAAAGGTCCAGGTCCGAATCTGCGCAATCCGGCCTGACAGTGTGTCGATATCGCCGTCGGTGCGGTCCGCCTGCGCAATCTGGGCGCCGAACCACGCATCGGGGATGCGGCCGCGCTTCATCAGGAAATTGAAGATCGTCACCACCAGCTCCGCATGTGCGGCGGGCGCGACGCGGCGGTAATCCGGAATCTGGCAGGCATCCCACAGTTTCTCGACGGCATCCTTGCCCTGCGCCATCTCGCGCACGTCAGGATCTCGTGCCGCATGATCGAGGACACGTAAATCCTCGGCAATTGGCGCACGTGTCAGGGCCTCATGGCGCGGCGACAGCGCGAGCGAGACCTGAAGGGCCGCAATCGATGAGAAATCCAGCTTCGAATTGCGCCATTGCAGCACTTTGACGGGATCGAAGATGTGGTTCTGCAACTGGTTGACCAGTTCGGGCTCGAACGGCTCGCAGCGGCCCGTGGTGCCAAAAGTCCCATTGCGCGTGGCGCGGCCGGCGCGGCCGGCGATCTGGGAAAATTCGGACGGCGTGAGGCGGCGGAACTGGTAACCGTCATATTTGCGGTCAGAGGCGAAGGCGACGTGATCGACGTCCAGATTCAGGCCCATGCCCACGGCATCGGTGGCGACGAGATAGTCCACATCGCCGGTCTGGAACATCTCGACCTGGGCATTTCGCGTGCGCGGCGAGAGACTTCCCAGCACCACGGCAGCGCCGCCGTGCTGGCGCTTGATCAGCTCGGCGATGGCGTAAACTTCATCGGCCGAAAACGCGACAATGGCGGTGCGGCGCGGCTGGCGGGTGATCTTGCGGTCGCCGGCGAATTCCAGCGTGGACAGCCGCGGACGGGTTACGATGTTGATTCCAGGGAGTAATTTCTCGACGATCGGACGCATCGTGGCGGCGCCGAGCAGTAGCGTTTCGTCGCGGCCGCGGCGGTTCAGAATCCGGTCGGTGAACACATGGCCGCGTTCGAGGTCGGCGGCGATCTGGATTTCGTCCACGGCCAGGAACGAGACGTCGAGATCGCGCGGCATCGCCTCGACGGTGGAGACCCAATAGCGCGGCTTGGACGGCTTGATCTTCTCCTCGCCGGTGACCAGCGCGACGGCTTCCGGCCCGACGCGGGCGAGGATCTTGTTATAGACCTCGCGCGCCAGCAGGCGCAGCGGAAGGCCAATGATCCCGGAGGGATGCGCGAGCATCCGCTCGATGGCGAGATGGGTCTTGCCGGTATTGGTGGGGCCGAGGACGGCGGTGACGCCGGCGCCGGGCGCCCGGCCTGTGCCGAGCGGAGAATTCGAAAAGGCCATGGTTTTCAAGTATTTCCGAGCGGCCTTCTGTCAAGGCAAGCGAGTTTGGGAACGACTCCGGAACGAAACCGGCCCGAATCGGTGACTCCGCACCGGCTGGGCCCGTTCACCCCCAAGATGTCGCGGCGAGCGCCCTAAGTCCTCACTAGATCAAGTTTGTGACAGGGCAACAAGGCCTGTGAATTCATGTTGAAAACGCCGAGTCCTGCGGACTCCGAATGGCAAAAGAGTCAACTGCGCTTCGGTGCCGCCGGTTGGCCTATCTGAGATAGTGTTCCGGCTCGCGCGCGCACGTTTTGCAGCAGCGTCGCAGACCCGTAGGATGGGTAGAGCGAAGCGAAACCCATCCCCGCAAGCACCGGAGCCCGCGATGATGGGTTTCGCTCCGGCGCCACGCGCCTGCGCTCTACCCATCCCACGAATGCTCAATTCGTCTTCGCCACCGCCTTGGGTGGCGCGGCCGTGGTCACGAACTCCGTCGCTTCCAGCATGGCCTGGCCGAGCGGGGTCGGGATCGTCACGCGATAGGGCACCAGCACGCGGGTGCCGGCGACGGGCACCAGCCACGCCTCCATATTGCGCTGGGCGGCGAGATATTTGATGGCGGCGCGGTCCGGCGCGTAGCCGGCGATGGGCGTGAAATAGACGGCGCAGACGATGGCCGGGCCGTGATAGCCCTTCTCGGCCTTCACCTGCTCCATCCGCTTGTAATCGAGCTTGATGTCATAGCGCATGCGGCCGTCGAAGATCGACGTGCCGGTGCGGCAACTGTCCGGCGCCAGCACATTGCCGGTGCCGGCCACGGTGAGCAGCGAGCCGGTCATGGGATCGATCACATTGCGCCGATGCGCATCGGTGACCGGGATCCGATCGGGATCTGCCGGCGGCTCCGGCTCGATGGAATACTCTTTCACATAGCCCAGCGCGATCTGCATCTTGATCGCTTCGGACTTCTTCGCCGAGGTGGTGGTGGCGGAATAATTGGTGGGGCCGAGCTGGCCCGCGACCACGCGGCCCTGCGCCTGGCCGAAGCCGGAGCCGCCGGAAAACGCCTTCAAGAGACCCGCGGTGCCGCCGGTCGCCGCCGCGCTGTATTGATCCTCGGTGATGTCAATGGCCCAGGTGCCCTTGCCCACCGGAATGCCGGCGAGGCTGGCTTCATATTTTGCCTCGACCTTGCCCTGTGCCGCAGCTGGCCGGGCCAGGCCGAGCAGCGCGGCCGTGAGGCCGACAGCGCCCGCCATCAGCAGGCGCGCGCGCGCAGGCGACCTGGTGACGCGAAGCCCGGCGCAAAAATGTCGGCGGCCTCGGTGATCTCCCTGGCAGTCCACGTCCTGGCAGTCCACGTCGCGTCTCACCTTGCATGATCCGGGCATGGCCATCGTGTCCGGCCGGAATACGTCCTTTATATGATGGGAACCGCGCGGCTTTCCAACGCCCCTGCGGCGTTTCGGGCCAGTTCCCTGTGGTATCCGCCCGCGGGAGCGGCTATAGAACCGGCACTGCCACCGCGGTCGCCCTTTCAGGGCGGGCCGGGATGAGGCGCAAGTCCTGAATGCATGTCATTCTCGTGACTCGCCTTGACGTGAGCAGCCCAAAACCCTATACGTCCGCGGCTCCTGAAATGGACGTGATTTTTGAACCCCTGCCCGGCTTTGTGCTGCAGGCGGGGATGACAGAGGATTTTCGCCATGTCCCGGCGTTGTGAACTGACACTGAAGGGCCCGCAGGTCGGCCACAAGGTGAGCCATTCGAACATCAAGACCAAGCGCCGGTTTCTGCCGAACCTGGTCAATGTGACCTTCATCTCCGACGCGCTCGGCCGCGGCGTGCGCCTGCGCGTCTCCGCCAATGCCGTGAAGTCGGTGGACCACCGCGGTGGTTTCGACGCCTATCTGATCGCAGCGAAGGAGCACGAGCTCTCCGCCAAGGCCGTGCTGCTCAAGCGCGCCATCGAGAAGAAGACCTCGGAAGCCAAGGCTGCCTGATGCAGAGGGCGGCGCGAGCCGCCTGAGCTGAGGATGCCGCGCTAATCAGGCGCAGCTTCGTATAGAACTAACAAAACGGCCGGATCGCGAGATCCGGCCGTTTTGCTTGAAATCGACTCATCAGTAGCGCTCGGTGGAGAATATGAAGCGCACTCATTTTACCGCTTGTCTGCATCCGGTAGCACACGTTACGGTTTATTATATTATTCGTAGTTGCTTCGCCACCTTCGCATAACAAACAGTTGCAGATCAGTCGTGCGACGAACCTTTCCTTTTAATGATCTTGGTGACGATGAGTTTGAAAGCCTCATTGCGGCAATCTGTCACCACATTCTCGGCACCGGCACGATGACATTCGCTGCTGGCCGCGATGGTGGACGCGACGCTGCGTTTACCGGGGCGGCATCAAAATTTCCCAGCAGCTCGTCTCCTCTTAGTGGCAAGTTCATCGTTCAAGCAAAGCACACGAGCAATCCAGCTGCGTCCTGTTCTGATCGGGAGTTCGCAAAAATTCTCGAGGGAGAGCACCCAAAGATCATTCAATTGATCAAGGACGGCGAGCTCGAACACTATATCATCTTCACGAATCGCAAGAAGGCAGCGACGCGCGGGACTGCCATTGAGAAAGAACTGCGTAAACTTGGCCTCAGGTCTGCACATCTTGCTGGCATCGAACAGCTTCGAGATTGGCTTACACTTCACCCCACTGTCTGGCAAAATTTGGGGTTCGATCGTTTTGAGACAGCGCTACGTATCCAAATATCTGACATTACCGACGTAATCTCTGGATTTCATGCACTGATCTCGACTGGCAAGACTGCACCAAGTGACGGCACGAATTTCACATATGTGCCGAAGCCTCAAAAGAATAAGATCAACAAACTTAGCCAAGCCTACTTCAACGAGATGCTCGAAAGATCGCTGCCCTACTTCAAGTCGATCGAAGACTTCTTGAGTAACCCAAGAAACGTCGATTTTAAAGATCAGTACGAAGACACAGTGGACGAAATCCGTCGAAAGCTCCTTACCGCATCACCGCCGTTCGCTTCTTTCGACGATGCTCTGACCCACATCATCGATCAGGTCACAGCGAACAACCCTGCACTGCACAAAAAGAGGCGTTTCGCAGCGATATTCCTCCACTACATGTATTACACCTGTGACCTGGGCCAACATGCTGACACCGTCTAAACACCTCGACCTTGCGAAGAGCCCGCTACGCGTTGCTAGCGAGATCCTAGCTGAACTGCGCCGTCGGAGGGTGATGAGTTATGAAAGCGTAACAAAGCTCGTCAAAAAAAGAGCTGGCGATGATAGCGACGCGGTCGTCGCTCCAGCGCTTAGCTTTCTCTTTCTTCTTGGCCGCATCGAATACCACTCGATCAACGATTCTTTCGAGTATCGAGTACACTGAAAGAAAAGTCGTGCAACTAAACCGACTGTACTCAAACCTCAATTCTCTTTTCACGCCGATCCATTTCAATGCGGCCAAAGATGCACGCCTATTAAACGTCATATTCGCAGAAGTCCGACGCAAGAAATCCAAGAAATCCGACTCTCACAACCTCGGAAAAACTACGCTCATTGAGTTGATTGACTTCATGCTTCTGAAGGAAATCACCGGAAGCGACCATTTTCTCGAGAAACACAAAGAACGCTTCCATAACTTCAATTTCTGCATGGAGATAGCGCTCCACGATGGCGGATTTGCCACCGTGTGCAGATCGGTTTCTCAACCGACCCAAATCAGTTTGAAGCGCTCTGTTGATAGCATTGAAAACTGCTTTCAGATCGCGGAAGACGAGTGGGACCATCGAGACGCGACGCTGTCGGCTGCACGAGACGCACTCAACGCGTATCTAAACCTAAAAATGGTTGCGCCTTGGGACTATCGTACGGGCGTCTCCTATTTCCTCCGAACACAGGCCGATTACACTGAATACTTTCAGATCCAAAAATTCATGCAAGGCAAAGATAGAGCCTGGAAACCGTATCTGGCTCGCATACTTGGACTGAATTACGAAGCAGTAGCCCATAAATATCAGATCGAAGATGAGATTTTAGACAAGCAAAGTGAGCAACAAAAGAAGATCGCAGAGATTGACCCAGACAATCAAGACCGCGGGGAATTAGTAACGCGAATAGCGATTGCACGCGACGAAATTTCAGAAGCGGAGCAGCGCCTCGACGGCTTTGACTTTCACGAAGCTGAACTTGAGATCAACAAACGCGTTGTAGATGCGGTCGAAGCACGTCTGAGCGAAATCTCTGAAAACCTCTATGACGTCGACGTCGATATAGCTCAACTCGAAAAATCAATTTCAGTTGGGATCAAGTTTGACATCAAGCGCATCGAACAGATCTTCACCGAAAGCGAACTCCTCCTACCTGCCTCTGTCACTCGGAGTTACGAAGAGCTGGTCGACTTCAACCGTAAGCTCACCAAGGAGCGAAACAAGGAACTGCGCGCGCGCCTAACCAAACTTAGGGATGAGCGAGATGGTCTTGTTATTGAACACAAGCGCCTGAGCGATGAACGCCAAAAGCTTTTCGCGATCGTTCAACAGGCAGACACGTTCCGCAAATACAAGGCATTGCAGAAGCAGCAATCTCTGAAACAGGCCAATCTCGCTTATTTAGAGGGACAATTGGCACGCGTTGACAACGTTGCTGATTTGGAAAGGTCGTTGCGCGAACTTCGAGGACGTCGCGATGCGGCAACGACCGCGATCGAAATCAGCTTGAGCCGCGGAAGCCCTATCAAGCAGAATATTACAATTCTCTTCAATCGCTACGTCGCAAGAATTCTGGACATCAACGGCGAGTTTATTGTGACCGGAAACTCATCCGGGAACTTAGAATTCGCTATTCGAACTAAAGATGTTACCGGCGGCGATACTAGCCAAGATCGCGGCCACTCTTATCACAGAACTCTTTGCGCACTATTTGACCTAGCCGTGCTGAAAGCACTTGAAGACACCCCCTTCTATCACTTCGTGTATCACGATGGCATTTTCGAGGGTTTCTCGAATGGCATGAAGCTTCGTATGCTGGACCTAATTCGGGAAGTCATCGGCAGTGGAAAAATCCAGTACATCTTTTCGATCATTGATGCCGACCTGCCGCGCGACGAGGATACAGAGCAACCAGTCAAATTCGCGACAGACGAAATAGTCCTAGAGTTGAACGATCAAGGCGATAGCGGTCGATTGTTCAAGATGCCGCCATTCTAACGAAACACTAGGCGCGCCATGAGGCTGCATTACTATCCCGAGACCGACAGTCTCTATATCGAACTCAAGGATGTTCCGGGCGCTGAAAGCCGGGAGATCGTGGCCGGGCTGGTGGTCGATCTCGACGCCAATGGCGATGTGGTCGGGTTCGATATTGATCAGGCGTCGGGCAAGCTCGATCTATCGAGCATCGAAACTGTGGCGCTACCGCAAGTGATTGCTGCGGAATAGTCCAAGAAATTCCCCTCACCCGAACTGCTTCGCAGTTCGACCTCTCTCCGGCGGGGACAGGTAATCGCGCGCCGATGCGGATTCGGCGTGGCGTCTCTTGATCTTAGTGAGCACTGCGTCAGTCATAAGTACGCTGGCGCGCTTGCCATGCACCGTTTCCAGCAGCTCCGCCGTCAGACGGTTCATCCGCTTTTTCGCCGACTTCTTTCCAGCTTTCGTCGCCATCGTGCACCTCGAACAAGTTGCGGCTCAGATGAAGCTGGCTTGGTCTAACCTTCGTCTTCTTGAAGCTGAGCATCTCGGCGCAGCTTCATGATAGCACTTAGGATGGGTTGAGCGTAGCGATACCCTTCACGGCCGGGCCTATGCGGTGATGGGTATCGCTGTCGCTCAACCCATACTACGGCTCCTGCGACTTACGCCCTCTTTCCCGCACCAAATCGCCCCATTTCCCCGCGGAACACCCGGCCATGCCCCGCGTTCGTATCCCCGGAGCGCTTGCCTTGTGCGGTGCACTTCGTCGTGCAGACGAATGAGACACGAATTCAAAAGGAGAAATCCGATGCAACAGATCCTGCGTAAAGCCCTGCTTCCGATGCTGGCTGTCGGCGCGTTCGCCACTGCCGTGCCGGCCATGGCCGCCGACGTCTATGTGCGCGATCGCGCGCCGCGCGCCGCCGTGGTGGCCCCGGTGCCGATGGGGCCGCTGACCGTCGAACAGGCGGTGCAGGTGGCCTATGGCATCGGCGTGGTCGAGGTGAAGGACACCCATTTCGACGGCGACGAATGGGAGATCAAGGGCCGCGATCGCTATGGCAAATGGATCGAGGTCGATATCGACGCGCGCACCGGTGAGGTGCGCAATGTGGATCGCTCGATTATTTGATGCGGGTGGGAGTGTGAGAGAAGGCGGCGCGCTGCGAGGCGCGCCGCTTTTTTGTTTGCGCGGAAGCCAATGGCCTCCCTCCCCCAAGCAGCGACGCTGCGCAGTGGGGAGGGTCCGCCGGCAGGCGGGGTGGGGTCTCTCCCCATGTGACGTCAGAGTTTGTGGAAGCACCCCACCCGTCTCGAAGCTCGCTGAACGCTCGCTTCGATCCACCCTCCCCGCTGCGCGGCTCCGCCGCTTGGGGGAGGGAAAAGGCCCGCAGCTAGCGCAGCTGCAATCCTGTCGCGGCTTCCAGTTCGTCCAGCGCCTGTGCGGCACTCGTCACCTTGATCGTCGTCATGCCCAGTTCGCGGGCGGGCTTGAGGTTGACGCCGAGGTCGTCGAGATAGACGCAGGCCCTGGGATCCACGCCGAGCTTGTCCGTCATCATCGTGTAGATGCGCGGATCGGGCTTGCGCAGGCCGATCTTGGCGCTTTCGATGACGTGATCGAACAGCACCATCACCTCCGCCACATAGAGCGCGCGGCCATCGGTTGAGCCCATCGCGTTCGCAGGGAGGTTGTTGGTGATGCAGCCGGTCTTGAAATTCGCCTTGAGGCGGCGGAGCGCTTCCACCATTTCGGGGCGGATCTCGCCCTTCAGCAGCTTCACCACCTCGCGGCCGCGGACTTCGGCGCCGAGCGCCTTGGATTCTTCGGCGAAGAGATTGTCAAAGGCATCGAGATCAATTTCGGCGCGTTCGAATTTCGCCCAGGCGTTCTCGAAGTGGTTCTGCGCATTGGTGCGGCGGATGATGTCCTTCGGGAGATTGTGCGTCGCCTCGTAATGCGCAAACGCCTCGAACGGCGATGAGGTGATGACGCCGCCGAAATCGAAGATCACTGCCGAGATCATGGATGCTCCCTTGTTTTATCCTCCCTTGTAGCCCGGATGGAGCGCAGTGCAATCCGGGGACCGGCGACATGTGGAAGCGCCGGTCCCCGCATGACGCTGCGCTCTGTGCGGGCTACGGGACGGAGCTCACTCCGCCGCGCGCTGCTCCAGTACGGCCATGCCGCTACGCGAGCCGAGGTCGCGCAGCGGCGATGCGCCATAGAGCCGGGCATATTCGCGGGAGAATTGCGACGGGCTTTGATAACCCACCGCGTAGCCGGCTGAGCCCACATCGAGACGCTCCACCAGCATCAGGCGGCGCGCTTCATGCAGGCGAAGCTGCTTCTGATACTGCATCGGCGTCATCGCGGTGATGGTCTTGAAATTATGATGCAGCGAACTTTCGCTCATGCCGACGCTGTCGGCGAGATCCTCGATGCGGAGCTGGCGCGCGTAGTTTTCCCGCAACCAGGCGATGGCTTTCGCCACCTTGTTGCTCGGGCTCTCGGCCAGCGCGATCTGGCGCAGGCGGGCGCCATAGGGGCCGACCAGCAGGCGATACAGCACCTCCTGCTCCAGCAGCGGCGCCATCACCGCGATATCCTGCGGGCGATCGAGCAGGCGGACCAAGCGCAGCGCGGCGTCCAAGAGATCATCGGACGCCTTGGCCACCGCGATGCCGCGTTCGGGCACGCTGGCGGCGGGCTGGGCAAAACCATGGATGCCACCATGGCCGAACCGGCCGAGCACATCGTGCAGCTGGCGGGGATCGATCACCATGCCGAGGCCCAGATGCGGCTCCTCCTCGCTGGCATCGACGATGCAGGAGGACACCGGCAGATCGAGCGAGACCAGGAGGTAATCGCCGGCCCCGTATTCATGGATCTCCTGGCCGAGCTGCAGCCGCTTGCTGCCCTGCACGACCAGGCCGAACATGGGCGATTGCGCGGTATGCGTCAGCTCGGTGGGGCAGGTCTGGCGCTTCAGATACAGGCCCCGAATCGGGGTCTGCATATCCGCGCTGGCGTTCCGGGCAATGATGTCGCGGAATTCGTTGATCCGGTCGAGCATGGACAAACCCCTCATGGTGCTGGCCTTTTGGGCCGTTTCGCATCTAGCAACGGCACCGCGGCAGGGGAATGGCGCCACGATCACATTTGCAGGATCGTGCATGACATCGGCAGGATCGCGCTAACGCTGCGGTGCGGTGGTTTGCGATAAGGGATGTGCGCCAGACCGGTGATCGCCGGGTTGCCCGAGGGCCCCCGGATCGCGGTGACGCCATCTCGTCTCTCTCACCGACATTTTTTCACGCGACACCTGCGTGAATATCAAAGACAGGGATCATGCCATGACACGATTGGCAGGAAAGGTTGCGCTCGTCACTCATGCAGGGAGCGGCATCGGCGCCGCCATCGCGCGCCGGCTCGCCGCCGAGGGCGCCTGCGTGGTGATCAGCCACACCGACGACGCCGAAGGCGCGGCGCGTCTCGTCGCCGACATCATCTGGCGCGGCGGTTGCGCCATGGCCGTGCAGGGCGACGTGGCGTTCTGGCCGGATGTGCGCCGGCTGTTCGAGGAAACCGCCGCGACATTCGGGCGGCTGGATATTCTGGTGAACGACGTTCGCACGATCGGGCCGGCGACGGAGGACACGCGGCGGCGCGATGAGATCAACCTGTTCGGCGCCATGCTGTTGAGCCAGGAGGCGATCCGGCTGTTCGGCAGCGATGGCGGCGCGATCATCAACCTCACCTCGCTGGCCCGCTGCGACCTCGCGCCCGATGCTGCGCCGGAGACGGCCATCGACACGCTGACGCTCGGCCTCGCCCGCGCCTTCACCAGCCGCAACATCCGCGTGCATGCGATTGCGCCGGGTGCGCTCGGCCCACAGGAGCCGGCGGGGATCGACGTGCTCGATGGCTCCGCGCGCAGCCGGCAATTCGTGGCGCTGCCCCGCCGCACCCCGCCGGACGACGTGGCAAAGCTGGTGGTCGACCTCGCCCGCGATCGGAGCGCCACCGATGCGCGCATGTTGGCTGCGAGCTGACGGCGCAGACGTCTGTTATTGGCGCTGTCGTTCCGCCTCGTTGCAATCGCGCGCGCGGCCTTCACCTGTCGTTAACCGCCGCCGCCAAATTGCCGGAAGAAAACCGCGCGGAGGAACGCCATTGCCCCATAAATATACGGTCCGGTGCTAAAGCTATCGCAATTGCGAACAGCCTTTTGACCGACGACCGATGATTGCTCACGCCGATAACAAACCCTCATGGCGGATTTCCCCGCGCTGGCTGATGGCCGCCGCGGTGGCGATCCTTGTCGGCTTCTCGCTGATCTGCGGCAGCGTACTGCTCAGCATGCGCCGCGGCGACGAGAAACTGGCGCAGCAGACCCTCGGCAATCTTGCATCCGGCATCGATGCGGAGATCGCGCGCAATATCGAAATCTACGACCTGTCGATGCGCAACGTCGCCAGCAACATGACCTCCGCAGAGCTTGTGGAGGTGTCGCGGCCGGTGCGCCAGATGGTGCTGTTCGACCACGCCGCCACCGCACGCCATTTCGGCGCCATCCAGGTGCTCGATGCCGGCGGCAATGTGACGCTCGATTCATCGACGCTGGAACCGAAGCCGCAGAATTTTGCGGATGCAAAATTCTTCACCGTGCACAAGCGCGATCCGCTGTTCGGCCTCTATATCTCCAAACCCATGCTGCATAACGGCGTGTATGGGATCGTGCTCAGCCACCGCATCGCGGCGCGTGACGGCCAGTTTCTCGGCGTCGTCACCGGCTTCATCGAATATGGCTATTTCCACGCGATCGTCGCGCGGCTGCAGCTGGAGCCCGACGACATGATCGCGGTGTTCCGGCAGGACGGCGTGCTGATCGCGCGCGCGCCGTTCGACGAGAATGTCGTCGGTCGCGACCTGTCCCGGCTGCCCGCAGTGCAGAAATCGCTGGCGGCGTTTTCCGGCTCCTTTATCGGCAGCTCGGCCAGCGACGGCGTTGAACGGCTTTATGTCTGGCGCGACAGTTCGCATCCCCTCGTGGTGATGGTCGGCCGGTCCACCGGCGCGATCTTCGGGCAATGGCGGCGGGAGGCGATCCAGATCGCGGGCGCCATGGGGGCGCTGGGCCTGATCGCCTGCGTGCTGATCATCGTGCTGGTCCGCGAGATGAAAAAGCGCGCCGCGATGGAAGATGAAATGGCGCGGCTGGCGATGACCGACGGCCTGACCGGTCTCGGCAATCGCCGCCGCTTCGATATCGTGATCGAGACGGAATGGCAGCGCGCGATGCGGACGCGGACGCCGATCTCCCTGCTGATGATCGACGCCGATCACTTCAAGGCCTTCAACGACGCGTTCGGCCACCAGGCCGGCGACCTCGTTCTGTGCGGCATCGCCTGGAGCATCGCCCGCCACGCCAAGCGCGCCAGCGATTGTGCCGCACGTTATGGCGGCGAGGAATTCGCGCTGATCCTGCCGGGACTGCCACTGGCCGAAGCAATCGAGCTGGCCGAACGTATCCGCCGCGAAGTCGGCGCGCTGGAGCGCGACGGCCTCACCACCACCACCGTCAGCATCGGGGCCGCCTGCATGGTGCCGTCATCCGACAATGCGTCGGCGCAGCTCCTCAACAATGCGGATACCGCGCTTTACACAGCGAAGTCGCTCGGCCGCAATCAGACCTATCCGGCGTCACCGTCCAAGGCAGTTCTTGCGGCAGCGTAACTAGATACCACTTTCGGGTTGTAATTAACCCGCCATTCACCTGACTCGCTAACCTGGCTTCTACCTCTCTACTGGTATCCATATCCTTGACGGGGAGGATATGCAGGTGCAGCTGGGGCAGATCACGGATGACGCGCAGATTGCAGCGTCCCTCGCGCAGAGGTCGGCACGCGGCCCGATGCCTGTGCGCCGCAATCTGATCCGCTGGCTCATCCTCGTCGGCACCCTGCTCGTCGTCGCCATCACGGTCGGCACCGCGATGACGGTCAACAATTTCCGCAAGCGCGCCATCGCGAATTCCAACCGCGAGCTGGAAAACACGGTTCTCCTGCTGTCGCGACATTTCGATCAGCAGTTCCAGGAATTGCAGCGGACCCAAAAGGGACTGACCGCGCAGCTAATGACCAATGGCATCATGACGCCGGAGAGCTTCACGCATTCGATGTCCGGCTACGAAGCCCATCTGATGTTGAAGTCGAAGGTGGATGATGAGATTGCCGGCGACCTCACCGTGCTGGATGCCGAAGGACGGTTGATCAACTGGTCGGGCTCATGGCCGCCGCCTGACCTCGACCTGGCCGACCGCGAATATTACCAGACCATCAAGCAGCAGGCGTTCCGAGACGAGGAAATCGTCCAGCCGATCAAGAGCCGCATTACCGGCGAGTGGAAGACGCTGTTCGCACGTCGGATCAACGGACCCAAGGGTGAATTCTTCGGCGTCATCACCCGCGGCATCGAGCCGCTCCAGCTCGAACGCTTTTTTGCATCGGTTTCACTGGGCGAAAATGCCACCGTTTCCATGTTCCATCGCAACGGGACATTGCTGGCGCGCTACCCGCAGGTCCGCTCCCATATCGGCCGTGTCTATAAAGGCAGCCCCCTGCTCGAGCATCTGCGCTTCAGCGATGATCCGGCGACGCTGCGCACGGTCAGCCCGATCGACAACACCGACCGTCTCGGCTCTGTCCGGCTGTTGCGCGACTTTCCGATCGCCCTGATCGCGACCACATCCGTGGAGAATGCGCTCGCCGACTGGCGCAGCCAGACACGGTTCCTTGTTATTCTCGCTGCCGCATCTGCCCTGATCGTGACAGGTCTGCTGTTCCTGATCATCCGCCATATCCGCCGGCAAAATGAGCGGGCGCAACGCGAGCTGACGCTGGAAAAGAACCGGCTCGACACTGCGATCAACAATATGACGCAAGGGCTGGTTCTGTTCGACGCAGAGACCCGTGTCGTGATCCGCAACGAGCGCTATCTCGACATGTACCATCTCACGCCCGACGACGTGCCGCCGGGCATGCTGTTCCGCGATCTCATCCTGCTGCGGCAGAGCAATGGATCGTTCATGGGCGACGTCGATGAGTATGTCACCAACGCGATCAGCAATATCGGCAAGATCACCAGCAAGGTCGCGCAGACCGCCGATGGCCGGTCGATCATGGTGTGGGGACGCCCGGTCGCCGATGGCGGCTGGGTCGCCACGCATGAAGACATCACGGAGCGCCGACAGGCCGAAGAGAAGATCGTGCATCTCGCCCATTATGATGCGCTGACCGACCTGCCGAACCGCACGCTTTTCCGCACCGAGCTCGAACGCGAATTGAAGCGCGTGGAGCGGGGCACGCAATGCGCGGTACTGTATATCGACATCGACGAGTTCAAGGGCATCAACGATTCACTCGGCCACCCCGTCGGCGACGCACTGCTCAAGGAGATCGCCCGACGCCTGCGCGCCTGCGTGCGCAACAGCGACGTCGTGGCGCGTCTTGGCGGCGACGAATTCGCGATCGTGCAGACCAACGTCGACAGCCACGCCAACATCACCGATCTCGTCGCGCGTATCTACGCGACCATACGCGAGCCATTCGAGTGCCTCGGCCACCGGCTGCTCACCGATGCCTCCATCGGCATCGCCATGGCGCCGCGCGACGGCAACAATCTCGACGAACTCCTGAAGAATGCCGATCTAGCAATGTATGGCGCCAAGGCTGAAGGGCGCCGCACGTTCCGCTTCTTCGAGCCGCAGATGGACGCCAAGGTCAAGGCACGGCGGATGCTGGAGCTGGACTTGCGGCAGGCCATGGCCGATGACGACTTCGCTGCCGGCGGCTTCGAGGTTCACTATCAGCCGTTGCTCAGCCTGCGCGACGATGCGATCACCGGCTGCGAAGCGCTGCTGCGCTGGCGACATCCCGAGCGCGGCATGATCTCACCGGCCGATTTCATCCCCGTCGCCGAGGAAATCGGCGCCATCAATGAACTCGGCGAATGGGTCCTCTCGACGGCATGTAAAGAGGCCGCTCACTGGCCCGACACCGTGAAAATCGCGGTCAACGTCTCGCCGGTCCAGTTCCGCGGCGCATCGCTGCCGCTGAAGGTCGCTTCCGCACTCGCAGCGTCCGGCCTGCCCGCACGCCGCCTCGAACTCGAGATCACTGAAGCCGTCCTGATCCGCGACGACGAGACCGCATTGGAGATCCTTCACGGCCTGCGCGAAATCGGCGTGCGCATCGCGCTCGACGATTTCGGCACCGGCTATTCCAGCCTGAGCTATCTACAGCGCTTCCCGTTCGACAAGATCAAGATCGACCGCAGCTTCGTCACTGACATCGCCGAGGCGCATGGATCGTCATCTATCGTGCAGGCGGTGGTGAACATCGCCTCGTCGCGGCACATGACGACGACAGCCGAAGGCGTCGAGACCCTGCCGCAGAAAGAGCTGCTCCGCGCGCTCGGATGTACCGAGATGCAAGGCTATCTGTTCAGCCCGCCGAAGCCGGCCGCTGTCGTGCGGGAATTACTCATTCAGAATGATACAGCGTCCGGCGCAGCGGCTTAGATACAGGAACGCGGCGCGCGGTCATTCCAGCAACGTAAACTGCATCAACAACGTTCGTTGCAGCATTGAGAAATTGTTGTCTGAAATCAGCGTCAGCACGGTATCGCCATTGTCGGCCGTGTGCACATCGATGCCTTCGAAATTATCGATCTCATGGCCGAGATCGGCTTCGAGAATATTCGGGCCATCGACCACCGCATTCGGCGCCACCGAGGCCAGCGGGACACGGCGGATGCGGATGCCGGTGTCACCGAACAGCGAGAATTTCCGTTCCAGCAAGAGCAGATCGCCGGAGGGCAACAGCGCCGCGTCGCTGATGTCGTATTTCAGCGTGCGACGGATGCTGAATGTCGCCGGCGCCTTGCCGCCAATGATCCAGCACTGAATATTTCCGGCGCTGTCCAGGCCGCGTTCGGAAATCGCCAGCAGCATGCCGGCCAGCGGCGTGGACTTGAATTTTTCTTTGGAGACGAGAACCAGCGACTCCAGGCTTTTGTTGTCGGGCAGCTTGCGCATGCCGACCGGCTGCGGGATCGGCTCGCCCCGCGCAAACACACCGTCGCGGCCGAAATCGAATTTCACGATCTGATGCACGCGCTCGAAGCCGACATAGGCAACGCCGCCTTCCAGCGCGAGGGATTCAGAATCGAACCAACCACGCGCTTCCAACGGCTTTCCGTCAGCGCCCAGAATGGGCGCGGCTTCGGCATCGACGATGCCCGCCATGCCGGCGCCGACATAGGCGATCTTGCCCGTGAACCACATGCCTTTATCGCTCAACGCGACAAAGCGCTCGCCTTTATCATCGAGCCGCAACGCGGAGATGCCGCCGAAATCGCGAAACTTCGACGTGAGGACGAGGCCGCTGCGATATTGCAGGGATCCGAACCGCGTTTGCTGAGGATCGCGCGTATCGAAAGCCGGCACCGGGCGGGCATCGATGGTGATCTTTTCCGCGGCTTTGGCGGACGCTGGCGCAGGAACGGGAACGCTCTGCGCGCGCGCAAGCGCCGGAATCGCCGCGGTGGCGGCGAGCGAGGCGAGGATGGAGCGGCGGGTGAGCATGAGCTTCAAGGAATTCACCGCGAGACAAACTCCGCCCTCATGGTGAGGAGCGCGCAAAGCGCGCGTCTCGAACCATGAATGGAGTGCTCGGCCATCCTTCGAGACGCCGCTTCGCGGCTCCTCAGGATGAGGGCGGCGTGCATGGTGTCAATGCACCTTACGCCGTCTGCCGTGGCTTGGCGCGGGACCATTCGTCTCGCTGAACAGCTCGGCCAGCTTTTCAGTGATGGCACCGCCGAGTTCTTCGGCATCGACGATGGTCACGGCGCGACGATAGTAGCGCGTGACGTCGTGACCGATGCCGATGGCGATCAGCTCCACCGGAGAGCGGGTCTCGATCTCCTCGATGATATGGCGGAGATGGCGCTCCAGATAATTGCCGGGGTTCACCGACAACGTGCTGTCATCCACCGGCGCACCATCGGAGATCATCATCAGGATCTTGCGCTGCTCGGGGCGGCCGAGCAGGCGCTTATGCGCCCAGTCGAGCGCTTCGCCGTCGATGTTCTCCTTCAGGAGACCCTCGCGCATCATCAGGCCCAGGTTCTTGCGCGCACGGCGCCAGGGAGCATCGGCGGACTTGTAGATGATGTGGCGGAGATCGTTGAGGCGGCCGGGATTGGCCGGCTTGCCGGCGGCAAGCCACGCCTCGCGCGACTGCCCGCCCTTCCACGCCCGCGTGGTGAAGCCTAGGATCTCGACCTTGACGCCGCAACGCTCCAGCGTGCGTGCGAGAATATCGGCGCAGGTGGCAGCCACGGTGATCGGGCGGCCACGCATCGAGCCGGAATTATCCAGCAGCAGCGTGACGACCGTATCGCGGAAGGTCGCTTCCTTCTCGTGCATGAAGGACAGCGGCGAGAACGGATCGGTGACCACGCGCGACAGGCGCGCGGGATCGAGGATGCCTTCCTCGAGATCGAAATCCCAGGCGCGGTTCTGCTGCGCCATCAGCTTGCGCTGCAGGCGATTGGCAAGGCGCGCGACCACGCCCTGCAGATGCGCGAGCTGCTTGTCGAGATAAGCGCGCAGGCGCTCCAGCTCGTCATGGTCGCAGAGGTCTTCGGCGGCGATGACTTCGTCATATTTCGGCGCGAAGGCATGATATTCCGGACCGAGGCGTTCGTTTGCCCCGCGCGAATTCGGGCGCGTGGCTTCGCCGGGCGTATCCTCGTCGCCCATCTCGCCATCTTCGTCGAACGTATCCGAGGCCGACGCCTGCGCGCTTTCCATGGCGCTGTCGGTCATCTCTTCCGACGATTGCTGCGCCTGGTCCGCGCTCATCTCCTGCGCTGCATCGCTTTCCGGCGAGCCTTCGGCGCCGTCCTGATTGTTCTCGCCCTGGCGCTCGTCGTCGGAGCTTTCCTCGTCATCGGGCTGAGCGTCGCGGTCCTCGCCGAGTTCGAGATCGGAGAGCAGGCTGTGCACGACGTCGCCGAACTTGGCCTGGTTCTCGGTGATATCCGAGAGCTGGTCGAGACGCGCACCAATCTTCTCTTCGAGGATCGGGCGCCAGAGATCGACGACCTTCTGCGCTGCGAGCGGCGGCGCGAGGCCGGTGAGACGCTCGCGCACCAGCATCGCCAGCGCATCGGCCAGCGGCGCATCGGCACGGTCGGTGATTTCGTCGAATTTACCGCGATGGAAGTGATCTTCCAGCATGGCGCCGAGATTCTTGGCGACGCCGGCCATGCGGCGCGAGCCGATCGCCTCAACGCGCGCCTGCTCCACGGCCTCGAACACCGAGCGCGCCTGCGGATTGCCGGGCATCAGCTTGCGATGCACTTTTGGATCGTGACAGGCGAGCTTCAACGCGATGGAATCCGCATGCCCGCGCACGATGGCAGCGTCGCGCTTGCTCAATTTTCGCGCTGGCTCGGGAAGCCGTGCCTTGCCGGGCGCAAGGCCGGGCTTCTCGGCCGCGTAAGTGACTTCCAGCTCCGGCGTCTTGGCGATCGCGCGCAGTGCTGAAGCAACCGAGCGCTTGAACGGCTCGGTCGGCGCTTCCTTGGCACCGGTGCGGAATTGTTTGGTCGGGGTCGTGCTCATCGCGCCTCGTTTCTTCCCTCTCCCCTTGTGGGAGAGGGTGGATCGACCGCGCAGCGGTCGAGACGGGTGAGGGTAACCACAGGCTCGGAGCCTAGCCGTACCCCTCATCCGCCTCCGCTTCGCGGAGGCACCTTCTCCCACAAGGGGAGAAGGAAGAAAGTCGTTACGTCAGCGCCACATTCACCGAGCTTTCCGGCAGCTCGGCATTGAAGCAGCGCTGATAGAATTCGGCGACCAGCGGGCGCTCGAGTTCATCGCACTTGTTCAGGAACGTGACGCGGAAGGCGAAGCCTATATCGCCGAAGATGTCCGAGTTCTCGGCCCAGGTGATCACCGTACGCGGGCTCATCACCGTGGAGAGATCGCCATTGGCGAAGGCGTTACGCGTGAGGTCGGCGAGGCGCACCATCTTGTTGACGATGTCCTTGCCCTCGGCGGTCTGATAGTGCTTGGCCTTGGCCAGCACGATCTCGACTTCCTCGTCATGGGCGAGATAGTTCAGCGTGGTGACGATCGACCAGCGGTCCATCTGGCCCTGATTGATCTGCTGGGTGCCGTGATAGAGGCCCGACGTGTCGCCGAGGCCGACCGTGTTGGCGGTGGCGAACAGGCGGAAGGCCGGATGCGGCTTGATGACCTTGTTCTGGTCGAGCAGGGTCAGGCGACCGGCGACTTCCAGCACGCGCTGAATCACGAACATCACGTCCGGGCGACCGGCGTCGTATTCGTCGAACACCAGCGCAACATTGTGCTGCAGCGCCCAGGGCAGGATGCCGTCACGGAATTCAGTGACCTGCTTGCCGTCGCGGACCACGATGGAGTCCTTGCCGACGAGGTCGATACGGCTGATGTGGCTGTCCAGATTAACGCGCACGCAGGGCCAGTTCAGGCGGGCGGCGACCTGCTCGATATGGGTCGACTTGCCGGTGCCGTGGAAGCCGGTGACCATCACGCGGCGGTTGCGGGCAAAGCCGGCGAGAATGGCCAGCGTGGTGGCGCGGTCGAAGCGGTAATCGGGGTCGGCATCCGGCACATGCGGGTCGGTCTTGGAGAAGGCCGGCACTTCCAGGTCGGAATCGATGCCGAATACCTTGCGCACCGACACTTTGATGTCGGGAATGCCGGTCAACGCTTCTGCGGACTGTTCTTGCGCTTTCGTCATGGCGGCGGTCATCGATCCTCCGTGGTCCCGGGAATGCCGAAACCAGTCTTTCAGTTTGGCTGCGGATGGGGTGCTTTGCGGAACGTAGCAGAGAGCCGCGGCCGGACAAAGCCCAAGGGAACGTCAAAGCGAACGGCAAAGTTCCAAAATGTAATCATATAGATAGGGTCTAACAGCGGTTTTTGGAGCCCTGCCCTGCGAATTGGGCGATGCTCAAACTGCTGCTATTCGTTGAGGTAATCTGCAGCCACCCAGCCAGATAGGATTTTCGTGCACCACTTCATCGATGCCATCACGCAATTTGTCGCCGCTCATGCCTGGCTTGGCTATCTCACCGTGTTCCTGGCGGCGCTGCTGGAGGCCGTGCCGGTGCTCGGCACCTTCATTCCGGGCACCACGCTGATCCTGGCGCTGTCGGCGCTGATCCCCGCTGGCGATCTCAAGCTGGTGCCGGTACTGGCGGCAGCGATCCTGGGCGCCATTCTCGGCGATGGCGCGGCCTACTGGATCGGCCATGTCCGGCAGCGCGACATTCTGCAGATCTGGCCGCTGAAAAACTATCCCGGCGTGATCGCACAGAGCGAAGCCTTCTTCGCGCGTTTCGGCGCGCTGGCAGTGTTCCTCGCCCGCTTCGTGCCGCCGATCCGGGCCTTCGTGCCGGTGACATCAGGCGCGCTCGGCATGCCACCCGCAAAATTCTATCCGGCGAACATCCCGGCCGCGATCATCTGGGCACCGGCCCATGTGCTGCCGGCCGTTTTCGCGGTTTCGTTCCTCGAACATGTCGGTGGTCTCGCCGGGCTGGAACACAAGGCTAAGCATTACAGCGTGTTGGTGGTGGTCGTGCTGGCGATCATCCTCGGCGCCGCTGTCTGGTGGTGGTGCCGGCGCAATGCGTCGCAAGACCCCCAAAGGTCTGGCAACCAAAAATCAACCCTTTGATTTATCAACGAAAAGAAACCCTGTTCGCTTGACTCCGGCCATGGTTTGACCCGAAAAGCCTGCCACGGCAGTTTCGCCCGCCGTCACTTCTCCCCATATTGAATGAATGTCCGATCCCATGCGCAGCTATCTCGACTTCGAAAAGCCGGTCGCCGAGCTTGATTCCAAGATCGACGAATTGCGCGTGCTGGCTGCCGGCGGCAGCGATATCGGCGAGGAGATCGTCCGCATCGAGGACAAGGCGGTCGCCGCCTTGCACGAGCTCTATGCCAACCTGACGCCATGGCAAAAGACCCAGGTCGCGCGCCATCCGCAGCGTCCGCATTGCGTCAACTACATCGACTCGCTGATCACCGAATTCACCCCGCTCGCAGGTGACCGCAAGTTCGGCGAGGACGAAGCGCTGATCGCCGGTTTCGGCCGTTTTCGCGGCGAGGCGGTGTGTGTGTTGGGTCAGGAAAAGGGCTCGACCACCGAGACCCGTCTCAAGCACAATTTCGGCATGGCCCGCCCCGAAGGCTACCGCAAGGCGGTGCGCCTGATGGAGATGGCCGATCGCTTCGGCCTGCCCGTGCTGTCGCTGGTGGACACCGCCGGCGCCTATCCCGGCATCGGCGCCGAAGAGCGCGGCCAGGCGGAAGCCATCGCGCGCTCAACCGATGCGTGCCTCGCGCTCGGTGTACCCAATGTCGCCGTCATCATCGGCGAAGGCGGTTCAGGCGGCGCCATCGCGATCGCCACCGCCAACAAGGTGCTGATGCTGGAACACGCGATCTACAGCGTGATCTCGCCGGAAGCCGCCTCCTCGATCCTGTGGCGCGATTCATCGAAGGCGCAGGAAGCTGCGACCAACATGAAGATCACCGCGCAGGACCTGCTGCGCTTCGGCGTGGTGGACAGCGTACTGAAGGAGCCTGCGGGTGGCGCCCATCGCGATCCCGCGGCGATGATCGCCACGACCGGCGATGCGATCGCGCAGGCGCTGAAGGATCTCAGCGGCATGGACGCCGCAGCGGTGCGCCAGCAGCGCCGGCAGAAGTTTCTGGATATCGGCCGCAAGATAGGCTGACATCTTCTCCCTCCCCAAGCCGCGCAGCGGCGCCGTGGGGAGGGTGGCGCGGAGCGAGCCCTTGCGAGCGACGTGACGGGTGGGGCGCCTCCCCACACTCTGACGTCACGTGGCGCACCCCCACCCGTCCGCACTTCGCGCGGCCACCCTCCCCACCCCGCACAGCTTCGCTGTGCTTAGGGGGAGGGATGCCCCAACCGCTTCGTTCTTTTCAATGCCCGCAGCAAAAAGCCCGCCTTTCGGCGGGCTTTCGCGTTTCGGCAGTGCGTAGCCCGGATGGAGCGAAGCGTAATCCGGGGACCGGCGTTTCAGCACATTCGACATCCCCGGATTTCGCTGCGCTGCATCCGGGCTACATCAGAGCGCTTACTTCTTCGCCGGAGGCGCCATCTTGGTGTCGGCGGGCTTCGGTGCATCCTTCGCGGCTGGGGCGGCCGGAGCAGCAGCCTGATCGAGGCGCTCCACCTTGGCGGCTTCGCGGAGCTTGGTGACGTAATCGGCCTGCGCCTTGCGCACCACATACTGCTCGATCTGCGGCTTCACCTGATCGAACGACGGCGCCTGGCGGTTGCGCTTTTCCTCGACCTTGATGATGTGCCAGCCGAACTGCGACTTCACCGGGTCCGAAATCTTGCCCGGCTCCAGCTCGAAGGCGACCTTGGAGAATTCCGGCACCATCTGGTCCTTGGTGAAGAAGCCGAGGTCGCCACCATCGGCCGCACCTGGATCCTTCGACGACTTCTTCGCGAGTTCAGCAAAATTCGCGCCCTTCTTCAGCTCCTCGGCGATCTTCTTGGCCTCGTCCTCGCTCTCCACCAGGATGTGGCGAGCGTGGACTTCCTGCTCGCCGGAAATCTGCTTGGCGGCGTCCTCATAGACCTTCTTCATGTTCGCGTCGGTCAGCGATTCCTTGCCTTCCGAACCGAGCAGGCTGTCCATCAGCAGGCGGTTGCGGGCGAAGGCGAGCTTGGATTTGAACTCCTCGCGATCGGCAACCTTTTTGTCCTCGGCCGCCTTGGCGACGATCTTCATGTCGATCAGGAACGACAGGACATTGTCCTTGCGGGTCGATGGGTCCATCTGGGCAAGGCTCGGCCCGAGCTCTTCCTCGGCGATCGTAACGTCGCTCTGGCGGATTTCCTGGCCGTTGACCTTTGCCAGAACCGGGTTCGCATCCTGCGCGTAAACCGGGAAACTGGACAGGAACGCCACCGCAACAGCGCCGGTGAGCGAGGCCAGGGTCAGGCCGGGGCGCTGGCCCGGCTTCTGGGCGGGCGATACGAAGGTCATCGGAAATTCCTCAATCTGAAGGTGCCTGTTGGGACGGCGGGACACTCTCCCAAACAACTCAACTTGGCAACGCGAAAACTCTGTCAAAATCATGAAATCCTTGACACCTTGCCGCCGTTGACATCCCCCGGACGCCCCATATCTCTCCCCGACCGGGCCGGTGGCGAAGGTGCGATTTCGGCTGCGCCGTGGTCATTTGAACCCCTGATCGCCCGACCTCCACCTATCACCCGACGGCGTTAGCGCCGGCAGGCGATGCGCCGCACAAGACTGGCGATCTGCTGACCCATTCCACGGCTCCCAAGGCCGCATCGAGAAGACAGGATTTCGTGATGATCGGCGCGCTCGCCCGCAAGCTCTTCGGCTCCGCCAACGACCGCCGCATCAAGACGTATCAGTCGCGCGTCGCTGCCATCAATGCGATGGAAGCCGAAATTGCCGTACTGTCCGACGAGGCGCTGAAAGCCCGCACCGCGGAGTTCAAGGCTCAGATCGAAGCCGGCAAGAGCCTCGACGACATTCTGGTGCCCGCTTTCGCCACCGTGCGCGAAGCCGCCAAGCGCACCCTCGGCCAGCGCCATTTCGACGTGCAGCTGATCGGCGGCATGGTCCTGCATGAAGGCGACATCGCCGAAATGAAGACCGGCGAAGGCAAGACCCTCGTCGCCACCCTCGCCGTCTATCTCAACGCACTCGCCGGCAAGGGCGTCCACGTCGTCACCGTCAACGACTACCTGGCCAAGCGCGACAGCGGCTGGATGGGCCAGATTTACGGCTTCCTCGGCCTCACCACCGGCGTGATCGTGCACGGCCTCGACGACGCCGAGCGCCAGGCGGCCTATGCCTGCGATATCACCTACGGCACCAATAACGAATACGGCTTCGACTATCTGCGCGACAACATGAAGTACCGGCTGGAGGACATGGTCCAGCGCGGGCACAATTTTGCGATCGTCGACGAAGTCGACTCGATCCTGATCGACGAAGCCCGTACGCCGCTGATCATCTCCGGTCCGCTCGACGACCGTTCGGAATTCTACAACACCATCGACACCTTCCTGCCCTCGCTCGAGAAGAAGGTCGACTTCGAGGTCGACGAAAAGCAGCGCACGGTGACACTGACCGAAGCCGGCATGGAGAAGATCGAGACCCTGCTGCGCGACGCCGGTCAGCTCAAGGGCGAGAACCTGTACGACGTCGAGAACGTCTCCGTCGTGCACCACGTCAATCAGGCGCTGCGCGCCCATTCGCTGTTCACCCGCGACAAGGACTACATCGTCCGCGACGACGAGGTGGTGATCATCGACGAATTCACCGGCCGCATGATGCAGGGCCGCCGTTATTCGGAAGGCCTGCACCAGGCGCTGGAAGCCAAGGAACATGTGACCGTCCAGCCGGAAAACCAGACGCTGGCTTCGATCACCTTCCAGAACTATTTCCGCATGTACAGCAAGCTCGCCGGTATGACCGGTACGGCGCTGACGGAAGCGGACGAACTGTTCGACATCTACAAGCTCGAAGTCGTCGAAGTGCCGACCAATATCGGCATCAACCGTCTCGACGAGGACGACGAAGTCTACCGCACCCACGGCGAGAAGAACGCCGCGATCCTGGCCGAGATTCAGCGCGCCAATGCGCGCATGCAGCCGGTGCTGGTGGGTACCGCCTCGATCGAGAAGTCGGAAGTTCTCGCCGACTTCCTGCTCAAGAACGGCTACAAGATGATCGACTTCGCCGATCCCAAGGGCATGGACAAGCTCTATGCCGCGGCGCGTTCGGGCAAGCCGGCCAAGCTGTTTGCGGTGCTGAATGCGCGCTTCCACGAACAGGAAGCCTATATCGTCGCCGAAGCCGGCGTCCCCGGCGCCATCACCATCGCCACCAACATGGCCGGCCGCGGCACCGACATCAAACTCGGCGGCTCGCTCGAAATGCGCACGCAGGTCGAGACCGCGGGCATCGAGGACGAAGCCGCCAAGGCTGCCAAGATCGCCGAGATCAAGGCCGAGATCGAGAAATTCCGCGAAGCCGTGCTGAACGCCAAAGAGATCGTCGAGATCGAACCGGCGAAGGGCAGCAAGGCCGCAAAGACCGTCGAGAAGCCAGGCGGCCTCTACATCATCGGCTCCGAACGCCATGAGAGCCGCCGCATCGATAACCAGCTGCGCGGCCGCTCCGGCCGTCAGGGCGACCCTGGCCGCTCGAAATTCTATCTGTCGCTGGAAGACGACCTGATGCGCATCTTCGGATCGGATCGGCTCGACACCATGCTGACCCGCCTCGGCCTGAAGGAAGGCGAGGCGATCATCCATCCATGGATCAACAAGGCGCTAGAAAAGGCACAGCAGAAGGTCGAGGCGCGCAACTTCGACATCCGCAAGAACCTGCTGAAATATGACGACGTTCAGAACGACCAGCGCAAGGTCATCTTCGAGCAGCGCATCGACCTGATGCAGAACGAGAGCGTCGCCGAGACCGTGAGCGACATGCGCCACGCTTTCGTCGAGGAGCTCGTCGTCAAGCATGTGCCGGAAAACCAGTATGCCGAGCAGTGGGACGTGGCCGGCCTGAAGGAAGAGCTCAAGCGCGTGCTCGACCTCGATTTGCCCGTCGATGAATGGGCGAAGGAAGAAGGCATCGCGGATGAGGAAATCCTCAGCCGCATCGAGCAGAAGGCCGACGAGCACATGGCGGCGAAGGTCGCCCAGTGGGGCCCCGACGTGATGCGTTACGTCGAGAAGACCATTCTGCTGCAGACGCTGGATCATCTGTGGCGCGAGCATCTGGTGATGCTGGATCACCTGCGCCAGGTCATCGGCCTGCGCGGCTACGGCCAGCGCGATCCGCTGCAGGAATACAAGGCGGAAGCGTTCAACCTGTTCGAGGCGCTGATCTCGAACATGCGCGAAGCCGTGACGGCGCAGTTGATGCGCGTCGAGATCGTGCCGCCGGAGCAGCAGCCCGAGCTGCCGCCGATGGAAGCCCACAAGCTCGACCCGAACACCGGCGAAGACGAGATGGCCTATGCCAATGCCGCACTGGCAGGCCCCGGTGCCGCCGTGGTGCCCGCCGCGCAGCGCGATCCGAACAATCCGGAGACCTGGGGCAAGATTGGCCGCAATGAGGATTGCCCGTGTGGATCGGGCAAGAAGTTCAAGCATTGCCACGGAAGGTATGCGTAAGTTTCAGCCAATTGCGATCGGTTATGAAATCCCTCCCTCGCGGAGGGATTTCTTTTTGGGGTACTCGTCCACGCCTGATCACGTTGGACAATGTGTCGCGGACGACTAACCTGCTCCCTCGCGCAAATGCGAGACGCGCGGGACAGGAGCTGCGCCGATGCTATCCGACACAGAAATGATGATCCGCCTGCTCTCTGCGGCTGCGCTGGGCAGCCTGATCGGCTTCGAGCGCGAGCGGCTGTTATGGGCGGCGGGTATCCGCACCCATATGCTGGTCTGCGTCGGCTCATGCCTGGTGATGCTGGTTTCGCAATATGGCTTCACCAACATCCTCACGCATGATCACGTCGTTCTCGATCCCTCGCGTATCGCGGCGCAGGTTGTGTCGGGAATCGGCTTTCTCGGCGCGGGGGCGATCCTTGTGCGCGGCGAGATCGTCAAGGGTCTGACGACGGCGGCGAGCATCTGGACCGTGGCGGCAATCGGGCTCGCCGTCGGCGGCGGGCTCTATCTCGCAGCGGGCGCGTCCACGGTGATCATCCTGCTCATCCTCGCCGGCATGAAGCCGCTCGAGGAAGCCTATCGCTCGCGCAACCAGACCTGCATGCTGAAGGTTGGAGTCGAGAACAACGCGCTGACGCCGGAGCTGCTGCGTGAGGCGCTGACACTGCGTCCCAGCCAGGTGAAGCGATTTCTGGTGGAGAGTCGCGCTCCTGAGGGGATCGACGAATTGTCGATCTTGCTCAGCAAGGTGTCGTCGCAGGATATCGCGACCTATCCGGACAAGCTGCAGGAACTCGACGGCGTGCGCAGCGTGACGGTGGTCAAGCGCGTGAAGGATCGGCCGGCGGGGATGACGTAAAGGCGATGCGCGGTTAGCGCAGCGCCTGGAAACGGCTGTCGAAGGAATTGCCCGATACGACCGGAGCAGCGCCGGACATTGATGACGCCACAGGTGCTGCCGGCTCTGCAACAACCGTCGGCTTCAGCGGCGGACGCGCGGTGGCGACAGCCGTTGCCGGAGCTGCGGCAGGCTTCGCGGCCGGCATCGGCGCGGACTTGGCGGCGGCAGCCGGAGCCGCCTTGGCCTTCGCGGCAGCCGCCGGTGCGGCAGCAGCGACAGGCGCCGGTGCAGGCGTCGTGCTGGCGGTGGTCTCGCTGCCACCCATGCCGACCTTCTTGGCAAGATTGCTGAAGAACCCGCCCTGCGACGACGCCGAGGCGACGCGCGTGGTGGCTTCGGCAGCCGGCGCGGCGGTGGCTGGCGCCTCATCCGACGACGACGAGAACATCGACGCACCGAAAGACGGCGACGCTGTTGCCATCGCAGTCGCCTTCGGCGGATTCACATGCGGCGGGATGGTGCCGGGCGCGCGGGTATAGGCGACGCTCGCGGTGCCCGGAAGATCCGGCTCGGACAGGCCGGTGGAGCCTTCCGGGATCTTCGACGCGAAGATGCGGTTCATGCCGCCGTCGATATCCGGGCGACGCTGCGCCATCGGCGTGCCCTTGGAGATCAGCTCCGCGGTCTTGGCATCGTCCGATGCTTCCTTGGCGCGAACGGCATCGGCGATCTCGGCCGGCACTTCATAGACCGGGCACTTCATCGCAGCATTGAACATCGCCGGGCGTGTCGGGGAGGCGTTCGGCACCACCGGATCGAACACGTAGCGCTGTTCGCAGAACTCGACCTTCGGCTCCTGCTTCGTCACTTCGAAATGATCGTAGCCCTGCTTGATCATCTTCCAGAACGGCATGTTCGGATTGCCGCGATGGCGCGCCATGTTCACCGGCGTCATGCGGAACGGATAGGCCTGCACCTGGAAAGCGCGCTGGCCCCCGAAGAAGCTCTCGCGGCCGAACGAATAGACTTCCGAGATCTGCTCGTCGGTCATGGCGTAGCAGCCGCGCGACGAGCAGTCGCCATGCACCATCAGCATCGAGCCGGTACGGCCGAGCGATTTATCGAAGGCGTTCGGATAGCCCATATTGAAGGACAGATAGAACGACGACTGCGGATTCATCTGGCCCGGCGTGATCGAATAGAAGCCTTCCGGCGCCTGACGATCGCCTTCCTTGATCTTGGGACCGAGATCACCCGACCAGCGGCAGATCGGGTAGGTCTTCAGCAGCGCGAACTGGCCGGAGCGCGTCTGCTTCCAGACCTCGAGCTCGGCTTCTTGCTTGAAGATTCGGATCAGCAACGGCGACTGCGGATCCATGTCCTTGGCGGCCATTTCGGCCAGCATCTTTTCCGGGATCGGCTTATTGGCCTTGGCGTTGCTCGCCAGCGACATTTGCTCGCCATTGCAGCCAGCCAACAGCGCACCGGCCGACAATACGGCCGAGGTGAGCAGCGCGCGAACAAGCGTGCGATTGATCAAGGCGAAACTCCACAGCCGGCTGAAACCGACACCCCAGGGAATACGGACAAATTAGTCCTAATTCCTTCTGAAATATTAGCCTTAAGGGACCCCACCCGCAACACAACCGGATGTGAGCGGCGGGTTCCATTCCGGCGATGGTCAATAGAGATTGAAGATTTGACAACAGGCGGAATTGCGGCGGAGGGGCTGGCACGCAGGGGCGTGGCTAATCGGAGGTGAGTGCGCGGTTAGGCACTTCCCGTAGCCCGGATGGAGCGAAGCGCAATCCGGGAATCAGAGTATCGGCATATCGCCGGTCCCCGGATTTCGCTGCGCTCCATCCGGGCTACGAAACCGAGCCCTAAGCCCGGATCACCGTCTTCAAGTAGTTGTAAGCCTTGATGACTTCGATCAGGCGGTCTTCCGTGGAGCGGTCGCCGCCATTGGCGTCGGGGTGGTGCTGTTTCACCAGCGCCTTGTACTTGGCCTTGACGTCATCCAGCGTGGCCGAGGGCCGAGGCCCATGACCTGGAGTGCCTTGCGCTCGGCATTCATAACTTTGCGCTCTTCCGGCTTCGGCGCTTCGGCCTGGGCGCGGCGGCGACCACGGCCGAGGCCGTTCATCTCGTCGAACATGGAGAACGGATCGACGGCACCGTCGAGATTGGCCTCGCCGGACTTGCCTTTGCCCTTGGTGCCATTGGCGCCCATCTTCCAGGTCGGACGATGGCCGGTCAGCGCGTCCTTCTGGTAACTGGCAACGGCATCCGGGGCCATGCCCTGGAAGAAGTTGTAGCCCTGATTGTATTCGCGGACGTGGTTCAGGCAGAAATGCCAATATTCCTTGTCCTGCGCGCGACCCTTGGGGGCGCGGTGCGGGCCCTTGTTCTTGCATTCGGGCCACTCGCACATGACCGATGCCTCGCGGGCAGCGGCCTGCTGCTTCGCGCTCAGCTTGTTCGGCTTGATGCGGATACTGTCGAAGAATTTGGATGAGTCGATGGGCATGGCTGACTATGACAACGCAATGCAAAAAGCTTCAAGTCTTGACATTCGGATTACCCTCACAGGCCGCCATCACATCGCAATGGACGCCCGCGGCCTGAGCCGCTAAGCCGGTCATCATGACCATGAAAGATAACATCACAAAGAAGCTGACAGAGGCTTTCACGCCTCGCAGCCTAGCCGTGACCGATGAATCGCATCTGCATGCCGGTCACATGGGCCACCGCCCGGAGGGTGAAACCCATTTCAGGGTCAATATTGTGTCGGAGGCCTTCGAAGGGAAGAGCCGGATCGACCGCCACCGGATGGTGAATAGCGTACTGGCCGCGGAACTCGCGGGAACGGTGCACGCGCTGGCGGTAAAGGCGCTCGCGCCCGGGGAAGCGGGCGGTTCTTAACCTCGCCCCGCTTGCGGGGAGAGGTCGACCGTAATGCGCGCAGCGCGTGGAGGTCGGGTGAGGGGAACTCTCCACTTGCTCCGAGCCCGCGGAGAGTCCCCCTCATCCGACCCGGCTTCGCTGCGCTTCGCCGGGCCACCTTCTCCCCGCAAGCGGGGAGAAGGAACTACTTCTTCAGCGACGTGATCGCTTCCAGCACGTTGGGCTTCAGCCCTGCCCCGCCATTGTCGATGTGCTCAAAGATCTTCTTCCGCATCCGCGGGTCCCAGAACTTCTTGATGTGCTCGGCAATGCCCGCCACTGCATGGTCGTGGCCCTGGCTCTTGAAAAAGTCGCCGATCTGGTTGGCCATATAGATCAGTCGTTCAGGCGACGACGGTGCGTGCGTGGTGTGGGTGTCCATGCTCTTGCCCTGCTTCATCCGAAGTCACACGACCCGGATGTGTAAAAACTTCAAAACCGTCCGACCGCGCAATCGCGGCCAGTGTGATGCCTGCGGCTTCCGCGATGCGGATGGCGAGCGCCGTTGGTGCTGAAACCGAGACCATCAGCGGCGCGCCGATGGCGGCGGTCTTCTGAACCATCTCGACCGAGACGCGGCTGGTGAGCAACACCATGCCTTGCCGGGTATCGACCTTCGCCTGCGCCAGCGCGCCGGCCAGCTTGTCGAGCGCATTGTGGCGACCCACATCCTCGCGCAGCGCGACGATGCCGCTCGAAGGGATCCAGAATGCGGCCGCATGGACCGCGCGCGTCTCGACATTGATCTTCTGCAATGGCGCCAGCGCATCCATCGCCGTCATGATCTGATCGAATGAGAAAGAACCGCCCGGTGCCACCACCGCAGCGGGCTTCACCGCTTCGGCGATCGAATCGATACCACACAGGCCGCAGCCCGTGGGGCCCGCAATCTGCCGGCGCCGCGCGCTGATGCTCTCGGCTTTCTCTGACGCCAGCCACATGCGCAGCTCGACGCCGTCGTCGAACTCCACGGCCTCGAAGCTCTCGATCTCGTCGATGGAGCCAACCACGCCTTCGCTCAGGCTGAAGCCATAAGCGAAATCGCGATAGTCCTGCGGCGTCCCCATCATGACGGCATAAGTGCCGCCATTATAGGTGATCGCCAGCGCCGTCTCTTCCGACACCGCGCGCAGCCCGTCGCTGACGCCGTTACGGCGCCAGACCTTTCGGGGAGCTTTGCGAACCGGATCGTGCATGGACTACTCGGCAGCCTCCAGCGGCGCGATACGGCGTGACTGGCGGGCCTGCTCCTCATATTCCTTCTGCCATTCCGACGGACCGTTGGAGGGCGAGATCTGCACCGCCGTCACCTTGTATTCCGGGCAGTTGGTAGCCCAGTCAGAGAAGTCGGTGGTGATGACGTTTGCCTGCGTGGTCGGGTGATGGAAGGTCGTATAGACCACGCCCGGCGCCACGCGCTCGGTGATGAGCGCACGCAGGGTCGTCTCGCCCGCGCGGCTCTGCAGCCGCACCCAGTCGCCGTCACGGATGCCACGCTGCTCGGCATCATGCGGATGCAGTTCGAGACGGTCTTCCTCATGCCAGACGACGTTGTCGGTGCGGCGGGTCTGCGCGCCGACATTGTACTGGCTGAGAATGCGACCGGTGGTGAGCAGCAGCGGGAAGCGCGGACCGGTGCGTTCGTCGGTCGCGATATATTCGGTGCGCATGAACTTGCCCTTGCCGCGCACGAAGCCGTTCATATGCATGATCGGCGTGCCCAGCGGCTGCTTCTCGTTGCACGGCCACTGCACCGAACCTTCCTTTTCCAGCTTCGCGAACGAGACACCGGCAAAGGTCGGCGTCAGAGCCGCGATCTCGTCCATGATCTCAGACGGATGGGTGTAGTTCATCTCGAAGCCGAGGGCCTTAGCGAAGCCCAGGGTGACTTCCCAATCTTCCAGACCGTTCTTCGGCGACATCACCTTGCGAACGAGCTGGATGCGGCGTTCGGCATTGGTGAAAGTGCCGTTCTTCTCCAGGAAGGTGGAGCCCGGGAAGAACACATGGGCGTAATTCGCGGTTTCGTTGAGGAAGAGGTCATGCACGATGACACATTCCATCGACGACAGCGCCGCGACCACGTGCGACGTGTTCGGATCGGACTGCAGGATGTCCTCGCCCTGCACATACAGGCCCATGAAGGTGCCTTCGGTGGCGGCGTCGAACATGTTGGGAATGCGCAGGCCCGGCTCGGGATTGAGCTTCACGTTCCACATGGCTTCGAACTGCTCGCGCACGGCATCGCCGGAGAGATGGCGATAGCCCGGCAGTTCGTGTGGGAATGAACCCATGTCGCAGGAGCCCTGCACATTGTTCTGGCCGCGCAGCGGATTCACACCGACGCCGGACCGGCCGATATTGCCGGTGGCCATTGCGAGATTGGCGATGGCGATAACGGTAGTCGAGCCCTGGCTGTGCTCGGTGACGCCGAGGCCGTAATAAATCGCACCATTACCGCCGGTGGCATAGAGGCGCGCAGCTGCACGCAGCTCCTTCGGATCGACGCCAGTCATGATGGCGGTCGCTTCCGGGCTGCGCGAGGGCTCGGCGACGAAGCTTGCCCAATCCTCGAACTCGCTCCAGTCGCAGCGCTCGCGCACGAAGGTCTCGTTGACGAGGCCTTCGGTGACGATGACATGGGCGATGGCCGTGAGCACGGCGACATTGGTGCCGGGCAGCAGCGGGAGATGGTGCTGTGCTTCGATATGCGCCGAGCGGACGATGTCGGTGCGGCGCGGATCGACGACGATCAGCTTGGCGCCCTGGCGGAGGCGCTTCTTCAGGCGCGAGCCGAACACCGGATGGCCATCGGTCGGATTGGCGCCGATGATCATCACGACGTCGGTGTCTTCAACCGAATCGAAATCCTGTGTGCCAGCGGAGGTGCCGAAAGTCGAGGACAGGCCATAGCCGGTCGGCGAATGGCAGACGCGGGCGCAGGTATCGACATTGTTGTTGCCGAAGCCAGCGCGGATCAGCTTCTGCACCACATAGACTTCTTCATTGGTGCAGCGTGATGAGGTGATGCCACCCACTGCATCCTTGCCATACTTGGCCTGAATGCCCTTGAACTTGCTGGCGGCGAAATTGAACGCCTCGTCCCACGACACTTCGCGCCATGGCTCGGTGATCTTGTCGCGGATCATCGGATTGAGGATGCGCTCCTTGTGGTTCGCATAGCCCCAGGCGAAGCGGCCCTTAACGCAGGAATGGCCGCGATTGGCTTTGCCGTCCTTCCACGGCACCATGCGCACCAGCTCTTCGCCGCGCATTTCCGCCTTGAAGGTGCAGCCGACACCGCAATAGGCGCAGGTGGTGACCTTGGAATGCTCGGGCTGGCCGATCTCGATGACGGCCTTCTCGGTCAGAGTCGCAGTCGGGCAAGCCTGCACGCAGGCGCCGCAGGACACGCATTCCGAACCCAGGAACGATTCGCTCATGCCCGGCGAGACGCGGCTGTCGAAGCCGCGGCCGGAGATCGTTAGCGCAAACGTGCCCTGCACTTCCTCACAGGCGCGGACACAGCGCGAGCAGACGATGCATTTGGAAGGATCATAGGTGAAATACGGATTGGATTCGTCCTTCGCCATCCAGCGATCGTTCTCGCAGGATTCCGGCGAATGGTGCGTGTGCTTCGGGCCCGACTTGGCGAAGACATGGTTCTCGCCGTCATAGCCATAGCGTACGTCGCGCAGGCCGACTTCACCTGCAACGTCCTGCAATTCGCAATCGCCGTTCGCCGCACAAGTGAGACAGTCGAGCGGATGATCGGAGATATAGAGCTCCATCACGCCCTTGCGGAGCGCGGCCAGACGCGGGGTCTGCGTCTTGACGACGAGCCCTTCCATCGCCGGCGTGGTGCAGGAGGCTGGCGTGCCCGCGCGGCCCTCGACTTCCACGAGGCACATGCGGCAGGAGCCGAACGCATCCACCATATCGGTGGCGCACAGTTTCGGAATTTTTGTGCCCATCTCCATGGCAGCGCGCATGATCGAGGTGCCCTCGGGCACGCTGACGCTCTGACCATCGATGGTCAGCGTCACCATCTTCTCGGACTTGGACTTCGGGGTGCCGTAATCGGTTTCGTGAACGAGCGACATGGTGTGCTCCTTTACTCAGCGGCCTGGATGCTTGGCGTCGGGCCAAAGTCATCGGGGAAATGTTTCAATGCGCTCATCACCGGATACGGCGTGAAGCCGCCCAGCGCGCAGAGCGAGCCGAATTTCATGGTCTGCGAGAGATCTTCCAGCACGGCGATATTCTCGGCGACACGTTCGCCGCGACGGATCTTGTCGATGGTCTCGACACCGCGGGTGGAGCCGATGCGGCAGGGCGTGCACTTGCCGCAGGATTCAATGGCGCAGAATTCCATGGCAAAGCGAGCCTGCTTCGACATATCGACGCTGTCGTCGAAGATCACGATGCCGCCATGGCCGATCAGACCATCGCGCTTGGCGAAGGCCTCATAGTCGAACGGCGTGTCGAACAATTCGCGCGGGAAATAAGCGCCGAGCGGGCCGCCAACCTGCACGGCACGCACCGGCTTGCCCGTAAACGTGCCGCCGCCGATGTCGTCGACGAGTTCGCCCAGCGTGATGCCGAAGGCGACTTCGAACAGGCCGCCGAACTTCACATTGCCGGCGAGCTGGATCGGCATCGTGCCGCGCGAGCGGCCCATGCCGTAATCCGCATAGGCTTTCGCGCCATTGTCGAGGATGAACGGGATGGCTGCGAAAGACAGCACGTTGTTGATGACGGTCGGCTTGCCGAACAAACCCTTATGCGCCGGCAGCGGCGGCTTGGCGCGGACGAGACCGCGACGGCCTTCGAGCGACTCCAGCAGCGAGGTTTCCTCACCGCAGACATAGGCGCCGGCGCCGACGCGAACTTCGAGATCGAACGAATGTGCCGATCCCTTGATCTTGTCACCAAGCCAGCCGGCACGCTTCGCGGCAGCGATGCCGGCATTCATGGCTTCGACGGCGTGCGGATATTCCGAACGGATATAGATGTAGCCCTTGGTCGCGCCCACTGCGATGCCGGCAATGGTCATGCCCTCGATCACCACGAAGGGATCGCCCTCCATGATCATGCGGTCGGCAAAGGTGCCGCTATCGCCCTCGTCCGCATTGCAGACGATGAATTTGCGATCGGCCTGGGTGTCGGCCACGGTCTTCCACTTGATAGCCGTGGGGAAACCCGCACCACCGCGGCCACGCAGGCCGGATGTGGTGACGTCGGCGAGAATGCCAGCGCTGTCCAAAGTGAGCGCGCGAGCGAGACCCTTGTAACCATCATGCGCCTCATAATCCGCGACAGAACGCGGATCGACGACGCCGCAACGGACGAAAGTGAGACGGGTCTGTTTCTTCAGCCAGCTGATATCGTCGGCAATGCCGAGGCGCAGATCATGCGGGCCATCGGCGATCATCGCATCGAAAACGGACGCGACATCTTTCTCTTCCACCGGACCGAACGCGACACGCCCCTTGGGGGTCACAACCTCGACCATCGGCTCGAGCCAGAGCAGGCCGCGCGAACCGTTGCGGACGATTTCGATATCCAGCTTGCGCTCCGCGGCCTGCGCTTCGAACGCAGTAACGAGGTCGTCGGCGCCGACACAGACTACGGCGGCATCGCGAGGGATGTAAATCTTGAGAGTCATCGCTGTGCCTCCGCAACCAGCGCATCCATGCGCTTCTCGTCGAGGCGACCGACCAGCTTGCCGTCGAGCATCGCTGACGGTGCCGTCGCGCACAGGCCGAGGCAGTAGATCGGCTCCAGCGTGACGCGATCATCGGCGGTGGTGTTGCCGAGCTTGACGCCGAGCTTCTGCTCCGCGCGAGCAGCCAGCGCATCACCACCGGCAGCCTGACAGGCTTCGGCGCGGCAAATCTTCAGCACGCGCTTGCCGGCCGGCTCGTGGCGGAAGTCATGGTAGAATGTGAAAACGCCATGCACTTCGGCGCGTGACAGATTGCGCGCCTCGGCGATCATCGGGATGGCGGGTTCCGGCACATAGCCGAACGCATCCTGGATCGCATGCAGGATCACGATCACCCCACCTTCCACATGGGAATGGCTGGTAATGATCTCGTTACAGCGCGCTGCGCTCCATGGTTCGTATGCGTTCATCCCGGGGCACTCTATTGGGTAATCTTAGAGAACCGATCAAAATTGGAATCGATCCAAAGATCAATAAAGCTGTCTCATGCTGCGATACGGAAAAGGCATCAAACGATTGGCGCGGCTTGCCATTTTGACGCAGGAGCCAACGGTCCCGCGTCACAAACTCTCCCGTCATCCTGAGGTGCGAGCACAGCGAGCCTCCCAGCGAATGGCAAAGCCATTCGCAAGGGATGGCCGCGAAACGCCAGAGCCAAGCCACGCATGGTTCGAGGCGCGCAAGAGCGCGCACCTCACCATGACGGCGGAGTTTAGGAAGGCGATGCCTCAGCTCTCCAGCGACGGCGCCACTTCGCGGGCGACCTGCACCAGGGCGGCCACCAGCGGCGTCATCGGGTCGCGCTGGGGACAACCAGACCGACACCGTAATTCACGATCGGATCGACGATCGGGATCATGCGAACGGAACCGCTGGACGTCAGACCCAATGTTTCCGCCAGCTTGGCCGGCATCACGCTGGCCCAGCGGCCTGTTTTCACGTGTGTATACAACACGATAATCGAGTTGGAGGTCAGCGTCGGCCGCGCCTCGGCGCCGACCGATTTCAGCGCGCGATCGATGATGCGGCGGTTCTGCATATCCGGAGTCAGCAGGCATAGCGGCACCTGGCCGACCTCGGCCCAGGTGACCTGCTTACGGTCGCCGAACATGCCATCCGGCGAGGTGAGGAGGCGGTAGCTCTCCTTATAGAGCGGGATCGAGCGCACCTTTCCGAGCGGTTCGTTCTCGATATAGGTCAGGCCGGCATCGACCTCGAGATTTTCGAGGAGGCCGAGCACCGCGGCCGAGGTGCAGGAGACGATGCGGAACTGGACGTCCGGATGCCTGGCGCGAAACGGCGTCGTCAGCGATGCCACCATGCCGAGTACAGTGGGGATTGCAGCGATACGGATTTCGCCGGACAGGCTGTCCTTGAGGCCGTTGATTTCCTGCCGCATGGCGCGGGCATCGCCGACAATTCGGCGCGCCCAGTCCAGCGCGCGCTCCCCCTCCGGCGTAAACCCCTGAAAACGCGAACCACGCTGCACCAGCATCACGCCCAGCATATCCTCAAGCTGCTTGAGGCTCGTGGACATCGTCGGTTGCGTGACGCCACACGCCTCCGCAGCGCGACCGAAGTGACGCTCCTTGGCGAGGGACAGCAATAATTCGAGCTTATCGATCAACGGCGCCTCGCTCCGGAAGCCACACTTGTTCGAGGTCCGGCACGCAATCGCGTGTGTGGCCTGAATGGTATCCGCCCTCGTCCATCAACATAAAGCGCGGCTCGCCTTCGCTGCAACCCGCAGCAGGCGGCGTGATGACGCACGATACGCCCATACGCAGTGCGGCCCGGCCAAATGGCCGAGCCCGCAACGGACATCGATGAAAGGAAGAAGATAAAAGGAAGGAATCGGATGCCAGCCACGCCATCGGAACGGCCGATGGCAGGCTGCAGAAGATCAACCGAGCGGGCTGATCTGCTCTTCGGTCACAACACGCTCGACATTGTCAGCCTTGCTGCGAATGCGATAACGGGCACGGCCATCGGCTTCGATCGGCAAACGACCGGTGATGGTGTAAATCGCGCGCTCACGGGCACCGGTGCGGCCCTGCGGACCCTGCAGCTGGTGGTGGACGTCGTCATTGATTGCGTAGTTATGCGCCATAATTCATACTCTCCACGATATGCGCTTTTTAGCCACAACCGTTCCAAAAATCAAGAAATCATGAGCGATTTCTGCCAGATAGCCCGGCAGGACTGCTATGCGCCGCAACCCGATCCGCCATAATCGTGAGGAGATTGCGACTGAAACAAGCGCACTCTGCCATCTCGGCGGGCATGGATTCTTTTGAATTTAGAGAGACTTGCGTGGAGTAACGCGCCAAACCGATTCGTAAACAAGACGTAAATGGAACGCTGGAACACAAGGCAAAATAAAAAGTACCAAAATACCTAAATCGAGGTTGTGACAATCTCTGTGCGGATCCAGTGGCGTCTGGAAACCGAAAAGCCACCGGCAGGGCATTGCCGGTGGCTTCGGAGGTTACGTTAGAGTCGCGTGTCTCCGAAGAGACAGGGCCGAGAAAGAATTCGCGGCTGCGCGAGAGAAAGATTACATGAGCGAGATCATTGAGCGCAATACCTGATCTACTCAATTAAACCGATTTTATCGTTGCGGGTTAGCCGGTTACCGAGAAATGCTGCGGAGCAAGGCGGGCCAGACGCCTGGCCTGCATCGCCTGATATGCAGCCTCGATATGCCGCGCGGTTCGACGCGTGTCGAACAAAGCTGACTGTGAGCGCATATCCGCAAGCTTGCTGCGGATAGCCGCTAGCTTGGCTGGCTGCGATGCCAGTTCGATCGCATGGCGCTCGTACATCGCGGGATCATCCGTCACCAGCTCAGGCAAATTCACATGCGTGAGCAGGCTCGACGCCACACGCCCCGCAAATGTCGTGCCCCGGCATGTCAGTAACGGCAATCCAGCCCACAAGGCGTCACTTGCGGTCGTATGCGCGTTGTAGGGTAACGTATCGAGAAACAGATCGGCGCAGCAATGCCGCGCCAGATGCTCCGGGGGGGAGACCCGCTCCGCGAAAACGAGGCGCGCGGGATCGATGCCACGCTGCGACGCTTCACGGCGCAGATTGGCGACCGCAGCCACGCTGTCATCAAGCAACCAGAGCACACTGCCATCGACTGCGGCCAGTATCCGCATCCAGCTGGAGAAGACATCCGGCGTGATCTTGTAAGCATTGTTGAAGCAACAGAACACAACGCCACGGGCGGGCAGACCACAGTCTTCGCGCGTCGGAGCAGATGTTGCGATATCGCGGCGATCGTCATTGGACTGATAGCAATCAGGCAACCAGACGACTTTCTCACTGTAAAAGCGCCGATGCTCGGCCGGGAGAACGATCGGATCTGCGATGATGTAGTCCATGAAGGCAGCGCCAATCGTACCGGGGAAGCCGAGATAGTTGACTTGAATGGGAGCCGCGCGGCGCGCGAAAACGCCGTTGCGCTGGCGCCCGAAATAGCCGTTGAGATTGACGAGAATGTCGATGCGTTCGCCACGGATCGCGTCCACGGCCTGCGGGTCGCTCATGCCCGCAATATCGACGACACGGTGGACGGCCCGATTGATACGCTGCCGCGTCGGGCCGCCGTCGTCATATCCATTGTCAAAAGCGACGATCTCGAAGGCGTTCTTGTCGTGCCGCTCGAGAACGCCGACAAGCAAGAGCGACGTCGCCTGCTCGCGAAATTCACCGGACAAGTAGCCGATACGAACAGGTCCACCGGATGGCGCAATCGACGGAATGCTCGGCGCCGGCATGCGTCCGAACTGCGCGGCATTCGTCAGTTCGGCGCAGCGCTGCAGACTCGCTTCCGATATGGCGATGCCCTGCCAGCCGAATGGCTCGGCGGCGAGCTTTCCTGCAGCGAGATCAGTTTCGATTTCGCCGATGAGATCATCGAGACCGCTCCAATCGCAGACCAACATCTTCTGATGCAGAAGATTCCCCTTGAGCAATGGTAGATCTGGATTGAGGCGCCGCGCCTGCATATAGGCGGCAACAGCTTCAGCAGGCCGACGCAATTTGGCGAAGATGAAGCCGCGCGCGAACCACGCTTCCGCCATATCCGGCTGGAGCGCCAACGCCGCATCATTGGCGGAAAGTGCCTCGTCGCAACGTTCGAGTTCGGCCAGCGACTTGCTTTTGTTGAAATACGCGGCCGCATAGCGCGGCTGAAGTTTCAAAGCCTTATCGAAGTCAGCCAGCGCTGCGGCGTAATCCCGAACCTCGTTGAACACGGCACCACGACTGTTCAACGTCTCGGCATTGTGCGGATTTAGCGCCAGCGCTTCCGTTAAGCGCTGCAGGGCTTCGTCTGGCCGCTTTAGTGCCTTCAGCACCAGGCCGTAATTGTACAGCGTCACATCCGAAGCCGGACCGAGACGTAACGCCGATTTCAGATGCGGTTCGGCCTCGGCATGGCGGTTCAGGGACACCAGCGCGATGGCAAGGACGTTCAATGCGCCGAGATGTTTCGGGTCTTTGCGAAGAATCTTGCGGAGATCGCGTTCTGCGTCGTTCAGCCGTCCCTGCCGGAGTGCCGCAAGCGCGCTTTGAAAGAGGTCGGTGGGAGCCGGCATGGATGCGGTTCTGAGGTCAGCGCGAAAAGGGAACGCCGCAAGGGCGATCCTGCCGGTATAGACGCCGCGTTTTCTGTCGTCGAGGTCGGGCAGAGCGGCAGCACAAGCCGCTCTTTAGCTTCATCTGATTGATCGCAATACACGTCATCTCAAAACACAAAAATCCCCGGCGGTTTCCCGCCGGGGACTTTTGTTTCAGATATCGATCGCCGTGAGGCGGTCGGTATTAGAACGAGCGCAGGATCTGCACGGTTCCGTCGAACACGTTCTGGTTGGTGACAGCGAAACCAGTGGCCGGGGTCGGACGGCTGGTAACCGTGCCGAAGTATGTGCCACCGAGATTCTGCTCCAGACGGGTATAGCTGACCATGGCCGACAGCGTCAGGTTACGAACCGGGGTCCAAGCGGTACGGGTACCGACCTGAGCAATACCCAAGTCGAAGTTTCCGCTCGAACCGACGAGGGTAGCACCAGCAGCCGGGCTGGTGGTCGTGCCGCCCGTGCGCGTGAAGTTGCCGAGGAGAAGCAGGTTGCCCGCGTCACCGTACGAGATGTGGCTGTAGTTGCCAAACACCGACGTACGCCAAGCTGGGTTCCAGTAATGCTCGAAGTAAGCGCTGACCTGCCAGGCTTCGCTCTGCTCGATCTGACCGCCTGCACCGTAAACACCGTCGAGGACGTAACCGAAGCCGATGGTGTTGGCATCGGCGCGGGCGTAACGACCGGCGCCAGCGGTGTCGATGGTGCCGCCGAAGATATACTTGGCAGCGCCCTTGGCATAGCTAGCTTCGAGCTTCAAGGTGTCGCCTGCGCCGGTGGGCAGGTTCTTGAACTCGACGGCGCCGCTCACAGCGAAGCCATACTTCTCATCCGGATGACCATTGGCGTTGGTGCTCGGGAGAGCGGTTGTGTTAACCCCGTAGAAGCCTGGAGTATTGGCATGCATCGCAGCTGCAAAGTGCAGGGTGCCCCATGCCTGATCGAGGCGAAGATTGCCAACGACGTCAGGAATGTGCGTGCCACCGTAGGAATTGCCTGCAAAGGTGTTGCCGGTCGTGCCGTAGGCCGACGTCGCAGCACCGAACGGACCGATCAGCTGGGCATCGGCATTAACGAGGCCAGCATTGCGATACGGGGTCGCGTTTTCGACAGCGATGGTTGCCGACACGCCGTTACCGAACGAAGCGGTGTAGGCGAGCTGCGGGATACCGGTCGCGTTGTTCGAACCGGCATAGGTGCCCGACGAAATGATCGGCTTCGAGAGCGCCCACTGCGGATCGAAGTTCGAGACAGCCTTACCGAAGGTGAAGCCGGCGAACTGGATGAAGGCGAAGTCGACTTCAGCGAAACCACCAGCGATGTTTTCACGACCCTGGAAGAAGTCGAACTGCAAGTTGGCGTAGGTACGAACAACACCATACTCGGTCGCGGTGCGCGTATCGGTGGTCAGGTTCACGCGCGAGCGGGAGTTGATGTAGTCCTGGTTCCAGGCCTGCGCACCGCCTGCGCCGCCCTGCAGGAAGGCAACTTCATAGCCGGCCGAGTTGAACGACGTGTCGATACGGATCGCGCCGCCGATCTTGATGCAGGTGTCGGTGCCCGGGATGTAGTAGAAGCCTGCGCCGTAGAGCGAGCAGACCTTCACATATTCAACAGCCTTGGCTTTGACCGGAAGGTCAGCTGCCTGGGCGCCGCCAATGGCGATCAGACCGGCCGCCGAGCCAAGGATCAGGCTCTTCAGATTCGTCATGTTAAAACCTCCAAGTTGCACATTGGGAAGGTTCCGGATCCGCCAGACCTAGCCGAGGCTAAGCCCGATGGTTGGTTCCCCCACTCCCCAAACCAACCGCCGGAGTGCTTCGCGCTTTCGGAAACCCGCGTCACGCGAGACACTCAAGCGAACCACTTCAACGGGACGATCACGGGTTTGCCCCATCGCCGCCACAGAGAATGCCTGCGCAATTCTTAGAAGCAAAATACTTTATGTACTCAGGTAACTTTATCGCGATGCAGTGTGGTTTCCGCGCCACAGCGTCTAAACCGCAGCCCAGCAGCACAATTATTTGATCCAGTTATGTATTCTACAAATTTCCGGGTTATGGGATGCTGACACGCTTACAGACGAACGGACTTATGGCTTCCCCTCAGAACAGTGCCCGCCCCATCGACATGCCTTCTAACGGCAAGAATCAGGAAATCGTCAGACAGTTTCTCTGGGACATTGCGTCCATCAACGTCCACCTCGACGAAATTCGCCATTTCTGGGCCAAAGAACTCGGCATCAGCGGGCCGCAATGGATGATTCTGATGGCCGTCGATGACCTCAATTCAGGCGGCGGCGTATCGGTCAAGGACGTCTCGGCCATGCTTCATGTCGATCCGTCCTTCGTCACGACCCAATCCAAGATACTGGAAAAGAATGGCTTTATGCGCCGGGAGCCGTCGCGTCAGGATGCCCGCGTGGTTCTGATGTCGCTATCGGAGAAAGCCGGCCGGAAGATCGCGACCCTGACTGCGCGGCGCGATACCCTCAGCGATTACGTCCTGTCAGATTTCGACGGAGACGCCTTGCGGGATATTACGGGCCAGCTGGCAAAGCTGAAAGCCCGACTGCAGAAGGCTACGGTCATGCTCTCGCTCGAGAGCTAGCTTCCGCGTCGCAGAAATCGTTATTTAAATCAATCTGTTACAGAAATATCCTTTAGATCGCAGCTCGACCGATCAGCCCAAGCCGCGCGGCAATCCAGTCGAAGATGAATTCGCTGCCAATGGTCGGATTGTCCAGTTGGGCATGGGAGGCTGCGGTCTCTTCGGCTGAGAAGATTTTCAGCTCAACATTCTGACCGGCTGCCAGCAATGCTTCACAGCACTGCCTGACATGCGCGGCCTCCAGCCAATCGCGCTCGCCCAGCGCCACCAAAACGGGGCATTTGATCCGCGCTGCCGAGCTGCTGCGGCACAGATGGCTCAGATCCTCGCTGAAGTCTCCCGCAACTGATGGACAGCCCGACATCTGCGAAGCCAGAAACGCCCGCTCGTGCAGATCCCAAATGCCGGCATCGCACACAGCCGCAGCAAAACGGTCGTCAAAACCAGCTCCGCGTGTCGCAAAAGCGCCACCCAGGCCCTCACCCAGAATGGCGATCTTGCGTGCATTCACGTCACGCCGACTCTCGAGATAATCAACCCAGCTGCTGATGGCCGTCTCGATATCGTAACGGCCAAACCCTTCATTGAAGCTGCGCCGATAGCCCTGACCGGGAAGATCTATCAGGAGCAGGCCGAGACCACGCTCATGTGCGTAGCGCGGCATCCGGCAGAGATGCTCTTCTTTGTACTGATCGGGCGCGCCAACGCAGATCACCACCGGGGCCTTGCGGCCTGCACGCCCGGGGGCTGGCAGGAAATAGCCTTGCAAAGTAGCGTCATCGCGCCATGCGATTTCGACGACCTCAGCTGCCGGGCTCGCATTCTGCACATAGAGCAGGGAGCAGGACATCATCTGCGCGATTGAGGCGCTCTGCCTGGCATCATCGATGCCCATGAAAGCCTGGGCCGTCCGGTAATAATTGGCCGCACGCAGCCAATTGCTCAGTGCTGTGTGCGTATGCCCACGCGCATGGGCAATGTCACCGCGAGATCTATTGAGATCAGCCGCCTTTTTCCATTGCTGATACCAGCTCTCTTCACAGGCAGGATCGATCCCCTGAGCCGCCAGAAGGCACTCTGAAACGGTGCTTCCGCCATCCTGCGCAGCACCGAGCAGCCGCCGGAACTGGAACGAATAATCCTCGTTGCCCGGCCACTGCATCCAGCCGCCGGAATCGAAGAATGGGGTCGTGTCCTCGGATGTAATAATCGTCATTTCCCGGGATCATTTCTGCGGATGTCGGTACGAAACCGGCGCGGCAAGATCAGAAGGCAGACAGCAACGCGCTGCTTCTCCGGCAACGACGTCCGCACGGTATCCAAGTTGGTCAGGAGGGCAAGCGCTGTATGACAGTTTTTTGACATTCACTGCGACCGATTGGCGCGCAAACACTGCATCAAATCGGACGAATCGCCAACCGTAAATTGCAGCACCAACCGAGCAAACGTCACGCGGCAGAAGATGGCAGCTCCCGTGGCACACAAACCTGTCTCCCCGGCTTCCGCTAGAGGTCGGATCGCAAGATCGCACGCGCCAGCGTTTGTGCACGCGGCACAATGCTGTCGATGTCGAGCCATTCGAGGTCGGTGTGGACATTGCCGCCCACCGGACCAAGGCCGCACAGGGTCGGCGTACCGACGCTGGCCGTGAAGCCGGAATCGGCGCAGCCACCGGCAAATTCACCGGCCAGCGTGGCGAGGCCTGAGTCGACCGCCGCAGCCTGATATACCGAGAACATCGCCTTCGCCGCGGCATCCTGAACGAGCGGCAGGAACTCGCCATCGACATGGAGCTTCGCCGTAGTGCCGGGCACCGTCGAAGTCGCGACGATGTTCTCGATCGCGCCCATGATCACGGCGCGATCGGACGGTTCGACATAGCGGAAGTCGATCTCGCCGGACGCATAGGGCGCCGTCGTGTTCACCGACTGGCCGCCGGAGATCAGGCCGACATTCAGCGTGATACCCTTGTCCAGATTGGTAAGCGCATGGATCTGCACGATTTTATGCGCGATTTCGCCAATGGCACTGACGCCGACGGCAAAGTTGTTGCCGGAATGCGCGGCCTTGCCGAACACCTCGAAGCGCATGAACACGCCGCCCTTGCGACCGGTGACGATATTGCCGGACGGACGACCGGGTTCGGAATTGTAGACAGCCCGCGCAGCGCGTCCTTCGCGCTCGATAATCGGTCTGGACGCACGCGAGGCGATTTCCTCATCGCCGGTGATCAGCACCTTGATCGGATGCGGCGCCGCATCGAATTTCTTCAGTGCAGCAGCTACGAACACATTGATGACGACGCCGGCTTTCATGTCGGCAACGCCAGGACCGTAGGCCTTGTTATCCTTGATGGTGAATGGACGCTTCGCGACTTCTCCTTTGGGAAACACGGTATCGCGATGGCCGAGCAGCAGGATCGGCTTCGCGTTGCTGCCAGGCTTGGTGACGACGGCATGGACGGCATCACCATAGACGTCGTTCGGCTCGCGCCAGGTTCCGATGTCGTGTTCGACAAAGTGCTGCTGGAAGCGCTCGCCGACGGCATCGACGCCAGCTTTGTCATAGGAGCCGGAATCGATATTCACGACATCGCGCAGCAGATCGATCATCGACTGCCTTTGAGAGGCCAGCCACTCAACGATCAAAGCTTCAGAATTGGAAGACATCAGCTCTTTCACTTTTGTTCGGCGCGCATGATGCGCGCAATCTTCTCGCCGATCACCACCGTGGTGAAATGGGTGTTGGCACGGCAGTCCGCAGGCATGATCGAAGCATCGGCAACCCGGAGCCCCTTGATGCCCTTCACGGTGCCATCGGGGTTGACGACGCCGTCACGGCGATCGAAGCCGGTCATGCGGCAAGTGCCGGCGGCATGCTGGATATCGCCGGTCTCACGGCGCAGCATGGCTTCGAGCTCCGCAGTCGGCAGTTCTGCCGCCTGTTGCATAGTCAAGCCGCCTTCAGACAGGCCGATCCATTCGGAAATGTTTGTCAGAGCAGGCTGTGCGGTAATGATGGCCAGGCGCTTCACTGCATCGACCATGCGCGCCATGTCGCGCGGATCGGCGAGCATGTTCTCCTCGACCACCGGATCGATGGACGCATCGCGTGAGGTCAGCTTCAGTGTGCCACGCGAATATGCGCGGTACAGGCCGGCACCGATGGCGCCGGGATTACCGATGCCGCGATGATTGAAGGCGATGAAGATCATGTCACGGCGACCATCATCGAGACCCGACGAATAGGTCACGCAGCAATTGGTGTGGCGCGTATCACGATCCGTCGGAGCCACATCTTCGCGCAGCTTGATCAATGGGCGGAACAGCGGGTGATCGAAGAAGTGCTGGCCGACCGGCAGATCACACTGAACTGCGATACCCATGCCCTGAAGATCGGCCGCAGGCCCGATGCCCGAACGCAGCAGAATAGCCGGACTATGGATGGCACCGCCGCACAAGACGATCTCGCGCGCACTGATCTCCTGCGTGCCTTGGCCGTCGATATGGACGACGACACCGGTCGCGCGTCCATCCGTCAGAACCACACGATCAACCATCGCATGCCCGCGAATCTCGAGATTGGCGCGGCCGCGTGCCGGTTCGAGATAACCCTCATTGGTAGAGATACGGCGCAAATTACGGCTGTTGATGGGATAACAGGCAACGCCCTCACCGTCCGGCCCGTTGACGTCGTCACACCATTTGTAGCCCGACGCCAGCGCGGCGTCGCGCAGACCGCTGTCGATCGGGCCCCATGTCGCCGGCGGCGCGCGATAGACCGGCAGCGGACCGCCGCGGCCATGGCCGGGCTCGTCGCCGCGCTCTTCATCGTCCTCGATCACCGAGAACAGCGGCATGATCTCCTTGGCCGACCAGCCGGTGCAACCGAGATCGGCCCATTCTTCGAAGGCATCGGCGACACCGCGAATGGCGATCTGGCCATTCATCATGGAGGAGCCACCGAGACCCTTACCGCGCCAGTAGAAACGCTGGTCCTGCCCGGCGACACGGCGGGAGTGCAGATCGGGCCACTGCCACTTTTCCTGAAATTCACGCTGGTGAATGATCGGGATCGGATTGGCCGTCGTCACTTCCCACGGCGCCTCCGCTGCGCGCCAGTCGAGGCCGGCTTCGAGCAGCAGAACGCGGGTGGCAGGATTTTCGGTGAGACGGGCAGCCATGGCAGCGCCGGCCGAGCCGCCGCCGACAACAATCACATCATACATCGGGTCGCTTCTTCCAGAACGATTCACTCCACATAACGGAGCGTCATGCGATGCTGCATCGTTTGCAAGAACTATTCCCGGACCCATGCGCGCAGTGGCGAGCTGCCGTGGCGCGCCTGCAGCGCAACCCTTTCTCGCAGGCCGCGCGATATTCTAGCGGATCGGCAGGACTTCAGCGTGCATCACCCGGCGGTTTCGCGGGCTGATCGTCATCGAGAATGGCGCGCCAGCCGGCGCCTTCGAGATCGTCATACTGTCCCGATCTCAGCGACCACAGAAAGCCCCACAGGCCAAGACCTCCGAGCGCCAGGGCGAGCGGGATGAGGTAGATGAGCGATTGCATGACGCCTCCTATTTCAAGATGACGCGGTTACGCGACAGAAACACGCGTTCACCATTGCGCGTGCCCTCGAGCAGCAAGTCCCACTGCCCGGCAGCCAGCTGCGCGACGCGGCCGCGATGGACGCCGTTGCCAACCGCAGTGAGTTCAACTGGCTGGTCCAACCGGCGATCGGCCGGCCGGTCAAGGCGCCCGGTAAACACAACATCCGATAGCGCCGCACCATCCCGATCACGGGCCTCGACGCGGACAGACGCAGCACCGTCAGCATCGCGCGCGACGTGACCACTCACGTTCCAGCCGCGCGCAGCCTGCACACGTGCTGCTTCAATCTCGTTGCCGTAAGCAAGGCTCGCCGCATAGGGGCTGTCGACCTCGGTACCAGGCAGGGTTTGCAGCGCGAACTTCATCATCACCACATTCACGCCGATGATCATGCCGAAGAACACGATCAAACAGATCAGGACAAAGCGCCCGGTGATCGGCCGTTTGGTGGCCTGCCCGGCCGTCACGTTTGCATTGCTCATGGCAGCCTCCTTCATGGCATCACGAAATTGTCGGTCGCCTGTGCGGTCTCGCCGCTGGCAATATCTGTCACACGCATCGTCAGCGGGACGGTCCTGACGGATGACGCGGGGGCTGTCACCAGAACACGCAGCTCTGCCGTCTGATCACGACCGACCACAATCTCCGATCGTCCTGCCGCGACGCTGTCGCGACCGACCACATGCACCGTGGCCTGCGTCGGGCCTTCCACGTCGAGCGTCACGACGCGACTATCGCGCTTGTTCAGGAGCCTGACCGTATAGGCATTGCGCACGGATCCGTCAGCGAGCCGCACCGCGATTGGATTGCGGTCATGCAGCACATTGATGTCCAGCATCGAGCGCGTCAGCAGCGCATAGAGCATCATGGCGCCCACCGAAGCGATCATGACGACATAAACGATCGTCCGGGGACGAATGACCCGATAGATGTTGGACTTCCCGACCTGGCGTCGCGCAATGTTGATATCGGTGTCGTAAGCGATCAACCGGGTCGGTCGCCCGACCTTCTGCATGACGCTGTCGCAGGCATCGATACAGAGGCCGCATTGGATGCAGTCCATCTGCAGCCCATTGCGGATATCGATGCCGACGGGGCAGACATTGACGCACTGATAGCAATCGATGCAATCGCCGGCCGGCTTGCCCGCCGCTCGCAGTTCCACCGACTTTTTCAGCGATGTCCGCTGCTCCCCGCGATCGTGGCGATAGGTGACGTTGAGCGCCCACTCGTCGGTCAGTGCTGCCTGAATGCGCGGCCATGGGCACATGTAAAGACAGACCTGCTCGCGCATCCAGCCGCCAAGCGTGTATGTCGTTGCCGTCAGGATCGCGATCCAGGCATAAGCCACCATTGGCGCCTGAAAGGTGACGAGTTCCTTCACCAGCGTCGGCGCATCACTGAAATAAAGCACCCAAGCGCCGCCGGTCCACCACGCGATGAGCAACCAGATCGAGTGCTTCAACGTCAACTCGACCACGCGCTCGATGGTCAGCTTCTTGGCGGCAGCTTTCTTCAAGCGTTCACGACGATCCCCTCGATCAGCCGCTCCACTGCGAAAAAGAGGTCGGTCCACACGGTCTGCGGGCAAAGATAGCCGCACCAGATGCGGCCACCGAGAGCGTTCATCAGGAAGAGCGAAAGGGCGGAGAGAATGAGAAGGCCTGTGAAGAAATAAACTTCCTGCGGCCACAGCTCGATGAAGAAGAAGTAGAAGCGACCATTGATCAGATCGACGAGAACCGCCTGATTGGGAGCGCCCGGTCCGCGATCCCAGCGCACGAAGGGCAGGAAATAGTAGATGCCAAGGCATACAGCCATCAGCGCCCATTTGATGTTCCGGAACGTGCCCGAAACCTTCTGCGGATAGACTTTTTTCTGCGGCGCATAGAGTGGGCCGTAGTCAAATTCCGAGGGGGGACTGGCTTGTTCATCATGGTCACTCGCTTCTTTGGAATGACCCTAGACCTCGGCGGCCTGATTCAATTGATGTACGTCAAAGGGGCGCTCGAAACAGTCCGGGCGCCCCTATGACTTATTGTCCACCCCCAGGGAGTGTACGTAGACGGTCAAAGCCTTGATGGTGGATGGATCGAGACGCCCCACCCAGGCCGGCATCACGCCGTTACGGCCATTGGTGATGGTCTCGATCAGCGTCGCCTCATCCGAGCCGTAGAGCCAGATGCCATCGGTCAGGTTCGGCGCACCCATGTCCTGGTTACCCTTGCCGGCATCGCCGTGGCATGAGGCGCAATTGTCGGCAAACAACTTCTTGCCGGCTTCCGCATCATAACCCTTCGCCGTCGGCAGATTGGCCAGCGCGCGAACATAGTTTGCCACCGTGACGATCTCATCCTTCTTCAGAACGCCGTCGCGACCGAAGGCGAGCATCGCACCTTCGTGTGCTTCAGAATTGCCCGAACGCACACCGAACTTGATCGTTTTTTCGATCTGATCCAACGATCCGCCCACAACCAGTCGTCGTCGTTCAGGTTCGGGAAGCCCTTGGAGCCAGCAGCGCCGCTGCCGTGACACGGCGCGCAGTTATCACCGAACACAGTCTTGCCCTTGGCACGGGCGAGCGCCAACAACGCTGGATCCTTTTCGATCTGCTCCAGCGACGCATTGTTGAGCGCCGCCATCTTGTCGCCTCGGATCTTGTCGAGATTGGCAAGCTCGACGCTGATGTCCGCACGTGACGAGTAGCCGATGACGCCGGTGGCGTAGCTGGAGACTAGCGGCCATGAGGGATAAACCACCCAATAGCCCACCGCCCAGATGATGGTGAGATAGAAGGTCCACACCCACCAGCGCGGCAGCGGCGTGTTGAGCTCCTTGATGCCGTCCCAGGAATGACCTGTCGTGGTCTTGCCGGTGGCGTGGTCGAGTTCTTCGTGATGATCGCTCATGATGGCATCAATCCTCTCGCAGCGGCATCTGCGCCGCTACGTCGAACGTGGCCTTGTTGCGCGGCCACAGCGCGTAAGTGATGATGGCGATGAAGATGCCGACGAACAGCGGAGTCCACATGGTGAGCACGAGGTTCGAAGCAAAATTCTCGACGGTCAGAATGGCACGCATGATCTGTCCTCAGCGCAGGTTGGCCTTGTCGTTGTAAAGTTTGAAGTCGACGAGCGTGCCGAGCATCTGCAGATAGGCGACCAGCGCATCCATCTCCGTCGGCAAGCCAGGCTTGCCATCGAAGTTGCGCGCCACTGCCTTCGGATAGCGCTTGGTCAGGGCATCGACATCGCCGTTGTCGGGGTCAGCCTGCGCCTTGAGATCGGCGACGGCATTGGCGATCTGGTCGTCGGTGTAAGGCACGCCGACGACGCGGCTGGTGCGCAGATGGCCAGCGACATTTGCGGGATCGACAGGGGTTTCAGCCAGGAACTTGTAGCCAGGCATCACCGACTGCGGCACCACATTCTGCGGCTTGATCAAGTGCGCGACATGCCACTCGTCCGAATACTTGCCGCCGACGCGGGCGAGATCCGGCCCGGTGCGCTTCGATCCCCACTGGTGCGGATGGTCGTACATGCTTTCCGCAGCCAGTGAGTAGTGGCCGTAACGTTCCACTTCATCGCGCAGCGGACGCACCATCTGTGTATGGCAGAGGTAGCAACCTTCACGCACATAGACGTTGCGGCCGGCGAGTTCGAGCGGGGTGTAGGGCCGCATGCCCTCCACCTTTTCGATGGTGCTCTTGAGATAGAACAGCGGCGCGATCTCGACGATGCCACCGACGGCAATGACGAGAATGATGCACACGATCAGGATGATCGAGTTCTTTTCAAGGACTTGGTGTCTGCTCCAGAACGACATGGTGTGATCCTCACTCCGCCGGCTGCAGCGCGGCATTGCCGAGCGTGGCGTCGGATGCTTCCTCGCCGACACGCACGGTCATCCACAAATTGTAGGCCATGATCAGTGCGCCGATCAGGAACAGACCGCCGCCTGCCGCACGGATGATGTAGAAGGGGTGCATCGCCTCGACGCTCTCGATGAACGAGTATTCGAGGAAGCCGAGCGAGGTGTAGGCACGCCACATCAAGCCCTGCAGGATACCCGAGACCCACATCGCCGAGATGTAGAGAACGATGCCGAGCGTCGCGACCCAGAAGTGCCATTCCACCAGCTTCAGGCTGTAGAGGCCCTTGCGATTCCACAGCCACGGCACCAGGCAGTACAGCGCGCCGAAGGAGACGAAGCCGACCCAGCCAAGCGCACCGGAATGCACGTGGCCGATGGTCCAATCGGTGTAGTGGCTCAGCGAGTTGACGACCTTGATGGACATCAGCGGGCCTTCGAAAGTCGCCATGCCGTAGAAGGCCACCGACACCACGAGCATGCGCAGCACCGGATCCGTCCGCAGCTTGTCCCACGCACCCGACAGCGTCATCAGGCCGTTGATCATGCCGCCCCAGGAGGGCATCCACAGCATGATCGAGAAGGTCATGCCGAGCGTCTGCGTCCAGTCAGGCAGCGCCGTGTAGTGCAGGTGATGCGGACCAGCCCAGATGTAGAGGAAGATGATCGCCCAGAAGTGCACGATCGACAGGCGGTAGGAGTAGACCGGCCGCTCCGCGCGCTTCGGGATGAAGTAGTACATGATGGCGAGGAAGCCGGCGGTGAGGAAGAAGCCCACCGCGTTGTGGCCATACCACCATTGGAACATGGCATCCTGCACACCGGCCCAGGCGACATAGGACTTGGAGCCGAAGATCGAGACGGGCAGCGCCGGATTATTGCCGAGATGCAGCACCGCAATGGTGATGATGAAGGCAAGGTAGAACCAGTTGGCGACGAAGATATGCGGTTCCTTGCGCTTGATCAGCGTGGCGACGAACACCAGCAGGTACATCACCCAGACAATGGTCAGCCACAGGTCGGCATACCATTCGGGCTCCGCATATTCCTTCGACTGCGTGACGCCGAGCAGATAGCCGGTGCCCGCGATGACGATGAACAGGTTGTAGCCGAGCACGACGAACCATGGCGACAGATCGCCGGCGAGACGCGCGCGACAGGTCTTCTGCACCACATAGAAGGATGTCGCGATCAGCACGTTGCCGCCGAAAGCGAAGATGACCGCAGACGTATGCAGGGGTCGCAGACGACCAAAGCTCGTCCATGGCAGATCGAAGTTCAGCGCGGGCCATGCAAGCTGCAGCGCAATCAGCAGGCCGACAAGGAAGCCTGCGATACCCCAGACCACCGAAGCGACAGCGGCGAACTTGATCGGCCCCATATTGTAGTTGGGTCGACCATCGATTTCCTGCGGCGGAAGATCACCGCGCGCGAAATAGCGATTGAGAATCGCGAAAAGCGCCGCCAGGGCGGCGACGCCAAACACGGCCACGTGAAACGCGTAAGCCGCATCTTCGGCCTTGGCCGAAGCGATGATGGAGAGAAACACGGTGACGATGCAGACGAGGGAGAGTCCTGACTCCCCTATCGTCATCCACTTCACGCGGTCAGCCTGACTTGTCATGATGAGTTTTCCCAAGAACAATTCTATCAATCACATCGCCGTCATCGGCTGCTTGATTGAAATCAAAACCGCGGCTGCTATCCGCACGCCTGAAGCAGCCCGGCGGGATCTGCGAGCAAACGGACCTTTCCCGGCAGGATCTCGATGGCACCACGCCGCTCCAGCTTCGCCAGCGTGCGACACACTGTTTCCACGGTGAGGCCAAGATAGTCGGCGATATCCTTCCGGCTCATGGGCAGCGGAAGCGGATCGACATCCCTGCCGAGACGCGCCAGCCGCTCGGACCACACGGCGAGAAAGGTTGCGAGCTTCTCTTCCGCCGGCCGACGACCGAGCGAAAACATCTGCTCATGCGCTTCGGTGAGATCGGCGGCGACCGAAGCAACCACCGCCTGCAACACGTAAGGCCTATGGCTGACGAATTGCGCGAAGCTGTCACGGGCGATTTCCCACACCAGCGCAGGCCCGATCGTTGCGGCCGAGACCTCGTGCCGCTGCTGCGCACCGACTTCGAGGCCGTCACCGGGCAGAGCGAAACTGGTAATCTGTCGACGGTGATCGCCGACCGTGCGTGACAGACAGACCACACCTTCGATAACGCTGAAGCAGCGCGCTGCTGGCGCGCCCTGCGCAAACAAAACTTCGTTCGCGCCACGCGGCACCCGCTCGCCGAGCGCCATCAATTGTCGGCGGTCGGCGAAATTGAGCCGCGCAAAAAAACCTGTCGGCTGTATGGAAGCTGTCGCGCAAGGCACGAGCGGCGGCACGGCGGCCATCTGCTGTTTCATGTCTCCCCCGGCTCTGCATCGTTCGCGCGTCATTGCGCGGCATCACCGGAATAGACCGACGGCGTCTGTAGGCATTGATACACATCAAGCGGTCATCAGCCGGTCACCTCGCCCTTCGCGGGAAACACCCAATCAGATCGCCTGCCTCAAAGACGGTGGACCACTCTTCAGAGAGAGCTTGCAGCCCCGCGCCGCCTGCAACCACCGCATGTCCCAGCACTCATGGACATTTCGTCCAACCAGCCCTAGGGATAGTCGAACAGATTGAAATCGCGGGCTTTTCTCGCCCAACAAACGTCAAAGGGTGGAACAGGGATGGTCGATATTCCGGCCACGACCGCCGATACAACCCAGTATTCACCGACGCGCACGCTGAGCGCGATCTCGGTCGCGCATTGGGTCAGCCATTTCCATATTTTCGTTTTGCCGATGCTGTTTCCGTTCCTGAAGGATCGGCTCGGCGTCAGCTATATCGACCTCGGCTTCGCGCTGACCACCTTCGCCGTTGTCTCCGGCCTCACCCAGGCGCCGATCGGCTTTCTGGTCGATCGCGTGGGCGCGCGTATCATCCTGATCTTGGGTGTCCTGCTTGGCGGCTGCGCGCTGGTCGTGCTCGGCCTGTTCCTGAGCTATCCCGCATTGATCATCTGCGCCGGCCTGCTCGGCCTCGCCAACAGCGTCTATCATCCAGCCGACTACGCCATTCTGGCTGCCCATATGGACGAATCCAAAATGGGCCGCGCCTTCTCGATCCATACTTTTGCCGGTTTTGTGGGCGGCGCAGTCGCTCCGCCGATGATGGTTGCACTTCTCGCCTCGGTCGGCGGCCAGGGCGCACTGATCGTCGCCGGCGCAATCGGTGTCGCTATCGCGCTAATGCTCATTGTCGTCGGGATTCCCGATGCAGGTACCGCACAGATCCGCAAGGCCGGCGGCGCGGAAGCGCCGAAGGTCAGCGTGATGACGCCTGCCATCATGATGCTGACGCTGTTCTTCACGCTGCTCGCGCTGTCACAGTCCGGCATCAACAGTTTCGGCATTGTGGCGCTGATGAACGGTTATGGCATCACGCTATCCTCCGCCAATGTCGCGCTGACCTCGTTCCTCGCCGCCAGCGCCTTAGGCGTATTGGCCGGCGGCTGGCTGGCGGATCGCACCGTGCATCACAGCCGCGTGGCGGCCGTGTGTTTCACCATCAACGCCGCGATCATTGGCGCCATCGCGGCCTTTTCGCTGCCAGCCTGGGCGATCGTCGCCGCCATGACCGTCGCCGGCTTCCTCGGCGGCGTGATCACGCCCTCGCGCGACATGCTGGTGCGGCAGGCCGCACCGCCCGGCGCTGCCGGCCGCGCCTTCGGCATCGTCTCCACCGGCTTCAATTTCAGCGGCATCGTCTCGCCGATCATGTTCGGCTGGTTCATGGATCACGCATTGCCGCACTGGGTGTTCGGCGCATCCGCCTGCTTCATGACGGCAACCGTGTTGCTGGCGCTGATCTCGGAGCGAAAACCACGCGCGATCACGGAGCCGCGAACGGCGCATTGAGGCCGTGATCTCCCGCAGCGTCCTTGCTAGGATGACACTGCATGCTCACGGTTCGTCGTCTTACAAAATCCTATCGCTCCGCCCAGGAACAGGTTGCCGTCCTGCGCGGCGTTGACGTCGCTGTGGCCGCCGGCGAGAGCGTCGCGCTCACCGGCGAAAGCGGCAGCGGCAAGAGCACGCTGTTGCACCTGATCGCGGGCCTCGACGAGGCCGATGGCGGTGAGATCGTATTCGGCGATACGGTCGTGACAAAACTCAACGATACGGAACGCGCCGCGCTCCGCCGCGACCGCGTCGGTCTGGTGTTCCAGCAGTTCAACCTGATCCCGTCACTCACCGTCACTGACAATCTCGCTTTCCAGTCGCGCATCGCGGGGAAGCATGACGCAGCCTGGCAGGACGAATTGATCGACCGGCTCGGCCTCGGCGCGCTGATGAAACGCTATCCGGAGCAGTTGTCCGGCGGGCAACAGCAACGCGTGGCCATCGGGCGTGCGCTTGCGCCAAAGCCTGCGCTGCTGCTGGCGGACGAGCCCACCGGCAATCTCGATGAAGAGACGGCGGACGAGGTGCTGCAGCTTGCCCGCGATCTCGTGGCGCGGACCGGTTGCGGCTTCCTGATGGTGACCCACAGCGCGCGCCTCGCCGCGACGCTGGATCGTCACGTCCATCTCCATGCCGGACTCATCGCGTGAAACGCGCGCTGTGGGTCCTTGCAGTGTTGCTCAGCCACTGGCGCCGGCATCCGCTGCAATTCGCTACGTTGATGATCGGCCTGATCGCCGCCACCGCATTGTGGAGCGGCGTGCAGGCGCTGAACCAGCAGGCCCGTACGAGCTATGACCGCGCCGCGGCTGCCTTCGGCGGCGCGCGTACAACGATGCTGGTGTCGCCGAACGGCGGCGCATTCCCGCAGCAGCTTTTCGTCGACCTTCGCCGCGCGGGCTGGCCGGTGTCACCGGTGCTGGAAGCGCGCGTCCAGATCGAGGGCCGCAGCGTGCGCTTGCTCGGCATCGAACCGGTGACCATGCCGCCCGAAGCCAGCGCTGCCGCCGAGATCGGCACATCGGGCGCACAGGCCTTTATCGCGCCGCCAGGACAAGCCTTGATTTCGCGCGAGACCCTGACCGAACTCGGCCTGCGCGACGGTGCAACACCGACGCTCGGCAATGGCCGCATGCTGCCGCCGTTGAAATTGCAACCGGCTCTCGCGCCCGGCATCATCGTGGTCGATATCGGCATCGCGCAGACCTTGTTGGCGATGCCCGATCAACTCACGCGCCTCCTGATCGGCAAGGCGAAGGGCGCGCCTCGCGCGCTGGAGAGCGTCACCGGCGAGCAGCTCAATCTGGTGCAGCCCGAGAGCGAGACCGATCTCGAACGTCTTACCGACAGTTTTCACCTCAATCTGACGGCATTTGGCTTGCTGTCATTTTTCGTTGGCCTGTTCATCGTCAATTCCGCGATTGGCCTCGGCTTCGAGCAACGCCTCCCGATGCTGCGCACGCTGCGCGCCTGTGGCATCTCGGCGCGGCAACTCAACACGGTCCTTATCGTCGAACTCGTCGCGATCGCATTGTTCGCGGGTGTCATCGGCCTCATCTGCGGCTATGTCATTGCAGCGTCGCTGTTGCCCGACGTGGCCGCCAGCCTGCGCGGGCTCTATGGCGCGCAGATCCCCGGCCAGCTCACACTCAAGCCGGAATGGTGGATCGCAGGCCTCGCGATTTCCGTGGTCGGCGCCTTGCTCGCCGCCACATCGAGCCTGCTCAAAGCCGTCCGCCTCCCCCTGCTCGCATCCGCGCAACCTTATGCGTGGCAGCAGGCGCAGCAGCGATGGCTGACCTTGCAGGGCCTCGCATCGCTCGGCGTGCTGATCATTGCAGCTCTGGTCTCATGGTTCGGCGACTCCCTGGTCGCGGGATTTGTCGTACTGGCTGCACTGCTGTTCGGAGCTGCGCTCGCATTGCCGGTCATCCTCGGCGTCATCCTCGCTGCCGGTGAACGCAGCGCCGACCGCCCACTGTTGACCTGGTTCTGGGCCGACAGCCGCCTGCAACTCTCCGGCCTCTCGCTCGCGCTGATGGCGTTGCTGCTAGCGCTCGCAGTCAATGTCGGCGTCGGCACCATGGTTGAGAGCTTCAGTCGCACCTTCACGCAATGGCTCGACGGACGCTTATCGTCGGAGATCTACATCAATGCGGCCAGCAACGATCAGGCGCGCGAGCTCAAGGACTGGCTCAAGCAACGTTCCGACGTGCAGGCCATCCTGCCCGGCAGCCGCGCGGACATTCAGCTCGATGGAGCGCCTGTGGAGATCAACGGCCTGCCGGATCATGCGACGTTTCGTGACCACTGGCCGCTGCTCGATGCGACCAGCGATGCATGGGATCGGGTTCGTGTCGGCGATGGCGCGCTAATCAGCGAGCAACTCGCGCGGCGTATGAAGCTCGGCATCGGTGCGAGCATCACCGTGCCGACGCCGACAGGCCCCTGGCCTCTTCAGGTCGTCGCGGTCTATGCCGATTACGGCAATCCGAAAGGCCAGCTCGCCGTCAATGTCGATGCGCTGCTCCGGCACTTTCCCGATAGCCCGCAGACCCGTATGGGCCTTCGCACAGCGCCAGAAAGTATCGCTCCGCTGATCGACGCCATTCGCGCACGTTTCGGCCTCGATGGCCGCAATCTCGCCGATCAGGCCAGCGTGAAGAAGGAATCGCTCGGCATTTTCAACCGCACCTTCGCCGTCACCTCCGCGCTGAACGCGTTCACCCTCGGCGTCGCCGGGGTCGCCTTGTTGACCAGCCTGCTGACCCTGAGCAATTCACGCCTGCCTCAACTGGCCCCGCTCTGGGCGATCGGCCTGACGCGGCGGCGGCTCGCGGGCATCGAGCTCTTGAAGACCATGTGCGTGGCACTGATCACTTCGTTGCTGGCATTGCCGCTCGGTCTGCTCGTTGCATGGTGCCTGATCGCCATCGTCAATGTGAAGGCTTTCGGCTGGCGCCTGCCGTTCCATGTTTTCCCGCTGCAGCTTGTCGAGTTGCTCGGCGTCGCCCTGCTGGCCGCGCTGTTGGCTTCGCTGTTGCCGATCCTGCGGCTGCTACGGATGCAGCCGGCCGAACTCGTGAAAGTGTTCGCCAATGAACGCTAGGCTGACACGGCGCCATTTTGTCGGCGGCCTGGCGCTGATGGGCGTCGCCACGCCACGCGCATGGGCACAGGGCTTTGCCGGGCTCGGCCGCGATGCCGATGGCTTCGCATCGGTGATCCCCGGCCGCGCGCTCACTTTTCCGGCGGATCACGGACCGCATCCCGAATTCCGCATCGAGTGGTGGTACCTGACCGCCAATCTCATCGACGCATCCGGCAATGCCTATGGCGCGCAATGGACGTTATTCCGGCAGGCGATGGCGCCGAGCACGCAGGACCACGGCTGGGCAACGCCGCAGGTCTGGATGGGGCATGCCGGCATCACTTCGGCCACGGCGCATCATGCGGCAGAGACGTTTGCTCGCGGCGGCATCGGGCAGGCCGGCGTGACCGCGACGCCATTCCGCGCCTGGATCGATGCGTGGGATACGCGCGGGCTCGATGGCTTCTCCGACATGAATGTAGCACCGCTCGAGGTCTCGGCATCGGCGGAGAATTTCAACTATCGGCTTCGCCTTGATGCCAAGCAGCCATTGGTGCTGCAGGGCGACGCCGGCTACAGCCGCAAATCCGAGCGCGGCCAGGCGTCGTATTATTACAGCCAGCCCTACTTCACTGCGGCCGGCACGCTTGCGATCGACGGAAAGGACATCGCCGTCACCGGCCGCGCCTGGATGGATCGTGAATATTCCAGCCAGCCGCTGGCGTCAGACCAGACCGGCTGGGACTGGTTCTCGCTGCATCTGCCCAATGATGAGAAGCTGATGCTGTTCCGGCTGCGCCAGAAGGATGGCAGCCACTATTTTGCTGGCAACTGGATCACGGCGGATGGGAAATCGGCGCCACTGCCGACCGATGCGATCGCGATGGCGCCGATGGCCATAACGGATGTCGCGGGCCGAAAAGTCCCGACCGCATGGCGCATCGCAATTCAATCGCGCGCATTGCAGATCGAGACAACGCCATTGAATGCGCAGAGCTGGATGGCGACGACGTTTAGTTATTGGGAGGGGCCGGTGCGCTTCACAGGCTCGCATAGCGGCGTCGGCTATCTGGAGATGACGGGATACTGAACGAGAATGGCCGGGGCGAGCCCGGCCATCACATCGATTTGTAGATATTTGCCGAAGATTACTTCGTCAGCGGGCAGCCGCTGTCCTTGGCGAGCGGGAAGGCCGACGCGGCGGGCACCACGGCCAGCTGCTTGTAGTAGTCCCACGGCTTCTTGGAATCCGCCGGCTTCTTGACCTCGAACAGATAGAGGTCCTTCACCAGGCGGCCGTTAGCCTGCACCTTGCCGCCCTGGGCAAAGGCATCGTCCACCGGAAGCTCCTTCAGCTTCTTGACGACAGCATCGGAGTCCTTGGTGCCGGCGGCCTTCACGGCCTTCAGATAGGACAGCGTCGCCGAATAGGTGCCGGCCTGGATCATGTTCGGCATGCGCTGGGTACGCTTGAAAAAGCGCTCGGCGAATTCGCGCGATTTGTCATCGCGATCCCAATAGAACGACTCCGTCAATACGAGGCCCTGCGCCGCATTGAGGCCGAGACCGTGGACTTCCGCCAGCGTCAGCAGCAGGCCAGCCAGTTTCTGGCCACCGGCAACGATGCCGAATTCAGCCGCCTGCTTCACCGCATTGGTGGTGTCGAGGCCGGCATTGGCTAGACCGATGACCTTGGCCTTGGATGCTTGCGCCTGCAGCAGGAAGGACGAGAAGTCTGATGAATTCAGCGGATGGCGCACGGCACCGAGCACCTTGCCGCCCTTCGACTTGACGATGTCACCAGTGTCCTTTTCCAGCGAATAGCCGAAGGCATAGTCTGCGGTCAGGAAGAACCAAGTATCGCCGCCGGTCTCGGTCAGGGCGCCGCCGGTGCCGACGCCGAGGGCGCGGGTATCGAACGACCAGTGGAAGCCATAGGGCGTGCAGGCATCGCCGGTGATGCGCGAGGTCGCCGCACCGACGACGATATCGATCTTCTTGGCCTGTGCCGACAGCTCCTGCACCGCCAGCGCTACCGAGGAGGTGGTGAGCTCGGTGATCATGTCGACGTTCTCGACGTCGTACCAGCGGCGCGCAATGGCCGCGGCGAGATCAGGCTTGTTCTGGTGGTCGGCGGTGACCAGCTCGACCTTGCCGCCGAGCACCTCGCCACCGAAATCCTCGACCGCCATCCTGGCGGCTTCCAGCGACCACTTGCCGCCGTAATCGGCGTAAACGCCGGACTGGTCGTTGAGGATGCCGATCTTGACACCCTGCGCCGCGGCGGGCGTCAGCGTCGATGTCGCGAGAAAAAGACCGCACAGCGCAGCCGTCGACAACAGTCCGAACTTCATAAATGCCTCCCAGGTTTGTAATTTGGGCGCACGCTATTTTAGAAGCTCGGACCGGGCCATATAATCTTTCGGCTAAGGCTCGGATATCGGATCAGATTTGCGCGATCTGCAACGGTCCTATGACGGCGCTTGCTGCGGCGCACGCGGTCACTGCTGCTTCAGCAGTGCGGCTTCGACACAGGCCAGTTCTCGCTCGATCTCGGCGACCATCGACACGGGATCGGTATCCGAGATCAGGTGCATCTTTTCATAGCTACCGTCCCGAATGCTGGCCAGGAGGGCCAACCGATCGGCCCGATAGCCCTTCAACCGCTCGAAATCACCGCGTTCGGCATATTTGGCGATCAGTTTTTCGAAGACGCTGCTCATTACGCAATTCCCGTGACGACAAGGCATGCGGCCTGGCGAATGATCCGCTGTCGTATTCTCAAGGCCGCTCTAGAGTTAGATTCATCTCCGATGAATCTAACTCTAGTCTTCTTATTTGTCAGAGCATGATCTTACCCGAAAACCGGTATCCACTTTTCGGGATCATGCTCTAGAGGCTGTTAAACGAATATCCCGCCTGCAGGAAGCCACCAAACCGCTCGGTGCGCGCCGGCAGGGTCTGACACGGGCATGGATTGCCGAACGCGTTGGTCGTGGCGTCATCCGTGGCCCACATCGCCCAGTACCGTGCGCCGGCGCCGATGTTGAATGACGGCGTCACGTAATAGGAAAGGATCGCCTCCAGTTGCACGCCCCGACCCTCGCCGCGTTCCGGCGAGAGGGTGGTCGGCACGCCGGTGCGCAGGACGTGATCATCGACGCCCGAGAACCGGACATAGGGCAGGTAGGCGGCGTCAGCGGTGAATTTCAAACGGTCAGTCAGCATGAAGACGCCGTTGAGGCCGACTCGCACTGAGTTCCACGTATCGTCTTCCGTGATGACCAGCGTCGATCCGGGGATCGGCGGCGCGCAGGGCGCGTTGATGGATGCACTGGCGACCTGTGCGCAGCCATAGGCGGCCTTGTTCTCACGGTAGTGATTGTAGCCGACAAAGGCGCCGATATCGTATCCGGCACCGCGGAGAAACGCGTAGCCGATATCGGCCGTGGCATAGGCGATGCTGCCGCGTACGGGATCCGAAATCGTGTTCGAATACGGGACCGTATTGTTCTCGATCACCCAGTCTTCATCCACCATCTTGCCGCTCAGCAGCTTGCCGCCACCGATGAAGCCCTTGAGGAAGAAATCGGCAAGACCGTCGACGCGGCCATAGACTTCGCCCGAGACGGCCGGACTTTCATAAGTTAGCCGGGAGATCAGCTTGGTCTGCTGCGCAAGATTCGTGGTTGCGCCGAGGTCTTTCTGGAAAGTGCCGGACGAGTACCAGACACGACCGCCGATTTCGACGTCACCCAGCATGCTCGGATCTTCGTCGCGCTGGGTGCCGCGCAGATGGAAGGGCTCGGAATCGTCAAAGCGCGCGGAGACATCGGTGCCGAACTTCATGTTCAGCCCGACTTTGACGGCATGCATATTCTGCGTCACCGTGGTGTTGCCGGGCGCTGTCGCAACATATTGCGGAAATGGTAACTGCTGCAGCACTGCGCTTTCGGGCGTCGCCATGCCGAAACTGCCGAAGTCGGCGTAGTCATATTCCATTTTCACCGACCAGGCTGGCGCCACCGCCCGCTCGATACCAGCTCCGACCGTCCATCCCCATTTCTGGTTGCTGGTTTCGGTGATGAAATCCGTTCGATTGGTGTTGATGTCGACCTTCTGCTTCAGCCAGGCGACGCCGCCTTTCGCGTAAAGCAGCGTGCGTCCGGCCTCACCGGTCGCAAATCCCACGCGACCGGTGACCGTGCTCATCGCGTCGTACTGGACGCGACAATTGGCAGACACGAAATCGCCCGATGACGCGAAGCACGTATTGGTGCCATTGGCGCCGGCAGCGCTGATATCGCCTTCAACGCCCAGCACCAGATTGCGGCCCAGCTGAAGATTGTAACCGAGCTGAATGCCACCCAGCGCCGTCGGCGCTTTGACATCTCCGCTGTAGACCGCCGGACCATTGCTGTCCGTGAAGCTGGATTTGCCCGATCCGCCGCCCAGATGGGCGCCGACATAGCCCCCGTCCAGTTCCAAACCGCGACGGGATATGACGGCGGCAAGTCCGGCATATCTGCAGCCAGCACCGGACCGGCACCCATCAGGATCGACGCAACGATAACCGGAAGTCTTGTCATGGAATCACGCACCAACTGCATCAGGGTGCGGATACCTTCGACGACATTCCTTAAGTTTGCGTTTTACCGTTCGCTAACCGTGTTTTTTAGCGAGGCATCAACCATGTCTGGCCGCGCCTCGCTCTCGTGCCGGAAAAGCGCGGCTCACAGGCCGCGCAGCACCAGGCGATTGAGACGGGTCGCGAAAGCGGCCGGATCTTCCGGCAGTTCGCCGTCGAGAATCTGCGCCTGCTCCAGCAACAGGAAGGCGATATCTGACGCCTCTCCGCCCTCGGCCTTGTCGGCTGTGGCGATCTTCACCACCAGCGGATGCCGTAGATTGACCTCGAGCACCGGCTTGGTGGCGCTGCCGCGATTTTGCATCGCCAGCATCCGCTCGAGCTCGCGATCGGGTCCGTGACCGCCGGCAACGAGGCACGACGCCGATGTCGTGAGGCGCGTGGAGACCTTGACGTCCGAGACGCGCTCGCCGAGCGCTTCCTTGATGACGGCAATGGTCAAGCCCTCGTCGGCCGCGTCCGGCTTCGCCTCATCCTTGATGTCCTCATCGACACGCGGGATCAGGTCGAGATTGATCTCACCCTGGCTGAGCGACTTCAACGGCTTGCCCTCGTAATCGAGCGGAGCCGAGGTCCAGAACGCATCGACGGCGTCCGACAGCAGCAACACTTCGATGCCGCGCGACTTGGCCGCTTCCAGTTTCGGATTGGATTTCAGGCGATCGAGGCTGTCACCGGCGAGATAATAGATCTCGGTCTGGTTCGGCTTCAGATCGGCGACATACTGCTTCAGCGTCCGCTTCTCGCCCGTCGTGGTCGTGAACTGCGACAGCGCCAGCAGCTTTTCGCGGCGCTCGAAGTCTTCATAGATGCCTTCCTTGATCACCGGACCGAAGGCGTCCCAGATCTTGGCGAAGGTTTCAGCATCCTTGTCGGCAAGGTTTTCCAGCTCGCCGATGACGCGGGTCGCAACCGCCTTGCGGATCTGCGCAAGCTGCGGATTGTTCTGCAGCATTTCGCGCGACAAGTTCAGCGGCAGATCCTCGGCATCGATGACACCGCGGATGAAGCGCAGATAAAACGGGAGAAGGTCGGCGTCATCTGTGATGAAGACGCGGCGAACATAGAGCTTCACATGCCCCTTGCGGTTCGGCTCGAACAGATCGAACGGCTTGCTCGACGGCGCGAACAGCAGGACCGCATAGGAGTAGCGGCCTTCGGCGCGGTAATGCAGCGTCAGCGCCGGTTCGTCATAGGCATGCGCGATCGACTTGTAGGCCTTACTGTAGTCCTCCGCCGTCAGCTCGGACTTGGAACGCTGCCACAGCGCACTGGCCGAATTGATCTGGCGCCGCTCCCCGTCACCGTCCTTGAGCAGGATCGGGAACTGGATATTGTCGGAATAGGCGCTGACGATGCGCTCGATCTCGTAAGTCTCGAGATATTTCTTCGCATCGTCCTTCAGATGCAACGCGATCGATGTCCCCACGGGGGCGCTCATGCCATCCGCGAGCTGGCCGATCTCGAAACCGGCGCCGCCAGTGGAGGTCCAGGTAAACGCATCATGGGTGCCAGCGCGGCGCGAGGTGACCACGATCTTTTCGGCCACCATGAAAGCTGCGTAGAAACCGACGCCGAACTGTCCGATCAGGCCGACGCCGTCCTTGGCTTCGGTGAGGCGCGACAGGAACGACTTCGTGCCGGACTTCGCGATGGTGCCGAGATTGTCGATGAGCTCCTGCCGGTCCATGCCGATGCCGGTATCGACGATGGTGAGCGTATTGGCATCCTTGTCCGGGATGATCGTGATGTTGGGCGACTGGCCTTCCGGGATCAGCGACGGATTCGCGATCGCCTCGTAGCGCAGCTTGTCGCAAGCATCCGACGCATTGGAGACGAGCTCACGCAGAAAGATGTCGGTCTCGGAATAAACCGAGTGCACCATCAGATTGAGCAGTTCGGCGACTTCGGCCTGGAACGGCTGGGAAACGGATGCAGCGGTGTCAGTGGTCGTCATGAATGAGCCCGATAACGAAATGAGGGGAGACCACGCATATAGGCATGCGTGTTTTCGGAGTCCATGGCCCGCGCCGATGGATCTGTGGCAGCGATGCGGCGTGAAACTGTTTTATTTCGCAGCAGCAGCAACCTGCGACGCCAGCAGCGCCGCCGTCGCCTGCACGTCAACCAGCGGATAGACGTCGAACTGCGCTGGGATCAGATCGGCCCATTCATTGAGGATGCGGTGAAGCTGGTCGTTACTCTCGACCTTGAACACCGCCACCGCCCCGCGGCCGACGCGGGGATAGATATGCTGGCATATACCTGACGCCTGATACGCTGCCATCCACGGCCAGAACGTCTGGCGCGTCGCAGCCATATCTGACGGACGCTCGGCGCGCGGTTCGGAGATCACCAGAAACAGCATTGCGATCTCCTGTCGCGAAGTGCGGGCTATCAGGCCTGCAGCGCCTCGGCATAGGCGTTCTCAAGCATCGCGAGGCATTCGCGCGCACGCGCACGGCCGACCTCATTAGCAATTTCGGAAATCTCGCGGAGATCGCGGATCGCCAGATCGACTGCACTGAACAGATCGATTTCGCACTCAACGGCCGGTTCGGCCGTACGCTTCGGGAAAGGAATGACTACACTCACTGGACAACCGCTCTGTACGAATTGGGACGCACGAATCACAGGCGTCATTTGGCCAGCGAATGGTTAAGCCAATTGATAACGTGCGGCGGATGGTGCGCTAAAAGATGACGCCAGCGCGTCAATCCTCCCATCGCACCTGCGGAATCAGGCTGACTGCGATCTCATGGGAGGCATTTGCGGTCGGCTGGATACCGGGAGCTTCGGTACTGACAGGCGGCGGCAATTGCGGAGCCATCATGCTTTGCTGACCACGGCGATAGGCGTCCAATTCGACCTGTCGTGCGTAGTAGCGGAACAGTTCGGTCGCGTATTTGCGCTGGTCATCCGTCGAGACCGAGGCGATCAGGAAGATCAATTCCTCGGATAGTTCAGACGGTGTTGCGCCCAGGGGATCGTCAAGCACAGTCATAGGCAGCCCGCACTGTTGAGCCATTGAAAGCACTCATCCTGCCGGCATTTGGTTGATATCTCGTTCTGCCCTGGGGCCGGATGTCGTGGCGCCATGGCGCGACCGGCTCCCACATGGCATGCATTTCACATATTTCACGGTCTTTCCGCCCGTTTCGCGGAAAATTAAGCAGGCATTAAGCATAAATCAGCGAGAAGCCGGTACTGGGCTGCTGTCAACGGGGACGGAACGATGGTCTTGGCAATGAAGCACGACTCACGAACTGCGCCTGCCTCGACGGCAGATCAGAGCGAAGACGCCTCCGATATTTCGGCACTGATTGCCCGCCTGACCGGAGAAGTGAACGAGATTGCCTGCGAGAAAACGCGGGCCATCCAGCACATCACCAACCAGATGAAGATGCTGGCGCTGAACGCGCTGATCGAGAGCTCGCGCGCCGGCGCCCAGGGCGCCGGCTTTGCCGTGGTCGCGCAGGAAGTCCGTAATGTCGGCCAGCAGGTGGAGGCCATCGCGCGCGATCTGGAATCCCAACTCACCGCCCGCACCGGCAGCCTGATGTCGTCGATCGACAAGATGACCGACCGCGCACGTGGCGAACGGATGGTCGATCTGGCGCTCAACGCCATCGAGCTCATCGACCGCAACCTCTATGAACGCACATGCGATGTGCGCTGGTGGGCGACTGACTCTGCCGTGGTCGATTGCGCGGCGGCGCCTGGTGAAGCGACGATCGCACATGTGTCGGAGCGGCTGGCCGTCATCCTCGGCGCCTACACCGTTTATCTCGATCTCTGGCTCTGCGACATGCAGGGCAACGTCATCGCCAGCGGCCGCGGCGATCGTTTCAATGCACGCGGCCAGAACGTCGCCAATACAGCGTGGTTTCGCGATGCGCGTATTCTACGCAGCGGCGACGACTACACGGCAGGCGACGTGGAGCGTCAGCCGCTGCTCGGCAACGCGCAGGTGGCGACCTATTGCGCCAGCGTGCGTGAGAGCGGCAAGGCCAATGGCCGTCCGTTCGGTGTGCTCGCCATCCACTTCGATTGGGAGGCACAGGCACGCGCCATCGTCGAGGGCGTCCGCGTCGATGACGATCGAACCCGCGTGCTGCTCGTGGATTCCAATTTGCGCGTGATTGCCGCATCCGATGGACAAGGTCTGCTCAGCGAGCGTCTCACGCTGGCTTTGAACGGGCCACGCAACGGCTTCTATCACGACCGTTCAGGCAGCCTCATCGCCTTCCATGCCACCCCAGGCTACGAGACTTACAAAGGCCTCGGCTGGTATGGCGTGATCATCCGCGGGAGTTGAGCGGCGCCGCGCTGTTCGACAGCCAGCGGCGGATCTTCGCGAACCAGCCAAGGGGCTCCGCGGGCGCGGTGGGAATCGAAGCCGGGTCGCCCTGGAAGCCCACCTCCGTGAAACTCGCAGCGTCGTAGGACGCGCCGAGCGCCATCGGCCCGACCTGGGCCAGAAACGCATGTTCGTGGTGGCGGGTCAGCCGCTTCAAGGCCTGATCCAGCGGCAGCCAGGCCACTTCGGAAATGTCCTTCATCAGCCGTTGCGGCGGAAGGTCATCGGCTTCCATATGCCAGAAGTGCACCACCTTGGTGCGTTCGCCCAGCGGATAAGCCAGCGTGCCCAGATATTGCTGGACCGATGCCGAATGTCCGGTCTCTTCCAATACTTCGCGCTGGGCGGCATCAAGCGGCGTCTCGCCGTCGTCGAGCTTGCCTTTCGGCAGCACCCAGTCGCCGCGTTTGCGCAGGCACACCACCGCGAATAGCGGCGTTGCTTCGCGCCGCACGACGATGCCTCCCGCTGCCATGACGATATCGTGTGCCATCAGACTTCACATAACCGGATTATCAGCGAATACAACTCATCCATGACACCGTAAACGCAGATCCGGATGCGTCGGAACTACGCAGGATAGTCATACGAATGTCATGAAACGCATTGGCTCCAGGCGCGTCGATCACCAAACTTCATTCCTTCGGCGCGGACAGTTTGTAGATCTCCAGCGCGTCTGCATACGCGCCGCGCACCGCCTTGCCCATGCGGAATATCTGCGACGCCAGCGCGGCCATCGGCACCGGCGTGGATGTATCCTGCGCGACATCGACGACCGTATCGAGATCCTTCAACATCGTATGGATATGACCGAGCGGCGGCGAATGAATGCCCTGCGCCATGCGTGGTACAAATAGTTGCAGCGGGATCGAGTCGGCAAAGCCGCCCGCCAGCGCGTCCGGCAGGCGCTTGGCATCGATGCCCGCATTGACCGCCAGTCGCGTGGCTTCGGCGAGCACCGCCATCGTGCAGCCGACGATCACCTGATTGCAGAGCTTGGTCATCTGGCCGGCGCCTGTTGGCCCCATATGTGTGAAGTTACGGGCCATCGCCTTGATATAGGGCCGCACGCGTCCGATATCGGCTGCATCGCCGCCCGCCATGATTGCCAGCGTCGCCTCTTCGGCGCCTTTGGTGCCGCCCGAGACCGGCGCATCGATCCAGCCCATGCCGTTGGCTTCTTTCAGGCGGGCGGCGATCGACTTCGTCTTGTCAGGATGGATCGAGGAAAAATCGACGACCAGCTTGCCGGAGCCGTTCGTCCCCGCGAGACCATTGTCGCCGAACACCACCTGTTCCACAGCCGACGCGTCGGTCAGGCACATGAAGATCACGCTCGCCTCGTCGGCCACCGCGCGCGGACTTGCCGCTTCGCGTGCGCCGGCATCGACGAGTGCTTTCGCCTTGCCAGATGAACGATTCCAGACGGCGACGTCGTAGCCGGCACTCAGAAGACGTTTCGTCATCGGCACGCCCATCAGACCGAGGCCGAGATATCCGAGCTTTTCGTTGCCTGCCGACTGCGTCATGCCACTTACCTTTGTTTCCCCAGGACGTCTCGCATCCATGTCTGCGAGACATTTATGCCCCTGGATCGCGCTCTCGCAACGGACCGATGTCTATAACGATCGCGTGCCGAGCGCTGCTGCATGTTGCGCCACAGCACGAATGAATGTTGAGCATTGCACCCGCTTGCCAGACTATTTCAAGCATGAAAGGCTTCGTCCATGCGGGGGCTTCGATGGCCGACTGCGGTCATCGTCAGACGGAGTGAGCGGGCATGAAGCTGGTATCTTCGAAATGGCTGATGGCAGCGGCCATCGCAGCAGGCGCGTGGGGAAGCGCCGGCGCGGCGCGGGCGCAGGATATTCCGACCATCAAGGTCGGCTGGACCATCCCGGCCGAGGAAGCCAAATACTGGATGATGAAGCGTCCGGATCAGTTTCCGAATCTCGGCAAGAAATACAAGATCGAGTGGACGCAATTTCAGGGCACCTCGCCGATGACGCAGGCGATGGCCGCCGGCGCCGTCGATTGCGCCACGCAAGGCGTTCTGTCGCTCGCCAATGGCGTCACCGGCGGCAATCTCAAGGCCTATATCGTCGCGCAGCACGTGTTCGAGAAGCCGGGCGGCTTTTCGGTGTACTGGGCCGTGAAGGACGACTCACCGATCAAGACCATCGCTGATCTCAAGGGCAAGAATGTCGGCATTTCCGTCATCGGCGGCGGCACCTATGGTCCGTTCAAGATGCTGCTGAAGGGCGCCGGCGTCGATCCCGAGAAGGATATCAAGCTGATCGAGATCGGCTTTGCCGCGTCGGAAGATGCCCTGCGCCAGGGGCGCGTCGATGCCATCAACATGAACCAGCCTTTTGCGGCGCGCATGGAAGCCAAGGGCGGCACGCGCAAACTGTTTTCGCTGAACCAGGCGATGCCGAACATCGTGCATATCCTCGAAGCCTGCCGCGCCGATTTCGTCGACAAGAATCCCGAACTCGTCAAAATGTACGTCGCCGACATCACGCTCGGCATGAAGAAGGCCCTCGCTGATCGTGACGAGACGCTCAAGGTCGTCAACGAAACGCTGAAGGCGCCGATCCCGGTGCTGGAGACCTATCTGCTGAAGGACAACGACTTCGGCCGTGATCCCGGCGCCGCGCCGAACTTCCCGGCGATGCAGAAGATGCTCGATATCTATCAGGAGGCTGGCATGCTGCCGAAGATGGACGTGATGCAATTCAAGCATCCGACCATCGTGGCGCCGATCCAGTAACGCTGGATTGCCCATTACTGTAACATGACCGCCCGAGGCCACGCCTGATCGCGTGGCCTCGGTGCATTCACCCCGACGATAAAAGCAAGAAACGGACGACGCCCATGCGCAAGCTGCGATCCCGCGTTACCACCGATGGCCTCGACCGTGCACCGCATCGCGCTTTCATGCGCGCCATGGGCCTTGACGACGAGGCGATCGCGAAGCCGATGATCGGCGTGGTGTCCATGAAGGGCGAACAGACACCCTGCAACATGACCCACGACTTTCAGGTAGATGCCGCCAAGACCGGAATCTCCGAGGCCGGCGGCACGCCGCGCGAGTTCTCCACCATCTCCGTGTCCGACGCGATCAGCATGAATCATGAGGGCATGAAGTTCTCCCTGCTGTCGCGCGAGATCATCGCCGACTCCATCGAAGCGGTGATGCACGGCCTCGCTTACGATGCGCTGATCGGCTTTGGCGGCTGCGACAAGACATTGCCCGGCGTGATGATGGGCATGGTCCGCTGCAACGTGCCGTCGATCTTCATCTATGGCGGCAGTTCGCTGCCCGGCATGCACAAGGGCAAGGTACTGACCGCCCTCGATTCCTATGAGGCCGTCGGCGCATTCATGACCGGCGATATCGACAAGCAGGAGCTCGAAGCCGTCGAGCGCGCCTGCCTGCCGACTATCGGCGCCTGCGCGGGCCAATTCACCGCCAACACCATGGCCATGGTGTCGGAAGCGCTCGGCATCACGATGCCCAATGTTTCCATGATCCCCGGTGTCTATGCCGAGCGCGCACAGGTGGCGCGGCGCGCCGGGCGCCTGATCATGGAGATGCTGAACAAGCGTGGACCGCTGCCGCGCGACATCGTCACCCGCAAATCGCTCGAGAATGCCGCAGCGATCGTCGCGGCGACGGGCGGCTCGACCAATGCGGCGCTGCATCTGCCGGCGATCGCCAACGAGGCCGGGCTCAAATTCAGCATCGATGATGTCGGCGAGGTGTTTGCGCGCACGCCGCTGATCGGCAATCTGCGGCCGGGCGGCAAATATGTGGCCAAGGATGTGTACGACATCGGCGGCACCGCGGTGGTGATCCGCGCGCTAATCGAGAGCGGCCATATCGACGGCTCCTGCCTCACCATCACCGGCCGAACGCTCGCAGAAGAATATGGCAACGCGGCCAAGGCGGATGGCGAGATCATCTATGCCTCGGACAGGCCGATCATGCCCGATGGCGGCGTCGCCGTGCTGAAGGGCAACCTGTCGCCCGACGGCGCCGTGATCAAGGTCGCAGGACTGAAGAAGCTCGTTTTCGAGGGCACCGCGCGGGTGTTCGAGGATGAGGAAAGCTGCGTCGCGGCGGTGAAGGACCGCAGTTACAAGGAAGGCGACGTGCTCATCATCCGCAATGAAGGGCCGGTGGGCGGCCCCGGCATGCGCGAGATGCTCGGTGTGACCGCACTGATCTATGGCCAGGGCATGGGCGAGAAAGTCGCGCTGATCACCGACGGCCGTTTTTCCGGCGCCACGCGCGGGATGTGCATCGGCTATGTATCGCCGGAAGCCTATATCGGCGGACCGCTGGCGCTGGTGTGCGACGGCGACCGGATCCGCATCGATGCGCCGGCACGACGTCTTGACCTGCTGATCGACGATGCAGAATTTGCTGCGCGCAGAGCGGGATGGACACAGCGCCCGCCGCGGCATCGGGCCGGCGCGCTGGCGAAATATGCAAAGCTGGTGGGACAGGCGCCCGGCGGCGCCGTCACCCATGACGGCGGCGTGGAATGGCCGTGGTTTGACTAGAGCGCGGTTGCAGCCCTGAGGTCATCCGCCGTCGCGGCCTTGAGCCCGACGGCTTCGATGGCCGCGCGCGCGGCAGCGACCAGATCCTGGTTTCCCTTCGCGCGGGAGCCGTCCGGCAGCCACTCGTTGTTCTCGAAACCGACGCGGATATGGCCGCCGAGCAACGCACCGGCGGTCACGCAGGCGATCTCCTGCGCGCCGAATGCACACAAGCTCCAATGCGCGAAGGACGGCGCGTCCGGTGCGAGGAATGGCAACAGGTCGTTCGGGCTGGACGTCTGCCCCGCCGTGTAGCGGCCGAGCACAAACAGCACCGGAATGCGATCGAACGGGACGGCGCCGCGCTTTTGCAGGTCGGCAAGCCGGGCGGCATCTTGCACGTCGTAGAGAATGATCTGCGGGACGACACGCTCGCGTTTCATCCAGCCGAGCAGATCGGAGAACGCCGTCTCCTCACTTGCATCCGGCACCAATTCGCGCAGCGCCATGGACGCCGCTTCCGGCTTCACCGCCTGGATGACGGCACGCTGCTGCGCAGGCGTGTATTTGCCGAGCGCTTCGGAGGTGATCTGGATGACGAGTTGGTTACCCACCGCGCTGCGGATCGCCGCGATGGCGTCCGTATAGGCGGCGGCATCGAGCAGATGGCTGCCGTCGGGATTGCGCACATGGGCGTGGATCATCGCCGCGCCGGCATCGCGGCAGTGCGCGGCGACGACCGCCAGTTCTGCCGGTGTCAGCGGAACGGCGGGATGATCGACCTTGACCTTGCGGCCGCCGTTGGGGGCGACCGCAATGGCAACGGGGAGCATCGGTTACGGAATCGCGGCGATGACGGCGATCTCGACCTTGATGGCGGGGTCGGCGAGCTTCGATTCGACGCAGGCGCGGGCCGGGCCGACTTCAGGCACCCAGGCGTCCCAGACCGTGTTCATGGCATCGCGGTCATTGATGTTCGGCAGCCAGACCGTGGCGCTGAGGATGTTGTTCTTGTCGGTGCCGGCTTCCTTCAGCAGCGCATCGATCTTGTCGAGCACAGCCTTGGTCTGCGTCTTGACGTCGCCGCTGTAATCATCGGGCACCTGGCCGGCGAGATAGACGGTGTTGCCGTGGATGGAAGCCTGGCTGAGACGCTTGCCGGGACCGAGACGCTTGATCATGCAGAAGTCTTTCATGCTGGAACGTGGAAACGCCGCGACCTTCCCCGCTCACGCAACGGGCGTCAAGTGCGCTGGCATGTCTGCACGTGAGAGCAGCTCTATTCCGCGGCGCGGGCGCGCTTCACGGCGTCGTCCATCAGCGCTTTCGGCGCCGGCAAGCGCAGCCGGCGGCCGTGCTGCAGATAGAGCAGCGCGACACGCTTCGGATCGGACAGATTCCACAGCTCCACCGCGGGCAAACGCCCGAGCAGTTCGACCGGCGGCCGATGTGCGATCACATGGGCCAGCACGGACGTCTTCGGGCCTTTACGGAAGCGGCGACGGTTTTTGCGCGCAGCATTCTCGTTCGCCGCCTGCCAGCGGACGCGTGGCCGCGGCTTGCGGTTGAGAAGCCAAGAAAACAGGCGCAAAATGAATGGCATACGGCTTTTCTTTTGCCCGGTTGCGGCGCGGCATGTCTGCTCGCGCGTCCCCTTGTCATAGAACTTGCATTCACAGCGGTAAAGCGGCGTGATCAAGGCGGAGACCGCATTCCCTCGGTATACGCTGTCCGCGAATCAGGAATAGACCACCGCTATGTCCGTTCCAGGTACCGCGCGTAAATCGCCACCTCCCACCGATGCACTCGGAATCGACGCGCTTGCGCGGTTGAATACGGTATTCGGCCTGCCCGGTTTTCGCGGCGAGCAGGAGAAAATCGTCCGCCACGTGACCGACGGCGGTAATTGTCTGGTGCTGATGCCGACCGGCGGCGGCAAGTCGCTATGCTACCAGTTGCCCTCTCTGCTGCGACAGGGCTGCGGTATCGTTGTGTCGCCGCTGATCGCCCTGATGCGCGATCAGGTCGCAGGCCTGCTCGAACTCGGCGTCAATGCGGCGGTGCTCAATTCCACCCTGTCGTGGGAGGAAGCCAATGACGTCGAGCGACGCCTGCTCGCAGGTGACCTCGACCTGCTTTACGTTGCGCCGGAACGGCTGGTGAATCCGCGCTGCCTGGCCATGCTGGAACGCGCCGAGATCGCGCTGTTCGCCATCGACGAGGCGCATTGCGTCTCGCAATGGGGACACGACTTCCGGCCGGAATATATCGGCCTGTCGGTGATTGCCGAGCGTTTCCCGGATGTTCCGCGCATCGCACTGACCGCCACCGCCGACGATCTCACCCGCGAGGAAATCGCGCAGCGGCTGGGACTCACCGACGCGCCACGCTTCGTGTCCTCATTCGACCGGCCGAACATCAAATACGAGATCGTCGACAAGACCGGCGCGCAGAAGCAATTGCAGACTTTCATCAATACGCGACATCCGAACGATGCCGGCGTGGTCTATTGCCTGTCGCGCGCCAAGGTCGAGGACACCGCCACGGCGCTGACCAAAGCGGGCATTCTCGCTTTGCCATATCATGCAGGCCTCGATGCCCGCACGCGCGAGACCAATCAGGATCGCTTCATCAACGAAGACGGCGTGGTCATCGTCGCCACCGTCGCTTTCGGCATGGGCATCGACAAGCCCGATGTGCGCTTCGTCTGCCATCTCGATCTGCCCAAGAGCGTCGAGGCCTATTATCAAGAGACCGGCCGCGCCGGGCGCGACGGCAAGCCCTCCACCGCATGGATGGCTTACGGCCTGCAGGACATCGTGCAGCAGCGCCGCATGATCGACGAATCCACGGGCTCCGAGGCGTTCAAGCGCGTCTCCATCGGCAAGCTCGATGCGCTGGTCAGCCTGGCCGAGACCATCGACTGCCGGCGCGGACGGCTGCTGCGTTATTTCGGCGAAGAGACCACCGGCACGTCGTGCGGCAATTGCGACAACTGCGTCTCGCCGCCGAAAGTGTGGAACGGCTCCGTCGCGGCGCAGAAACTGTTGTCCTGCGCCTATCGCACCGGGCAGCGTTTTGGCGCGATGCATCTCGTCGATGTCCTGATCGGGCGGCTGACCGACAAGGTGAAACAGTTCGGCCACGACAAACTGTCGGTTTTCGCCATCGGCTCCGAACTCACCGAGAAGCAGTGGCGCGCAGTGATGCGGCAATTGGTGGCGCGCGGCTTTCTTTACGCTGATGCCGACAATTTCAACGCGCTGAAGTTGACCGAAGAGGCGCGCGGCGTGCTGAGGGGCGAGATAGAGTTGATGTTCCGCGAGGAGACCGGCGGCGCCGGCCGCGCGCCGCGCGCCAAATCGCGCCGCGGCGATCTCGCCGCACCGCGCAGCGACAATGCCGATGCGGATCTCGTCACCCGCCTGCGCAGCTGGCGCGCGGGCGTGGCGCGCGAGCGCAACGTGCCGGCCTATGTGGTGCTGCATGACGCCACCATCGACGGCATCGCCAGCGAGCATCCGACGACACTGAGCCAGCTCCGCGAAATCCAGGGCATCGGCGACAAGAAACTGGAGCACTATGGCGCGGATATTCTGGCGATCGTGAATGGGTAGATGCTCAGGAGCGGAGCGCTGATCTTCTCCCTCCCCGGAGCGTAGCGACTGGGGAGGGTGGCGCGGCGACGAGCGAAGCGAGGAAACGTGACGGGTGGGGTGTTTCCACAAGCACTGACGTCACGTGGTGAGAGACCCCACCCCGCCTATCGGCGGACCCTCCCCATTCGCTTCGCTCCGGGGAGGGAAACCACGAGCAGCCGTGCTGCTCACACGCCCATCACCCGCACGATCCAGGATGCGATCATCAGGTCCAGATGGGCGCCGCCGCCGTTCTTGTACAGCGTGATCTCATCATTCGACTGGCGCCGGCGGGCGTCCGCGCGCACGAGGTCGTAGAGATCGCCCAGAATGGTGTCGGCGGTGATGGCGCCCGAAGCGATCGGGGCGATCAGTTCGCCAATATGGAGCGCGGTCACGCGGCTGTCCACGAACACCGCCGCCTTGGCCATCAGCGCATCGTCGGCCTCGCGCATGTCGGCCTTGAATGCGCCGATCAGATCCACATGGGTGCCGGGTCGAACCCAATCGCCAGGGATCAGCGGCTGTCGCGCCATGGTGGCGGAGCTGACGATATCGGCCTCTCCAATCGCCGCCCGCAGATCGGGGACGGCTGCGATATCGACGCCGCGATCGCCGATCCCGGCAACGAGTTTCTGCGCCTGTTCCGGCCGGCGCGACCACACCGAGATGCGTTCGAGCCCCGGCAGCGCCGCCGCATAGGCTTTCACGAGGCTGGTCGCCACTGTGCCAGCGCCGACGATCACCAGATGCCTGCTGTCGGGCCGCGCGAGCAGGCTGGCCCCCAGCACGGAATCCGCTGCGGTCTTGAATTCCGTCACCAGCGTGCTGTCGACGATGGCGCGGAGCCGGCCGTCATCCTTGTCGAACACCGTCATCGCGCCCTGCACGGTCGGGATGCCGCGCGCCGCATTGGCATCCAGCACCGTGAAGGTCTTGGCGCCATATCCCAGCCCTTCGATATAGGCCGAGCGGCTCATCATGGTGCCCGTAGGCGGGCCGAGAAAGACATCCTTGATCTCGGCGGCGGGCAGATCATGGCCTTGCCGCAATGCCGTCACCGCCCCCGGCCAGTCCAGTCGCACGATCGTGGTGTCGTAACCGAGGAACGGAGGGGCAGGGAGTTTGCTGGTCATCGAATCAAAACACTTTCCTGGGCTTTGGCGCGCGACACAGGTCCAGCCTCGTCGCGCATATCATCCTGCGCCCAAACTCCGGCGCCGCTACGGAAGCCTTCCGCAGGCCGGCGCCTCTGTCAGATGCCCGCTACGGGGCTAGACAACGCCCTTCGTCCTGAGCGCGTCGATCTTGGCGCCGTCATAGCCGATGCTGGCCAGGATTTCATCCGTATTGGCGCCGAGCAGCGGCGGCGCGCGATATTCGGTGATGGGCGTGCCTGAAAACATCACCGGATTGCGCACCAGCGACAGCGCCGGATCGAAGGGGTGATCCGACGTCACGCGCATGCCGCGGGCCTGCACATGCGGATCCGAAAACACCTGATCGAAGTCATTGATCGGGCCGGACGGCACGCCGACGGCCTCGAGACGCTCCAGCCAATAGGCGACCGGCTGCTTCAGGAACAGGCCGGCGAAGATGGCCATGATCTCCTTGCCGTGCTGGACACGATCATTGTTCTTGAGAAAGCGCGGATCCTTGGCGAGGCCGGGATCGCCGAGCACTTCGCAGGTCCGCTGGAACTGGCCGTCATTGCCGTTGACGATCATGATCTCGCCGTCGGTGCAGCGGAACACGCCGGCGGGCATGCCGCCATTGCCCCAGGTGCCGCGGCGCGGCGGGACCTTGCCGTGAATGAGATAAGGCTGCAGCCAATGCGACAGCGAGGCGATCACCGTATCGAACAGACAGGCATCGATCTGCTGTCCCTCGCCGCCATTGGCGTCGCGATGATACAGCGCCGAGATCACGCCGATGGAGGTGTTGAGCCCGGTCATGTAATCGACGATGGAGGGACCGACCTTCATCGGGCCTTCGCCCGGCTCGCCATCGAGATGGCCGGTGACGCTCATGAGGCCGCCCATGGCCTGCAGGATCGCATCATAGCCGGCGCGCGTGGCATAAGGACCTGTCTGCCCGAACCCCGTGACGGAGCCGTAGACGATGCGCGGGTTGATCGCCTTGATCGCGTCGTAGTCGAGGCCGTAACGCTTGAGATCGCCGACCTTGTAGTTTTCCAGCAATACGTCGGCCGTCTTGACGAGCTCGCGAATGATCGCCTGGCCTTCGGGCGTTGCCACATTGACCGTGACCGACTTCTTGTTGCGGTTGGCGCAGAGATAGAAGCCATTGTCGCGCCGGCTGCCATCGGGGTCGTTCAAATAGGGAGGGCCGAAGGCACGGGAATCGTCGCCGGTGCCGGGGCGCTCGATCTTGATGACTTCGGCGCCGAGATCACCGAGCATCTGACCTGCGATCGGGCCGGCGAGCACCCGCGTCATATCGATAACCTTGATGCCCGAGAGCGGGAGAGCCGGCATGGATTCCTCCTGTGATGTTGCTTCGTCACATCCGCCACCGCGGACATGTCATGTGAAGAAAGCGCTTACAGGAAAATCACCCCGAATGCACTGCCACGCGAGCATGAGGGCCATCCCGTGCAGGCGGGCATACGCCGCGCTGCAACGGTGATCTCGCCAACACCGGTTCGCGCGATGGTTGATAGAAGCTATCGGCGTCGCCCGCTACGCAGGCCTGCGTCAGATCCGCTTCATGGAAACAATGGATGATATGTGCTTTGACTCTTCGGGAGAGTGCGCACCACACGACGCCGCGTGATTTCTCCTGACGGGATATAGCAAGGATACGCATGCATCGTTTTCAGCTTCTGCTGCCGCTCCTGATGAGCTGGCTCGCGATCACGCATTCATCGCCCGCATCTGCGATCAGCGCCGATGCCGCCTGCACGCAGAGCAACGATGCCGATGTGAAGATGAAGGCGTGCACCGATCTCCTGCAGGGTGGTCGGCGGCTGTCGGCGCCCGACCGCGCTAAATATCTCGCTTATCGCGGCTGGGCTCACACGCAGAAACAGGACTATCACGCCGCATTGGCCGACCTCGACATGTCGATCACGCTCGATGATCGCCAGTTCGGCTCGCACGGATCGCGCGCGGGCATCCACCGTGTGCTCGGTTCACTCGACAATGCGCTCAGGGATATCGATGCCTGCATCAAGCTCGCACCGCGTTTTGCACCTGCCCGCACGGTGCGCGGCGACATCCTGCGTGACAAGGGCGACACCGACGGCGCGTTAAAGGAATACGACGCCGCCCTGAAACTCGATCCCACCGAGCTGAGCGCCTATACGAGCCGCTCGGTGACATACCGCATCATGGGGCGCCCGCAGGACGCCCAGGCCGAGTTGATGCGCGCGCTGGCGCTCGACAATCGTGTTGCGGAAATCTACGTCGCGCAGGGTCAGCTCGCCGAGAGCAACCATGACATCGCCAAGGCTCGTGAAGCCTATATGCGTGCGCTCGAACAGCCACGCACGATCCGCTTCACCAACAAATCCGGCAGCCCCATCATCGATGCTGCGCGGCAGCAGAAGATCGCGGCTGCCCGCCTCGCGGTCCTGAACAGCGAGCAGCAGAACGTTGCCGCGTCGCCAACCGCATCGGGGCAGAAGCTGGCTCTGGTGATCGGCAACGGCGCCTATAACGTCGCCAACGCGCTCCCCAATCCGCCGAGGGATGCGCGGCGCATCGCGCAGGAACTGCGCAGCATCGGCTTCGACACCACGGAAGGCATCGACATGAGCAGCGACGCGATGCGTCGCGCGGTGCAGGACTTTCTGGCGAAGGCGCCGCACGCGAAGATCACGCTGATCTTCTTTGCCGGGCACGGCATGCAGATCGACGGCAAGAACTATCTGGTGCCGGTCGATGCGCAGCTGGCGAGCGGCAAGCGCGTCACCGATGACATGATCGATCTCGATTTCATCATGGCAGGGCTGGACGACAAGCTGCGCGCCAATGTGATCGTGCTCGACGCCTGCCGCGACAATCCGTTTGCATCCACGACATCCGTTGCGTCCGGCGCCGGCCGTTCGGTCGCGCTGCGCTCCGGCCTCGCCCCGCAATCCGGGCTGAGCAGCGGCGGCACCCTGGGCGCAGGGACCCTGATCGCATTCGCTACGGCGCCTGGCCAAGTCGCACTCGATGGCGAAGGCGCCGGCAGCCCCTTCACGCTGGCGCTCGCGCGCCACGTCAATACGCCCGGCCTGGAGCTGCAGCAGATGCTGACACGGGTGCGTTCCGAAGTCGTGGCCGCGACCAAAGGCAAACAGGTGCCGTGGTCGAACTCGTCGCTGCTGGGCGAGGTCTATCTGACGGCAGCGCCCTGAGGTCAGAATGGGCTGTCGTCACCAGCTGTAGCGCAGCAGCCCCTTACCCGCGTAACTGCGCGCAACATCGGAGAACTCACCTTCGAAGCTCGTAGCGGCCGACCAGCCGTTCATCCACGCCATTTCGGCCGACGCCGTCGTCAACGCGGCGTTGCGCGCCTGCGTGGCGCCGTTCACGGCAAAGCTGGCGCCGGGCAATGCCTGGAACGTCGCCGCGATGGTGCGATCCGTGTTGTAGTCATGCGCCCAGGCGGCGCGGCCGCGCAGCGTGAGAATGGCATCGGCCAGTTCGAACGACTTGTCGCTGCGAATGCCGAGTTCGCTGCGCGTCGCCGTGACGGTCTTGCCGCGATTGGCGAGTGCGAATGTCGTGGCGCCGCCGGTCCCGGTTTCGGCATAGGACGGCAGGTCGAACGCGGTCACCTGTGCGGCCGCATAGGGCGTGAGGCCGACGCCACCGAGCCACGATGCGACCACACGACTGCCCGCCTCGATGCGGCCGGAATAGCTGTTCGCATTGAACTGCGCGAGCAGGCGCTCGAAGCCCGCAGCAGCGACCACGCGTTCGGTGCTGACATCCTGCCAGCCATAGGCAGCAGCCGCAGTGACGTAAGCCGAACCGATGGCGTGACGCACGAAGGCGCCGGCCTGGAACAGGTCGGAGCGACCGGCGCCACCGCCATTGACCGAGAAACTGGTGCCGCCGCCGGCCAGCGAAAAGCCCGCAATGGTGTTGGGCGAGAACCAGTGGTCGGCGCCGATCGCGGTGCCATAGATGCGCGACGTGGTGTCGCTCGATCCGGTGACCGCGCTGCCATCGGTGCCGCGCGAGCCGCCGAAGCCCGCGACCCAGACGTTCCAGCGTTGCTGGAAAGCCGGCGCAGACGGTGGCGCCTTGCGATGCATCGACGCAAAGGCATCGGTCCGGCTCCGCTTGCCGGCATAGGCCATGGCGTCGTCCGCATAGGGCGCAGCACCGCCTGCAGCGACATCACGCCCTGCCGTGAAGGGATCGCTCATGACGCCCATGAAGAGGTTCATCGCATCGAATGCGGTCTGCTGACTGCCGGTGCCGAGTTCACCGGCGGCCTGCGTCAGACCCGCCGCATTCAGCCCGCCGAACACCAGCGGAATGCCGCCGGTGCGATTGAAGACATCCGTCAGCGAATTGGCAACGGCTTGCTGGTTGCGATTGAGACTGCCGCCGAAACTCGGATCGAAATTCAGCGTCAGGTTGAGATACGCATTGTTGGGATCGTAACTCAGGGTCGAACTGAAGTTCGACGGCAGGTCGGTGTTGACCTGCGCGCCGAAGGTCCCGCTGACACCGAGGGTCGCATTCAGGATCGTGTATTGCCGGGCGACGTAGCTGCCGGGCGCAAAACGGGCATTGACCGTGGCGTTGCCGAGCGTCGCCGTCCCGATGACATCGACGCGATCGGCATTGGTCGGCGAGACCTCCACCATGTAGCTCGATGCCGCCGTCAGCGAGAGATTGCCCTGCACCGTCAATAGACCGATGGAATTACCCGGCGACAGCGTGCCGCCATCGATGGTGGTGTTGCCAACGATGCCGTTGCCACCGAGCGTGCCGCTGGCATTGACGGTCGTCATCGACGACGAAGCGATGGAGCCATTGACGCTGAGCGTGCCGGCATCGACGATCGTGGTCCCGGTATACGCATTGGCGCTGGCGAGCGTCAGCGTCCCCGTGCCAGTCTTCGTCAGGCCGCCGGTGCCGGAGATCGCGCCAGCAAACGACGTGCTCGTATTGTCGCTGCCCGCCGTCAATCGCGCAGAACCGAGCGACACCGCGCCGGCGCCGGCGAGCGAACCGACCGCATTGGCAAAGCCATTCAGATCAAGCGTGCCGGCAGCGACAGTCATTGCGCTATCGCCGCTCAAGGCGTTCGTCGCCCCGGCGCGCAGAGTACCGCCATTCACCGTGGTCGCGCCGGAATAGGTGTTGCTGGCCTCCAGAGCCAGGATGCCTGCACCCGTCTTGATGAGGCCACCGGCACCGGAAATGATGCTGCTTGCCGTGACGTTTCCTGCCCCACCGACGGTGAGATCATGTCCGCCATTGGCGAGGCCACCATTCAATGTCAGCGAGCCTGCATCCGCATTGATACGAGATGCCGATTGAAGCGTGATCGCGCCACCATAAGTGTTGATGCCCGCGATATTGCGCAGCGCGCCATCATTGGCCACGCCCATCCCGTTCAATGTCAGCGCTTCGGTGAAGATGGTGATGCTGCCTTCGACCTGCAAAGCCGCGCCTGCAGCAACAGTCGTGCCGGCGCCTGTCGAACCAAGCGCAGTGCTGTTCTGAATATTGAGCGCGCCAGCAGTGATCGTCGTGAGACCAGTATAGCTATTATTGCCTGTCAGGATCAGCGTGCCGGCGCCGATTTTTTCAAACGGTTTCGGTCCGAACGGCGGCGAGGCCGTGGTCTCTGATATGGTACCAGTCAGCGTTGCGCTTCCTGACAAGACCTGAAACTGGACGGCGGCTGACGTCAGATTTATCGCGTTTGCTATGGTGACATTCGCCCCAAAGCTGATGAGCGCATCGCCAACCCGCAATGTCCCCGATCCGAGGGCCTGATTATTCTCCAACGCCAGCGTTCCGGCGCTGGCGATGGTGTCGCCTGAATAAGAGTTCGCGCCTGAAAGTGTCAGCCTGCCATTGCCGACCTTGGTCAAGCCACCACTGCCGTCGATCTGACCGGAGAAAGCCGTGTTCGTATTGTCGCCACCAGTCGTCAGAGACGCCGCTCCCAGCTGGACAAAGCCTCCCCCTGCCAGCGAACCGATGGTTTGATCGAAGCCGGCCAGATTGAGCCCCCACCAACCGCGACACTGACCTGAGCGCTTGAGCCAAAAGCGCTGGTTGAACCGGCATTGAGCGTGCCGCTGGCGTAAACGTCTGCGCGACTGAACGCATTCGTGCCGCTTAATGTGAGTTCGCCACCGCTGACGGAAATCCCCGCGCCGGTCATGTTGTTTGAGATCGAGTTGATCCCAGAACTGTTGGTCACATTCGTGCCGGCGCCGTTGAAGTTCACGGCCGCACCGGTCACGGTGTAATTGCCACCGCTGAAGAGCCAGGCGTCCGGTGTAATCGGCCCTGCTCCGATCGTGACGCTGGCGCTTCCGCCCCCGCTGAACTGAGCCGAACTTCCCGATGCGATCGGTGCAACCCCCGGTGGACTGGACCAGTTGGTGTCGGTGCCATAAGCCGAGGTCGTCGTGCTTGAGCCTGCCCCACCCCAGACCGCCTGGCCATGCGCACCGTTTGCGAGCAAGAGCGGCAATGTGACAATTGCAGTGCCGGCAGCAAGCGCACGCCGCGAAAAGCGGCCATAAGCAATATCGGACATTCCCAATAACGGCATTTGCGCCGCCCCATTCCCTCACGGCGGCAATTGCCGTGGCCTGTTTGCGAATCGCTCGATGTCCCGAGTTCTCAATGCTTCAAGGCTTGCGAGAACGTGGTTAACCAGACGTTAATCGCCGGCCTGGGCACCTGCGTCGTCTCGTCATCGGTGGATGCGCAGCAGCTGGCCGGATCTGAGAGAGGCCCCGTGGTGCGCGTTCGTGCATTCCGGCCTCGCCCCGATCATGGCGCCCGTGTGGCCGGCCGTTGGCGATGAAACAAAACTCTGCCGGGAAGAAACAAATCTCTGCACGGACGCCATCGGCTGGAAACTTGCCGGGTCTAGAAACAGCCTCAACAAGTCGCCGCGGAGACGGCAGGAGGCCGTTATGAACAACCACTCGATCCACAGCGCAGACCGCAGCACGCATCTGAAGATCGTCATCGTCGCACTCGTCGCCGGCATTTCCGTCGCGGGTTTGGGCATTGCCGCCCGCCTCGGCACCAGCGATAGCACCCAGACCGCGCGCGTGATCAAGGCCGGCCAGCCGACCGCCTTCACAAGCTCGACCACATCGACGGTGCGTTGAGCTTATTCGCCAGGCACATCATCGCATCGCAGCCCGGCGGTTGCCCTCTCGCATTCCCTATCTATCCCCTGCAGGCGCAGCGATGCGCCCAAGAGCAGATCGGAGGACTAGTTGGTCTTGCCGAATTGCGGCTCCTCAGGCTTGACGAAGTTGTTGCCGCTCGGCCCGTAGCCGGTGATCTGGATCACGGCCCCCTCTTCGCGTGTCCCATCCCAATGCACCTTGCCAGCGGGATGCACCATGTAGCCCCCGGTCTTCATCGGAATCGCCTTGCCCGGTTCGAAAGCCTCACCCGTGCCGGTGTACCAGGTGCCTGACAGCACCACGACATGACGATCCTCCGGGTGCTTGTGCGGCTTGCTCATGATGCCGGGCGGCCATTTGATCCGCAGCACATAGATGCCCTGCTTTGACGGATCGCCATACATCGTCGCGACTTCGACGCCGACACCGAACGGATTCTTCCAGACTTCCTCGCCCTGATTGATGCGGACGAAGCCCATCTCGTCCGTGGCGCCTTGCGCACCAAGGCTGGGACATGCGATCGCTACCGTCACGCACGCAGCTGCAAGTACACGACGCATGGTCATCATCTCTGCCTCCCCCGGATATGTTCTTATCCAGACAGGCTATGATGCGCACGCGCCGTTAGCAACGACGGCAGTGCAGCATCGCCAGACGCGTCTTCATCCTGGACCGCACCTAGTCGCGTTGCGGTCGGCACATGGATCACAACTGGCTCGTCCACGAGAAACGGTCCTAGCACTTCCATGAATTCGGTGTGCGCACTGCTCGGCTCAAAATGCTCCGTGTGAGCCGCGAGGTCGCGCCACGCGACTTCCAGAAGGTAGAAATCGTCGTGGTCTGCCGTGGCAACGAGCCGGTGCCAGACATGACCTTCTGCACGAGCGAGAAGTGGCGCGACACGGGCAAACGCAGCTTCAAATCCCGCATGGGCATCGGAGCGAATGCGTAGGATGGCGAGTTCAGTGATCATGTATCCTCCCGGATGAAAAATTCCCCCGCTTCCTCATGGGAAGCGGCGGTTTATAGGGCGGATTTCAGCGTCGGGATGGCAGCGCGACGGTCTCTCCGACAACGTCGATCGCAACCTTGCCGCGGAGTCCACGCGCGCTGCCGTTTTCCAGCAGCTCATGCGCCTCGCCCATGCGGGCCAGCGGCAGCACCGCACCGATGACGGGCTTCACGAGGCCCCGTTCAATCAGATTGGTGAGCGCATCCAGCTTGCCCCTGTTCTGGCGCGTGAAGACAAAGTGGTAAGCGGCATTCTTGCCCCAGGCCTCGACGAGATTTTGCGGCTGCTTGATGTCGACGATACTGACGACACGCCCGAAGTCGGCGAGGACCAGGGGGCTTCTGGTCAGTGCGTCACCGCCGATCGTATCGAACACAACATTCACCCCGCGCCCTCCGGTAAGCGTCGCGACGGCATCAACGTAATCCTCCGAGCCGTAATGGATCACCTCATCGGCCCCCAGGCCGCGTACGAAGTCGTCGTTACGGGGGCTGGCCGTCGTGATCACCCTTGCGCCGATCGCCTTCGCGATCTGGATCGCGATGCTGCCGACGCCGCCTGCGCCGCCATGGATCAGGACGGTCTCGCCGACACCAAGCTGCGCCCGGGTCACAAAGGCTTCCCAGACCGTTCCGCCCACGAGCGTCAAGCTCGCTGCTTCCAGATGGCTGATATTCCGCGGCTTGCGTCCCACCAGGGAGACATCGGCGACATGTTGCTCGGCGTAGGAGCCGGCATGGCCGAAGATCTTCGGCGTGTAATAGACCTCGTCGCCAGCGGCGAACTCCGTCACATCAGAGCCCACTTCCGCGACAACGCCCGAGATATCGTGCCCGATAATCGCGGGAAGCGGCACGTAGTCCGCATAGTCGCCGCGGCGAATTTGGTAATCGAGGGGATTGATGGCCGTGGCATGGATGCGCACCCGGACCTCGCGAGGACCGACGGCCAGAACGGGAACCTGACGCAGCTCGAACGCACTGCTGTCGCCGAACCTCGCCAGCACGACCGCTTTCATTGTGTCGCTCATCTCAGAACTCCTTGTTGCAGAAGTTCATTTGGCTTACAAAGAAAAGGAGCAGTACCCAGCGGAAACCCGAAGCATCTTCAATGAATTTTTGAAAGACGCCTCCACGGGGCCTCGATGTACTTATCCGGGTGTCAGGGCCACGACCTCAACGGACAGCGATGGATCTCGACGACCTCACCCTTTTCGTGCGCATCGCTCGGCTGGACAGCATCAGCGCCGCTGCACGCGACCTGAACATCACGCCGGCCACGGCGAGTGCCAGGCTCTCCGCCTTCGAGAAACGTCTCGGCGCACGCCTGTTACACCGTACGACCCGGCAAACGACGCTGACAGAGGATGGTCGGGCCTTCCTGCCTCATGCTGAAAACATCCTGGATGCGGCAGCGGCCGCCCGCGCAGCGCTGGGGCGCGAGCAGGCGTCACCGCGCGGGACACTGCGTGTCGCAGCGCCCTCCTCGTTCGCACGTATGCATATCGTGCCGGGCCTGCCGGACTTCACAGCGCGATATCCGGACCTCAAACTCGACCTACGCATCTCCGACAGCATCGTCGATCTCGTCGAAGGAGCATTCGATATTGCGGTCCGATATACCGAGCCCAGCGATTCCTCTTTCGTAGCGAGGCGCCTCGCCCCGGACCGACGTGTTGTCGTGGCATCACCCGACTACGTCGCACGCCGTGGTCGACCAGAACGGCCCGACGATCTTGACGCCCACGCATGCCTGGCCGTTGGTACCCTCGACGTCTGGACATTTGCGGGCGCAAGCGGCGAACCGATCGCAAAACGCATTGCGCCCGTTCTGCGTATCAATGACGGCGAAGCCGTGCGGGATGCGGCCTGCGCCGGACTGGGCATTGCGCTCATGGCGACGTGGTGCGCCGCTGATGAACTCCGCTCCGGAAAGCTGGTCCCGATCCTTTCACATCATCCGCTGGTGTCGACACAAGCGCTTTGGGCACTCTATCCCAGCTCACGCGAACTCGCGCCGAAGGTGCGTGTCTTCATCGACTGGCTCGTGGCCCGTTTCGGCCCCGAACCCTATTGGGACAAGGGGATCGAACACTTATCCTTCGGTTAGGATGTCGTTTCGCCCAGCGCAGCTGCGCATCGCAGCCATCGCACGCGGGCGGTCGACACGCTCACGTCCCTGTTTTATTCCCCATGCGGGCGCAACGATGCGCCGGATGAGCAGGTAGAGCCTTGACCGACACAGAATCCCGCGCCGACCGCGACGCCATTGTCCGTTCCTATGCCGGCAAGTCGATACCGGGCGAGCATCAGCGGACCTTTGTCACGCCGGAGATGAATTTCGCCACCCGCACCGTCAAGGCCGGCGCACCGGCGCGGCCATTGACCTATGGCAATCGCCCGCTGCCGGATTTTCCAATTCCATGGAACGGCGCGACTTACGACATCTACGACTATGTCTCGCGCAATCGCGTCGCCGGCCTGCTGGTGATGAAGGATGACGAGGTCAGGCTCGAACATTACGACCTGGGCATCACCGATCAGACGCGCTGGCTGTCGATGTCGATGGCAAAGTCCTTCAGCACCACGCTGGTGGGCGCTGCGATCCAGGACGGCTACATCAAAAGTGTCGATGAGCCGCTGACGACCTATCTGCCGGAATTCAACGGTACCACGTTCGACGGCGTGACGGTGAAGACGCTGATGCAGATGACATCGGGCGTGAAATGGAGCGACGACCAGACCGACGCCAACTCCGAACGCCGGCAAATGCTGGAAATCCAGATCGCCCAGCAATCCGGCGCCGTGATGCGCTACATGGCCGAGCGCCCGCGCGCCGCCGCACCTGGCACGCAATTCTGCTACTCCACCGGCGACACCCATGTGGTCGGGGCGCTGGTGAAGGCCGCGACGGGGAAATGGCTCAGCGATTATCTGTCGGAGAAGATCTGGTCGAAGCTCGGCATGGAGCAGGACGGCGCGTGGTGGCTGGAAGCCAAAGGCGGACTCGAAGTCGCAGGCAGCGGCTTCTTCGCGACCTTGCGCGACTATGCCCGCTTCGCGCGCTTCATTCTCGACGACGGCGTGATCGATGGTGAACGCGTGCTGCCGGAAGGCTGGATGCGCGAGGCAGGCTCCGCGCGGATGATCAGCGGCAAGCGCGTCGATTACGGTTACATGTGGTGGATCGTGCCGGGCGCGGATGGTTCGCTCGACGACGGCGCCTTCACCGCGCGCGGCATCTTCGGGCAGCTGATGTATATCAATCCGAAGCAGCGCGTGATCTGCGTCGTGCTGGGTTCGCGCTCGAAGCCGCCAACCATGATCAATCCGGCGGTATCGGACAATGCGTTCTTCAATGCGCTGGTGGGCGCGGTGGCTTAACTCAGTTGTCGTCACCCGACTTGATCGGGTGACCCAGTATACGCTGCAATGGCTGAGTTTACTGGATCGCCCGGTCCTGGCGCGCAATTGCGCGCACGGCCGGGCGACGACAGACCGAGATTGAACTTAAGCGAAATCCCCCGGCTCAAGCGCGATCGGCTGCCCATGCGGCGTCCGATCTGCCGCATGATCCCAGGCATCGCGGTAGCGATGCAGGTCATCACGCGTGGTTACGCCCTTTTCGGCGATCAGGTTTTCCAGCGTCGCCAGCCAGTGCCGGTAATAGGTCTCGCCCATGTCGGGATCACCATTGGCCTGCGCGCGCTTGATCTCGGCAGACAGTGCCGCCGCCCATTCCGCCCAGGTGAAGACGCCACGCTCATGCAACGTCACCGTCATGGCGAAGGCCTGCGCCTCCCAGGGAGCGTTGAATACGGGACCATCGATGTCACGCGGGATGTTCGGGACGGACGCCACCGCGACAATGGCCGCGGCGCGCTCGCTGGTGGTCACGCCGTCGGTCACGATACCGGCTCCAGATAGGAATCCCACGCATCGACAGAGACGCTCGCATCGGGATCGCCATCCGCGCCCCACAGCTCAAAGCCGTCGAAACGGACTGTGTAGAGCCATTGCGGCGCTTCGCCCTGGCCCATGGCATTGCTGTCCGGAAATACATGGGCACCGTGCAGCAGTTCGATGGTGCCGACATGGCCGCGCACATAACGCGGCAGGCGCGTATGCGTGGTCGGCGCCATCACCTTGGCACGAACGCGATCGCCGACGGCAAAGCGCGCGGGCGCATCGATCTTGCGCTCGGTGGGGCCGCCACGGCGCAGCATGGCATCGACTTCATCGGGCTTCAGCACCGGCACATTTTTATGCGGCAGCAGCACCTGGCCGCTGTCGAGCTCCTCGCGCGAGACGAGGCCCCGCTCCTCGAGCAGTTTCTCGACGCCGCCGAGCCAGACTTCATAATAAGTGCGGTTGAGATAGTCGCGCGGCGAGCGGTTCTCGCGGGCATAGCGCGACATGTCGATATTCCACTGGCCCGGCTTTGCCGTCGCCAGTGTGATTGCCATCATGCGGCGCTCCCACTCGCCATGGAAGATCGGCTCATCCACTTCGGGCTCGACTTTGCCGAAACCCTGATGGCCGCCCATGTCATGCGCGCCGTCCATCACGCCACCTCTGCCGGCTGCAGGGCGACGCCCGTGCCGATCATGCTGTCGCGGCTGACCAGATCAGCGAGTTGCTCCTCGCTCCAGCCCTCGGTGCCCTCCGGGCGCATGGGGACGACGAGGTAGCGGATCTCGGCGGTGGAATCCCAGACCTTGATTTTCGTCTCCTTCGGCAGCGAGACGCCGAAGTCATCCAGCACGCCGCGGGGATCGCGCACCGCCTTGGAGCGGTAGGGCGCGGCCTTGTACCAGACCGGCGGCAGGCCGAGCACCGACCACGGATAGCAGGAGCACAATGTGCACACGACCATGTTGTGGGTGTCGGGCGTGTTGACGACTGCGACGATATGCTCGCCCTGGCGCCCCTCATAGCCGAGTTCGGCGATGGCCGGTGTCGCGTCCTTCAGCAACCGCGCGTAAAAAGCGGGATCGCTCCACGCTTTGGCGATGACGCGGGCGCCGTTGCGTGGGCCAACCTTGGTCTCGTAGGTCTGGATCAGCTCATCCAGCGCTGCGGGATCGACATAGCCCTTCTCGACGAGAATGCTTTCCAGCGCGCGCACGCGCAGCTCGGTCTCGGACAGCTCCGAATGGTCATGATCGTGGCCGTGGCCATGATCATGACCGTGATCGTGGTGATGGTCGTGACCGCTCATCGTCGGCGTCTCCAAATTCAATTGGCGAATCCATCACAGAAGCGACGCACAGGCAACACGCCACGCGGTGCCAAAACTGCAGGCGCTCCATGCCCACTATGCAATCTTGCGGCACGCCGGGAATTGCGTCATTCGCCTGATGTCAATGACGACGGAAGGTACAAAATGGACAAGCCCAGCCTGATCCTCACCGGCGGCCGCATTTTCTGCGGCCTGCATGACGGTTTTGCCGAAGCGATTGCATTGCAGGGCGACCGCGTGCTCGCCACCGGCAGCGCGGCGGAGATCGCGGACATGGCTGGCCCCGACACCCGCGTCATCGAACTCGCCGGCCGCACCGCTGTCCCCGGCCTCAACGACGCGCATATGCATCTGCTGCCGCTCGGCCTGACCATGACCGAGATCAACCTGCGCCCGGAGACCGGCGCCAATTCGATCGGCGAGATCCTGCGCCGCGTCGCCGAGAAGGCGAAGACCATGAAGCCCGGCGAATGGATCAATGGCCGCGGCTACGACCATTTCGAACTCGATGAGCGCCGCCACCCCACCGCGGAAGAACTCGACCAGGTGGCGCCGAACAATCCGGTGTACCTGAAACGCACCTGCGGCCATGTGGCCGTGGTCAACACCGCCGCGATGCGCGTCGCCGGCATCGGCCACAACACGCCCGAGCCCGATGGCGGCATGATCGAGCGCCGCGACAACAAACTGACCGGCCTGCTCGCCGAACGCGCGCTGCGCCTGATCGTGGATGCCGCACCAAAGCCAAGCGCCGAGCGCCTGCGTGAGGCCATCGACCGCGCCGGCCGCTTCATGGTCGAACAGGGCTTTACGAGCGTGATGGATGCGGCCGTCGGCATGGCAGCGGGGATGGACGAGATCGACGCCTATGAGGATCTCGCGGCGAAAGGCACGCTGCCGATCCGCACCTGGGTCTGCATCTATGGCAATACCGACGGCATCGGCGATCAGGCCCATGCCGCCGGCTATCGCTTCGGCCGCGAGGTCGGCAAGCTCCGCTACGGCGCCATGAAAGTGTTCGGCGACGGTTCGGCCGGCGGCCTCACCGCGGCGATGAGCGAGCCCTATCTGGTCGGCGATCCCGCCAATCGCGGCATCTTCTGCTACACCGACAAGGAGATGCACGATTTTCTCGCGCATTATCACCAGCTCGGCTACCAGCTTGCCATCCACGCCATTGGCGATGCCGCCATCGAGCAGGTGCTGTCGGGCATCGAGAAGGCTTCCACCGAAGCCAATCCGATTCTCGGCCGCCGTCACCGCATCGAACATTGCGGCTTCCTCTCGGACAGCCAGATCGCGCGCATGGCGGCATCGGGCATCGATCCCGTGCCGCAGCCGGTCTTCATGTATGAATTCGGCGATCTCTACATCACCAATCTCGGACAGGCGCGCACCGACGTCGCCTATCCCATGCGCAAATGGTTCGATGCTGGCCTGCACCCGGCCGCAAGCTCGGACGCCCCGGTCTCCACCACCGACCCGTTCAAGAACCTGTTCACGATGACCACGCGGATGTCGAACCGGCACACTGTGCTCGGCGAAGCGCAGAAACTGTCGATGGCGGAAGCGATCCACGCCTACACCTATTTCGGCGCCTATACGCAGTTCGCTGAAAACAAGATGGGCCGCCTAGTGCCGGGCCAGCTCGCCGATATCGCGGTGCTGAGCCACGACGTATTCACGATCGCCCCGGAGCAGGTGGAGAAAGACACGCGCTGCGACCTCACGATCCTCGGCGGCGAGGTGGTCTATGATCGCCTGGGCCAGATCGCGACGGCGGCGGAGTAGCAGGACTCGGCAAACCGCGAGGTTGCAATGTGAGTGAGCGCATCGTCGAGACGGCCATTGCATCCATTATGTGGGCGCTGGTCGAGCGCTATACCGGGAAGGTCGGCTACAAGGGCGCGGTCAAGGCCGAGGGCCTGTCCTTCGAGCCGCCGGTGATCGATTGCTCCGGCTGGGCCGGCCTGCTGCTGACATCGGCGATGCAGGCCGCCAACCACGCGGCACAACGCACGCTGTTCACCGCAGAGCAATGCGCCGGGATCAACACCTGGTCGGATCGCATGATCGAGGTGATCGAAGCCCGCACCGGTGTCATTCTTGCGGGCGACGCGATCAGTGCCGATACGCTTCCGCCCTTCGCGCTGATCGGCCTGTGTCAGGAAGGCGGCGCCTGGGCTACCAACCATCCGCGCCCGCGCGGCATCACCCATGTGGTGCAACTCGTGCGCCGCCCGGGCGACGATGCGGTGTTCGTCTCGGAAGCGCAGGGCTGGGCCGCGCCCTTCGGCCTGCGGCTGCTTCCGCTGGCAGAATGGATCGAGATCACCCGCCCCTGGCTCACCATCGACAAAGCATGGGCGGTCGATCCGTTTGCGCCAACGCGACACGCATGGTGATGATATCGCTAATGCCGGTGATCGGCGCTCGCCCATTCATGCCTGCGCGACGGTCACTTCCTGGATTTGCGAGGCATCGTGACGCCTCGTCGAATGATATACTCCGCGTCGGCTTTGCATGTGTCGCAATGGAAGCGACGGATTTCGTCGCCGTCCAACTGACTGATGGCAACGAGGCGACGGCGGTCGGCACAGACAGGGCAGGAAACAAGGCTCTCGGACATTTCCTCTGATCGTTATTCGCGTGAAACACGCCGGTCAGTATCGTGAGGAACTCGCCCTTGTCTGTCCGCTAGCGGGCAAAGCGTACCTTTTGCCATCCGAAAGGTGGCAAAAGTCCACCGATTAGTCGCACGCGCAAAGGCCCAGCCCTTTCGGGCCGGGCCTTCGCCGATATCGCAACCTCAGAAGTCGAACGCAGCCGAGAGGACGTAGGTTCGAGGCGACCCCACCGTGACGAAGGTGCCATAGCCGAGGCTGGCCGTGGTGAGCCAGTAATTCTCTCCGGTGACATTCTCGATATTCGCACGGAAGGTCACGGGCTTGCCGGTCAATGCCGTAGTGGTGTAGCGCGCGCCGAGATCGAGGCGTGTCCAGTCGTCATAGCGCAACAGGTTCGCGTCGGTGAAATAGGCGCCGGCAGTGTAGATCACGCGGCCGTTGAGAGCGAGGCCCGGCACCCACGGCATATCCCAGTCAAGACCAGCCGAAAGAGTTTTGTTCGGTACGCCGGCGGCATCGTTGCCGCGATAGAGGGGATTATCGGGGTCGGTGAGTTCCGGCTTCAGGAAGGTGGCGCTGACCATGCCGCGCAGGCCCGGCAGGATCAAGCCATAGGCATTCAGCTCGACGCCGCGATTACGCTGCTCGCCATTGTAGCTGACGACGGAGGTGGCTGTTCCACCGTCCCGCACATTTGGCCGCATGATCTGAAACACCGCCACGGTGGTGGTGATGCTGCCCCAATCAACCTTGACGCCGGCTTCCTGCTGCTTGGACCTGAAAGGTGCAAGAATCTGTCCGGTGTTGGCGCGCCCCGGGCCGACCTGAATGCCTGGCGACAGACCTTCGGCATAATTCGCGTAAAGCGAAACGTTATGCCAAGGCTTGATGACGAGGCCAGCCAATGGCGTCGTGGCGTCATATTTGGTCAGTGACGAAGTTGGCCCAGTCGTCGGATCGAACCCCTGCTCCTTGATCATCTGGTGACGCACACCAAGCGTGAACAACACTGTGTCGTTCAAAAAGGACAGCGTGTCTGACGCGGCGACGCTCGATAGCGTCCGATCGAGGCTCTTGCCAAGCGCCGGACGGCCGGCATCGATCGTGGGGAGCGGCGACGGGTTGTAGATGTTCGACAGTGCAAAACCGGGGGTGACCGTGTTGTCGAACGATCCGTTATAGCCGTAGCCATCCTCTCGACTGTAACCGCTATAGACGACATTGACAGCGTGGCCGACGAAGCCCGTGTTGAAACGGGCCCTGGCGCCAACATTTCCACTCACCACTTTGCTGTAGAAATCATAGAAGGCATTGTAGGTGGTGAAATCGCCACTGGTAGGAATGCCTGCGAGAGTTCCCGCGAGATTCTGCGCCCCGTTGCCATCGCGATAGCCAATTCCCGCATAGGCCGTCAGCCAATCGGTGACGTCATATTCAAGACCCGACGCGATGGTGTTGTCGCGCTGCTTGAGGTTCGTGTTCGGGAACCAATTGCTGCGTGCATCCGGCGGCCTCGGAATGGAAGTTACATTCGGATCGATGGAAATCTGCGGACGGAAGTTCCTAGTATCGTCGTTCTGCGAGATCGCATCGAGGGTCCAGCGCAGGCGTTCGCCGCGATAGTCGAGCGAAAGCGCCCCGATACCCTGTCGCCAGTTGCTGTTATCGATCGAGGCCTCGCCATTGCGGCCGACGCCGTTGAAGCGGACGCCCCACTCCTTGTTGTCGCCGAAGCGACGGCTGGTCTCCAGATGCAGACCGTAATTCGCCGCACTCAGGAAGAACGGGGTGATGCGCGAGAAATCCTGCTCGGCTGCGCGCTTGGTGACAATGTTGACGCTGCCGCCGACGGTGCCGCCCGGCGCCATGCCATTGACCAGTGCGCCCGGCCCCTTCAGCAATTCGATGCGCTCGATGATCTGCGACGGCACATGATTGGGCGCCGCCAGTCCATAAAGCCCGTTGAGGCCGACATCTTCCGGGCCGACCTGAAAGCCGCGGATCTGCAGCGTGTCGTCGAAACCATTGGCGCCCGTGGTGGCGCGCACCGATGCGTCATTGATCAGCGTGTCGGCGGCCGTGCGGCCCTGCTGGTTCTCGATCAGCTGCGATGTGTAGTTCGTGGTGCTGAACGGCGTGTTCATCACGCTGGTGCTGCCGAGCAGGCCAAGCGTGCCGCCCGTCGCCACCTGGCCGCCGGCATAGGCCGGCGCCGGGGTGCCGATGGTACGGGTCGAGCCCATGGTCGTGACCGGTGCGGCGGGCGGCTGTTCCACGGCCTGGCGGGGCGCCACACGCACGGCGCGCTGCGCCGTGGTGCGGCTACGCACCGTGCGGGCCGGCCGTGCGCGCTGCTGCGGCGAATCGACTGCCACCGGCGGCAAGACACGGATGCCAGCGCTCTGCGCCTGGCTCTCGGACGAGCCGACCGCCGTCATACAGACAGAGAGCGCACCCACTGCCACGCCAAAATACAGACGGTGTTTGACGTTGCCGATCACGTTCATTGCGTCCCCCGATTGCTGCCTTCATGCGTAGGAGGCGCGCGGCGCAGATGCAATCAACGCAACTTAGAATCGATACAAGAACACGGCATGCACAGGAATGCGTTATCGCGGCTTGGCACTGCGCAGAAAATACGCACACAGCAGGATGGGAACGCCAAGCGTCAGCCAGGACAGCGCATCCCATGCGCCATCGCCGACCAGGGCCGAAATCAAGCCGACCGTACTCAAAATGCCGAGCACGAGAGGCATCGCGAATATTTGCCACAAGGTACGTCGCGATGGTCCGCTACTGCGCTGACGCCCGATCTGTTCACTCATGATGGAACCGCCGCCGATGCGCGCGCCGCACTTGCAGCAGGTGATCGCCGCCGGAGCCACAGATAGAGCCCGGTGATCAGCACGACGATGGTGATGATGTCGAGGATCGCCCAGATGATCCGCAGCGGCAGGCCGCCATAGTCACCGAAATGAAGCGGCTGCGAAATCAGCAATGTCTTCACATACCAAGGCGGCTCCGGACTGCCGGCGAATGCGCCGGTGGTGGCGTCGATCAGCACCGGACGGCCGAGCCGCGAGGTCAGCGGTGTGTTGCCGCGCATGAAGATCAGATAATGCGCGCGGCTGCTGAAGGCCGAGCCGGGAAACGCGATGAAGCCGGGCCGCATATCTGGCGCCGCCTCATGCGCGACACGCAGCGCCGCATCGATGGATGTTGGCTGCGCCGGCAGGGGCCGATCCTTGTAGGGCGCGATGATGACGGACAGTTCGTTGAACTGCCAGACCTTGATGACGAGATCCGCCCAGGTATTGATGACGCCGGTGAAGCCGACCACCAGCATCCACACCATCAGCAGGATCCCGGTGAGATTGTGCAGATCGAGCCACCGCACCACCCGCGGCCGCTCGCGGCGATAGGCGCCGAAGGAAAGCTTCCGCATCGACGGCGCATAGACCACGATGCCCGAGATAATCGCCACGCAGAACAGGAACCCCATCAGCCCGAGAAACAGTTTTCCGGGCAGGCCGCCGAACATGTCGGTATGGAGCCGCAGCATGATATTCGTGAAGCGGCCAGAAATATCGGGTGTCTCGAGATAGGCCGCCCGGTAAGCATCGACCCGCGCCAGGCGAAGACTGGCCGGATTGTCGTCCATGGTCTTGCCGATACTGACCAGCATGTTCTGGGGCTCGTCGAAATCCCAGATCAGATAATGCGGGACATGGCCGGGCTCATGCGCGAGTGCTGCGGCGACGACGGCATCGAGCGGCGCGAACGGCGTCCCCTTCTCGACCGGCGCGACCTGCACCTCGTCATGCAGCAGGTGATCGATTTCATGATGGAAGATCAGCGGCAGGCCGGTCACGCACAGCATCAGCATGAACACGGTGCAGATGAGGCTCGACCACTTATGGACGAAACCCCAGCGGCGCAGGGACTTGCTCAAGCTCGACAACCGGGTTGCTCCATTCCTGAATTGTCCCGGCTCCTAGCGCATGTGGCGGGAAATTTGAAGTGGGGCGCGGGAAGGAGAAGCTAGACCGACTGCCTCGACGCACTTTCGGCCTGGCGATCGACGTGCCGGACAATCGCGGCGTAACCCGGCCGGGCAGACCTGAGCTTAAGCGCAGGCCGTTCGACAAGAAACCAGGACACAAGCGCCGGAGAGAAACCTCCGCCATAGCAAATTCGGGCGAGGCCTATCAGCGGGCGCCCCGCGTCATAGTCTTGGGAAATGGCCGACCACGAAAACGACAATTTCGCCAAGGACGACAAAGGCGCCGAGCGGCCATATCCAGCCGGGGCAGCCTTCGCCGAACCATTGTCTGAGAACACGACACATGCGCTCACGGTAGCTTTGGGATCGGGGCCACGCTTCACCCAGTTAGGTGATGCAATCGCTATTCGTCAGCGCGAGCCTTAATCGCGGGCGCTACGGCTGTTTTGCCCCCGGCTACCTTCTGTTCGCGTTGATCAAAGAGACGAATTACAGCAAGACTGAAGCGCACTGAATCATGGGCGCCGACGAAGGGCGCGCCCGCAACTCGACGTATAAGATCGAGAGCTACGATGGACCAGTCAGACGATAGAGCACTTCTCTATCTCGCGGATCCCCCTCGCGGGGAAGGCATGGCGGCGCTCGTCGAACTCAGCAACAGACTTCTATCGCGCTCCCCACGGAGGGAACTCGACGCTCTTGTTTTCACCACCTTGGATCCACTTGGTTCCGACTGTCTTCTCGAAGTTTCCCGCTCGACAATCTATCGTGCAGCAAACGCAGATGATTACGAAGAGACGTCTCCGGCAATATTCTGCTCGACCAACGGCTCGAATGAGTATTTGACGTCGGAAACGACGTCAGCGGCATTCGCCAATACCGAGATGCGATTCTAATCAATGCGACAATAGCGTGGGCAGGGATTACCGAGCTTGAGCGTTCAATGGGTCAAATTTGCTGTTCGATAGATCGCCATTAGTCAGCAGCGGGCGATTTCTCTCGCCCGCCAATAATCGGCAATACCGCCATACGACGTTGCAGCTACTTTACAACGAGATCGCTTGCCTTGATGCCATTGGTGAGAACGTCCTGCTTGTTGAGAACCTCAACCCACCATTCGAGATTGGCCGGCTCCAGCTTCGTCGCCAGATTGGGCATGCCGACGATGGCAAGCGCCTGCGGCGGCAGCTTGGTATATTTCGCGAGAACCTCCATGGCCAGCTTGTTGTCTTCCTTGGCAAGCTTCTCGCCGTCGGCAAGCGCAAGACGCAGCGCGGCCAGCTCTTTCGGATGCTTCTCGGCCCAGCCCTTGGTGGAGATGTAGACGCCGAGCGAAACGCCGGCCGGCGCTTTCTCGTAGACCTTGCCCGCGGGATAGCCGATGCCCTGAGCCACCGTGGTCGTGTAGAACGGGTCGGTCATCACGGCCGCATCGAATTGTCCGGCCTTCATGAGATCCTGCTGCTGCGGAAAGAGCACCTCGACCCACTGGATCTTCTTGTAATCCACCCCGTTCTCCGCAAGCCAGTTCTGTGCCGCGAAGTGCAGGATGTTGTTGAGGCCGCCGATGGCGACCTTCTTGCCGACCAGATCGGCCGGAGTCTTGATGTTACTGCCTGTCCGCGCGACAATTCCGAGATTGCCGAACGTGGGCAACACCGACGCATTGGCGATGGCGACCAACGGCAATCCCGCATCCGCCGACTGAATCAGCGTCGGCGCCGCTCCCGCCAGCACGTCGTACGAGTTGGCGACCAGAGCCGCGATCTGATTCGATCCGGGCGATCCCGCCATCGACACTGGCGTCACTTTGAGACCGTGCTTCTCGAACAGTCCCTGATCCAGCGCCATATAGGCAGCCAGAAAGTCCGACGTCACGGCAAGTCCGAGCTTCAAGCTGTGCTGCGCATGCGCCGACGGCATCGCTGAAAACGCCGCAACTCCGATCGCAATCGCCTTGAACCAATTCCGAAACATGTTGATCCCTTGATAGCTAGATTTGCTTCCATCTCAGCATGTAACGTTCCATGCCGATGATCAGATTGGTGCTGATGAGGCCAAGCAGGCCAAGCACGAGAATTCCGGCGAACAGATTGTCGGCCCGGAACGTCCGGCCTGCATTCAGAATCCACTGTCCGAGACCGCCGACGCCTGCGAGCATCTCGCACACGATCGTCAGGATGAGTGCGATGGTGACGCTCACGCGCATGCCCGCGAGAATGTCCGGAAGGGCGCTCGGCAGCGCGATCTTCCAGACGATATCGAATCTGGACATGCCGAGGGCGGCAGCCACTTCGTAGTGGCGCTCGTCCACCGACTCGAATCCGTAGATCGTCGACAGCAGCGTCGGCCACACCGCGCCGAAGGCGATGACCGTGAGAACCAGGCTGTCGTTCAGGCCGAGCGCGAGGGTGAAAATCGGGATGGTCGCCGAGGCGGGCAACGGCCGCATCAATTCCAGCGTCGGCTGCAGATAGGCGCGAATGGCCGGCGACATTCCGATGATCGAGCCGACCACGATCGCGGCGCAGGACGCTGCGAGCCATCCCCAGAACATGTGAACGATCGTGCGCAGCGCATAGTTGGTGAGAACGCCGCTCTCGAGTCCGCGCGTCAATGCGGTCCACACTCGCTGCGGACTGGGCAGATACACCGGCGACACGACCCGCGCCGCCGCGAGCAGATGCCAGCCGTAAACGACCAGCGCGAGCACGGCGAAGCTCGCTAGCCACCACGCCACGCGCTTCATGGCTTCGCTCCCAGACTGGATGCCGCCGGAAACGCGAAACGCTCGAGTTCGAACAGAAGCCTGCTCAGCGCCCAGCCGATGAATCCGATCCAGATCAGGACCGCCAATGTCAGCGCCGGATTGAGCGCGTTCTGCGCGACGACCATCGCATTGCCGAGACCGAGCGGATTTGTCGTGATCTCGACGGTCACGGCGATGATCAGGGCGAAGCCGACGGCCAGACGGAACGCCAGGAACACGCGCGGCGCGATCGACGGCATGATGAATTTCCGAATTCGCTGAAGCCACGAAAAGCCGAGCGCTTCGGCGACTTCAAACAGGCGGGGCTCGACGCCGAGAATGGCGCTGCGCGAAATCACGAAGACCGGCCACATCGTGCCGAAGGCGACGATGGTAATTTCCGTTGCGAAGCCAAGTCCGGCCACAAGGATGACGAGCGGTATCAGCGCCACGGTCGGGATCGGGCGCAATAATTCGATCAGGGCGGCGAGCAGCCGGTCCAGCGAACGGGACAGGCCGAGCAGCAGGCCAAGCGCGAGACCGAGGCAGGTTCCGATCGCCACGCCGGCTGCCACCGCTAACAGTGTTTCGGCGGTGCTCTGCACCAGGCTGCCGTCCGCCAGCGCGCCGCCGAGCGCGACGACGATGTGGGACGGGAGTGCGACGGTGAGGCTATCAAGTCCCGTCAGACGACCGGCTACTTCCGCGACCACGACGATCGACACCGGAAGCAGGAAGCCGCGCATCATCGGTAACTGCCGGGCCAACGCCGTCATTGCTCGGCGCTCTTCACATAGTCGAAGAGCTGCCGCCTGAGCTTCAGGAATGTCGGATGCTCGCGGGTCGCGATCTGGTCGCGCGGATGCGGCAGATCGACATCGAAGATCTGACCAATGCGGCCCGGATTCGGCTGCAGCGCGATCACGCGGTCCGCAAGATAGATCGCCTCTTCGAGATCGTGCGTCACGAAAAAGACCGTCGTTCCCATCAGCCGGACAAGCTTGAGAACCTCGTCCTGGAGCGTTTGCCGCGTCATCGCGTCGAGCGCGCCGAACGGCTCATCCATCAGGATCATCGAAGGCTGCTGCGCCAGACACCGGGCGATCTGCAATCGCTGCTGCATGCCCCCGGACATCTGCGAAGGATACTTGTCGGCATGCGCGCCGAGGCCCATCATCGTGAGCAGACGCATGATCTCGGGAGCGCGCTCGGCCTTGGGCTTGCCCATCGCTTCCATCGCCAGCTCGACGTTCTTCGCAGCGTTGCGCCAGGGCAGAAGGGCGCGGCCATAGTCCTGAAAGACGATGGCGATGTCCTGCCGCGGCTTGCGGATATCCTGCCCTTGAAACAGGATTCGTCCGGCAGAAGGCGGCGTGAAACCGCCCAGCGTCCGGAGCATCGTCGTCTTGCCACTGCCGGATGGTCCAACGACGCAGACCACCTCGCCCTTCCGGATCGTCAGGTCGATATCGTGAAGGATCGGCCTGCCCTGCAACTCGACATTCAGCTGCCAGAAGCGGATCAGATCGGCTTCGCTAAACACACTCAAAGCCGTGGCAGGCGCCAGCGTCCCCGGACTTCTTACAGATTGTATCGCTCGGACAGACAAGAGATATCACCGCTCATATTGTATCCAATGAACGGGTTATACATGAGGTGCACTGGTGATCGGGCGCAAAGAATCAGCAAAGCTCGTAGCAAAATGTCGATAATATAAGCAAATACCCCTATATTACCTGCATGTTAGCTGATTTTTCCAAATCTTGGAAACGACGAGCTTGATCCGCGTAGACGAGAGTGCTGAATATTCACCGACATCAATGGATACAATGGATCATTAGAAAACCATGTCAGGCTCCTATCCCTTGTTCAAGGCCGCCGCGGTTCAGGCTGGCCCGGTATTTCTCGATCTTGACGCCTCGATTGAAAAGGCATGCGGCTTCATTCGCGAGGCCGGCGCCAATGGCGCCCGCCTGATCGGCTTTCCGGAGTCATACGTGCCGGGCTTTCCGGCCTGGATCTTCAAGGAAGGGCCGATGGGTCACAGCGCCACCCTATTCGGCCGCCTGTACCAGAACGCCGTGGAAATCCCGAGCAAGGCGGTTGCGCGGCTGAGCAAGGCGGCACGCGATGCCCAGATCTATGTCTGCATCAGCGTCACCGAACGCGAACGCGGCTCGCTGTATCTGGCGCAGTTATGGTTCGACCCGAATGGCGACCTGATCGCCAAGCACCGCAAGCTCAAGCCGACCGGACCGGAGCGCTATATCTGGGGAGAAGGCGACGGAAGCATGCTGCCGGTGATTCCTTCTCCGATCGGTAATCTTGGCGGGCTGCTGTGCTGGGAGCATCTTGTGCCGCTGACGTCCGCGGCCATGAGCTTCAAGAACGAACAGGTGCACGTCGCATCCTGGCCGGTCGCCGCATTCGTGCGCGGCGGCCCGTTCGAGGCCATGCTCGATATACGCGAAAAATATATCGGGCCGATCAATCCTGCTGACAATCCGCTTAACCCGCTGGAAGTGATCAGCCGCAATTACGCAATGGCCACGCAGACTTTCGTGCTGATGTGCACCCATGTCATGCTGCAGGACGCCGTCGATGCAATGGCACCCGGTAGCCCGCCCAATACCTATCAGGTAGGCGGTGGCTCGTCCCGCATCATCGCGCCCGACGGCAGTTCGATCGGTGAGAATATCCCCGTCGGCCAGGAAGGCCTTGTCTACGGCAACATCCCGCTCGAGATGGTGATCTACGCGAAGTATATGTGCGATCCGGGCGGACACTATGCCGTCCCTCACATTCTCAGCCTGAACATGAACAACGCCCCTGCGCCGGCCGCCGCCCAAACCGGACAACAGAGCAATCCGGCGCCCATGCGCTATGCCGATATCCAGGAAACGGACCAGGTCGGCGATAGATCATGACCAGGGTCAACGATACCGTCACCACGCGGGGCCAGGCCGTGCTCAGTGCCCTGCGCGATATGGTATTGGCAGGTCGGCTGCCGGCAGGAAGCCGGTTGAACGAGATCGAACTGGCACAAGGCCTCGGTGTCTCGCGAACGCCCGTTCGCGCGGCACTGACCGCCCTGGCAAACCAGGACCTCATCAATTACACGCCGAACAGCGGCTATACGACACGCACCTATTCCGCGCGCGACCTTGAGAACGTCTTCGAGGTCAGGGCGGTTCTTGAGGGGCTGGCCAACCGGCAGGCCGCCGAGGCGGGGCTGTCCACCGAAGCCGAGGACAAGATCAGGGATATTCTGGCGCAAACCGCGACACTGGTGAGCGCCGGCACGTGGTCGACCGACATTTGCGATCGATGGGTCACCCTCAATATATCATTCCACCAAGCCATCAACGAGGCTGCCGGAAATCAACGGCTCCTCGCTTTGCTGGAAAAGTCCCCGGTGCCGGTCATCTATGCCGTACGATATCACTGGTTCACCCTGGATATCGTCAGCAAGGCGCTCGACGATCACGTCCAGATGTTCGAAGTCATCAAAAACCGGCAAATCGGCCGTGCCGAAGCTATCGGGCGTGAGCATATTTACCGGACCACCAAACCGCTGATCGACAAATGGCGCGAATTGGAGCGCTCAAATTCCCACCCAGGTGAAGCGCCGAACGATGTATTGGGATTGCTCTTAGCAACAGCCAAGCCGCTCGATTGAGGACCTCCGGCACGCTCCGCCACTCGGACAAGGACCGGACGTTGTAAACTTTAGATCGCGAACGCGCTTCGCAATGTCCTCTAGCGGCTTATTCGAATTCAAGAATGAGCGCATCCACCGCCAGTGTCGCACCGGCAGCGGCATGGATCTTCTTGACGGTGCCGTCGCGTTCGGCACGCAGCACGTTCTGCATCTTCATCGCCTCCACCACGGCGAGCGTCTCGCCGGCTTTGACGTCCTGGCCTTCGGTCACGGCAATCGAGACCACGAGGCCCGGCATCGGACAGAGCAGCTTCTTGCCTGTATCGGCCTTGACGCCGATCGGCATCAGGCGCGCGGCGGTGGCTTCGGCCTCGGTATAGACATTGACCGCGACCTCAAAACCCTGATGCGCGATGCGGATGCCCGACGCCATCGGGCGCACCTGCATGGCAACGTGATGGCCATCGATGGTGCCATCCCATACCGGCACGCCGGGCTTCCAGGACGACACTACACGATGCGCGGTGCCGGCTTTGCCATCGGCATCGACGAAAGCCACGGTGACGACGTCCCCGTCACGGGCGACATCGAGCAGCACTTCCTCACGCTCGAGCCAGACGGCGCGGCGGCCTGCGCGCACCACCGGACGGCCGATCATCTGGCCGGAGATCTGGCGCTTGCGCTCGCCATAGACGGCATCGACCGCCGCAGCCACCGCAGCGATGCGGCGGGCCACCTCGCCTTCCGGCGCCTTGGCGGCAAAACCGTTCGGAAATTCCTCGGCGATAAAGCCGGTGGAGATATTGCCGCTGCGCCAGCGCGGATGAACCATCAGCGCCGACAGGAACGGGATGTTGTGGCGGATGCCATCGACATAAAAGGCGTCGAGCGCATTGGCCTGCGCATCGATGGCCGCAGCGCGCGACGGCGCGTGGGTGACGAGCTTGGCGATCATCGGATCGTAATAGATCGAGATCTCGCCGCCCTCCTGCACGCCGGTGTCGTTGCGCACGGTAACGCCGCCCTCGACATGGCTTTCGGCCGGCGGGCGATATTTCACCAGACGGCCGATGGACGGCAGGAAGTTGCGGAACGGATCTTCCGCATAGACACGGGACTCGACGGCCCAACCGGTGAGCGTGACATCCTTCTGCGCGATCGCAAGCTTCTCGCCGGCGGCAACGCGGATCATCTGCTCGACGAGATCGACGCCGGTGACGAGTTCCGTCACGGGATGCTCGACCTGCAGGCGGGTGTTCATTTCGAGGAAGTAGAAGCTCTTGTCCTGCCCGGCGACGAATTCGACGGTGCCGGCCGAGTCGTAATTCACAGCCTTGGCGAGGGCCACGGCCTGCTCGCCCATCTTGCGGCGGGTGGCCTCATCGAGCAGCGGCGACGGCGCTTCCTCGATGACCTTCTGGTTGCGGCGCTGGATCGAGCATTCACGCTCGCCGAGATAGATCACATTGCCATGCTTGTCGCCCAGCACCTGGATTTCGATGTGGCGAGGATCGACGATGAACTTTTCGATGAAGACGCGATCGTCGCCGAACGAGGCCTTGGCTTCGGCCTTGGCGAGATTGAAACCTTCGGCGACTTCAGCGGTCGAATGCGCGATGCGCATGCCCTTGCCGCCACCGCCGGCGGACGCCTTGATCATCACGGGATAGCCGATCTCGTCGGCAATCTTCACCGCATGCTTGTCGTCCTCGATGACGCCGAGATGGCCGGGCACCGTGGAGACCTTGGCGGCAGCCGCCGCCTTCTTGGATTCGATCTTGTCGCCCATCGCCGCGATGGCGCCGGGGTTCGGGCCGATGAAGACGATGCCGGCCGCTTCCAGCGCGCGCGGGAACGCCTCGCGCTCGGACAGGAAGCCGTAACCGGGATGCACCGCTTCGGCGCCGGTCTTCTTGCAGGCCTCGACGATCTTCTCGATCAGGAGATAACTCTCGGCGGCCGCCGGCGGGCCGATGAACACGGCCTCGTCCGCCATCTCCACATGCAGCGCATCGCGGTCCGCTTCGGAATAGACGGCGACCGTCTTGATCCCCATCTTGCGGGCGGTCTTGATGACCCGGCAGGCGATCTCGCCGCGATTGGCGATCAGAATTTTTTTGAACATTGCTTGGCTCACAACGGCATATTGTCGTGCTTCTTCATCGGCACTTCCACATGCTTGTCCTTCAGCATGGCCAGCGCGCGGGCGATGCGCTTGCGGGTGGAGTGCGGCATGATCACGTCGTCGATATAGCCGCGCTCGGCGGCCACGAAAGGCGACAGGAAGCGGTCTTCATATTCCTTGGTGCGCGCGGCGATCTTGTCGACGTCGCCGATATCCCCGCGGAAGATGATTTCCACAGCGCCTTTCGCGCCCATCACCGCGATCTGGGCGGTCGGCCAGGCATAGTTCATGTCGGCGCCGATTTCCTTCGACGCCATCACGTCGAACGCGCCGCCATAGGCCTTGCGGGTGATCACGGTGACCAGCGGCACGGTGCACTGGCTATAGGCGAACAGCAGCTTTGCGCCATGCTTGATGAGGCCGCCATATTCCTGCGCGGTGCCCGGCAGGAAGCCCGGCACGTCGACGAAGGTCACGATCGGAATATTGAACGCATCGCAGAAGCGCACGAAGCGCGCCGCCTTGCGCGAGGCGTCGGAGTCGAGCACGCCGGCCAGCACCATCGGCTGGTTGGCGACGAAGCCCACGGTCTTGCCGGCGATGCGGCCGAAACCGGTGACGATGTTCTTCGCAAACGTATCCGCGAGTTCGAAGAAGTCGCCCTCGTCCACGACCTTCAGGATCAGTTCCTTGATGTCATAGGGCTTGTTGGGATTGTCGGGGATCAGCGTATCGAGGCTGTCATCGGTGCGCTCGATGTCGTCGAAGCTCGGCCATTCCGGCGCGCCGGCGGTGTTGTTCGACGGCAGGAAGTCGATCAACCGGCGCATCTGCAGCAGCGTCTCGACATCGTTCTCGAAGGCGCCATCGGCGATCGAGGATTTTGTGGCATGCACGCTGGCGCCGCCGAGTTCTTCAGCGGTGACGACCTCGTTGGTGACGGTCTTCACCACATCCGGGCCGGTGACGAACATGTAGCTGGTGTTCTTCACCATGAAGATGAAGTCGGTCATGGCCGGCGAATAGACGTCGCCGCCGGCGCATGGGCCCATGATGACGGAGATCTGCGGGATCACGCCCGAGGCCTGCACGTTGCGGCGGAACACGTAGGAGTAGCCCGCAAGCGCGGCAACACCTTCCTGGATGCGCGCGCCACCGGCGTCATAGAGGCCGATGATCGGCGCGCGCGCCTTCATGGCCATGTCCTGGATCTTGGTGATCTTCAGCGCATGGGTCTCGGACAGCGAGCCGCCGAACACGGTAAAGTCCTTGGCGAAGACGAAGATCTTGCGGCCATTGACGGTGCCCCAGCCGGTGACAACACCGTCACCCGGAATTTTGGACTTATCCATGCCAAATTCCACGGAGCGGTGTTCGACGAACATGTCGAACTCCTCGAAGGATCCCTTGTCCAGCAGCAGCTCGATGCGCTCGCGGGCGGTCAGTTTGCCCTTTGAGTGCTGCGACTCGATACGCTTCTCGCCACCGCCGAGTTTTGCGCCGGCGCGGCGCGCTTCTATTGTTTGATTGTTCATTCGATTTTACGACGTCCACGGCTACGAGGCGTTCCGCTGATTGCTTTGCAGATGACCATGAAGGACGTGCGGCCTCTCACAAGGTTCTAAGGTTGTGGCGCAAGAATGCCGATGTCGGCCACAACGGCTTCGTCACGCTCGGCGATACGCCTCAGCGCGGCGCCATCCGAAGAGCGCCGTCCAACCGGATGACCTCGCCATTCAACATCACATTCTCGATGATGCTTGCGACCAGTTCGGCGAATTCTGCGGGCCTGCCCAATCGTGACGGGAATGGCACGCTCTTGCCGAGCGATTCTCGAACCTCCGGCGGCATTCCCGCCATCATCGGCGTTTCAAAGATGCCCGGCGCAATCGCCGCCACCCGGATCCCGTATCGCGCCAGCTCGCGAGCCGCCGGCAAAGTGAGTCCGACGACACCCGCTTTCGACGCGGCATAGGCCGCCTGCCCGATCTGACCATCATAGGCTGCGACAGACGCAGTGTTGATGATCACACCTCGCTCGCCATCTTCGCCTTGCTCGCGTGTCACCAGCTTTGCTGCAGCCAAGCGCAGCATATTGAACGTGCCGACGAGGTTTATATTGATCGCACGAGAGAAACTATCGAGACTGTGGGGGCCGGTCCGGCCGACGATTTTCTCGCCGGGAGCGACACCGGCACAGTTCACGAGACCATCGAGGCCGCCGAATTCTTGCACCGCGAGGTCAATCGCTGCTGATGCTTCGGTCTCGCTGGTCACATCGGCTCTCGCGACCACGCAGTTGCGGCCGATCTCCGCGGCAAGCGCGTGGAGGGTATCTTCGCGGATATCGACCAGGCCTACCTTTGCGCCCCGCGCGACCAGCATACGTGCCACTGCAGCACCGAGTCCCGAACCCGCACCCGTCACAACGAATGCCCGACCATCAATCTTCATCTTTGCTCCCCGTCTCGCGCACGAAACCGATCTCGCTTGCGCCTATCCTGCTGCAGGACCGCAGCTGGCGACAAGGTCGAAGGGCTTTGACGTTCACATGTTGTCCAAGCTCTGAGAGCGACCGTCGAGCGCCAAATCTGACAAACTCCTTAGCGATTTTGATCAATCGCGACGACACGTCCACGCTTCTGAACTGCGGCCGACAAGGCACGCCCCCGCGTCTCGGTGTGTCAATTTGCCAAGGACTTTGATCGGCAAGGCCATGATCCATGGCGCCCCACCGGCATAGTGTCGAGCCAACTCACGGAAGTTGAGCATGGAGCGTCGATCATCATCGCCAAATCCTGAAGACGAGGTGCTGAATGTCCCCATCCGTCCCTTTTTCCGTTCGAGATTTGATGACCACCGACCTGCGAAGAATTCGGCGTGCGTGGTCGATACAATAGAAAAGGCGAGCTCGCGATATGAAGTATGAAGATCCAATTGTTATCACCAGCATCGCCCGCACCCCGTTGGCCGGCTTCATGGGCGAACTGAGCAGTTTTACTGCACCCGACCTCGGAGGCCGGGCAATCAAAGCAGCTGTTGAACGCAGCTCTTTAGCATCGGATGACATCGACGAAGTTATTTTTGGATGCGTTTTGTCTGCAGGACAAGGACAGGCCCCTGCCCGACAGGCAGCGATGAATGCCGGGCTCGCCAAGAGCACGCCTTGCTCGACTTTAAACAAAATGTGTGGATCGGGGATGAAGGCGATCATGCTTGCCCACGATCTGCTGAAAGCAGATAGCGCGACGATTGCCGTGGCCGGCGGGATGGAGAGCATGAGCAACGCGCCATATCTTCTCGACCGAGCACGGGGTGGCTATCGCATGGGTCATGGCAAAGTCGTCGATCACATGTTTCTGGATGGCCTGGAAGACGCTTACGACCGTGGCCGCCTCATGGGAACCTTCGCAGAAGACTGCGCGGAAAGTTTTGGCTTCGATCGCGCCTCTCAGGATGCGTTCGCTCTCGCGTCTCTCGAACGCGCGCGTGCGGCTGCGGAGAACGGCGCTTTCGCTGCCGAAATCGTGCCCGTAGAGCGGACCGATCGGTCGTCGACCTCTGTCATTGATCGAGACGAGCAACCCATAAAAGCCAAACTCGACAAGATCCCGATGCTGAAACCTGCCTTTCGAGACGGCGGCACTGTGACTGCGGCCAACAGCTCGTCGATATCTGACGGTGCGGCGGCACTGGTCCTGATGCGCCAGTCGCAAGCGGAACTGCGCGGCCTGAAACCTCTCGCAGCGATCCGAGGACACGCGTCTTTCGCTGATCTGCCCAACCTTTTCCCGACCGCGCCTGTCGGCGCGATCAAGACGTTGATTTCCCGCATCGACTGGTCGCTGGATCAGATCGACCTGTTCGAGATCAATGAAGCTTTTGCCGTCGTTGCGATGGCCGCCATGCAGGAGCTGCAACTTTCTCACGCGAAGGTCAACGTCAATGGAGGGGCCTGCGCGCTCGGACATCCGATCGGAGCATCCGGAGCACGGATCGTGGTCACGCTGCTTTCTGCAATGATCAAGCGAGACGCTCGACGCGGAGTCGCCGCTGTCTGCATTGGGGGGGGAGAAGCCACGGCGATCGCGCTGGAGCGCTTGCGTTGAGCGTTGCGAATGCCGGCCATTAAGTGGCCGTCCGGCCAATCTGGTTTGGATCGACACGCGCATCACGCATGACCGACGCCAGCTAACAACTCGATCTCATCGCTTGAAGTCGCTGCATCAAGCACTCGATTAAAGCTCGTCGGCTCGGAAGAAACGGCCAATCGTTTTGAAATTTGCAGGCATACCGGTTTTAGGCGATCGCGGGCACTGTGTCGGTATCGGGTCAATGATGTCACTGTTTGTCGAAGGGCGCGGCCCGCTTGCGTGGTGCCGCATCATAAGACGTCATGGGACCAACGAGAAACTGATCAGCTTTTAGTGCGAGCGGACCAGATAGGCAGCGAGGGAACGAATATGGACTTCGAACTTACAAAAGCGCAATTGGACCTCCAGGAGAGAGCGCGCACGTTTATCGACACGGAGGTCCTCCCCCATTACAAAACCTGGCCCATCACAGCGCCAGAATATAGTCCTGAACTGACCTCTCATCTGAAGAAGAAGTTGCAGGAATTTGGCCTGTCGAAGCTCGTGATTCCGAAGGAATATGGTGGCCAAGGGCTCGGCGCCATGGAGGACGTGATCGTCCTGACCGAGTTCGCAAGATCGCCGCGCCGCGTTCCCGGATCGCATTTCGCTCCTTGGCCGATCCTTTATCAGGCGTCTGACGCGATCAAGAAGAAGTATCTATATCCGGTGATCGAAGGCAGCACGACCTGGTCGATGTGCTTCACTGAACCGGAAGCCGGCTCCGACCTCGCTCGGATCAAGACGACAGCGGTCAAGAAGGGCGATCACTACGTCATCAACGGTCGCAAGATGTGGCGCACGGGCCATCACGGCGCCTCTTATACGGCAGTGGCTGCGGTGACCGATCCCTCGAAGGGACATCGCGGCATCAGCGTATTCCTGGTCGACAATAATTCCCCCGGCTTCGGTAAGGTCCGCGATATTCCGGTCATCGCCCGGCAGTGGGGCATCGAGGAGGAAGTGAAGCTGGAGGACGTCGTCGTTCCAGCGGAAAACCTGCTCGGGGAAGAAGGAGCGGGCTTTGCCATCGCGCAACATCAGTTCAACCGGTTCCGCCTTCGTCTAGGTGGCGTCGCGCTGGGCATGGCCTTGCGCAGCCAGGAACTGGCGATCGACTGGGCGAAGAATCGTGAGGTTTTCGGCGGAAAACTGGGTGACAATCAAGCCATCCAATGGATGCTGACCGACTCCCAATATGACATCGAGTCGATCCGTTGGAACACCTATTATGCCGCCTGGCTTGTAGACCGCGGCGGCTTCGCGGCAGCTCGCCTTCCCGCATCGATGGTCAAAGGATATTGCATCGACGCCGGAATGAGAGTCGTCGATCGCGCGATGCAAATCCTCGGCGGGCGAGGTCTTGCAATCGACGATTATCCGTTCAGTGACTTCTACAACCACTTGCGGATGTGCAAGCAGATGGAAGGATCGACCGAGATCATGAAGATCGTGATGGCTCGCGAGATCCTCAAATAGATCGTGGGATCCTCGGAGGGACCGCGCCTGCTATTGCAGAGCGCGATCCCTCCGAAACGAAATACCGGTCCTGATCCCGTCCTGGTTCAACCGCCAGCATTCGATGGCCGCGCCATCCAACTCGGCCGATGAGCTCCATAGAAGAGCAACGCGTCTTCGCTGTGCCCGCGTATGCGCCTTTAAGGCACACACCCTCTACAAATAAATGCTCGGCTATGAGCCAACGAGCGCACCGGAACGGCACGTCCGTTGGCGGCGCGCGCGATCAATGTCCTTGAAATTGCGCAGGTCGTTTTTCGAGGAATGCGCGCGCGCCCTCACGAAGGTCATTCGTTGCAAACGCTTCCCCTTGCGCATCCGCTTCGTGACCGAGCGCAGTCGTCAAGGCCTCGCTCCACGCTGTCTGGATTTGCGATTTGATCAGGCGAATCGCAACCGGAGGTCCTTTTGACAATCTCTCGGCCACAGAAAAGGCTTCGGCGAACACATCCACGTCGTCGACGGCCTTCCAGATGAGACCCCAACGCTCCGCTTCATCGGCAGAGATCGGCTCGCCCAGCAAGGCAAAAGCACGCGCACGCGCCACGCCCGCTGACCTGGCAATGAGAAGCGAGGTGCCGGCATCCAGGGCGGCGCCTAGCCGAACAAAACTGAGAACGAATTTTGCGGACCGCGCAGCGACGACGATATCGCCGGCAAGAGCAAGCCCAACGCCTGCTCCGGCGGCAGCGCCATTGACAGCAACGACAATGGCTTTCGACGCTGTTTGCATCTTCTCAATGATCGGATTCAGATTGTTTCGGAGCGTATCCGCGACGCCGGATCCAGATCCGAAGCTCTCCCCACCGAGCGAGGCGCCGGAGCAGAACCCCTTTCCGGCTCCCGTGATGAGAACCGCTCGAACGCTATCATCCGCAAGCGCCCCTGTCAGTCCTTCGTTCAGTTCCGGGAGAAGACCGGCGCGCATGGCATTATACTGCTCCGGATTGTTCAGGGTCAGAATCGCGACAGCATCTCGTTGTTCGTACAATACTAGCGGCATGGCTTTCTCCTGTGCCGCGAGATCGTGTCAGATCTTGCAATCCTGAAAATGGCCGAACTGCTCAATCGCAGTGGCGTCGGGCATCAGCCGGCACGGTCGCTTAGGCGCAGCGACCGTGCTGTCGATTTGCAGCCTAAGCCAGCGTTCCCCCGTCAACCACGACTTCGGCTCCAGTCATGAAGCTGGACTCGCCCGAAGCCAGAAACAGCGCAGCGGACGCAACATCGGCCGGCGTTCCGATACGCCCGAGGGGCAGCCGGGCCTTCATCGCATCGAGCTCCTCCTCGGACAGGTTCTCGACCATCCTGGTCTCGATCAAACCGGGATGCAGAGAGTTCACCCTGATGCGATGGCTGGCAAGCTCCGCTGCGGCGCATCGGCTCATTCCGCGAATTGCCCATTTGCTGGCTGCGTATGAGAACATCCCTTTGGTGCCGCGAAGACCTGCAATCGACGACACATTGATGATGCTGCCACCGCGCTGCGCAATCATCATGTCCGAGACGGCGCACATCCCGAGAAACGTGCCGACCTGATTGATGCGGATCAGTCGCTCGAATACCTCCAGATTTGCATCGGTCAGCGCGTCACCCGCAAAGGCCCCTGCATTATTGATCAGGATATCTGCTCGCCCATAGCGGTCCGACACCAACTTCATCACCCGTGCCCAGTCCGCTTCGGAGGAGACGTCGTGCTTCACGAAAACCGACTCTTTCCCGATCTCGGCCGCGACGCGCTGGCCTGCTTCCTCGTCGATATCCGTAAGTACGACTTTGGCGCCCTCGTCGGCGAACAGAATGGCTTCCGCACGCCCCATGCCACGCGCAGCGCCTGTGATAATCGCAACCTTGTTGTCCAGCCGTCCCATGCCAACTCCAGAATTTCTCTCAATTTAGGAACGCGAGCGGCCGAATCATCTGCCGATCATGATCGTTTGCTGCCTCGCAACGCCGCCCGCCGCTATGATGGCCAAGATGTTTTGTAGATCGCCTTTTCCAACCGGACGAAGAGATCCATGACCCGTCGATCCTGGAATGGCAGGAGTTGCGAAGCGAAGGTCACTGCGAGAGATCGGGCAGGATCCCACCAGTAAAAGAGATTCAGAAGGCCGGCCCAGGACAGGCTGCCCGCTGATCGCATGCCCTCCCACTCTTCCGTCGTGATCTGGAAGCCGACACTGTGCTTCTTCGTCATGCCGGGGAAGAATTCGGCATCCAACGACAAATGCGGAACGGTCGAACGCATGACCCCGACATTTACATCGCCGATCTGATTGGCCTTCATGACTTCGACCGAGGCTGGACTCAGCACCTGCTTTCCGTGTCGAGAGCCGTTGTTGAGGAACATCTGGAGAAATTTCGTATAGTCGTCGAGCGACGAATAGAGCCCGTGTCCGCACAAGATGCGCTGGCCGGGATTCGGCCAGTCGAAAGCGATCGGCGTGAAACCGTCATCGCCACGCCGAGTGTGTACGGTGGCGAGCCGCCGCTGCTGCTCTTCGTTCAAAGAAAACGCGGTGTCCACCATATCGAGCGGTCGGAACACGTTCTCGTTCAGATAGTGATCGACACGTTCACCGCTGAGAATTTCGACGATTTCTCCGAGCCAATCGATGCCGGTGCCATAAGCCCATTGCTCACCGGGATCGAAACTCAACGGCGACAGCGCCTTCGCGTTGCGTCCAGCATAAGATTCGGGAACGCCTGCAATCTTGGAATATCTGTCCTTCTTTTCGGACCAAAATTCGTATGCAATTCCCGACGAATGGCTGGCCAGATGTGCGAGCGTCACCTCACGCACGGGTTTGCGCAGCCGCGGGCGTTCGCCGTCAAAGCCATCCAGCACCTGGATATCCTTGAAGGCAGGTATCAGCGACGACACCGGCTGGTCCAGCCGGATGTCTCCGCGCTCGACGAATTGCATGAAGGCCGTGGTCGTGATCGCCTTGGTCCACGACGATACTTTGTAAATCGTATCGCGCGCGATCGGATCGGCCGTCTCGACATTTTTTTGTCCGAACACGCCGCAGTAATGCACTTTGTCCGGCCCAGACACCATCACACCGACACCGGGGATGACGTGATCGTTCACGGCATCGCCGAGCAGTTGATCCAGATCCTTACTGTCCATCGTCATATCTCATTCTGTTTCTGTTGCCGCAACGGACGCAAAGGCCCATCGATTTTCACTTGTCTGCATCGAGAAGGTCGCTGATCGGCTTCCAGGTCACCCCGTCGAACTGGACGATTTGCGCCTGGCTGATGGGCGTGTAGCGGGTCGCACTCGTGTTTAGCTTCAAGCCAGGGAGCATGCTGGACAGTTCGAAGTCTTTAATGCTCGCCGCCTTCTTCATCAGGTTTTCGCGCGTCAGGTCGTCACCGCATTGCCTCAACACATGTTCAAAAGTCTGCGCCGTGCCGTAGCCGAACTGGTACAGCACTTCTGTCGGATCGACCGACGGCATGTATTCTTTCATGAAGGCGAGATACTCCTTCATGCCGGCATCATTTGCCCATCGGGCGTCCGTGATTTCCTTGCGGTACAGAAGAGTGATCACGTCCTTGGAATTTTCGAGGCCTGCAGGAACAAGAACGCTGGAGATCGATGCGGCGGCATCACTCAGCATGTGCAGAACCGGCCATTTTGTCTCGGCCACCTTTTTGATCGCCTGCGCCGCAAACTTCGGCGTCGAGATGTCCACAAGGACATTGGCGTTGGTGGCTTTCAAAATTTGAATTTGCGAGTCGATCGTTGGCTCGGAGATCTCATAGCTGAGCTCCTTCAGAATCATCGTCGCCGCCTTATCGCCAAGGCCTTCACGCAGGCCGCGAAGATGATCACGCCCGAAGTCGTCGTTTTGGTAGAGGACAGCTATGCGTGCATCCGGGCGCTCGCGCAGAAGATATTTTCCGTAGATTTTTCCCTTGGCGACATTGTTCGGCTGCCATCCCATCGACCACGGATAGATTTCAGGCTCCGAAAAGCGATTTGCGCCGGTGCCGAGAAACAATGACGGCACTTTCTTCGCGTTGAGATACTTTTGCGTGGCAAAATTCGACGCAGTCCCGAACGAACCGACGATCGCGAAGACTTCATCGCTTTCCACAAGCCGGCGCGTCTGTTCGACGGCCTTTGGTGGGCTATAGCCGTCATCAAGCGAGATCAGGTTGATCTTTCGTCCGTTGATCCCTCCCGACGCGTTAAGCTTCTGGAAATACGCCTCCATTGCCTTCCCGATCGCGGCAAAGGTGGACGCCGGCCCGCTATAGGGCATCGTTTGTCCAATCTTGATCTCTTTGTCCGAGACCCCAGGACCATAAGATTTCTGCTGAGCGGACGCTTGCGATGCGCAAACAGTCAATAAAAGTGCGACGGCTGAAATGATTTTGCGCGTCATGTATTTCCTCGTTGTTTGAAATGCGCTGGGCGAGCTGCTACGTCGCAGCTTCTTGTTGTTTTGTGCCAACCCCGTTCCGCTCCAGATCACGTCGGGAGTGTCGGGAAAGTTTGACTGCGAGTTCCGGCCGTCGAAATGGCCGGCAATGTCAAAAGTGATGGCGAAAACCGACATCCGAACGGATTCATCGGCATTCACCCAGCTGTGCGAAGATAGCGCTGCTGGGCTCTGCATTGAGGACGGCGCGCGATCGGTCTGCGATGGTCATCTGATGGGACGACCATCGCCGCCAGGAATCACTTGGCCAGCGCGCGCCACTTGTTGCCATCGAATTCGAGAAGCTTCTCGTCCTCGATCGGTTTGTAGTCGGTGGGGCTTGTATTGATCAGCACGCCGGGCAGCAGCATTCCGAGTTGAAGATCTTTCAGATTCGCAGCTTGCCGCATGACATTCTGCCTGCTGAGGTCGTCTCCAGATTGCTCGAGAACCTTGACCAAGGTTTGCGCAGACGAGTAGCCCCACACCGCATTCTGATCCTGGACATCCGCACCGGGGAGATATTTCTGCATGAATTCCAGATAGGCCTGAAGACCGCCATCCCCCTTGAGCAGTTCATCCCCGGGATCCTTCATGAAGGCCGCCGTGATCACACCGGCCGCTTTCTCGACCCCTGCGACTTTGAAAACCGCGGTGATATTTGCGCTTGGAGATGCAAGAAAATGCATCGGCTTCCAGCCGATCTCGTGCATCTTGCTGAGCGACTGCGCTGCGAATTTCGACGAGCTTGCGTTGAGGAGAACGTTGGCGCCGGACGCTTTGAGTGAGACGATCTGCGAGTCGATCGTCGGATCCGTCGGCAAGTAGCTCGCACGCGCCACGATCATCTTGGCATTCGCTGCCCCTAACGTCTCCTCGAAGCCTCGAACGAAGTCCTTACCGAAATCATCATTCTGATAGAAGATCGCGATGCGTGCATCCGGCTTCGAAGCGAGAACCTCTTTGGCGTAGGTCGCTCCTTCGCTCGCGAAGGACGGCATCCAGCCCATCGTCCAGGGAAACTGCGCAGGATCCGCCCATTTGGAAGCACCGGACACGACAAACAGCTGCGGCACTTGCTTGTTATTGAGGTATTTTTGAATGGCGGAGTTCGATGCAGCGCCCAGCGTGGCGAACATCAGCAACACCTCGTCATCCTCCACCAGCTTTCTGGTCTGCTCGACCGTTTTCGGCGGACTGTATCCGTCGTCGAGGGATACGAGATTGATCTTGCGGCCGCTTACGCCTCCACGTTCGTTGATCATCTTGAGATAGGCGGACTGCGTTTTTGCCGTCGTGCTCCAGGCGGAGAATGGACCGCTATACGCAGTCGTCTGGCCGATCTTGATCTCTTGCGCAGTGACGCCAGGCAAATCCTTCGATTGCGCGATCGCCGAACCAGAAATTCCCAGAAGGCAATCAGATACTACCAGTAGTCCCGCGAAAAATGCGCCGCTCGCAGATGAGCTCATCTCCCTACTCCCTTGGATATTTGGAAACCGCTTCTTAGTTGATGATACAATGGTGGTATAAACAACTATCATCTTGTCGCCATGATTGACTTGTGTCAATCGAGGCGACAGCAACGCTGGCAGATCGGTCTCAAAAACGCCGTTCGCTGTTGCGATGCGAGATACGCAAGACGAAGCCCAGCGGAGCCTCAAATGCCTGATGACAACGTCTGCCAGGAGAGAGCATCGCGCCTCCGGTCGCCCGGACCCAGCGATACATGTGATCCATGCGCTAGACCGACATCCGGGGAGCGGCGTCCGACTTCCATGGCGCGACTCCTGCGCACGTTGCGATCGACGTTCTCAAACTCGGTCGATAGCCCAATATACAGGATGCCGATGTGTGTCCTCGATCCCTGGGGAGGCGGCTGGGCCTATCGGTCAAATGAAGAAGCCGGTTGGCACGAGGAATCGGAGCGCCACTGAAACCCAGTCAGGTCCGATTATCCCGAGCGGATAATGCCGACCCCAAAGATCGCCGTCTGGGCGCTTCCTCCCCTAAGCGGCGAGATATCCGCCATCGACCGGATAAACAGAGCCCGTCAGGAAGCTTGCCGCATCGTCCGCGAGGAATGCGACGACTTCTGCGACTTCGTGCACGTTGCCGATGCGGCCTAAAGCGTGCTGTTGAGCGGCTTCGACCAAACGTTCCTCTGAGGCCGTGTTGAGAAAGTCCGTCTTGATGACCGCCGGCGCCACCGCGTTGCATCGTATGTTATGAACGCCGTATTCCAGCGCGATGCTTTTCGTGAGACCGATCACACCGTGCTTCGCTGCAACATACGGGCTGATATCGCGCCGGCCGACGAGACCCAGCGCTGACGCGGTATTGACGATCGACCCTCCCTTTCGCCGGAGCATTGCTGGAATTTGAGCGCGCACGCCGTAGAACATCCCGGATAGATTCACATCGATCACGCGTCGCCAACTGTCGATGGTCTGATCAGCTGTGAGCTTGAATTCGCCAGTAATGCCCGCATTGTTGCATGCAATGTCCAAACCACCCCAACGCTTCTCGATCTGATCGATCACGCTGACATGAGCGTCGGGATCTGAGACGTCGAGTCGAAGAAAATGAGCGTCGCCTCCCGCTTTACGGATATCGTCGACGACGAGACTACCGTCGTCCGTTTGCATATCGCACACGATAACACGAGCCCCGCCTGCAGCCAGCCGAGTGGCGATCGCCCGCCCAATTCCCCTCGCACCGCCAGTCACAAGCGCCGTTTTTCCAGTTAAGCTCATAGTGGCTCCTTGAAGTGAGATGCCTGGCCGGGCACGCATGCATCGTGCATCGGCCGGAACCCTGTACAATGCGTCTGTTCGCCGTGCCGTCGGTTATCGATGACGGACCATTCGTTCAACGACACTCGCCAGCTGCTTCGCCCCATTCGGCAGCAGGAAGATGATGAAGATCAGGATGATTCCGAATACGGCACCGGACAGGCCCTTTGACACATGTTCCGCGATGTTCGGAACGAACACGATGAAAAGCGCGCCCACCAGAGAGCCTGGCAGCCAACCAACGCCGCCGACAACCATGCCGAGGAACAGCGCGATAGCGAGCTGGATGGTATAGCCATCCGGTGCCACGAACTGCACGGCGATGGCGCCGAGGGCACCGGCGATGCCGGTGATGCCCGCCGACACACCGAAGGCGAGAGTCTTGTAGAGCGCCACATCCACCCCCATTGCGGAGGCCGCAATTTCATTGTCGCGGATCGCCATCATTGCGCGACCAGAGCGCGACATCAGCAGATTCACCGATGCGAAATAGATGACGACCGAGACGACAAGGGTGAAGTAATATAGCCACGTGTCCTGTGATATTTTCAGCCCCATGGAGGCGAAGATCGCCGGTGCATCCGGCTTGGCAACGACCAGCCCCTGCACACCGCCGGTCCAGTGCTCGAACAGGCCGAGCTTGAGGAGTTGCGGCATGGCCACGGCCAGCGCGAAGGTCGCCAGCGCGAGATAGATGCCGCTCAGCCGCAACGCGGGCAGGCCGAACAGGAAGCCGGCGATGAAGCAAATGATGCCGGCAGCGGGAAGCGTCAAAGCATAATTGACGCCGGTATGCTCGATCAGAATCGCTGATGTGTAGGCGCCGAGCGCATAGAATGCGCTCTGACCGAGCGAAAACTGGCCACTTGCGCCTGTCAGAAGGTTGAGCGCCAGAACTGCGATCGCATAGATGAGCACCATGGTCATCTGGAAGACGACGAAGTTCTTCACAAAGATCGGGACGACGACCAGCACGGCAAGCATCACGAGGGATGCGATGGGGCCGAGCAACATCGCTTTCTTCGGCACTGCGGCGACGACCGGAGTGGAGGAGGTTTCTTGAACGATGCTCATAATTAAACTCGCTTGACGACGTTGCGACCGAACAGGCCGTGGGGTTTGACGACCAGCACGGTGATGATCAGCGCCAACGCGATGGGCAGTTTCAGCTCGTTGCCGACGCCCGGAATGTAGGTACCAACGAGATTTTCAAAGATGCCGACCAGAAAGCCACCGATCACGGCGCCGAGCGGGCTCGACAATCCGCCGACGACTGCGGCCGCGAAGCCGTAGATCAGCACGCCGCCCATCATATTGGGCTCGAGAAACACGACGGGAGCGATCAGCATGCCGGCAATCGAGCCGATCGCCGCGGCCATCCCCCAGCCGAGTGCGATCATCCACGAGGTGTTGATGCCAACGAGGCGAGCGGACTCAGGTGCAACTGCGGCAGCCCGCATCGCGAGACCCACCCGCGTGTATCGGAAGAACAGAAATAGCAGGATCAGCAACACCAAAGTGACGCCGATCATTCCGGCCTGATGCGTGCTGATCAACTGGCTACCGAGGAAGGACGACGATCCGAACGGCGACGGGAATTGCTTGATGGTGAAATCCCAGGTCAATCCAGCCACGCTGTTGATGATGGCAAACAACGCGATGAATCCCGCGACATGCGTCAGCACCGGCGCCTTAGCGAGAGGCTTGAACAGGGCCCGCTCGATGGCGACGCCGCCGATGAAGGAGAACACGAGCACAATGAGGAACGCGCCCCAATACGGCACGCCCCACTGCATCAATTGCCAGGCGATGAAGGTCGAGAACATCGCCATTTCGCCCTGGGCGAAGTTGAGGTGGTCGATCGCCTGGTAGATCATCACGACCGCGAGCGCCATACAGGCATAAATCGCGCCGGTGGCGACGCCGGCCAGGACTTGATTGATGAGAAGTTCCATGGCCGCCCCTCAGTATCCAAGATAGGATTTACGGACATCTTCGTTATTCGCGACTTCGTCAGCAGTGCCCGACATCACGATACGTCCGGTTTCGATGACATAGGCCTTGTCGGCGAGCTCGAGCGCGAGCTGTGCGTTCTGCTCGACGACCAGGATCGAGACTTTGTCCTCACGGTTGATCTGGCCGAGGATCTTGAACAGATCCCGCACGATCAGCGGCGCAAGACCAAAAGATGGTTCGTCCAGCAGCATCAGGCGGGGACGCAGCATCAGCGCGCGGGCCACCGCAAGCATCTGCTGTTCGCCGCCGGACAGCGTGCCGGCTTGCTGGGTGTGGCGCTCCTTCAATCTTGGAAAATAGTCGTACATCCGATCGATATCCGACTTGATCGCCTTGATATCCTTGCGGCTGATCGCGCCGAGCTCCAGATTCTCATCCACCGTCAAGGTCGCAAAGGTGCCGCGGCCCTGCGGTACATGGGCGATGCCCAGCCGCACGATGCTCTCGGTCGATTTGTTGTCGAGCTTCTTGCCCTCGAACTCGATCGAGCCGGTGGAGCGCACCATGTTGCAGATCGCCCGCAGCGTGGTGGTCTTGCCGGCGCCGTTGGCGCCGAGCAGCGTGGTGAGACTGCCTTCCTTGAGGTCGAATTCGAGGCCGTGCAGTGCCTGGACCTGGCCGTAATAGGCGCGCAGGTCCTTTACATGAAGCATCGTGCTCATGAATCTTTGTCCCCCAGATAGGCCTTGATGACAGCCGGGTCTTTCTGGACGGCAGCCGGGGTGCCTTCCGCGAGTTTCTTGCCGAAGTTCAGCGCGACCACATGGTCGGCGATCGACATCACGAGGCCCATGTGATGCTCGACGAGCAGCACGGTGACATCGCGTTCGTCGCGGATGCGGCGGATGAGATCGCCGAGGACATAGACTTCCTCGTGATTGAGGCCGCCGGCGGGCTCGTCCAGCAGCAGGATCTTCGGTTCGGCCGCGAGCGCGCGGGCAAGCTCGACGCGCTTCTGGGTGCCGAACGGCAGACCTGAAACCACGGTGTCGGCGACGTTCTGGAGATCGAGATAATCAAGGATGTCGTTGACGTCCCTGTTGATCGCCGTTTCGCCACGGCGCACCCATGGCAGCTTCAGCGCATCACTGACGATGTCGCTATTCGTGCGTGCATGCTTGCCGACGCGGACATTGTCGCGAACCGTGAGGTTCGGAAACAGCGCGACGTTCTGGAAGGTGCGGCCGATGCCGATTTCGGAAATCTTGTGGGCGGGCCGCGTCAGGATCGACTGGCCTTCCATCAGGATGTCGCCCTTGCTCGGCTGATAGAGCCGCGAGAGGCAGTTGAAGAGCGTCGTCTTGCCGGCGCCATTCGGTCCGATCAGGCCGAGGATGTGGCCTTTCTGCATGTCGAACGAGACGCCGTTCAGGGCGACGATGCCGCCGAACACGACGCTAACGTCGTTGACGCGCAAGAGCGGCTGCGCCCCCATGCTCGTCCCAGCAGGCCTTTCAAAGCTTACACTTGGCAACCGATTCCCCCGTTTGATTTAGACTGTGGAACGACCGAGAAGTCGTCGCCGTCATTTTTTCGAGATTGGTCCCGATGATTGGCCCAACTCGTATTTGACCGCCTCATGCGGAAAGCGGCGCATGCAGGAAGTTTGGGTACGCATGAGACACGCGGTGAGCCGCCTCGCACGGCCTCCGCCCTGTCTTTTGACGCGCCTCGCAGCGACGCCGACGCTGACCTCAAGAAGGATGAAAATCTTCGCTGGCGGACAATGACCTCAGTCATCAATCGAATTGGCGCTAGATAACAAAAAGAGATTGTTCCTATCTGCAGATCCTGAGGCAGCACCTCTCGGTACTGCCCTTCGCCGGTCGCGAGGCGCCCCACCATTTCGGGGCCGGACACTCGGCCTGCCATGCGGGCTCGCGGGCGATCCAAGAGGATGCGACCACCCAGAGATCAGGGCATCGTCGCACGTGCCCTGCCCGCTCCTGCCCAGGGAGAGCAGTGCGGTCAGTCTTTTTGGCACGACCGGCCATATTATCGGTCATGCGCACCCCTGATATTTGTCGCAAAGCCGAGCCGATCATGCTCGCGCCAACCCTGGGATAGAAATGCCGACACTCAAGAATTGGGCCGCAAGGCACCCCGACAAAGTTGCCGTTCGCGTAGCGTTCACCGAGACAACCGTGACGTATCGAGCGCTGGATCGCCGCGCCAATTCCGTCACCCAGCTGCTGATGTCGATGGGGCTGAAGTCCGAGGACGGCGTGGCCATTCTGCTGGAGAATGACCCTACCTACTTCGAACTGGTCTGGGGCGCTCGACGCAATGGCATCTACTACACGCCGATCAGTACGCATCTCAAACCCGATGAAGCCGCCTATATCGTCCGCGACAGTAGTGCGAAGATCCTTTTCGTATCCGCTAATTTTCCGGAGGCTATTGCCGCGCTGAAGTTGGACAACCCAGCCGGCTGCATCATCATCGTTCTTGGAGAGCGGATCGAAGGTACTCTCGACTATCGGACCGAGCTCGCAAAATTCGGTGACTATATCGAGATTCCCGATGGCCCTGTCGGAAAAGACTTTTTCTATTCGTCCGGAACCACGGGGCAGCCCAAAGGCATCAAGCAGCCTCTCTTCAGGAACATTGCCCAAGCTCAGTCTTCCGGAGATTGGGTGCGCGACAATTTCAAGTTCGACGAAGAGAGCATCTATCTGTCGCCGGCGCCGCTGTATCACGGAGCTCCGCTTCGTTTCACGATGAGAACCTTGGAGTCCGGCGGCACTGTCATTCTGATGCCGAAATTCGCCGCCGACAAAGCGCTTGCTGCGATCGAGACCTACCGTGTGACACACAGCCAGTGGGTCCCGACGATGTTCTTCCGCTTGCTCGCGCTGCCCGAAGACATTCGCCGCGGAGCCGATCTATCGTCGCACAAATGCGCAATTCATGCGGCCGCTCCCTGCCCTCCCGAAATTAAAGAGCAGATGATCTCGTGGTGGGGGCCGATACTCTGGGAATACTATGCCGGTTCTGAACGAAATGGTGCAACCTGCCTTTCGACAGAAGAATGGCTCTCCCACAAAGGATCTGTCGGGCGTGCTTGCGTCGGCAAGGTGCACATTCTCGACGAGGACAAAGGCGAACTGGGGCCTCGTGAGATCGGCGATGTGTATTTCGAGGGACCGAGCTTCGTTTATCATAACGATCCGGAGAAAACCGCGAAGTCGCGAAACGACAAAGGCTGGTCCACGATCGGTGACGTCGGATATGTCGATGAAGATGGCTACCTCTATCTGACGGATCGCCGCTCCCACATGATCATCTCAGGCGGCGTCAATATCTACCCCGCAGAAATCGAGAATCGGCTGTCCATGCATCCAGCCGTCGAAGACGTCGCGGTGTTCGGCATACCGAATCGCGAGTTCGGCGAGGAAGTGAAGGCCGTGGTGCAATTGAAGGACCCTTCACTTGCGTCACCCGCCTTCGCACAGACGCTGATCGCATTCTGCAAGGAATCCATCTCGAACGTGAAGTGTCCACGCACCGTGGATTTCGAGACGGAGATGCCGCGTCAAGAAAACGGAAAGCTGTTCAAGCATGTTCTGAAGAAGCGCTATCTGCAATCGGCTTCAGCCGCATAAAAACACAGAGGAAACGTCATGAGAGTCCTAGCAGCTGCCAGCTGCGCGATTGCTGTCGCGCTCTTTTCGCATCCGCTCCTTGCGCAAAGTAAGAACTACGGCCCTGGCGTGACCGACACGGAAGTCAAAATCGGTCAAACCATGCCTTATAGCGGGCCTGCGTCGAGTTTCGCCGCGATTGGCAGGGCCATGGGCGCCTACTTCCAGAAGATCAATGCCGAAGGTGGAGTCAATGGTCGAAAGATCAACCTGATTTCGATAGACGATGCATATAGCCCACCGAAGGCTGTGGAGCAGACACGGCGTCTGGTGGAGAGCGACGAAGTTCTGGCAATTGTTGGCACTTTCGGATCGCCAAGCAACTTCGCAACCCAGAAATATCTGAACGCCAAGAAGGTGCCGGCTTTGTTCCTCGGCACCGGCGCGAACCGGGTTTCGGATCCCGCGACATTCCCATGGTCGATGGGCTGGCAGCCGAACAATCATGCGAAAGGTGCAATTTACGGCAAGTATCTGCTGAAAGAACGCCCCGATGCGAAAATCGCGATTCTGTTTCAAAATGATGATTTTGGCCGCGACTATGTCCGAGGCGTCAAAGATGCTTTGGGCAGCAAAGCCGCATCGATGATCGTGAAAGAACTGAGTTACGAGTTGGCAGAGCCGACCGTCGATTCACAGATTCTCGTTCTCAAGTCGTCCGGTGCCAATGTCTTCGTCAACATCGCAACTCCCAAATTCACCGCTCAGGCGATCAAGAAAGTCGCCGAAATCAAATGGGACGTTCTTCACCTGATCAGCGATGCCTCCTTCTCGATATCGAGCACGCTTGTTCCCGCCGGCCTTGAGAACTCAAAAGGTGTTATCAGCGTGAACTTCCGCAAGGATCCGAGCGATCCGGTGTGGAAGGACGATCCCGGCATGAAGGAATATCTGGCATTCATGAAGCAATACATGCCGGACCTGAATGCCCAAGAGTCTCTGTACGCCTTTGGCTATGCGACAGCACAGACCTTTGTTCACGTCCTTGAGAAATGCGGCGACAATCTCACGCGAGAGAACCTCATGAAGCAGGCTGCCAGCATCAATAATCTCGTTCTTCCGATCATGTTGCCCGGGATCGTTCTCAATACGTCTCCCACGCGATACACGCCCATGACCCAAGAGCAACTCGTCCAGTTCGACGGTGAAAAATGGGTTTCGGTCGGTGACGTGATCGACGCCGAGAAATAATGCATTGAGGGCCTCTCGCTACGAGAGGCCCTCTTCCGGACTTTCGCATCGATAGCGCCGACACGCATCGCGTGCAGAAGACACTACTCTACAGTGCTCGGCGCAGCTGTGGCGCTTGGGTCTGTATGGCGATAGGAGCCTGGTGTGAGACCGGTCCAGCGCCGAAATGCACGATGGAACGTACTTAGCTCCGAGAAACCGAGCTGCAGTGCGATCTGCTCAAGCGGTACGCTGGTCGTTCTCAACAGCCTGACGGCCGCGTCGCGTCGCACCTGATCCTTCAACTCTTGAAAGCCTTGATCTCCACCATCCGCGAGCCGCCGCCGCAGCGTCTGTGGAGAGACGTTAAGCCGCGCAGCGACTTCTTCGAGCGACACGTGCTTGGCTAGGTTGCGCCGCAAAATGGCGCGAACGCGCTCGGAAAAGCTGCTTTCGTCGCGATAGCGAACCAGCATCGCGCTCGGCATCGATTTGATGAATCGCTGGAGACGGACTTCGTCCGGCATGATCGGCAAATCCAGAATCTCTTTCTGGAATCGAAGCTCATGAGATTTTTGATTGAAGAGGATCGGCGCATCATAGAATGGAGCGAGTTCGGAACTGAAAGCATGTTCGCCGAACGCGTAGCGCACCGAGTTCAAAGGAAGCCGTTTCCCAACAAGCCAGCACATCATGCCATAAACGAAGAAGAGCGCCGCTCCGCAGATCGCCCGGCGTCGGGTCGGATCCTGCACCGAGGTCGTGACCCAAATACGCATTTCGGACCCGTCACTTCCCATTCTCATGGTAAAGTCGCTGACGGTCTTGTGGTAGAAGCTGAAGCCTGTGCGAAGGGAAGATCCCAGATTGCTGCTTTGAACGATCAACCTGCACATGGTGTTGAACGTGCCAAGCCTGATCGGCCGATCACCGAGTAGCCAGAACTCGTCCCGCGTCACCCGCGTCAAAGTCGAGATCAACCGCGCAAATCCCTCCTGGGATATGGCTTTGGCATTTCCAGCAATGACCTCGGGCTCGAGATGCGCACGCTTCAGCAGCCGCGGCACGTCCAGGCCCGCTTGCTCGACACCGCTCAAGATGACTTCGAGATATCGTGCATCGATCGGACGACGTCCTCTGGCATACAGCTCGGTCATCTCTCAGAAAAGTCTCCCAAAGCCGCGAGCCCGCGGCAGAATTGCGATTATTTTGGCCGACGACTTTGAAACGTTCTGCCATTGCCGTTCGAATGACTTTTGACAATATCGAAAGCTCCGCCCGACACAACAGGGACGGACGATACCGCTTGCGAAGTAGCGCCGTTAACGAGTGGAGCGCGTCGCACCATGGCCCAGGGGCACATCCGCGCCAGGCAAACGATGCAGTTACAGAACTTCGCCCATAGGCATAGCTAGAGCTCTATTCGAACAACACGCTTTTTAATTGGGATCCGCATGCTTGAACGAGACCGCCTCCCACCCCGCATGACGCTGCGTCGAGGACAAATATGAGCAATCCTCCCCTGGCCGGCGGCTGCTTGTGCGACGCAATAAGGTATGTGTCTGCGCCGCCTCTCCGCTTCGTTGTGTGCCATTGCCGCGATTGCCAATATTCGTCCGGCGGCGCCCCCGCACATGTTGTGGTCGTGGCCGAGGATTCCCTCGTCATCGAGAGAGGCCGTGAGAAATTGCGGTCCTTCACGAGCACAGCGGACTCCGGCAACTCCGTCACCCGTCAATTCTGTTCGGAATGCGGGACGCCCATCTTTGAACATCTGCAGATGGCGCCCGCTGTGAAGCTCGTCAAGGTCGGCACGATCGATGACGCAAGCCATCTCAAAGTCGACGTGACCGCATGGACGGCTTCGGCGCAACCCTGGGCGCTGATCGATCCTGCAACGGAATTGTGTACTCACAATCCCACGCCAAGAGCACAACCCTGATCTGAGACGTAGGTCGACCTTCTCTTTCGGCGAGCGTAACCACACACGCTCGCTCCGCGCTTTTGCTCTGCAGCGGTGATGTCCCTCGCCTTGTTGAGCCGGTCGCCTTGCATGCACGCGGAACGGTGTATCCCGCCAATTCGTTTGACCAGTCCGGCCATTCAACGACAGAGCTTCAACGCCGATACTTGCTGCACGAACGGGCTAAGCGAATTTGGATCACCCGCTTATGCTCGACCACTAAGGAGATGCAGTGCGCACGCAGGTTGTCATTATCGGCTCGGGCCCGGCAGGGCTTCTGCTGGGCCAGTCTTTGCATGCTCGAGGAATTGATAACGTCATCCTTGAACGCAAGGATCAGGACTATGTTTTGGCCCGGATCCGGGCTGGTGTTCTCGAATCCGGCACTGTGGCGCAACTTGAGGAGCTTGGTGTCGCTGAAAGACTCCAAGCCGAAGGGCTAGAGCATACCGGGATTGAGCTGCTCTTCCTCGGCCAGCGCCATCGCCTCGACTTGAGCAAGAGCACAGGGCGATCCGTCACGATCTATGGGCAAACCGAAGTCACCCATGATCTGATGCTGGCACGTGCGTCGTCAGGGCAAGTCAGCGTATACGAAGCCGAGAACGTGACGTTGCATGGCTTCGACGGCGACCGCCCCACCGTGCGCTATTCGAAAGACGGCGCGTCTCATGAGATCACATGCGACTTTATTGCAGGCTGCGACGGCTTTCACGGCGTGTCTCGCGCAAGCATTCCGTCATCTGCACTCAGTATTTACGAGAAAACCTACCCATTCGGCTGGCTCGGCCTGCTCACCGATGCTCCACCGGTGTCGCCGGAGCTGATCTATGTAAATCATCCGCGCGGCTTTTCCCTCTGTTCCATGCGCTCCCCTACCAGAAGCCGCTACTACCTGCAGGTTGGGCTCGACGAGCATGTCGAGAACTGGTCGGATGAGCGCTTCTGGATGAGTTGCGAACGCGGCTTGATGAAGAAGCTGCGGACAACCTCGTGACCGGGAAATCCCTGGAAAAAAGCATTGCACCTCTGCGCTCGTTTGTCGCCGAACCGATGCGGTTCGGTCGCCTGTTTCTTGCCGGGGACGCCGCGCACATCGTGCCGCCGACCGGCGCCAAGGGGCTAAATCTTGCAGCTTCCGATGTTTTCTATCTTGCGACCGCTTTGGCCGAGTTCTACGAGGAAAATTCCCAGGCCGGCCTGAATGCCTATTCGGTAAAGGCGCTCTCACGGGTCTGGAAAGCCGTCAGATTCTCTTGGTGGATGACGTCAATCCTGCATCGCTTTCCTGGCACGGAGCCGTTCGAAACCCGCTTGCAGACCGCCGAACTGGACTACATCGTCGGTTCAGAAAAAGGCCAGGCGGTGCTTGCCGAAAACTACGTAGGCCTGCCGTACTAACCCGCGGTCCCGCAACGCGGAAGCAAGCAGCGCGCTTGCGGTTCACGGGTTGGATCACATGCCGGTGCAGCCGCGGTGCTTGAGATCGTCTTCGATCTCAAGCACCGCGGGACTACGATTTGGCCTCATCGAACCATCTCAGCAGGCCCGTTTCCGGATGGCAATTGACGTATACGAAGTCGGGATTGTCGCCGTCCAGGACGACGACTTCATGCCACAGCTTGAGGTTTCGCCCTTCCGGGTGCTTTTTGACCATGCCGTGAAAGCTGTTGAAGATCGCCAGATGGGTGGGATGCGTCTTCGACCAGGCCTCCAGGTCCTCAAGTGATTTGAAGATCGCGAAGCCGAAGGTTGCGAGACGAGCGCTACTGTCCGCTCCGCGCTCGGTCATGAAGCGGCACGAAAAACAGCCGGTCTCGACAGGATTATCGCGCAGAAAGTTCATCCCCTCGACCAAGCGCGGATGAACTTCACCACGATAGGTGTCAAGTTCGGCGCCGGTGCATTCGGTCCAGTCCTGACCAGACTTGATGATCGCGGTGTTGACGGGAGGCTTGATCCTGATCATGCGCCCCATTGTGTCGGGCTTTCCATCAACGAGTTGCTTCACGGGGCTCTCGAGACAATCCGACGCCGACACTTCAAGCCGGTGCCGCATGGCTCCCCAATAGGCGTGCTCGCGCACCTCGGTGCCCTTGTTGTTCGCAGCCCGGGCAATGCCGAATTCCTGTTTCTTTCCTGAAATTGTTTCCAGTCGCTCGACCGGAACACGGATCGTCTCATGCCATACGCCGATGTCAGCAATCAAACGATCATCGCTCTTCAGCCATTGCTCATATTCGCTCTTCGCCAGCCATTGCTCGTATCGATGTGAGCTGAGCCAGTACGCAGTAAGCACCTCGTTTCGCACACCGCGCTGATCAATGTAGAACGAGTGATCGACGAAATCCGGCACGGCGGATTGTTTGAGAAAAGCCCGAAGATGGGCGATCGCCGCATCGATATCGTGCTCTTGGCCGCCCTGTAACCCGAAGTAGGAGATGACCGGCTGATGGACATCGCTCCCGAACTTCGATGCATGCGCGGGATAAGGAGGGTTCCAGTCTGGCCGGGGGAGCGCGCGTCGTATGTAAGATTCGTCGGATGAAACAGTCATCGCGTCCCCCATGTGCCTGGTTTTTATCGTTTCTCGAATGCCGGATCGATCCGTCATGCGCTACCGTCATTCTATGTAACGCGCGCCGCTAAGCCAGTCTTATGAGCGTTTCAGCAGCGCTTCCAAGTGGCTGTCGTGCTCACCAAGCAGCGGGGCAGGATCGAGCTGCGTGCAAGGTCTCGCCGAAAATGACACCGGCGCCTTCATGGAGACGTAACGTCCTTCTGTCGGATGCTGGGCAATCGCGAAGAAATTCACGTCATCGAGATGCGGATCGTCGAGAACATCTTCGAGATCATGCATCGGCATGGATGGTATCCCGGCGACCTCAAATAGCTGGGTCCATTCCGCTGTGGTTTTCGCTGGCGTACGGTGCGCAATCTCCGCATAGAGCGCGGTCGCATTCTTCATGCGATCAGGCTTGGTCGCAAATCGGACGTCGTTGGTGAGCCGGTCATCGGCGAACAGAACCAGCAGCTTTTCAGTGATCGCGTCAGTGTAAAGAACGATGCTGATATGGCCATCCGCGGTCGGAAACGGCTGCCTCTCGGGATCCAGCTGCCGTGTATACCCCATCTGATAGGCTTGCGGCTTAAACGTCGCGCCAAACAGGTGTTCCTGCAGCATGAAATGCGCAAACGATTCGAACATGGGGACCTCGACGAACTGCCCCTCACCTGTCCGCAATTTGTGGACAAGCGCCGCAAGCACGCTGTAGGTGCCGTGAAGTCCGGCGACCTTGTCGGCAATAAGCGACGGCAAGTAGCGCGGCCGAGCCTGGCCATCGACCCGCGACAGCAGCGTTGCCGTCCCCGTGGCGGCCTGGATGACATCGTCATAGGCAGGGAGATCACGGTAGCGACCGCCCGATCCGAAACCAACACAATGGGTGTAGATGATGTCCTTGTTGATCGCTTTGACAGCGTCGTAACCGAAACCGAGACGATCGATCGCGCGCTTTCGGACATTGTGAATGAAAACATCCGCGGTTCGCAAAAGCTCCCGTAGCTTCTCCTTGTCGCGCTCCGTTTTCAGATCGAGGGTAAGCGACTTCTTGCCACGGTTCAAAGTCATGTGGCACGCGCCCATGCCACCTGTCTTGACCGAAGCGCCAGAGTTCCTAAACATGTCTCCGCTCGGCGCTTCAATCTTGATCACGTCGGCGCCGAGATCCGCCAGCGTTTCGGTCGCGTAGGGACCGAAAACAATCGTCGTCAGATCGATGATTCGGATATTTTCAAGCATCCGCGCCATCATCTCACCGTCCCTGATGTGACGTGGCTGCCGAAACATCATTGATCTCCTCAGTTGCGATCTTGTCGATCGCTGCAGCGAGGTGATCTGGCGCCGAAAAGAACGGACAGTGGTCCGTATCCAGGGTCACGATCGGAGAGCAGGCAAGCGCCGAATGCATTGCCTTCTGCAAAGCCAGAGGCACCGCACGATCTTGCTTGGTTTCGATATAGGCCCGGGGAACGCGCCCGAACCGCTCCGCTGTCGAAGACAGCGGCGTTGCGAATACGGCCATGGGCTCCGCCCCCATCTTCGCTTCAGCCACGCGAACGAGTTCTGCGGGCGCGGTATTGTAGAACACCTGCTGAACCGCATCAGCCGAAACGGTGGAGGTCTTTCCATCGGCGCCAGGAATCACATACGGCGCTTTCGCACCGCCGGAAACGCGGGCGACGAAGCCACCCAGCGTTTCGCCCGAAGGCAGAAGAAACGCAGCGAGATAGACAAGCTTCGCGACCGAGTCAGGCACACGCTCAGCGACTTCGCTGATCACGATCCCACCTCGGCTATGGCCAAGAAGAACCACTGGTTCGCTCTGCACTTTGACCACATCGACGATCTGATCCGTCCACCGCCCGAGAGACACGTCCTTTATCGGCGTTGGATCGTCGCCCATTCCGAGCAGATCAACCGCGACGACCTTGTGGCCGCGCGATTCGAGCAAGGGAATCAGGGGTTGCCAGCACCATTTGCCGTGCCATGCGCCGTGAACGAGAACGATCGTCGCCATCTTGAATCCTCACCTTGAATTTTGGCTGATAGCCCGCTCGCCGCTTCAATGCCGAATGGGCTGGGAGCCGCCGTCTAGACCATTGTCATCCACGGCCTCCGCCAACGATCGAGACTGACCAGCGCGACTGTCCGTCACAATGACCGCGACCGCCAGTTCACATGACCTTTTCGCGCGCTGAGGAAGTCGGCAGCATCGCGATCCTCAAAGGTTCATCAACGGCTCTGCTCCCGTAATGCGGAATGCGATCGGGTTTTTCGACCAACGCATAGACACCATGGACCTATGGTGATGCAACGACGAAACAAAGCGCCAAGCGCTTTGATGTGTTTGGCCATACTCATTAAACTGGGTTCGACGACTATGCCTCCAAGAGGACAATGGATCAAAGCGACATGAAAGCTCTCGTCAGCAAAGAAGCAGGTGGGCCCGAGACACTAGAATACTGCGCCATGCCCGACCCGAGCGCTTTGGATCACCAGCTCTTGATTGCGGTAAAAGCGTGTGGGCTGAATTTTCCGGATCTTTTGCTCATCCAAGACCTGTATCAGGTGAAAGCGCCCCGGCCCTTCATCCCCGGCGCGGAAGTCGGTGGCGTGGTCGTTGACGTTGGCACTTCTGCCGGCGAATTCAGACCCGGTGATCGGGTGATGGCGCGCTGCGGGACCGGAGGATTGGGGGAGCTGATCGCGATCGATGCGAGCCGATGCGCGAAGATCCCCGACAGCATGTCTATGGAACATGCGGCGGCCTTCCAGTTCGCCTATGAGACCTCGTATCACGCGCTCATTGACCGGGGCAGAATCCAGGCAGGCGATCAGGTTCTCGTCCTCGGCGCATCCGGAGGATTGGGCATTGCTGCAATACAGATTGCCAAGGCGAAAGGCGCTCGCGTTTTCGCAATGACATCGTCTCAGGAAAAGCTTTCCTTCGCGACCGAGAACGGTGCGGATGACGGATTGATCTATCCCTCGGACCTGGCAAGCACCGATCTCAAGACGTTGACGAAGGATGTGAAGCGGTTGCTAGGGCCAAAGGGAGCGGACATCGTCTTCGATCCTGTCGGTGGACCATTGGCTGAGATAGCGCTGCGATCCTCGGGCGAGAAGTCGCGCTATCTGGTCCTCGGTTTCACGGCCGGGATTCCCAGCATCCCGCTTAATCTTCCACTCCTGAAATCGTCCGAAATTCTCGGTGTGAATTGGCGAACGTTCTCGATGGAAGAGCCCGGCGCGAATGCAGCAAACCGGGACACGCTGTTGCAGATGTATGAGCGCGATGAGATTCGCCCACCAGTCACCGTGACATATCCTTTGCAGGATGGTGCAGAAGCTCTGCAGCTATTCAGCGAGCGAACGATACTTGGAAAAGTCGTGGTGCTCACCTGAGAGCGACCAACGCTGTCGGATATCGGAAATGATGTCCGACCGCCTCGTTCGCGGCCAATCCAGCGATAACATTCGCGTGGCTGAACCAAACCAATAGATAGTGGCACTCCGCTTGATTCTGACTTGAATCGGAGCCCATTCGAGACGGTATCGACGATCGCCGGCGCAGAACCCCGCTTGGCTTCTCGTTGACTGTGAGCCAGTCGGCCTCCTCATAGGTCAGCCCGCCCGTCCCGCCATCAGCCACATTTTCAATACCAGCGACCAGAAGCGCCCAGCGACGGCAAGTATTTTGCAGCGCAGCGAAGCACGGAATTTTTGACATTTGTCTATTGGCGATAGGAGATTTAACAACTAATGTCTTGACAACTACGCCATTCAAATGAGCGGGTACTGGAGGAAAATCATGGATCGCAGACAGTTCGTCTTGTCAGGTGGGGCAATGCTCGCGATGAGCGGCAAAAAGGCCGTGGCTCAAGAGTCATTCCCGTCGCGTGCTGTTCGCCTCGTCGTTCCGTTCACGCCGGGAGGGCCGACCGATGTCATCGCGCGGGTTATCGGGGAAGCGATGTCGGTGAAATGGTCCGTTCCCGTCATCGTGGACAACAAACCCGGCGCAGGCACGATGATCGGAACGGATGCAGTCGCCAAATCCACGCCCGATGGGCACGTTGTCGGCGTGGTTATTACTGCGCACGTCATCAACCCCGCTGTCAGGGACAAGATGCCGTTCGATGCCCAGCGCGACCTGAGAGGCATTACGCAGCTGGCCGAAGCTCACATGGTCGTGGTGGCCAATCCAGCGTTCGAGGCAGATGACATTCCCGGCCTGGTGAGATTGGCAAAGCAGGCCAGCCAGCCGCTTGCTTATGCAACGCCCGGCCCCGCAACCGCGACTCACATGGCCGCTGAACTCCTGCAGAAGGTGGCAGAGATCAAGATGTTGCATGTGCCCTATAACGGCAGCGCGAATGCCCTGACGGATGTTCTGGCACAACGCGTCCCGTTGATGTTCGATGTCTGGCATTCGGTCCAGCAGCACGTCCAGGATAAAACTTTGAAGGTCATTGGCGTGACGAATGCCACGCCGATCCCGAATGCGCCGCAATACAAGCGGATCGCGGAGACCTATCCCGGCTATGAAGCAAATTCGATGTTCGGGCTGGTCGTTCCATCGAAAACGCCGGATCAGATGGTGAAGGCGCTTTCACGCGATGTTTCTGCATTCGTGAAGTCACCGGAATTCGCCGCCAAGGCCGCATCTTTCGGAATGCAACCCATTGGCTCGTCACCTGCGGAGTTCGATGACTTCATCGACAGGGAAATCAAGAAGTGGCGGGACATCGCAGGCAGCGCCAACATCCGCATCAATTGAGAAAGGTGCGGCGGATAGTGCCCGATCGCCGATGCTTTAGGCCCGGCTCCCTCTTGCCCTAATAGGTGTTTTGACAACCATTGTCGCCGAGCGTAAAACAGGGGCGCCGGGTTGTTTGAGGTAGAAATGGACGCCAGCGTATCAATCGTGGGAGCCGGTCAAGCCGGAGGGGTCTGCGCACTCGCGCTGCGGAAGCGTGGTTTCGGAGGCCGGATTACGCTGTACGGCGCCGAAGCGACATTGCCGTATGAACGCCCCTCTTTGTCTAAGGAATATCTCACCGGCGAGGCGTCGGAACTCACATATCTGGCTGACCACGAACGCTGGCGTGCTGAGGGCATCGATGTCCGTATCGATACCAGGATTACGCGTATCGACAGGACTGCGCAGACCCTTCGAACCGAGAGCGGCGTCGATGAGCCGTATGATCGGCTCGTCCTGGCCACTGGCGGCGAAGCCCGGCGCTTGAAGGAGATGTCGCACGACCGCGTCTGCTACGTCAGAACGGCTGAAGACAGCCGACGCCTCGCGCACATGATGGCCGGGGGCGGTCCTGTTGTTGTTGTTGGCGCCGGCGTTGTCGGGCTGGAGATCGCTTCGAGTCTTCGGAAAGCTGGCCTCGACGTCGTCGTGATGGAGGCGGCAAGCACCATTCTGTCTCGCGTGCTTCCCCAGGAATGCTCGTCGCTCCTCGAACGGCTGCATCACGACCACGGCGTTTCCATTCGAAAGTCGACGAAGATCGTTGGCTTGCGCGATCTAGGCAATGATGGCGTCGTCCTCGACCTTGATGACGGCGAAACCATAGCAGCACGCTTCGTCGTGATCGGCGTCGGCATGGTCCTCAACGATCAGTTGGCGCGCGAGAGCGGGATTGCCTGCGACGACGGCATACTCGTCGATGATCAGTATCGATCGATCACTGACCACATGATCTACGCAATCGGCGACGTTGCACGGCATCATAGCCGCCGCCGGGAAGAGAGTTGGGCCCATGCCCAATCTTCTGCGGAGGCTGCGGCTCTATCGATCGTGGAGGGGGATGTTGCGGCCAGGACCGTGCCCTATCTATGGACCACTCAATACGGACTGATGTTTCAGGTCGTCGGAAACATCATGCATGCAAACTCCAAGCGATCACTTGGTCAGTCCGGCTACCTCTTTCTCGATGGCGAGAATCGGGCTATCGGCGCCGCGATGCTTGATGGGAAACGTGAATTCCAGATGGCGAGGAAGCTCGTCACCGCGGGCGCTGCGATCCGCGACGCAGACTGCATGAATGGAGCAATCAATCTCAAAGAGGCGATCAAGAGCGCCCAGGAGCAGAAATCATGACAAGCGAGAGCGCAATCGGATCATTGCTGATCGACCGACCGCAGGACGGCATCTTCGAGGTGGCACGGCGTGCTTTCACGGACCCGGAGATCTTCGCGCTGGAGCAGAAATACATCTTCGAGGCGCTCTGGACTTTCGTCGGCCTCGAAACCCAGATTCCGAGAGCGAACGACTTTCTGACGACCCATATCGGGTCGCAGCCGGTGCTCCTCACGCGCAAAAGCGACGGAAGCGTCGGATGTTTCCTCAATACCTGCCGCCACCGGGGCACGATCGTCTGCCCGTTCAAGCACGGACGCCAGAAATTTCACGTTTGTCGGTATCACGGTTGGGCCTACGACAGCGACGGTCGCAATACAGCAGTGACCGAAGAGGCCGACGGCCAATATCCGGAAAGCTTCCGAGACAAGAATCGCGATCTCATTCCGGTCGCTCGACTGGAATCATATCGCGGCCTGATCTTCGCGAGCCTGTCCCCGTCAGTTCCACCGCTTGAAGAGTATCTGGGACAGGCGGCACATTTCATCGACCTGATCGTCGATCAAAGCCCCGTCGGCCAAGTGGAGTTCGTTCCGGGAGCCTCCAGTTACACATTCGACGCCAACTGGAAGCTGCAATTCGAAAACGGCCTCGACTACTATCATTTCAATTCGACGCACAGCTCATACGTCGACATCCTGAAGAATCGCGCCGTATCGTCGAATGCCGACCTTCCGCGCGAGGATTCGGCGGAGCGGGTCGGACAGGGCAGCTTCAGCTTCCCCCATGGCCACGCGGTGAACTGGTCGATCAAGCAAGTCTCTGCATATGGCCGCCCCCTGTCGAACGATCAGGAAAATCTGAACAGGCTCACGGAGCAATTCGGCCGGGATCGCGTCAAATGGATGCTTCGACAGCGGAATCTGACGATATTTCCGAGCCTCCAACTCATCGACATCAGCTCATCGCAGCTTCGGACGTGGCGACCGCTCGCCCCCGACAAGACGGAAATGACTTCACACTGCATTGCGCCCGTCGGCGAGAGCGCGGAGTCCCGGCGCATGCGCATCAGAGGGTACGAAGACTTTTTCAATCCCAGCGGCCTCGCAACATCCGATGACAACGTGATGTACGAATACTGCCAGACGGGCTATGTCGCCGAAGCCGGGAACACGTTGGGCTATTTGCGAGGTCTGGGCTCAGATCCGGTCCATGACGGGCCGCATGCGAATGAAGTCGGTATCACGCCGGATGAGTATGCGTTCGGAGCACCGACCTTCGGTGGCGAAACCAATTTCCATGCGGGATATCGCGAGTGGCATCGCCTCCTCTTAAATGCCGGCCAAAAGATCTAGGAGCGAGCGCATGTCGCATGATTTGTCATCCATCAGCGCAGCCATCTATAGAGAGGCCCGTCTTCTGGATCAGAAAAGCTGGAAAGAATGGCTTCTGATGTATGAAGAAGACGCCGTCTATTGGGCACCGGGCTGGTTGAACGAATACGACCTTGTTGACGATCCGGATCGGCAGGTCTCTCTCATCTATCATACCAACAGAGGGCAGCTTGCCGAGCGCATCTCGCGCATCCAGTCGAGGAAATCGATTACAGCGCTTCCGTTGCCGCGCACCGTGCATGTGATTTCGAACGTGCACTTCCTGGATGAGAAGCAAAGCCCCGCTCTCGTGAGCGCCAGTTTCGTGGTGCATGTGTTCGACCCGCGAACGGCGCGTGAGCACTGTCACTTTGGCCACTACGAATTCCTGTTCTCGCTGTCGGGGGAAAGCCCTACGATCGCATCGAAGAAAATCATTCTGGCGAACGATCGCATTCCGACAGTCGTCGACTTTTACAGCTTGTGAGGAGATTGGAATGTCAGACGGTTGGTTGAAGGCTGCGGATCTGGATGACGTCGTCGATGGAGAGCCGTTTGCGTGCGAGATCGCCGGCACGAAACTGGCTCTCTATTCGCTGGATGGATGCATTTTTGCGACGTCGAACATTTGCAGCCACGCCTATGCACTGCTTTCGGACGGGCTCATCGAGGGCGATGCGATCGAATGTCCGCTTCACAATGCGCGGTTCGATATCCGAACGGGGAAGGCGCTAACCAGCCCCGCGGAAAAAGATATCGCCACTTACCTGACCAAAGTCGAGGGCAACGCGGTTTTTGTGAGGATATCGGACTAAGTTCAAGCTCCGAAAAAAGCAGAACGAAAATTGCTACTTTCTTGACTTCTTAGTGGGCGGTGAAGCGGATGGAGGCAGCTTAGTCGGATCAAACGTCGACGACTGACGTGCCGTTTCTTGGTCCATCTCGGGGATGCGGTCTTCGAGATATCGCGCGGTCTGTATAAACTTCTCGATATCGTCGAGCGTCAATGCACCAAGCAATCGTCGGTGCCGTTTGATCACCTCAGAGAAAATCTGATCGGTGAGTTTGCGGCCAGCTGGCGTCAAAGATATCGCCGTACGCCTTCGGGCACTCTTTGGCACGTCGTTAACTGTGACGAGACCGCGCGTTTCCAGAGATTTGACCGCACGGCTGACAGCTGCTTTGTCCAAATTGCCGATCGTCCAAATCTCATAAGCACTCGACGCCCCCTCAGAATCTAGAAACGACAGTATTCTCCAATCCAAACGGGTAATGCCATATTTCTGATCAAAAAATGCTTGCGCCGAGATGCGCAGCTTGGTCATGAGGCGCGCGACAACTGTCGGAATATATCTATCAAAATCGATCGCTCGACCGCGTGTCACGCCTTTTGGCTTTGGGCTGGATGCGACCGGCCTCCTCGTGCTGCCCTTCATGGTCACCTCAATATCAGCGAGCGATGAAGGCCGTCGCGACACGGAAAGCTTGCTGAGTTGTATTCCCTAGATTGAAATGAATTGCCACAAACTCTCTTGGTATACCAGTGTCGAGGCAGCTGCTTAGCTTGTTTCCACAAAGATCGTCGATCTCGGGCCCAGTGTTTTTGACCTCTTCTAGAAGTTGGACCGGCTGCATCCCGAGGTTCGCTAAGTCTCTCGTTCTGAAAAAGCGGCCGGGACCAGCCGGCGAACAACCGCGCCGCATTGTATTCAGTCGAGCTTTCGCTTCTGCCTGGAGGATTGGCCTAACCCCACCGCGTGACAGTTTCCGCCACCTTGGCTAAGCCCGAAACTGCCTGCCAACGTTACCTCAGATTGAGGCGGCAGAACATTCACCCTGAGCTTCCGAATGGGTGCCGGTCGGCCGATATCCCATACGATCGTCGATCAGACGCGAAAGGACGAATAGGTGCGTTGAACGAAAAAAGCGAGATAGTTGGGCTATCTCGCTTAAGTCGAGGGAGGTACGATGACCACAATTAAGTAGTCAAAATGCCGACCGAAAGCCGAAAAAGAGCACGTCGGTCAGCGCACCAAATATGCTTCGAATTGGCCGGCTGGCTAATGGCAATCAAAGCCAATTCTTTGGCATTATCTCACATCCACACTTCTGGCTTGGCCGCATCTTCGTCGATCTACATTCAGTGCAACGGAACAAGCTCGCGCGGACGTCCTCCAACGCTTGGCGTGCACGGAACGCCGGAGCTGTTTAGATGCCCTCACTTGGGCAGCAAGTAATCCGTTTTCATGATTGAGAGTTTTTATGCTGGCGGGGCCATCCTGTGCGGTCCCACCGCCGCTGCGCTGACAGTGACTGCAACCAAATGCAGTAACGCATGCACTTTTCACGGCGTGTCACTGATTGGCAGTCTCCATCACTATTGCCTCGGTACCACGTGAGAGGTCTCGCGCCGCATCATGACTGTAGATGTACGGAACTTCGTTCATTATAGCGTTCTTAACTTCCGTGTATGCTGGATCCTTGTGCGTAAAGCCTACAGTGCTTGACCAGCGACATCTCCGAAAGCGCGGGCCCGATTGTAAATCCTAGATCTCGCATAAGCAGAGGGCGACGTCTCGGTCGGTTCCTGCTGAGAGACCACACCGCACTTGCCTACGCCGATCTTCCGCTTTGCCCTCTTCAATGTTTCATCGACATGCTCGCCGATAGGCTCGAGGGCATCACCATGTTCGCATTCATGTCGGCCACAATCCAAATTGTGCCGGTGATCACTACAAAAACGATAAGCACCCCAAAGGCCAGCGCGAGCACATTGTTGGTGCTTTCCGGCCCGCTGGTCACATGCAGGAAAAACACCAGATGAACGCCCATTTGGGCAATGGCGAGCACCGATAGGCCGAGGAAGACACCGCCCGGCCAGAGCGCCGTCGTGTTCGCCGCCCAGAACGAGGTCGCCGTGAGAAGAGCCGCGACAACGAGGCCGATCGTGTAGACGAGAAATTCGGATGGAGCCGCGTCGTTCATCTCGCGGCTTGGCCTATCGCCAGGTGCGCGTTCGTGCCGGGCTTCGATCATGAGCTTACTCCCATCAGATAAACCATGGTCAACACACCGATCCAGACGATATCAAGCGTGTGCCAGAACAACGAGAAGCACAGTAGGCGATGCTGCACCCGCTCGGCGAATCCGAACACCGCCACCTGCACCAGCATCACGACCAGCCAGACCAGCCCGAGCGCGACATGCAGGCCATGGCACCCGACCAGCGTGAAGAATGCCGACAGAAAGGCGCTGCGCTGCGGCGCGGCGCCAAGCGCGATCATGGTCTGGAACTCGCGGACTTCCAGTTGAAGGAAGACCGCACCGAGCAGCAAGGTGGCGAGCGCCGTGGCATAGGTCGCGGCCGTGCGGCGCGCATTAACCGCCAACAGCATCAGCCCGCAAGTGTAGCTGGACAGGAGGAGGCAAGCCGTCTCGATCGCCACCGTGGCCTGGCTGAACAGTTGTGCGCCCCCCGGCCCGCCAGCCGTGGCACGCACGAGTACGGCGTAGCCGACGAACAGCGACGCGAACATGACGATGTCGCTCAGCAGGAATATCCAGAAGCCATAGGCGACTACGATCCGCTTCGGTGCTGGGCCCGCTTCGCTGGCATTGAGCAGCGCGTCTTGCTGCATCTGATCGACGGCAACCGCTATATTCATGCTGAAACTCCCGTCTGGTGAGCCTGCACAAACCGGGCGATCTCCGCGGCCGGCACCTCGATGTCGTTTTCGCTGCGAAACGCGAAGGCCAGCAGCGTGACGAAGGCACCGACCATGCCGACACAGGCCAACCACCAGATGTGCCAGATCAGTGCAAAGCCGATGACGACGGAGAAGAAGGCTATTACGACCCCCGTCGCGCTGTGCTTCGGCATTTCGATGGGCTCATAGGCCCGCGTCTGCGCTAGCCGCTCTCCGGGCGTCCCGACCAAGTTCTTGCTGCTCCAGAACGCGTCCAGTCCGGCGACCTCGGGCTGGATGGCGAAATTCCACGCCGGCGACGGTGAGGGCGTCGCCCATTCGAGCGTGCGGCCGTTCCAGGGGTCACCCGTCACGTCCCGCAACTTCGCGCGACGGCGGATCGACACCACCAGCTGCACGACCTGGCACACCACGCCGACCAGAACGATGCCGGTGCCGAGCGCTGCCGCAATCAGCCAGGGTTGCCATGACAGATTGTCGTAATGCTGCAGGCGGCGCGTCATGCCCATCAGGCCGAGCACATAGAGCGGCATGAAGGCCACATAGAAGCCAACGAACCAGCACCAGAACGACGCCTTGCCCCAGCCTTCGTCGAGTCTGAAGCCGAACGCCTTCGGGAACCAATAATTGTATCCCGCCATCACGCCGAACACGACGCCACCGATAGCGACGTTGTGGAAATGCGCGACCAGGAAGACGCTGTTGTGCAGCTGGAAATCCACCGGAGGCACCGCCAGCAGCACACCGGTGAGACCGCCGATGACGAACGTCACCATGAAGCCGAGCGACCACATCACCGGCACGGTGAAGCGGATGCGGCCGCCATACATCGTGAACAACCAGTTGAAGATCTTAGCGCCCGTCGGCAGGGCGATGATCATGCTCACCACGCCGAAGAAGCCGTTGACATTCGCGCTGGCGCCCATGGTGAAGAAGTGATGCAGCCAGACAAGAAAGGAGAGCACGCAGATGGCCATCGTCGCGGCGACCATCGAACGATAACCAAACAGCGGCTTGCCGGAGAAGGTCGCCATCACCTCGGAATAAACACCGAATGCCGGCAGGATGAGGATGTAGACTTCGGGGTGCCCCCATATCCAGAACAGATTGGCATACAGCATCTGATTGCCCTGGCCTTCGAGCGTGAAGAAGTGAAAGCCGAGATAGCGATCGAGCGCGAGCATCGCGAGCGTTGCGGTCAGGACCGGAAACGCTGCCACGATGAGCAGATTGGCTGCCAGGGCGGTCCAGCAGAACACCGGCATGCGCATATAGCTCATTCCCGGTGCGCGCATTTTGAGGATAGTCGTGACGAAATTAATGCCCGCCAGCAGCGTGCCGATGCCCGAGATCTGCAGCGACCAGAGATAATAATCGACGCCGACGCCCGGCGAATATTGCAATCCGCTGAGCGGCGGATATCCCCACCAGCCCGCCTTTGAAAATTCGCCGACCGCGAGCGAGATATTGACCAGCAGCGCCCCGGATGCGGTGAGCCAGAAGCTAACTGAATTGAGCGTGGGAAAGGCCACGTCGCGAATGCCTAGCTGCAGCGGCACCGCGAAATTCATCAGCCCGACCACGAACGGCATCGCCATGAACAGGATCATGATCGTGCCATGCGCCGTGAAGACCTGATTGAAATGCTCGGGCGCCAGATAGCCCTGGGCTCCGCCGGCTGCGAATGCCTGCTGCGCACGGATCATGATCGCATCGCTGAAGCCGCGCAGCATCATCACGAGCGCGAGGATGCAATACATGGCGCCGATCCGCTTGTGATCGACCGATGTGAGCCACTCCCGCCACAGATAGGGCCAGGCTCCCTTCGCCGTCACAAATCCGAACACACCCAACACGACCAGGACCATAAATCCCGTCGCCCCCATGATGATCGGCTGATGCAGCGGAATGGCATTCCAATCGAGCTTCCCAAGGAGATTCATCGCTCGGCCCTCTGCGAGGTTAAACAAACGTCCTGACCTGCCTGTTGCGTCGCCATGGCAGCATCGACGATGCTACCGAACAGATCGGACGCAACGGAACGATAGCTACGCGGTGTAACCGCAATGCTCGGCTTCACGAGCTCGGCGTAGCTCTGCCGATCGAGGACCGCGCCGGTGTCGCGGGCCTGCCGAACCCATTGCGCAAAGCGATCATCCGTGACGGCATCGACGTTGAAACGCATGTCGGAAAATCCGTCGCCGCTGAACATGGCGGAGAATCCGGGATAGCTGCCGACCTGGTCCGCCTTGAGATAAAGATGGGTCGTCATGCCCGACATGGTGTAGATCTGGCTTCCGAGCTGCGGCACGAAGAAGCTGTTCATGACGCCCGATGACGTGAGCTCGAAGCGGATCGGCGCATCGACAGGCACGACGAGCCTGTTGACGCTCGCGATCCCCTGCTCGGGATAGATGAAGAGCCATTTCCAGTCGAGCGAGACCACCTGCACATGGACCGGCTTGACCCCGGCGTCGATCGCCTTGGGCGGATCGAGTTCGTGGGCGCCGATCCATGCGACGCCGCCAACCAGCAGCACTGTCATCGCGGGGATGGACCAGACCAGCAATTCGAGACGTCCGGAATAGATGAAGTCCGGCCGATAGCGCGCGCGCTCATTCGTTGCACGAAACCAGATCGCAAAACTGACAATGGCGACGATCACCGGGATTACGATTGCCAGCATGATGCCGAGCGCGTTGATCAGGATCTTCAGCTCGGCCATGGCGATCGGTCCTTTCGGATCGAGCACGCCTTCGGTGCAGCCGCTGAGCAGCGTCGCCGAGGTCAGCAGGCAAGCCAGCAAACCGTATCGCATGTCAGACCTCCGTTGGATTTTTGGAGCACGCGCTCTGCGCCAGACGCACCACATGCACCGGCGCGCAGATGTCGTTATGCGACGCCCGCATCTGCCGGAATGAACTTGCGCCATGGTCGATCAGGAGCGCCGAAAACAGAGCGAACAGATAGACGATGGAGAATACGAATAACCGGTGGGCCGGACGGCGATCGGCCCCGATGCTTCTGTCGAGCAAATAGGCAAGCGCGAAGAAGACGGTCCCGCCGATCGCAGCAGCGATGCCGTAAATCGGACCGGCAAACCCCAATGCCCAGGGCAGCTCCGATATGGCAGCCAGCAGCACGCTATAGATCAATATCTGCCGCGTCGTGACCGAACGTCCTGCCACCACGGGCAGCATCGGCACGCCCGCGCGCGCATAATCATCGCTCCGGTTGAGGGCAAGCGCCCAGAAATGCGGCGGCGTCCAGACGAAGATGACAAGGAACAGCACCACCGGCTGCAGCCCGATGTCACCGGTCGCCGCGGCCCATCCGATCACGGGCGGCAGCGCCCCCGCTGCGCCGCCGATGACGATATTGTGCCGTGTGGAGCGTTTCAGCCACGCCGTGTACACGGCCACGTAAAACAAGATCGCTCCTGCTAATAGCGCGGCTGCCGTCAGATTCGTCGCCATGGCGAGACCGACGACGGAGCAACAGGCCAGAACGATGCCGCCGGCGAGCGCTTCGAACCGGGAGACCCTCCCGCGGGGAATCGGCCGCATCGCGGTGCGGCTCATGACCGCGTCAATATCCGCGTCGTACCACATGTTGAGCATGCCGGCGGCGCCTGCACCGGCCGCAATCGCCAGAACGGCGAACACGATCATGATGGGTTCAGGTCGAACCGGCGCGCAACTCAAGCCGACAAGCGCCGTGAAAAGCGCCAGCATCATCACACGTGGCTTGGTGAGAGCGACAAAGTCCGAGATCGTCCGATGGGCCGCGAGATCGGGATCATGTCGCGATCGTCGGTCGCCCAGCTGGCCAGCAATGGATTTGACATTCATCTCCCGGCTCCAGGTTCGCTCCGAATTCGATCTGCCGCCCTCCGCCCGAACAGCAGCAGCGCGTGCATTCAGCATGAGCGATCCGATACCGAGGCGATTGAAGATGGCTGCTCAATTGGTACCAAACCCGCTTGAAATCATCGGCCGGAGCTTTTGCGACTGTCGTCTCAACGGCCGGCGAAGCTCTAGCGGATATCATGCGCGCTCCGATGGTCGTGACTGTTTTGCCATCACGACCGCCGCAGTCTCGCTTTGTCTATGCTGCGTGATCCTTCGCATTCGGAACGGCACCACTGGCATGCAGGCTCTCGATCTCCGCGGCGCCAAATCCGAGCTGGCGGAGAATCTCGTGATTGTGCTCCCCGATCGTCGGTCCGCGCTTCGCCGCTACTTTGGCGACGCCGTGAATCTGAAGCGGACTCGAGATCGTCGATGTCAGCTTGCCGCCGGCGCCTTCGAGCGGAACGATTATGTTGTTTGCCCTGAGCTGGGGGTCATCGATGACCTCCTGCGGCCCGCGCACCGCGCCGAAGGTGACGTGCACACCGTTGAAGACCTCGTACCAATGCGCCATCGGCTCCGCGCAAAATGTCTGGTCGAACATCGCCGTCAGCTCCGCCATGTTGGCCGTCAGCTGTGCCGGATCGGAAAGGCGCGGATCAGTGAGAATATCTGGGCGACCGATCGCTCTGGCGACCGCTTCCAGCTTGTCCGGAGTGATGATGAGAACGAACCAGACGCCATCTTTGGCGCGGTAGACATTCATCGCTGCGTTAGCTGGGTGCTTGCGATCGTGCAGGCCGAAGAACTTTGCATCGCAAAGCGCGGCCTGAATCGACACGCTGGCGGACCACACGCCTTCGGCGAGCAGCGAGGTGGTGACATGTGCCCCCTGCCCCGTGCGTTCCCGGCGATAGAGGGCGGTGACGATGGCCGAATAGAGTCCAACGGCAGTGGCATTATCGCCGCTCCCTGCGACCGGCCAGGTCGGCGGCGCACCTGCATCGCGGGTCATCGACAGCAATCCGCTACGCGCCCAATATGACGTGATGTCGAAACCTGGAAGATCTGCATCAGGTCCGTTGTCGCCGAACCCTGTCAAATCTGCATAGATCAACCGGGGATTCCATTCCAAGACATCGTCATAAGCGATCTTCAGCTTCTTGCGCGCAGGATGGGGCGTGTTGACGATGAGGACGTCGGCCCATTTGACCAGCTTTTCGAGCACTTGGTGCGCGCCCGGCGATTTGAGATCGAGCGCCATGCCGCGCTTGTTGCGATTGGCCAAATGCCAGGGATAGGCATCGTCGGCAATCGGCTGCGGCGGAAAATGATTGGCGTGCCGCCATAGTTCGCCACCGGGCGGCTCGACCTTGATCACGTCTGCGCCGAAATCGGACAGGATGACAGCAGCACTCGGACCCGCGATGAAGCTTGCGAGATCTACCACCTTCAATCCGGAGAATATGTTGTCTTTGGCCATGCTTGCCCTTTCAGGAGGTTGCGTTGCGTTCAGCGCCCGCGAAACTGCGGCGCGCGTTTCTCAAAAAGGCAGCGGTGCCTTCCTGCTTGTCTTCGGTCGCAGCGCAAATTCCGAAATACGAGGCTTCCAGGGCAAGACCTTCGCTTTGGCTCGTCCCCATGCCCCTGTTGGTGGCTTGCAGGGAAAACTTCACCGCGATCGGGGCGTTGGCCATGATCTGCTGCAACACCGCCTCGGCACGCGCGATCAGGCTGTCCGCCGCAACGACCTCGTTCACCAGGCCGATGCGATAGGCTTCCTGCGCGGAAATCGTCTCACCCGTGAGGATCAGCTGCAAAGCGCGCCCTTTGCCGACAAGACGCGGCAGGCGCTGCGTGCCGCCACCGCCGGGCAACAGGCCGAGCTTAACCTCTGGTTGGCCCAATCTGGCATGCTCAGCCGCAATCCTGATCGTGCAGGCCATCGCAGTCTCGCAACCGCCACCAAGGGCGAAGCCGTTGATCGCCGCGATCACCGGTTTGCCGAGATTTTCGATGAGGTCCAGCACATCCTGCCCGAACCGGCTGGACTCCTCGGCATCGTAGGCATCGATATCTGCGAGTTCACCGATATCGGCGCCGGCAATGAAGGCCTTGTCGCCGGCCCCGGTGAGGATGACGCCGCGCACGGTTTGATCCGCCTTGGCGTCCTCGAATGCGGCATGAAGATCGATCCATGTCGCCGTATTGAGCGCGTTGAGTACCTTCGGCCGATTGATCGTGACGTAAACGATCGGCCCTTTTTTCTCGTATTGGATATTCGGCCTGGAACCAGGTGCCGTGGCAAGCGAAGAGGAAAGCGATGCAGTGTCCGAAACCATCGTGATGTCTCCTGATCGGCGGCCCGCAGCGCTTGCGCGCCGCGCCGCTCACATGTCAGAGGAAGGCGCCGTAGCCGGTGATGGCCTTGCCGACGATCAGATTCTGCATCTGATACGTCCCCTCATAGGAATAGAGCGCCTCGGCGTCGGCGAAGAACCGGCCGACATTGTAATCGGCCACGATGCCATTGCCGCCGAGCACCTCGCGCCCCCACGCCACCGTCTCGCGCGCCTTGGCGGTGCAGAACGCTTTTGCCAAAGCTGCGTGATGGTCACCGAGCTTGCCTTCGTCATCGAGCTGGGCCAGGCGCAGCATCAGGCACTGGCAGGCGGTGAGATTGCCCAGCATCTTGGCCAGCAGATCCTGGATCAGCTGGAACGATGCGATGGGCCTGCCGAACTGCATGCGTTCCTGGGCGTATGTCAGCGCGGCTTCGTAAGCTCCCATCTGGATTCCGGTGGAGCCCCACCCCACCATATAGCGCGTCATCCGAAGCACGCGCGCCGTATCGCGGAATGAATTTCCGCCCTGCAGGCGGTTCGCTTCCGGCACCCGCACATCCTTCAACGTGATGTGGCCATTCTGGACCACTTTGAGCGCCATCTTGCGCTCGATCTTCTCGACGCTGAAGCCGGGCGACGACTTGTTCTCGACAATGAACCCCTTGACCTGATTGTCATCCAGGTCGCGAGCCCAGATGATCGACAGATCGCACCACGGCGCGTTGCCGATCCACCTCTTCTGCCCATTCAGGATCCAGCTGTCGCCATCGCGCTTCGCTGTCGTGGTGAGACCGCCGCTTGCTCCAGAGCCGACCAGCGGCTCGGTGAGGCCGAAGCAACCGACCTTCTCCCAGCGCGCCATCGCCGGGAGCCATTTCTGCTTTTGCTCTTCGGAGCCGTCGAGATAGATCGATCCCATCGCCAGGCCACTATGTACGCCGAAGAACGTACAGAGAGATGCGTCCGTGCGCGCCAGCTCCATCGCCACGAATCCGAACAGTTTCTGGCTCCCGCCAGCACAGCCATAGCCCTCGAAGCCGAGCCCGCCGAGGCCGAGCTCCTTGAAGGACGGCAGCAGTTCGAACGGGAAGGCGTCGTCCGACCAGTATTTGTTGATGATCGGCTGGACCTTGGTCTCCATATAAGTCCGCACTTTCCGGACGAGCGCCTTCTCCTCCGAGGTCAGAAGGTCGGCAAGCTGATAGAAATCGCTGCTTGCATCCGGTGCAGGCTTTGGCGCTGTGGTCCTGCTTGCTGTGTTGGCGGTGGGCATCTGCGGTCTCTCCTCGCTGCGGCTCACAAGCCTGAAAGATGACGAATGAAGGGGTGGTCGATTTCATCAGTGCCGACGATGGTCTCAACGCGGACGGATGGCTTTCCTGCGCAGCTCGATCAAACCGAGGAGCATGGCGTCGCGCTCTGCTTCCAGCTCCGCGACCGTGCGCGCTCCGGTCTCCGCATGGACACTGTCGATGAGCTTCTTTTGCACTTCGGGCGTCAGCACCGGCGCGCCGAGAGTCTTCCACCACGCCGTCATCGGGCCGGTGAATTGCTGGAAGAAGTGCTCGATGCCGCCCGCGCCTCCACCGAGATGGTTGAGCATCATGTTGCCCATGACGCCCCAGCGCAGGCCTGGCCCCCAACTTAGGGCGGTATCGGCGTCCGCGGCGCTCACCACGCCTTCGGCGACGAGGTAATAAACCTCCCGGCCGAGCGCGGCCTGCAGGCGGTTGGCCACATGTCCCGGCAGCTCCTTGTTCACCCGCACCGTCCGTTGCCCGATCGACGTATAGAACTCTTCCGCGCGCCGGATCGTGGCTTCCGATGTCTTCGCGCCACCAACGATCTCGGTCAGCGGGATCAGATGCGGCGGGTTGAAAGGATGGGCGATGACACATCGCTCCGGATGGGACACGGTTCCCTTCTGGATCTCGCTCATGGTGAGGCCGGAAGAACTGGAGGCGATGATCACATCTGGCGGCAACAGCTCGTCGAGTTGAGCGTAGAGCTTCTGCTTGAATTCGATCCGCTCCGGCCCGTTCTCCTGAACGAGATCCGCACCGGCGATGGCCTCGGAAAGATGCGGACTGAAGGTGAGATGCGCTCGCGAGGCTCCAGGAGACAGGCCCAGCCGCTCCAGCGCTGGCCAAGCCATATCGATAAAGTCCCTCAGGGCCGATTCTGCATTCGGTGCAATATCCGTCGCGACGACCTCAAGGCCTTTGGCGAGAAATAGCGCGCTCCAGCTCGCACCGATCACGCCAGTCCCGACGACAGCGATGCGACGGATGGGTTTGATATCGGCCATCTCAGTTCTCTCCCATACCTGGTTTAGATGTCGGCGTAAGCGATGCCGGTGAGATTGCCCTGCGCGTAAAGAAAGTTGCGCTCGTCGGATCCATCGAGCCGCGCGGAATAAACCGAGCCGGCGAAATCGGTCACGAACATGCGATCATTCGCGACATCGAGCGCGATCCCGATCGCCTCCATGAGATGCGTCAATACGATCTCAGGCTCGGCAGGTTTGTCGTCGATGGACGCGCGGTTGACCGTGTTTCCACTCGGAGGATCGCCGCGGTCCGTCCAGTAGAGAATCCGTCGCCCGTGATCGATCTCCAGATCGATCGGCTCTGGAAGGCTATCGTAAAAGATCTCGATGTCCGTTCGCGTGGCCGCAGTCTCGCCGACCGGAATTTCGACATTGGCGCGGAAGATGCGGCCGAGCCCCGCATTATCGGGCCCTTTCTGGGTCCAGTAGATCCGCCCGCATTTGTGATCGATGGCCAGGCCGACGCACCATCGGGTCTGATCGTGCCCGTCCGTCGCGACATCACCCGCTTCGACAAGCGTTTCCAGCCCTGAGCCATCGAGATTGCAGCGCATGACCCGCATGCCTTCGCGATCGCACCAGTAGAGCCGACCGCCCTTCTTATCCAGGATGATCTGCTTGGGCGTGTGCGTCGCCCCGTCTGCCACGATGATTGTGCGGTTCTTGCCGTCGAGATCGGCCCGCTCGACAGATCCGTCATTCAGGTTGGGAACGCCCATATTGGTCCAGTAGATATGCCCCGCTTCAAAATCGACGGCGATACCATCTGGAAAGCGGCATCCGGTCACGATGGTTCTGCGTTCGGAGCCATCCACATTCATCGCGTGGATGCACCCCGCGTTCAGCTCGAGAACAAACAGGCGAGCAGCTATCGCTCTTGACGATCTCGTAACGGCTATGACCATTGCGCACCCACCATCGTGGTTCGACCTCGGACCGGGTCAGGTGCTCACACTATGCCGCGATCGCCGGCGCTCCTCTTGCACAGACATGTCATCGTTGGATGAGCTTGCTGCGAACTCGCTGATGCGCCGACGATCTACTTCGATTCTGCCCGGCGAGCTCTCAACGCGCCTGCAGCTGCACGATAGTGCCGGGCTGCGCGGCGGTGCCTTCGCCGATCACGAGATATCGTCTCGTTTTGTCGTCACCGGATTGCACGAGCTGCCGGATTGGGCCTGACGCATTCACGATGGCAGATCCAGCCGGATTGGTCGTAAAGACTGCGAGAGGCTGAACGGAGCCGTGCCCGTCCGGCTGCTCGGCAAGACCGATGAAATATGGCTTCTTCGGCTGCAAACCGGTCACAGCCGCCTGAAAGATCTGGACTAACCCTTGATCGAACAGCGCGACGTTCGTCGGCGCCCGATCGCCAGCTTGCGCGCCTTTGACGGACAGCGTGAGATGAACCGCATGGCCTGCAGCGCCCGGGGGGACGAGGTTCTCCGTCCCTGCCCCCTCCCGTACTGCATTCGGCACATAGTTGATCGCTTGCGGCGCCTGCCCAACCGGCACATGGGCAATGACCTTGTTGGTGGCCGTGTCGATGGCTGCCAGCGCGTCGTCATTCTCAAGGCCCACATAGATGCGGCGACCGTCGCCCGATGGCCAGACACCATGTGGCAGATTGCCGACCGGAATGACCGCCAACTGCTCGAAATTGTCGGTCCGGTACACTTTCACTGCGTTGAGACCTCCCACGGAGACATATGCGAAGGTTCCTTGCGGTGTCCTGGCGAAATTGACGTGATTGGTGATGGGGCCCGTATCGATCGTCGTGATCCTCTCGAAAGGCGGCCTTGCATTGAATATCTGTGTGCGCCCCGTGTCCTTCAGTGTGAACCACACCTGATCTCCATTCGGAGACGCAGCGATGTTCGGGCAGAACGGGCTCTCCTGCTGCACCGTCGCGACGATGCTGCGATCTTTCACGCTCACCACGACAAGCTCTGGATTAAAGGACGAACAGATGTATGCGTATTTGCCGTCGGGCGAGAAGATCTGCATGCCAGGGCCATTCGGCGTCTTGATGCGGGCGATTTCCGCGAAGCTCTTGGCGTCGATTACCGAGACGTAGTCCTCGCCGCGCACCGTGACCCAGACCTCCGAACCATCCGGCGTGTAGAACGCTTCATGAGGCGACCGTCCCAGATAAGTCGTGTGCTTGACCTTGTTAGTCGCGGTATCGATGAACGTCACCGAATTTGAACCGATCGAGACGACGGCGATAGTTCGTCCGTCCGGGGCATAGCCCATGCCATGCACGAGCACCTGGCCTCTGTAGAGCGGACTGAAATTAACCGGCTGTGGCTCACCGAGGCGGATCACGCCGAGCAGTCGGTTCGCCATCGGATCGATAACCGATACGGTATTCGAGAACTGCTCTGCGGCGTATACGCGATCGCGGCTGCTGATCGGAATATCCGGATCAGAGGCAGCCCCCGGTGCTTGGCCAGCTGTGGCTGTCGCCGCATGAGCCATGGAGATTGCAAGACAGGTTGCTAGGCGTGCGGCGCGGATCATTTGGTAAACCCCTTCATTTCTGCAGACGACATTGCAGGGTCCGACATTTCGGACGACCTCCGATGATGGTGCTTTGCGGCGGAATGCTCCCGCGGGACCGATGACGAAGTGGCGACCGCGCTCGGTACGGCGGAGAATGATAGCGGCTGGCCGAGCGCCAATTGCATGGCCATGATTTCCTGTTGTTGCTCGATAACGATCTCCTGCGCGATCCTGCGCAGCTTCTCGTTCCGGCCATATCGAAGTTCCGCCAGCGCCATCGCGATCGCACCGCGATGATGCGCGATCATCATCGCTGCAAAATCGGCATCAACATCGCCTGTCGGCTTGATCTCCATCTCCGACATCATCTTGAACATGGCCGCGTTATTCTCATCGATGAACGGCTGCTCACTGGCCAGGCGCTCCACGAGGCCCGCGTCGCCAACCGGCCCTCTATCCTCGGCGCAAGCCGGCGCAACAACGCTCAGGACAATAAGAATCCAGAGGTACGATCGATCATTCGTAAATATACGTGGCATCTTCGTTATCTCCATCCCCGCTTCTCTTTAGATCTGACGTGATATCGGTTCATTTTTAAATCGACGCACTGCTGTGCGCGATCACGCATCGTCTCTCTCGTGTGCTGCAGGCTTGGCTTTGGCGATTGGGCGAAATGTCATTGGGCAATGTGTCATCGGACGAAATGCCATATGCGAGACGTTCAAAAGACCCGAAAACGACACGACACACGCGTCTCGAAATGCAAGAACGATCCGCGATCCGTCACTAAGTTTGCTCTCTTCAACCATCCGACCCGTTCGAGGATGTAATTCTATCTCGACGAACCTCCATTTTCCCGAGCGTTGAGCCTGCGCGATGCTGGACGAAATCCTCAAATCCATGACGCTATTCTCCGTCATCATCGGGGCCATTGCGATCTATACGGCGCTCCGCACCAACAACCGGCGGCTCGGCGCCGACATCTTTTTGCGATATGCCGAACGCATTTCCGATCTCCGCCAGAGCCTGCCGGATCGGTTTCTGTTCGAGGACGACGAGCGCCGTATCGAAATGACGTCGCGTGAGCGGCGGGTAATCCGTGAAGTGATCTATTCCATTTTCGAGTTATACGAACTCAAGATCCACGGCTTCATCCCGCGCACCATCTGGACGATCTGGGAGCCGGACATCGAGCGACTTCTGACACTCCCTGCCTTTCGCCAGGAGCTCACCGCTCTGCGAGTGGCAGGGATCGCAAAGCATCCGCGTTTCGAAACATGGGTCGCACGACATGTCGTCACTAGATGACGCCGCCATTGGCGCGCACGACCTGCCCATGGATCCAGCGACCACCGCTACTCGCCAAGAATGACACAGTTGCAGCGATATCTTCCGGCAGCCCCAGTCGCTCGAGCGGCGAAAGATTCGCCAATGCATTGATCGCCGCTTTCGGCTTTCCATCCAGAAACAGGCTCGTCGCCGTCGGCCCCGGCGCGACTGCGTTGATCGAGATGTTGCGCCCACGCAGCTCCTTGGCCATCACACGCGTCATCGCTTCCACGCCCGCCTTTGTGGCGGCGTAAGTCGCATAAGTCGGCTGGTAGAGCCCAACGACGCTCGAGGACAGATTCACGATACAGCCGCCATCGCGCAGACGCTTCGCAGCTTCGCGCAGCGTATTAAACGTGCCTCGTAGGTTGATGTCGATATGACGATTGAAGAGCGCGTCGTCTGTCTCGGCGAGAGTGGCGAGCTTCATCAGTCCGGCGCTGTTGACCAGGACGTCAAGGCCGCCGAATTGACACTCAGCGATGTCGAACATCCGACGCACCGCAGCAGGATTCGATACATCCCCTTGAACCGGGATCGCCATTCCGCCTGCGTTTTCGATCCGGTTAACGACCTCGTTCGCCTCGGGCTCGGAACTGGCGTAGTTGATCATGACGGAAAATCCGTCCTGCGCGAGCCGCTCGGCGATGGCCGCACCGATGCCTCGGGAGCCACCCGTTATGAGCGCCGTCTGACCGAAGCTCGCCGTGCCATGCATCGTATTGCCCAGCATCGTCATAACTGATGTTCCCTGCACAAGTCATCGCTGCTGATCGATAGTGTTCGGTGATGAACACGCGCATCCACTGCTCCATATGCGTGCCAAACGACAACAGCCACCACCCCCCATTTGGGGATTATCACTGGTCACGCCGAACAATAGAAATCCGCTCGAACAATTCCACGGTACGCTTACGCCCGAATGAGAGATCGAACATGCGCGCTCGAACAGACCCGGAAACTGTCGCGACCGCCTACGTCTACTCGCAACAATCTGACATGCCGAATGATTCAGTTGTCGATCGATCTCTCACCGCACAGGCCTCGCACCTCAAGATGCTCCTAGAGATGGCTGGACGCTTCGTGGATTCCGACGCGAGCACCGCCAAATCGCTTATTGCGGAGGCCCACTGCATCATTCACGGCACGCTCACACCTCAATCACGAAAGCGATCTAAATCACGTGGTGGATTATCAGGTTGGCAGATTGCCAAAGCGAAAAACTTCATCTCGCAAAATCTGGGAAGAAGGATCGTGATCGACGATCTCAGCGCCCTTATGGGCCTTAGTCCGGCATACTTCTCAAGGGCGTTCAAACAGAGTTTTGGCGACAGCCCGCATTCCTTCATCGTAAGACGACGTCTCGCGCATGCGCGGGAGCTTCTGCTCAACACGAGATTACCTTTATGCGAAGTTGCGATCGATTGCGGATTCGCTGATCAAGCTCACCTCAGCCGACATTTTCGTCGCCACTTCGGAGTTCCGCCGGCAGGATGGAGGCGACGACAAATATCGCGCCCCACGCGCGACAATGCAACTGAACAGCCAGATCATCTGTAGAACGGCCCAATCCGATCGGCAGGCTCCGTAGTCATACGCGCGCTGTCATTTATTCCACAATGCCTTACGAGGTCATCGATGGACGGCTGGTTTACCCCGGGCAACCTTGAGAAACGTGCACACTTTCGCACCGGAAGGTCGCTACTGATCGTCGAGGAGTGTGCTGCTTACGCGCTATCGCTGCGACATATATTCGAGCGTCGCGGGTATACAGTCACACTCTGCAACAAACCCCTGCAACTTCCTCTCTATCTCGCCGAGACACCCTTGGATTGCGCCATCCTTGAGTTAAAACTGACCGGTGCCTCTGGGCTTGAATGCATCAAAATCATTCATCAGTATGACCCGAGTATCCGCATAGTCGTGGTCACGGGGTTCGCCAGCATCACAACGGCCGTGGAGGCAATCAAACTCGGCGCCTGCTACTATCTTGCAAAACCGTGCGGCCCCGACGAAATAGAAGCAGCGTTCGAAAGAGTTTCGGGCGATAGCATGGCCTCTGTTACTCCGAGAGCAACGTCAATAAAATCGCTCGAGTGGGAACGCATACATCAGACGCTGGCGGAAACGAGATTCAACATCTCGGAAGCGGCGCGCCGTCTCGGCATACATCGCCGCACCCTGGTGCGGAAGCTGGCCAAGAGACCCATCCCGCACGCGTGATTTTCCTGCTCCCTTTCATCAAGTGATGTTTCGATCCGATTGCAGGTCTGGGCTCCTAGCGATCCCGGAGCCAAAGACCATATGCGTTCCTGACATGGCGATTGCTTGAATCACCGGGAGAATGACCGACGAGCCAAATCGACATTCCGGGCTGGACATCCGCATCCAGGATTGTCGGTTCAACGCGAACAAAAAAGCTATTCAGATCGTGATCGCCAACCGCACGGGCGGCTCGCCAAGTGGCAAATTCGCCGAGCGGTCGCAACTCCGCCACGTGCCCGATGATCTGCTTGCCACGCGCCGTCATCGCCCGAACCTTCGATCCGATAGCCAGTCCGTTCAGCCGATCTTCACGGATGGTGAAACTCATCCATCGGCCTGACAGCGGATCCGCCATGGTTAGAACCGCCTGCCCTGGAGAAACGATTTCACCTGAGTTTGCGACGACCACCTTGACCACACCATCGTCCGGCGCGAGCAGCTGTGTCTTTGACAGAGCGGCATCGACCGCTGCGGTGACAGCGGATGCCAACACCACTTTCGATTGCGCGATCGTGCGCTCTTCCTTCGTCGCCCCGTTTTGATTCAGCGCGAGACCAGCTTTCATGGCGTCTAGCTTGGCTTGCGTTTTCCGCAGCGCGGTCGTGTCTTCATCGAGTTTCTGTTTGCTCGCAAAATCGTGCACCGCAAGCATTGCGGACCGTTGATACTGTTGTCGCGCGAGTTCGAGATTTGCTTCGGCAATCTGCATCCCTTGCACGGAAATATCGATCTCCTCCCTGCGCACGCCGACATTCACATTGTTTCGGTAGGCCTGCGCCTGTCGCTCGGCCGCATGGGCATCCTCGCGCGAGTCCTCGAGTTCAGGACTACTGAGCACCGCCAGAAGGCTCCCCCTGCGCACAAACTGCCCAGGTGCGACCACGACATTGGCGAGCCGACCGTTCCGCTCAGCCGCGACGTGTATTTCGGTTTCCCTGACGACGCCCAGGATAGGCGCCGGCACCGGGTCTTGTTCGAGCGCCGAGTAGGCGACACAGCCAACACTGCCGAGCACGATCACGGCGGCGCCAAGGCGCGTGCGTGTACGGGTTGTTCTAATGCTCATGAGCGATCTCCGCACGTGCATTCGATCCGGCGAATAGAATGGCCAGCGCGCCGTATCCGATCGTCAGTGCCCACAGGATCAACCAATCGAAGCGCACATCCTGCAGCGTCGCGCCCATCTGGTTGATCCGCACCAAGCCATCCATCGCCGACGTCGTCGGCACCAGGCGACTCAGCGCCTGCAGCGGCGCCGGGATCAATTCCCGCGGCCACGACACGCCCACTAGGAAGAACTGTGGAAGACTGGTCGCCATGAAGATGAGAACGGCGGTCTCGCGACGCCGGAACCAAAGGCTGACCAGCTGGGCAAGCAAGCTCACTGATAGAACAAACGGTATCGCGAAGACGACGAGATCCAGGACGTGGCCGAGCGAGGAGAAGCCGTAGACGCGCGGCAGGATCACCAGGTAGAGCGCGAGGCCGGGCGTCATCACGGCGAGATGCGCGATCGATCGTCCCACGATCGAGCGGATGCCGCTCTCCGTCCGATAAACCGCATCTCCCCCTGCTCCACGGCAGCGCCCCTCAGGGACGCTACGCCCATCAGCAAGGTCTGCTGGATGATCAGGATGAACGCCGCAGGAACGATCGCGTTGCCGTAACCTCCCGTTGGATTGAACAGCGGCTCGGATTGGACATCCACCGGCGAGCTGCGGAGGAGCGCCGCCTGTGCCAGGCTTCCGTCCGGCTTCGCACCATGCGCGGCGATGGCCGCATTGGTCACCGCCGAACTGTCGGCGATGCCCTGAACGATGCGCGTATAGAGCAGGAAGTAAGCGGAATCGATATAAGCGGCGAGCCGCGCCTTGTTGCCTTTGAGCACGTCGCGATAGGTCCCTTCGGGAATGTCCACGATGGCAAATGCTTCCCGCCGCGCGATCGCGCGCCGCGCATCGGCGAGCGTATCTGCCCGGACAGCCACTGACAGCCCTTCATTGGCATCCAGATTCTGAATCAGATCGTGGCTGAGATCGGTGTGGTCCTGATCGACTACGGCGATAGGAAGATCGCGTAAGATCTGCGTCAGATATGGCTGCGGGTAGAGCAGCCCGTACAGCACAGGAGCAGCAATCATCAAGCCTCGCGCACCAGGATCGGCAAACACGAGGCGGATTTCGTGGACTACCGCGTCCAGCATGCTGGACGGCGGCCTTGCCAAACGGCTTGCGGGCCGCGGCGACACCGTGCCTGGTGCAGCGAACATCGCCGTCAGGCGGTTCAACGCCACGAGCAACAGAGTGGCGGCCATGGCCAGCAGGATCAGCAGCGGGACCAGCGAATTCAACGCCGGAAGACCTCGCAGCGCCTGATCGTAGAGAATCTCGAAATACCATCGTAGCGGCAAGGCATCACCCCATGCCCGCCCAAAAGCGTTCATCGCGAAGACCGGGAAGCCAATGCCTACAAAACCAAAGGCAGGTGAGCAGATGATCGCGGACAGGCTCAGGCCGACCGAGAGATTGCGAACCAGCAGTTGAACAGCGGCCCCGAGCGCCAGATAGGACACGATCAGACCGCAGGCTGCGACGATGACGAGCCCAGGATTTCCTCGAAACGGGACGTCGAAAATGCCGTGAACGATCCCGGCTTCCAGAAGCATCATCAGCACAAATATGACGACGAGCGGCAACAACTTGCCGGCCAGCGCAGCGACCGGACGACCGCCGGCGGCTCTGATCCAGGCCCGACGGCTGCGCCGCTGGAATTCCGATCCAACTGCATATCCGGCCGAAATCGTCATGATCACGTGGAGCACGGTGGGCAGGACAGCGCGGAGCAGGAATTGCACATAGTTCAAGGCCGGGTTGGTCAGCACATATTGCTCCGCCACGAGCGGTCCGGGCGAGAAAACCAGCTTTCCGGCACTTCCCTGCGATAACGTCGCGGTCGCGGCGGATACTGCGCTCGCAATGGAACTGGAGGCGTTGTTTCCGGGTGTCAGAAACTGACGATTATAGAAGATCGCCAGTTGCGGGCGCTTCCGCGCCATCAGGTCGCGCTCGAAATGCGCGGGTATATAAACAGACGCAATCGCTCCGCCAGATCGAACCACATGCATGGCTGCGTTCAGATCCTGCATGCGGTGAGCCACGCTCACGCCGGGCGCCGCATCGATAGCCTGAATATATGTCATGGAGGTCGATGTCCGGTCTTCGTCCACCACCACGATCCGCAAATCCCTGATCACCGCATTGCTGAATGTCCAGGCGAGCAACGCGAAACAGCAGAGCGGCAGGCCAACGGCCAGGATCAGCGCGATCCTGTCGCGATACATCCAGCGCAGCTCGCGCATGGCGACGAGCAGGACGCCTGGAGTCCGAGCCACCTTCATCGCCTGCCACCGAGCGTTTCCGTATAGACAGACATTCCAGGCCGGAGATCGGACAATGGCGGCTCCGGATAGGCCCGCACCTCAAAGGTGCGCAAATCGAAGTCGCCTGTCGCCCGTGTCGCCCGCCACCCCGCATATTCGCCCTTCGGCGAGATGAAGCGCACGACGGCCGTCGCGGCCCGATTTGCCAATGCCGGGATACGCACATCGAAGCGATCGCCAGGTTTCAGGCCTCTGATCAGATCTTCCCTGAGATTGAACTGGAGCCAGACGTCGTTGAGATCGACCAGCGACAGCAGCGGGACACCGGGCGCGACATATTCTCCGATTTCCGAGCCAATCTGATAAACTTGTGCAGCGATGGGGGCTCGCACGGTCAGTTCACCGACCTGCGCCCGGATCGTCTCGATGGAAGCCTGCGCCTTTGCGACATCGGCCCGCGCGATTCCCCTCTCCTCCTTGGTATGACCCGCAACGGCCTCCTGATGGGCGATTGTCGCTTGATCCGCGCCGCGCTGAGCGACGTGAAGTGCGTTTGTCACTTCATCCAGGCGCTGCAACGGCGCGTGCCCTGCATCCGCCAGCTCCTTGATCCGTTCATAGGTCAGCTGCGCGAGATTCAAATCCGCCGCTGCGCTGTCCATCGCTGCTTTGCGCTGTGCCACGACCTCCATCCGTGTTCCGGCCTCGACATTGGCCAGATTCGCATGGGCAACAGTCAGCGATGCCTCCGCCTCCTGCAGCTTGGCGATCAGTTCCGGGTTATCGATCCTGAAGAGCAACTGCCCTGCAGCGATATTGTCACCGCGCGATGCCGGTCGATACCCGACCTTCCCATCGACGCGCGCCGCGATGTCGATGCGCGTCGCATCGGCTTCGCCCTGCACGAGGACGTGCACTGGATGCACGAGAAACCAGAACGTCAGGCACGCGATCACGCCGGCAAAGCACGCGACGAACAAGACTGACGCGCGTATTCGCCATCGCCCGGCAGGCGCCGTATTTTTCGGCCGCTCCGGAACGTCGTGGGCCGGTTGAATATCCCTTTCGACAGGATCCGGACGACTATCGCAAATCTCAGGTGCCAACATCGCCTATGACCTTCGTGTCGCTCGCCTATAATTGCGGTAAGCATCACGCGCAGCGGTGATGAGCCATCCCCCGTTCGGGGATGAAGGATCGGACCGGCTATCGAGCGAGACCAATGCTCGCCGGAGCAGTGTATTGCTAATGATGCGGTTGGAGCAGGCCTTCGGAGAACGCCCGCTGAACCGCCTGCGAACGCCGATCGACATCGAGCTTCTCGAAGATGTGCTTGACGTGACTTTTCACCGTTTCATCGGTGATACCAAGCTGACGTGCTATCTGCTTGTTGGAGCAACCGTCACCAACCAATTGCAGAACGCGGTGCTCTTGCGGACTCAACCGATAATGCCGAGAGGAAACAGCCGGAACCAATTGCGGGGATGACGCCTCCCCGCGCGACGCATCTCCGCGCACCAGCTCAGCAGTTCTTTCGACAGTCCCATCTTCGCGCTGTCTAGAACGAGACGATCCAGAAGTATCGGCGTTGCCTGGCAGTAGTCATTGAAGGTTTGGCGATATCGATGCGGCGCTGCCGCCAACGCTGCTTTGCGGAATGCAACCAACGCGGCCGCCGCATCCCCCGCTGACCACGCCACGGATGCACGCGACAATTCTACTAGCAACCCCACATAAGGCGACGAGATGGGGATGGCGTCCAGATGCGCGAGTTTTTCGCTTGTGGTCCCCGTCCTGGCAAGCGCCAGCAGGGACGATGCTTCAACGGCCCGTCTCTCTCCCGTCGACCCAATGACGATCGACTTTAGCGCGTGTTCCAACCGGCGCCGCGTTGCGTGTGCTTCTTGCGATCGCTGTTCGATGATGAGAAGCCGAAAACGCTCGGCCAGAAAGTAGAATCTCAGATTTGTCCAGCCGCGGTTCACACACACACGCTTGACCCGATCGATGATCTTGTGCGCGCCTGACCGATCGCCTCGCGCGATCGCGCATCGAACCAAGGCACGATAAGCGATATGGACGGATTCAGCCATTCCGACGGAATCGGTCATCGCCAGATTTCGCGACGCAAGCTCCTCGGCTTCCGCGACGCGTCCTTGTTCATAGCGCACGCGGGCTAAAGAACAGCTCGAAAACGTCGCAGCCAATGAATAATCGCCGAGACGAGAACGCGCCACCTCGAAGGCATCCGTGGCATGACGCTCGGCGAGATCGAGCTGCAATTGGTCAAACGCGACGCAGGAATGCAAGTTTGATCGGAACGTGCTGGCTTGCACATTCATCGCATCATGCTCGTCAGCGAGCGGAATCCATGGCACGTCGTAGAACTGTCCATATTCCGCTTGCCGATATGCTGACAGCGCAACCATGTTGCCAGCCGCATTGTTCGTCCAGCTGTCTACACTGCCTGTCCGCACGAACTCCGTGAGGATCGCGCGCTTCGAACCCTTTTCGCCAAATGCCACGAAATATTCACGCAGCAACTGACATTGCGCTTCGACCGCTTGGGCGTCCGGACCAAACACGTCCTCGCGCTCAATTTGCGAGACCAGGCCACGCGCTTCATCGAGCTGAGCCCCCATGATCATTGCCCACGCGATGGCTAACTTCGCTTTTGTGTCGCCGATCTCGGACGCCTTTGACAGCAAATGCGGCCATTTCAGCAGACGCGATGAGCACCCCGATCCAACCAGTGTCGATGCGTGCTGTCCGAGCCATTGCTTCGCCTGCGCCAGATCGCCGGCAGCAACCGCGTGATCGATTGCCTCCTCCCAGAAGCCATGATCTGCCGACCACGCCGCCGCGCGTCGATGCAGGACCGCAACATCTCTCGGATGCTCCGCATGCAATCGGCTCTGAAAATACTCCCTCAAGAGAAGGGGAAACCGATACTCCGTCAGTCCCTCGTCGCCGCCGATGCTGAACAACAGCCGCTGGCTGGCCAGCACCTTGATCTGGTTCTCGCTTGCCTGATCCTGTGTCACGACAAGGCACGCGTCGGCGCGTAATCGCTTCAATATGCTGATGCTCAACATGTACTGCGCCAGGCCTTGCGGCAGCCGCGCCATAACACCGTCCATGAAGCCACGGATCGGCTTCGCTTGCGCCGTCAGGCGGTCCACGCAGCCACTCAGTCCCCCGGGCGCGTTTTTGGCCCAAACCGTGATGACCCGTACAAGCGCCGGCCATCCCTCTGTGCGTTCATGCAGGCGGCACAGTTCGAAACTCCCTACCCCGTCGATCTCCTCCTTGATCAAGAATGACCGGAGCTCCTCAATATCGAATGCGAGTGCGGGTGCATCGATTTCGACAGTGGGCGCTTGCGTATGAATGCTCTCCAGGACGGTCGGGAGCGCCGTAAGGCTCGCCAAAATCAACCGGACATTTGGCGGTGCGTATTTGAACAGATGGGAGATGGCACTATGAACGTCGTCCCGTGAGATCAGATGAAAGTCGTCGAGGATGACGAACAGCAGTTTGTTCTCCTGGGTCAGATCCGCGAGGATTGCGTTCGCCCAGGCATAAGCGGGCTGCCGCACGCCCGCGCGAGCACAGTTCTGGACTTGCTTCATCACAAGCCCAGCTTGGGACAATGCGCGCGCTAGATTCGGGAAGATGGTCGCTGCATCGTCGTCATGTCGATCAAGCGATAACCACGCAACGACATGATTGTCCTTCTTCAGGTGATCCGCCCAGCTTCGGAGGAGCGAACTTTTCCCGAAACCCGGACCGGCCTGGACGACCGTCATTGGCACCGACAGGACTTCGGTCAGCTTCTTGAGCAAACGAGGACGCGGTATGTCCCAGCTCGCAAGCTCCGCAACCTTGATCTTTCGCTGCGGAGACGGCGGCAACCAATTTAGAACCGCTTTGTTCATCACATGCTCGCCATTTCTACGGGCGTTCTTCTCGGTGACGACTGACCAGTTATTCTCTGAATTCTAGCGGCCATCGTCCGGACGCATTGTCGATCATGCCACAGCCAACTCACTGTCCAGCGGAGCAGAAGTATAGTTTCCAATCGCTTCGCTGCAGAAACAGGCCGCGTCAACTTCACACACACGACTTCTATTTTTGCGAGTGAGTATAACATCTTATCCCTCATCCACCCCTTCCAATCAGCTCAACAACCAAAGGTCGCTATACGAAACGTAGCCGTCTTCGTTACACGCTCCCCGCATCTCAAATGCTCCGACAGCATGGTCGAGTGGGGATGGATTCCTTGATGCGCCTATTTTCGGTACAACAGCGCACGAGATGTTGCTTGACATGACCTCGTTGCTTCGCACCATGGACGGCGCACACCTCATGGTTTTATGATGGCTTCGACTATCGCGCTTGGCTAAACCGGAAGAGGAATGGTCTCGGAGCGAACAAATGCCACTCACTGGACAGTCATCGAGTGACCGCCTGCAATCCTGGTCGACGCATGGCATCAAATCGACAGATCAGTTCGCCTATTTCCGCGAAGCGATCTGCCGAGCGTTCACAAATCTCGCGCCCGAGAAGCCTGCTTCGATAGACTTCCCCGCAACACTGGAGCACATACGGATTGGTTGCGGCGCGCTCAACAGGCTCGCTTATAAGAATTATGTCGTACACCGCTCGCTTCCCAAAGCTGCATCGACCAGCGCGCGCTGCTTTTATCTCAATCTCAAGCTGGCGGGGGATTGCAACATTCGTCTGGCCGATCGGGAGTTGCGCCAGGACTCGGGTCAGATCGCCCTTTTCGACAGCGCCCGCGGATTTGCGATTGAACACAAAAAATCTTCATCCTTTGGGGTCGCATCGCTCCAAATACCAACGGAGGCGCTCAACCAGCGCCTGTCCACCCCGGATGACGTGCTCCCAACCCGTATCTCCGATGATCCTGTGCTTGGCCCGCTGATTGCGATGAGCATGAAGACACTGAATCTCAACGCTGCGCGGATGGCTGAGATCGATTCCGTGAAACTATTCGATGTTCTCCTTGATCTCGTCGCGTTGAGTTATTCACGAAGGGAATACAGAGGCGTTCGAGAAACCTCCAGCATCGCGCATGCGACGACCCTCGCGGTGCATCAAGCGATCGAGACTCGCATTCGAAAGCCCGGCCTTCAAGTGTCCGACATTGCCGCGTCGGTCGGCATCAGCGAGCGCTATGTCCACATGCTTCTCGCAAAGAATGGAACGACGTTCTCAGATCACCTGATGCAACGACGCCTCGAAGGAATCGCGGCCGATCTTCGTGACCCGAAGAATGCGAGTAGAGACATCGGATCGATCGCGTTTGACTGGGGATTCGCCGAATTGTCACACTTTTCCCGCAGGTTTAAACAACGGTTTGGCGTACGACCGCGCGATTGGCGAGGCTGATTAGCGAGACACATCGTGCAGGAATCGACGAGTTATTGTCACCAGAGAACTCTGGAAACCACCAACGTGAGCGTTGGCAAAACTAGACAGCTACGATCTCGCAACAATACCGACACTGAATGAACGTTCGGGGAGCGCCCAGCCTCCTCAGATATGTCTCGACCGCGCTGGCACTCAGGCGCATTTTCGAAAGCACGAACGTCTTCGCCTGTAGCCTACGCATGCACTTTGCCATCTGACAGAACAGCAAGCGGCAGGATGTCCCGAGTTGAACCCGGTGAACTAGCGCCGTCATATTCGATCCGCAGAACTTCGCCCGTCTCGATTACCGCATGTCGGCGTCAGCATAAGCCGTTGATTTTACTGGGTGTCCTAGCCACTCAGCGGAATGGCGGAGAGAGAGGGACTCCAATTTTACCAGTAGCTAACCCGTATAAGCCCTGAAACAGGGCATTTTCGCTTCGGTCGGCGAGTGTTTGTGACCACTGTTGTGTACCACCTGAATGCGGTGTGCAATTCACTTCTGCCGCTCTGCGACCGCTACTGGCCACCAATCTACGTGACCTGCTTGATGCGCCAAGCATAGCGTTGCAAAGATCCGCTTTGCGCCAAAAGGCGCATCACTTGGTGATGCGCCTCAATGACACTTAGAGATCTACTTGCTCTGACATGGCCAATGCATCGTCTACTTCGATTCCAAGATAGCGCACGGTGCTCTCAAGCTTTGTATGTCCAAGGAGCAGTTGAACCGCACGAAGATTTCCCGTTTTCTTATAAATCTGGGACACTTTCGTCCGGCGCAGCGAATGTGTCCCATAGCGTCTTCGGTCCAGCCCAAGGCTGACTACCCAGCGATTGACAATCCGCCCATACTGCCGCGTAGACAGATGCGGTTTGGCTGATTTTTGGCTAGGAAACAGAAAGTCGGCTGGAAGCAATTTCCGGAAGGAAATCCACTTATCGAGGCTGTTCTTCGCCTGCTCCGATATTTCAAACTGGACCGGACGTCCGGTCTTCTTTTGAATGACCATCGCTCGACTGCGAAACATACCGGAGATCGTCAGGTCCTGTACTTTAACGCACGTTAGATCACATGCCCGAAGCTTACTGTCGATTGCTAGGTTAAAGAGAGCAAGTTCTCGCAAGTTTGAGGCGACTTCCAATCTCGTTCTTATCCCCAAACTTCTTTCGATTTGAGGGGCAGTTTTTGGCCGATAATTTGTCCCTTATTCCAAGCGGGCATAGATCTGGCTCCAAATCCGCCCGTCCCACCGCGTCGCTCCCAGCGAGCTCGGGAAGAATAGAGCCTCCGCCTGAATGACGGCTTAGCGCCGATTGTGTTGAAGAAGTCGGCAAGTTGGCTATCGGCGCGTGCACAGTGGGGCGGCATGCGAGCGTCTGCCCCAGTTCAGATGGGCATTGGAGCCGGTGGCGGGACCAGTTTTGCCAGCTTTCGAAGGTTCTGAGCGGTGGCGGCGAGCAGGAACTCGTCGCGAGCGCCGCAAGGGCCTCTCAGACGAAGCCGATCGAGGCGCAGGATACGCTTCAGATGCGCGAACAACATCTCGATCTTCTTGCGTTCACGTCGCGAGGTTACGTAGGCTTCCGTCCTCGCGATCCCGCGCGCTACATCGCGAGCGCTCTCGTAGATCGAGCGTGGCACCTTGCGGGCTGGCATCTTCGGGCAACACCGTGGTTTGAGTTCGCAGATGTCGCAGTCACGTTTGCTGGCGCGATAGAGAAGCGTCGCTCCGTCGTTCACCAGTGTCCCGGTTGAAATCAGCACCTTGCCTGCAGGGCAGCGATAGATGTCGCTCTCCGGATCGTAGGCAAAGCCGTCGCGGGCGAATGTCCCATCATCGCGAGCGGACTTGTCGAACACAGGTATATGCGGCTCGATCCCCCGCTCGTTGACCAACCATCCCAGCGTCTCGGCTGATCCGTAGGCGCTGTCGGCGGCCAAACGCTGGGGTGGATGCCAAAACATTCCTCGGTACGTTCAATCATCGTACGGGCCGCACCGACCTCAGCCTGTCGAATGGCGCGTGTCGCCTCGACATCGACGATGACCGCAGCCTTCAAGTCGATCAGGTAGTTGTCGGCGTAGGCAAAAAAGGCGTGGCCTTTGCGAGCTCCGGTCCATTGCGCAGCCGGATCGGATCGGGAGACGAACTTCGGCACCGTCTCGCTCGCCGCACCCCACGCCGCTTCGTCCAGTGTGTCGAGGTACTCACGGACTAACCGCCGCACCCGGGCAAGCGCGTCCCAGTCATGGTCCTCGGTCCCTGCAGCGGATCGCTGCTTGTTGGCGTCGGCAGCGATCAGGCTGGCATCGACGGCAAAGGCCGTTCCGTCGATCAGCCCTTCTGCCATGCAACGCCGCACCACCGTCTCGAACAGCTTGCGCAGGAGATTGCAATCACGGAAGCGACCATGTCTGTTCTTCGAGAAAGTCGAGTGATCCGGCACCTCGCCATCCAGCCCCAGACGGCAAAACCAGCGATAAGCGAGGTTCAAGTGAACCTCCTCGCACAACCGGCGCTCCGACCGAATGCCGTAACAGTAGCCGACCAGCAGCATCCGGACGAGCAGCTCAGGATCAATCGATGGCCGTCCAGTCGAACTGTAGAATGGCGCCAACTCGCTCCGAATGACTGACAGATCGACGAACCGGTCGATGTTCCGCAGCATATGAGCCGCTGGTACGTGTCGCTCCAGCGAGAATTCGTAGAACAGAGCCGCCTGATCAGTCTGCTTCGGACCCATCATCGATTCAGCCTCCGCCGATAGCGGGATTGAATCAGCGATGGCGTCCCGCTTCAACAGGGGAGTTTTTCAACACAATCCGCCAAAAGCGGTCCTGAGGACGAGTGGCTTCAGCCATGGCCCGAAAAAGCATGTCACTGTTCAGCAAAGCTTTGACGTATTCGTCGATAAGTACCTTTTCTGTACCGGACCGAACTTACAACCGACCAAGCACCAGCGCAGCGATCATCAAACTGGTTACCCACGTACGAGAGTCGACGGGCCAGGCTGGCGCGCTGTTATTGAAGTTTCGTTGGTCCGGCCATCTCCATTCTCGGCATATCGTCCTCGCGGGTTTAGACCGGGCCGGTCGCGAACGATCCCGACCAAATCGCTTGGCGGAGTAAGAAACCCGGGCAATGCGCTTCGCGCACGTCTACAGCTCCGATCTGGATTGGCTCCGTCGGTGCGCGCCTTCTACGCGCTTGACGTTGCATGGCAGTGAGGCGCGGTAGCGAGGTTCTGCGACAGAGATAATTCGTCTAGTGTCTGACCGGCATCAAGGGGCGCGTAGGCAAATGGAAAATCGGATATTCTTTGTTGAAGGCCGACACGTCTCAATTGCCTTGGAGGAACAGTTCTGGGACTGCCTCGAAGATATTGCTATCGAGCGCGATATTTCTCTACGAACTTTGGTGCGTCGAGTTGGGCAGCAACATCCCTTCGATGTCCAATCAGCTCTGCGTCTGCATGTGCTCGAGGATGTGTTGCGAAAGACCGGGATCGAGTTGACCACCGGCCTCGTCACATGCGATCTTGACCGAAAATATCATTAGGGAGAGATGCGGTTACCGACATGAAATCGCCAGTACGGAAGCGCTCGATCCTCCTCAACGGGCACAAGACCAGTGTCAGTGTAGAGGACGAATTTTGGTCCGCACTGAAAGAGATCGCGGCGGTGCGCTCGATGACGCTGTCGGATCTTGGCTCGGAAATCGACAAGAGCCGTGAGGACGGCAATCTTTCATCCGCGTTGCGGCTCTATGCTCTTGCCTATTACCAACAGCGATCCGAAGGAAAACTGTCGGGCGGGCCTCGAAACCCGGCAGGCCTTTAGGCGTCTAGCCAAATCGCTCGATGATCCCGGAGGCGCCGAATTCACCGTCATCCAGATCGCGTCCGCTGGACGCCACGGCCCACCAAAGTGATCTTGTGTCTGACAGCGCCTGTAGCGCCTCCGGCACGCCCGCCTCGTCTAAGACAGCCTTCAGGTTGTGATGAGGCTACGTTGCTGCCGGCAGCTAGTTTTAGGAATGGACCGGCCTGTTGGCAACACCTGATCGGACGCCACCTGCGTTTGTCATCGATGGTGAGCAAGCGTTTGAATCTGGCTTTGCAGTCTCCTCAGCGGCTGCGTGATCGCCCACACGTGTGCTTTTATCCAGCCAAAACGCGTCAATGACTACCGATGTGCCGACGAGTGCGGAAAAGAGTATGGAGCTCGTCCCGTTATTAGCTGTGTTGCTGCCGCAAGACCACGCGCGAAGTCGCGATCCGAATTTACCCAATAAAAAAAAGTCGACCGGGCTTCTTTCGCCCTGTCGAGACGCGACGCTTAGCCGCCAAAGCGCTGACGCTCTTTGCCTGTCTGTATACGAGGCGCAGCAATTTTCATAGCTGATCGAGAGCCGTAGAGGAAAGCGACGTTATGCGCGTCCTGGCCTGCTCAATCACCGTTTCTCGTTTCAGAATGTCGTCAGTCAATGGCGATCTCGGCATCAATATCCCATCAGGCCTCCTCATTCGGGCGATCCAGCCCGCGCCAAGACGCCTTACTTGGATCGTGAAACCTTTGTACTCGATATCTTCCTCAAGACTGATCATTTGGTAACGCAGCCTGCCTAAATCTTTTCTCAAACTATAAGGGCAATCAGGTGCCAGGACGTGAATCGCCGATCGTCCCAAGAAAGAAGGGCGCCTTGCAATCGCCGTAGCTCTAACCTCATCCCAAGATCACGCCAGCGGCGACGATGATCGCAACGCCGGCCACAATGTACACGTTGAAGTACTTTTGCATCGATCATCTCGTCGGCGGCTTTAGCTCGCCTTTGACCCATCCATCTCCCAGAGCAAGGGGCTCCTTCTCAACTGATGTCTGGATAAAGGAGCATCTGGGACATTCATAAGCATGAGTCACATAGCCCAGCCGCGCTGGTGTAGAACGCAGCCATATCGACGAAGCCCCGCACTCGAGGCAGGGTTGGGTCCGTGTCTGCGGCATTGGTCAGGCCGCTGATGCTTGGAACTGCCTCGCCGCTGGAGCCATCGCATGCGGGAAGGTCTCAGCAGCCAAAGCGTTGAGAGAAGCTCGCTCCTCTGCCAGACGTCGTTCGATGGACGATCGTTCAGAATCTGACAGCTCGCTTCTTAAGAGTCGCCAGTACCGAGCGATATTGTTGCGGTGCGTGCGGATCCTTGCCAGATTTTCGTCGATCATCATCGTCCCCAGACGGTCTATGCATGCTTTCGTTTTGAGACGGGCAATCAAGATACCCGCCGGGAATTTAGAAAACTCGTTGAGGTCGTCAAGGGCCTTCTACAAGCGAACTTCCCTCTAAATATCTATTGGTCGAGCGTCGCAGTTCGCGAAGCTCGGTCTGCAATGGATTGCGCGCGCTGTTCTCGCGCAATCCATTCGCTATAGGCTCGGCACGCTGGGATTTGCCGCTCTCGCGCGTCACGCCGGATGCTTGCCAACGTCTCTGCCGACGGCGGCGATAGACCCGTCTCACGTTCATGCGCTTTACACCGAGCGGCTATAAACAGCAGGAGGGCGAAGGAGAGAAGTAGCGATATCGTAGTGAACATAGCGGTTACAGCTAAACAGACCCTATACGATTTAGGAGCTCATGGACCGGACCGCCACCGACGCTCTTTCCGGCTCACACGGCATCGACACTGTCACGTTTTATTGTGACTTGAATAATTTCTCGAAGCCGCTCGAGCAAGACGAGAGTTCCCTAGATGCTGCAGAAACCGGGTGACATCCCTGAAAATCTCCATCGCCAAGCCGATGGGGCGCCTCAAGCCTAATAGCCGTATGGGCCTCGAAAACAGTGAGAATGTCACCTCGGTTCCAGATATGCCGGTCAGGCACATTGGGCCCGCCCCTCAAAAAATTCGCGCTCCCTCTTGAAATTCCAGCCTCGGTTTTTCTATTTCAGGGGCGCCGGGCGCTTTTATGGGCCTGGTACAAGGCGGGCGCCGGTAGCGTCCGGCGCCCGCTCATACCCATCTTGCTCAATGGAGGATTTGGCTATGACCAACTACGACTTCGCCCCCTTCTGGCGTTCGAGCATTGGCTTTGATCGCCTTTTCGACCTGGTAAATTCTGCCCCGCGCGGCAACGAGGACGCTTTTCCGATGTATGATATCGAGCGCGTAGGCGACGATCGTTACCAGATCACGCTCGCTCTTGCTGGCTACAGTCCCGAAAATGTCTCGGTGACCGCGGAGCAGAATGTGCTCACGGTAGAAGGCCGCAAGGACGATCAGAAACGGGACCTCCTCTATCATGGAATCTCCGGCCGGTCGTTCAAACGCCAGTTCAATTTGGCCGATCACGTCCAGGTAACCGGCGCCAACTTCGATAACGGACTTCTGCAAATCGGCCTGCTGCGGGAAGTGCCCGAGGCGAAGAAGCCTCGGAAGATCGAGATCTCCTCCTCACCGAGGTCGAACGTCGAGCAGCTCACATCGAAGGCTGCTTAATTACCGTGTCTCACCTGCCGCTGCGGCGTCGCCGCAGTGGCAGCCCAAGTGCCTTACCGAAAGGAGTATAGGAGGCCAGCATGTCAAATTCTGCCATGTCGATGAATGAGATTCACGCCAACTCTCTACTTGCCAGCACCTTCACGCATCCCCGGGAAGTGCTCGCGAATCCATTTTTGGACGCTCTTCAAAAGCGCTGCGTCCTTGCAACATGGGCGTCTGACGCGTTCGCCGTCGAAGGAAAACCCTGGCTTCGGCAGCTTCCTGGGTCCAACGCTCAGGTCCGGATCGGCGACATTATTGCAGCGCTGAAGGTTCTGGACGACGACGATGGGGCACCGCCCTGCCCCGGTCGTGCCACCATTCCAAAGAGCCGACGTCCCATCCGCGCCGTTGGTCAGACGGCTCGGGAGAGCAGACGTCGTCTAGCCGATATTCACGCGTGAAGCTCTGCAGCCGCTCTCGGGCGGCTGCTTCCATATGCGTCACACTTATCTGTCTCGGCAATCTGCAACTCTCAGGCACATGCGGACATCAGGTTGCAGCCCCCAAATGCTCTCTTTGCTGGGAATACGTAAGCCGAATGAGTGTTAGGCAAACGATTAAATCGCCTTCATTTTTGCGCATTCGTTCGATTTGAAAAAGGTCCGTCTGTGGTGCAAGAAAGCGGAGTTGGTCGTGCTTGCAAAGCTGTTGGGTGTCGCCGGATTGCTTCTGGTTTCCACGAGCGTGACGGCGCGTTGTCAGAATGCGTTGACCGGAGATTGGCTGGTCGAGGACAAAAGCATTCGCGTCCGCGTGATTAGCTGCCCGCCGGCCCTTTGGGGGTACATCGCAGCAGAAAAGACACCTGGAAAGGACATGAACAATCCGGATCCGGCGATGCGCGGTCGGCCCATGCTTGGCGTGCCTCTCCTGATCAATCTTCACGAGACTGAGCAAGGGCTCTGGGCCGGAAAGATTTATGATCCGAAAGGAACGGCAGTGACGGCGGGCGGCAAACAATATGACGTCACGGCGCGACTAACGCCTAAAGGGCAACTCGAAGTTCGCGGCTGCATGGGAAAGATCTTCTGCGGCGGGCAGGATTGGACCAAGGTCACAGACCCGGCCACTCCCCCAGTCCCCTCGCCCACGCCCATTTTTGCCGGCCCGCCTGCAACCTCACCTGCCAAGTTGACCAAGCCAGGTGCCCAATCCGCACAGGATCCGGCATGCTCATCGATTGCCGCGATGGTCCCAAGAGTTAACAACTGACCGCGGAGGATTTCGCAAACAATCTGCTTGCTGGGCGCTGTGGCGTTGGGCTCATGCGCCGCACGCAGCGACTGCCCACTTCTCAGGATGGGCGCGTCTGTCGTTTCATCTGGGAAACTACTCCTTACGATCTCCCGGGCCCGCTGTCATGGTCGACCAGCGATCCGACCGCGGCGTGAAAAGCCATAAACGGTGCGACCCAAGAAGCTGCAAGATTGTTAAGTAGAAGGATGCCTAGCACGGTCTGCGTCATCCTGCGTATCCCCCATTTTCACTAAGTGCCTGAATTGCCCGGCTCTCTCTCGCAATTCGATCTATGTAGAGTTGTCTCTCACCTGCATCGTTTGTGTTAGCAATCAGACGCTTATAGTGATCTGCGACTTTCCTGCTTCCTGCGATTAGGAAATTGCGCACGTCAGACGCAAGATGCCCGTACGCCACTTCTGAGCGATGTGCAGCGCGCGATCGCGATCGATCTGTGATAGTGTCCGTCATTCCTGACTGCCTTGTCGATTTGCTTACGTGCAATTCTGCCGGCCGCCGCCTGACTAATGCTCATACGTCAAGACATGGCGCGTACCTTGTCAACGACAGCACAGCAGCTCGCGATTAGCGTCGGGTGACGCCGACGTTAATGTCTTTTGGACATTCACACCTTCATCATCCAGAAGCCCCAAAACTCGGTTGCTTAGGCAAACTGACAGTGCCGTGACGAGCAGCCCCTCCCAAGGCAGATGCGATAGCGACACGAACCTTCTGAATCGCGCGTTCCTCGACCTGCCGGACACGTTCTCGGGAGATTCCTAATTCTGCGCTCAGTTCATCCAGGATCAGTGGATTGTCTGTGAGCCATCTTGCCCTGATGATACGTTGCTCTCTTGCGGAAAGTCCGCTGAGCGCTTGTTCGAGCGCTTGTCGACGTCGTGCGCCATCGCTCCGCTCTGCGTAGACTTCTTCGACGTCCATATCGTCCGCAAGACGATCCTGCCATTCCAGCCCTTCATCGTCGTCGTCAACCGACCTTGCGTTCAGCGACATGTCGCCCTGCAGACGCCTGTTCATGTCGATGACTTCGCTCTCGGCAGCGTTCAGACGTCGCGCGATGCGCGTGACCTGCTCAGCTTGCATATCCCCGTCTTCCAATGCGCCGATTTTACTCTTCAGACGACGCAAATTGAAAAAGAGGCGCTTCTGGGAATTGGAAGCCGCGATCCGGACAACGGACCAGGACCGCAGAATGTATTCGTGGATGGTCGCCTTGATCCACCAGGTCGCATAGGTTGCGAGCCGGAATCCGCGATCCGGGTCGAAGCGTTTGACGGCCTGCATCAGTCCGATATTGCCCTCCGAAATGACGTCGGAGATCGGCAGTCCGTAGCCGCGGTAGCGCATCGCGATCTTTGCGACGAGACGAAGATGGCTCGTCACCAACTGATACGCGGCCTCTTCGTCGTCCGTCTCACGAAGCCGACGCCCGTAGGCAGCCTCCTGATCCGGCGAAAGCATTGGAAAGCTTTTGATCGCGTTCATATAGCGCGTGAACCCGCCCCCTGCTTCCAGGGCGGGAAGAGCCATTGCGGCCATCGTCAAACTCCGTAGTGGATGTCTGGAATAAAGGCGCGCCGGAAAAACCGGCGCGCGGGGTCGAAGGCTGGGTCAGGCAGCCTTCGCTTCCAGTTGTTCGACGTTATTGCGAACGCCCTGTCCGATCGGGATTTTGCGGGGCTTCTTGGCCTCGGGCACTTCGCGCTTCAGGCCGATCCGAAGCAGCCCGTTGTCGAGATATGCATCCGTAACGGTAACTTGCTCAGCTAGATTGAACTGCCGCTTAAAGCTACGCGCGGAAATGCCCTTGTAGAGCAAGTCCCGCTTCTGCTCATCCTTGCGGCCCTCTACCGTGAGGACGTTCTGCTCCGCGGTCAACGAGATGTTCTCGGGAGCATAGCCCGCCAGTGCAAGGGATATGCGGTAGCTGTCCTCGCCGAGACGCTCGATATCGTAGGGCGGAGAGCCCTCTTCATTGGCACGCTGGGTCGCGTCCAGAAGGTCGAACAGGCGATCGAAACCGATGCTCGAGCGCCAGAGCGGGGCGAAATCGTAAGTCCTCATAGCCAAATCCTCCGTTGAGCAAGATGGGTATGAGCAGACGCCGGACACCACCAGCGCCCGCCTTTGCCGGACCCTGAGGCATCCGACATCCGATATTTAGAAAAAACGGCCGGTCGATTTCAAGAGGTCAGCGCAAAATTTTTGCCAGGCTTTGACGGCCATATCATTCTGCAACCAGCCGCAATCTGCCCGTCTGGTAAATGCGATCCTCTGCCCTAGCCGACATCAGACGGTCCTGGACCAGCCACCGTGTGAGCAGTCTAATCCGCGCCGACACACGATCGTGCGGGCATTAAGTAGCTGTGACCGACGAGGACCGTGGGCCCATCCTGCAATGATAGGACACGCTTGGTAGCGGCGATGTCGTCGGCGAGTGAGGTCAGCGGCTGCTGCACGATCGTCACCGTAAAGCCTTCTGCCGTCAGCTTATCGCTCACCGCACGCCAGCCGGAGCCATCGGCGAAGGCGCCATGCACGATCACTACGTTTTTCGCATCCGCCGTCAATGCGGGCGTCGCGCCAAGAGATAGAAACGCAATCAGCAGCGCCGCTCGCTTCGAAACCATCATGTCTTTCTCCCATATCTGCAGGTAGATGCCTGCTATCCGCCCGGCATCTGAGCGCGATCCGATCTGTCATGAGATGTCGCGCTCGGATTGTACAAAAGCGATCTCAAACTCGGCTACCGCATACTTGACTGACCATTCCAGAAATGCGAGGTTTGCGCCATGGCGAGAACGAAAGAATTTGACAAGGCCGAGGCACTGAATGCCGCCGTGGAGGTCTTCCGCGAACATGGGTTTGCTGGTTCCTCTGCGGAGATGCTGACGCGGGCCATGGGTATCGGACGGCAGAGCCTTTACGACACGTTCGGAGACAAATGGCAGTTGTACTGCGAAGCGGTCCGACGTTATGCGGATGCTGAACGTGAGCAACATCTCCAAGCTCTGAATGGTAGCGCGCGTGCGATCGACGGCATTGCACGCATGCTTGATCGCGTTGTTGCAGATGCAAAGCGCGCTTGCCTCGGCGTAAGTTCGATCTCGGAGTTTGGTTGTTCACGCAAGGAACTGCGCGACATTCACTCGGCCGCCGACCGCGCCCTCCGGGCGGCCGTCGTGAAAAAGGCTGACGAGGCGTATGCACAAGGCGACATCAGGCGAGATCTGGCTTCTCCAGATGCCGCCGCTTTTGTCCTTGCGAATTTGGCTGCGATCAGGCTGGCGGCCAGGGGCGGAGCCTCATTGGCTCAACTTAGATCTCTAAGCGCGTGCGTACTCCAAGCCTTAAAGTAAATTTTTTGACTTAAAATGGAACGATCGTTCAAGAAAGGAAGCTGATATGAGAGCAGTCGTGATGAATCGGCCTGGCGGGGTCGAGGTCTTGCAGTACATCCAGTTGCCAGATCCTGCCCCCGGACCCGGCCAAGTCCGCGTCGAGCTCGCAGCCGCAGGCGTGAACTTTATGGACGTCGGTGTGCGCCGGGGAATGCTATGGAAAGATCAGTCTGGTCCGGCGACACTGGGTGTCGAGGGCGCGGGCATCGTCGCTGCACTTGGCTCAGGGGTGCATGATTTCAAGATCGGGCAACGGGTGGCTTGGGTTTATGCTCCCGGGAGCTACGCGGAAAGCGCGGTTATGCCAGCCGCATCGCTGGTCTCCATTCCCGACGGCATAGATGATTTGACCGCTGCGGCCGTGATGATGCAGGGGCTTACAGCAAGTCACTTCACGACTGACTTCTATCCAATACAGATCGGCGACGTCGCTCTGGTTCACGCTGCGGCGGGCGGCCTCGGCCTTTTGATCACGCAGATCGTCAAAGCTCGGGGCGGTAAAGTAATCGGAAGAGTGTCCTCGACCCAGAAGGCAGCTGCTGCGAGAGACGCTGGGGCCGATCATGTCATCGTGGACAAGGAAGGAGATTTCGCCGACGAGGTCTTGCGTTTGACGGACGGCCGGGGCGTCGATGTCGTCTATGACGGATCAGGTCCGAGCACTTTCGAGGGATCTTTAAAAGCGTTGAGGCGGTCGGGCACATTCTGCTGGTATGGACCAGTGCTCGGAGGTCCCGGTCCACTCGACATTATGAGCCTGCCAAAGAGCATCAAATTAGGGTACGCGGTTTTTCTAGACCACATTCCCACAGTTGATGCCCTGAGAACGAAATCCGGACGACTGTTCGACTGGATTCTGAAAGGTCATTTGCGGGTTCGTATCGGTGCGAAGTACTCGCTCCAGGATGCCGCAAAAGCGCACTCGGATATGGAAAGCCGGGCGTCCACCGGAAAACTTCTCCTCATACCTTAAGGCGCGAGGCCAGCCGCACAGCCACATATATCAATCGCGTTGTTGTGCGGCGACTCCGGGGGCGCCATGGCAGCCAGGAAGACCCGCCATCGCTGGTCGAACAGGCCAGCCATGGTGGCGGGCCGGTTCCGAACGACATCTCCGAGCCTCATGTGGTTGTTCACACCTTCAAGGAGATCGATAAGAATGGCAGTCGCAAATGCCGGATCGGCGTCCTTCAAACTGCCCGCCTTCTGGGTGGCGACGACCGCCGTCACGATGGGTTCGAGCGAAATCGCCGCCCAAGACGCAAGCTGTCTTCGCAGTGCCGCGGACCTGACGGCCTCCGCCATGCCCCTAGATAGAACGCAGCATAGTCGCGCGACGACCCGATCTCCACGTAGCGGCGCGCCGTTTCGCGTAGTCCATCTATGGCCGTGTCCGCGCAGTCGTAGGCCTGCGCAAGTTGATGCCCGAAGCGATGAATGTCTCGTACTGCGACCGCTTCGAGCAGCGACGTCTTACCCGCATATCGACGATAGATTGTGTGTTTTGACAGCTTCAATCTTGCTGCGATCTTGTCAATCGACGCTCCGTCGATTCCGCGCTTGCAGAATACCGATCTCGCTCCGTCAAGGATGCGCTCAGCAATCTCGGCTGCCTCCTCTTTTGTTGGCCGGCCGATCATCACTGGGCGTCACGCTTTGGCGCCCGTTTAGCACGTCGGTCGGATGTCACATCCCGTCTGAAAGCAAGCCGCTTACCTGGCAGTGTCAGCGTGCGCTGGGGAGGACCATGTAGCTAGGGCTAAACCGGCAATCACGGACTCCTCAGCAGCCTTCTTTGGGGCATCCCAAGCACATGGGATGCCCCTGATGGCGACAACCGCGAACAGAACGACAAAAAACCGCATGACAACCTCGTATTTTGATTACCATCACAATTATTATTTCGATAATTAAGTTCTGAATGTGGCTGGTGGTGCCGGCTCTTGGGTGGAGGGTGCAATGAAGAGCGTCGAGAATGAGTATGCTAGGCTTTCAGACTTTCTCTGCTTCACGATATACTCAACAAACTTGGCCTACTCGCGGGTTTACAAGCCTGTACTTGAGAAGCTCGGCGTCACCTATCCGCAGTATGTCGCCATCGTTTCGCTCTGCGAGGACGATCACCAGACCGTCAAGTCGCTAAGCGAACGATTGTTTTTAGAGCCGAGTACAATCACTCCCATGTTGCAACGTCTGGAGAAGATGGACTACGTGAGCCGATATCGCGACGACTTAGATGAGCGCAGTGTCCGCATAGCCATCACCGACAAGGGGCGCCGCCTCCAGAAGAAGGCACTTCAATTTGCTGCAGTCACGGTCAGCGCCACGGGCCTCAACGAGCGGAAATTTCGTCACCTTCAGGAGGAAGTCGCGAGACTGCGTAACTCCCTAATGGCATCGACAAAGACTTAATCACGGGACCTCAAACGCGAGTTCGCATCGCGTTTGAACAAGTCGACCGCGCGGCAGCCCGATAGGGTCAGGGTTCGGCTCTGGATAGCGGAGCCGGTCATGTCAGCAGGACGATTTACTCAAAGCAACGGAGACAAAAGGTGGCCGCTCTCACTCGCATCAGCCGGTATCCCGTAAAGGGACTCTCAGCCGAAGACCTTGCAGAAGTGGGACTATCAGCAGGCCGCGGCTTGCCCGGGGACCGCATATTTGCGCTTGCGTTAGCCGACACCGATTTTGACGAGTTGAATCCGCGACCTATCCCTAAAACCAAGTTTGCAGTTCTTGCGCGCTTCCCGCGGCTCGCCGCTTTGAAAACAAAGCTTGACGTTCCCAGTTCGATTTTTTCAATGCGACATGAAGAATCTACCGTCGCTACGGGGAATCTGGAAACGCAGACCGGTCGCGACGCGATAGAGGAGGCCGTTCATTCCTTTATGGGTGACGAACTCGGAGGTCGACCGCGGGTGGTGAAAGGTACCGGACATCGTTTCACCGACGTCAGCGTCCATTCACCGATGCTCATGGAAGCAATATCTGTGATCAACTTGGCATCAGTCCGTGACCTGGAGAGCAAACTCGGGCGTCGCGTTGATCCGAGGCGTTTCCGCGCAAACCTCCTGCTTGACGGGCTTGATCCTTGGATCGAATTCGATTGGATCGATCGCGAGCTTCAGATCGGAAACGTTAAGTTCCGGGGTGTCCGGCGCACTAGGCGATGCCCTGCTACCGAGGTCAATCCCGATACTGCTCAAACGGATATCCGCGTCCCGCTTGAGCTACGCGATCACTACGGGCACGCAGATATGGGCATCTACATCACCGTTCTTGCTGGGGGAACGCTCAGGATTGGTGACGTTGCGAAAACACTAGGCGGCGGTGATATCAGACATGATAATTAGGCCGGCTTGGGATATCGCTGTCGCTATCGAGCGACTGTGACGTTACTGCTGGTAAATTATCGGTCGAGAACACAAGCTTCGCGGCCATCAACCCCAACTGCTGGCCTGACATCTCAACCGTGCAACGCGCTATTGCGGCCCCAAAGCCGGCAGCAAGGCTGGCTTCGCACAAATTGTTAGCACTTCGAAAATACGAACCAAAGTACTCCATGGCATTGCTTGGCCAGCTTCGATACGGTTCAGCGAACAGGGCAGAGACACGTAAATAAGCGGAGGCAGGCGCCTCCGCTAAGAAGGCGTGAGCGTCGGTCGATGATCAAACCGTTGCGAACAGTAGTCGCAAACCGGCTGTGACGACCGCCGCCAGTATGAGGGACAGTGCTGCGGCAAGTTGCACCTCTAATCGTTGATCTTCGGTCTCCGCCCACCATTTTGCGATTTTTTGGAGCATCCGTTCGCCCTACCAACTGGACTTACAAACGGCTTGGCCTTTCTGCTCACTTAAGCGCCCTTATCGCGGGGCGACATTTGAAGGATCCTCGCAGTCGCTGAAGCTGTGGCGAGTAGCCTTCCTTCTCCCTTCAGTTCACCCTGGAGAAACACGAAGTCGCGCCCTCGGTGGACGACACGTCCGATGCCAATCACCAGCCCTTCAGTCACGCCACGGACGAAACTCGTCTTCATTTCTAAGGTCGGCAGCATCGAACCACCACCGAGGGCCGCAGTCCCTGCAAATGACATGGCATCGTCGAGCATGGCAGTGATGATGCCGCCTTGTAGAAATCCACCCGCATTCATGAATTCGGAAGCTGCTCGAAATTCAGATTCAAGAATCCCCTCCTCCGGAACAACGCGGATCAGGCGGAACCCCAAGAGAGCGGAGCTTCTAGGCAGTGGCGCGCGCCCTTCGATCATGTCCCAGAACGGTCCATAACGATTTTCCGCCATATTTTCATCCTTTGCGGGACTGCGGTGCGCGAGGTTCGGGGGCGAGTTCGGTGCATCGACTTGCAGAAAAACTGCTCGCGCAACCATTCATAGTTACGCTTTAGCGTGGATAGCCAACACTCGGTTCGTTGCCCATAACCACGAAAGGCAAATCGCTAACACCTTGGTGTTAGGTCACCAAGGGTAAGGCGGCCTTATCAGATTTCATTGCCGACCTTTGGGTTGCATTAAAAGAGATGCGATTGATGGCTACGAATGGGCCGCGTTCGCTATCAACCGATGACGTCACCGACGAAATAGTGAACGACCATCGCAACGTCCGCTTTGCGCGGTAGACCCAATCGGTCGGCGCAACACTCTAATCTTCTAGCAAAGATGGAGTGTAGACATGGGACGACGGCAACGCATCAATTACTCGGCGGCACAACGATCCGAAATCTGGGATCGTTGGCGAGCAGGCGAGCCGATGAGTTCTATCGGACGCCGGTTTGATCGCGATTCCTCATCAGTATTCTCGATCATATCGCCGACTGGCGGCATCCAACCACCGGATCGGCGTCGTGCCAAGCGAGCGCTCAGTCTGTCTGAACGGGAAGAAATCTCTCGTTGGCTCAGCACGGGCTGCTCTTTGCGGTCGATCGCGCGTCATTTGGGACGATCTGCTTCGACCATCAGCCGCGAGGTCCATCGCAATGGTGGGACAAATCGGTACAGGGCGGCTCCGTCTGATCAGGCGGCTTGGGATCGGTCGCGAAGACCCAAGCTCTGTAAGCTGGCTTGTCGTCCGTTCTTGAGACGGACAGTATCGAAGCTGTTGCAGAAACAATGGTCGCCGGAGCAGATCGCCGGTCGGCTGAAGCGCATGCACCCGGCGGAGCCCGAAAAGCAGGTGTCACACGAAACGATCTATCGCAGCCTTTTCATCCAGGCGCGCGGCGTCCTGAAAAAAGAGCTTCTTGAGCACCTAAGAGCCAAGCGTACTGTTCGTCGCTCGCGGCATGCGAGCATGAAGCGGAACGGGCTCGGCCAGATCAAGAACGCTGTCTCCATCAGAGAGCGGCCACCTTCCGTTGAAGACCGCGCAGTCCCCGGCCATTGGGAAGGTGATCTGATCGGCGGATCGAAGAATAGCTATATCGCAACGCTTGTTGAACGCCATTCGCGCTACGTGATGCTGATCAAGGTCGCGAACAAGGATACCGAAAGCGTCGTCTCAGCGCTGATTAAGCAATCGCGGCGGTTGCCCAGCGAACTTTACAGGTCGCTGACCTGGGACCGGGGTAAAGAGCTTGCCGATCATCAGCGGCTGGCGCTGGCCGCCGAAGTCGATATCTATTTTTGTGACCCACGTTCTCCCTGGCAGCGCGGATCAAACGAAAACACTAACAGGTTGCTGCGCCAATATCTTCCGCGTGGCACCGACCTTTCCTTGCATAGCCAGGCCCAGCTCGGCGCCATTGCAAGGCAGCTCAATGAGCGACCACGGAAAACCTTGCTTTATGAGACGCCGGCTGAAAGGTTTGCCGAATGTGTTGCAGCGATCGGTTGAACTCACCGCCATGAGCCGACATTGCAGCGAGCTTAGAGATCGGTTTGGCCACGCCGTTCCACGTACGCTGCCCGACCCAGGCGGCCGAATACTCGGCCTTACGCAAGGCGGCTTCTGGAAAGTCTGCCTGACCGGGGTTGAGTTCCTGTAGACAAACGATGTCCGGCTTCGACGATTTCGACCAAGCGGGCAGATTTTGAGACGCTTCTTGACGTTATTGATGTTGAACGTCGCAACCTTCATGCGCAACGTCTCCGGCCTCGTCTAAGCTCCGTAAACCAGTCCGCGTAGGCAGTATTCTTGGTCATATGGCGATTCAGGTCGGGGCGCCGTCATGCCACCACACGGGCACTCGCTCTCTCAACGCTCGCTTGGCCTCATACACCGCGCGATGAGCGCCGCTTTCCGCATCAGCATCGCCTTGCGCTCGCGCGGCTTTGACAGCCCGACGCGCATCCATGAGATCGGACACAAGTACGGCTTTTCGTGCTTCAGAGCTTCGGGTCAGCGAGCCGCCAGAGTCGTCCGCGAACGCCGAAATATCGTCCGTCCGGTGTGACAGGATGCTGTAGCGCCATGTTCCCCTTGCTCGCCCGTCGCCATGCTGCGGCCGGGCCGAAAACGCTGACGGGGACGCGACGTTCCCGACCTGCTCCGTCAGCTTGTCAAATCGATGAGCGTTGGATGGATGTCGTCTTCGTCGAACTCAAGAAGAGCAAGAGTGATCGGCAGCTTAAAGCGACGGCGGCCAGCGCTTCCGGGATTTAGAAAAAAGACGTCATTCACGATTTCGACCTTTGGTATATGCGAATGGCCAGATATCACGATGTCACAGCCCGCGGGTAGCGAAGCCATCGCCTTGAGATCGTGCAGCACGAAGATGGAGCGACTTGCGAAGCTGATTCTTTGGGTCTCGGGATAGGCTTTAGCCCATGCTGCCGTGTCAACGTTGCCCCGGATGGCGGTCACGGGCGCAATCCGGGCGAGGGTCGCGACAATGTCCCGATGACCGATGTCCCCGGCATGAATGATGTGATCAACCCCGGCCAAGCTTCGCTCTGCTTCCGGTCTCAGCAGGCCATGGGTGTCGGAGATGACCCCGAGGCGGCCTATCGTAGACTGCTTCCGAGACTTGACTGACCGAGACGACTGCATCATGTGAACAGTTTGTCGCGAATGTAGCGGGACGTGGGCGTCAGCCGGACACGATGAGGCTTGCGCCAGACTGCCTTGTCCAGCTCCATCTTGTCACCGATCTCCAGGCGCCCTGACGTCTTCTTGGCGATAAACAGGGCATCGCTCATTCTGCGACCGGAATACTTGTTCTTCGTTGTCGCTTCCCGCCAAAGAACTAGACGACCGAGTTTGAGCTGGGGCAGCTCTTCCGCGATCTCGCGCCGAAGACATTCTCCACGGCATCAAGTCCGGCGTCATGCGTCCGCTCGCGGGTTGCGGGCCTTGCGCGGCCGCGAAGACTGCGTGCTGTCGTCATCCGTCGCAATTACGCGTCCAATCGTGGCAATAAACGCTTCGAGAACGGCCAGGCGCTGCGACGGCGGTGCCGATCGGCGATACGTCAACCGGTCGTCTTTCCATTCGAGCATGGTTTTGGGATCAAAGGCCTTCGGCAGATCGGCACACCGTTGCTGGTCAAATGTGGCAGCCAAAGATTTTGGTCCGGCATCGACGCTCGCGATGCCGAGCCGCATGCATCCGAGTTCGAAGCGCGCCAGTCCCATAAGATTACGCGCTTCGGTCGGCAGTTGTCCAAAGCGCTCGTCGATCTCGTCTTCCAACTCTTCCAACTGGCTGTCACGTTCCGCCCGGAAGATGCGGGCGTATAGCTCCAGCCGAATGCCTGCATCCTTGACATAGGGGATCGGTAACAAGGCCGGTATGTCGAGATTGACCTCCGGACGCCGGTCAAACACCGGCGGTAGATCGGCTTGGCTCATCGCCCGATCCAGCAGATGACCAGACAATTCGGTCCCGAGAAGCTGAATGTGTCCGCTCTGCTTGTCCGATAGCAGGTCTCCGCCTCCGCGCATATCCATGTCACCTGCGCTGACCAAGAAGCCGGCGCCTTGGTCCCGCAGATTCTTCAGCGTGTCCAACCGCTTGGCCGCCGCGCCCGAAACGGCGTTTTCGGCGTCAGTCAGAAACAATGCAAACGATCTTGTGCTTCGGCGCCCCACCCGGCCTCGCAACTGGTGCAATTGCGCTAGGCCGAACCTGTCCGGACGCCACACGATGATCGTGTTGGCTCGCGGGAGATCCAAGCCGCTTTCGATGATGTTGGTCGCGAGAAGAATGTCGGCTTCACCTGCAGCGAAACTCATCATCGCAGCATCAATATCGGCGGCCGGCATTTTGCCGTGCACCGCGATTGTCTTCAGTTCCGGCGCGGCGTCCTTGAGACGCCGCGCCATTGGCGAGATATCTTCGATCCGTGGGCATACGACAAAGGATTGTCCACGGCGCCGATGTTCGCGGCGCAACGCGGCCGCGACAGTCGCTTCATGAAATGGCTCGACGGCGGTCATGACCGGGACACGTCTGACCGGCGCCGTTGCAATCATGCTGAGCGCACGCAATCCTGCACGTACTTCACTCAAGGTTCTGGGGATCGGAGTGGCCGTCATGGTCAGGACATTCAGACCTTCAGCCAGAGCCTCGAGTTTGGATTTTTGCACTTTTCCGAAATGCTGTTCCTCGTCGATCACTAACACGCCGAGGTCCTTGAATTCGACGCCCTTGGCGGCCAATGCATGGGTTCCGATCACGACGGATAGCGAGCCATCCGCCAACGTCGCCTTGATGGCGCGGGCCTCGGCGGCCGTCGTGAAGCGTGACAGCAACCCCACCTCAATGCCGAAAGGCGCGAAGCGACGACGGAAGGTCTCAAAATGCTGTCGGGCCAGCACCGTCGTTGGCACAGCCACCGCAACCTGCTTTCCCGCGAACACCGCCGCTGCGGCCGCACGCAGCGCGACTTCTGTCTTGCCGTATCCGACGTCACCGCACACCAGCCTGTCCATCGGACTATCGGACGCAAGGTCGGTCAGGACGTCGGTGATGGCCACAGCCTGATCGGCTGTGGGAATGTAATCGAAGGCCGCAGCAAACGTCTCGTAATCCGCGACTTCTGGCACGATAGGATCGACCCGGCGTTGCTGACGTTCGCTCACGCGGTCGGCGATGTGCTCCGCTGTCGCCGCAATGTCGTCTTCGGCTCGCGATCGACGTTCGAGCCAAGACGAGCCGTCAGCCTTGTCGAGGGAAACGCCATCGGAATCTGACGAATAGCGCCAGATCAATCGGAGATCCGATAATGGCAGCAAAACGTGGTCATCGTCTGCGAATTGCAGCCGGATCATTTCCGCATCCGGAACACCGGCCGCCGACAAAGGGACCAGATCGCGCAGAATGGCCATGCCGCGGTCCATGTGGATAACGACATCGCCCGGCGACAGTGATTGATCACAGATACTTCGTCGCAGACCAACCGTCATGATGTCCTGATGCGTCGCACGGCTACCGAGGAGATCGGCCGCAGCCACGACGACCACGCCGTCGGTCCAGGCGAAACCACAATCGAGATCGGCAAACATCGCTGCAGGACGATTGGGCTTCGCCTGCGCGGTGGCTTGTTTCCAGTCCGGGCATAGGGTGCTGGCCAACCCCGCCCGTCGCTCCATTGACCGCAGGTCCCGCTTCGACACAGCCGTGAAGATCACCAGACGACCACTATCCTGCTGTTGCTGAAGAAACAGCCGGAAGGCTCGCGTTGGCGCGGCTTCTTTAAAGAACGTTCGCGGCTCTGACCCGGAAGATGTCTCGGGCAGGACAACGGCGTTGCGACGCGAGAGACTCTGTTTCCATTCGTTGAAGGACATGACGGTCGACGCCTTCTCGGCGTCGACACTGCCTAGCCACCGTTTCGCAAGCGACTCCACGCCATGATCAACGACAACTATCGAAGACGGGCAGTAGTCGAAAAACGTCGTCGCGATCCGCGATTTCCCCAAGCCGCCGGATTTTTCAGCTCCACATGGACTTGTTTCGTCAACCACGTCGATCACGACCGCGTTGATTGCTTCGAGATCTCTCTGATCCATCAAATCGTATAGGTGGATATCCGTGACCCGATCTGCCTCGTATCCGATACGCACCGGGCCCAGAGCGCCCGCCGGAAAAATTTCAAGCGCATTTCCGAGAAAGATGGCGGTGCCGGGCGCTTCGATCCGATCATCAAGCAGATATCCGCTGCTGGTCAGAAAGCTACGCACCTTGTCTTCAGCGAACGGCCCACCATTCGAAAGGTGCAGCGCCGATGTCAACATGGTTTCCGGCGCCGGCACCCGTCTTGCGAGAGCATGGACCGTAGTGATGACAAGTGCGCCTTCCGCCTCCGCGAGACGGCGCAGCACCGAACTGCGCCGCCCTGCGATCTCCGGCGACGGTTCGATATCATCCATTGCCGTCGGTCCAAGGCTTGGCAGCACCATGACCCGGGAACTGGGCTCAAAGGCATGAACGGCAGCGCCCAATTGCTCCGCGCGGCGCTCGTCATCGCAAATGAAGATCAATCCGGCGCGGCATGCGGAACGCCAGACCTCGAGCAGATAGAGCGCTGCCTGACCCAACGGAGCATCGGACGATATCGGCGGAGGCGACGGGCTGAATGAACGACTCCGTGTTTTCGCTGTAGACGACTTCGGCGGTTTGGATTGCATGCCACTCATCTCACAGGCCGGCTCTTCAGCCGCAGTTCTATCGCCATTTTTTACCTACGCTGTCGGGACGACCTTGATGCATCGATACTTCTTAGCGCGGAAGGTCTCATAGAGGGCTGAGCCGTCATCGAACGCGTAAGAACATAACGATCTCCGATCGTTTGAGTGATTGGGGGCCCAACAGAGCGTCTTGCAGCTTGTTCCTACAGGTCTGGTTCTTTCCCAACGCAAATCGAATAGACGAGGCAATCTTCCCGGCAAGAAATTCAAAGGCGCGCATGTGAAAGGCAATCAGCAGGAACCGCGCTTCGCTACTCTCGTTGCCATTCTTTCAAGGAGGATTTTCAGTGGCGAAAAAGGCAAAGACATCGAAGAAGGCACCGTGGGACAAAGCTAACCCCAAGAAGAAGGCAGGCAAGAAGTCCAAGAAGCTGACGCCTGCCAAGAAAGCCAAAGCAAAAAAAGCAGCCAAGAAGGCCGGTCGCAAATATCCCAGCCTTGTGGACAACATGAACGCGGCGAAAGCAAAGAAGACGAAGAAGGCCTCGGTCAAGAAATCCGCCGCCAAGAAATCAAGGAAGGCCAAAACGAAGAAATCGGCCAAATAGATTGATATCAAAAAATAAGGGCGGGTGCTTGCGCGGCATCCGCCTTATCTTCGCAGCTCAAAGCCCATCCCGCTTCAGCGCCCGCTTCAAGCCACACTATCTTGGCAACGATGCGCCCGTCCGTAGCGATGCAGGTGTCACCGATAAGTCCGATCCGCATCGTGACGATATGCTCACGTGCCGATGATATGGAACAGCGCTGGCAGGCTAATGGCCAGCAATCCGAGCGTCACGATGCCAATCACCAGGCCTTCAGGCTCGTCCTTGTCCGGCGGGGGCTCCGGTCCAATTCGGTCGGTGAGTAATCCGAACATGTCCGAGCCTCACATTTTGCAAGCCACTTATCCAAAAGCCACCCGATCTTCGCCCGGTGTCGTTTCGCCTTACGTCCGCTGCCCGTCACCATCGACATCAGGACACGCGGTCCATAGGTCGTCCCACGCGCGCCCATCGACACTGATCGATTGCTCGGTTCGAAAGCATGCAGGCGGCTTCGCACGCCCTGCCGGATCATCGCTTCAACGAATTTCGCGAGGAAGCGGCTGCAGTGTGCCGCATCGTCTACATCCCCGGAGCTCTCCAGGTTTTCCCGAGCGATCTGGACAGCGTTCTCCACAACGAATGAAAGACTTGCGACTTGGTCGGTGTGGTGCGCCATGGAGATGAAAGAGGTGCGTGTGAGATTAGTTCCGTTGCCAACGGAACGTACGAACTCAGGCAGGTTGGCAAAATCTGCAGCCTGGAGACTCAGCCGCGAAAAACGTCAAAGACAACCGAGCAAGCGAAAAGGTCAAGCCCGATCCCCGCACCGAGCGGGACAAAGGTAGCCTCGCCCAGAGCGACCATCCTTTTGGGAGAAGAACCCGCAAAACACGACCGATCCGGGATCGGCCGATCCTGCGAAGCCTGATCTCGAGAAGTGGCCGAGGACGAACACCCACTGATGGGCAAGCTCGTCCTCTTTGGTCTGGTGGTTACGATGGGTCTTATGCTGACTGCGACCGTCGTGATCATCACGGCATAAAAGACACTTCACGCTTAAGGGTTTCATTCCTCGGTTCGGCGCTATGGCTGCCCCGAACCTCCAGCCGAGCCATAGACCTGACCGGTGGCGTAACTGGCGTCCGCGGCGGCGAGCTGCACGTAGATCGAGCCAAGCTCGGCTGGTTGGCCCGCGCGACCAAGCGGCGTCATGCCGCCGAATTTCTCCAGTTTTTCCATGGTCGCGCCACCCGATACCTGCAGTGGCGTCCAGATCGGACCGGGGGCGACGGCGTTCACGCGGATACCCTTGGGCGCCAACTGCTTGGCCAGCGACTTCACATAATTCGTGGTCGCCGCTTTGGTCTGAGCGTAATCGTAGAGCTCGGCCGACGGGTCCATGGCCTGCTCGGACGACGTACCGATGATCACGGAGCCCGGCTTCAGATGCGGAAGCGCCGCCTTGATCGTCCAGAACGGCGCATAGATGTTGGTTTTCATTGTCGCGTCGAACGCTTCCGACGTGATGTCCATGATCGACGCCTGGGTCTGCTGCCGGCCGGCGTTGTTGACCAGGATGTCCAGGCCTCCAAGGTCTTTGACAGCCTTGGCCACCATTTCCTGGCAGAATGCTTCTGAGCGCAGATCACCCGGAATAGCTACAGCGACCCGGCCTTCGGCCTTGATCAGCTCGATCACCTGCTTTGCGTCCTGCTCTTCGTCTGGCAGATAATTGATGGCGACGTCGGCTCCTTCCCGCGCGTAGGCGATTGCCGCCGCGCGGCCCATCCCAGAGTCGCCACCGGTGATCAAAGCCTTCCGGCCATTGAGACGTCCGGACCCCTTATAGGTCTTCTCGCCATGGTCGGGCACAGGATCCATATCGCTGGCGAGACCCGGCCACTTCTGCGACTGTTTCTTGTAGGGCGGCTGCGGATATTGCGTGCGGGGTCTTGCAGAGTTTTCGGAGCCATCGGAATCTGTCCTTGCGCGAATGCTGGTCTGGCGAACGCGGCGGCTGACAAGCTTATGCCTGCTGCGCCCACGACCTCTCTTCGAGTCACGGATAGCGGTGCGGAATACTTGTCGTTCGTCGGCATCTGCTATCCCTCGAGAGAAAAACGAACTCGCCTTCAATGCAATCGTTCCGAGCCGAACTTTTGAACGGTAGAGGAGGAGCGGCGTCGATCCGCACGCCGTCAATCATCTCGTGCAAGCCTGATAAACGTCCGTGCGCAGGCACTCGGATCTGCCGTGCCGAGGGTCCCCCATCGGGCTTCGACGACTTCAGCCACGCCAGCAGGTTGCGGAGCCGTTAGTTGAAGTCGAAGGTCACGATTTTCACGCGGATCGCTTACCCCGATTTGCCTTGAGGCCGGCAAACCATGACGCGTAGGACGTGTTCTTCACCATGTGCCTGTTGAGGTCCGGATCGCCGTTCCCCCACCAGACCGCTCCGCGTTCGCCCAGCGCCTGCTTGGCGGCGTCCACGTCGCGATGCGCCGCAGCTTCCGCCTGTTCGTCGCCTGCCTGTTTGGCGGTCCTCACTGCCCGGCGCGCCCGCATGAGCTCCGATACGAGCGCAGACTTTTTTGCCTCTGGCAATGAGGGATCCGCCAGACGCCAGAGCCGGCCTTTCACGACAAAGTATCTGCCGTCCGGCGTCGAACGGGGCGGCCGCGACCCAACCGGCTCCGGTTTTGAATTCTCGCACGGAAAAACCATTCGGACGGTCGTGCCGAGCCCTTCCTCGGAGTAAATGCTCAATGGTCGGCATAGGGATCCAGTAGCAGCTTGTTGGGATTAAACCGGTGCCCGACATCAGGCTCGAATGGGCCATGGACGCGGTATCCGTAGACAGTGCCTGGCCGAGCGTTTGGCAAGTAGCCGTGCCAAACTTCGTCGGTATATTCCGGGAGATCGACGCGTTCCAGTTCTCGGTCGCCCTTTTCGTCGAATAGGCAAAGCTCGACCCGCGTGGCGTGTGCGGAAAACAATGCGAAATTGACGCCCACTCCGTCCCATGTCGCACCTAGCGGGAATGGCTTGCCTTCGCGAATGACAGATCGCCGCAACCGCTGCACAGCCATTCGGAGCGGTTCGTTTGCCGTTCGTGTCATATTGCGATCCCCGTGGCTTTCAGGCGGCCAATACCGTCCACGCCGCGCGCGGGCTGTCCGGCGGGATGCTATGAACATAATGGTGCTATGAAGAAATTTACTTCTGCGGCAGCTTGAACGGAACGCGCCTACAACCTCATGGTTCCTCAGCAGAATGAGCATTCCCAACGACAGGTTATGATTAAAGGAAAGTGCGTGAAGCGATCTACGAACTGTCGATGTGGGGATGAGGGGTGTAGATGTCTCGCGTACGCAGTCCGTTCAGTAACACACCGCGGGCGTACGGTGATCCGCCGCGATGCGCATTCGTCGCCGCGGCCGCGCGGTAACGGAAAGCTTTCGTCGCGGTCGCCGATCAGATCCGCCGACATGTCGGTCAGTTGTATGCTACGAGGTGGACGACATCCCCTCTGGCCGCACGTGTCCTGGGGCCCTGATCATCGAGGAGCCGAGAATGACGGGGGCATGCCGCTCGTAATGCGACGAGCAGACGACTAGGCTGGCGACGCCGCATTCGTCCTCGATAGTGATGAAAATGACGCCCTTCGCAGTACCGCTTTTTGGGCACAAGAAAGATCCGTGCTCGCCGCTCTCTATTGTTGACCTGCGGGATCGCCGGATCGCGGGTCGGCCGGAGCCGCCCAGCTTGGCTAGTTCAGCCATCAGCTCCCGTAACATCTTAGGTGGGAAACGTCCGCACCGAGCGAATTTAAAAACCGAACCCCAGTTGCTCTGCCTTTGGCTTGAACCGCTCGATCAACCGCGCGCTGTCAAGTTGGGTGATGACCGGGCGATGGTCCGGCAGGACGATGAAGGGCAACGCTTTCCTGTACGGCACGTGGAGCCGCGCGAGATCGCCGGTTCGGATCGAACTGATGCGCCGCGTCTCGATGATCCGCTGGACGGTCCGCGCGCCGAAGCCCGGAACGCGAAGCAGTTCTTCCCGACTGGCCCGGTTGACGTCCAGCGGGAAGCGCTCGCGGTTACGCAGTGCCCATGCAAGCTTCGGATCCATGTCGAGAGGCAGCATTCCACCCTCACCTTCCACGATCTCGTCGGCGTCGAAACCATAAAACCGCATCAGCCAGTCCGCCTGGTACAGGCGATGCTCGCGCATCAGGGGCGGCGCACGGAGCGGCAAGGCCCGGCTGGCATCCGGGATCGGACTGAAGGCGGAGTAATAGACCCGCTTGAGGTTGTAGGAGCCGTAGAGATTGGCCGATGTCTTGATGATGGTCGCGTCATTGGCGCTGTCTGCGCCAACGATCATCTGCGTGCTCTGTCCGCCCGGCGCAAAGCGCGGTGCGGTGCGGCCGCGCGGCGTCGGCTTCGCCCCTTCCTTGGCCTCATCGAGCTTCAGGCGCAGACGTCCCATCGTGCGCCGGATCGCGCGGACATCCTTCTCCGGAGCCAGGTTCTTCAGGCTGCCTTCTTCCGGAACCTCGATATTGATCGAAAGTCGGTCGGCATACTTCCCCGCTTCCGTGATCAATGCGTCGCCGGCTTCCGGAATGGTCTTGAGGTGGATGTATCCTCGAAAGTGATGCTCCTCACGCAGCTTGCGTGCGACGGCGACCACCTGCTCCATCGTGTAATCCGGGCTTTTGATGATTCCGGACGACAGAAACAGGCCTTCGATATAGTTGCGGCGGTAGAAGTCCAGCGTGAGCTTTACGACTTCGTCCACGGTGAACCGGGCGCGCGGGACATTGCTGGAGGCACGATTGACGCAATAGAGGCAATCGAAATTGCACGCGTTCGTCAGAAGGATTTTGAGCAACGAGATGCAACGGCCGTCCGGCGCGTAGGAATGGCAGATGCCCATCCCTTCGGTAGAGCCTATGCCCTTGCCGTCACGCGAGTCGCGTTTTTCCGTGCCGCTCGACGCGCAGGAGGCATCGTATTTCGCGGCGTCGGCGAGGATTTCGAGTTTGCGACGGACATCCATGAGAAAACCGATCAGGCATGTGAGGCACCGAGGCCGCGGCATCCGCGAGGCTCTCGCGCCTACTTGTTTCCTTGCTTCGCCTCAGGGACGTCGTCCCAAGGGCGATAGTACAATTCGGCGCATTCGGACCGAAGGACGCCCCCAACGATCTCGATATCTTCTCGGAAAGCGTCAGCGACGAAATCGAGCGTGTTAACGTGACGCGCCTCGAAATACATCGGATGCACGTCGTCGCGACCTGCGCCGTAGACGATCCTGCCGACCTTGCTCCAGATCGAAGCCATCGTACACATGCCGCATGGCTGTAGTGTGGTGTAGAGGACTGCGCCCCTCAGTTCGCCGTCATTGAACGAACGCCCGGCGGCACGAATGGCTTCGATCTCAGCATGAGCGGTGGAGTCATGCTTCTCAGCAACGTGATTGCGCTCGGTCGCAACAATTCGCCCATCGAGCACAATCACACATCCGATTGGTGAGAGATCCGGATCGCTGCCGCGCTCGGTGGCGACCTCGATCGCCATGCGCATGAAGTGCTCGTCCGACTTGTAACCCGTATGCGGCACGCTTCCGCCCAAATTAATTCCGCCGCACTTTGTCCTAAGACAATTGCTGACGCAAGAACATAGTACGAACGAAAGAAAATAGAGACCTACCTAGATACCGCGTTGGTACGTTATCAGTGGTCTTCAGTTTGAACAGTTTGCCGACGACGTGAAGCGATCTCCTTAGATCCGTCCGGTCTCGCCAGTACCTGCGGCCAGCGTCGAAATTCCGGTTCGAGGAGTGGCCAAAAAACTGGTCAGGGTTGATCAGCGTTTGCTTGGCCCGATGACGCGTTCGACAACCTCGTGACTGTCCCGGTAGTCCTCGGCGCCGAGCATCCGCACAATCTCCGAGAAGTCCGAACCGTTGCTGCTACGCCGGAGGGCGCTCGTGGACCTTGCCTCTTCCCGCACAACATCACCGAACAGCAGCTTCATCAACATTGAAATCCTCCGTCTTTTCCGTCGATGTAAACACCGCGCGCCGAGTTTGTTCCGTTTTTCCAAGGCAGAAATGCGCGTGGTCGGAACGTTCAGTTATCAACGCAATTGTCAGGTTCGGCTGAAGGTTGGCGAAATTGCGAGGCTTCCTTCTACAGACAGTCGATCGACAAAGGCTCGCGCCTCCGGCCGACAAACGAGCTCGGGAACGGCGATGAAGATCGGCAAAGCGCAATCGGTCGAAGATGTCGCAGGGCTCGTTGGCGCCTGCGCGGTGACAATCCTCGCAATGATCATCGTGGCGACGCTGTACGTTGCACGCGAGGTGTTCGTGCCGATGGCTCTGGCTATCCTGCTGAGCTTCGTACTGGCGCGCCCGGTCGAGTGGCTCGAGGACATTCGCCTGCCTCGACCGATCGCCGCCATTATTTCCGTGTTGTGCGCTTTCGCGGTCATTTTTGCTCTCGGGAGCCTCATCGCATCGCAGGCCACCCGCCTCGCGGGAGACCTACCGAAGTACCAGTCCACTATCCAGGGGAAGATCTCGTCCCTCCGGGGCGTCGCCGGCGGCTCGACCACGATGGAGCGTGCAGAGGGGATGCTGCAGGAATTGAGCAAAGAGCTGAACAAACCGAAAGGCACGTCGTCCCCGTCCCTTACACAGGCCGATGTCCAGACCGATGGCAAAACCCGCACACCTGTCCCGGTCGAAGTCTTGCAGCCCGATCCCGGCACCCTCAGCAATCTCAGGTCTTTGATCGCACCTCTGATATCGCCGTTGGCAACAACGGGCATCATCGTTATCTTCGTGATCTTCATTCTTCTGCAGAGAGAAGATCTCCGAAACCGCTTGATACGGCTGGCGGGGACGCATGACCTTCAGCGCACGACGGCTGCGCTAGACGACGCCGCACGTCGTCTGAGTCGCCTCTTTCTCAATCAACTCCTCATCAATTCCGGCTTCGGCATTCTGATCGGCATAGGTCTTTGGATCATCGGCGTGCCCAGCCCCGCGCTGTGGGGCATTCTGGCCGCCGTCCTTCGCTTCGTCCCGTATATCGGCTCGATCATCGCCGCCGCCTTCCCGCTGACGCTCGCTCTTGCCGTAGATCCAGGCTGGTCCATGCTCATCTGGACCGCGATCCTCTTCTTTGTGATCGAGCCGGGCATCGGACAGGTTATAGAACCCTTGGTGTACGGACGAAGCACTGGATTGTCTCCGGTGGCCGTTGTCGTCTCGGCGACGTTCTGGACGGCACTATGGGGGCCGATCGGCCTGATCCTCGCGACGCCACTTACCGTATGCCTCGTCGTCCTTGGCCGCCATGTCGAACGCCTCGAATTCCTTGATGTCATGTTCGGAGACCGACCTGCCTTATCGCCGCCCGAGATTTTCTATCAACGCATGCTCGCCGGCGACCCGACCGAGGCGGCCGAGAAAGCAGAGCAGTTCTTGAAGGAGCGCTCTCTCGGTGCGTTTTACGACGACGTTGCGCTGCCCGGCTTGATGCTTGCGCAAGCAGACCTCGAACGCGAAGCTCTCGACGACGAGCGCCTATCCAAGATCAGCGAAACGGTCATCGAGTTCACGGCTGATCTGTCCGATCAAGTTTTGCAGAAATCCAATGGTGCGGGGGCGCTGACAGATGCAGAAGCGAGCGCTGCGCTCGAGCATGTGCCTCCGGAACAGCAGCTCGCCGTGGTTGAAAAGCAAAGCCTGCTCCCCGCGTGGCAGGGCGACACCCCAGCTCTCTTCATTGCCGGACGGACGGCGCTAGATGAAAGCGTCGCGGTCATGCTCGCCCATCTTTGCCGCGTACATGGCATTGGCGCGCGTTCAGAAGCTTCTGACGCGTTGACGACGAAAAACATCTTCAAACTGAATGTCGCCGGTGTCGCGTTGGTATGCTTGACGTATTTGGAGTGGCGAAACACGTCCCATATGCGGTACGCCGTCCGTCGTGTACGCCGCAAGGCGCCGGATGCCGTCGTCGTGATTTCTGCATCGTCAGCAACAGAAGCGGAAAAATCTGTAATACAGGAGGCCACCGGCGCAGATTACGTGTGTGGCTCGCTGCGAGAGGTGGCTGAGTTCAGCATCGCTAGGGCGTCGCAAGCCAAGGGCGATGCTCAGAAAGCGATGAACGACACGAAGAACGCCGCGAAAGACGCGGTCGATAACACAGTGGATGCGCTCAAGAACCCATCTTGATGCAAACCAAACTTGGGGCCGGCAGCCCACCTTGTTGGCGGTACGCATAACTCAGCGGCCTATGATGAGCGCATGTAATCCATAACCGAGACTTCGAGCTGCACGATGGTTTCGTAAGCGATGGGCTGATGTTCACCGCGAAATTCTCTGGAACATATTGCCGCACAGCAGCTTGTAGCGCGGGCAATGTCTCATGGAGGTTCACTATGACTTTTCGTTTCAAATCGTTTGTCGCAGTCGCTGCTTTGATCGCAACCAGCCAGGTCGCAGTGGCTCAGGGCGTCCCCGGCGGCATGGAGCGTGGCGCCCGTGATGGCGAACGTGCAGCCGGTCCGGTAGGCGCTGCGGTCGGCGCGGCGGTGGGTGGTGTTGTCGGCGGCGTGGCTGGCGTGCTCGGTGTGGACGACCGTCCCCGCTTCCGCACCTACGTCCAAGGCCGCAACGTCCGCTCGTACTCCTATTCTGAGCCGGTCGCTGTTGGTACCGTGCTGCCCGCTGATGGCGTGACCTATTACGACGTGCCAGATGATTATGCTTCGGTGCGAGAATACCGCTTCACCGTCGTGAATGACCGCACGGTGCTGGTCGATCCGCGTACTCGTCGCATTGTGCAGATCGTCGAGTAACAACGCTCGGACAATGTTGATAAACGGCCTGCTGTTAACGGCAGGCCGTTTGCGTTTGCGACACATTGAGAAGGGATCAGTTAGCGCCTGAGCTGTTGTAGTCTCATCGAGGCGCACCGCTCATATGTTACGACCGCCTCGCGAAGCCGGAGGGAACGGTCGCGTTGTATGGCCTGTTGTCATGGACAAGCAACGGCGCTAGGAACACGCCCGTGATTAACCAAGCACTAACCCTGACGGCAGGCTCATAGGAACGCTCTAATTTAACTCTTGTTGTCTGCTTGAAAGTCAGGAGCAGAAAATGAGCGAAGCGACGTTGATTTTCCCGAACATGCGCGGCGGCTGTGCAACTGTCGATGGCAAGGTGCACGCGCTCTTCCGTGTGAACGGTCGGCGGCCAGGTTTGAAGTCGCTGATGTCGTCAAGGGATCGAAAAGATCAAACCCCATGCGACCAGTCAGCCCTGACAACCGACGGTGGCCCATCTGAGACATAAAGGCCTGGCTCCGCGCCAAAGCAATTTTGGCCGTTAGCAAGGGAATTCGACAACTACGCCCTTCCCGGTTTTGTGGCGATTATTGCGCTTTGTTAGGACGCCGTTTACCACGATCCGCCACACGTTCCGCAGCGCAATAGGAGCTGCAAATGCAAGACATCGAAAATTCGATACGTGAGCGGGCCTACCATCTGTGGGACGATGCGGGCCGACCGGATGGCCAAGCTGATAATTTCTGGCTGATTGCGCAGCATCAGTTACTGGAAGCTTCCCTCGACCAGCTCGTTGCCGTTGCAAAGGTGTCCAAGAAGCCTCGAGCTGTTAAGAAGCCTGCCTCGACCAAGAAAACGAAAGCCGCATAAGGCGGCCCGACGTCGATCTGGGCGACGTCGAGCCTAGCCAGTTCGCGGGTCTGGAACCACGTTCCGGCTGTTGGCAGGTAGCGTGTTTCTTCCGCGACCCTCAATCGTGCCCCGCGGTTAACGTTACTAGCTTGAATCCCATCGAGCGCGATGACCGATGAGCTGTTCGGTCATGCACCTAAAGTGCCTGTGGACTGAGCCGGGTAACTGTGGACAATTCCACGCCGAAGCGGATAGCCGACACAGATCTGTCAGGATCGGTTGTCCGGCAGCGTGAGAGCGTAGGCGTGTCGTTGCAAGTTCAGATTATGTTGGTGTTGTCGGGCCACCCGAACGGCCGAGCGACGCTTGCGGCGATGAACGCCGATCTGAAGGTGCTTGCGGGCGCCGGGCCTGCATGGACGCAGCGCATCAATAAGCTGGCCTCGAATGCGCCAGGCCTCGACATTTTCACCGAAGGTTTCGTCATACGTGACGCAAACGGCTGGCAGATTACCGACGCCGGACGGAAAGCGCTGCAGCGAATGGACACTGCACCTCCAATGCCCGCGATCGAGAAGCCGCTTACGACCGTGTCTGGCAAGCCCGTTATCGCCCTTGTGGTCAGCGGAACGCCGCTCCCTCCGAAGCCAGCTGCCAACGTGATCACGATGGACGGTTGGCTAAGCCTATCGCGGCGCGCCATGTAAGCGCACGAATTTGGCCTGCGCCCTAAGGATGGGGGCCCTTGGCGACGAACGCCGGCTCCTGCTAAACCCGCCTGTATGGCGATGAGGCTTACATTACGACCGAACCGAAAATGGACCGCGGCCGATCATGAGACAATGGTCGCGCTTCTTGTTGCCGGCGTGTCTGTGGCCAAGGTGGCGAGGAAACTCCGCCGGAGCGAGCCAGCAATAAGGGTGCAAGCCACCAAGCTCGGAGTGTCCGCTGCGAGAGATTTGCGACAGCGCAATGCCAACAACGAGAAACGGCAAACCCAGGTGGAATGAAGACTTGGCAGGGAACGCATCTGAAAAACCGACCTTAGTAGATGCGTCGGTGCACGTGGCGCGGGGACGTTCCCGCTCTTTCCAGCCCCTCAGCCTTGGGGCGGGACCCGAACCCCGGTTAACGAGGTTAGCGAATGGTTCAACGAACTGAAATCGCGCAGAGGCGTGTCGACCGAACTTTGGTGGTCGCACTTTGCTCTCACCCCCGCGGTCGCTGTCAAATTAGAGCAAATTGTATCCGAAATTGCGGATAGGGAGAAGAGGGTCGCAATGGCGCCTTTAAACGCGCCGACGCAGGGCTGACGCTCATTCGCGCACATCCTGGCGCCTACGGACCGCTAGTGGCTGCCCGGCTTGATTGCCAAGAGCAGTCATTCACGTTTGTCGCCAGATCACCGCGTCCGAGGCGGCCGTTGAACGGAGAGTATCTCAACCATATCGACCGCCGCATCCAACTGATCAGCTTGGATCAACAGGCGGTCACGGTCCTCGCCAAGCGGCAACGTCTCGGCACGCTTTCGGAGATCGGCGGCTTGTTCAGCCCATACGGCTGCTGTTGGCTTCATTGCGATTGTTTACACGGGTCTAGCTCGCCTTGCCTATCACGTCGTCTCTGCGTTGTGCCGTCTCGTTTACGAGCGTGCAGGCCTGCGCCCGATTTCGATAGCGCCCGACTTTCGAAGAGCCTCTCGAACTGCCCGCACACCGGGAAAAGCCACCCCTAATTCGCGACCTTTTTTCTGAACCGAGCTCGTGTTCCTGCTCAACGCACCCGCAGCCCGTGCGAGCGTCGCGCCAGCTTTCGAGAGCTCGACTAGCTTTGCCGCATCCTCGTCTGTCCATTTTTGAGTCAGCAATTTGCGGGGCATAGGAGACCAGCCTGGCGAGTACTGTGATTCAATAGCCAATGACAGAGTTCCCGTCGGTCTGCTAGGCGACACTCGATGGTCGCGCGTCGCAAATGCTAAATAATGCAGCAAAGGGCGACGACTGCGCACCTCGATTGCATTTCCAACTAAAAGCGATCTTCACGTGCCCATTTATGGCCAGCGGTATTTGGAGTATGTACGTAGTGCCCTGAGGAGCAGAATGGACGCGCGCTATACCCCCACTATCAGTCTTCTTCTTATCGCTACGCGCGGCAAATCTCTCGAGGGCTGCTGACGCATCCCCCGATGTGCAAGAGCAGGTGGAGCTCGTAACGCAAGCGTTACGATGGATTCAGCTGGCAGAAAACGAAGAGTTCCTCGCGCACTATCGACATCTAGCCAACGACAATTAGTGGCATCTCGGCTGTATAGACGCTTCGGCGGCTAATTCCGCTCTTCCAGCGTTGCATGAGAGGCGGGATCTGACCTCATCGCAGTTACCACGCCGGGGACGGCGACATACGATCGACCGTTTTAAGTGAGGGCGCTCGCATTGCCGTCACGCGTGCGAAAACCACCCTGTTCAAGCAGTATGTTGACGCTGCGGCCGTTCATCACGACACGCGTATAGATCAAGCGCGATACGATGTGCGGAGTGAAGCTGCGCCCGTACGACAGGATCCGGGATGTGGTCGGATCGGACGATCGCTGCGCCAAGATAGCCGATCAGTTCGAGCAGCGCATCGGTCTGAGGAGACGGGGCGATCGGAGGCGCTAAAGCTTTCATCGGCTTAGCCTCAGCGGCGTCTCGCGCTCTGGTCGAACATGCTGATGCACGAAATCCTCAAGCCACGTGGGCAGGTCCTCATAAGCAAGGTCGCAACGTTCCTGGATCTCGCGGGCAATGTCGGCGGTTACGTCCCGCGACCAGTTTTCTGTGGTGTTAAAGGCCACGATGCAGAGAGGGTCTGAATACTCGCCGCGTATAAGATCTGTGATGACGGTCTCCAGATCGGTGCCGTTGATATCTGCCTCTCGCCAAACGCAACCGCCGGGACCGTGGCAATCGACGACGAGATACACAGTGTCGTGGACGCCGGCCGGCACCACGGATGGGCTCCATCCTGAACGCATAACGCAACTCCGCTACTGACAGCGATTCAAAACAAGCTCTGATGTTTCGTTCCGGATGGCTGCGGCGACGGAAAATATGCACCTTCCATTACCGCTTTCGCCCTTGCTGCATTCTTCAGCGGAACGTCGGTCGACCTCTATGCGTCTAGCTACAAAGAGGAGATGAAGTTGGCGAAAGACGCTCGATCCACAAAACGAAACGGTGCCCGCCAACTTGTTCTCGATCTGCAATCAGACCCGGCGGGCCTTCGAGATAGGGCAGCTCGGCTCAGGGACGATGCAGAGGCCATGTCAGACGGCGCCATGAAAGCTGGGCTGATCGCGGCAGCTTCGGACGCTGAGCACCGAGCCGAGTCTGCAGAAATTTCGGCATTGTGGACGACGCCGATGCGCTGAACGAGACTATCCGCGGCCCTGGAGCAGATAGCTGTAGGTGCCAAGGACAGCCAAACCGCCCAAAACGAGCCAGACGACAAGACTGATCGTCAAGACCTTGGCGGGAAACGGCGTGTGATCGTTCTGCGGAGTTTCGTGTTCGGCGACGGCCGTCTCATTGTGCTGTGGCATCAGGATCCTCGTTGATGCAGCAGGTCTGCTGCAAGGCGAGGAAGAACCGACGGCATCAATTGCCGTTCCACATCACTGCTGCGACAATTCCACCAGTTCACGTGGGCGACTGCAGAGCAGCCGAATTTGCCCAATTTCCAGCTTTAGCCTCAGCGTCAAGTTGCCGGGCCTGCTTTATAAGCCGGTCACGCTCAACGCCGGGCGGCATCTTTTGAGCCTGTGCTCGTAACACCGCTGCTTGGTCGATCAGTATCTGTCGGGTGTCGCGTCGCGCTGAAGAAATAAGCCAGATCATGCGCAATTTCCCTTCCATTTGAGGAGGGCGGGAGCGCTTCGGGGCGTTCTCATCACCGGTATAAGCCACGAACCGTGCGGTGACGTGACAGAACATAACAGGACCGGCTCTCAATGTCAGTCGGTTAGGCGACTCAACAGTCGCAGGTTTTTTGCGGCAAAGAGAGGCCGCATTGTCGCCTTGCCTATGTGCGGTCAAAGCTTCAAGTCAATGCAAAGCGGTCGACGAAGCAAAACTTGCCGAAGCGTGGATCAATCGTGACCTGAGCGACTTGCTTCGCGTGGAGAAGCAAATGTTCGACGATCAAGATTTAACGCCGTATGCCCTCATTGCGGATGATGATGCCTTCATCCGCATGGATGCGGCGGACATCCTCGAAGCAGCCGGCTTCTTGGTGCACGAAGCCTCCAACGTTGCCGAGGCGATAGAGCTGCTGGAGCACCACGCCGAAAGCGTCCAACTTCTCTTCACTGATGTGCATATGCCGCCAGGAGAACTGACGGGTTTTGATCTGGCCAGGCAATGTGCCGAGCGCTGGCCCGACATCGGCATTTTGATCGCTTCCGGAGCCGCCAAACCAGCTGTCGGCGACATGCCTGACGGCGCAATATTCATCAACAAGCCGTTCAGTGCAGACGTCGTTCACGATCGGTTGCAGGAACTTCTGCCTGACGGCAAAAAACCCCTCCCCCTGAAGCGGAAGGCCACTTGAAGAAATGAACATCCCCGCAGATATCGAAGTGGCCCGAGATAGCGAGTTTCTATCCGGCCTCGGTGCTGAAGCCCGGAAACTGATCCAGCCACATCTGAACCTAGTTAGTCTAGAAGCAGGGGCTGTAGTCGCTCGACCCTATTCAAAAATTGAGAAGGCTTACTTTCCGGTCAGCACAACCTTTGTGGTCGATATTGAACTGAAGAATGACGCCTCATTCACTACAGGTCTCATTGGAAGTGATGGTCTGCTTGGCGCCGGAATGGCTCTTGATGATAGAGTCAGTCTTTATAGTGTGAGCGCCCTATCCATCGGATATGCCTATTCGATCGCGGTTCAGACACTCAAAGAGCTTCTGCTTACCGTTCCAGAATTTCGCAAAAGGGCTCTCGCTTATGAGCAATACTTTCTTGCTCAAGTTCAGCAGACGGCTGCGTGTAGTGCTCTTCATGAGCTGTCAGGGCGACTAAGTTCATGGCTTCTCAGGTTGCAAGAACTCGCCGGAGATGAGCTGAGCCTGACACAAAGCGACATTTCGCGGATGTTAGGTGTTCGGCGCACAAGCATTACAGAATGTGCGCTCGAACTCCAACGGGACGGCGCCATCGACTACCGTCGGGGTGAAATTTCGATTTTAAGCAAGCGCAAACTGGTTAAAGCGTCATGCGGGTGCCACGCTGAAGTTGGTGATCACTTCTCTCGGCTTTTCGAAGAAAGCTTTGAAGACGATTGAGCGCTACGACCTGCTTGGCGTTATTTCATCCGAAGTCCGCGCGACGCTGGTTCCGACATTTACTGTTAAGCACTCTTGCTCGACCACCTGCGCTTTCTGATCAACGCGATCGGCGAGCATGCGGACCCGTCATCTGATCAGCGTTGACATGTTCGGGAAACATTCACCCTGCCCAGGACGCCGCCCGAGCCAAAGCCCGCGAGATTGTACAGCGCAATTCCGCCGGGGGCTGCTACCACGATTGGGTTCTGCCGCAAACTTGCTGACGGTCAGATCGAATCTGCTACGCGACGGCTTCCGACGGCTGACTAGGCCGATCTATCAGCTTTTGAACTGAGCGGCCTCGAAGCTCGTATTCTGTGATGACGCCGCAGGATGTGCAGTCGAACAATCGAATTTCCGCGCCCAGCGAACCTTTGCACATTCCTGCAAAGTGGCGACGCGTATTACACTTGGGACAAGGGACAAGGCTGTTCGTAGGCATGCTATCACCCTCGAATCTGGCAACAGCAGTTTCTCTCAACATATAATAACCCTGCATCACTCAGATGGGTGAAAGCCGTCGTTACTAACAGACCTGAGCGATAACAGTCCGTCCGTTGCGCTCAATTTTTTCGGTATTCCTCAAGTCGAACCACCCGCCTTGACGGGGGTCCGAGCTGCTCCACGTAGCCACTTGAGTGCCGAGCGACCCACTTTTTAGCGTCAATCGAAGTTTCGAACACGCCGACAAGCTGTTCAACATGACCTTTAGGCCACGACGCGATGATAACGAAGCCGGCGCTGGAATGAGGCCGAACTGAAAACGTGGGGACACATGGCATGTGCGGCTCCTGAGTTGAGGTGCTATACCACCAAAACGCAGCCGTGTCCCCTCCCGCGCTTAGGGCGCAGCAGTGCGACAACGCCACAAGCCGCCCGGGCGCAACACCGGACGGCTTTCGGATGCGATTGTTGCACTCAGACCGATTTTATCTCCTGGCGAGAGGCCTTGAGGCTTTGGCCGCCCGGTCATCTGGACGTCTTGGGGTATTCCACAGTGACGCGCGCCAACCCGCCCACGGCGATCGCCCCACCGCGCGTGGCTGCGGTCGATGCATCGGCCGCGCACGAAGGGCCGTCAATCACTGATGCGCCGCGTGAGACCTCATCGTTAGCTTACGGTCGGGGGTCGCCTATCGAACCGAGGCGCGCAACGCAGCGCTCTTGGCGAACGCAGGCAGGCGACTTGAAAACGTCCTACGGATGACTGCTTCGCGCCAACCGCGGACTCGTGAACGTTGTCTTCCAGTCGTGACAGCCAATTGGCTCGCTCATGCCTCACGTGATTTCTTATTATCGGATTGTTGATGGACGAGGCGCCCGCCGATCATATTGCCTATGCTAATACCTTGCCCGTACAAACCAACGCGCCCTTGTCACTGTGGCGAAAGCAAGATTTCTGAGAATCGTATTCTTGGCCGCGATCGTCGGAGATCCCGGCCCTCCTTGGCTCGGTCATAGCTTCGCGGGTGTCACCAGAACACGTTCGAGCCACCCCGACAGAGGATATCGCATTTCAATTAGTTAAGTGCTCTGACCATTTGATGAGCCTGCACGGTGAACCCGCAGTCAGCCTGGCGGCTGCATAAATTCTATCGTGATGTGATCCGGTCCTGAAACATAGGCGGTCAGTGTCCCCACTCGTGGCCCGCCTGGAATCGGCTGCGGGCTTCCTTTCACCTTCCACCCCGCGACCTCGACACGAGTGATGGCGGCGTGGATGTCTTTCACGGTTAAAGCCAAGTGGGCAGCCCCGATAGCGCCCGCGCTCTCCGGCACGGCCCCATTTTGGCGGCCTCTTGAATATTGCAGCAATTCAACCACGAACCCGTCCGGCGCCTTGACAATTGCGGTCCGGACGTACGGATCATCTAAACCTGTAACTTGATGCAGGAAATCGCCTTCCATCTCCGACTGCCGTTGCAGCTCGAAGCCGAGCGCTTCCGTCCAGAAGCGGATCGACTCCTTTAACGAGGAAACGGCAAAGCCCGTGTGATCCACGGCGGCTACGTTTGCGAGATTGGTCACTGCTGCATCCCCACTGTGGCAGAGCTGAGAGGTAAATTTTGCGCGCTCCAGCAACAACCGGCAGCAGCATGATGATTATGGATTTGACTGGGGCCTTTTTTGGTCCAGATTTTACTTCAAGCAAATGCAGCTACGCTGGACGGCCGAGGCAAATTCGGAGCGGTTTTCAGATGATCAGCCTAGGTTTGGGCAAGTGAGGGGTCGGCTGATCATTGGATCCTGCATTTTCCAGAGGCATTGGGTCGTAGCTAACGAGGCTGGGCAGTTGCGCGAGGTCACGCCATCCGCCGATCCACTGCCGTTTGCTCCGCATTATCCGCGTATTGGACGGTTTGAAGAAATGCCGACGGAGATTGTCCTGCTCGACGGCGGCTAAACGACGAGCGTCCATACGATGATCAGGCAGAAACCCCAAACATCGACACGCTTCGGCTACACTGTCTCGATCAGCTTCAAAACCTCAGAGGCAAGGTAAGGTTTGGCAAGAAAATGGAATTCTCCGGCAGCTCCTGTCTGGATGTCTGCCTCTTGCCACTTGCTATGATGATCTTTCTCTGAGGATTGGTTGTGCGAACAAGCTTGGCCAACGCGATACCATCCATCGAGCCGGGCATGTCGATGTCGGTAAAAAGGACGTCAAACTGACTGTCCTTCATGATGTTGAGCGCCAAGTCGGCGTTTGCGGCCAGAACGACGCCGTGGCCTGCCTCCGAAAGCGCGTCTTCCAGAACGAATGCGATAAGGCAATCGTCCTCCACTACCAAAACCTGCGCCACGATGCCCCCATTCCGAGCGGATACCAATTCGATGTCAGAACAAAAGTTTCATCGAGGATGATAGGCAGCAGGGATTGACGGTCTTGGTGGCTTGCTAAAGTGTGTTGATCCGCGCACTTCAACGGTGCTGGCCAGAAAGCTTCTGTGTTCACAAGGTCCAAAATCAGCCTGTTCGGCTTGTTGGCTACGGCATGTTTGATGAGCAGCTTCGGCCTTTTGCCGTGCATTGATCGGCCGTCCCTGGTCTCTCACTTGCATCGCGAGTGGAATGCCGATCCTAGACCGACCGAGACCTCAGAACGCGTGAGGCCGGCTCCTACTCCGAAACCGACTGTGGCTCGACCGGTTTTCGCATAAAGCCAGACGCGCGTTGCCGATTCACAAAGGCAGCTTCGGCGTATCCAGAACCTCGCGAACTTTCTCGGCCAATTGGTCCAATCCGTAAGGCTTGGCTAAGAAGTTGGTGCCGGGATCAAGGACGCCGTTGTTGAGCACGGCATTGCGTGAGTAGCCGGTCACATAAAGAACGTGCAACGATGGTCGTTTCGCCAGCGCAAGATCGGCGAGCTGTTTGCCGTTCATTTCCGGCATGACGACGTCCGTGAGCAGTAGCGTGACAGGCTGATCGCTATCTAAAATTTTCAGAGCTTCTCGGCCACTGGATGCCAGCAGAACCGTGTAGCCAAATTCACGAAGCGCTTCGACTGTCAGATTGCGGACGCGATCCTCGTCTTCAACAACCAAGATGATCTCGTCGAGATTGCCTGTGCGACGCCCACCGACGACACGGCGAGGGACGGGCTGTGGCGCAACTCCCCAAAAACGCGGGAGATACAGTTTCACTGTCGTGCCATATCCAACCTCGGAATAGATCTTTACGTGACCGCCAGACTGGCGAACGAAGCCGAACATCTGACTGAGCCCGAGACCGGTCCCCTTGCCGACTTCCTTGGTCGTGAAGAAAGGATCGAACGCTTTCGCGAGGACATCGGCGTTCATCCCCGTCCCAGTATCCGTGATCGAGATCAAAACGTACTGGCCGACAGAAATCGACTGCTGCCTCGCGTACTCGTCGTCCACTGAGGCATTGCTCGTCTCCAGCGTCAGCTTTCCACCGTCCGGCATTGCATCCCGGCCATTTACGGCGGCGTTGACGATCGTGTTTTCAAGCTGTCCGGGGTCGGCCTTGATATTCCACAAACCGACACCAAGCGCGGTTTCCAATTGAATGTTCTCGCCGAGCGTCCTTGCCAGAAGCTCGCTCAGGTTCATGACAAGTCGATTGACGTCGATTGCTTCCGGAACGAGCGGTTGCTGACGGGAGAAAGCTAACAGTCGCTGGGTGAGGTTCGCCGCACGTGTCGCCCCCTCAAGAGCGTTATCGATGTACCGGGTGATATTCGTCTCGCCACGGGCTAACCGTCTTTGAGCGAAGTTCAGTCCGCCGATGATGATCGCGAGCATGTTGTTGAAGTCGTGGGCGATGCCACCCGTCAGTTGGCCGATCGCCTCCATTTTCTGGAGCTGGCGAATTTGGGTCTCGGCATCGGCCTGCTGCCTTGCCAGCGCCTCGACTTGCGATGCGACATTTGTGAGCTCCGCAGCTTGCTGGTCCAGTTGATGGTTTAGACGCATAAGCGCTTCGGCTCGATCAACGGATACAGCAATAAGGCCCGCGACTTCACGCGCAAGCGAGATCTCTGCCTGGGTCCAGTGACGCACACTGGCATGATGGAGGTAGACGCCTGCAGACCAGCGACCGCCCTCCATCAGCGGGACGCAAATCCCTGCCAGAACCCCATCCTCGCCATATGGTGCGAGTTTGCCGTCGCTATCGTGGCGGCTATCACTGAAAATTAAGGTGCGACCGCTTCGTCGCTCACCTTCGGCGAATTGGCCGTATGCATCGAGCGGCTGATCGCCGACCAACGCCAGCATGCTCCCGTTAGACCAGCACCCGACGTGCTGCAATCTTTGGGAATTTAACAGCCTGTAGAATCCGGCGCGATGAACCCCCAGCCTTTGACCGAGCGCCTCCATTGAGAGCCGGATAATCGAGAGCGGATCAGTCACCGCTCTCTGGCGGTTGGTCAGCGCAATGACAAAGTCGCGCTCTTCCTTTGCGTTTCTGATCTCAAGCTCAGTATCAATGCGTTCGGTGATATCGAAGCTCACGCCTGGAAAACGAATGCATCGCCCCTCAGAGTCTCGGACGCAACGACCCTGGGCCGCGACCCAACGCACCGTCCCGTCGGATCGCTGAAGTCGATATTCGGACCTGAAGATATCGGATGACTTGATTGCCGTATCGACCTCCGCAAGCACGCGCGGCCGATCATCCGGATGTATTCCACTGAAGAACTCGGCGATTGGCGCTCCCGCAGCGGCTCGACTGGCATCAACGCCATAAAGCGCGGCAAAACGACCGTCTGCACGAACGATGTCGTTTTCGACGTCCCAATCCCATGCGCCGATCGAATTGCCTGCAGAAAGCGCAAGTTGTAGCCGCTCGTCGGCGGCATCGCGGTCGCGCAGCGCAACGACCCCTGTGGTCGTTTCGTCGGTCACGCAAAACATGCCGTACGGCTGGCCATCGTCGTCGAAGACCGGCGAATAGCTAAAGGTCCAGTAGCTCTCTTCGGGCACGCCTTCACGACTGAGGTCGAGCCTCATATTCACAACGCGCGTATGACCGCCCGCAAGTGCTTCATCGACGAGCGGCGCGATATCGGACCAGAGGCTCGACCACAGTTCCGGGAACGGCTTTCCCAGCGCCGTCGCCTCCCGGTATCCGAGAAGCGGTCGGTAGGCGTCGTTGTAAAAAGATATGAGGTCTGGGCCCCACGCAACGTAAATCGGCGTCGGACATGCCAGCATCGTCGCCAACGTGTTCCGCAGCGATATCGGCCATTGCTCAATCGGGCCGAGTGAAGTCGCTCCCCAGTTGAAGGCGGCAATGTCAGCCGCCAATTGGCTTTTACTGTTACGGAGAAATGCAGGCAGATTGTTCACGTGATTGCCGGGTTGGATGTACGAACGATGGACGAATTAGCCAGTTTTTTGATCCTAACGGTCATCCGCACCGAACAACGTCGCAAAGGCGCGAGCGAGGTTTTCGACCGTGTAAGGCTTTTGCACCACTTTGCGCGCACGGTGATCGGCTGGCATTCGGGCTTGCTCGCCATACCCGCTCGCGAAGAAAAACGGAACGCCAAGCTCGGCCAGACGGTCGGCGACCGGAAATGAATTGGCGTCGCCGAGGTTGATGTCTAGAACCGCGACCGACGGCTTCTCCCGGTCGATAGCATCGAGCGCGCCTTGCACGGTGGCATAGGTTTGCACTTCACGCGCCCCCAGTTGCGCGGCAATGTCCTCGACGTCGAGTGCGATGATCAAGCTGTCTTCGACCAGGAGCAGGGTCTTGTCGATCAGAACGCCGGGCGGTGGCAGCTTCTTGTGAAGTCCGCGGTTATCGTGTGTCTTGCCCCAGAGGTTCAGCTTGGGCCCTGCACTATTCTTGGCATCTACGACATGCCGCGCCGGGATGACAAACTCGAACTTGGCGCCGTCGGGATTGTATGTGGCCTTTGCCGCGCCTCCCAAATCGTATGGCACCGAGCGCTCGACGATCGTGGTGCCGAAACCCTTTCGGGTCGGCGGCTTCACTGGCGGCCCTTTAACGTCCTCCCATGTCAGCACAAGATCGCGGGCATTGGACCGATGCCATTCGATCTGCACCTCGCCATTCGGCGTGGAGAGGCTTCCGTATTTGATGGAATTCGTCACAAGTTCATGGAGAACGAGTGCCAATGTCGAATAAGCGGCCGGATTGAGCAAAACCGCGGGGCCATGCGCACGGATTGAGGACGGCCTGTTGGCGAATGCAGCCGCCTCCGCCGCAATCAGCGCTTCCAACGGCGCGGGTCCCCAGTGGTCGTCGGTGATCTGATTGTGCGCGCGGGCTAATGCGTGAATGCGGCCATCAACGACCTTCACGAATTCCTTAACGCCCGGCTCTTCTGGCTGCGATTGTCTTATCAGACCTCGGATCACGCCCAGAATGTTGCGGACGCGATGATTGAGCTCTGCAATCAGAACTTCCTGTCGCGCACTGGCTTGATGCCTCTCGGCTGCTGCTTCGTCCGCGAGGCGCAACACGACTTCGATCAGGGTCGCACGCAATGTCTCGGCCACGCGCAATTGCGGCACTGTAAACGGCTCTGACCGCCCCTGAACGAGCTCCTTCCATTCCTCGAAGCTTTCTCGCGGCGTCAGACGAGGCCCATTCGGACCATACTCGACTGGCTTGTGCGGATCGCCTGCCCAGCGAACAGACTTGACCAGCTCAGATCTGAACAAGACCACGTAGTCTCGCGGGGACCTTGAGATCGGGATCGCGAGGAGTCCGGCGGCTTGCGAGGCGTACTCGTCAGCGCCAGGGACGATGGAAGCAATATGGTCGGTGGCGAAGATCTTCCCGGCTGCCATGCCGTTCAACGCACGAATGATGCGCCGAAACGCTTCGGTCGGGGGTGTGACGCCGCTGAATGCATAATTGCCATTAAGCCAGACACCGACGCCGTCGGCAGGAATGGCGTGGGTCAGGATATCGGCAAGCCAATCAGGATCTTTGAGAAGCGTCTCGTCTGACGCGACGGCGCTGAGGAGCTGGTCGGAAATATCGCGTGCCCGCGCCTCGTATTGAATCGCGGCCTGCCGCTCGCGGCTTTCGAGTTGAAGCGAAAACATTTGCGTGAAAAGCTGGGCGACCGACCTTTTCTGCAACGGCGGGCAAAAGGCCGAATAGTGATGGCAAGCAATCAGCCCCCAGAGTTCGCCTTCTACGACGATTGAAATAGACAACGAGGCGCCCACGCCCATATTCTTCAGGTATTCGATGTGGATCGGAGATACCGATCTGAGCACGGACATCGAAAGATCGAGTGGCCGACCGTCTTCGTCCCGTTCCGGAGTAACCGGGATAGCCTCGGCGTTCACGTCGGAGATGACGCGCAACAGATTACGCTTGTAAAGAGCTCGCGCCTGAACGGGGATGTCGCTGGCCGGGTAGCGAAGGCCCTTGAAGGTGCCGATGCCGCCTCGCACCGCTTCGCCAACGACCTCACCTGAGCCACCGCGGTCAAATTTGTAAATCATCACTCGGTCGTAACCGAGGTAGCCCCTCACCTGTCTCGCGGCTTCGCGGTAAAGAGCCGTGATGTCCGGCGTGTTGTCGAGGCGGGCGACCATCGACGTCACCATGGACGTTGTGTCACCCGCTGGCCCCTCGGAAGGCTGAGCTTCGATGACGATCTGACCGAACGACATGTGGAGGGAGATATCGAAGGCGGGAGCGCCCTTTACGATGGAGCAGTGAAATAGTCGCTCCACGGCATCCGGTCCGCGCAGCGCCGTTATTCGGTTGCGCAGGTCATGGATCAGCGATGCCGGAAAAATATCGGCAAGCGGTCTGCCGATCAGGTCTGCATGATCGTGCCCGATAAATTCGGCAACGTTGGCGGACGCCCGAGCAATGATCCAGTCATTAGATGCGGCAAGGAGAAAGCCGATCGGCTGAATGGCGCCCAACAGGTGAATCGGCTCTTTGTCGCAATTGGTCAGATCCACCTGGGAAACAATTTGGCTCAACGGTATTTCCGAAAATACGAGGGTGCGCCCGCTTTGGCGCGTGAATGCTAAACGAGCACGGTCTCTGTCGGTTCCGTCGAGGAACTGGCGCGTATGGGTATTTGGCCGCGTTGACGGTCGGCACTAAAGCTACGGGGGGAAAATGCCTGCGGGTTTTGGGCTGCGCATCACAAATTACCTAAGCACCTCTCAAACTCCATCCATTTATGCTCGATGCCCATACGAATGACGACATGCGTTAATGCCGCGTAGGCTGCGCGGGTCGATCCGGAACGCTCATTGCTTTTGACGGTTCAAAATGACCGTATACAAAGGACAAAAGCATCATGGCATCCGAAGAAACTTCTCTCGTTGCATCGCATGAAACACCTGCAACGGATCGAACCCCGGGCCCCGCAAAAGCCCTATCGATTGGCTTGGTCGTCTGGATTATCGCCGGCGGTCTCGCTGTTCTCGGCGTTTTCTCGTTTCTGCAAAGTCATGGCTGAGCTCTGGCGAAGCGTTTGGATTGCGACGGATCGGGTTGGAAAAACCTCGATCCGCACGGCTGAAGTGTGCCAATGAACGAGACAAAAGGTCCGACTGCAGTCGGCCTTGTCTCGGAAACTGAAATTGACCAATCAGCGTGAGCACGACCGACTTGTTTCCGAGCTATCTCGGCACGGTCGAACCACAGACCCCTTCGCGGCCGCCGTTCAGGCGACCCGCATGCCAATGCTGATCACCGACCCTCATCAGCCAGACAACCCAATCGTCTTCGTGAATGATGCGTTCACAAGGCTTACAGGCTACTCGCGCGAAGAAATTCTCGGCCGTAACTGCAGATTTCTGCAGGGGCCCGAGACGAAACCAGCGCTTGTCGGACAGATACGGTCGGCGATCGAGCGCCGCGTGCCGATCGAGATCGAGCTTCTCAATCATAAGAAAAGCGGCGAGATTTCTACAATCGTCTACTCATCTCACCGGTATTCGACGAAGAAGGACAGCTCACTTACTTCTTCGCATCGCAGTTCGATATCACGCTCGAACGGGATCGCTTTGTTCGTGTTCGGCAGGACCGCGACGCGCTTGAAGACGAGATCGAACGTTGGAATGAAGATCTTCGCCGTCGCGAAGCAAAGATGGAGTTCATGCTTAAGGCGGGCCGATTTGGAACGTGGACGCTTGACCTCGCTGACCGTCGGCTCGTGGCGTCCGATATCTGCAAGGAGAATTTCGGGCGCAACGTGACGGACCCGTTTTCCTATCCGGAGTTGCTAGAAGCAATCTTCCCGGAGGACCGAGCGCGGATGGAAGCCACCGTCGCGGAATCGATCGGAAATGGCATTGACTACGACATCGAGTATCGGGTGGTCACGCCATCCCGCGAGATCAGATGGGTTCAAATTCGCGGGAAGACCTTCTATCGCGCCGACGGGACACCGTTGAGCATGGCTGGCGTTTCAATCGACATCACTGCCAGGAAAAGGGGCGAAGAACATCGCGCGCTTCTGGCTGGTGAACTGAACCATCGCGTCAAGAACTCGATGGCAACAATGCAGTCGATTGCCTATCAGACGTTTCGTTCGGCGGGTTCTCTCGAAGAAGCAAGAAAGAGCCTGGAATCCCGCCTGCAGTCTATGGCGGTTGCGCATGACGTCCTCACCCGCGAAAACTGGGAGGGCGCGACGATGGCTGAAGTTGTCGATAACGCCCTCCTTCCGTTCCGAACCAAGAGCGGTTCACTCATCAGCACGGTCGGGCCCGACCTTCGCTTGAATCCTCGCTCGTCCATCGCCTTCGCAATGGCGTTGCATGAGTTGGCCACGAACGCAGCAAAGTATGGCGCGCTGTCAGGTGATATCGGCCGGGTCATCGTAAATTGGGAGATCGTGACCGGGAACGGCGCAGATCAGGTCGAATTGCGATGGGAAGAAATCGGCGGTCCTCCCGTCAAGCCACCTACCCGCACCGGCTTCGGCAGCCGGATGATTGAGCGCATACTAAATGCTGAAATCGGCGGTTAGGCAAAAATTGACTATCGCCCACGAGGTGTCGTTTGCGTCATCAAGACGCCGCTCGACAACCTGCGACACGACGCCAATGAAATGCTCGCGGTGAAACCTGCGCGGACATAGTCGTGGGATCAGCTTCGCTTGATGCCCGCAATCCTCACGTCTTAAAGAAGATGAGCCAGATAACGGCCATGAAGGCCAGCGCGAGCGCCACGCTGATAACGAGGACGTTGCGAACCGTCGGCCCAGGTTCTGCCTGACGAGCCTCCGTCGCGGTCTGCGTAACCCTACCGTCTTCGATCTTTGCCATTAGCTGCTCCTTTGTGGCAGGCGGCCCAGCCGTTGGGACAAAACCGGACCACCTGGCGGATGCAAGGATCTAGGGCAATGCGCTCCGCGCAGAAACTACATCCGAAATTGGAGAAAGGTCCGCAGCAAAGAGCGGAATCAGGCCAATTTTTCCAGACGCTTGATGTATGTGCGGAGCCATCACGATCCGGTCAAAAAAATCCCGGACTGAGATCGACCCCGTAGGAGAGAGCGATGACCGACACCAACAGCCCCGCCACGATGAAGCATAGGATATGCGTGAAAGGACTGGGCGGGTATCCAGGTCTGCCGAGAATTCCGAGCGCTTCAGTGCAACTGGCATGATGACCTCCATGAGCCGGCCCTCACTTGTGCGGCAGGCTGCCGCACAGGTTCATCGCGCGAGAAAATAGAAATGCATTCGCATTTCAGAAGAGTGTCCGCTTTGCGCCATCAACGGACATTGGCCCCGTCTTACTCGATATACCTCGCCGACCACCTCTCCCGATCCTAACCGATCGAACTTGTAGACCATCACCCGATCGTAGCCGAGATAAGCCCGAACCTGGCGCGCCACTTCGCGATACAGCGATGGAATGTCTGGTGTGACGTCCAGACGGGACACCATCGAGGTCACAGTCGATGTCGTGTCCCCGGCCGGTCCTTCCGACAGTTGAGCCTCAACGATAATCTGGCCGAACGAAATATGGAGCGAAATGTCGAACTCCGACGCCCCCTTCACAATTTGACAGTTGAAAAGGCGCTCCACCGCATCAGGCCCTCGCAGGATCGTCATCCGATTGCGAAGATCATGCAGGAGCGCCGCAGGGAAGATCTCGGCCATCGGTCTGCCGATCAACTCAGCATGGCCATGTCCAATGAAATCACCGACATTCGTCGAGGCACGCACGATGATCCAGTCGATCGAAGCCGCGATGAGAAGCCAATAGGCTGGATACCGCCCAGAAGATGAATGGGTTCACGATCGCAATTTGTGAGATCGACCTGAGAGCTTGGCTTGTTAACGTTCTGCTTTCAAGGGCTTGGGATAATGTCAGTAACATCGTTGTCGTATAAATCATTCGGCAATATTAGTTTACCAAGTTTTCCCGATACTATGGGCGGGACTGAGGTGTCCGGTAACCGAAGCTGATAGGTTGTGTGGTCAAAATTGACCTATCCATTCAGCCGCATGGGACTGATCGTCCTATCTATCCAGGCCTCAGGTACTGAAGGGCACAAATGTCGCGGCGTCCACTTTCCAGGGTTTGGACGGAAGACGATCTTGCCAAGCTGCTCCGTCTGAGTGAAGCCGGTGCGACGTTGATGCGCGCCTCGGCCGCTCTCGATCGTCCATCGTCATCGGTTCAGCAAAAGGCGCGTGAGCTCGGTTTCAAATTGCCAGGTCTTCGTGACGTGCGTTCAGACTTACGGGCCAGCAATCCGGCAAACCCCAACCCACGGAAAAACGATGAATACCGTTGACGCGAAAATCAGCGATGATGAGGATGCTCATCGAAAGTGCCGGAAATGCGGTGGCTCGATGGTCCACTATCGAAGTGGCCCTCATCCGAGCAAAACGGCGTCCGAGGTCCAACGCTTTCAATGTCTGGATTGCAGATCTCAATTTGCGAGGACGGTTCTGCGGTCGGCCTCTTCTTTGAAGGCTGGCCATAGAAGCTCATGTACTTGAGTACAATCCTCATCCTACTCGCGGGATTGACCTCGTTCGCCGCAGCCACAGGCCTGCTGCTCTGTCACAACGCGACATCAAGCAATCCGCCGTCGTCACCAAGAGACGCCACCGCGCCGGACTGGAACCCAGCGGTTCCATGAAGGCTCCCTTCAGTTTTCGTTCATTGGACAATGAATAAGGAGACGCAAACGACGGCATGTAGGTGAGGATAATGACCTTTGACCCGATGGCCGCTGCAATCGATTGGCTTGACGCTTACCGTGAGGAAGATCTTGATCTGATCATCGCCATGTATGCCGATGATGCCACGGTCCACTGCAATTGCGTTGGTTCAACAATCGTCAGCGGAGCAAGCAAACTGCGCCACTACTGGATGGTCCGCTTGCGAGACCACCCCGCTTCCGAATTGCTGGATCTCAACCCAATGGAGAACGGAGTCCGCATCTCGTTCGCAACACGCCTTGGAGCGATGAGCACTTTACTGAGTTTCAATTCAAACGGCCGAATCGTCGAACAGAACTTCGAGCGGTCCAATTAAGAATAAAACGTGCGCTGTGCGAATCTTTCACACAGCGCACGACGCTTTTAGTTGGTGGTGCAGACTTTGACAGTCTTCATCCCGGCGTCCGCTTCCGCCCGCGTCTTGTAGACGGTGTCACCGCTCACCACCGTCGTTTCGGTCGTCGTCGGCTTCGTCTCTGTGATTGTGCATTTTTTGGTCTTCACGTCCTGCACAACGTAGAAGGACTGAGCGAATGCCGGAGCGGCAAGCGACGTCAGAACCGCGGCAATGGCAAGGGTCTTGGCTTTCATCGTTTCCTCCTCATAAAGAGCCCCTCTGTGTGGGCGTGCAGAGAACACTGCCACTTGCCACTTGTTCCCGATTTATTTCCGCTTTCCACCACCGGAGCCGAACCTTCTTCCTGGCAAGACGTTGTCGCGTCGAAAAGGGAGGCATTCATGAAATTGATACGAGCTCTGGCGGCGCCTTTCGCGCTGTTGATGATGACAATCGCCGCTACCGCCGATCCTGCCGCCCCCACTGCACCTAGCACGGAGCGAGCGCCACAAAACCGCGCCGTCAGGGTTATCTTGCCCGCGCCTTGGGAAACAAGGACTCCCACCGAAGCGCCCCCGGCCGACACGCGGCAGATCCGAGCCGACAATCAGCCAAGATAAGACCTTTCTGACTGCCGAAGTCCTTGCTTTCCATTCGACCACCCCACAACGAAAAACGGCCGCGGAAACCGCGGCCGTTCGCCAGACTGAGTTCGTTCTTACTTCGGATACTTAAACTCTGGAGCAGCCTTCAACGCTTCCTTGGTCGTGTTCATCTTCGCGACCCACTTATTCGCTTTGGCATCATGGGTGATCGCAACCGATGAAGGTGAGACGGCCACGTAGCGCTCACCGACGCCCAGGAAGCCACCCACGGACAGGATCAGGGCATCGATGCGTTCTCCCTTGAGAGCGACATCGGAAATCTCACCGACCGTTTCGTCCTTCTGGTTCGTGATGTTCAGACCCTTGAGCTTGGACGAGAACATCTCATCCTTCGAAACCGAGGAGAACTTTGCTTCGGCGGGGGCCGCACCCGTCGTTTTCGCGGTTTCCGCGAACGCAGCGGTCGAGAAAACGGCGGCGGCGGCGACGATCGGCAAAATCTTTTTCATTAGGAATCTCCCTGTTTGAGGTTCCTTTCAAGTCTCCGGATTGCAACAAGTTCCCGACCATTCTAAACAGTCATTGGAATTGGTACATCGCATAAGAAATTGTTAGCTCTCGCCTTACGTTTGATAGTGCGACGATGACTTGGTGCCGATCGGTTCAAGGCACGAGCGGTCAACCGGCCTGTCCGCAAGATCGGTTACCTCAATCTGGGTTGCGCCTTCCCGCCTGAGCCTCGACACGGCCGCCGCGGCTTCAGTCAGCGTCCCGACCAGCAACCCTGACGTGGAATCGCCGATACTGCCTCTAACTTTATAGGACAGAACTGTCACCCATTCCTGTTACCCGCGCCTGCGGATAAAAATACCCCGGCATGCAGCCGGGGCAAGGGAATGTGGAGCTTGTCGATCCAAATCGCGCAAGCATCCAAACGATTGCCAGTTTTTCCTGATTTTGCAAGCTCCAATTGGAACAGATCGCCGAAAGATCCGTTGTGCCCTGCAATCGCCGAGGCGTGACTCGCCAAAAAGAATTGGTCCACTCCGGCGAAACAGGGGCTTCCGCATGCCAGTCGGCCGATATTTTCTCTTCGTAGGAAGCGCCCTGCTCTCCCTTCTGTTTTTGGCGGACGCCTATCTTCCGAAGCCTCCCGCGAGCCCGACAAGAGCCGAGATCGACAAATCAAGCATCAGAATTAAGTCCGCGAACACCGGTCCCACGCCGGTGGTGATTGAAGCTGCCGGCGGTGGCCGGTCAGGACTGTAGCGACCGAATTTCGGCTTGGCTGGATCATCCCCATTGCCCGATCCAGTCAGCCGAATAGCGGGTCGATTGCCGAACTCCGGCAATCGACCCGCTCCAATTCCACCCGCGCTACACTCAGATGATTTGCCGTAACGCAAGCAAAACGGCGAAAAACACGAGGACTACGCATCCCTGCCATAAGGTGGCGGATACCACATCGCTCATGCTCTTTGGCCTCCAAAGCTCTCAATGAGCCGACGGCCTAATTGATCCGAAATACGTTAGTTCCACTGATCGGGAAAAATTAGCAATCTGGTCAGCCAGCTAATGGCAATTCGCATGTGATTCTTGCGCCTGTAGCGTTGCGATGGAGCGCGAATTTCCCGCCCAAAGCCTTCACGCGCTCGGACATCCCGCTCAATCCTCGTCCGACCGACAGGTCGTCAGGGAATCCGACTCCGTTGTCGCAAATTGAAACCGAAATAGTGTCGCTACCTGATGTTCCCGGATTGACGGCAACGGAAACCTCGGCCTCCGTGGCGTGTGAGTGTCGCTGAATGTTGAGAATTGCTTCCTGAAGTAGTCGATAGACAGTCCGTGACACCGCTTCCGCTGCTTTATCCAGACCTGGTTGTGTGTTCAACGAGATCCTGAGGCCTGGATCCACGTTCGCAGAACGCTCAACCAATGCCGCAATGCTTCGGGTGAGCCCGACTTCCCGGATTTCCATGGGACGCAAGCGGTCGAGGATCTGGCGATGAGCGCCTTGCAGGGCGGCAATGGAGTTTTCCATTTCGACGGCTCGGTTTCTGCATCCCTCAATCGATGCGGTTTGCTGAAGGGAGATCGCATTGGCACGTAAACCGAATAGCATCGGTCCGAGTTCATCATGCAGGTCGCGAGAGACTTCGTCTCGTTCACGATCCTGGAGAGCGACCATCGACCTCAACAATTCATTATTCTCTCGCCGAAGCCCGGACATCGCGACACCAATCTCGTTTGTTTTTTCGATGAGTCTGTTGATCTCCGGCGGTCCGTGCCCGGCGTCAGCACCGGGTAATGTTCCTCGCCCGATGGCCTCAAGCCCCTCTTCCAAGCTCGCCAGTGGACGAAGCATCGTTCCGAGACCAAAGTAGATGATCACCAAGGAACCTGTGCCGAACACAAGAAAGATGACGACCACGGTCAAAAAGGTCAGCCATTTCTCGTAGACATCCGGGTACAAATCTTGAAAGAAGGTCAGATATCCCAGCTTTCTTCCTCCGACCTCAACCGGGTACGACCGCGACCAGTTTTCTTGAAGCGGCAACAGATGCAGAAACCACGATGGAACGCGAGGCATCTTCCGCCGAACATCGTTTGTCGGTCGATCGGTTTGGAACGTGATTGCACCACTCGACGTTTCCAGCGATGTAACGAAGGCGCTTAAAACGCGATCGGGATTGTTAGAGGCGTTGATGACGGCATTGAGTGATGCAGCGACTTGTGCGCTTTGGCGTTCGAACGGCTCTCGTTCCGCCGTGATATCTTCATCATTTGCGATCCAAAGCCCGGCCATGGTGGCCAAGAAGACACCCGCGAGAAGTGCCGCAAGGAGCATTGCGATACGCTTGCGCAATGTCATGGACGACCACATCATACAGACCCGCTTTTGCCGATTTGACCCGAAATATTGACAGGACAGACCAGGTGGCTCGCAGTCAAGAGATAAAGGTTCTGGTCGTGGATGACCATCCGGTCGTGGTTTCAGGGTGCAAAGCCATGCTGGAGGCGGACGACCAGCACGTCGTGGGCGCGGACAGCGCAAAAAGCGGTTTGAAGACGTATCTTAAAATGAAGCCCGATGTCGTACTCCTCGATATTACCCTCCCCGATGTATCCGGATTTGAACTGCTCCGTCGCATTTTGAAAGCCGACCCGGATGCGCACGTCGTGATGTTCAGCATGAACACCGATCCCACGGTGGTGGTGCGTGCAATCGAACTCGGCGCCAAGGGATACTTGGCGAAGAATGGCGACCCACGAGAACTGTCGGCAGCAATAAAATCCGTCGCGAAAGGTGAGGTATATATAAGCCCTGCGATCGCTACTTCGGTCGCATTCGACACCGCAAACGCCCGGGCTAAACCACTCTCCAGGTTGAATAAACGTGAGCTGGAAATCATTCGGTTATTGGCGAAGGGGCGAAAAATCGCGGAGATCGCGGACGCGCTCGATATCTCCTACAAGACGGTGGCCAATACGACCTCGCTTCTCAAGAAGAAGATGAATGCTCGCAGCCACTCGGACCTGATTCGACTCGCGATCGAGATCAATGTCTGACGGTTTATTCGGAAAACACACGCAGCTTCGTCGCAACAGGGCATCCGGTTGTTTCTCACCCTGCCCACCTCACGCGTGCATGGCTTGAACTAAAAACCGTTTAGACCGCGTTTCTGGCCAACATTTATGCTCGGCGCAATGGACCGCATATCGATGTTGATACCCGCCCATCAGGCGCGAACGAAAAGGACGCTTCCACTACTCCGTCACCGGCGCAGTATGTGACGACGACATCGTCCCCTGTTGTACGCAAATCGATTAATTCGCCCGCAGGCAACTGCCGAAACCGATCGCGCCAGTACTTTTCGACTGCCAACCTCCCGCGCGAGGTCTCGCCTGTGCAGCGGCATCTAATCTCGGCATCTTCACCGTATAAATTGACGATCACACCAAGATCGCAGTCACGATAGGCGTCTAGCCAGTCGATCATGATGCCCAAGTGATCATGTGACGTCATCAAGTATGCGACCTCGGAAAAACCGGAGTTTACCTACATCTAGAATGATTCCAAAAGCAATATGAAGGGAAGGTTTTCGATGGACTTGCCATAGTCACGAGCACCTCCCCGAAATACGAAAGGCCCTCTTGCGAGGGCCTTCCAAACGATCCGGAGTTTTGCTTAGTGCCGGTGGCGATGCTTGATAATCACGACCTTCTTGGACGGACCGTGGCGATGCCACCCGCCATGATGGTGATGGCCGCCGCTCTTCTTGATGATGACGGTTTTGGCTTCGGCCTGGGTCGTGATGGCCATGGGCATAACGAAGCCGACGGTGGCAAGGGCGGCTAGTCCGAGAACGATCTTTCGCATTTCCATCTCCTTGGGAACTTACATCGGGAAAATGCGGTAATAGCTCTGGCGTTCCTCGGCATAAACGCTGAATTTTCTGAACGTTCGTTCAGATGATTTCCCTGCATTCTGATCCAAAACTAGCACTTGCCCGTCATCGCCTGAGCTCCACCTGAGAAAAAGGTGTTCGGGCATAAATACGCGGCGAATGCAGACGATTTTGTGAGGTAAGCCTTATTCCGGCGAGTGAAAAATGAGCAGTCACGTTAGTTTTCTAAAGGCGCGCTACGCCGTAGCGCTTATGAATACCGCGTTGATCGGTTCAGATGGCGAAGCGCATCAGTTGATCCGCGCGCTCTCAACCGAGACACCCACACCGCGCGTCAGTGAAGGTCTGGCCTCTGTGGAACGGGCCGCGCTTGTGTCCATTTTGGCGCTTGCGAGAGCGATGGGCGGCCGTGGCATTTCATCCGCTTCCAGCGAATGGATTCGAGCCAAGAAAGCGGTCGATCATTGGGTGTCGGCCGCCTCTAATGAGATTGGCCTGGAGCGCTGACGGGAAAGCGTGGCAAGCGGTTCAACTCTCGATCGCAACCTTACTCTACATTGAACGGAACATTTTGTTGCACCTGCACTTAGGATCCCGGGCAATACATGCATCTGGAGGATTAAATGTCTACATACTTCAAAGGTTTCGTTGTTGCGGCTACCGTGGTTGCTTCCACTTCGTTCGCCATGGCGCAGGGTGTCCCTGGAGGGATCGAGCGCGGGGCTCATGAGGGCGCACGCGCGGCAGGCCCGGTCGGCGCCGTGGTCGGCGCTACGGTTGGTGGCGTCGTGGGCGGAGTGGCTGGCGTCTTGGGTGTCGATGACCGTCCGCGCTTTCACCGTTACGTGGCCGATCGCCACATCCGCTCATACACCTATGCGGAGCCGGTCGCCGTTGGCACCGTTCTCCCGTCGGACGGCGTGACCTATTACGACGTTCCGGACGACTACGCTTCGGCCCGCGAATATCGGTACACCGTCGTGAACGATCGCACGGTGCTTGTCGATCCGCGGTCGCGACGGGTTGTCCAGATCATCGAATAATCGAGCTATTACCTCGTGAACAGCGGCCCATCGAAAGGCGGGCCGCTGTTTGCGTTGCGGCGCTCTGACATCGCGACGCTCACCGCCTCCTTCGCTGACAGGTGATCCATGATTGACGATCTCTGGTACAAGAACGCGGTCGTCTACTGCTTATCCGTCGGAAGTTTCATGGACTCCAACGGCGATGGTATAGGCGACTTTCGCGGTCTCACGCGGCGTCTCGACTACTTGCACGGCCTCGGCATCACGGCGATTTGGCTCATGCCGTTTCAGGCCTCGCCCGGCAAGGACGATGGATACGACATTTCGGACTACTACAGCGTCGATCAGCGCTATGGCACTCTTGGCGACTTCGTTGAATTCACGCACGGCTGCCATCAACGCGGCATACGCGTCATTATCGACCTCGTCGTCAACCACACCTCAGATCGCCATCCGTGGTTCAAGGAAGCCCGCTCGTCGAAGAATTCATCCTACCGTGATTGGTATGTCTGGTCAGAAAAAAAGCCCGCCAATGCCAACAAAGGGATGGTGTTTCCTGGCGTCCAGAAGGCGACTTGGACGCACGATAAGGGTTCGAAGTCCTGGTATTTCCACCGCTTCTACGACTTCCAACCCGACCTCAACACCTCAAACCCACACGTCCAGGCCGAAATCCTCAAAATCATGGGGTTCTGGCTGCAGCTCGGGGTCTCCGGATTTCGGATGGACGCGGTCCCATTCGTGATCGCCACCAAGGGACCGAAGGTCAATAAACCGGTCGAGCAGTATGACATGCTGCGCACGTTCCGTGAATTTCTGCAGTGGCGCAAGGGTGACGCGATCGTGCTTGCAGAAGCCAACGTGCTACCGGAAACGGACATGGAGTATTTCGGCGACGACGGTGACCGGATGCACATGATGTTTAATTTCCACGTCAACCAGCATCTCTTCTACGCCATGGCCTCCGGCGATGCGCGGCCGCTCGCCGCCGCAATGAAGGTCACGAAGCCCCGGCCCGCCACAGCACAGTGGGGGCTGTTCCTGCGAAATCACGATGAACTTGATCTTGGCCGATTGACTGAGAAGCAGCGAGCGAAAGTCTTTGAGGCATTCGGTCCGGAAAAGTCGATGCAACTCTATGACCGCGGCATCCGCCGCCGTCTTGCGCCCATGCTGGGCGGTGACCGCAGACGGCTCGAACTTGCCTACAGTCTCATGTACACCCTGCCCGGTACGCCGGTCTTGAGATATGGCGATGAAATCGCGATGGGCGACAATCTCGCTCTTCCGGAACGCAACTGCGCTCGAACACCTATGCAATGGTCCACTGAACCACACGCAGGCTTCACCAAGAGCGCGCGCCTGAAGAACCCGGTGATAGACAAGGGGCCCTATGGCTACGATCACGTCAACGTTGCGATGCAACGACGCGATCCAGATTCGATGCTGAACTGGACCGAGCGCATGATACGAATGCGTAAGGAAGTGCCAGAGATCGGATGGGGAGACTTTTCGATTATCCCGACCCGCGATCCGTCAGTGCTGGCCATTCGATACGACTGGCGCAACAATTCCGCTCTCTTTGTTCACAACTTTGACGAAGGCCCACGCGAAGTGACATTCGTGGTTGGTTTGGACGATGACCGCGACCTGCACCTCATCAACCTACTCTCCGAAAGCCATAGTCGCGCCGATGATCGCGGTAGGCACCATCTCATGCTGGAGGGTTTCGGTTATAGATGGTTTAGGACGGGAGGATTGGATTATTTGCTTCGGCGCAGCGACATTGACGTTCCCCCGCCTGGCCGAAAATGACGATCTTTGAGCCGAATGCTCTTGGTGCCCGCGGCAAGCGAGGGCATCGTATCGAGCGCGCCGCTTCACCGATCCTTACGGCCAATTTCTTTCCGGACGGCTGCCGCCGAGGGACCTACCGTGGACACGGCCCGTTCGATCTCTGCCTTTGTGGCGCGAAGGTGCCGACACCAGCATTTCATGGCTTCCGCGTCGGCGATGTCTATCTCGCGCCGGGCAGGTTGAGGTCGAAGGCTCTGCGTGTTCATCGGGGTTCTCCGTCGTACATCTCGAACTTACTTAATCGGCTTTAAGTTCCGGGGCCGGGATGAAGTGGCAATGCCGGTAGTTGGCCGCCTTCGAATATTCCTACGTGAAAAGCCTAAGTTGATCGCAGCGAATTACGTGACGGATGGAACGATTGCATGTTTTTCCCGTTTTTCTGGCATTAACAGGAGAATCCAGATGAAGCGCATATCATGCTTGGTCGCCGCGGTTTCCGCGATGACAATTCTTGGTCCCCTCACCGCCAGCGCACAGGATGTACGCATACGCGTAGGCGACGACCGGGGCTACGTTCGCCATCACGACCATGGATTTCGCGGTTCACGCGCGGAGTATTTCGCCGGGCATGATCGCGGTTGGCATCGCGGCTGGCGCAATCGGGATCGTACCGTGATCATCAAGGAGCGGCGTCACCGCCACTGGGATTAATACGAGCTAGTCGCCGGGGCCAATAAATGGCCCCAGCGACTCATAGTTTCAAATGCACTTCGTTCAGCACGCGGGTTCAACCAGGCGAACCGGCATGTGTATATGCGCTATCGAAATTCGAACCCCGAGATTGGAGACGAATATGATCAAGACTGCCCTCGCCGCAATAACCTTCGTCTTCACACTATTCTGTAGCCCAGCATTCTCAATGACGCCCGCGCCGATTAGCCAATTGCAACAGGTTGACACTGTCCTCGTGAAAGGCGGCCACGGGCATGGTCATGGTCACCTGCGTCGAGGCGGTCGCGGTCATCACTACGGATGGTATCGCGGTCGTGGACATCATCGAGGCCACTATCGCTAATGATTGCTCGACGCACGTGTTGGTGACGAGTTAGCCCACTGCTAACGGCGGCTATTCCGCTGCCTCCTGGTTCGCAGATATTGCCGAAGCGATTTTCACTTTCGCGCTTCTCAGCGAAATTGCCGCGGGCACCAAACAACGTGGGTCTCGAGCCCACCTTGTTTAGAATTCCATTGATACCGCGACAAGATTTGAATGAACCGTCGAATGGTGAACTGGCGCATGGGATTATCGCATTGTTCATTTTGGCAATCAGCCTTCCGTTTCCCGCGGGCGTATGACCGGACGCAAGACGAAAATGGACAAGACAATCAACGAGTCTTTTGATCTTGCATGCTTTAAGGCAGCGGCCGACGCCGTTGATGGCCGCTGGCACCGACGGGTATGGTTCGAGGTCTCCCGGCTCCGACAGTCCAGCACCTCCGCCGGGCGAACCATCATTGTCGATCGCAGGGGCGCTTCGATCGTTGGCGCCACGATCCGCGATCATGTTCAATAACGGACAGGATCGACTTTAACTTCCAGCCCACATTGTTCTGAGGCACGACCGGTCATCGCTAAGATCCAGAAAGACGCGACGCCCAAAGCTTACCATCGACTGGTTAAAGAGGGCGAGCTCTCGCAAGTTTGATGCGCCTGCCAACCCCGTTAGAGCCTGCGCTTGAATGATGATTTAGCGCCTTGAGCGGACATCGCGGTCGAATGAGGCGTCGAAACCCGCAACTCTATGGTGCTAAGCGCCTGCTACATGCGGAAAGCATTCGAAACAGAAAATAGAAATCGTGGATTGCGGTTGACGTTGTCAAATGGGCGATAGCTGAGAGGGACACCGACACCGAAATCGGCCTGTAGGTTTTCCGCGAGAAAAAGCCGAATGCCGCCGCCAGCCGACGCTAGGGATAGGCCATCTGTATACTGGTATCCCACGTTCCAAACGACACCGGTCTCAGCAAAACCGTAGATCTGATATCCACGCAGAGGTCCGACGTTCAGTGTTCCATCGAAACGCAATTCGAAAGATCCCGCCATGGCATTGTCGCCACTAATCTCGGCATTTCCGTAGCCTCGGCCAAAAGAGCTGCCCCCCAAATAGAACTGTTGCGAGGTAAGGAGTTGTGTCGATGCAAACTGACCAGCGCCAGCGATCTTCACAGACCAGTCATTGGCGAGAGACTGGTACCGCGCGTATTGAAGATTGAGCGTCGCAGCTTGTGCGGAGCCACCATATCGTGACAACATTTCATCGCCAGCTTTCGACGCACCAAAAACGTCAAGTCCTTTACGCAGCATCAGGGTCAGGTAGTTCGCGCCGCCGTACTCATCCTTTAGTCGGTAGTCTCCGGTAAGATACAGCGTCCGCAGATGATCCCTATACAGCGGCCCGAATGCATCGCCCTCGGAAACCTCCGTGAACTGTGATCCTACTGTGACAGTTAAGGTCTGGCGTTGGGTCTGGATCGGAACGGCGCTCGCGTGCAGTTCGGCGGACTGCGTTCTTGTGAGGTTGCCGTAATCTCGACGCCAGTCCCCTGGCCGAACTTCGCTATAGAAAGCCGATCCGCCCAGTCGCACACCATTCACGCCGACCGGCGCTTCATATCCAATACGGCCGAACCCAAGTTGGCTTGGGTCGTTCGCTATTGTCGAACCGTTGATCGTTAGCGCGTCACCTGCAACGATATACGAATTGAATGCGCCCGTTGCGTAAGACTGCCATGGCCCTACGGAGCTTGACCCCAGATTGTCGATGCCAAGCGATGCGTACGTTTGCCATGACTTGACGAACACAGATAAACGAAAAGCTCCCGTCGTATTGCCTATCTCCGTTAACGACGTATCCGAGACCCGGATTCCAGGAAGAGAATTAAGAAGTAGAAGCTGGCGTTCCAGCGTTTGCTGTCGCGATGGCGTCTCTGCCAAGATAGGTGACAACAGAGCTCTTACGCCGAACCGCCCTTGAGGTTCGCCGTCGATAACAAGTTCCGTGATACTTCCCTCAACGATTTTGATAACAAGGACGCCGCTCGCGACGTCTTGGGCCGGCACAATCGCCCTGGACAGGTGATAGCCATTAGCGCGGTAAAGTTCGCTGATCTTTTCAACAAGCTCACTGAGCTCGCCTTCGGTGATCCTGTCGCCAACAAACTTGCGATACAGAGGCTCGATGGCTGCTGTCGATATCGCTTTGTTTCCGACGAGCGATATGCCGCGCACCTTGAAGCTTCTGCCTCCTCCGACGGCGCCGATGCGGGCCGAGACTGCGGGAAGAGAAGTTTCCTCGCCGGCTCGCTCTGCTCCTTGCTTCATAGCTTCAAAGCGTTTCTCCGGCTGAAGTGGATCGAAGCCAGGACTGGCCGCTTGAGCGAGCGCTGCGTCCATTCCGCCGATGAGCGTTATGGCGACGAGACTTACGGCGAGTGCTGATTGGATCGGGCGATAAGCGGCAAAGCAGAACGGTGCCATGGAGTCCAGTTCTTGACGCGCGACTACGGAATTGGCCGCTCATCAAGTGGGTAGGTTGGTATGGTCAACGAGACGTTAACGCGCGAGTTGTAGGTGTCCTTGCACGTAAATTTATTTTTGAATGTTTCCAGATAGCGTGGCGGTTCCCGGTTCTGGAGCATTTTTGTGTCGGATATCAGACATTTAGTCGTAGCTGTCTTAGCGCTCGCCTTCATCTTAACGCCCGCCTACGCAGCGGACGAACGCGGCTGGCACATCGCCAAGTCGTCGGGGCAGGTTTGGACGGTCAGCTCCCAAGCCCAGCCGGTATCGCTCACAAGCCAAGAAATCCGAGCGGGCGACACCATTCGTACCGGTCAAAACGGCCGCGTTTTGCTCAAACGCGGAGATGAAACGATTTTGATAGCCCCAAACTCTGAAGTGAAGCTTCCGGTGGCTACGTCTGACGGCCTGTCGACGACCATAATTCAGAAGGCCGGCTCTATCCTGTTGGATGTCGAGAAAAAGAACGTGAAGCATTTCGAGGTGGAAACACCCTATCTAGCTGCTGTGGTCAAAGGAACGCAGTTTCGGGTCAGCGTTTCGGCCCGAGGGACCGACGTAAACGTTGTTCGTGGCCAGGTCGAAGTCGCTGACTTCAAATCCGGCCAGATCGCTCAAGTGATGCCCGGCCAGACCGTCCTATCTCGCTCGGCCGGAAGCGTAGGGCTCTCGCTGTCCGGCCCTGGCATCCACAGTCCCATCCAACAAGGAACGCCCAGAACGCCAACATTTGACCGGCTGCCAGTGCCGCGGTCAGGTCTACCCGCCCCCGCTCGGCAGCTACCGGTGTCCAAGTCCGAACGCTCGCAGCCATCGGCACTTCTTCCTCCTCCGCGGCTCCCACAGGTCGACAGTCGGAAGGCGTAATCGGGAATCGAGGACCTGGATCTCACAGCAAGACCAGCCCGATACAAATCGCCGCACCGATTGGCGATGTACGTCTCAACATCAACCGGGTGACAAACGGCCTCGCTCGGGGCGCATCAGATGGGCAGCCCGGTCGTGGAGAGCCAAGGCGAGCGAGTTATTGGACCTCTGGGCCAAACACAAATCCATCCTCGGCAGGATCGAACGGATCGACTTCGGACACACCCGCCTCAATACCGAGCAACGTAGCCGGTGCCGCAGCCAGCCCAATTGTCACGCCCACCTTCACGCCAAGCGCTTCCGCCAACCCCAACTCAATTACAAACAATGGAAAGTCCGGCGCAACCGGTAACGGTTACGGAAGATCAGGCGACACAGCCTCGGGGAATGGGAATTCGGGAGCAGGTAACAACGGTAACGGTTACGGCCGTGCGAACGGCAACAATGGGAACGGGAATAACGGCAACGGCAACGGCAACGGCAACGGCAACGGCAATGGCAATGGCAATGGCAATGGCAATGGCAATAATGGAAACGGCAATGGAAATGGGAACGGAAGGAAATAACGCTTAGAGCGGCTTACAATCATGAAGCCATATCGCGCTCACCTTTTAGCGACGCTTGTCGTAGCCCTAGCGGCAGCGACTGGAATCGCCGCATCGCTGTTTAATTTTGCGGCCGATTGGCGCTTCTCCATGACCTCCCGCGCGCCGACGGGCAATATCGCTTTGATAGCTATCGACCCACACTCAATCGAGGCAATGGGGGCCTGGCCCTGGTCTCGATCCATCCACGCCGATCTCATCAGAAAGCTCGACGCGATTGGTGTCAGCGATATCGTCTTCGACGTTGATTTCAGCTCGCCGTCAACGCCAACCGCTGATGACGACTTGGCTCAAGCGATTAAACAGTCGAGCAGTTCAGTTGTCCTTCCAGCGTTTCAACAATCGAAAAGGAGTAGTTCGCCCTCTGTCCACGACAACCTGCCAATTCCTCTTCTCGCGGCTGATGCATGGATCGCTTCGGCAAGCGTCAAAGTCGGAAAAGACGGCCGCGCGCGGAAATACGATTACTCCGATCGAATTGGAACCAACCTGATCCCCTCCATCGCAACGGCTATGTCCGGAAGCGGTACAATCTCAAAGCCAGCCTTCTACATCGACCACGGTATCCGTTTCCGTGAAATACCGATGTTTTCCTATTCAGATGTACTCGATGAGAACTCAGTGTCACGCTTGAGCCTTCGAGGAAAGAAGGTCCTGATCGGTGGAACAGCCATAGAACTTGGAGATCGCTTCAGCGTACCCAACGCGTCCGTTCTGCCAGGCCCATTGCTGCAAATTCTCGCCGCTGAATCGATCACTCAAAACCGCGCATTGTCAGCGACATCTTGGGTGGTCAGCCTGGCGGGCGTGATCCTATCGATCATTGCGATGATGTATGTTTGGCCTCGAACGTCTGCGATGAGGCGGCTTATACTCATTGCTTTTGTTTCCGTCGCCGTCGAAGTTATCGCGCTTTGCATCCAAAACTACATCCCAGTGATCGCAGATACATCATTGCTGCAGATTACCTTCGCCGCCTACTTACTTGCGATCGCCCTTCAGGAAATCGACGTCCGGGGATTGATGACGCGTGTGGCGGAGCGAAGATTCCGTCGAATTGCGATGTCGATGGGCGACGCGCTCATCTGCATGGACGCGAATTTGCGCATCACAATCTGGAATCCCGCGGCCGAGTCAATTTTTGGCTATCTGTCGGTCGAGATGATCGGACGTTCATTCAGTGAATTGATGTCGGAATCAGGAGACTCGAACGCGATCTCGCACGTCACTGCCGACCTCGTTGGCGGCAACAACCGACGCCTCGTCGAGTTCCACGGCGTCCGAAAGGATGGACAGAAATTCGATGCTGAGGCTTGCTTTTCGTCATGGGAGGATACTGACGGCCTGAGCTATGGTGTCAGCCTCAGAGACGTTTCGATCCGGAAGAGAGAAGCCGAGAAAATCAAATACTTGGCAGACTTCGACTCCTTTACCGGCCTGCCCAATCGGCATCAAATTGAACGACGCGTTACAGAACTGCTGGCAAAGAAACGTCAACTTTGCCTTTTCGTCGTGCGGGTGAACAGAGTATCCGACACTAGTGTAATTTTCGGACCTTCATTCAGCGGCGAGTTGATCAAAGCAGTCGGCAGCTCACTTCGTCATCAATTTCATGAGGATCGATACTTTTTAGGTCGCATCGGCGATGAAATGTTCGCGTTGCTGGCGAGCGATTGCAGTTCAGAGGCTGCACCAAATGTTGCGGCAAGGGTAATGGCCCTCTTCAACACGCCATTGCAGGTTGGCGGAAGATTGCACCAAGCCCACGTTCGTATCGGCGCAGCAGACCTGCCTGAACATGGAGCATCGACCGAGGTCGCCTTCGCTAATGCCTATATCGCCTTGGATAAGGACAAAGCTGACGGGGCGGCGAATTTCTATGAAGCGCGAGACCGCGCTCTTGTCGAAAAGCGTCTCGCTACCGAGGCAGATCTGGTTCGAGCTCTGCAAAACGATGAGTTTGAGCTCTTCTATCAGCCGCAAGTTTGCCTGGACAGCAAACGAATAATCGGCGCTGAAGCGTTGATTAGGTGGCGCCATCCCGTGCGAGGACTTGTGCCTCCGATTGATTTCATTCCAATTGCAAACGCGACGGCGGTTTCGGTCGGAATGTCGCGCTGGGTTGTGGAGACTGCATGGCGACAAGCAAGTCGTTGGGCGGCAGCGGGCCATGAGATACGCATGGGCATCAACCTGTCACCCTGCCAATTTTCAGATGGTTCGCTTAGCGTGCAGGTCGAGGCGCTACTGCACGCCGCTCCCATACGTCCAGACCTTATCGAGTTTGAGGTTACAGAAGACATTCTCCTTGACGACGAAGTCCAGGCCAAAAAAGCGATTGAGAGATTAAAGCGAAGCGGTGTGCGACTTGTCTTTGACGACTTTGGGACCGGGTTTGGCAGCCTCAGCTATTTGAAATCCTTCCCTCTCCACGGACTGAAAATTGATCGATCGTTCGTGAAGGACGCTCTTTCATGTGAGAGCGATCGCACGATTGTTAGATCGGTTATCAGCCTCGCGGAAGGGCTCGATCTCTCAGTGATTGCTGAAGGGATCGAGGATGCGGCGACCGCCGATCTCCTCTTAGCAATGGGTTGTCGCGAAGGGCAAGGTTACTTCTTTGGCAAACCATGCCCCGCAGATGAGTTCGAACGCCTTCTCATGACCGCCGCCGGGTCCATTGCAGCTTAATTCGTCTGGAGCTGCAGCATCCATGTCGATCCGACGCGAAACTTGTAATCCCTTGTACGAGGAGGTTCAGAGCTCGGGCGTCTTAGACCCGTAGATCCATTCGCGCCAAACGGTTAGAGCGGCCGCCATAATGACCGGTCCGAGGAATAGCCCGAACAACCCAAACGCGGCTATTCCTCCAAAGATTCCGACAAATGCTAAAAGAAATGGCAGACGCGCTGAACCGCCGACTAACGTAGGCCACACGAAATGATCGCCGGCAAGCATCACCGTAGCGCCCCACAGAAACACCGCCACGGCCGCGACACCGCTCCCGCCGCCAGTGACCAGAACTATTGCTGCGGCGGTGAACGCCAGCCAGGCCCCGAACGGCAACAGCGCGAATGCTGTCGTCAGTACAGTGAACATCAGGGGGTTGGGCACGCCAGCGGCGACAAACCCAGCTCCGATAAGAAGCCCTCGCCAACGGCGACAAAAACTGTTCCGTTGACGGTGCCGCGAGTTGCTTCGACCATTTTTCCAACAAGCCCTTCTCCCGCATCGCCGAGAAGGCGATCGCAGGTTTCCAGGAAGCGCCTTCCAACGGCTCTTCCGTTACGAAGCAGAAAAAACAAAGCAAGAAGCGAAAAAAGCATGAGTGAGAAGCGGTGAAGTAGTTGCGCCCCGAAAGTCTTGAGTAGATCCGATGCGTTGTCCGCGTTGACGGTCTGAAGCCACGCGGCTGCGGCCTTTGGATCCGACAAATTGGTGCGCCACCAAGTCTGCAGGCTTTCTGCGGCGACGGGTAAACGCGCAATCCATTCAGGAACCTGAACACCGCTCTCCCGTGCTTGTTTCAGCCAACTGACGAAAAGGTCACTCTGTTGAGCTATCTGGTAAATCGCAAGCGAAATCGGGGTGAAGAGCGCCAATGCAACGAGTGCAGTGAAGAAAAACGCTGCGATGCTTGACTTGTCCGAAGAAAACCAGCCCGCGAACTTGAGGTATAGAGGCCATAGTGCAACAGCGATAATTGTTGCCCATATCAATGACGGCAGCAAAGCCCACGCAGTCCACACTCCAAAGGCAAAAACGATAAGGGCGAGCACAACTCGGGAATTCATCCGGGCCGCGGCGTCAAGGGGGAGCGGCTGCCTTTCTTGATCGCCGAAGAACTGATCTGTTTCCGGCTCCATCCTCGTTTTCTGTAACATTTAGCGCGGCCCCGTCATGGTTCTCATAAAAACATGACAGATTTCCACTTGTTCCCGATTTCTTCCAAGCTGTTTATTGATAGCGGCTCATTTTCCATGAAGCCAATTGGTCATTGTCCGCTTTGCGCCATTACCGGTCGGTTACTAGCGTCCCAGATGCGAAGCCAAGAATTCGCTTAGTGCGTCGATCCGCGCCGGCCGTACCCGCGATGAAGGCGTGATGAAGTACAACCCACCGCCTGGCAGTTGCCAGTCCGGCAGCAGGATTTCGAGACGTCCGTCGGCGACATAGGGATCGGCGACGAAGGACGGGAGTTCGGCGATCCCGATCCCGTCCAGCAATGTCGGCAACACAGCGTCGATATTGGTCACCGAGAACGGGCCGGTCGGCGTCACCGAGACTTGCTCGCCGTCCTTGTGCGTGAAGTGCCAGCTGTTGGTCCGCGCGCGATAGGCATAGCCGAGGCAGTGATGGGCATTGAGCTCCGACGGCGACTGCGGCCGTCCATAGCGCACGATATAGGCCGGCGATGCCACGACGAAGCGGCTCATGGCGCGCAGGCGGCGTGCGATCAGGGATGAGTCCGGCAGCGCCGCGATCCGGATCGCCGCGTCGAAACCGTCGCCGATCAGGTCGACGGTGGCGTCGCTCAGATGCAGGTTGAGCGAAATCTCCGGATACTGGCGCAGGAAAGCCGGCACGATCGGCGCGATCTCGCGCAGGCCGAACGACATCGGCACCGCCAGATTGATCGTGCCGCGCGGCTGGCTCGACAGTTCGCGCGCGGCGTTCTCCGCCGCCTCGGCTTCCTGCAACACGCGCGCGGCACGCTCGGCCAGCCGATGGCCGAAATCGGTCAGCGCCACCTTGCGCGAGGTGCGGTTGAACACCTGCGCGCCGAGACGGTCTTCCAGCCGGGTGATGGCCCGCGACACCGTCGCCACCGAGAGGTTCAACGAGCGGGCGGCGCCGGCGAAGGAGCGCTCCTCTGCCACCTTGGCCAGTAGCGCCAGGCCTTCGAAATCGGGGAGCTTGGACATCGACAATCCTGCAACGATAACTTTCAATCGTTGCTATATCGGAATACTCCAGCCGGCGCCATCTTCTGTTCGTCAACGAAGCAGGAGTGACCACCATGTCCCAGAAGCTCATCGGAAAGATCGCAGTCGTCACCGGCGGCACCAGCGGCATCGGCCTCGCCACCGCCAAACGCTTTGCCGCCGAGGGCGCACAGGTCTTCATCACCGGCCGCCGCAAGCCCGAACTCGACGCCGCGGTGGCCAAGATCGGCCGCGCCGCCACCGGTGTCCAGGCCGACGCCGCCAAGCTCGGCGATCTCGACCAGCTCTACCAGAAGGTAAAGGCCGAAGCCGGCCGGATAGACGTGCTGTTCGTCAATGCGGGCGGCGGATCGATGCTGCCGCTCGGCCAGATCACCGAGCAGCAATATGCGGATACGTTCGACCGCAACGTGAAGGGCGTGCTGTTCACCGTGCAGAAGGCGCTGCCGCTGCTGCAGGACGGCGCCTCGGTGATCCTCACCGGCTCCACCGCCGGCATCAAGGGCACCCCCGCCTTCAGCGTCTATGCCGCCTCCAAGGCCGCGGTACGCTCCTTCGCGCGCAACTGGATCCTCGACCTCAAGGATCGCCGCATCCGCATCAACACGCTCAGCCCCGGTCCCATCCGCACGCCGGGTCTGGTCGAGCTGGCCGGTCCCGATGCCGCCCAGCAGCAGGGACTGCTCGACTATATGGCGTCGCTCGTTCCGATGGGCCGCGTCGGCGAGCCCGAAGAGACCGCCAAGGCGGCTGTCTTCTTGGCCTCTGAAGACTCCAGCTTCGTCAACGGCACCGAACTCTTCGTCGATGGGGGACAGGCACAGATCTGAGCCCGCCGGCGCCGACCACCCTCTCCTCACGCATATCCACGATCAAGTGAAAGCAACCGACCATGACCGAGAATGAACGCATCATCCGCAATCTGTACGCCGTCGCCGAACTGCAGGACTCCAAGGGCTTCGCCGAACTGTTCACGCCGGACGGCTATTTCTGGGATGTTTCCGCCGGCCAGAAATATTACGGCGCCGATATCGGCAACGTCGTCGACATCTATGCCAAGGCCTTCCCCGATATGCATCGTGCGCTCGACCTCATCTATGTCGCCGGAGATGTCGTGGTCGTCGAACTGTCGCTCAACGGCACGCATAAAGGACCGCTGGCGCTCACGGCCGGCACTATCCCGGCCACCGGCAAGGAAATGCAAACGCCGTGCTGCGACGTCTTCCACCTCGAAAACGGCAAGGTGAAATCGTTCCACTGCTACACGGCAGCGACCATCCTGATGGCCCAGCTTGGCGTATTGGGAAATCTCCAGGCCGCCATCGCGGGCTGATCCAGTAGATTACCCGGCCGATATCTTCCTGCAGATCGGCCGGGCATCCCTTCGTATCCTGGTTCGCATATCTTGCGACACCGGACACCGCAAAGGACCACGTCATGTCATCTCATAAACCCGACTACGACCATCTCCTGCGCACCAATATCGAGCGCGTCTTCGGCGAACGCGACGCGGCGAAACGCGACAAGGTGATCGCGGAGATCTACACGGCCGAACCGGTGCTGCTCGAGCCGACCGATATCGTGCAGGGACGGGACAACATCTCGAAGACCGTCGACAAACTGCTCGAACAGTTCGGCCCCGACTTCGCCTTCATGCCGGTCGGACAGGCCAACGGCCATCACGGCCTCGCGCATCTGGCATGGCATGCCGGGCCGAAGAACGGCCCGGTCGTGGTTACCGGCGTCGATGTCGCCGAAATTGTCGACGGCCGGATCGCCCGTCTATGGGTGCTGCTGGATCCGCCGGTGTAGCGTTGAGATGTCTGCTTTGCGCCAAAAGGAGACCATGACAGTTTGCCATGATCCGCCTCGATGATCAGGCAGAAACCCGCGAGTCCCTGACTAATTCGATGAAATCAGCTCTTTGATCCGCGACGCCAGTCCGTCCATAGCGAATGGCTTGGTAAGAATGCCCATTCCGTCATCCAGCTGGGCTCCGCCCAGCACCGATGTTTCAGCATAGCCGGTGATGAACAAAATCTTGAGGCCGGGACGCGCGATCCGACCATAGTCGGCGACCTGCCGCCCATTCATGCCGCCGGGAAGACCGACGTCCGTCACTAGAAGATCGATGCGTACGTCTGACTCAAGGACGCGGAGCGCGCTCGATCCATCGGACGCCTCTATCGACGTATAGCCCAATTCGGCGAGCACTTCGGTAATGAGCATCCGCACGGACGGTTCGTCGTCAACGATGAGTACCGTTTGGCCCGCTTGGGCTCGAGGGGAGCGAGCGAGATCCACTGCCACGTCCGCTTCGACCTCACGCTGGTCGTGGCGGGGAAGGAATATCTCCACGGTCGTGCCGGCACCCACGTGCGAAGAGATACGGACCTGTCCACCGGACTGCTTAGCGAAGCCATAGATCATCGACAGGCCGAGGCCTGTGCCCTGCCCTAAAGGCTTTGTCGTGTAGAACGGATCGAAGGCACGCGCGATGACGTCGTCGGGCATTCCTGTTCCGGAATCTGTAACTGAAAGACAAACGTAGTCGCCGCCACGCATTTCCAGCAATTGCGCATCTGCTTCAACGAATGAACGATTTCCTGTGGCGATATGCAGGGTGCCGCCTTCGGGCATTGCATCACGTGCGTTGATACAGAGATTCAGAAGCGCATTCTCGAGCTGATTTGGGTCGACCAGTGTCGTCCATAAAGTTGGAGCGTCAGTGATAGTCGTCTCGATGCTTGGACCGACCGTGTTATCGATCAAACCGGTCATGTCAGAGATCAACCGGTTCACGTCGGTTGCCTTCGGATCAAGTGTTTGCCTGCGTGAGAAAGCCAGTAGTCGGTGCGTCAAGGCTGCCGCGCGGTTGGCAGCGCCCTGCGCCGTCGAGATATAGCGTTCGACATCCTTGTGGCGCCCTTGGGAGATTCTCAGCTGCAGAAGCTCTAGGCTGCCCGAAATGCCGGTCAAAAGATTGTTGAAGTCGTGCGCCAGCCCGCCGGTCAACTGGCCCACAGCCTCCATCTTCTGCGACTGACGCAGCGCCTCTTCGGCCTTGAGCAAGGCGTCCTGCTGCCGCCTTTGGTCCGTAATGTCGCGCGCCACGCAGTAAATCAAACCATCGGCCGGCACAGCTGTCCATGACAGGACGCGATAGTCGCCATCCCGAGTTCGCAGGCTGTTTTCGAAATGGAAGGTCTGCCCGATGGCGGCCAGCGTGACGAATTCCGAGAGTTTGTTAGCGCTTTCGGCCGCGTCCTGAAGCCAGGCCAGCGTCTTGCCGCGAATATCGTCGGGCCGCCATCCCAGCGTGCGAGCCCAAGCGGGATTGATGCTAATCCAGATCCCTTGCGTGTCGGCCACGCCCAGCATGTCCTGACTGACCTGCCAGACTTGGTCACGCTCCTCGGTGCGCTCCGCTACCCGCTTCTCGAGCGTCAGGTTTAGCGTTCGCAGTTCCTGTTGCGCCAGATTTCTCTCAGTCACATCGCGCAAGATTGCGGTCACGAGCGGGCGCCCGGCACTCACCCATCTCGCAACAGAAATTTCCAGATGGATTTCGGAGCCATCCTTGTGCCGCGCCAGCAGATCGCGCGATCGCACCCAGCGCTCGCCTTGCAGCACATTGCGAAGCAGCTCTTCCCACGCCGAGCGATCATCAAACAGCATCTCAAGACGCTGGCCGATCAGTTCCTTTTGCGTATAGCCGATTTCACGCTCGGCAGAGGAGTTGGCGAACCGCACGACGCCGTCTACGTCCAGCGTGAGGATCGCATCCGGAGCACTTTCCACCACGGCATCATAGCGGGCGTTCTGACGCTCCCGCAGCACTTTCTCGCGATGCGCCGCAGCCGTCACATCAAGAACCTGGATCAGGCACTGCGTGTTTGCGGCCGATCCGAGCGCACGAATGGTGATATTCTGCAGCATCGGAATTCCGGCGCGCGTCCGGAACGGAAATAGTTTTGGGTTGAGTGAATAGGTTAGAAAGCTGGAGGAATTGAGCGCCAGCGTGTCCGCGATCGCCGTCATGAGCCTGTTCGAGAGGTCGTGTCCGAATATCTCGGGCAGCGTCTTTCCCAAAATCTGCGCGCGCGGAAGGCCGCTCGCGGTGACGAGCCACTCGTTCCACTCGACCACGCGCTGTGAAGCGTCAAGGATCGCCACGCCCGCATCGAGCGCATCGAGAGCCGACCTCATTACCTCATGATCGACCTTGGTCATCGAAATCGTCAGCCTGCTTCCCGCTCGATGAATTCGTCAAGCAGATGCGTAAGTGCCGTGAGGGAAGGCAGGTCCATGATCATGGCAATGTAGCCGCTGATGTCGCGTTCGCGAACGGCGAAAGTGATGTAGAGAAACATCACCACGTCGCCGGCCTCGGGAGGCGATTCGAGACTGAAGAACGTCGCCGCATTGCCGCGCAAGACTTCCGGCAACGACATTTTCAGGCTGCGATGTAGCATGTTGGCAATGGTCGCGAGACAACTGTTGAGCAAGACATTGCCGGTTTCGGCGAGGGCTTCCTGTTCCAACTCGATGATGTCCTCCAGCGGCAGGTCGCCACCGGTGATGGCCCGTACCAGTTCTAGACTTTTCGTCTCCGGAAAGATCAGGAGCGCCCGGCCGCCGATGTCGCCTTCAAAGACCTGGTGCACCGCGACCAGATTGTCGCTCTCGCGCTCGGCAAGAATGGCAATCGCGCGGGCCCGGTTCACCAAGGTAACATTGGGCACCGACAGGTGTACCTGAGCGCCCACCATTTCCCGCAAATTTGTCGCAGCCCGGCTGACGCCGAGATTGACGAGCTCGGTCAACGCATCAAGCTGCAGTTCTGTCAGAATATTCGTCTGGTCGTCCGTCATCGGTTCGATGCTTCGATTTGATTGAGCGAAGCTTTCAGAAAGTCGGACAGAGCCTGTTCGGTGAGCGGCTTCGGCAGAAACGTGGCGCCGATCGCCGTCGCGCGCGCCACGATTTCAGTCTGGTGGTTGGCGGAAATAATTGCCACCGGCATGGTCGGGTGCGCCTTCCGGAGGTCACCCGCCAGATCCAGACCATCGCGGCCGGGCATGTTGAAGTCGAGCAAAGCGATGTCGAAAGCGTCATCGCGCGACAAGGCGAGCGCTTCGTCGGCATTGGCGGCCTCAACGCGCACCCAGTCGGGATAGAGAGCCTTAAGGGCCTTCGCTACCGACATTCGGGCCAATTTGCTGTCGTCTACGATCAAGAGCTTGCGGGTCATTTTTCGTCCATCAGGGGCCGCCAAGGCAGATGAGACAGGCTGTTTCGCACCTTCGTGGCCATTCCGGAAGCTCAAATGCTGCTCCGCGCCCGCGTTATCGCTGGTTCGACCCAAGATCGGAGGAATTCGCCTCCCGGAGGCCCAGAAATCTGACGCCGGGCGGCAAGAAGGACTTGAATGACCGCAGAATGCGCGGTGTCGCATCGTTGCCAGTCGATGGCGGCAGCCGGCTCGGCGAGGAGGTGCTGGAGAAGCTCCTCCGCGTCTCCGGCGGGACAATCGCCACTGAGGACAACGATCCCGTTTTCCAAGGCAACGGTCATGCGAACAGCCCCTGCACGTCCAGAACGAGCAATACTCGGCCATCTCCTAGCAAAGTGGTCCCCGCAACCCCCGTCATGCCCTGCAGCAATCCTTCCAGAGGCTTCAACATAACGTCCATCCGTTCGCCGAGCCTGTCGACCTCGACGGCAACGAGCTGGTCGCTGTTCGCGATGACGATCAACCTGGCCTCGGAGGCAGTTTCGAAACTGGCAGGAAGCCCGAGTTCCGCAGCAAGAGTAAGGACCGGAAGAGTGCGGTTTCGCAACACAATCGCGCGTCCGGCGCCGATCGTGCTGATGGCACCTCTTGCGACCGACGCGGTCTCCACCACCGCTTCGAGCGGCACGCCGAACACCTGTCCGGAGACTTCTGCCGTCATCACCCTCGTCATCATCACAGAAAACGGAAGGACGAGGCGAAAGATCGTGCCGCGGCCAGCACGGGTTTCGACCGTCACCGTCCCGCCCATGCGTTCGACCGCGTTCTTGACGGCGTCCATACCGACCCCGCGCCCCGACAGTCCGGTGACCTCGGCCGCCGTCGAGAACCCGGGTGCAAAGATCAGCGCGACGACGTCCGCCTCGGTCATCCGGGCGAGTTCGTCGGTGGACGCCAGTTGCCGGGCCGCGGCGGTCTGCCGGACGCGTTCGATGTCGATCCCCTTACCGTCATCCTCGATCTCGACGACGACGTTTTGAAGCTGGCGATGTGCCCGCAGCGTGATCCGGGCGGTCGCAGGCTTGCCCATCACGGAGCGATCGACGGCGTGCTCGACACCGTGGCCGACCGCGTTGCGTACGAGATGCAGCAACGGCTCGAACAGGCTTTCGACCACTGTGGCGTCGGCCTCGACCGCCTCGCCCTCCATCACGAAGGCAACGGGCTTGCCGAGCGTCGCGGAGATTTCGCGCACCAGACGCGGAAAGCGCTGGAACACATGTCGAAGCGGAAGGACGCGCACCTGCAAGACAGCACTTTGCAACTGCTGCACCAGCCGCTCAAGCAAATCGTGCTGTTTGCGGAGATCCACGCGAATGGCATTTGCATCCACCTGATCCGGGGGCGATCCCGTGATGTGGCCGATCGCGTTCTTCACAACGGTCAATTCGCCGGTCAGATTGACGAGTGCGTCGATACGATCCATGTCGACGCGCAATGACCGGGTTGCAGCCACGGCCGCTTGTGGTGCCGGTTCGTGCTGGATGATCACGTCGTCGCGCTGCACCACCGCGTCCCGGATCCGGCCCATCACGCCTTCTCGCCGCCGATCTACCGACGGTGCTGCAAGCGCTGTCTCCACTGCGGAAGCATTCTCCTGGAGGCCAGAGATGCGCAAAACGTTGACGGCTACCCTAGCGGCGGCTTCGACACGCCCTTCGTCACCGTGCTGTGCATCGAATGCGAGCATCTTAAGCTGGGCGTCCAGCACCGCGCGAGCGGTTGGCGAAAGCGGGCTGCTCGCGGGTCCTTTCAGATCGATGATCTCGACCCGGTCGATCTGATCACGAAAGAAATTACGCGTCTCGCTGGCCTGAGCGTCCGACAGCACGACTATCTGCAGCGCGCAACTGAACGGATCGAACTCATCGAACGCGACGTCATTCGCCAGCCACAGATCCATAGTTTTCGCGCCGGGCGCAGCTGCAGCGACCGCCAGCGGGTCTTCACCCGCGAAAAATGCGTCCTGCGCCGGGCAATACAGAAACGCACAAACGCTTTCGACGAATCGCACGGGATGGGCCTTGCGCAGCCGGTCCAGCCATGGATCCGCGACCTGCGAAGGCTCGGTACCTGACCCATGTGAGCTTCTGTCGAAACGGCGGATGATGGCGTCGGCGGCCGCATCCGCATTTTTGGGTGGCTCGCCGCTCGCCTGCATCTCGTCGAGCCAGCGCGTCACCTGGTCGATGCTGGCATAACTGTCAACGACTAATGTCGACGGCATCGATTCCGGTGAGGTCCGCAGCCGCGACAGCACGTCTTCAACGGCATGCATGGCCCGGCCCATAGCGTCGAATTCGACGATGCCGGCGGCGCCTTTCAGGGTATGCACTGCGCGAAAAAGGCTGTCGATCTCGCGCGGCTTCTCGCCGCCCCGGTCGAGGGCATCCAGCGCCACCGTCGCCTGCTCAACAAGCTCGCGCGCCTCGACCAGAAATTGCTCGACAAACTCATCCATCACGCAGCACCACAGAGAAGTACGACATGCTCGATCAGCGTTTCCTGACTGATAGGCTTCGTCAAATAGTAGTTTGCGCCGGCCATCCGGGCACCAAGGATGTCGCGGTCCTTCGCCTCGGTGCTGGTAACGAGTACGGCGACGGCTGATGTGGGAAGGTCTTTTCCGCGTAGCGTTTTGATGAAGGTGATGCCGTCCATCTGCGGCATGTTGACGTCGACGATCGCCAGATCGAACGGCTGCACCAGGATTTTTTCCAGAGCCTCGAGACCGTTCAACGCCTCATCGACGACATAGCCTGCGCGCTCCAGCGCCTGCCTGTAATAGGCGCGCATCAGCGAGGCGTCATCGACGACCAGTACACGCTTTGCGGTCATGCGCGTCCCTCCTTCGGTCGCCGATAGACGATGGCATCGGAAAACCGGCACACTTCGAAAAGCGGAGAAATCCGACTCATCGACTCCGTGTGCCCGAGACAGATATAGCCGCCAGGCAGCAGGTTTTCGAATAGGTTTTCCGCGGCGATCCGGCGAGATTCGTCGTCGAAATAGATCAGCACGTTACGGCAGAAGATGACGTCGAACCGACCCTGCGGTCGGGTCTCACGGGTTTCCATAATGTTGACGCGCGAGAACTGCACCGATTGCCGCAGGTCATCTAGGATCTGCCAGGCGTGCTCGTCGACCTGATTAAAGTATTTGGCGATGACATCGGCTGGCAAGCGCATCAGCGCGCGCTTTCCATAGGTGCCGTTCGCCGCAGCCTCCAGGACTCGCGTGTCGATGTCGGACCCGACAATCTCGATGTCGTAGGTATCCACCAGCGGCCAGTTTTCCAGAAGCCACATTGCGATCGAATAGGGCTCCTCGCCTGTTGAACAGGGCGCCGACCAGATCCGGATCGCTTCACCCGCCCGCTTGGACCGGACCCGGTCCGGCAAAAGATCGCGCGCAAGACATTCGAGCTGGTGGTCTTCGCGGTAGAAATAGGTTTCGTTGACCGTGAAGGCGTTGATCAGATGCTCGACCTCGCGCCGCATCTCGCCGCGAAGAATTATGAAATAGCCGGCAAACGTATCGCTCGACGTCGCAGCCATCCTGTCCAGGATGCGCCGCTCGACGTAATATCGCTTCGCCTCATTGAAGACCATTCCCGTACGCCGGTAGAGGAATTCGGCGAGTTTTCGAAACTCGTCCTCGGTGATGGTTGCCGGTTCAGCCACGGCACGACGCTTGTGAACCGATGCGATCGCTGGCCAGTCCGATCGCGAATGCCAGGAACGGATCGTCCGGAAAGCGTGCCGCGCAGCCCTGCAAGACAGGCAGGATTGCGTGATCGCCGATTTCGGCAAGAACCTCGACCGCCGCAGCGCAGACATTGGCCTGCATTTCGTCGGCAAGCAGGGACGACAACAGCTCGTTGGCGGCCTCAGTCGGCTGGTTGCGCACCAGTTCACATGCCAGCAGGCGCACGTCGGGGTCGCTGTCGCGCAGCAGATCTGGCAGGTGACGCGCCGTTGCCTCGGGCATCGCACGTAGCGCGTCGAGGGCACCCGTGCGCATTTCCGGATCATCCGATCCGACATAGGCCGCCACAACCGCAGCGCTCGCCGGCGTCCCGATCCTGGCCAACGCGGTGAATATTGCTTCTCTCACCCGCGACACGGTCTCGGTCGTGAGCGCGTGCCTGAGAATATCCAGACCCGCCGGTACATTCGCAGCGGCGCGTACTGCTGCCCAGCGCTCATCCACCGTTCCACCCGACATCGCGGCAGCGATGTCCGCCTGCCCGGCTTCACGGCCGGTCGTTTCATCGTTGGGCTGGTTGGATTTGCCTTTGATCAAGGGCATTCAAGGCACCAGCTTTCTCAGTTGCGCAGCGATGTCGGGCAATGGCAGCACGAAGTCGGCGCCGCCCGCTTTCACCAGTTCGCCTGGCATTCCCCAAACCACGGCGGTCTCCTCGGCTTCGGCGATGGTCCGTCCACCGTTGCTGTTCAGGACGGTCATTGCCTGCGCTCCATCGTCTCCCATGCCGGTCATGAGTACGCCCACCAACTGGCCGGCATCGACATGGTTCAGCGCGCTCCGGACCAAACGGTCCGTGCTGGGGTGCCATGGATAGCCGGCCTCTGCGGGTGCCGGCAGCGCCACCAGTCCACCCTTGCGCTTGGAGACGATGATGTCGGCGTCGCCGCGCGCGATATAGACGTGTCCCGGTTTCAATGCCGTCGCGGCGACGACCTCGTTGACCGTGAGGCTACAGATCCTGTCCAGGCGGCGGGCGAGCGATCCCGTGAACGTCGCAGGCATATGCTGCGCCACCACGATCGGCCACGGGAAGGATGACGGGAGCGGCACCAGCAGCGCCTCCAGCGCAGGCGGACCGCCGGTGGAGGTGCCGACCAGGACCAGACCTTCACCGGCCGCGGGCTGGAGTTTGAGGGCGGCTGCCTTGCGCGGTAACGCCGAGCGCAAACCAGCAGATTTGTGACGGATGCGCTCGCGCAGCCGCAACGACGTCCGCAACTTCGCACCAGCAGCCTGTCGCGCCTTGCTGACCAGCTCCGGCGCAAGCGCATCCATCTTGAGCGAAACTGCACCCGTCGGCTTTGCCACGAAATCGACCGCGCCAAGGCGCAGCGCTTCCAGCGTCGCATCCGCGCCGTCGGCGGTCATCGATGAAACCATGATGACGGGACAGGGATGTTCGATCATGATCCGGTCGAGACACTGCAGCCCATCCATGTCCGGCATGTGGACATCGAGGGTCACGACGTCGGGCACCGCAGCGGCGATGGAGTCGAGCGCCTCCTTGGCATTGCGCGCGAAAGCAACCTGAAAGTCGTCCTGCGTCGAGAAGATCTGGCCCAGAAGCTTCCGGACCAGCGCGGAATCGTCAACGACAAGGATCTTGATCACTGAGCTGACGGCCGCCCGCCCTTGGCCGACGGGGTCCTGTTAAACGAATCCAACAGGCCGCGCTCCGCTCGGCTGAGCAATTCAGCGGGATCAAGCAGCAGGACCATCCGTCCCGCCCCGCCGAGATTGATGACTGAACCGACCAGCGAGAGCGCATCGCCGGTGAGATCCGGTGCCGGCTGAATGGCCTCGGCGCTGCAGCGAAGGACCTCGGTCACACCGTCCACGATCAGCCCGGCGCGATGATCTTGCGACGTCACGACCACCAGGCGCCGGCTCGCGCCGCCGTCCGATGGCGCCATGTCGAAACGCCGGCGCTGATCGATGACCGGCAGCACGGCGCCCCGCAGATTGATGACGCCTTCGAGAAATTTTGGTGTTTTGGGCAATCTGGTGATCTGATCAGGCACACGCGCCACCTCGCCGACGGCATCGATCGGCAGTGCGAACTCATTGCCGTCCAGTCTGAAGACCAGAAAGCGCAGCTCGGCCGTCTGTGTGTTGGTGACGGCCTTGCCGATCGCGGTGGCTCCTGCCGTGGCTTGCGACAATTTCTGCATGACGTCTTCCCGGAACAGCGCTTCTGTAACCAGTATGGAGATCAGGCGCCGCTCGCTAGAACGGTAGATCTCCTGGATCCTTGCTTCTCCACCTGCCCGCGCGCTCAACACCTTCGGAGCCGGCTCGACGCGTTGCGGATCCACCGTGAGGATGTCACGTGCGCTGTCGGCGACGAGGCCGACAATCACGCCCCGCACCGCAGTCACGATCACCGTCCTGCCGGTCTCCGCCGCGGCGCCGACACCGAGCAAAACGCGCAATGACAGTAATGGCAGCAGTCTGTCACGATAGGCCATCACGCCACGCACGGCTTCATCGCTGCCGGGCACTTGCGTCAGATCGTCCGGAGCAAGCACGATTTCACGGATGGCGTCCAGCGACAGCGCATATTCCTGACCAGCGACAAGAAACGTGACCAGGCGTCGTCCTGCCGCATAAGACACGGGGACCGCGACTGCCGCCCTGGTGGCCGTTCCCGTGGCACGACGTGCTGTTGTTCGGGGAAAGGCCCTGGCAAGCAATGCGTCGATGTTCAGGATCTTGGTGATGCCAGTCCTGGTTTGGAAGATTCCGTCTAACTGCTCGTCCGCTTCCGCAGACATGTCAGCCTCGGCGAGTTTGACGTGGCGCGCATCGACGGTTTCTAGCGATGCGACCTCATCGACCGCCAGGGCGACGGGCGTTGCCCCGCCGAGCACGACCAAACGCGACCGATCGGACACCGCGATCTCGCTCCGTCCAAGCAGGCTGCGTACGCCAGCGACAGGGACCACTGTTCCGCGCAGATTGGTCAGCCCCAGCAGACTTTTCGGCGCCTGGGGGACGCGCGCCAGCGGCGACATTCTGACCACCTCTGACACTTTGTCCGCAATGACGGCGTAGAGACGTCCCGCAGACCGGAACGTCAGGTAACGGGCACCGTGTTCGGCGTCGTGGTCCGGCATGCTACTGCTTGAGCTCACTGGAGAGCGATGCGATTTCCTCGATCGCGGCCGCGAGGTCGTCCGCGCCCTGCGCCTGTTCGGCCGACGCCGCCGCCGCCTGCCGCACGGCCGCCCCCGCTTCCTCGGCCGCGGCCGCGACTTGCTTTGCTGCCAGCGCGGACCCGGTGGCCGCTTCCAAAATCTTCTTGGCACCCTCGACGATGGCATGGTTGGCGACGCTCAACCCAGCCATATCCTCGGTCACATTCGCGAGCGCCTTCGCAACCGAGCGGTTGTTCTGGACCTCGATCTCAGCGGCGGCGATGATCTGCTCAAGATCGCGACGAAGCAGTGATATCTGATCGAGAATGCTTTCCACCGAGTCCTTGATGCGCTCGATACTGTCGGACGCTTCACGCGCCAGCCCCCGGATGTCGTTGGAAACCAGCGCAAAGCCGCGGCCGGCATCGCCGGCCCGCGCTGCCTCTACTGAACCACTGACGGCAAGCATGCTGGTCTGAACGGTGACCAGACCGATGGAATCGACAATCTTACCGATCTTGCGGCCGACGGCTTCGAGCTGGACGATTGTGGTCAGGCTCTTGCGGGTCTCGCTCAATGACTGCTCAACGCCGTCGATCAGTTGTTCAACGGTTGACGTGGCAGTGGTCAACTTTTTTTGGACGTCCGTGACTCGTGCACTCGCCGAAAGCCCTTTCTTCTCCGCGAGCTGCGCACTGTCCTCGATTTGCGCCAGCGCGACCGACGTCTGCTGGGCCGCCGCTGATTGCTGTTGAGCGCCGCGGTTAATTTGCTCGACCGCCGTAGAGATCTCGCTCGCTGCGCCAGACAGCTCCTGAATCGTGGCTGACAGCTCTTCCGCCATGCTCGCGATCTGCTCATGCGCGGACGTCGCAGCCTTGCCGGTGCGGAGATCCTCCGTAAGGGCTGCGAGTGACTCGGCTGCGGTCTGGCCCTGGCTCAGGGCTTTGGCCTGCTCACGGATGGCGGATTGCGCCTCGTTGGCGGCTGACGCTTGTTCTTCGGCCGCGCCAGCGACCAGTTCTGCGCCTTTCTGGGCTTCCAGAACGGCGCGCTCGGCTCCGATCGACGCGGTGACCGTCTGCTGGCTTCCGTCGGACAGCTGGGCCATATCTTCCCGGATCGCCGCCAGGGTATTCACGACACTGGCCCCCGCGTTGGCCTGGACGGTCGCCGCGTTCACGACAGTCCCGACAATATTCACGGCAGTTCGGACATTGGCCGCTATCTCTTCGGCCAGGCCCTGGACTTCCTGGGCGCTTTTGTCGCTTTGCTCCGCAAGCGCCCGAACTTCGTCCGCCACGACTGCGAAACCACGGCCCTGATCGCCGGCGCGCGCAGCCTCAATGGCGGCATTCAATGCCAGGAGATTGGTTTGGTCCGAGATCCTGCTCACCGTGCCGGTGATGGCCCCCACGTCCTGGGCACGACGTTCGAGTTCGGAGATAACCTTTCCCGAAGCCATCTGCCGCTCTGCATTCTTCTCGATGGCGCGAACGGAGACGGAGATCTGAGCGGCCACATCGGCCAGCAGGAGTTGGGTCGCTTCAGTCTTCCGTCGCGAGTTGTCCGCTTCGCTCCGCGCCACGGCCAGGTTGCCAGATATATTCCGGATGGCCGAGAGCTGTTCCTGGGAGGCGCCCGCCGCTTCGTCCGCACCGACGGCAATCTGTTGCATGGCCCCTTGCAGCTCTTCTGCTGCCGCCGACGCCTGGGTCAGGCCGCTGGCAAGCTCTTCCGTAGCGGCCGCAATCCGCTCCGCAACCCGATCCGCATTGGGCTCGGCTGCAGAAGCCTGCGCACGTGACCCCAACTTAGGAGCTGACGGAGCTTTGCGAGACGAAGCCTGAGATTTGGCCGCGGCTTTGGAAATCTTGGAGGTCTTCACCAGGCTCATTGATCTCTCGGCAAAAGGAGCGAACGCTTGCGTTTGCATACCTTTTAACGATGTCTATGCCGATGTCATAGAGAATGCGCATGCTCCGCACGCCGGAAGATGCCCGCGGACGACGGTCGCCTGGAAATACGTCCTAAACGCCGTTCAAAACGGTGTTCTTCATTCTAGAGACCATCCCGCTGATCATATGGCCGAAAGGTAAGGCTTCGGGAGGGATACGGCGCCTGACGGCATCCCTTCAGCGTTTGGATCGTGCTGGCCGCCATCGAACACCTTTGCCGACATTGATCCGCGACGTCCGCTTTGCACCGATTGTGTTGAAAAACTCCCCTGTTGAAGCGGGACGCCATCGCTGATTCAATCCCGCTATCGGCGGAGGCTGAATCGATGATGGGTCCGAAGCAGACTGATCAGGCGGCTCTGTTCTACGAATTCTCGCTGGAGCGACACGTACCAGCCGCCCATATGCTGCGGAACATCGACCGGTTCGTCGATCTGTCTGTCGTTCGGAGCGAATTGGCGCCCTTCTACAGTTCGACCGGACGGCCATCGATTGATCCTGAGCTGCTCGTCCGGATGCTGCTGGTTGGCTACTGTTACGGCATCCGGTCGGAGCGCCGGTTGTGCGAGGAGGTTCACCTGAACCTCGCTTATCGCTGGTTTTGCCGTCTTGGCCTCGACGGTGAGGTGCCGGATCATTCGACCTTCTCAAAGAACAGACATGGTCGCTTCCGTGATTGCAATCTCCTGCGCAAGCTGTTCGAGACGGTAGTGCGACGCTGCATGGCGGAGGGGCTGGTCGATGGAACGGCCTTCGCCGTCGATGCCAGCCTGATCGCTGCCGACGCCAACAAGCAGCGCTCCGCTGTGGGGACTGAGGACCATGACTGGGACACGCTTGCCCGGGCGCGGCGGTCCGTCCGCGAGTACCTCGACACACTGGACGAAGCGGCCTGGGGTGCAGCGAGCGAGACGGTGCCGAAGTTTGTCTCTCGATCCGATCCGGCCGCGCAATGGACCGGGGCTCACAAAGGCCACGCCTTCTTTGCCTACGCCGACAACTACCTGATCGATCTGAAGGCTGCGGTCATTGTTGATGTCGAGGCGACACGCGCCATTCGACCGGCCAAGGTCGGTGCTGCACGCACGATGATCGCGCGTACAAAGGATCGCTTCGGCATCCATCCCGAGCGCCTGGCTGCCGACAGCGCTTACGGATCAGCCGACATGCTGGCCTGGTTGGTGGACCAGCGTAAAATTGAGCCGCACATACCCGTGTTCGACAAATCGGCTCGCGAGGATGGGACGTTTGCCCGCGATGAATTCACCTACGATCGGGAGGCTGACATCTATCGCTGCCCGGCGGGCAAGCTGCTGACTTCAACCGGAACACTGGTGAATGACGGAGCGACGCTTCACTATCGCGCCAGCAAGCGGGACTGCGACATCTGCGAACTCAAGCCACGGTGTTGTCCGAAGATGCCAGCTCGCAAGGTACCACGCTCGATCTACGAGAGCGCTCGCGATGTGGCGCGCGGGATCGCCAGAACGGAAGCCTACGTAACCTCGCGGCGTGAACGCAAAAAGATCGAAATGTTGTTCGCGCATCTGAAGCGTATCCTGCGCCTCGACCGGCTTCGTCTGAGAGGTCCTTGCGGTGCTCGCGACGAGTTCCTGCTCGCTGCCACCGCTCAGAACCTTCGAAAGCTGGCAAAATTGATCCCGACACCGGCTCCGATGCCCATCTGAACTGGGACAGACACTTGCACGCCGCTCCTCTGCGCACTGGCCGATAGCCAACTAGCTGACTTTTTCAACACAATCCGCCATGAGCGGTCGCCAGAAGAAGCGTCGCGGCGGCAATTTGAATGGGACAACAACTGCTGGCCTAAGTTGACGAGCCGGTTCGCTCTGCCGACCGAGCACCGTGGTGGCACCGAGCCAACGATGAGCCATCCGCAAGAGAGCTTGGTTTCAACGCGGGTCAGCAGCGAAAACCGGCGACTGACGGGTCGGGTACCCAAGAGGGCCAAATGAGTCTGTTTGTCAGCTCTCTCAAGCCAGTTACGCCTCAGCGTTTTTTTCCTGAAGCAAGCTGAAATGTCGGAATGTAGCGAGTCAGGGCGGAGACCACGAAGGCCCACCTTGACGGCGGCGAAGACTAAAAAAACACCGAAAATCGCCGATGACCTGCTTCAAGTAGATCTGTCGGTCACTCGTGTTCACTTTCGAAAATCTCACCCGCCGAGTCTCGGGACCCTCATTTCGGCACGAACGGTCCCGGCGCGGCCCTGTGCATGCAAGCCACCACAACCAGCGCGGCGATGGCACACCATGCCGAGAACCAGAAGCCATCTATATAGGCCAGCGTGTTGGCCTCCCGCTGTACGATCTGTGACAGCGTCACAACACTTCGCGCCGTCGCCAATCCGGTGTCATGTACGGAGAAACCCTTCTGCAACTGCGTCAGCATTTCGACCACACTCGGATCGCCTTGCGTAACGTTCAGGCCGAGCGTGTTCGAATGGGTCTGTTCGCGAACACGTAACCAGGTCGCCATCAGCGCGCTGCCGATCTCTGCGCCGCCGATGCGTACCGACTGGATGTAGGCGGCAAAAGCCGTGGCGCGCCTGGGATCGACGTTCGAAAGCGCGGTGACAATGATTCCGATCAGGGTGACCGACTGTCCCACGGACTGAAGCAACGCGATGGCCACGAAGTCTTCGGCGACCCACTGGCGGGTGAGATGCGTCCCGAGCAACGCCGCGAGGAAGAAGGCGGAGAAGCCGACTACGATGACCACTCGGGAATCCAGCCGTCCCGCCATCCAGACCGCGATCGGCGTGAAGACTAGCATCGGCAGTGCGCCGTACAGAAGGAACAGCCAGCCGATCTGCTCGGGCCGGAGACCTCCGACCGCCACCAGGAAGTTTGGCGTCAGCATTCCGTTGGACAGGCTGGTCAGCGAATAGAGCAGGATGCACATGATCGCCAACCCGATGTTGCGGGACAGGACGACCCCAGCCTCCGCCCACGGGTTTTCGACGACGGCTTCGTTGACAAAAAAGCAGGCGACAAGGACGGCGCCGGCCAAAAGCAGCGCGACCACCGTGCCAGAGTTGAGCCAGTCCAGCCGGTTACCCTGATCGAGCCCTGCGTAGATCATCGCCATGCCTGCGCCCAGCAGCAGCATACCACTCCAGTCGCCGCTCTGGACGAGCGCGCGATTGATCGGTTCCCGAGGCGTACCGAGGTATACGAACAGCGCCATCAACGGCGCGAAGACCGCATCTTGCCAGAACAGCCACTGCCATCCGATCTGATGCACGTATAGCCCGACGACCCAGACGCCTAGGTTGACGCTGAAACCGACCCGAGCCGCGTAGATGCCTATCGCGACGAGCCACCATTTCATCGGCAGATTGCGAAAGATGATCATGATCGTGGCCGGCACGAAGACGCCCAGCAGCAACCCGCGCAAAATCGAAAGGAACGCCAGCGTGCTGTACTCGCTTACGATTGGGATGAGCACGGACAGCACGGCGTAAAGCAGGCTGGGTACGATCAGGATACGGCGGAGGCCGAACAGCATTGCAAGCCATGCTACCGCCGGAGCGACCAGCAGTTGAGCCGCCGACGTCGCCGTCATCATCCAGGACGCCTCGTCGAAGCCGAGGGAGTGAATGCCCTTCAGGTCTGGAAGCGCGATCGTCAGTAGTCGGCTATCGAAGCTCGACAGAAATGCTCCGAGAAGAACAGCTCCAACTGCAAATATGGGACGCGGAGCGGGAGCGCCGGTCGAAACGGGGCCGCCCGAAACTTCGCTACCTGGTGCCATCGGCCTGGCCCTCTTCGGTATGAATCCGCGTCGTCACCGACATTCCGGGGCGCAGCTTGCCCAACAGCGGCTGGTCTGGATCGAACTGGATGCGAACCGGGATGCGCTGCACCACTTTTGTGAAGTTGCCGGTCGCGTTGTCCGGGGGCAGCAGCGCAAACTGAGATCCGCTCGCGGGCGATACGCGTTCGACCCGGCCATGAAGCGTCTCGCCCTTGAACGTGTCCGCCGCGATATCGACCTTTTGGCCGGGCTGCACTTGCCGGAGCTGGGTCTCCTTGTAGTTCGCGATGACGTAGACGTTCGGAAGGGGCACGACGCTGATCAGGTTCGACCCGACATTGACGTAGTCGCCCGCCTGCACCTTGCGCTCGCTCACCACGCCGTCGAACGGCGCGACGACCCTTGTGTAGCTCAGTCGCAGCTTGGCTGCGTCCCGGGTCGCCTCGGCGGCCCTCAGCTCGGCCGCCTTCTGCTCCCTGGTTCCCTCGAGCACCGTGAGTTGCCGCCGCTGGGCCGCCGCAAATGCCTCGCTTGCCTTGTGATCCGCTTTCGCCTTGTGATAGGCGGCCGTCGCCTGCTCGAACTTCTGCAGCGTACCGGACTGGGTCTTGACCAGCGCGCTCTGACGCTCCGCTTCCTGCTCGGCCTGCGTTTCAAGCGCGGACACCGAATTGGTCTGGGCGTCCGCCTGCATGATCATGGCGCGCTGCAGTTCGACCTGGTTCGCGAGGTTATCGAGGCTTGCCTTCGCGGCACTCACAGACGCCTCTGCCTGTGCAACCTGCGCCAGATAATCCGCCGGGTCGATCTCGAGGAGAAGCTCGCCCGCCTTAACGCGCTCGAAGTCGTCGACGGCGACGATCTTGACCGCGGCGGCCACGCGGCTACTCAGCAACGTGATCTGCGCGCGGACATAGGCATCGTCGGTGCTCTGAACGGGCCGGTTTGCCACCCAGCTATCCCAGCGGATGGTCGCGAGCGCGACGCTGGACAGCGCCGCGATCACTGCAACGCTGGGGGCGATGATCCGCCATCGGTCCCTCGCCTTCGCAAGCTCGACTTGGGGAGAGGCAGTAGCGGCCGGCTGACCGATGCGAGGAATTTGTTGAACTGTCTGATCCATGGATCTTACCCGGTGCTGCCGTCGGGTGTGCCGGGGTCCAGCTCCGCACGGCCTGTATTGACGGTAGGTGGTCCGGCGCGCCGCCGGCTCGAGGCTTCGAAGAGAGTTCATGGCCTCTTCGCAGGGATTAGATCAGAGAGGCCATCTGCATCCGAAGCAGAGGGTGGGACTTCAGAAGCCATGAAAGGAGGCAGGTCGGCCGGACGTCAGGACGACTTCCGGTGAATTTCGCCCGACGGATGAAGAGACCTGAAGCCGACGTTCATGCGATTCCACATGTTGATCGTGCCGATCGCGAGGGTCAGGACCACCTGCTCCTCCTCCGTGAACTGTGATTTCAGCAGCTCATAGTCGGCATCCGGCGCGTGCGTTTCCGTCAGCAAGGTCAGCGCGTCGGTCCAGGCAAGCGCTGCGCGCTCACGCGGCGTGTAGAGCGAGGACTCGCGCCAACCGTCGAGCATGTGAAGCCGCATGCCCTCCTCCCCGAGTTTCTTCAGATCGGTGACGTGCATGTGGATGCAGTAGGCGCAGCCGTTGATCTGCGAAGCCCGAAGCCGGACGAGATCCAGGATCACCGGTTCGATGGTGCTCTCGGAAAAGCTTCTCTCGAGAGCAATGGCGGACTTGAAGCTGGACGCTGCATGCAGGAAGGGGTTGGCGATACGTGCACTCATGTCGGATATCCTTTGGGTTTGGGGTCAATTGAGATTTTGACCGGGCAGGTTGATGCGAAAAATCGCGGATGTCTTTTGAAACCGGTCTCGACGAGGCGGAGGTGTCAGCCGGTCGAGGATCGGCGCGCTTGTCGGTTTTCACTTGAGAAATGCTGTCGGGGTCTGGGGCCATCGCTGCCAGATGATCGGTAGATGGGCATCGTCGAATGAAACACGCTTCGCGCCTGCGACAGATGGGCTAGAGGCGACGCTCCGTATGTAAATCTATCCCGTCCACCGTTTGAGGTACTTCACGGCCTTCTTACGCATGGCGTGCCGCTCATAGAAGCGCTGCGCATCGACGTTCTCGAGCGCGGTGTCGAGCACGAATGTGCTCAGGCCGGCCGCGGCGCATTCCTGCTCGACCGCCTCGATCACTTTCGTGCCGTACCCTCGGCCCCTGACCTTTTCGTTGGTCACTAAGTCGTCGACGTAGATATGATCGCCGAAGATCATGTTCTCCTGCCGCCTCAGGCCTGCGAGCGCGACGATCTCGTCGTCCAGCCGCAGGACAAGAATTTTGTAGCCTTGAGCGCTCTGGCGGATCGCCTGATCGACGAGGACTTGAGGGGATTCGAGGTGCGGACGCAATTGGCGCATGAGGGGCCAGCACTCTCCGATTTCGCTGGCCATCTCCGCATATCCGACAGAAAAACGCTCTTTCGACATCACGCCACCTCAACGTAGTGATGCATATCAAGACTCCATTCCTCGGCGATGCCGCTCAACTCGTCGCGGGCGTCGTTGAGCGCCTGCTGCTTACGTTTCTCGCCTTTGGCAAGCAAAGGCTGGGCGTTCACGTAAGAGACGTTCTTTAGGCCGGTGAATTTGAAGATGGCGCGCAGGTTGGGCAGAAGACCATCCATATCTTCCCATTCGGATCCGGCGCTGAAATCGAGGCCCCGGGTCGTGACGACCATGGCGCGGAGGCCACCCAGTTTTCCGGTTATGCTGCCGTCCGGCTCCGGAATATGCGTGACGCCGGGTCGGACAAGTTGGTCGAGGAATGCCTTGAACGTCGAGGGCAATCCAAAATTGTAGAGTGGAATGCCGAAGAGTACTGCGTCCGACGACATCACGCGCGATGCCACGCTGTCGGCGAGCCGCAGCGCGTCCCTCATCTCTTCGGTTCGCTGGGGCGGCGGAGTGAACATCGCGGCGGTAAACAGCTCGTCGACGTGCGGAAGCGGATCGGTGGCCAGATCGAGATAGTCGACTTCCAGACCGCTCACGCGGCTTCGCAAGTTCTCGACGAAATGTGCGGTTAGGGCGCGGCTGCTAGAACCGTGACTGCGGGCACTTGAGTCGACATGAAAGAGGCGCATCTGTATTCCTTGGGACAGTGTTATGAACTCGCGAGCGAAGATCCCTCCGTCGGCGAGTTCTGGCTTGATCGGACCGAACCGCCTCGCCGTAGGGCTGAGCGGTCGATCTGTATGGCCAATGATTACGCTCCAGACCGGCCAACCGGACAGAACCAAGGAATGAGCTTTTGACTGTACCGATCGGAAAGGACCCGATCTCGTTCGATCTCGATCGCTCCAGACCGATGCCGCTGGGCGAGCAGATTAGCGGCGCGATCCGCGCTGCCATTCTTGACAAACGCTTGGCTCCTGGGAGCCGTTTGCCTTCATGGCAGGACCTCGCGACCCAGCTCGGAGTTTCGCGGGGCACGGTGAAAGGCGCCTACGAGCGTCTGGCCGATGAGGCACTTGTTGTATCCGCCGGCGCCGCCGGGACTCGCGTTTCGGCGACGCCGCCGCGGCGTGCGAAGGCATCGACTGTGATTTCCGAGCAGCCATATTCGGGACTGCTCCCAGCCTTCTATAGCACTCCCCTTCCCTTTCAGATGGGCGTGCCGGCCCAGGACGCTTTTCCGGCCAAGATCTGGGCTCGCCACAGGACACGCGCCGTCCGAGCCGACGCCATGGCCTCCGTTGGTCAGATCGACCCGCGAGGCCATCCCGAGCTTCGAACGCAGATCGCCAGCTATTTGGCGATCGCGCGCGGTCTGCAGTGTGATCCCGATCAGGTTATACTGACCGCGGGTTACCGCAACGGCCTTGCGATGGTGATACGGGCGCTCGCACTGGGGGGAAGCAAAGTCTGGATCGAGGAGCCCGGTTATCCCTTCACCAAGAAAGGCCTCGAACTCGACGGGATGGAGCTAATTCCCGTTCCGGTCGACGGCGAGGGGATCGACGTCGAACGGGGAATCCGCGCGTGCAAGGACGCGCCGTTGGTCGTCGTCACCCCGGGTCAGCAGGCGCCAACCGGCGCGGCCATGTCTCCGAGCCGTCGAGCCGCTCTACTCGGTTGGGCGGCGAGATCCGGTGCCTGGATCATCGAAGACGACTATCTCAGCGAACTCCAACTTTCCGGCCGGGCCATGCCGGCGCTGGCGAGTGAGCCCGGCGGCGATCGCGTGATCCATATTGGCAGTTTCGGCAAAACGATGAGCCCGGCGCTCGGTCTGGGCTTCGTGATTGCGCCGCTGGAGCTTGTCGGGCGCCTCTGGGAAGTCGCGACCTACCTGCAGCCTGCGCCCAATACGACGACGCAACTCGCTCTCGCAGGCTTCATCGCGGATGGCCACTATCTGCGGCACCTCCGTCACATGAAGGCGCTCTATTCCGAACGTCGCGATGCGCTGCGCAAACGGCTCGGCGACCGGATCACTGTCGAGGCGATGTCAGGGCTCGCCGTCATGGTGAAGCTTCCGCCGACGATCAACGATGTCGCACTGGTGCGATCCGTTGTCCCGCAGGGAATCGCTCCGATGCCATTGTCAATATGGTGGAGCGATCGGGCGAAGATGGCGCCGGGCCTGCTGCTTGGTGTGACCAACCTCCGGCCCAAGATCGTTGATGCGGCATGCGCAACGCTCGAGGCGGCAATTGCTTCGTCTAACTAGCGGCTTAGAGAAGTTGCCAAGCGAGCGCTTGCCCTCGCATAGCCTGGCCGTGCGTCTGTCATGGTGCATCAGAATGTTGGGAATTTGTGCTGTCGTTATGCAGTCGTAGCTGTAACATGGAAGCCTTGAACCGGCGGCGTGGTCTAACCGATTGGCCACTATGGTTGGGGAGATCCTTAGCCATCCTGGTCATCGTCCTGGTGGTCTTTCGGCCTGCTCAACGTTGGCACGGGCTGTATCGCGCAGTTGCCGCAAGGTTAGCAATGCAGCGCCGCGCGTTAGGTCCGCTTTGCGCCACAAGCGAGCATTCGACTTTGGATGGCACAATCGGCGCATAGTGGAGGGTCAACTATGTCATCTTGCCGGATCGTCCGAACCACCGAAGCACGATCGCCTCGACCTTTCTCAAGCCCGATAAAGCAGGTGCCGACGAAACCACCCTGCTCCCGCAATCACTACAACAGAGGCGCCAAAAATCGGGAGAATGACGCCAGCGACTGCTACTGAGCCGACCACGCTTGACGGCCACGGTTTTCCGCCAGACGGCGGCACTCCGATCCGCCCTTTAGGTCGCCTGATCCACCATGAGATGGTTCCGGTAACGCTAAGCCAGGTCAAAGACACCGCCAATGCCGTGTTCAGCCAGAGATTCACGGGCCCAAAATCTCCCTGATGAACGTGGATCCCCACCGAAACCATGCGCGGGATGACCGGCAAGTCTGCATTTCGAAACTCCTTCTCGATGCGACCGGTGGCAGGATCGGCGTGCAAGACGCGATCATCCGCAACGGACGACACGCGGTTCGCGACGAACAAGGGCGCTCCAGGCCAAGGCGACATTTGCACGGTGAGCATGCCACTCACGCCACGTTCTCGGGCCGACTTCACAGCGGCATCGATTGATGCACCGATGTCCATCATCCGCGTTGCGGAGGAACCACCCGGCGAAAATCCAGCGGGACTTTTTTGGTCCAGCGCGACTTGAATCCCGGACAATACTTGACCGCCCCAAAAGCTGGTCCAAGGCAAAGCGCTGATCAGGAAGAAAAGCAACATTCCCGAAAACGCGACGGCGACAATTCCGTGCAGATCGCGAACCATGACCCGAGGACCGGAGTGCAAACGCGGCCACATTGCGCGCCAGAGGCCCCGGCTACGTGGCCACCACAGATACATTCCTGTCACCACCATCACGATGGCCCAGCAGTTGCCAAGTTCCAGAAGCCAGTTCCCGGCTTGTCCGGCGGGCCAACCACCATGCAGCGCCCGTGTAATGCCGGGCAGCCACTGGCCAGAGGTCAACGTTCCCAGAACCTTGCCATCGTATGGATTGACAAAAATGGGGTATGGCAGGCCATCGGCACCCATGAGCATGACAGCCGTGCTTCGCGAGGCATCGTTTGAGAGCTGGATCTGTTGAACGGGACGCGGATCCCTGCTCGCTATCGGCGCAACGTGTCCCGCATGTCCGCCATGATCCTGTTGGACAGACGTCGCGCTTGGCAACACCGCACCCTCCAAGGCAAGCGCCGCAGCCATCTGTTCGCTCGGCGCGATAGATTGGCCTGTTGGCGATACGAAGCGTAGTTCCGGATAGCTGACATCCATCCATTTTTCCGACCATAGATACAGTGTCCCCGTTACACTTTGCCAAAGCACGAACGGGATCACGATGACTGCCGCAAGAAAATGCCAACGCCAGAAGATGGCGTAGAGAGGAGACGTCGCCTTTGCGAGGGCGACGTCCGATTGAGCTTTAGGTCTCATGGCCTGCTTTCGGACGCTCTACATTCGATACCTGATACCGCCATAGATCGCCCGGCCCATGCCTGGATTGAACAGCGCCGAGGATGCCGTAGCGGTACCAGCCGTGATCGTTGTGGAGATGTAGCGGGTGTCGAGCAAGTTTCGTCCCTCGACATAGCCCGACCAACCGATGCCCGCATCGTAGCCGACCTTGAAATTCAGCAACGCATACGGATCGACGGTCAGGCTGTTGGCGTTGTCCGCGAAAAAGGCCTGCGGCATCCATTCGACATTGGGACCGGCGTAGAAACCGTTCGCGTGCTTGTAGAGCACCTCGGCACGGACGTAGTGCGGCGGCGCGCCCGGCAGACGATTATTCCCCCATCGCGCATCGCGGTCGAAGCGGAAATCGCCGTAGGTGTAGGCAACGTTAAACCAGAACCGATCATCCTGCGCGAAGGTCGATTTGAGGAAAGCCAGGCCTAAGCCCGCCTCAACACCTTGATGCACCGTGCGGTCGGCGTTCACGACAGTGCATGGGCTGAACGGCGATGTGGTGAGGCACTGGAATTCGTTACGAAGATTGGTGCGATACAGGGACAAATCCCACGTGACGTCGGAGCGACGGCCGCGTGTACCCACCTCATAAGTGGTGCCGGTTTGCGCATCGACGTTCGAGCTCGCAGGCGATGAGAAACTGTTCACGTCGAATGTGGGGATCTCGGCGTTGCGAGAGATATTGCCGAACACCTGCCAGCCTGGATCGACGTCCCACATCACACCGACTTTCGGGCTGAAGAGATCCCAACTGCGGGTGCCCGACTGATCGCCGTCTGACAGGAAACGGTCCTGCTGCTCACGCGATGCATGGAGGAATTGGCCGCCCGCGACCAGGGCGACGTTCGGCGCCACATAGAACGCGTTCTCCGCATAGGCGGTCACGTTGTTCGACTTCCAGAGATTGGAAGACGCAAGAGCGCCCTTCACCGCGCCGGTGAGATTCTGATACTGAATGATATCGATCGTTCCGTTCAGCACGTTGACGCCGGTCGTCAGGCGGTTTCGGAATCCTCCGATATATCTTTCGTCTGTGGCGCGGACGAAGCCGCCGTAATCCTGGGCAGTGAAGTCAAGCCACTGGTAGATCGGATGCATGACGTGGCGTGAAAGGCCGAAGATTCCGAAGTCGACCATCGTATTGCCGAAACGCAGCGTCGTCTTGTTCGCAAGCCGGATCGTATCGATGTTGCGCTGCTGATCCTGCCGCACGAACTCCGAGTCCGCGGCGCGCGGATTGGTCAACGCAGCAGTTTTCGTCACCTCTCCCGGTATCTGCGCTCGCCACCGGCCCGCATTGATGTAGAAGCGGGTCTCGGCGTCTGGCGAAAACCGGTAGCCGAAATTGGCATTCAAACGCTCGGTGTCGGTGCGGCTATGTTCGCGATAGCCGTCCTCCCGCTGCGCGGATGCGGTGATGTAATAGTCCGCCGGTCCCGATACCCCGGCTGTGCTGGTTTGGGTCTTCACGTACCCGTAGCTTCCGCCATCGATCCGCGCCTCGAAGGCTGGCGCATCGCGTCCTGTCGGCATCACGAAATTGATGGCGCCTCCGAGCGAATTAGCGCCGTAACGCAGTGCGTTGGCGCCCTTATAGACCTCCACGTAACGGTAGACAGTTGGATCCACCTCGAACAGGTCGAACAGGCCGTCCGATGTGTTCAGCGGAATGCCATCCATGAAGATGTTGATGCCGCGGTTCCCATAGCTTCGGGACAGTCCTGAGCCACGGATCGATACCCGACCGTCGGGCCCCCAGCGGGTCTGGACCAGCACGCCCGGCACCCAGCCAAGGATGTCCTTTACGGTGTTCGCCGGTCCGTTTTTGAACTCGGTGTCCGAAACGACGGCAACGCCGCCCGGGGTCTGATTGACCTCCCGCAGCGCTTGCTGCGCCGTCAGAACGGTAAGCGCTCCGGCTGGCGCGACGCCTTCCGCCCCGAGCGTTGGCGCAGCCGGAGCCTGGACGGCCCTTCGAACGGCTCGGGACGCCCCCGTGGATGATCGCGCCGCACGGAGCGGCTTGGCGGCCGGCGACGCGACGGGCGCATCGACCGTGACGGCAGGCAGATTGGTTTGCTGAGCACACGCGAAGCCGGGCACGGCGGTAGCTACGGATGCCAGCAATATGCCGCGCACCCGTCGAGAAACGGAAAGCATGGGAAGACCCCAACGAATTGAACGAAATCGGTTGCAGTTAGTCGCGAACGATCAGGTCAGAGGCGGGGGCGCTCTTGCTTGATGGCTGGAATATGGAGCCTCGATCATCGAAGCGGTTTCGACCTTTGTCTCAAGGTCGAGTGCGACGGCGAAGCGGAGAACCGTCAGAACGACGTGGGATGGCGGGACGCCTGGCGCATGATTGCCGACGCACAATGGGCAACGGACACCCGATTTGGCCGGAACCTTCCCGGTCGCACCATCAGGCGCAACCGTCTCCGGATGGCTGACGCAGATTTCCGCTCCCGATGCGAACGCTGCGGGGGAAACGGTCGCCAGCACAAAGCTTGAAATGATGACATGTAGAACCAGCGCATAGGCAGCCACCAAGGACGCCAGTGCTCCAGATCGACGTTTTGCCATCAGGTGTTTCAAGAGGACCCCCGCTCCTCTTTTACCATTTACCGCTTCCAGAGCAAACGGGACCGGAGCGCGTTCGGCACCGCGCAGCCTATCAGACGCCGGGGGAAGCCCGTGACAGGGCTGCTCGCCAGCCGAGGCGCCGACGCCCGAGCTCCGCCAGTCTCCAGGCCTTTTCTCCCGATGACAACAGCATCAAAACCGGCCGTCCCGCTTGTTTACTTGCCGCGCCTTCGTCGCCTGAGTGGCACGCCAAAGCCGAATGTCGGAGGCATTGACAATAGTATGTAAATTACGTATTTTAGTGCGGGAGGTTTCAGTATGAGGATTTTCCGTTCTTCCGATCTCCAGAGAAACATGGCGGACGTTCAAAGAGCCGCGATGCTCGAACCTGTTGTTTTGAGCTATCATGAAAAGCCACGGTTCGTACTCATGACGATCGAGGATTATGCCCGGTTAGGCGGGATCATGGACACCGACCGGCCGGTTCGAAAAGCTACAAGCTAATGCAGACTTCTGGCGCAAAACCAACTCCGGGCCTTCCGTCGCCGTGACAACGGCTTCTTGCCGGAGATCATCATTAAGACCGTCTCACGCGGTTCTTAGTTATCAAGGAAATCCCATGACGCGCACCGTGGAAATTAGCGAAGACGCATTTGAGATCGCCAAGCGAACCGCCGCGATCGATGACGTAGACGTAGCGACACTTCTTGAAAACCTTGTTAGGAGTCGTGCAGAATATCTCGAGACGCTGTCCGACGTTGCGTCGCACATGCCGCGCTTTAGCTTGGACGACTACGAAATGCAGCGCGACCCCGGCGAAACGGACGAGGAATACGAACGGCGGAAGAGCCTGTTCCGTTGACTTCGGTCCCGTTGAAGTTTGGCGATTTCGTCTGGACGCTTTTTCCCTTCGATGATGCTCCCGAGATTCCCGGCCCGTTGCCTCACGCCGCATGCGTGATTTCAGTTTTCAAAACGCGAGAGGCTTCGCGCATCACGACCGCAAAGGTTCCGTCACAGGGGTTGGTGGTTGGCGTATACACGTCATCTCAAATCGGTAAATTCGGTCCCAGGCTGCCCATCGGGGTAATTCAGGTGTCGAAGGAGCGAGCTACCCTAGCCGGACAGCGGAAGCCCTTCTTCATCGATGTAAGAAAGCGTGCGTTCATCCCGTTCACGCGCGAGTTCTTTCCCCGTATCGACGAGCCGCGCCACGGCATCATCGGTCCAGCCGACAAGACTTTGGCTAAGGAGATATTCCGTCAATTCCAATTGGTGAACGAGCGTTATTCGGAATCGATACTCAACCTAGGCCCTCTCCGTCCTTGAGAGGAGCCGCAAAACGGGTGAAACGAGCCTTACTAATTCCTGCTTGGTCGGCGCGGTCCCGGTCGACCTTCATTGCAGGGTGTCGATGGCGGAGGTTCCGGCAGGTCCGATTTTGAAGCTTGCCGACGAAGTGATTATGTTCCCCCGGCAATAGGGACGCGGCGAGCGATGAAACCTTCGATCGCACTTCGCAAGCATCACCAAGCCACATTGGCCATGGCCGCTCGGCACGCATTGCGCGACGTCCGCGTTTCGCGGTCTGTTGCGCGAGGCCACGATCTTGAAGACAACGACCTCGATCTGCTCGTCGAGCCGACGCCTGACGTGACCACGTTGTTCCACATCGTAGATTTCCAGCAGGCCGTCGAAGAGCTATTGGGCGTTTCGGTCGACGTCCGAACCGTGGAGGATATCAACGAAAGATTCAGGCCGCTCGTTGCGTCCGAAGTCACGGCTTTGCCTTTCGGATGACGGCTGAGAATGAGAAGTTTACGCTGCAGGAATTTCCGCATCACGCGTGATCGAAGACACGGCCGAAATCGAGAAAGAGCATTTTCTTTCTCAGGACCGACACGGACGGACAGGTTGGGTCTTCGACCGTGCCTCTCCCGCCATCGTCCTGCGGCGCTCCGGGCAGACCGGTGCCCACGCCTCAGGTCACCTAGCGAAGTCGGTGACGCGATCATGCGTCCGCTCGATCGCCCCCGGCTACAACCGCTCTAGGCCGCCCGCACCGCCGACAGGAACTGATTGACCTGATCGGTCAGATCTCTGGATTGCCGCGACAGCCCCTCCGCGGCGTTCAACACCTGCGCCGCCGCCGCGCCGGAAACGTCCACCGCCTGCCTGACGCCTGCGATGTTCGTGCTCACCTCACGCGTCCCTCGCGCAGCTTCCTGGACGCTGCGGGAAATTTCCATCGTCGCGGATCCCTGCTCCTCGATCGCGGCCGCGATCGCGGAGCTTATCCGGTTCATCTCCCCGATCACGTTGGCGACGTCCTGGATGGCCGAGACGGTATGATTGCTGGCCGACTGGATCGACGTCACCTGTTCCGCGATGTCCGTCGTCGCCCTCGCCGTCTGTTCCGCCAGAGACTTCACCTCCGAAGCGACGACGGCAAAGCCTCTGCCGGCGTCGCCTGCACGGGCCGCCTCGATGGTGGCGTTCAAAGCCAAAAGGTTGGTCTGCGCAGCGATGCTGTTGATCAGCGTCACCACGTCGCCGATCCGTTTCGCGCCATCCGCAAGCGACAGCGCCGTTTCGCCGGTCTGGCGCGCGTTCTCCACGGCGCGTGCCGCGATATCCGCCGACTGAGCGACCTGGCGCCCGATTTCGGTGATCGACGACGACAGCTCCTCCGTCGCGCTCGCGACCGACTGAACGTTCCCGGATGTCTGATCAGAGGCGCCTGCGACCACCACGGCCTGGCTACCCGCGGTCTGCGCGGTAGCCTCCATGGATCGTGCCGTATCCTCCATGGCGCCCGAAGCGCGCGACAGTCCGCCGACAAGCTCCTGGATCGCCACCTCGAATGTAGATGTCAGCTTCTCCAACATCTTCGCCCGACCTGCCTTGGCTTCGCTATCCGCCGCCTTGTCCGCGGCCAGCCTTTCGGCGTCCATCATGCTCGTCTTGAACACCTCGACCGCCGCCGCCATGGCCCCGATCTCGTCGTTTCGACCGGCGCTCGGGACCTCGCCGGCGAGATCGCCTCCGGCCAGTCGCGACATGCTCGCAGTGAGGTCCACGATGGGCTTGCAGATCCGTCGCCGCACCATCACGACGACTGCGACATCCGCTGCGGCAAGAATCGCGAGACCACAGAGGGCCAGGATCAGACCGAAGCCGGCAGACGAGCGCGCCTCTTCCAGCACCTGCTCCGCATTCGCGTAGAAGGCGTCCCGGACGTCGATGATCGCGCCGAGGCCTTTCTGGGACTCGGTGTAATACGTGTCGACGTCGTGCTCGAACTTGCCCGTCGCCGCGCCGTCCTTCACCATCTTCAGTTCCTTGCCGAACCTATCGACGTAGGCCGCATTCATCTTATCGAGGGCGGCGGACACGTTGGCCGGCGTCGTCGCGACACCGCGCAGCGCCTGCAGGGACGCCAGTATCTGGTCCGAACGGCCCTGGATGCGACTGAGCTCCAGCCGCTCCGCATCGGTCGCCGGCCTGCCGGAGCCGACCACGTTCTTGTGCAGGCTCGCGTTCAGACCGCCGACGTCTCGGAGCGTCCAGGAGATGTTCGCCAGACTGGCCTGGCGGTAGGCATCGCCGTCAAGCTTTGCGATCCTACGGACCTGCTCGTCCAGGAGAGCAGTGACGGCGTTGTTGAACACGGCGTTGTCCGCCACGATCTTGCGGCCGGCATCCTTGCGGGCGTCGGCCGGGCCGTCCATCGCCTTGTCCATGGCCTCCCGCAACGTAACGAATTTGGCATTCAAGGCGTCGATCTCGTTCGCGATACGCGCGCCGTCAACGAACGGACCCGGAAGTCCCTTACGAAGTTCCAACATCTTGGCGCGCGCGCCGTCCGTCTGCTTGCGGTATCTGTCGATCAGCTCCGCCTTCGCCTTCGGATCGATGGTGGCCGGCCCGTACAGGATATTGGTGGCGAAGCCCCGTTCCGAATTCAGGTAACGCGGAATGTCGCCGACGGAGCGGACGATCGCCAACCGCCCTTGCGCTTCGTGCACCCGGTCGAGAGCGGCGTACTTCGTGCCAGCGACGTAGAGGGCAACGCCTCCACCGACTACCGAGAGAGACACGACGGCGACCGTGAGCAAAGTGCTGATCTTCATTTTCGACCGAATGCCTTATTGGTTAATGCATGGCGAACGTATGCCGCTCCCCTTAATTCGAGGTTTAGCTTCGGCACCTGCCTACGATTTAATCAGCTGTTCACCAGCGTAGACGGTCTCGACGATAGAGCCTTGCCGGTGCGCGGGCGTTGATCACTTCCGCAACTTTCGCGTCATAACCTTTTACCGACCGCAAACATCGCGTTCGGAAGGCTGATGATCCAAACGTTGAGGAAGACGCTCTTGCCACTGGGCGAGACGAGCATACGGAAGAGCCCGGCGCTGTGTCTGGCCTTGGCGGGACTCGGGTTGCTGGCCACCATCACATGCGCGACGGTGTCTCTCATCGACCATTTCCGCGAACGCGCGCTGCTTAGTGCGGAGCGGGAGTTGTCCAGCACCGTCCGGATGCTATCCCGCCATTTCGACGAACAATTCGCGGATTCGGCGACGATCGCTTCCGACCTGATCCGGAGGCTCGACATTCCCGGGTTGGGCTCGGCCGATCAGCTCCGATCGAGGCTGTCGGGCGAAAATGCCCGCGCCATGATGCGATCGCGAGGTATCTCGTACCTCGGAGACGTCTCCATATTCGATATCGACGGCAACATGGTCAACTGGTCCCAGATGTCGCCCGTGCCGAAGCTGAACGTTGCTCAGCGCGGATACTTCAAGCGCTTCACGACCGATCCCTCCGCGCCCGACGTGCTGACCGAGACCGCCCCGAGCCTTCTGACCGGCAAGTGGCACATGATCATCGCGCAACGGCTGCGAGGCATCGACGGGATCTTCGTCGGCGTGCTTGTCCGCCGGATCGACCTGCGGCAATTCGAGCGGTTCTTCGGCTCGATCACTCCTGGGACTGACAATGCGATCAGTCTTTTCGGCTCGGATGGCACCCTGCTGGCGAGGCATCCCGCGGCTCCGGAAGCAGTCGGCAGGAAATTCGGCACTGCACCGCTGTCGCTGCTGCGCGCCGATCGCCGGACCATCAGAGGCCGAGGAGCGCTGGACGCCGCGGAGCGCCTGGCCGCCGGCGTTCCACTCCAGCATGTGCCGGCGACCGTCGTTGCCAGCAAGACCGTGGAGGCGGCGCTCGAGGACTGGCAGCTTCAGACCCGCGCGACATTGACGGTCGCGGCCTTGACGGCGCTTGCGGTCGCTATGGTTCTGGTCTGGATAATAGTGCAGATCCTGCGCGATGGCCGGGAGAACCGACGCAGTCTGGAGGCGGAACGTGAGCGTCTGGACACGGCTCTGAACAACATGATTCAGGGCTTGGTAGTCTACGACAAGAATGGCCACGTCGTCTCGGTCAACCGCAGTTTCTTCGAGATGTTCGGCCTCGACCCTGCCGTTTCCGTCATCGGATGGCATTTCAGAGAATTGGTCGATGAACGGAAGCGTCTGGGACACTTTCATGGTGACGCGACCGCTTTCTGTACCGAAGTACAGCAAGCCATCGCCGCCGGTCAGGTCGTCCGGATGGCGAGCGTGACCACCGACGGCCGTTCGTATCTGGCCCACAACAGGCCGCTGCGCGACGGTGGCTGGGTATCTACGATCGAGGACACGACAGAGCGTATGCAGATCGAACATGAACGCGACCGTAACCTGGCGTTCGTCCATGAGATCATGGACAACATCCCCGCGTTGATCACCGTGAAGGACGCCGGCACCCGAAAGTATCTCCTCGCTAATCGGAACGCCGATCGCTACTTGGGCCTGACCGGCGCCGAGATAGTCGGGCGAACCATATCGGATCTGATGCCGGCGAGCGACGCGGAGGCTGTCTCCGAAATGGAAGACCGTCTCGTCCGGTCGGAAAAGAGCGTGGTCCGAAGCGAGCGGCGTTTCCGGGGACCGGACGGAAAGACGCATTTCCTGAATTCGACCCGCGTGGCCATCCGGGATGCCGATGGGCAGGCGCGCTACATCGTCAGCGTGTACGAAGACGTGACCGAGCGGAAACTCGCGGAAGACCGCATCGCGCATCTCGCACACTACGATGGACTGACCGACCTTCCGAACCGGGTGCTTTTTCGCGCTCAAATGGAAGAGTTGTGGAACGACACCGGGGATGACCGTCGTAACGCCCTCCTTTACATCGACATCGATGGATTTAAAGACATCAACGATACTCTGGGGCACGACGTCGGCGACCGTTTCCTACAGCAAATCGCCGCTCGTCTGCGCAGCTGCCTCGGCGCCGACGACCTGATATCCAGACTCGGCGGCGACGAATTCGCGATCGTCAAGCGCCACGCCGGCTCGCGCGAGGAAGTCCTCGATCTCGTCTCCGAGCTCCATAGGCGATTGCGCGAGCCGTTCGATGTCGCTGGTCATCGGTTATCCAGCGACGCGAGCGTCGGCATTGCGATCGCCCCCGACGACGCCCGCGACATCGACGAGTGGGTCAGACATGCCGATCTCGCGATGTACGCCGCCAAATCGGACGGGCGGCGGACCCACCGCTTCTTCGAGACCCATATGACGGAGCGAGCGCGCGCTCGCCTCATTCTGGAACATGATCTGCGGGAAGTGATCGCAAACGGCGGACTGGAACTACATTATCAACCCATCGTGGATGGGAGCACGGGGGCCTTTGTTGCCTGCGAGGCTCTTGTGCGATGGCGCCATCCGGTCCGTGGGATGATATCGCCCGCCGAATTCATTCCGGTCGCCGAAGACGCCGGTCTCATTGCCGATCTGGGGGAGTGGGTGCTTCGGACCGCCTGCGCGGAGGCGTCGTCATGGCCTCCAGAAGTCCGCCTCGCAGTCAACGTATCACCTCTGCAATTCAGATCGGCTTTGTTCGCCTTGACAGTCACGTCGGCCTTAATGTCGACCGCCTTCAGTCCGAGCCGTCTCGAAATCGAGGTCACAGAAGCCGTTCTGATCAAGGACGATGACGTCGCTCTCAGCGTTCTGCACCGCCTGCGGGAGATGGGCGTCGCGATCGCACTGGATGACTTCGGAACTGGTTACTCCTCGCTGAGCTATCTGCGTCGTTTCCCCTTCGACAAGGTCAAGATCGACCGATCGTTCGTAGCGGATCTGGAAACGCCGGGATCCGCTTCGATCGTGCGGGCGGTTCTAAGCATCGCCGCGGCCTGGGGAATGACGACGACTGCGGAAGGCGTGGAGACCGAGAGGCAGCGTGAGATGCTCCGCGAATTGGGATGCGACCAGATGCAAGGCTACCTGTTCGGACGCCCGGTCTCCGCGGCCGTCATCGCTGAGCTGCTCGGCGCAGGCCGGGTCTCTATAGAGCAGACAAGGCGCAGGCATAGCCCCCTCGTCGGCACACAAGCCCCTCAGGGGGGAAAAAGTAGCTGATACGTCTAGAGGCACCGACCTGACTTGGTGGGCCTGGGCAATCCCGGTATGAGAAACAGCGGATCAGGCATAACAACATGCAGCAGATCCAGCATCAACACGATGGTCAAACATGATGCCTAGAAGGAGGCCTGCCTCAAATTGAGCTTAGGTCGCCACAAAGTGTGTTGAGCAGAATACTTTTACGGATCAACCTTGGCGAGCTGCTGAATTATAAATCCGCTTTTAGTTGTTGTGTCACTCGCTGTCAGGGCAGGCAATCAAATCTTTGATGACAACGCGAACGCTTCAGATCGGTCCGAGGAATACGAGCATCACCGTTGAAGATGAGTTCGGGCCCCCTTGGAGCGGATCTCGGTGGAGGCGCGCACCGGTATCAGAAACATAATGATCGGCCCCGCCGCTGGTCGCTGTCGCTTTAGCCGCTATCAGCGCGGATGTATGCCTGAAGATGCAAGGCATCGGTCCTAGTAATCCGATGGACGACGTTGCTGAATCGATGAAACAAGTGGCGCGCGACTTGGCGCAACTGCCTTCGCCGCTGCCCGTGAGGTTTTCCGGTAGCAGTCGCTGAGTATAAGAAGCGCGCAGGGCTGAGTCTCGGCATACACGCCGTCGCTCCAAGCTTGTCGCCCGCTACGTCCTATGTTTTCGCTCGATCGCGCCGGAAGCAACATAGTCGGCTCGAACCTGTCGTACGCCCGGAAAGGTCAGTCCGAGGGAGACTGCCCGCTTCCTGACAGAGCCGGTAGCTCTCCCGAGCGCAGCGCTGGCTCGCATCAAGGTCGCGCCCTTAGCCGCCAGTTCTCGTAGCCGATCATCTTCTTCGGGCTTCCAGCCGCCAAGTGCCATGCGGACATCATACCCCAGGCTCGACCAACAATCGAGTCAGGCAAGCGGCCCGGCCGCGTGGGCGTCACCGGACCGCCAGGCGATTGGCACGCATCCGCTGGGGTGGACGGCGCGCTTCGCAGAAAGGCTACGACTGAAAGGCAGAAAGGCTCCCGGGAGTCGATTTTTCTCTGACCCGATACCTTCAAAATTTACGCCCTTCCCGACCAAAGCTGATATCAGAAGGGAATGCCTAATAGAGTTAGCTATCTAAAAGCTCGATATTGCCGCGCGGTGCTGAGGACGGCGCGGAATAGTCCGGAAGATGATGCCCGTCGACTGGTCCATGCCTTAGCCACGGAAACACCTACGGCGGGCACCTCTCCCGCGATCGGTCGTGCCGAAGGTCTGGCGTTGGCCGGACTGGTGAAGATGGCAGAACGTGTTCAGGATCGCGGCCCGGCCTCGATTGCGAGCCATTGGGAAGAAATCAACGCCTTGCTCGAACGCTGGATCGCTGAGGCTGCCCTTCAGATCGACAAGTAAATCGGTGGTGTTCTGAAAATACTTCGCATCCAAGTGGACCGAGCAGTTCGACGACGGGCGGCGCATTCGCGTCCTACCCATCATGCTGCGTCAAGAGCCGTCAGCCTGTCCCGGGTTCCGATAGTGTCCGAGGACGGACAGGCGCAGCGCAGAGGATACATTGTGCCCTTCGTAGCTCTTCACCACGTCTGCGAGGAACTGGACGACGCTTTGGCCACGGCTGCGCGCCAAGTTCTGCACCTCCGCCCAGAACTCGTTCTCAAGACTAACGCTGGTCTTGCGGCCGCCGATTACAACTGATCGCTTCTTTATGCTGGAGCGTGCGCCGAACGGTCGTGCCATCATTTCTTCTCGCGCCGGACACCTTTGAACTTCTTGGCAACGGTCGTCTTCTTGACCGACTTCTTCTTCGCTGCAGCGGATTTGCCCGATGCGGAGCTTTTCGCCGTCTTCTTGGTCGCAGGCTTTTTCGGCGCTTTCTTGATAGCCATGAATTCGCCGGAGCCCTTCTCTCGCTTGGTCCAGGTGGTCGCGCCGCCCATTGTCGTTTTCGTCTGGCTGCGTTTCTTCACGGCGCCCTTGCGCGCGTTGTCGCCTGTAGGTTTGTTGGTAGCCATCGATCAGCCTCTTGTACTTGCGATAGTTGCGAAACTCGCTTCTTTCATACCGGTTCCATACTACCTAGAAACCATCTATCTCACACCTCTCAAATCCGCCATGCGAGATCATCGCGAAGCCTCCTCGGCTTCGCCGCGGCCTCTACGCGGTGAAGTTCCGCGACGTCTGCGTTGCGACCCAAGGAGCAACAGCCAACAGCCGAACCGCGACCTTGGGTAGTTCAACCTGACCTCTCACGTTGAGGGAGAGCCGACAGTCGGGCTATGCGCCGACACCATGCCGGTCTATCGTACCTTCTCTATGCGCGGACGCTTTATCCGCTGAGGGAACGATATGCTTAAACCCAGACCGTCCCCGTTGAGCGACATTGCGCAGTGTGACCGATTTCAGATCCTGATCGACGCCGTCAAGGATTACGCCATCTACCTGCTCGATGCCGAAGGCTATGTCGCGACTTGGAACACCGGAGCCGAGCGCTTCAAGGGCTATTCGGCGGAAGAAATCATCGGCCAGCACTTTTCCGTATTCTACACGGATGAAGATAGAGCCATCGGTCTACCCGGCCGCGCGCTTGCGACGGCCACAGCGGAAGGCCGCTTCGAGTCGGAAGGGTGGCGTATCCGGAAGGACGGCACCCGCTTCTGGACCCATGTCGTCATCGATCCGGTCTATGGCGCAGCCGACGAAGTCATCGGCTTCGCGAAGATAACGCGCGACATATCGGAAAAGCGCGATCGACGAAGAGTTGCTTGCCAGCGAACGCAGGTTCAAACTTCTAGTCCAGGGCGTCAAAGACTACGCTATTTACCTCCTCGATCCGAACGGCCACGTCACGAACTGGAATGCCGGCGCCCAGGCTATCAAGGGCTACACCGAAGCCGAGATCGTCGGCCGACACTTCTCCGTCTTCTACACCGATGAAGACCGTGCCAGCGGCAAGCCCGCGCTGGCTCTTGCGACGGCGGTGAACAGCGGCAAGTTCGAAGGCGAAGCCCAACGCGTACGCAAATCCGGCGAACATTTCTGGGCTCACGTGCTGATAGACCCGATCCACGACGACACCGGAAAGCTGGTCGGCTTCGCCAAGGTCACAAGGGACATCACCGAGCGTCGGATCGCTCAGGAGGAACTCGATCGTTCCCGTGAGGCGCTGGTGCAGGCGCAGAAGCTCGAGGCAATCGGCCGCCTGACCGGCGGGGTTGCTCACGACTTCAACAACCTTCTCACCGTCATCCGCGTTTCGGTCGATTTCCTTCAGCGGCCGGACCTCTCGGAGGAAAAACGCGCAAGGTACGTGAAGGCGATAGCCGACACGACCAGCAGGGCGACCATCTTGACCGGTCAGCTACTCGCTTTCGCGCGGCGGCAACCCCTTGCCCCGGAAATCTTCGATGTTGCGGAACGATTGCGCGATCTGGATCAGATCATGCGCACTACGGTGGGAGGAATGGTCGAACTGCAAGTGGAGCACCCGGCCGAACGACTCGCTATCGAGGCCGACCCCAGCCAGTTCGAGACCGCCGTCCTCAACATTCTGGTGAATGCCCGCGATGCGATGCCCGACGGGGGCCGCATCTCGATCCGGATCGCCGCCGCCGTCGCGGTCCCCGCGGTGAGAGGTCATGCCGCCGCCAGCGGCAACTTCGTCGCCGTCAGCATCGAGGACTCGGGGACAGGCATGGATCCCGCAACGCTTACGCGGATATTCGAGCCGTTCTTCACGACGAAACCCGTCGATAAAGGTACAGGTCTTGGTTTGAGCCAAGTCTATGGCTTCGCCAAGCAGTCCGGCGGCGAGATTGATGCTACGAGCGAAATCGGTCGGGGCACGACCTTCACGCTCTACCTTCCGCGCTCAGACACGGAAACGCCTTCCAGCACGGGCCGCTCGGGCATATCCTCGAACTCGTCCGCAACCGTCGCACGCCGAATCCTGCTGGTGGAGGACAATCAAACCGTTGGATCCTTTGCGGCCGACCTGCTGCGGGAATTGGGACAATCCGTGCGATGGGTGGGCGACGGTCAGACTGCGCTCGATATTCTTCGCGAGGAGGGTGAATACGATCTGGTCTTCTCCGACGTGGTGATGCCGGGAATGACCGGGATCGAGCTCGCGCGGACGATCCGCGCGGAGTGGCCGGGGATCGAGGTCGTGCTCACCAGTGGCTATAGTCACGTGCTGGCGGACGAAGGCACTCACGGTTTTGACCTTCTCAAGAAGCCCTACTCGATCGAAGGCCTGCTTTCCGCCTTGCGCCGAAAGTGATGGTTGACCGACGCGATCGCTTCGCGAAGCCGGGCCTGGAGGGTCGACGTCAGATATGCGGGGTACGATCCGATAGCGGGACGTTTCCGATAATCAGCAGTCCGCTGCCCGCACTTGGATCTCCAGCGGTAGGTCTTGATTTCCGAAATGACATCTGCAAATTTTTGACATCGTACATCCGCGTCCCGCCATGCCAAAAAATCGGACACCCGCCTGCCCTAAGTGCCAAGCCGCCACCGCGTGGATTCGGTCAATACCGGGCACGCCGGGCTTTGTCGTTCACGCATATGAATGCCCGCGCTGCGGCTTTATCAGCACTCAGATTGAACCGGTTCCGCTAGAACAGGCCGGGGGTGGCTCGAAGGCGATTGAAACCGCCGAGACGATAACCGTGCCGGACCGGCCAAAGAAATTGACCAAGGAGATGCTCGGCGCTTCGGGATACGACGTCCCGCGAAGATGACGTGTGCCGGGCCGGGCACGCCACTGCGACCGATTCACTTGTGTGATGCAAGACGGCCTGGAGGCGCTGTCGGGCTTGCCTAACCTGGCTCCGAATGCCGCAAATCCAACAAGGACGCACAGGCTACATGGCCTGCACCATCGCATGGCCGTCGGGGAGCCAATCGTCGGGAGGCGCGCCGCGCGGCGCGATCAGACGGCGCCGGAGCCAGTGACCCGCTCAGTAAGTTGACCTCCAACTAGGCGGAACCACTTCCTGCCGCGCTACGGTCGCGACGTGACGTCCGTCGGCGTCTTCCAGAGTGATAGCAACTGGCCCATCTGTTGCCCCGACAATTGCTGCTGCAAGCAATTCCCTTAGGCCGAGATGAGCCTCTGTCAAAGCCGCGTCCCGGTCGATGAAATCAGCACCGTAAAGATCGAAGTGCCTGCCGCCTCGATCGTACTCGACGTGTAAACGATAGGTTGGCATGGCAGCTCCTTCTCTCCGAAGATTCTACCGGAGAAACGTCAAAACCTTTGTCTCTTTCCCGACACCAATTGCGTTCTTTTCGCGGAATGTTCGGTGTTCAACGCGCAGCAGCGGTTCCTATTGCGAATGTTCGCAGGCCGGTACTATAGTTGATCGCCGGCAGGGGAGAATTTCAGTCGGAAAAAGTATATTAAGTACCGGCACCAGCCGCCGAGCGCCAATGCCGGCGGCTTTTTGCTGCAGCACGCAAAAGTGGCCTGCTGCCATCGACGGTGAAGGTCCGCTCGAAGGCAAGCCTCGGCAGGACCGTCTTGCGAGTTTGCAGGGGTGGAGAGGATGGCTGCTTCACCGTTTAGGGCGACGGATCACTGGCGCCCTTTCGCTTCTCTCGTTCGGGTCCTGGCCAAAGGGAACTGAACAGACAGTCGTTTTCGTCGAGCTATTCGGAGCCGAATTCAGCAGCAGCGATTTTTGCCGCGACCGTGAGTTCATGCAGGGTACGGCGTCCCGCTTCCGCGCACTCGACGATCTTCTCGCCGATGCGCTTGCGCGCTCCGTGATCCGACCTGAGATTTATCGGGAGACTTTCACAGCCCCGCTCGAGCGCAACTTCCATGTTTGCCTTCGTACGATCGTTGAATGATTCAACAAAGAACATCATCGCCTCTCGCCCGTCGGTACGGCGACCCCCGGCACGGAGCCGCCCTTTCCGTGAGATAAACAAATCGATCGGTGTGTACCACCGCGACCTATGGTGCATCGCAAAAGAGGTATCGATCAGCGATGAAAGGCGGTAGCTCCACCGGAAGATGCAACGGCGCCACGGATCTTCTCTATCGCCCTCTCTTCGATCTGGCGTACGCGCTCCCTTGAGATGCCCATTTCGGCGCCGAGCTCATCGAGAATCAACGGGTGATCGGTGAGCCACCTTGCACGAATGATGCGCTGCTCTCTTAGGGAAAGGCCGCACAATGCCTGTTCGAGCGCTTGCCGACGCCGAGCGCTATCGCTCCGCTCGCGTAGGATTCCTCCACATCCATATCGTGAGTAAGACGGTCCTGCCATTCCATGCCGTCATCGTCGTCATAGGGCAACGTCGCGTTCAAGGATATGTCTCCCTGGAGGCGCCGATTCATGTCAACGACTTCGCTTTCGGGCGCGTCCAGACGTCGCGCGATGCTAGATACATGCTCGGGCAGCATATCGCCTTCCTCGAGCGCCCCTATCTTGCTCTTGAGTCGGCGCAGATTGAAGAAGAGGCGCTTCTGGGAATTGGAGGCGGCGACCCGGACGATCGACCATGATCGCAGAAGGTGTTCGTGGATTGTCGCCTTGATCCACCAGGTTGCATACGTCGCGAGCCGGAAGCCGCGATCCGGGTCAAACTTTTTGACGGCCTGCATCAGTCCGATATTGCCCTCCGAGATGAGGTCGGAGATCGGTAACCCATAGCCGCGATATCGCATAGCGATCTTCGCGACGAGACGCAGATGGCTGGTCACCAACTGGTATGCAGCCTCTTCGTCGCCGTCTTCTCGAAGCTTTCGCCCGAAGAAAACCTCCTTCGGCGTCAGAAGGGGAAAGCGTTTGATCGTGTTCATGTAGCGTGTGAAACCGTCCCCCGTATCCAGGGCGGGAAGAGCCGTGGCGGCCATTGTCGAACTCCGTGATGCGCGTCAAAAGAAAGCCCACGCGCCGAATACAGGCGCGCGGGTTTGGAGCCACCGTCAGGCGGCCTTCGCTTCCAGTTGTTCGAAGCTGCTGCTACCCGGCTGTCCGATCGGAATGCTTCGCGGCTTCATGGCCTCTGGCACTTCACGCATCAGACCGATCCGCAGCAAACCGTTGTCGAAGTTCGCCTCGGTGACCTTGACGTGGTCGGCCAGGTTGAACTGCCGCTTGAAGCCGCGCGCCGAGATTCCCTGGTAGAGCAGATCGCGCTTCTGCTCGTCCTTGCGGCCTTCGACCGTCAAAACGTTCTGCTCGGCCGTCAGGGAAATGTTCTCGGGAGAGTAGCCAGCCAGTGCGAGCGAGATGCGGTAGCGGTCATCGCCGAGACGTTCGATATCGTAGGGCGGAAAGCCCTCCTCATTGGAGCGCTGCGTCGCGTCCAGAAGATCGAAAAGGCGATCGAAGCCGATGCTCGAGCGCCAGAGCGGGGCGAAGTCGTAGTTTCTCATAGCCAAATCCTCCTTTGAGCAAGATGGGTATGAGCAGACGCCGGACACCACCGGCGCCCGCCTCCGTCGGACCCTATGGGCGTCCGACATCCGATATCTAGAAAAACTCGCAGCGCGATTTCAAGGGCCGACCTAAATTTTTTTGAGGCTGCATATCCTTGCGGACTGGGTCGAACCGTGCGTTCCGGATCTGCGGTCGCGCAACCATTCGGTAGTTGTTTTTTTGTCGTGTCTGCAAGGCTGAGAGAGCCGGCGGGATGGCGGTGAAGATCGGTCCGCGCGTCACCTCGCAGGACTGTTCGGCATGCGGGTCGAAGGTAGTGAAGACTTTTGGCGGAGCGGGTCCACCGCTACGCCTGCGGCTCGACGCTTGATCGCGACGTCAACGCGGCGAAGAACGTAAGCAGCGGGCCTTCGCGGCCCACGGGCGCGGCAGGGCGCCCGGGGACGTCAACGTGGGGAATGAGCCCGAGCGTCGTCCCGGAAGCGCGGTGTCCGAAGCGGCTTGGCCGGCTCGGCCCGAACCAGGATATCGCGTGGATTCCGCACGATAATCAGAATGGCCGCTGAATGTTTCATCCTTCAAGGATTGGAACCGGGCGTGTTCGAAGATGTTGGAAGAACCCGTCACCAACATGTGAGGATTTGCATGAAACCGATCTCCAATCTCATCGTAGCCGCCGCTCTGCTCGCGTCCGGAGCCGCTTTCGCGCAAAACCCGCAGGCCAAGGACGGACCGAACAACAACGCCGTCAACACCGAGCAGAAGAACTCCAACGCTCCAGTCGCCGGTCGCAACTCCTTCACCGAGGGCCAGGCCAAGTCGGCCATCGAGAAAGCCGGCTACGGCAACGTGACCGAGCTCAAGAAGGATGACAACGGCGTCTGGCGCGGCAAGGCATCCAAGAGCGGTGTGACGAGCAGCATCAGCGTGGATTTCCAGGGCAACGTGAACGCGGCGAAGTAAGGAAGAAACATCATGACCTCGACCATTTCCCGTCTCTACGACAACTACTCCGATGCCCAGGCCGCCGTGACGAAGCTCGAGGCCGCCGGCGTTCCTCATTCCGACATCAGCATCGTCGCGAACAACTCCGACGGCTGGTTCGACGACAAGAAGGACCGTGACGGCGACGGCGTCGACGACCGTGCCGAAGCGGCAGGTACCGGCGCTGGCGTCGGTGCCGGAATCGGCGGCGCGGCTGGTCTGCTCGCTGGCCTCGGCCTGCTTGCCATCCCCGGTCTCGGGCCCGTCGTGGCGGCCGGCTGGCTGGCGGCGACCGCGGTCGGCGCCGCCGCGGGCGCGGCAACCGGCGGTCTCGTCGGCGCGTTGACGGAAGCCGGCGTCTCGAAGGACGAAGCTCCGCTCTATGCGGAAGGCGTACGCCGCGGTGGCTCGCTAGTGACCGCCAAGGTCGCAGACGGCGACAAGTCTCGTCTGGAAGCCGTGCTGGACACCTCCTCGGTGAACCTGCGCGACCGCAGCGCCGCTTGGCAGAAGAACGGATGGACCGGGTACGATCCGGGCAGCCAGCCGTACGACGCCGAAGAGGTCCGAAAGGAACGGACTTTGTACCGCTGATCCACAATGGCCCGCTTCGGCGGGCCGTTTTTTTGGCAGGACATGATGGGGTGGAGGAAGTTGGTACGCGCGGCACGACATGTGGGAACGGCCGGCTGGTCCGTCCCGGCATCGCGCGCAGGCCTCTTCCCGTCGGAGGGCAGCCATCTGGAACGCTACGCATCACGCCTTTCGGCCGTCGAGATCAACTCGTCGTTTTCGCGATCTCATCGACGGGCAACTTACGAAAGATGGGCACGGACCGTAGAACCTGATTTCAGGTTTTCCGTGAAGGTCCCCAAGGCCATCACGCACGATCGGGGTCTAGTCGATGCCGAAATCCTTTTTCGGGCTTTTGCCGAAGAGGTAGCAGGCCTGGCTGGGAAGCTTGGGGCCGTGCTTGTGCAACTACCGCCAAAACTGGCTTTCGACGCCGACACCGCGAGAGGGTTCTTCGGACACGCTTGCTCGATTCTTGCCGCCGCTGTCGCCGTCGAACCCCGCCATGCAAGCTGGTTCACCCCGGATGCAGACGGGCTACTCAAACGCCTGCGTGTAGCCCGCGTGGCCGCCCACCCCGTGCTTTACGGCGATGGCGAGCCCGGAGGATGGGACGGCTTGATGTACTACCGTCTGCACGGCGCGCCGAGGACGTACTACTCCGACTACGACGAGGCAGCGCTCGATCGCATCGCCGAACAACTGGGGCGGAGCCCCGCAGTTTCCAAATGGTGTATTTTCGACAACACCGCGGCAGGCGCGGCGCTGGGAAACGCTCTGTCGATCGCCGAACGCCTGTAAGACGACGGAAGGTGCAGGATGTCGCGGATTCGTGAATCAGGCTCCAGCCGCGCTTGGATGCGCGACGGCGCCTTCCGTTATCGTATCCTCAACTCTTCTATGAGCTACGGCCAGGCGAACGAAAGCCTAAGATTTTTCGGCGCGCTTGATTTTTGGCAAGAACTGACCGTCCGTCTGCACATGCGGCGCTCATGGTCATCATGGAAACGCGAACGCGACTATCGTGGCTGGTCTTCGGGTTGACAACGCCGTCCTCTTCGGCGCTGGCATTATCATCGTCTTGTTGGTGCGCCCGCTGGCCGAGCATTCGAAATATTTCATTCCGTTAGTCGTCGTCCTCAGTTTCGCCCTGGCATATCCGATCGCGTGGTGGATCGCGCCATGGATGCGAGCCCGCCGAGAGCGACGGTCTTCGACCCGACAGCCTGAAATCTAGCCGGCATCCGGCATGCCTGGACGGCACACAGAAGCCACTGCTCGAGCATAAGCTTCCGACGGAGCTGTCGATGAACTGTGTCACTCATCGGTGTCCCGTGCGATGAGACCCGCCATACGGCATGCGTAGACAGCCAAACCGCGCAGAAGCAAACGGCAACGCGATCCGAACGGTCCGCGTTGCCGCCGGGCATAGGCCGCTGCTGAAGGTCCGTGCGCGTGAGCGGTCACCTATTGTCCAGACGTCACGGGTGGACGGCGATCATCTGGCGTTTTCGTTCGTAGGCCGTCTGGCCGACCTTTCGCTTCCGGGTGAAATGGATCGCGCCACCGCGGCGCGGCGGAGGGCCGTCACCTCCGTCGAGGGTCCGCAGAGCCGCGAGGATGTCGCCAATGCGCACTTGACGGTCGGAGCCGGGGATCTGGCGAAGCCACGGCTTGCCCTCGACAGCGAATGCGTCCGAAGCCCAAGTGGCGAGGATGCATCGCTTCTGCAGGACATCCAAAACAGGATCGGCGAGAACTTCCCGCGGGTGGCTGAAGGTGCTGGCAAGTAGGGAATTCGCGTGGATATCGTCGTAGTCGGACATGGCGGACGTTGTCATGTTTGGCCTCCTTTCTCCTTTCGTTGGGGCGACCGCCATGTGGGAAAAGCCGAGGTCGTGATCAATACCCGCCGAAAGGAATTTCGACGCGCCGACGGCAACTACGTCACGGTCGTCTAATGGTCCCGCCTCCCGCGATCGGACCGAGCGCACCATCGATCGCGCCGCCTTTCCCGTAGACCCCGCTGAAAACGTGTGAGCGGCACGCGCATCGGAGCGTCTGTGTAGATCGGCAGATCCCGGGATTGTCCCTCTGGGCCGTCGGAAGGAACTGAGCGTCCTTCAACGTCTCCGGTCGTTACAGGTTGTTCGCTGACCCGCCGCTTCATCTTCGCGCCTCCACGCCGCAGGGTCGGTGCGGTGTCTGGCTATGGCTTCGTCGTGGATGTACTGTAGTCCAAGAAGCTGCGGGCGGCCGCAAGCTTTGCGACAGGAGTTTTGAGCACGTGCCTCTTCTAGACGAAAAGCTTTCTCCCATTCTGAGCGAGATCGTTCGGCGCAACGCCGGTGACGAGGAGTTCCATCAGGCTGCTCAGGAGGTTCTCGAAAGCCTGGGTTCGGTCGTCGCCCGACACCCCCAGTACCTGGACAAGGCCCTCATCCAGCGACTGTGCGAACCTGAGAGGCAGATCATCTTCCGCGTTCCGTGGGTGGACGATGCCGGAGAGGTCCGGATCAACCGCGGCTTCCGCGTCCAGTTCAACTCGGCGCTGGGTCCGTACAAGGGAGGCCTTCGTTTCCATCCATCGGTAAACATCGGAATCATCAAGTTTTTGGGATTCGAACAGACCTTCAAGAACGCGCTGTCGGGGCTTCCCATCGGCGGCGGCAAAGGAGGCTCCGACTTCAACCCGAGGGGCAGGTCTGACGACGAGATCATGCGCTTCTGCCAGTCGTTCATGACCGAGCTCTACCGTCATCTCGGGGAGTACACCGACGTTCCCGCGGGAGACATCGGCGTGGGCGGACGCGAGATCGGATTTCTCTTCGGCCAATACAAGCGGCTGACCAACCGCTACGAAGCCGGCGCGATGACGGGGAAAGGTCTCGTCTACGGCGGCTCCCGCGCCCGCAAGGAAGCGACGGGCTACGGAGCGACCTATTTCGTGAATAGCATGTTGGCGACGAAGTCGCTCTCGTTCGACGGCAGGCGCGTCGTGGTGTCCGGAAGCGGCAACGTGGCCATCTACGCCATGGAGAAGATCGCCGAATTCGGCGGAAAGATCGTGGCTTGCTCGGACTCGGCAGGATACGTCGTGGACGAGGACGGCGTCGATCTCCAGCTCGTCAAGGAGATCAAGGAGGTCAGACGCGAGAGGATCGAGGAATATGTCCGCCTGAAGGGCTCCCGCGCGCGCTTCATCCAAGGCGGATCGATCTGGGACGTTCCTTGCGACGTCGCCATGCCATCGGCCACGCAGAACGAACTCACGGGCAAGGATGCGGCGACCCTCGTCCGCAACGGCGTCGTCGCCGTCGGCGAAGGGGCCAACATGCCCTGCACCCCCGAAGCAGTGAGAGCGTTTCAGGACGCCGGCATCCTTTTCGGGCCGGGAAAGGCCGCGAACGCGGGAGGCGTGGCGACGTCGGCGCTCGAGATGCAGCAGAACGCTTCCCGCGACAGTTGGACCTTCGACCAGACGGAAGCGAGACTGGCGGCCATCATGAGCGATATCCACGATCGTTGCGCCGAGACGGCCGACGACTACGGCGCGCCGGGCAACTACGTGCTGGGCGCGAACATAGCGAGTTTCGTCCGCATAGCCGAGGCCATGGACGCGCTTGGGGTCATCTGACGGCAGCGCCGACCGGCGACACGGGTGCCTGCCCGGGCGGCGCTTGGGGTCATCTGACGGCAGCGCCGACCGGCGACACGGGTGCCTGCCCGGGCCGCCGCCGGCACAAGGTCGGGCGACGGTCGCGTGAACGCGGATCTCGACACCGCCTTCTAGGCAGGCGGCCCTAGAGCCATGTCGGCGGCGCGGTAGCCGGAGCGGACGGCACCTTCGATCGTGGCTGGCAGGCCCGTATCCGTCCAGTCTCCCGCCAGAAAGAGATTGCCGAAAGCCGTGCGGGTCCCGGGACGTCGAGAGTTCTGCTCCGGAACGGCCGCGAAGGTCGCGCGACGTTCGCGGACGATCTGCCAGGGCGGGAGAGCCGCGTCGATTCCGCAGATCCGCCGAACCTCGTCCCAAAGCGCGGCTGCCAGAACATCCCGGGGCATCCCGTTCAGACGGTCGCCGTTGCTGACCGTGACCGACAACCGATCGTCGTACGTCACCAGCCACTCGACCAGTCCTCCGATGACCCCGACGACCGGTGATTGCCCGGCCGTGGGAGCGATCTTGAAATGAGCGCTGACGATCGTGCGGAATTCGTCGGGCGCGCGGAGATCGGAAATCAGAGGCGCGACGACCCAGGGCGGCGCGGCCATGACGACGACGTCGGTCCGGCCCACGGCGACATTCCCGTCCGCGAAAACCAGGCCTGCGACCCGGCTGTCCCGAAAACCACAGGCCCTCAGAGCATGTCCGTAGCTGATGACCGCTCCGCGGCGCTTCAACGTCGCGACGGCGGGGTCCACCAGGACGCGGCCGAGCCCGGGTCGCGCGACCAGCGGGCGGCACGCTACGCCTCCCGCGACGATACTTTCCCTCAGAACGCTTCCTGCCAGTTTGGCGGAGCCCTCTTCGGGATCGACGTTAAGTGCGGCGAGAAGAAACGGGTGGAGCAATCGATCATAAAGCGGCCCCGTGCAACGCACGACGTCCCGACGCGCCGGTCCTCGCGGTTGGCGACGAGCGGATAAAGCCGAAGATATTCGGCGATGCGGGTATCGGGCACGCGCCGGCGTCTGTCGAAGATCCACGTCGGAAGGCGCCCCCGTCCTAGATCGATGGTCCAGCGTTTCCCCGATCCCAGCTCGACGAACGGCAGTCTGGCGGTGTCGGGTCCGACGAGACCGTCGAGAGTTCCGATGGATCGCGCGTAGGCTAGAACGTCGACGTTTCCGGACAGGATCAGATGGTTTCCATTGTCGATTTCCATCTCCAGCTTCGGGTCGAAATAGGAGCGGCATCGACCGCCGGCCTGCATCGTCGCTTCGTGGATATGCACCGCGTAGTCGTTCTCCGACAGACGCAGGGCGGCGGCGAGCCCCGCCAAACCTGCACCGATCACATGGGCGATCCCCGACACCTCTCATTCCTCCGGGTTGCCCGGCCGCCTTCGTGCGGCCGCGTTTCCTCGAGAATGAAAACTGCGGCCGTAGCGTAGCCGTCGGATCGATGCAGGCATCGTCATCTGACCAGCACGTTCCTGAACTGCCACGGGTCCGCGGTATCCACGTCGTCGTCGAAGATGCCGGGTCGGCCAGCCAGAGGGTGCCAATCGGTATAGTATCCCCGCAGCTTTCCCAGATACGGCTTCTGAATCTGCAGACAGCGGTCGAAATGCATCTCGTCCGCCTCGACGATGCCTGCGGTCGGATTCTCCAGCGCCCAAACCATGCCGGCGATCACCGCCGAAGTGACCTGAAGTCCTGTCGCGTTCTGGTAGGGCGCCAGTCTGCGCGCATCGTCGATCGAGAGTTGCGACCCATACCAATACGCATTGTTGGCGTGCCCGTAGACGAGCACGCCGAGTTCGTCGATACCGTCGACGATCTCGGTCTCGTCGAGAATGCGCGACGCTCCCTGCATCCGCCCCTCCGCGCCCAGCAGTTCTCCTACGGACAGCATGGCGTCGTCGGCGGGATGATAGGCGTAGTGGCATGTCGGTCGGTAGACGACCGCACCGTTCTCCCTCACGGTGAAATAGTCCGACAGCGAAATCGCCTCGTTGTGCGTGATGAGAAGACCGTGTTGAGCCCCCGGTGTCGGACACCAGGAGCGTACCTTCGTCGCGGCACCCGGGCGGAGGAGATAGATCGCCGAGCGGCAACCGGTCTCGTGCGTCCGGGCCTCCCGAGGCATCCATCTCTCGTGCGTGCCCCAGCCCAGTTCGGCGGGCTGAAGGCTCTCCGACACGAATCCCTCCACGGACCAGGTGTTGACGAAGACGTTCGCGGGTTTCGGCTTGTTGGAGCGTTGGGTGTCCCGTTCGGCTATCTGGATTCCCTTGACGCCGAGCCTGCGTGCCAGCCTTGCCCAATCCTCGCGGCTTTCGGGCGGTCGCAGGTCGAACGTCAGATCGTGTGCGAGATCGAGCATCGCCCGCTTCGCGAGCCATGATACCATGCCGGGATTGGCACCGCACGTCGATACGGCCGTCACTCCGCCGGGGCTTTCGCGTTTCGCGGCAAGCAGCGTCTCCCGCAGCGCATAGTTGGTGCGCTCCGCGGGCGTGCTCTTCGTGTCCGAGTAGAAGCCGGCCCAAGGCTCTACGACCGTATCGATGTAGAGGGCACCGATCCTTCTCGTCAGACGCATGAGATCCACGGAGCCGGTGTCGACGGAGAGGTTCACGCAGAAACCCTGACCGCCGCCTTCAGTCAGGAGAGGCGCAAGGATCTCTTCGTAGTTGTCCTTCGTGACGGCCTTCCTGATGAACCGCACGCCGTGCTTCTTCGCGAGTTCGTCGTCCGCTTGAGGGCCACGATCACGAATCTCGATTTGTCGTATTCGAAGTGGCGCTCGATGAGCGGCAACGCGCCCTTGCCTATCGAGCCGAAGCCGATCATCACGATCGGACCGGTGATGCGTCCGTGTATCTGTCGCTCGGTCATCTTGAGAAACTCCATTGAAATGCAGCGTAACCGGCGGCAACGTCGAGCCGCCCGGTCGCGGGATGCGGTCACGATCGGGAAAGCGGCGTGGCGGCCGTAACGACGATAGTCCGTCGCGCTCCGCGTTCGTCCGCGAATTGGACGGCCTGTCCCACGGACATTCCGAGCAGGCTCGCGCCTAGCGGAGACAGCACGGAGATCCTGCCCGCCGCTTCGTTCGCCGCCTCGGGAAAGACGAGTTCGACCGTCATCTCCTCGGTCGAACCGACGTCGCGGAATGAAACCCTGCAGTTCATCGTGACGAGACCGCGCAACACCCGCGGCTCCAGAAGTATCTCGGCTCGTCCGATCTCGTTCTTCAGGAATGCGGAAGCCCGCGGCTCGACACATGAGCCGTGCTCGGCGACGTTCCACAACAAGTCGATTTCCGACGCCTTGACCGCGATCGGGGGAAGCCTGGGATCCAGATGGCTGATCATCATTCCTCGCATGTTCGTCGTCATGCCCATCGACAGGCGTACGTCGTCTCCAATCGCAGCTTTCGCGACGCACGCGGAGACGACGCCCCGCGATAAACTGTGGGACGCGGCAAGACGGAAAGCCGACGCGCAAGCCGACCGGAGCGGTCGGCAGGCTTGGGAGGGCCGTTTATTTCTGGGAAGTCGTTCGCAACACACCCGTGACCGTCCGCGAGGACGGCGACGGGCTAACTCCGGTTTTGGAGACGTCCTGCTCGAAGCAACGAGCGATATTTGCGAAGATGCGACATGGTGCGAACGTAGCGCGGCGTGGAAGGAAGTCAACTCCACCCTCGCGACACTCCGTCGCGCATGTAATTCGCTCCACATCTCGGTCGGCGTCCCTCTCGACCTCAACGACGAGATTGACATCGCGAAAACTATGCCTAGCATCATGGAATGATGTCTATCGTGCCTAGCTTCGACCGGCTCTCCGGTCTCCCCGCGGCTGCGGACTAGCCGCCGTCAAAGGCGCCTCCTGCGAGGCCGCGCGGCGACACGACATCAATTCTCTGATCGTCACATATGGAAATCCAGATCTGCGCGCGATCCGTGCGAAGCCCGGTGGTACCGGACTTCCGCGGGAGCCAACGGAATTGAAGGGTGAACGGAAATGAACCAAGTCGATGATAACGGTCGGGGCAAGGCCTCTCCTTCCCGACGCCTGAAACCGAAGATCTCGATCACTGCGAGCGATCATGCTCGATTGAGATCGTTGGCAGAGGCCGCCACGACCCGAATGCCGGACGTCGCCGATTGGCTGGCGGATGAACTCGACAGGGCGCGGATCATCCGCGACGAACGCCCGACGTCCGGCGTGGTGCGCATGGGCGACGGCGTCGCGTTCCGCGACAACACGACCGGCCAGGTGCAGACCGTGTCGCTCGTCTACCCGGACGAAGCCGACATCACGCTCAAGAAGATATCCGTGCTGACCCCGATCGGAGTCGCGTTGATCGGCATGTCCGCAGGGGAGTCGATCAGTTGGCAGACGCGGACCGGTGAGGTGCGCGATCTGACCGTGACCGAGGTGCTTCCGAAGTAAGGCTCCGGAGTCACCGATGTCGCTGCGGCGACATCGGTGACGAGGCATCTTCCGGAGACCCGGATCTCCGCCTCGCTATCCGAGAAGAAAGACGGCAACCGCTCCGATCGTCGCGACGCCGATGACGGCGAGAGTCCAAGCGATCAAGACCGCTCCGATTGCTCCGTGCCTTCTTTCCACTTCGGTTCACCTCTCCTTCGTCGCGGCCCATGACGCAAAAAAGCAGGCGGCCGCATACCTCGGAAGGTAGCACCCATCCGTCGAGGGGTCCAACCTTCGGCGGCGTCGCGCGAGCGTCCGCGTCGCAGGGCCTTACGCCGCGGAGACGGATAGCGAACCGACCGGGCGGGTAGAAGACATGCCGGGACGTCAGAGTCGGCGACAGCAGGGCTCTTCTCCGCCGATCCCTCAGCATCGCATTCGAAAGGTAACGACAATGAACCGGAGCTTTGTCGCGTGCTCGGGATTGCTCATGACCTGCTTCGCCGGGTTCGTGAACGCGGTCAGCTTCAAGGAGTTGGGCGGCTTTTTCATCTCCTTCGCGAGCGGCGCCAGCATCTCGATAGGCGTGGACCTCGAGCATGGCGACCTCGAAGCATGCTATCGGGCCGCCATTCTCGTCTCCGCGTTCGTGGCGGCCGCCATGATCGGCGGCATGACGAAGATCCGTCGCCCATATCTCCGATGCGTCGTCCTGCTCGCGGCGGAAGCCGCGTTGCTATCGATCGCGCTCTTATTCGTGCGGAAGGGCGTGACGCCCGATGTCGCGGTGATACCTGCGATCGCCGCGATGGGCATGCAGAACACGATATTGAAGTCCGGAACCGGCATGCGTCCGGGAGGCACATTCGTCACCGGAACGCTCGTCGGCCTGGGAGAGTCGCTCGGCGGCGCTCTTTCGGGCGGTCGGTCCAAATGGTCTTGGATCCTCAACCTCTGCGTATGGACGAGTTTCGTTTCCGGAGCGGTGGCCGGTGGGCGAGCTCACCGGACATATGGTCTCTTCGCACTCGCCGCTCCGGCCGCCGGAATCGCATTCCTATGCTTGGTCGCGGCGACGCTGACGATTTTCTCCCGACAGCAAGACGAAGAAACGACTACCTCTATTCAAGGCTCGGACAAGGACGAGACCGGCGCCGCAGCTTGCGACTGATGTCGGGAGCGCGCGCATGTCGCCTCCCGAGACGGCGGATCGTCATGGCTCGGCTCCTTCCGTGTCCGGCCAAACGCCAGTTGGTACCTGAGTGGATTCTCGCGAAGCAGCGGAACAACCGCCCTCCGCTCAGGTTTCTTTCGATAGCCTTCACGGGAGCGTAGAATGAAGTGCCATCTCGGCGTTTTGACAGCAATCGGCTTCTGCGCGATCGCATCGACACTCGCAATCGCGGATCAGCCTGGTGCCGACTGGATCACCAAGGACCAAGCGATCCAGAAATTGAAGTCGATGAGTTACACGGATGTCCGCAAGCTCGACGCCGATGACGGCCATTGGGAAGGCGATGCCGTCAAGGACGACAAGACCTATGAGATCCACATGGATCCCAAGACGGGCGCGTTGACGAAGAACGAACTGAAGCGCTGAAGGTAGTGCGGGGTTTGACCCCTCTTCAGGACTCAATTCGCACAGCCAAGCATTCGCAGATGCTTTTTGATAACTCCCGAAAATGCGTCATCATGACGCTACTCGTTGACTTCAGATTCTTCGGCGCTAGTTTGAAGGCATCATGTCGAACGTATGCAGAAATCGTTCACTGCTTCACGCAGGACGACTCCAAAACCGGAGTTAGCCCGCTCCGCTGCTCAATGCGCGGTGACGGGACGGCTGCACGTTAATCCTCCGATATTTCCGACGGCATACTTGATCGACGAGCCCGATCCCGGCTGCTGTCCTATGGAGCACGTCATGATCGCTTTATCGCTTCCTCCGATCGCCATACCATCTATCGATATCCTGCGGCTTAAGCGCGTCACCGATCATGCCGTATACGGATTTCACCCCGTAGGTAACTTTCTGCGTTCGGAAATCGACCGGGCTTCAATCCATCCACCGTCCACGATGCCTGATTGCGTCCGTTTGGACGAGTGGGTCGATTTCCGTCCTGATGACGGCGAGCCCATGCGTAGCGCGATACTCGTTATGCCCGAGAAATTTTGGAGCTATCGACGACACGTCTCGATTCTTTCGCCAGTGGGCGCGGCCCTGCTCGGGCTTCAAGCTGGTGACAGGATGCCGTACGTAGACGGTGCCGGAAAATCCTGCACGCTGAGCGTCATCCGCGTGCAGACCCCTGATGTGAAGCCGTTTGCCGCAGAAAAGTCGAAGGAGTGGCATACGTCGTGGAACGATGGACCTCCCGATGGTCCTGAAGCGGCATAATGGAGGCGAGACGATGAGCTATCAGCAACCGGCCTTGCCGCCAATCTGCCTGAAGACGTCCGAGATCGGTCGCCTTCGGCACATCGCAGAGGCCGCTTCGGACGTCGAACAGCATACGGCGGCATTTTTGAAACGAGAAATCGAACGGGCGGAGATTTTGACCGCGACGCGGGTGTTGGTGGGTCTCGTTACGATGAATTCCGACGTGACTTTCCGTGATGATATCGGTCGTCAGGAAAGAAACGTGGAGTTGACCTACCCGGAAGAGGCCGACGTCGAGGCAAACAAGATATCAATCCTGACACCGATCGGTGCGGCGTTGATCGGCCTCTCCGTCGGGCAGACCATCGAATTCCAGAACCCGAGTGGCGGGTGGCGATCGCTGACCGTTTTGAAAGCGTATCCGAAACTATCTATGTCGTAACCTAACAAATCACACCCCTGGCAAACGTCCAAAGCGTCGCCGCTTGTGGCGTCGCGATAGGATGCTGTTGGATCCACGAAGGGCGTGATCTGCCCTCGGCGAAGCGGTCCTCCATGAAGTTCGGTCCGACCATGGAGGACGCCGTCCCAACGTCGGGACGTAGGGTCCTTTAAGAATAAGATTCGCGAGTTCGCCGAGTTTTGGGCCCAGAACAGCATCCAACCCGCAGAGCACTTCGGGCTTCCCGGGGCGTCGCAGGACGTGGCGAGCTTGTCGCCCGCTGCGTCGATATGGCATCGGCCGAAGGCTTTTCACGCGCCGAACTGGAAGCCGAGGTCGGCGATCTTCACGATTACACCGGAGAGAGGCTTCGGGCCGCAAATCGGCCGTCTGACGGGTCTTCCCGACGACCGGTGGCCAAATAAGCGGGGGCTTCTAGTTGCTCTCAGATGCGAGCGCTTTCTCCTCTCGGGCCGTCTGGCCTCGCCTCCGTCGCCGGTCGATCAGCATCATCACCGGCGTCACCGTGACCCCGTGCAGAACGATCGACGTCAGGACGATTGCGGCCGAAATGCTCCACATCGTCTCGGCACCGTCGAACGAGGCTTTCTGGAAGGCGAAGGCCAAATAATAGATGGTCCCGATGCCGCGGATCCCAAAGAAGCTGATGGCGGCCCGCTCGGTCGGAGGGCACGTAGTCCCCGACAACGAGATCCACGCCAGCAAGGGGCGTATCGCGAAGATGGCCAGGCCCGCATAGACCGCGCCGCTGACGCTCAGCGAGTTCAGCAGACCACCTGCCGAGATCGCCCCGCCAAAAAGGACGAGCAGCGTCATCATCAGAAGGCGTTCAAGCTGCTCGGCGAAGTCGTGTAGGGTCTGGTGGTATTCATGGTCGCGCTCAGCGGCCCGGAGCGCCAGTCCCGCGACGAAGACGGATACGAAACCGTAGCCTTGAGCGGCTTCCGACACGCCGAAAACGACGACAGTGATCCCCAACGCTACAAAGCCATCGCCCGTCCGCGACAGCTTGGCACGATTGGGAATGCGGAAGACCAACCATCCCAGGCCGTAACCCAGCGCTGCCCCTATGGCGATGCCGGCAGCAAGGCGCCAGACGATATCGACGGCGAACCAATGTGCGACCCAGGAGCCCAGCGATCCGCTTGACTGACTCATGGCGATCGCCGCCATCACGAACGGGAACGCCAAGCCGTCGTTCAGGCCCGCCTCGGAGGTGAGCGCGAAGCGGGTGTCGTCTTCCTCTCCCGACTTGGGCGGTCCCACCTGCACGTCGCTGGCAAGGACCGGGTCCGTCGGTGCCAGAGCGGCGGCCAGCAGGAGTGCGGATGCACCAGACAGCCCGAGCAACGCGTAGCCGGAAGCCCACAACGCGGCGATCGTAAGGGGCATCGCGATCGCAAGCAGCCGCCACGTCGTGATCCATCTCCGCCACCCGAGCTTGCGGTCGATCTTCAAGGCGGCTCCCATGAGCGAAATGATGACCACGAACTCGGTCATCTTCTCGACCAGAGGAAGTTCGGCGGGAAGGTGCGGCACCGGGATTTCCGGAAAGGACCAGAACGCTGCTGCGCCGATGGCGATGCAGACGATGGGCAGCGAAAGCGGCGCTTCCTTCAGCACCACGGGAAGCCAGGCCGTGAGCAGTATCAAAGCCCCGAAGGCGACGAGCAAGAGCATCATGATTTCCGAACTGCGACGCCGTCAGTGTAGGTGTGAAGTACGGGAAAGCGAAGCTCCGCAGCTGCCGGAACGAAGCTCAAATTTGTCCATTTCCGGCGAAAGGAGATGATCATGGACGAGACCAAGGCAGCGATGACGCTCGGGCAAGCAGCCATCGAACTGTGGCCCACCTTGCCTCGGGACTTCCAGGAGCAGTTGTTTGAGCGGGTGATGGCCGCTTCGCCCGATCTCCGCACGGAGCTCGCGACGTTCCTGCACGACCGGCATCCTCGGACGGCACATCATTCCGGAGCCTCCTGAATGGCTGCCAAAGTGTCACGGGACCCCATCCGGAATGCCGTTCATCTGTGCGTGGACATGCAGCGGATCTTCGCCCGCGGCGGAATGTGGGAGACGCCTTGGATGGCGAGGGTCTTGCCGGGCATCGTGGCGACCGCAGAACTGAACCCGCCCCGGAACGTGTTCACCCGTTTCATAACGCCCCGATCCGCGGACGAACGCCCCGGCCGTTGGCGGCAGTATTTCAAGCGATGGGAGCGAGCTACCCGCGACCGCCTTCCGCCGGATCAATTGGATCTCATCGGGGCCTTGGCCCGCATGGTGCCGCCGGGACATGTCGTGGACAAGCCGGGCTATTCGGCGTTTGCAGGCACCGACCTCGCCGCCCGCCTTCACGGAAGAGCGGTCGACACGGTCATCGTGACCGGCGCTGAGACCGACGTCTGCGTGTTGTCGACGGTGCTGAGCGCCGTGGAGCTCGGCTTCCGGACCGTCGTCGTAGAGGACGCCCTTTGCAGTTCGTCGGACGAAGGGCACGATGCTCTCATGACGATCTATCGGACCCGCTACACAGAGCAGATCGATCTCGTCCCACTGGCTGACCTCCCGGATTTATGGCGCGATCCGCACTACCGAATCCTTGGAACCTGGACGGGAACACCGCGTTTCAGCGGCGTCAGAAGCATGGGAGGCCGCGATGGCTGACAAAGACCTCAACGATCTATTCCTCGACACCCTCAAGGACATCTACTACGCCGAAAAGCAGATCTACAAAGCCCTGCCGAAGATGGCCAAAGCCGCCGCTTCCGACGAGCTACGCGCGGCTTTCGAAAAGCATCAGGCCGAGACGGAGGTGCAGATCGAACGCCTCGAACAGATATTCGAAAGCCTCGGAAAGGCTGCGCGCGGGAAGAAGTGCGACGCCATCGAGGGCATCCTCGATGAAGGCAAGGAGATCATGGACGAGTACGCCGACACATCGGCTCTCGACCCGGGCCTGCTCGCAGCCGCGCAGGCCGTCGAGCACTACGAGATCTCCCGCTACGGCACCCTTCGGACCTGGGCGCAGACCCTTGGACTGAAGGATGCCGTCAAGCTGCTGGACCAGACCCTCGCGGAAGAAAAGAAGACCGACGATGCGCTCTCGAAGCTGGCATTGTCGGCGGTGAACGCAGAAGCGGCATGACGCATAAACGTTGAAGGACGCCGCGGCTCGGCCGCGGCGTCCTTTTTCATATCATTGGAGAGCAAAATGAGCATTTTCGGAAAGATCATGGGCGCCATCTTCGGTCACGCGGAAGCGGCGCCGGCCGGCGGAGCGGCACCTGCCGCGCAGGACAAGGCGTCGTCTCAGGCATCGTCGCCCTCTGCCACCGCGCCTTCGACAGCACCAACCGGCAGCGCCTCGAACGTCGATGTCGCTCCGATCCTCGACAAGGCCGTCGCGGCGAAGGGTGAGAAGCTGGAGTGGAAGACGTCGATCGTCGATCTCATGAAGGCCCTCGACATCGATTCGAGCCTGTCGGCACGCAAGGAGCTCGCCAAGGAGCTCGGCTATTCGGGTGACACGAACGACTCGGCTACGATGAACATCTGGCTGCACAAGCAGGTGATGGCCAAGTTGGCCGCGAATGGCGGAAAGCTTCCGGACGACATCAAGACCTGAGAACTCGGCCTTACCACCAATCGAGCCTCTCGCCCATCGGCGGCGAGGGGCGTCGTTTTCGGATCCGACGCGCGGCGTCTGCATCCGTACTAAGCGACTACGCCATGCGGAAGCGTCTCGAAGTCATCAACGGAGAGCTCGCCACGCGGACGTTGACGGAGCCGCTCACCTATCTGCGCGATCGATCTCCGATCGCCTTCCGCAGCGTTCTCGACAGCGCTTCCACCGAATACGGCTTCTGAATGAGCTCAAATCCGCGATGCGCGTTTTCAGCGAGAACGCTGCTGTAGCCGGACGTGAGCACGACGGGCAGTCCGGGATATCTTTCGCGGATGACGTTCCCCAATTCGACACCGTTCATCCCCGGCATGATGACATCCGAGAAGACCAGGTCGAAGGCGAACTCGTTTTCGGACAGCGCCGCGAGGGCCTGGTCGGCAGACCGCACCCATTCGGTCCAGTGACCGAGATCCTCCAGGAGCTCGGTGGAGAACCGGCCGACATCCGGGTTGTCCTCGACCACTAGGATCCGGTGTCCTTGCCCGCTGGTGAGATCCGTATGCGGCGCCGGGGCGGGATCGGCTGCGGCCGTGGAACGACTGCGAGGCAGATAGATCGTGAAGACAGACCCTTCTCCGACGATGCTGGTCACCACGATGTCGCCGCCCGACTGCTTCGCGAAGCCGAAGGCTTGGCTCAGGCCCAGCCCCGTGCCGCGCCCGACCTCTTTCGTCGTGAAGAACGGTTCGAATATCGTCTGAATGTGCTCGGGCGGAATGCCTGTGCCGCTATCCGCCACCGAGACTGCGACGTAATCGCCAGGCCGGGCGGAATGGGATCGGACTGCCGGGATCTCCACAGCGGGCTCGGCGGAGATGACGAGCCGTCCCTCGCCGTTCATCGCGTCGCGGGCGTTGACGGCCAAGTTGACCAACGTCGTCTCGAACTGCCCGATATCCGCGACGGCGAGCATCCCTTTGTCCGGAGCGTTCACTTCGATCTGGACCCGGCCACCGACGAGCGGACGGATCAGGCTCGCCACGCTGTCGATTTGCACGCCGACGTCGAAGGCGACGGGCGCCAAAGGCTGTCGGCGAGCGAATGCGAGCAGTTGACCGGTCAGCCTAGATGCCCGGTCTGCCGTGTCCGAGATGGCATCGACGTATCTTCGCCGGCGCTCTTCCGGAAGGTCGCGACGACGGAGAAAATCCGTCGCCGACCGGATGATCGTGAGAAGATTGTTGAAGTCGTGGGCGACTCCGCCGGTCAACTGTCCGACCGCTTCCATCTTCTGCGCCTGGCGAAGCGCTTCCTCGTTGGTCCGCCGCTCGGTCGTATCCACGGCTTCCGCCAGGACGGCCGTTATTTCGCCGGTCTCGTCCGTCACGGGGCGCAAGGCGAGCTCGAAAAGCCGGCGGCCTGCAGGGAGGCTCAATTCGAGGTCCATTCTCGAAGTCGCACCATTGGACGCCTGGCGGAACGCCTCCTCGACCGCTTTCGCTACCGCCGGCGCCTCGTCGAACCAAGCCGCTTCCCAAAAACGTTTACCGAGCACATCCTCCGGGCCGACCGCTGCAGCAGACAGGGCAGTGGCGTTGGCGTAGACGACCTGTCCCTCGAGATCGAGAAGGTCCTGATGCTGGTTCGTGGTCTCGAGAATCGCACGAAGCTGGGATTCTCTGCTGCGGAGCTGGGCGGTCCGCTGCGCGACAAGAAGCTCGAGATCATCGTTCACCGATCGCAGATTGATCTCCGCTTGCTTTGCGACGGTGATGTCATGCGCGACGCCGATGAAGCCGATGTGCCGGCCGGCTGGGTCCCAGCGCGGCTGCGATTCCGAGCGGATCCAGCGGATTTCGCCATCGGCTCGGCGGTAGCGCGCCTCCAGCACGAAGGGTTTCAGGGACGCCTCCCCGGCAATGCTTTCCTTCACCACGCGCTGAGCGTCATCGGGATGGAGGATGGTCCGCCAGTCGAATGCCAGTGCCTGTTCGTAGGGGACACCGACGAAGTCCACGTAGGCCTTGTTGGCGAAGCTCCGGGTTCGATCCATCCGGGTGACCCACATCGGGACCGGTGCGCTGTCGGCGATGAGCCGAAACCGCTCCTCGCTTTCCCGGAGCATTTCGCGGGCCTGAGCCCGATCCGTGACGTCGATGTGGGCGCCGACCATCCGGACGGGGCGCCCGTTTCGATCGCGCTCGATGCGGCCCTCAGCCGCTATCCAGCGTACCTCGCCGTCGTTGGGGCGGATGATGCGGTACTCGGAGGAATAGCGCTCGGCTTTGCCTTCGAGCATATCCAGAAATTGGCGCTCGGCTCGTTCCCGATCGTCGGGATGAAGCCGCCTGACCCAGTCTTGGTGCGTCTCGTTGACCGCCTCGGGCGGCAGTCCGTGGATCGCGAGATATTCAGGCGAGCGCTTGTTCTCGAACCCGTTGGTGAGGTGGACGAGGACGCCGCCGACCTTCGCGATGCGCTGCACCTCGGCGAGCTCATTCTCCCGATCTCTCAGCGAGCCGGCGGCCCGTTCGTCTGTCACGCGACACCTTTTTCTAATCCGGAAGATCGGCGACGCCGGGCGGCGATCGCCTCCGAACGTAGTGATCTAGCACGAAAAGGCGGATGGCAGACGAAAGGTTGGACTTCGAAACGGCGGTTCGTCTTTTATCGATCCTGGTCGCCAGCTCGAAGACGGTAACACCCTCGTACCGCGCGATTTCCTTCAACGCGGACCAGAATTCATCCTCCAGACTGACGCTGGTCTTGTGCCCCGCGATGTCCAACGACCGCTTGCGGATGGTGGATTTCATGCGCGCCTCATGCTCTCGAGAAGATTGGCATCAGGCCGGACGGCAATCAATCCGGGAAATCTCGCCCGTCACCTGCGCTTTTCCTCCAGCACTCCGGCGGCGCGCAGATCCGCCCTTACTTTCCGGACGCCCGCGAGCGGCTTGCCGAGTTCGCGCGCCTTTTTCTGAACAGCCGACGAAGGTCTGCGAAGCGCCGCGCTGGCACGCAACAGCGTGGCTCCCTCGTCCGCCAACTTTTCGAGCTTCTCAATGTCCTCGCTGGTCCAGGGCCTGGTGATGGGCATTGTCTCTCCGCAAAACTTTGACGGTACACTGAAAATTGCTGATGTGTTCGTCCGATAGACGACGCCCATGAAATGAAAATTACCTTTCCGGAAATGGCCGCATGTGGTCGAATGTCGCACCTGGAAAGGACCGTAATGCAAACGAAAAAGGCCGATCGGCCACACGGCTTTGCCCGATTGTTCGGCGACGTCGCCAACAAGACGTCCACGCTGGCGGGGCGCGCCTCGACGTTCGCCATCGCGTTCGCGGTCGTCGTGATCTGGGCCGTGACGGGACCGCTCTTCGAATACTCCGACACTTGGCAACTCGTCATCAACACAGGCACGACCATCGTGACCTTCCTGATGGTGTTCCTCATCCAGAATTCTCAGAACCGGGACAGCGCTGCCATCCAAGTCAAACTCGATGAGCTCATCCGAACGAGTGCTGCGCACAATTCGTTCGTCGGCATCGAACACCTGACCGACGAGGAACTCGAGGACATCAGAACCAGATGCGAAGCGCGAGCCGCCGCCGAAAAGGTCGGCGAGAAGTCGGTTCGACGGGCTGGAAAGAAGGCCCGTGAGGCAGCCAACCAGGCCGTGGAATGAGGGCGAGGCGACGGTTCGTCATATCGGTCGGCTGGCTGGCCGTGGCGATCGCCGCACACCTAAGCGTCGCGACGGCTTGGGCCCAGGAGGACAAAAAGACTGACGACCACAAGCCCGCGGATCCGGACACGGGCCAGAGCACGATCGAAGAGACGACCCTTGGCATCCTCCCGAACCCGTTCATGGACCGCGGAGTGAAGTTCGCGGCGACGTATATCAGCGAAACGCTCGGAAACGTCAGTGGCGGATCGAGGCAGGGGGCGGTGTACGAAGGACGTCTGAACTTGGCCGTCGACATAGACATGGAGAAGCTCATCGATGCGAGGCAACTGACCTTCCATGCAAATATTTTTCAGATTCATGGCGACGGATTGTCCCGAAGCTACCTCCAGAATTTCATGGTGGTAAGCGGCATCGAGGCCCTTCCGACGACCCGCCTCTACGAAGCCTGGTTCGAGCAGAAATGGGATTCGCTCGGTTCCCTGAAGATCGGGCAACTCGCCGCCGACCCGGAATTTTTCAACACGAAGTACACGGAGGTCTTCACCAACGCTTCGCTCGGCTGGCCGGCCGTAGTGTCAATCGTTCTGCCGAGCGGAGGACCGTCTCCGCCCCTGGCGGCGCTGGGAGCACGGCTATCCCTGAACCTTGGCGAGGATTGGTCGCTGCAAACCGCCGTATTCGACGGCGACGCGGCGGGCCCGGGCGCAGGCGACGCCCAGCAACGCAATCGCTACGGCTTGAATTTCCGGATCAACGACCCGCCGCTTGTGCTTGGGCAGTTGCAATATGCGTGGAACAACAAAAAAGGCGACGAGCATCTCGCGGGTACTTTCAAGATCGGGGGTTGGCATCACTCAGGCGCGTTCGCGGACCTTCGATACGGCGACGACGGTCGGTCGATGGCCGACCCGTCGTCTTCCGCATCGCCGGCGACCTTGACCGGAAACTACGGCTTTTGGGGCGTCTTCGAGCAGCAGCTTTACCGGGTGGCGGGAGACGATGATCGCGGCATCGGCGTTTTCGCTCGAGCAGCCTACAGCCCGCCCGACCGGAGCCTCCTAGATATCTACGCCGATTGCGGGATCGAATGGATCGGCCCGACCGACGCTCGGCCGAACGACAAGGTCGGGATGGCGATCGCCTACGCCCATGTCTCGCCTAGAGCCCAGGCGCTGGATGCGGACTTCCGACGCATCCATTCGCCGACTTGGCCACGCAGGACGTCGGAGACGATGATCACCGCCGCTTATCAATAAGAGATCAAGCCGGGTCTAAGCCTCCAACCCAACCTCCAGTACGTCGTTCGCCCAGGAGGCGGCGCAACGGACCCGTTGAGCGCCGACGCAGGTCGCAGACTCAGAGATGCTGCCGTCGTCGGCCTGAGAGCCGTCGTCAAGTTCTGACCCTCGGGCCGACCATTTCGACGCATCCATCACCGGACCGCATTACCTGTTTTGGGAACGCGGAGGCATGGTGGCAGACGGGAGCGTCCAAAACTTCGTCGTGGCGCTTCTGCTTGATAGCGAGCGCGCGACTACAATTGGTCGGAGGCGTTTACCTGCTTGGCGGCCGCTTTGCTTGAGGAACGCAGGTCGCGAAGTTTGCAGAGCAGGACCGCCCCGCTGAGGCCGGCGCCGACCGTGTTGGCGACGACGATGACCCAGTCGGTCTTCAGGACTCCATATACGACCCACATCGCCAGACCGGACGTAAGCACTGCGAGCATTTTAAGAGACAGATCACTCGTCGATCCACGTGGCAGCGCCTTTCGGACCTGAGGAATGTAGGACAAGGAGGTACAGGCCGCTGCGATCAAACCGATCCATGACGTGATGCTGTCCATACCGCGTCAGCCTTCACGCGATCGCGACCGCCCCCACAGGCGGCTCAGCGGCCCCATTCTGCCGTAGACAGGGTCTTTGAGAGGCTTCCGGACTTTGCTGATACGCTTCTTCGCCTCGATGCGGTCGCGGGTATCGGTGACCTCGTCGTAGGTGCCCGTTTTCGGATAGGCACCAACCACTTTGAAATCGCGCGTAGATTCGATGAGACGGTGACCGGTGCCTGCGGGCAAAGCAATTACATCGCCGGCCTTCAAGTACAGCACGCGGCCCTTAACGCCGCCGCATTCGAGCTTGGCGGACCCTTTCGATACGCCTAGGACCTCATGGATCTGTGAATGGTAATGCACGAAGTTGTAGACCGTATCGCGCCAAGACCGGGTCCAGCCGTTGAGTTCGAAAAGCGCGTCGATGACCGCCGCCGCATCAAAGCCGTCACGGTCGACCGCGATCGCGCCTCGATACACGATCGACGGCAGGCGCGGATTGTTGGGCACGATTCCGTCGTCGGCAAAACGAACCGCTAAAGGCTTTCTGGGCCGTGTCAGTTTTTTCAACGCGGTGGCGTCCGGACGATCCTCGATGAACTTCCGCGCGACGTTTTTGATCTGGTCTTTCAGAGGCATCTGAACGGTCCGTTTCGGCCTCAACGGGAGTCACCAGGTTTGGTTCACGAACGCGGCGCGATGCTGCGGATCCGACCACCTTTCCAAACTGCCGATGAGGCAGCCCGTCGACTTGCCGACCTCTCCACGTCCAGACGTTCTCGCAGAATTGGCACGATCGAGGCGGCTCGAAGCGGACAGAGCATCAGGCTTGTTCAGGCACAGGTCGTGACGAACGATTGGACGGCACAACCAGGCAGTGAGGCAAGCTGGCAATCTCGCGATCTGATCTGCAGACCGCGCCTCCTCCCTGATGCATTCTGCGATTCTTGGAAGGTGTGGATGCCGAATAGCTGTCTTCTCAACGCGCCGATCTGTGCCGATTGCGATATCCGCATGAGCTTGGTGCGTGCGTCGTTGCCGCTTTCCGGCCCCGATCACTACTGGTTCGAATGTTCGCGATGTCAGATGCTGACTGATGAGATCGTGGTGCAGATTGTTGAGGATCAGGCCTCGACTTCGTCGTCGGCGATCGAATCTGGGTCGTCCTCCTGCAGCAGGCGCACCACTTGAGCGAGATCTGTCGGTCGATCAGAGGCGCCGATATCTCTTTGATCTGGCCGACCATCTCGGCAGGAATCCGCAACTGACTGACGAACCAACGAAACATGAGCACCTCGAACGGAGGAAGTGCAGTCGCCGGATTTGTTCCAAAAACTTTTTGCGAAAGATTTCTCGATTCTTGCCGCGTTTTGGTACCCACTGAATTCGTCACCGCGCGGGTGGCCGATATCGGTGATGAGAACGCCTCATCGCGCTTCCGCCCTCCTCCGGCATGGAAGGGAATGCGCGCATGACCTTCTTATGTTTTCAGCACATCGAAGCACGAAAGAGGTCCTTGTGGATCGAGCCACGCTGCTGCGCGCCGAAGCACGGCGGATGCCCCCGTGCGTCGAACGCGATCGACTGATGAAACAGGCCCGCCAGAACGAGGCTGAAGCTAACGCCCCAGCCTGGGCGACTCGCCAGACCTGCAACCCCCGACCTGAAGGAGTGGATCATGCCCCACGTGACAAGCCGTAGCTGGACGGATGCCGACATCGCGGACCTGAGCAAGTTCTCCGATGAAGGTGCAACTGTGAACCGTGCTGCTGCAGCCTTGAACCGCAAAGCCGAAGCGGTGAAGAAGGTCTGTCGCGTTCACGGCTTCACGTTGATCGGCACACGCCAGGCTAGGGCGGCCATCCGAAAGCTGGAAGCCGCTGCCGCATGATGCTCGAACTCGGGCGCGTTCTGTTCGCGCTGACGGCGACGCTGGCTCTGATCGCCCTGTCGTATTTCACCCTCAGATACCTCGCCCCGGTGCTCTAGCCGCGCGACGGAACGAATCACCGGGGTGTCTCTTGAATCCGCCGTTCAGTTGCGGAGTTGCGTCATGCGTTCGGGGTGGAGCCCATCCGCGGTGCCGGCCGGCGTCCACGATACTGTGTACCTCGTCGTCGATTGTCACGGTCCCGGCGGCTGTGTCTGGCGGGAAGCAGACATCAACGGCACCGATCTGGAGACCGTCATCACCGACCTGATGCGCGGGGAATATTCCGACCCTCTCTGCATCGTCGCCTTCAACACGACCGAGAACTGGTCGAGGGATGTGACCTCCGATATCGCCCGAGAGGTCCAGGAACGATGCGATCTCGCCTATGAAGACGTGCCGGCCTGGCTGGAGGATCTGGTCCATCGCCATGTACATCCGGAGCGCCAGTTGCCGCTGAGGCTGAAGCGATGACCGATCTCAGCCCCTCCATCGCGCCCCAGATCGACGCCGCCCGGCTTGGTCCGGATGCATTGCTCGATATCGTCGGACACCTAGGCGCCGCGCTGATCAAGTCGGACAAGATCACCGACTCAACCGTTGTCGATCACCCAATCCGCTCACCGGCTGGCGCTCGATCTACACTTCATCGGGCGGAAACCACCGATACCATTCCGTCGAAGCGTGAGGCACATATGCCCTACGCCAAGATCAAGGCGCCGGATGGCGGCCTCCGCGCGAAGTATCCGGGCTTCGTGAAGCCTGCGCTGGCGTCCTCTATCGGCCGTGTCCCTGCGGGCGACCGCTGGGTGCATGAGATCAAGTTCGAGCTATCGGGTGCAGGTCCACATCATCAACGAAGCCATCAAGGTCTGCACGCGGAATGGCCCCGACTGGACCGATCGCTTCAAGAAGATCGCGACCGACGCTTGGTGGGCAAAAAGCCGGGAATTGTGATGGCAGAGAACTACGCTGGCCGCTGCGTTAATGGGCCGAAGGCTGGCGAGCAACTAAGCGCGCCTAGCAACAGTGTGCCGGTCATAGCGCCTGGAAGCGACACTGAAGGACAGCTCGTTGGGTTCTATGAATATAAAGCTGGCGGTTGGGAATGGCGTCCCGAAACTACTCCCGACGAGAAAGAGCGGCTCCGTTGATGCGCGTTCCGACCTGTAGTGCCGAGGTGAATGCTTAAGCAACGTCAGCTATCGAAGGTCAGCACGATCTTGCCGAAATGGCTGCCGCGCGCCATTTCCTCGACGGCGAGCCGAGCATCGGTCCATGGGAGCACACGGTCGACCACCGGCCGGATGCGATGCAGGGTCAGCGCGCGACACATCGCCTCGAACATCTCCCGGGAACCAACCGACAAGCCCTGCACCTTCGCAGCGGTCGCGATCATCACCGAAGCGGAGAGTTTCGCCGGTGGGGCACTAGCATCGGTCAACACGCCTATCACCGCGATATGTCCCGCCATGCGGACGGACTTCAGGCTTTCGATCAACGTACCCGCTCCTCCGACTTCCATGATGAAGTCGGCACCGCGACCGCCGGTCAGTTTGCGAACCGGACGGTGCCAATCGGGAACGTCCTTGTAGTTCACCGTGTGGGTCGCTCCGAGTACCGTGGCCCGTGCGAGCTTCTCATCGGAGGACGATGTGATGATCGTCCTCAGCCCGGCCGCCTTCGCGAATTGCAGACCGAAGATCGAAACGCCGCCGGTCCCCTGCAGCACCACGGTGTCGCCGGGCTCAAGGCGCGCATCGACGAACATCGCCCGCCATGCTGTCAGTGCGGCACACGGAAGCGTCGCCAATTCCTCATCGGTCAGATAGTCGGGCACTTTCGAAACCGCCGTTTCCGGAAACAGAGCGAGTTCCCTCGCCGCTCCGGGTGCGCCGGGCGACCCCAGCGGTCCGTCGCGCTTGTCCGGCGTCGGCGGGCCGGCCTGCCAGTTAGGAAAGAACAAGGTCGAGACGCGGTCGCCCACGGCGACGCGGCGCACGCCTTCGCCAATCGCCGCGACGATGCCGCAACCGTCAGAAAATGGAATAATGGGCGGCGCATCGGCGGCGCCAGCCGAATAACCGCCTTTCGCGATGATGGCCGTATCACGGAAATTGAGGGAGATCGTGCGCATTTTCACAACGACCTCGCCTTTGCCGGGCGTGGGATCGGCTTGTTCGACCATCTTCAGGTTCTCGGTGCCCCAAGGATGGGAAAGCTCCAACGCTCGCATGTGAGTCCTCGCAACGTGCCTCGACCCTGCAGTCGTGACGCGGACCGGAGGTGACCGCAAGCCCAGATGCAGCATTCCTCTCAAGCGCAGGCCCGCCCGTGGAACATGGACCGAGTTCGGACATTTTCGGGTTGCAGCGCTTCCGCTGATTCACCCATGAAGGTCACACGATGAAGAAGTCATTCCTCGCCGCTGCCGCCATCCTGTCTCTTGCCCTTGCCACCAACGCCTCGGCGCAATCCCTGGGAGAGAAAACCGGCGTGAATTCGGTCCTCGGCGTCGCGCCTACCACCGCCGATTTCGTCAAGGAAGCCGCGATGAGCGACATGACCGAAATCGCGACCAGCAAGCTGGCGCAGGAGCGTGGAGACGCCGACGCGAAGACGTTCGCCGGGCAGATGATCACCGACCACACCAAGACGTCAGAAGAGCTCAAAGCGCTCGTCGGCGGCAGCGTGAAAGCGGAAATCCCGTCCGCACTGGACGATACCCACCAAAAGATGGTCGACAAGCTCAAGGACGCGAAGCCGGAAGACTTCACGTCCGACTATGCGTCGATGCAAGTCAGCGCACACAAGGACGCAGTGTCGCTATTCGAACGCTACGCGAAAGGCGGAGAAGATCCGAAGCTTAAGGATTGGGCCGGGAAGACGCTCCCGCACTTGCAGCATCACCTCGAAATGGCGCAAAATCTGAACAAGAAGAAGTAACTTCGACAGCCGACCTCGGAAGGAAAAGACCTCGGTTTCGTCGAGGTCTTTTCCGCGCTTGGGAAGCATCCGCCGCGCTGCTCTCTACTGCCGCAGGTTGAGCCTTTTAGGAGCAATTGTCCTTGCGTAGATCCGGATGGCCCCTGATGCGCCCGGTCCGCGACTGATGGCCAGAAAGCTTAAGACCTACCAGACCTCCATCGGCTTCTACGACCTCGCCGTCGCCGCTCCATCTATGAAGGCCGCCCTGCAGATTTGGGGCGCCGACAGCAACCTATTTCATCAGGGTTTCGCCAGGGAGGTCGAAGATGCCGAGGTCGTCGCGGCGACGCTTGAGCATCCCGGCACGGTGCTACGAAGGCCGGTTGGTACAGATGGCTCGTTCAGGGTGACGAGCGACCTGCCGAAGGATCTGGTTGAAGGGCCTGCTCGGACAAGGCAGCGAAAGGAGCCGGCGCGGCGGTCTGAAGGCAAAACGGTTAAGCCCGATGGGGCCGCGGCGCGCAAGGCGGCGGCAGCGTTCGACCAGCAGCAGCGGAAGCGCGAACACGCGCAGCGCCGAGCGGACATAGCCGAGGCGAAGCAGCGGGAACGACGATCGGCACGTATCGCCAAAGCGCAACAAGCACTCGACGCGGCAGAGCAGGAGCACGACGCACAGGACGCCGCCTTACAAGCGGAACGCGAGAAGCTCGACAAGCGTGCGGATGCGGAACAGCAGCGCTGGGAAAGACAACGTGACAAGTTGCGCGCCGCCCTAGATCACGCGAAGGAGCATCGCTGACGAAACGGGTTTGACGCGATCGAGCGGGGCTGCGGAGGCGGCGTGCGAGGGCGCAGAATCGGATATTGACGGCTGATGGCGAAACGAACCGGCAGCGCTGATCTTGCTCTTCACGGCGGCCGCGTGCCAGCGTGGCTGGCGACCCGCATGTCGTCGCTTGGGGCGGTCGTAGCCCAGGCAATCGTGCACCATTACGGTCGGGACGAATTCCTTCGCCGCCTGTCGCATCCTTTCTGGTTTCAATCGTTCGGCGCGGTGATGGGCATGGACTGGCATTCGTCCGGGATCACCACCAGCGTCATCGGCGCCCTCAAGCGAGGTCTGGGGCCGCTGCAGGACGAACTCGGTATCCATGTCTGCGGCGGCCGTGGCCAGCATTCCCGCAAGACGCCGGATGAGCTCCGCGCGCTCGGCGACCGCATAGGCTTAGATGCCGTCGCACTCACCCGCGCCAGCCGTCTAGTCGCCAAGGTCGACAGCGCCGCCGTCCAGGATGGCTTCGATCTTTATCTGCACGGATTCTTCGTCACCGACGATGGCCGCTGGACCGTCGTCCAGCAGGGCATGAACGGGGACAGCAAGCAGGCGCGCCGATATCACTGGCACTCCGAAACCGTGAAGAGCTTCGTCGATGCGCCGCACAGCGCCATCGACGGGCCGCCGCATGGCGAAGTCGTTAATCTGACCGACCAGCGCGCCGCACCGTCGCGGAGCGCGCAACTGGACCTGCTGACGGCACTCGGCGCGGACGGCATCGTCGACGAATTCACCGCGTTGACAGGCCGCGCAGCCGCTGCTGCCGCATCTGATCATGCCAGCGCATCACGATGTCCGCTCGAGCGACGTCTTCACGCGGCGCCTACACGGTACCCTTGCCGCGGCGGCCGAGCGCGGCCCCATCGACTTTCCGGACTTGCTGCTGACACCGGGCGTCGGCGCGCGCACTGTGCGCTCCCTCGCGATGGTCGCGGAAATCGTCCACGGCGCCCCTATCGCTTCCGCGATCCCGCCCGCTTTTCGCTCGCTCATGGCGGCAAGGACCGCCATCCCTACCCGGTGCCCATCAAGGTCTATGACGAGACCATCCGCGTATTGAAGTCGGCCGTGCAGAAAGCGCGGCTCGGCCGCGAAGAGGAACTGGACACCCTGAAGCGGCTCGACGACCAGGCACGGCAGCTCGAGCGGATGGCGTCCGGTCCATCGCTTAAGGAGTTTGTCGATGGCGAACTCGAGGCTTCCGCGTCCCTCGGCGGGCGCTCAGTGTTCGGTTGGGAAGAGGATCGGCGCGATCCACTGGCGGCGGCGAAATGACGGTACGGCCTCCAGCCGAAACGCCGGTGGCGCTCAAAAGCGGCTATATGCCGGCGCTGTCGGCGCTGCTCATGAAGCCGCGAAAGGCGCGGGCATGCTTCGTCCTTGCCCATGGCGCCGGCGCCGGCATGGCTCACCCGTTCATGGCGGATGTGGCGGCCGATCTATACCGACATGGCGTCGCCACGCTGCGGTTCCAGTTTCCATTCATGCAGCGAGGAAGTCGACGGCCGGATAGTCCTGTTATCGCGCATGCGGCGATCCGAGCGGCGGTTGCCGAGGCCCGCCGGCGATGCCGTGGTCTGCCGCTCGTCGCGGGCGGCAAATCCTTCGGCGGCCGCATGACGTCTCAGGCGCAGGCGGAGAAGCCGCTGGCTGGCGTCGTCGGCCTCGTTTTCCTCGGCTTCCCGCTGCATCCTGCGGGCAAACCATCGACCGCGCGTGCCGAGCACCTCAAAGACGTCCAAATCCCGATGCTGTTCGTCCACGGCACCCAGGACAAGCTCGCGGAGCCTGCGCTGCTGCGCGGCGTCGTGAAGCGGCGGCGATCACTGGCCACCGCGCATCGCGTCGATGGCGCCGACCACGGTTTTCACGTTCCGGCCCGCAGCGGTCGGGCCGACCGCGAGGTCGTGGCCGACATCGCGCGCGTCGTCTCCGGATGGATTGGATCGCTCGGAAGCTGACCGGCCACCGTCAGGACCCATTCCGTGGCCTCGCCGTTGTCCTGCGAGAATCAATGCGGAGAGATCCGATGTCGACGGACCGATTCAAGGACAAGGTAGTGATCGTGACCGGTGCCGCGTCGGGCATCGGCGCGGCCACCGCCCGCCGTTTTTCCGCCGAAGGCGCTCGGGTCGCCCTTATCGACCGCGACCGGACCAACCTGGAAACCGTTGCGCAAGAACTGCCCCCTGACCGAACAACCCACCACGTCGTCGATGTCTCGGATTCCGCCGCGGTAGAGGCGATGGTGTCCGCCGTCGTCTCGCGTTTCGGCGGACTGAACGTGATGGTCAACAATGCCGGCGTCCACGCTGGCGGCGCCCCCGACAAGATAACCGACGACCAGTGGCGGAAGGTGATGGCGACCGATGTCGATGGAGTATTCTTCGGCTGCCGGGCTGCCATCCCGCATCTGACCAAGACCAGAGGCTCCATCGTGAACACGGCATCGGTTTCCGGCACCGGCGGCGACTGGAGCATGAGCCCCTACAACGCTGCCAAAGGCGCCGTTGTCAACCTGACCCGCGCGCTTGCGATGGATCTCGGCAAGAAGGGTGTCCGCGTCAACGCCATATGCCCTAGCCTCACCCGCACAGGCATGACTGCCGACATGATGGACGACGACAAGTTGCTGGCGGAATTCGCGGAGCGGATTCCGCTGGGCCGCGTCTGTGAGCCCGAGGAAGTCGCAGCGGTGATCGCGTTCCTCGCCAGCGAAGACGCCAGCTTTATGACGGGCGCCAATGTTGCGGTCGACGGAGGCGTTTCCGCATCAAACGGGCAACCGCCGCAGTGATCGAACCGGGTGTGAATTCGGGGTTCGTGCGATATTCCGTCGGCGCCGTGGGTCGAATTTTTAAAGAGCGTCCGTAAGAGTTCATACCTGAGAGAGGATGGCCCCGCCGCCCCGCAGGGCGTTCTGTGTCGCATGGAGAGCTTTGCAGCTTGGAAACATCATGAGCGTCGGACTGATCGCCTTACTGGATGATGTCGCAGGTATCGCGAAAGTGGCCGCTGCTTCCGTGGATGACATCGCCGGACAAGCCGCGCGCGCCGGCGCGAAGGCGGCCGGTGTCGTCATCGACGACGCCGCGGTGACGCCGCGCTATGTGGTCGGCTTCGACCCGTCGCGTGAACTGCCGATCGTCCGGAAGATTGCTGTGGGGTCGCTCAGGAACAAGCTACTGTTCCTTCTGCCGGCAGCGCTACTGCTGGACTTTTTGGCACCCTGGGCTGTCACGCCATTGCTCATGATCGGCGGCGCGTACCTCTGTTACGAGGGTGCCGAAAAGGTTGCCGAGGCCGCGCTTCCTGGGCATGCCGCCGATACCGACGACCCTCGCACATTGGCCGTTGACCCGACGGCGATGGAGCAAGACAAGGTCTCCGGCGCCATCAAGACCGATTTCATCCTCTCTGCGGAAATCATGGCTATAACGCTTGCGGCCGTGCCTCCTGGACCGTTCTTCGTGAGAGCAATGGTTCTCGCGATCGTCGCAACCGGTATCACGGTTCTAGTCTACGGCGGCGTCGCGCTCATCGTGAAGGCCGACGATGTCGGCTTGGCGATGGCGAAGGGTGATCTCACCTCAAGTGTTGGACGCACGAAGGCCTGTATCGGCCGCGGATTAGTACGCGGCATGCCGCATTTTCTAAAGGCGCTTAGTGTCGTTGGTACGGCCGCCATGATCTGGGTCGGCGGCGGCATAATCGTTCACGCGTTGGCCGGCTACGGTCTGGCAGGCATCGAACATCTGATTGCATCGGTTGCTGAGCCCGCCGCTCAGGCTTTTCCGGCGCTCGATGCGACAATCGTTTGGATCGTAACCGCGGCGGGATCGGGCATCTTCGGACTTTTGCTCGGCGCCGCCCTGATACCCGCGGCGAAATACATCGTGACACCTGTCGGGGAGCGGTTACGGCAACCAACCAAAGTCAGGTAAACAACGCACGCCCGCGAGACGTCGAAGACGCATCCGAATTGCGATCAATGCCGGATACCCTAACCGTGCAATCTCGGGTTTGCGTGAGAATTGGCGCCTGCGGGGCGTCCGGTATCGTTCTTGACCAATTATCCCTCGGCACCAACGAACCTTATGCAAAGGGCCGCACGGTTGGCGCCGCTCCTTCAAGTCGTCGATCGCATGTCGCGCACCTTACAGCCGAGCACAATGGCGGAAAGCGCCGCACCGACGCCATTGCCTGCCAGGATCACCCAGTCCTCCTTCAGCGCCCCGTAGACGATCCAGGTGCCGAGGCCCGCCGTGAGGATAATCAAGGTCTTGAGAGACAGATCCTCCGTTGATCCGCGCGGCAACGCCTTACGGACTTGGGGCACATACGACAGGGAAGTCATGAGTGCGGCGAGCGAACCGATCCACGGCAAAATTCCCTCTAATGTCACCATTTGGTCAGGGCTTCATCACGACCTTGATGCATCCGTCCTTCTTGGCGCGGAACGTCTTGTAAAGCTCCGGCCCGTCCTCAAGTTTGGCGCTGTGCGTGATGACAAAGGATGGGTCGATTTCGCCCGTCTCGATACGCTCCAGCAGGATCGGCAGATAGTGTTGCACGGGGGTCTGCGCCATGCGGAAGGTCAGGCCGCGGTTGATCGCGGATCCCATCGGGATCTTGTCGACGAACCCTCCGTAGACGCCCACGATCGAAACCGTGCCGAAGTTGCGGCAACAATGGATGGCCTGTCGCAACACGTGGGGGCGGTCGGTACCCATGAAGGTCGCGACCTTGACGCGGTCGATGACAGCGTCGACGCCGGACATTGTCTCCGGCTCGGTTCCGACGGCGTCGATACAGGCGTCCGCGCCCCGCCCGCCCGTCAGATCCTGGATCCGGTCGTAAACATCCTCGTTTCTGAAATCGATGATCACGGCGCCGGCTTCGCGAGCCATCTCCATCCGCTCGGGAACGGTGTCGATCGCGATTACGCGCTCCGCGCCGAGCATAAAGGCGCTGCGGATCGCGAACTGGCCGACAGGTCCGCATCCCCAGATGGCGACGGTCTCGCCGCCCTTCAAATTGCAGAAATCTGCAGCCATGTAGCCCGTGGGGAAGATGTCCGAGAGGAACAGGACCTGATCGTCGGTGAGATGGTCCGGCACCTTGATCGGGCCGACGTCGGCGTAGGGGACGCGGAGATATTCGGCCTGGCCGCCGGAGTAGCCGCCGAGAAGATGGGAGTAGCCGAACAACCCGGCCGGGGAATGGCCCCACAGCTTGGACGCCTTGTCGGCATTGGGATTGGATCGCTCGCAGCCCGAGAAGAAACCGCGTTTGCAGAAGAAGCACTCGCCGCAGGATATCGTGAAGGGCACCACGACCCGATCCCCGACCTTCAGCTTCTTGTTGTCCGCGCCCACCTCGACGACCTCGCCCATGGTTTCGTGGCCGAGAATGTCGCCATGCTCCATCGAAGGAATGACACCGTCGAAAATGTGGAGATCGGATCCACAGATCGCACAGGCCGTCACCTTGATAATGGCGTCCTGACCATGCTGGATCTTTGGATCCGGTACGCTCTCGCAACGAATGTCGTTCTTGCCATGCCACGTCAGCGCTTTCATGGAATCCTCCATCGGTCTGCCATCACAAGCGACCAAAGACGGCACCGTTCCTCCCGCAGGAACATGACCGACATCAGCAGGTTGGCAGCACGCCATCTCACAGGAGCCTGCTATGTCCGCCAACCGACCATTCGCCATCGTCACCGGCGCCTCAACCGGCATCGGTCTGGAATTGGCAAGATGCTGCGCCTTGGGTGGCTTCGATCTGCTCGTTGTCGCCGATGAGCCGGCAATTGAGGATGCTGCGGCGCAAGTCCGCAGCAGCGGCGCCCACGTTGAAGCGCTCACTGCCGACCTCGCAACGCTGGAGGGCGTTGATCAATTATATGAGGCGATCAAAGGTCGTCAGGTCGATGCGCTTCTGGCCAATGCGGGCCGCGGCCTCGGGCGCGCGTTTTTAGACCAGGATTTTGCCAAGGCCCGTCATGTCATCGATACCAACATCACCGGCACCACCTATCTTATCCATAAAATCGGCAATGACATGCGACGGCGTAACGCTGGGAAAATCCTGATTACCGGTTCGATCGCGGGTTTCATTCCGGGCAGCTTTCAGGCGATCTACAATGGCAGCAAGGCATTCCTCAATTCCTTCTCGTTTGCGCTACGGGAGGAGCTGAAAGACACCGGGATCACGGTGACCTGCCTGATGCCGGGCGCGACCGACACCGAATTCTTCCGTCGTGCCGACATGATGGATACCGATGTCGGCACGACCGAGAAGGACGATCCTGCAAAGGTTGCCGAAGACGGCTTTAAGGCCATGATGAGCGGCGCTGGCGACGTCGTCAGCGGGCTGAAAAACAAAGTCCAATCCGCCGCCGCCAACGTCATTCCGGCTGGTGTCCTTGCCGGGCAGCATCGCAAGATGGCGGAGCCGGGATCGGCGAAGGACTAGGGCGAGGCCGCTTAGCTTCCCCTTGCTCGACAATATGCAGAGCGAATGGTGTCTGCGGGGAGCCGCACCTTCGGTCAAACGTCGCCCTTAATCGGCGGTCCGCCGAGCCGATCAGGTACGAAAGAAAAAGAACCAGACGACTGCCAGAACTGACCCTGTAAGACCCAGACTCGCAACGAGAAGCTTGAGGATCGACGGTCCAGGCTCGGCTTGGCGACATGCGTCATGACGTGGACTTTCCGGCAACCGGTTTGATCGCCCGCGATGCAGGCGGCTCCTATAAACCAGCACAATCGGCAAAAGGTCCATCGCCGCCGCCCGGACATCCAGTTCACCGAAAATTTCGTGGCCTACATGCGAAGCCGATCTCGCGAAGATGACTCCTGATGCTCCGAGGCAGCCACACTGCCGCGAAGCACCATTCGAGCGCCTTGCACGCGGTGCTCGCAGGCAAGATCACGGTCTTGTCGGCAGAGGAGTGCGCCAGCGCATGCGAAGCTGCCCAGACGTTTGATATGGGGACCGCTGCCCTGGTGCGTGCTTGGCGCAGCCGCCTGCCGACGTCAGTGACGCTCGCGGCGAGCGAAAGGGAAAGATTGGTGCTTGGTCGCTTGAGAACGGCCCATCCACGGCCGGGAATTCTTTGACCAGACGCCCGCGGTGCTAGGTGCCGACGGCCGCGCGACGGTTCCCTACAACTACATATCGTCAGACCTTGACGCCTGCTTCCCGAAATCGACCTTCACCAGACGGCCATCCGGGTATTCGATTTGAACGTCCCAGTAATTGGCCTCGACGAGTTCGCGAGCCTTCTTCTGCGCGCCCTCCAGCGAGTCCCGTCGCAGGCGGAGACAGCAGGCGGCATCGGTTGCATGGACCTGGAACGGCATGGCGGCATGAAAATCGATTGACGAAAGGCAGCCCAGTATCAGCCTTCGCGGTGGAACACAAAGACACTGCCACTAGCCATTCGTCGAGGTCGGTGATTTGATGGACCGCCTGACGGGATCCCATTCTCCGCAGGCAAGCCCGGCGCGCCTCCCTCCAGCATTCCCCGGCGCGTCGGGCCTCATTCAAGCGAGGCCGGCGCATCGTCGTCATGCCCAAGGGTTGCGGTCCTTCGATGTCCTTCAGTACGAATTCGCTCTTGGTCCTGGCTGTCGCGCTCGGTCTGTGCTTCGGCGCAGCAGCGCTCGGTGCGAAAGTGACGACGCCCGAAATCCCGACCTGGTACGCCAGCCTCGCGAAGCCGTCATGGACGCCGCCGCGAGCCGCCTTTCCGATCGTCTGGCCCATTCTCTATCTTCTTATGGCCGTCGCTGTGTGGCTGCTCTGGCAGGCCGAGCCGTCGCCGGCCAGGACGGCCGCATTGATCGGCTTTGCAGCTCAGCTCTTCCTCAACACGATCTGGTCTCCCGTGTTCTTCGGTCGGCACGACATCACCGGCGGACTGGTCATCATTTTGCTCTTGGCGCTCACGTTGACGTTCACCGTCGCCATGGCGTTCCAGGTCTACTGGATTCCGGGCGCGCTGTTGGTGCCCTACCTGCTATGGATTCTGTTCGCGGCCGCGTTGAACTTCAGGATCTGGACACTGAACTGACGCCGCGTTGGAGCACGCCATGGACGAGATCCTTGATGAGATCGCCTTGCGATGGGCCTTGAGAGACATCATAGCCCGGCGACACCGGTTCCTTCGTGTGAGCGAGGCCAAAATACAGCGATTGCGTGAGCTTCAATGGGTCGAAGACCGCGACGGCGAGGTCGAGGTCACCGAAGCGGGCCGACAGGCACTGGGATAGCAGGCGGCGGATTGGCACATGACGCCGCAGTGTCAGGCTCTGTGGAGCGGCGAAGGGCCTGACCGGGTAACTTCCCCAAAGTTCGCAACTTTTCGTCCATCTGACTGTTTAGTGCGCACCTCATATAGACGGAGAATGCAAATGAAGAAAGGTGCACTCGTCATCGCGGCTGCGGCTATCGGCGCTACCGCCTTATCTGCCCCTGCTGAAGCTCGCGGCTGGCGCCATGGCGGGTGGGGCGGTGGCTGGGGCGGACCTGCGATCGGCTTTGGCCTAGCCGCTGGCGCCCTGGCGGTCGCTGCTTCGGGTCCGGCCTATGGGTATGGTCCCGGCTATTACGGATATGGTCCGCGCTACTACGGCCCACGCTATGGCTACTACGGGCCGCGCTACTATCGTCCCGCCTATTATGGCGGTTACTACGGTGGTCCTCGTTACGCTTGGGGCGGTCCGGGATACGGCTGGGGCGGCGGACCATGGGGCGGCCGCGTCTATCGAACTTACGGCTATTGGTGACGTGCAATGGGCTCGGACCTTGTCCGGGCTCAACCCGTTGGAGACCCCTGCCCAGCTTGGGCAAATGGTTCTCCTCCTTTGAAACCTTCCTTGGATCAGCGCGCGATATCCGAAGATGACGACATCCCCGAGATCGTTTCTCCACCCGTCATGGTGGCGGAGACCCATCGCATATTCCGCCTATCCCCCGCTTTCGACGACCTCTCCCAGTCTAGCAGGCAGATCGCCTTCGTCCCGGCCCAAACCGAGCAAATAGCACGCGCTATCGCAACGGCAGCCGATGCTCTCGGTCGGGACTGGCAGGACGAACGGGCATTCATTGCGGACAGTACCGAGACCGAAGAGCGTCATGTCGTCGGAGATGTGATCTTCCGGTCGACACCGAATGCTACGACCATAAAAAGGCGCAAGAGAGAATGAAATGGCTAAGAAGAGCAAGACCGCGAACGACAAGGAGACGCTCGAGATGTGGGCGACAGATCTTTTGCTCGAAGCTCATGCCATCTACGCCTGTCCAGATCACGGGTACATGCGGTTGCGTCACAGCCATCACGCCGTCGACTACGCCAAGGACCTTGCCGAGCATCGCAAGTTCTCGGGAAAAAACAAACGTGAACGCGTTTGCGCTATCGAAGAAGTCCTCGATGGTCTCGGCGATAGCTGTTCCGGCTGCGAGTGAGCTATCGAGATCTTTGAATGGACCAGCACGCTCTGTCCGATGAGCCCACGCCCAGCCAGGTCGCATAGTGGAGAAAATGGGGGCGATCGCTTCTGACCCGACTAACCAGATAAGTGAAGTAGCCGTTCAGACGAAACCGTAATCGCATATCAAAATCGAAGGAGACCGAGATGGCAAGGAAAGCCAAAGCAACGAAATCCACCAAGAAAGCGACAAATGCAAAGGCGAAGGCATCAAAGACGTCTGCCAGAGCAGGTGCGCGAAAGTCCTCGTCGCCAAAATCAAGCGCCAGCCCGCGTAAGGATTGGACTGATGCGGAGCTGAGATCGATGAAGACGATGATAAAGCAGAATACTCCGACCGGCATCATCGCGTTGAAATTGAAGCGCTCAGTCACGTCGGTCTACGGAAAAGCGGCGCGGGAAGAGATCTCGCTCGCACCGGCCAACCGCAGCCCGCGGGATTGAAGCAGAGATGCCCGCCGTTCAGGCGGGCTTCTCCGCCGATCAATGCTGCCTATCGAATTTCGCCGCCGGCATCCCGCAGAGCTTGGGCGACCCGATCGACTTTCTCTCGGTCGCACCCGACCGACATGTTGATCTCCCCTTCCAACACGGGAGCCGCGGCTCTAGATTCGGCGAGGCTGCCATGAACATCGGCACCTGCTTGCCTGCTACCCGAGGTGTTCTGAGCGCCGTTGGCAGCAATGAATATATCCGTCCTCTCCAGGCCGATCTCTTGGACGAGATGCTCGAGTGCGATCTCCGCGGCGCGGCGATCTCTGAATGCAGCCTTGACTTCCAAATCCATCACGAATCTCCAAAACTTTCATGCAAGTGTCACGCCCTCTTCCATGACGCTAATGACGGACGACGAGGTCAGTTCCTGACATGTCGACGCCTCGGAGGGAGGTGACTTGACGCACATGACGCCGCGGTAAACGCTTCTGAGCACCTGGACACGGCGAGGGATCGCCATCGCGGCCACCATGTCACCAAGCCATCGTCCGACCCGTATCATGCATCCGTAGATGGCTTGCCCGCTGCGCTCGAAGGCGGAATTTCGTCAACGGCAGGTGTGGACGTCATCCTTTCGACTGCTGCAACGAACGCTTCGAGAACGGCCACGCGCTCCGATGGCGGCGCCGGTCGGCCATAGGCCAAACGGCCATCCTTCCATTCGAGTGCAGCGTCGCCATCAACAGACTTGTTGAGGTCGGCACGTCGTCGGTCATCGAATATCGCCGCCAAAGATTTGGGGCCGGCATCGACGCTCGAGATCCCGAGACGGATGCAAGCGAGCTCGAAGCGCGCCAGTCCGAAGAGATTCTCAGCCTCCATCGGAATATCCCCGAAGCGCTCATCGACCTCGTCTTCCAATTCTTCCAACTGACCGTCATCATCGGCGCGGAAGATGCGGGCATAAAGCTCCAAACGGATGCCCGCATCCTTGACGTAAGAGCTCGGCAAGAAAGCCGGAATGTCGAGATTGACCTTCGGATGCCGTTCGACCACCGGCGGTGGACCAGCCCGCCTCATCTCTCGATCCAACAGATGACGAGACAACTCGGTCCCGAGAAGCTGAATATGTCCGCTCTGCTCGTCCGAAAGGAAGTCGCCACCTCCCCGCATATCCATGTCACCCGCACTCACCAGAAAACCGGCGCCTTGGTCGTGCAGCTTCTTCAACGTGTTCAACCGTTTGGCCGCCGCGCCCGAAGGCTTGCCTTCGGGGTCGGTGAGAAAGAGGGCGAACGATCTCGTACTCCGGCGGCCCACCCGGCCTCGCAACTGATGCAGCTGCGCCAAGCCGAATTTGTCCGGACGCCACACGATGATGGTGTTGGCGCGCGGGAGATCCAAGCCGCTTTCGATGATGTTCGTCGCGAGCAGTATGTCGGCCTCGCCTGCGGCAAAACTCATCATCGCAGCATCGATATCGGCAGCCGGCATCTTGCCGTGCAACGCGACGGCCTTCAATTCGGGCACCGTGTCCTTGAGACGCCGCGCCATCGGCGCAATGTCCTCGATCCGCGGGCATACAACAAAGGATTGGCCACGGCGCCGATGTTCGCGGCGGAGCGCCGCGGCGACGGTGGCTTCATGAAACGGTTCGACGACAGTCACGACCGCGACGCGTCTGACGGGCGGGGTCGCAATGATGCTGAGCGCCCGCAATCCTGCGCTCACTTCATTCAAGGTCCTCGGAATCGGAGTGGCCGTCATGGTCAGCACGTTCAAACCTTCAGCCAAAGCCTCGAGTTTGGATTTTTGCGCCTTTCCGAAATGCTGCTCCTCGTCGACGACCAGCAGGCCCAGATCGTCGAATTTGACGCCCTTGGCGGCCACTGCATGAGTTCCGATCACGACGGACATCGAGCCATCCGCTAACTTCGCCTTGATGGCCCGAGCTTCGGAGGCCGTCGTAAAGCGGGACAGCAATCCCACCTCCACTCCGAACGGCTCGAAGCGACGGCGGAAGGTCTCGAAATGTTGTCGCGCCAACACCGTCGTCGGGACGGCCAACGCTATCTGCCTTCCCGCAAACACCGCCGCCGCGGCCGCTCGCAGCGCGACCTCTGTCTTGCCATAGCCGACGTCGCCACACACCAGACGGTCCATCGGGCTGTCGGCGGCTAGGTCGTTCAGGACATCTGTGATGGCCGAAGCCTGATCTACCGTAGGGATGTAAGCAAAGGCGGACGCGAAAGTCTCATAGTCCGCGACTTTCGGCACGATAGGATCAACGCGACGCTGCCGACGTTCGGACATGCGATCAGTGATGTGTCTGGCTGTCGCCGCTATGTCATTTTCGGCTTGCGATCGGCGTTGCAGCCATGACGAGCCGTCAGCTTTGTCGAGCGAAACACCACCGGGATCCGAAGAATAACGCCAGATCGACCGTAAGTCCGATAATGGAAGCAAGACCTGGTCATCGTCTGCGAATTGCAGTCGAACCATCTCCGTGTCCGGAACGCCTGCCGCCGACAACGGAACGAGGTCCCGCAGAATGGCCATGCCGCGGTCCATATGGATGACGACATCACCTAGCGACAGTCCCCGATCGCCGATGCTCCGTCGGCGACCGACCCTCATGATGTCTTGATGCGTCGCCCGGCTCCCGAGAACATCGGCGGCCGCCACGACGACCACGCTTCCAGGCCCGCCGAAGCCGCTATCGAGGTCGGCGATCATCGCTGCGGGATCTTCGGGCTTCGCCTGCGCGGACGCTTGTTTCCAGTCCGGGCACAGGGTGCTGGCCAACCCCGCCCGTCGGTCCATTGCCCGCAGATCTCGCTTCGATGCTGCCGTGAAGATCACCCGACGACCGCTATCGTGCTGCTCCTTGAGGAAGCGTCGGAAGGATCCCGTGGGTGCAGCGTCTTTGAAGAACGTTCGCGGCTCTGGCCCGGAAGATGTTTCCGGCAGGATGACGATGTCGCGATGCGAAAGATGTTGTTCCCATTCGTCGAGGGACATGACGGACGACGCCTCCTTGCCATCGACCCGGCTCAGCCACCGTTTTGCGATCGATTCCACGCCATGATCAACGACAAGTGCGCAAGACGGGCAGTAGTCGAAAACCGTCGACGCGATCCGAGGCTTTTCCGAGACTTGGGGTTCGTCAGCCGCGCATGCACTGGTTTCATCGACGACGTCGATTACGACCGCGTCGAGCGCATCCAGATCTCTCTGATCCGTCAGATCGTAAAAGTGAATGTCGGTGACCCTGCCTGAGTCGTAGCCGATGCGCACCGGACCCAGCGCGCCTGCCGGGAAGATTTCGACGGCGTTGCCCAAAAATATCGCGGAGCCAGGCGCTTCGATCCGCTCATCGATCAGATACTTGCTGACGGTCAGAAAGCTGCGCACCTCGTCTTCGACGAACGGCCCACCGTTCGACACGCGCAGCGCCGAAGTCAACATGTTCTCCGGCTTTGGCACCCGCCTTGCGAGAGCATGTACGGTTGTGATGGCTAGTGCGCCCTGAGCCTGTGCGAGGCGCCGCAGGACCGAACTTCGCCGCCCGGCGATCTCAGGCGACGGTTCAAGATCATCGGAAGCCGACGGTCCGAGGCTCGGCAGCACCATGACTTCGGCTCGAGGTTCGAACGCGTGAACGACAGCGCCCAATCGCTCCGCGCGGCGCTCGTCTTGACAGATGAAGATAACCCCGGCGCGGCCCGCGGTGCGCCAGACGTCGAGCAGATAGAGTGCCGTCATTCCCAGAGGGGAAGCGGACGATGGCAGCGGAGGCGTTGATCTGGATGGAAATCGTCCATCTTCCCCTGGAGAAGACTTTGTCGGTCTGGATCGCGCGGAGCATGTGGAACTCACGTGGCCTTCTTCCGTTTCACGGCCTTCTTCACGGCGGTTTTCTTCCTGCCCTTCTTGGCTTTGGGCGGCGCGGAAGACTTTTTCGGCGCTATGTTCTTCTTGGCTTTCCGCGGGGCGGCGGATGAATTGGCTACGATGTTCGCTTTTCCACCGATCACGCCGACTTGGGCAAACGGCAGTTCGGAGAACACCGCGATTTCCGGAATCCCGACGGCTTTCTCCGATGCTCCCGAAGGTTCGGTCGCCGCCCTTCCTCCTGTTGCCGCAGCCCTGAGGCCTTGCAAGGCCTTGCCAACCAGACCCGTCCTTCTAACCACGCCAGACCTCCAATCGAGAGAGGGTCGGGGACATCATCCCCGCTCATGTCATCAACCCATCAACGAGATTTCTTGTAGAGTTTCGAAGCGATTTCGTAGAACTCTTCGGGCGCATAGTCCGGAGCGAAGGCAGACGGCGTACCTTCCAACTCCGCAATCTTGGCGCCATCCGGCATCCCCTCGACGACTTCCAGATCGCCGACCGGATCTCCCGGCAGCGCCATCTCGCCGTTGCCCCAAATCCCGGCCATCTCGACGTAGTCCTTGGGGCTGAAGGTGTAGAGCCGACGGTGGGATCCTTCGGCCAGATACTTCTGACATTCCGGAATGTTGTCGAGATTGATCTTCGGCGCGGGCAACATCTTCTCGATCTCGACGCCCGTCAGCTTCTTGATGGCCAAGGCATATGCGTGAGCATGGACGCTGCCGCGGACAAGGAGATAGCCACAAACTTCCCGCCCGGTCGGCTCCGTCATCGTCTCGTAGACGCGAAGCTTGTGAAGCCGGGCGCCGCATTCGAGATGAAAATTATGTAGCAGGTCCATGATCACGTTGCCGCTCGACGTCACGAAATCCATGTTCCACGACGCGCCGTTACTGTTCATCGGCATCGCACCGCCCGCACCCGACACAAACGAAGCCGCCAACCGGATGTCCTGCATGTCCTCGAACGGCGCGCCGCTGAGATCGACACCTTCGGTCGGATCGCCGGGACCGTTGTTCAACATGGCAACGCCGTTGCTGACGAGTTCTACGTGCCCAAGCTCTTCAGCGGTGATGGCCGCGACGAGACTGTAGAACGGACGAAGCTTGGATTTGCTGCGAAAGTTGAAGCTCTGGAACATGTAATTGTTTAGCGTGGACATCTCGCCGTACTTGCCGCCGAGAAGTTCCTGGAGTGCGGCTCCCGCGTTCGGGTTCGGAGCCTTAGGAATCGGAAGCTCGGCCTGCAGTTTGTCGACACGAAGGAACATCGTGCTATCTCCTGGGTTGTGGTGCCTTCTGAACCTGCGCCTGAGTGGTCTGTTCCTGCGCGCCCACTTATATTTGGATGTCGCTTGATCCAAGGATTCATGCCAGCAGGAAAATGCGGCGCGTCAAGCAGTGAGGGAGGCATCCATTCGACCCGCAGAACTGATGATCAGGAAGCTGTCCGAGCATTCTCGACTGACTGCCCGTGATGTCGCAGAACTCCGTAAGCTTCCCATGATGACGCGAGTGCTGGATCCTGACGACGATATCGTACGGCAGGGCGACAGACCCACGTCTTCCGCACTCGTACTCGAGGGTTTGGTCGCGCGATATCATCTGTTGCCGGACGGGAGGCGCCAGTATCTGTCCTATCATCTAGCCGGCGACCTTCCCGATACCCAGGCGCTCTTCGTAGACCGGATGGACCACGCGGTGTGCGCGATCGGACCTGCCGTCGTGGGCCTGATTCCTCACGCCGCCCTATTTGCAGCCTTCGAGAGGCGATCGTCGCTCGCGGGAGCTGTTTGGCGCGAGACCTTGATCGATGCCGCGATCTTCCGCGAAGCGATCACGAACAACAGCTCCCGCGGTCCAACCGCGCGCATGGCCCATCTTTTCTGCGAGTTGGTTTATCGGTCGAAGGCTGCCAAGCTGACGACCAGCCACGATTGCAGCGCACCGATCGGCCTCAGGCAACTAGGGGAGACGTTGGGACTGTCGTTGGCCACCGTCAACAGATCTCTGGCAGAGTTGAGAGCGAATGGCACCGCCGATCTTCAGAATGGGCGCATAACGATCCGCGACTGGAAGACATTGTCAGATATCGGACAGTTTCAGCCGACCTATCTGCATCTGCGGAAACCACTCGATCCCTGAGGGCCGTCTTGTCTGTGCTAGTCCCAGCGCCGCTACCGAACGCGGGGTCGCTCGATGGCGCCGGTGTCGCGCAGCGCCGCACGGACTTGTCGGACACCCGGAAACGTCATTCCCAGCTGATGAGCCTTTTTCCTCACCGAAGCGATTGGGCGACCCAGCGCCGCAGAGGCCCGTAGCAACGTGGCTCCGCTCGCCGCAAGTTTGAGGAGCAGGGCGACGTCTTCCGGACGCCAACTCTTCACGATCGGTTTCGACATCAACGATCCTCGCGTTTCCTCGTCGAACTATAAAGCTGCCGAAACCTTCGAACGTCTCATTTGAGACGACCAGCTCTCCATGTTCGTCGAATATGGGCCGTCGAATAGCGCGTTCGATTGCGGCCGGTTCGCCTCTTTGCTCGACGACGTCGCCTGTTCCGCGGCCGGGTTCACCGGAACCTGCCATGTTGCGAGGCATTAGCAGCGCGATCGAGAGGATATCCCAAGCCATGGCCGCTGTTACTGCGTTCGCCAGCATAGCCATCCCCGCCTGCAACGAGGCCGAGCGAATCGGCGCATGCCTCGCCGCACTCGCTGTACAGCGGGATCTGCACGGGTCTCCGTTGTCCGCAGACGCTTTCGAGGTACTGGTTTTCGCCAACAACTGTACGGACGACACGGTCGCCGTCGCCGAACGCATTGCTAGACTTCTTCCGCAGCGTGTCGTCGTCGCCGAAGAATGTCTCCCGCGCGAGATGTCCAACGCCGGATGGGCACGCAAGCGCGCCATGGATCTGGCTGTCGATCGTCTCGAAAAGTTCGGCAATGGCAGGGTCGTCATGACCACGGATGCCGACTCCTGCGTCAGCCCGACATGGGTCTGTTCCAATCTTTGCGAACTGGCGAAGGGCGTGGACTGCGTGGCGGGCTATGTCGATGCAGCCCCCTCCGAGATCGTGATGCTTGGGCGCGGCTTCTTGCAGAGAGGGCGCCTCGAAGACACCTATCTCAGGCTGGTTGCCGAGATCGTGGCGCGCTGCGATCCACGGCCTCACGATCCATGGCCGAACCACCGGGTATCGTCGGGCGCGAGCCTCGCAGTCACGGTCGAGGCGTACCGGGCGATAGGGGGGCTTCCCGCCCGGCCGCTAGGTGAAGATGCGGCCCTGACGGCGTCGCTCGAAGAAGCCGGCTTCAAGGTGAGGCATTCGCTGGATGTGACCGTGCAGACATCCTGCCGCCTTTCAGGCCGCGCGACGGGCGGCGCGGCGGATACGATGCAGCGCCGGTTGACCGACCTCGATGCTCCCTGCGACGAAGATCTGGAGCCCGCGCTGCACTTGACCCGGCGGGCTCTCTGCAGATCGTTTTTCCGCAGAGCATGGAGGGGTGACTTGGACGCCGACACCTTTTCCGCCCGGGTCGCTATTCCACCCTACCTTATTCCCCGTCTCCGTGCGGAGGAAGCGACCTTCCTCGAAGCTTGGGAGGCTATTTCGGTAGCGAGCTCCGCGTTGAGCGAGCGACGCACCTTGCGGCCTTCCGAACTTCCGCGCGAGATTTCCGCCGCGCGTTTGGTCCTCGCAGCTCTCCGAACGGAGAGCCCTACGACGACAACGTTTCCAAGCGGTAGACATGATCGCGAAGGATCCGGCGAGACGGAGCTCGCTTAGCCACGGCGGCGGCAAAGATGTCGCTGGCCTGGCAGCCGGTGAGCGGGTAGTCGGTCTCCCCGAGCCAGTGACACAGCACCATCTCGCCGCCCGGCGCCCGCGCTGTGCAGCACAGATCCGCGACCACGCGGAGATCGGCTTCGGTGAAGTAGTACAGGACTTCCGAAAGCACGATCAGGTCGAAATGGCCTCCAGGAAAATCCCCTGGCAGAACACGCTTCTCAAGCGTCACGTTCGACGAAGCACCCTCACGCGCCACGTCAATGGCAGTCTGCGAAGCGTCGATCGCCAGCAATCGTTCGCTTCGTTTCGCCAGCTTGCCCGTCAACACCCCGATCGAGCACCCGACCTCCAAGACATGCCGATAGGTCCGGCTGCCAAGCGCGGCCAGCGTCGCATCGTATTTTTCGCGCTCGTAAGCACTGCTACGGAAGTCCCATGGATCGATATTCTCGCGATAGCGACCTTCGAAGTATTCGGCAGGCAGGCTTTCGGTGTGCCGCGTCATGACGGGATCTCGAGAACGTATTCATAGTCGGTCATGAATGGCGCGAGCGTCTCGGCAGTGAATCTAAAACCCGTCGGGTCGTCTTCGATCAGGCTGGACATCTGCGACGCATGGGCGGCTATGGCTTTTTGCTTTATCGTACGCTCGGATCGGATATGCAGACGGTACCCCGAGGCTCTCCGGGTAGATGCTCCTCCGTATTCAAATGCCATCCCCAGATGGGATAGGCCCACAGATGAACGACAGGGTTATCGCTCAGAACGCTGGCGGCGAGAGCGGCTGCGGCCTTGTGGTCGCAATGAGGGTCCTGATCCCATGTGACGAAAAGGTTCTTCGCGCCTGTCCTGCGGACGAGCTCGGACACGAACCTGACCGCCTCAACGAACGCCGGCCCCTCGGAAGGAGCTTGCGTATCGGGCAAGTCTAAATGGTAGACGCAAGCTGGGTCCATGCCGAGGATTTCCCCGGCAGCGCGGACCTCCGCTTTGCGAAGATTGACGAGCTTTTCGGGCGGATATTCGATCGAATTGGGATGTGATCCTGCTCCGTCTGTCAGGACCACCACGTGAACCTCCTGGCCGGCCGAGCGCGCTTGTGCGATGAGCCCGCCCAGGCCGAGGGTCTCGTCGTCCGGGTGCGGCGACAGGACGACGATCGGCGCATGACTTGTCAATTCTTCGCGGCTGATGATTGGTAGCTTCCTTGCCGCCTCCAGGTACTGCGCGATTTTCATCAGAATTCCCCCACCGAAAGTGCCGTCTTGAGAAAAACGCGCGCGCCGTCACTCATGGCCAGATCGGGCACGGGCTGACGCAGATAGGTTGCCAGGTCCCTGCAGACGCGCTCCACGTGGTTGGGCCTCACGAAGGCGCGGAGGCCGACGCCTCTCTGAACCCTCTCCATGACATTCAAGGCCGACCTTTCGACGACCATTCGAGTGAGGTTCGCAAATGCCACGATGGTTTCGGGATCGGTGTCCGATGCGAGGCGCCGTGCGGCCTCTTCCACCCAGAAACGTGCGGTCGTCGCATCCGCAACGCAGCCAGCCAACCGCTCAAGCTGATAGGCGTCCTCACCTCTGCCGGAGGACCTCAGATGGTTCCGGAACACATCCACCAGACGTTCCGTCGCGCCGACATGTGCTGCACAGAACCGCCAAGCTCCGCCGGAGAAATGCGGCTGCTGCATGAAGTCGCCGGGATCGCCGACGATTTCCCGGGCGCCAACGGAGCGCCCGGTGAATTCCACCGTCCCTGTCGCCGTGGCACGCATCCCCTGAGCTTGCCAGCCGGAAATGTCGTGAACGTATCCCGGCTCGAGATCCAGCAAGCACATCTGCTGTCCCCGAGGTCCTTTAGCGGTGACTAGGGGACGCGTGACGAAACCTGCTCCCGAAGCGAGTATCTTACGTCCTTTCAGGACCTCGCCGCCTTCGCCGGAAACGATCGTGAGCCCCTCTGCGTCGTCAGCTCCCCAGACCGCGGAAAGCGCGCCGGCAGCCACGTCCGTCGCCAAGTCCTCGATCTGCTCCCGTGAGCCATAGCGGCACACCAGGCCAACGGCGTTGAGATGCCCCTCGTACAGCCGGGCGATCGACAGGTCCGCCGCGCCGAGGGCCCGCAGAACCGCGCAAAGCCGCTCGCCGTGTCGTGGCTCCCAGAGACCGACGCCGCCAAATTCCTCCGGCAACGGGCTCTTGCCCAAACCGCTGGAATGGAAATCCTCCCAAATCTCTGGAGCGATAAGCGCATCGCTATCGGTTTTCGCGGCACGCTGCGCGGCTTTCGCGGCGAATTCGAAGATGTTCTCAATGGATCGGTTCGCTGGAGCTAAAATGGTCTTACCCTCGCGTTGCTGCGCTTTTGAAGTCCGCAACGCGCCGCTTGTTCCAAGAAACCGGAACAACGATGCATATCCGCATTTGTCAGACATCGCTTCCAACGGACAGGCGTCATGGCCACCATCGAACTGCAACCGCACAACGAATTCCCGGAGACCTGGTTGCTTGTATGGACTGAGCGACAGGAGATCATCGGCCGCGTCCGCCGCGGAGAGGACGGCAAGTTCGGAATCACGACACACGGGCCCCACTGGAGCCCAATGAAGAGCTTCGCTGCCGACAAGTTTGACGAACCGGAAGGGGCGTTGAAGATAGTCCAAGCCTACCTCGGTGGGCGTTGAGCTGCGCGCCCCAATGACGTTCGAGCACGACTCGTCCTACGAAGCGCCTCTCCCACACTGACCATACCGGTCGAGCGTCTATGCAGTTCCGAGAGCGTCTATTCCCGGAAATCCGCCAAGCTCCTAAGGTAGGCAGCGCAATCGACGGGCCCGCATTGCACTCTGCATCCGCCCGCGAAATTCGTTCACCTCGCAATCTCTGCCAGCTCGCTCTCCGGCTGAGTGGTGATCGGGACGGACGCCGCGGCGTCCAGAAGGATAGTGAGCGCGTGACTGGGGGAAGTCGCGACCAGATCCGCCCTCACCTCCAGACGACGTTGCTCCGCGGCCTCTTCATCGATCCGGCCCGACCACCAACAAAGCATGACCCTCGCCTTCGGCATCTTTCGCTTTAGCCGCCTGATCGCGAACCGGGTGTGCGACGACACCTCGTCACCCATGTGGACGAGACAGACCACCTGCACGCCATCCGGCTGCAGTCGAACGATGTTGGTGTTGGCGAGCGCCTCCGACGGCTCGGCCTTTGCGGCGATCCCATGCACCTCAGCGAGGTGAGCCATCGCCACGGCCGCGGCTTCGTCGAGCAACGATCGTCCCGCCACGCAGAGAACCGCCGGATTTCCATGCCACGCTGGAGCCAGATCCTCGCGTTTAAGAACGGGCATGCGCTCCGCGGGCTCTTCCTCGAGGCTACGGTCCACTGCGGTCGCGGCCTCGGTGTCCGTAGTCGGGACGTCGTCCTCGGTTTCTTCGTCGATCTCAGCCAAGTCTGACGTGAACTCGCGAACCGAGTCCCGCACTTTCGCCTGCCGCTCGAGTTGAAGCGCGCCGCGGTCAAAGTCGTTTTGTGCCAGGCGAAGGCCAGGAACAGCGACTTGATCGTAGTAGGAAGCGAGGGAGCGCTCCTTGAGGAATTGCTCAGCCTTTTCGGCTGCTTCCGTTGGATCTCCCGCGAGCATGCGCTGGTAAAAGATCTCTGGCGGCGTCAGGGCCGGTCTGTCGCCGAACATAACGTCCAGGAATTGCAGTTTTTCCACGTGACGACCGAGGACCACGAGACACACCGTAAGAGGGGTGGCGAGGACGAGGCCGATCGGCCCCAGAGTGCGGTCCAGAAGGTCGCGGCGACGACGACGGCGACGGGCGATAGGCCGGTGCTGCGTCCGTAGACTAGCGGTTCGATACCGTGTCCAACTAGCGGCTCGACCACAACGAAGAGGGCTGCCGTCCAGAGCAGGAGCGACCAGCCCGGATCGACGGCAACGGCGAGGATCAATGGGAACGCCGCCGCGATTATGGCGCCGACATACGGCACAAACCGCAGCACAGCAGCCAATATTCCCCAAAGGATCGGACTCGGGATGCCAATGGCCCACAGTCCTAGACCAATCACGATGCCAAATGCCCCGTTGACGGCGATCTGAGTGAGAAACAACCGGCTGAGACGCGCGGCGGCGTCGTCGAGCGCGGCGGTTGTCCGCTGTAGGTCGTGGGCGCCGGCCAGCCGGATCAGCCGGTTGCGGAGGTCTTCCCTCTGGATGAGGATGAAGATCACGAAGATGACGATAATGCCGGTGGTTGCCAGCGGGTGGACCAAGGGCGCCAGAACCGTTCTCAGGTTCTCAAGCGCGCTGGGATCGGGCTGCCGAACCTCGACCGGGACCGGCGTCACCGTTCCGGGCGGCGTTAAGGAGACCTGTCCTGGGGGGCCGCCGTGAACCGCAGGCGCAGGCTTGTCCAGCTCATTGCTTAGATCCCTGAGCATGTCGGAGGCGCGTTCTAGTGTCCCTCGTCCGGCCGTCGTGCTCCGCAACGAACTGATCTTCTGGCTGATGGTGGTTTGGTATTTGGGAAGCTCGCCGGCGAGATCGTTCAACTGCGCCGCGAACAGGCTGGCCAGACCAAGGATGCAGGCGAACGCGCATAGGACAACCCCCACAACGGCAAGGCTCCGCGGCACCCGAATATGCTGCAGGGCGTGTACCGCAGGCGCCAGCACAAAGGTCAGCAGGATGGCTAATGCCATCGGCACGAAGATTTCCCGCCCGAAGTAAAGCGCGGAGATGACCATCGCCGCAAGGATCGTACTTGCCACTGCGGCGACCAGACCTGCCGCCTCTCGGTTGGTATCGAGATGTTCGCCCGGAATTGGAGGATCGATTCGCATCCGCAACTCCTCCACGATCGGCCTAAGCTGATCGTCGTAAATTTCGCCGCCGCAGCATCGCCCATCCGAAGAGAGACGACGCGACAACGAGTGCAGAGATGGCGGCACCGCCGCGCGCCTCGCTGCTGCGCGTAGCCAACGACGCGATGGTCGCCGCCGGCGCGATTTCGTCGCGAGATGGCGATGAGCTGATTGCGACACGCAATCGGCTCGCAAGTGGCATGATGCGCTTGGCAGGGCGTTGCGAGCGATAGATGGCGAGAAAGGTGAAACCGACCATCAGTGCGCCGAGAAGAGCAGCCAAAGCGCCAAACGCTTCGAAATGACCATAGTTGAACTCGGTCCACCGAAAACCAGCCATGGCTCCGACAAGTATCGTAGCGATGAGGAAGATGGCCGCCGCCGCGTATAGTCCAATAGCCACGGCATAAGAGGTTACATGGGCTTGAGTCTGATCAAGTTGGTCATGAAGGTAGGACCCGGCGGCATATTTGGCGCGCTCGATCTTTCGGCTCAGCTTGTCGAGCATCACCAGCGCCTCTTAGAAGCTCGGCCCACCAGAAAGGCGACGACCAATGCCGCGAGGGGCGCCTGGCGCACGACCTTGCTTAAAGTATCGAGCGAGTTGCCGGGCTTCCGGCCCTCCTCGATCACGCCTTTTATGGTGCTCGCGGCGGACTTCACGGTCTCTGTCACGGTCGAAGTGACGTCCGACAGTTGCTCGGTCTCGGAAGGCGTCTGATCGTCGGTCATGAAAACCTCTCAAAAGGAGCCGGCAGGCAGCCGTTAGTGTCGGGCGACGGTGCAATGTTCACGTTGCGCGCTCGTTCCACAAGCGCTGTAGTTTGTTTGCAGCAGAGGAAAGAATGGCGCTTCAGGCATCGCGTTTCCTTCATCCAGCGCTACGGATCATTGTGCACTGCAGACCATATCGGCGACATCTGCGCCCGTGAAACCAAGGGCTTTCCCGCCGCCCTTCCGCTCAGTTTCAGGCACCGTGAAGGAGACTGCTTCGTGGGCATTCCGGCTTGTCGTGGTAATGCAAACGAGCGAGGACGCGTCGCCAGCGTCGCGACTGCGGGCTGCTTCGCCGCTTCATAAAATGGATGCGATGATCCCGAGCTCCCGCGCCTCGTTCGCCTCAAGATACCAGTTGCTGGGGCTTTCTTCAGCAGGTCATCCATCGAAACATGCGACCCGCGCACCAGGTTCTCGAAGCCCTCATTCTGGATCGCTATCGAGCACTCGATCTCGTTCAGCGTCGCTTAGACGGTCGCCCGGCAAGTCGTGAGAGGCCCATCGATTGTTAGAGTCTTCGACAATTTACGCTCGTGGATCATTAGACGGCTCCCACGCGTGACGTAACGGTTCTCCCGGACAAAAAAGCTCATAAACGTTACACCGGCAGAGTAGATCGCAGCCTTCCCTAAAAACACGTATCTCCGGTCGGGAGCCAACTCGCTGTTGAACCGGATGTCCTCTCCCATCATGCGTGCGACCTCCGGGTCGCCGCCCAAGGTCGACAATTCGCAAACGACGAGGGTTCTTTCACCCGCTTGGTCGAGCTGTTGGCGGAAACTCCTGTACATGTCGTAGTCGACGACGCCGGAAAGCATGACGGCCGGCGAACGGAAGTCTTCGGTCTTGAGGGCGGCATTCGGCATCGGGTGTATCCTTCGTTGTTTGCTTGCGAGTCAGGCGGCAAAGTATTCCCATACAAGGATCGGACCAAACACGGCCGCCGCCTCGATTGCCGACCCGACTGAATACTTCAAACTTAAAGCAACGGAACTGAGCATGTTCGAAGATGTTGGAAGGGCCCGTCACCCACATGTGAGGATTTGCATGAAACCGATCTCCAATCTCATCGTAGCCGCTTCCCTGCTCGTCTCCGGAGCCGCTTTCGCGCAGAACCCGCCGGCCAAGGACGGGCCGAACAACAGCGCCGTCAACTCAGAGCAGAAAAATTCAAACGCACCGGTCGCCGGTCGCAACTCTTTCACCGAAGGCCAAGCCAAGTCGGCCATCGAGAAGGCTGGCTACGGCAACGTGACGGAGCTGAAGAAGGACGACAACGGCGTCTGGCGCGGCAAGGCCTCCAAGGGTGGCATGACGACCGGCATTAGCGTCGATTTCCAAGGCAACGTTAACGCGGCCAAGTAAGGAAGAAAAAACATGACAACGACCATTTCCCGTCTTTACGACAACCACTCCGACGCCCAGGCCGCAGTGACAAAGCTTGAGGCCGCCGGCGTTCCTCACTCCGACATCAGCATCGTCGCGAACAACTCGGACGGGTGGTTCGACGGCAAGAAAGACCGCGACGGCGACGGCGTCGATGACCGCGCCGAAGCGGCAGGTACCGGCGCCGGCGTCGGCGCTGGCATCGGTGGCGCTGCAGGTCTGCTGGCCGGCCTTGGCCTGCTTGCCATTCCTGGTCTTGGACCGGTCGTTGCAGCCGGTTGGCTGGCCGCGACCGCGGTCGGTGCCGCGGCAGGCGCAGCGACGGGCGGTCTGGTTGGTGCGCTGACCCAGGCCGGCGTATCCGACGACGAGGCTCCGCTTTATGCCGAGGGCGTCCGCCGCGGCGGTTCGCTGGTGACGGCCAAGGTCGCCGATGTCGACAAAACCCGTTTGGAAGCTGTTCTGGATACGTCCTCGGTGAACCTGCGAGATCGCAGCGCCGCTTGGCAGAAGAGCGGCTGGACAGGGTATGATCCTGCGAGCCAGCCCTACGGCGCCGATGAGGTCCGTAAGGAGCGGGCATTGTATCGCTAAGCCAGATGGCCCGCTTCGGCGGGTCATTTTTTTGAGAACGGGAGTTGTATGTGTTGGTGGACGAGCCGCGTCCCGTGGAGCGAGGCGCAGCATGATGCAACGTGCGCGACACGAGCAGGACATTTCATCAGTCAACACCGAGGGCGTCATGGAGAGTCTGAAGACAACAGACCGAGTGAGGCGGTCAACCCAGACAATCGCTCCGACAAGGCTAAGCTTGGCGAGCGGTTGGAATGTTGCTGATCAGCTGTGATCACGTCCTCAACGCGCCGGATCAAGCATTCCACGCGCTCCGACCTACTGCGGTCCGAGTGATTGAAGCAAAGTAGCCCGCCGAGTCGGCGGGCTCTTCGCGCTAGTTCTTCGGCGAATTATAGCGAGGGGCCGACTTGATGTTCGTGTTTGGCGCCTTGTCTCGACCTTGATCACCGTTGTCGTCCCGCCCGCCAGATGTCGATGTCCCGCTGCCGCTCGGATTGCTTCTCTGCGACGAGGGACTGCTGGACGCTGAACTGGCGGCTGGATCGCCAGTCTTACTCGTCGCTGCCGTGCCCCCCGGGTCCGAGGTCTGAGCGACGACGCCACCGCTCGCCCAAAGCGTGATGACGGTCGCGTTGGCCAGCGCTCGACCGATCACTTGCCGCCACCGATATTGCCGCCCTTGATGTGTCCGAGCGAATTGCTGCCTTGGCCCGAATTGCCGTTGTTGCCCTGCAACGCTGCGTTCCCGCCGGTGTATCCCGATCGGGACTGGCCCGTTGTCATGCTACCTTGATTCTGGCTCTGAGAATGGTGCTTTCGACCTTTGCCCGCTGAAGCGTCAGCGGCGAAACCAACGAGAAGCGCCAGCGCAGTAAAAAGCGTCAATACCTTGCTCATGTTATTATCCATTCAGTTGAGTGCTGTTATGCCCGTTGAACGGCGGATTAACGGCTCTGTTCCTCGCTTTAACGGCCCACAATTTCGATGCATCGGAAGCGTAAGGTTTGGCACGCTCCCTAAGTCGAACTTCATCAATCAAGCGGCGCAGCCCCCTTGGAACCGAGAGGCCGCCTCGCAATTGAAAGGAAAACAAGGCGATGGATGCGTCGAGAAATGCCGAGGATCGAATTCACGCCGAATGAGCTTCAAACGCTGATCAAGCTCGAGCTGCGCAAGACACGAGAAATTCCCGACGGGCTGCTTATCCAGATCATCCGTAATGGTGGAACGTGGCACCCGCGTATCCGCTTCAAGGTTGGATATGCAGAGGCGCCAGACGCGGTCGAGCTCGCTCATGCGGTAAACACCATCGCGGCTGACCTGGCTATCAAACATCCGCTGATAGGTTGAATGCTTCGCCGGGTCCACGACGAGGGCGAGGAGGAATGCAAATGGGGGCACGTGTGGGCGTCGATGCAGGAACCCGAACGGGGAATGCCAAGCAGCGCTGGCCGACGACCCTTTGGATCGTGCGGCACGGGGAAAGCTCCGGAAATGTGGCCCGCGATGCGGCTCATGCGGCTGGACTGGCCGACATTGCCATCGACACGCGGGACGTCGATGTGCCTCTGAGCGGCTTGGGCGAGCGTCAGGCGGAAGCTCTAGGTCGCTGGTTTGCGGATCTTCCAAAGCTCGAACGGCCGAGTGTAGTTCTCAGCTCACCGTACATGCGAGCGCAACAGACTGCAGAAATCATTACGCGAGTGACTTGTACCGACGATCGGGTCCTGAAGATCGCGCACGACGAGCGGCTGCGGGAGAAGGAATTTGGAATACTCGATCGTTTGACGAGGACCGGCATCGAGCAGCGTTATCCGGACGAAGCGAACCGACGCGCACTTGTCGGCAAATTCTACTACCGACCACCTGCAGGTGAGAGCTGGGCGGATGTTGTGCTGCGGCTGCGGAGCGTTCTCGACTCCGTTAGTTTGCACTACGCTGGAGAACGCGTGCTCATTGTTGCCCATCAGGTCGTCGTCCTATGCCTGCGCTACCTTCTGGAATCGATGGACGAGAAGACGATTCTCGCGATCGATCGCGAGGGTGATGTGGCGAATTGTTCCGTGACCGAATACGGGTTGCTGGACGGCGACGAAGCGATGCAATTGGCGAGGTACAATTACGTGGCTCCGCTGAAGCGCGAAGGTGCGCCCGTCACGGAGGAGCCGGACGACAACGGAGCGGCGCGATGACAGCGTATCGCGAGCTCTCAACAGATTATCTACGCGCTAACCCGCTTCCCTTCCATGAAAACGGCAGCGGAAAGGAAGCGCGTGGGCGCGTGCTGGTCATATCCGGAAATGCGCGGGTTCCCGGAGCGGCAATCCTTGCCGGCGTGTCCGCGCTGCGGTCGGGAGCAGGTATCCTGCAGATTGCAACGAGCGCATCGGTAGCGCCTCATATCGGAGTGGCGGTGCCCGAGGCCATGGTCGTGGGGCTATCAGAGACATGCGGAGGCGAGATTGACCCAGCCAATACTGGAGAAATCGTGTCTCTGGCGGAGGGCGCCGACGCGGTCGTCGTGGGGCCTGGCATGATGGATGAGGACGCGCTGCGTCCGCTGGTGATGGCGCTGCTCGCGGGTACGAAGGCACGCATCGTCCTGGACGCCGCAGCCATCACCTGCTTGCGCGGGAAGCTGGGCAGTCTCCGTGGCGGATCGAGCAGAGCGATTATCACCCCGCATGCCGGTGAAATGGCCCGTCTTCTACAGACCGGGCGGGACGAGGTCGAGCGCGAGCCGCTGCAGGCCGCTCATCGCGCAGCAGGGCACGCCGAGGTCGTTGTCATGAAGGGCGCCGAGACGTATGTCGTCGGCGAAGAGACATGGCGGGCGTGCTTCGGCTCGATCGCTTTGGCCACGTCCGGCTCCGGAGACGTCCTCGCCGGCATCCTCGGAGGCATCCTGGCCCGCGGTACAGATTCCACCCTTGCAGCGCTCTGGGCGGTGTGTCTCCACGGCGAGGCCGGGCGGATGCTTAGTGTCCGGCACGGAAGTGTAGGCACGCTGGCGAGGGAATTGCCGGATGAGGTCCCGCGGTTGATGGCCAACTTCGAGGGTGTTCATACCGATTGACGCGAACGGCACGCACGCGTCCTTCCCATTCGGCACGGGCTTCACAGCGAAAACACATTCGGTCCCAACGACGCGTGAACATTCGTATTAAATTGGCGTTAGTGCCCAAACAAAAGTTGAGGACGCCATGCCGAGAAATGCGAACAAGCTTTGGACTGACCGTGATGAAAACCGGCTTCGCGAGTTGGCGTCCTCCGGCGCGTCATTAATTCGAGCAACTGCGGCGCTCAGGCGCTCGTCGTCGAGCGTTAAACGGAAGGCGCTGGATCTTGGACTCGCGTTTCGGGGCGTCAAACAAGTCCGAGCCGACCTGCGGGCGGCGGGTGTTTTCGACAGGCCATGAGCACTGTGGGTCTTCGCTCTTCGAGGGCTAGGGCGCAGCTGCCCCCTTGATCGCGGCGCCAGATGAGCTCGCCACGTGGCGAACGCGACATCGATCGCTGGGAGAAATTGCGCCATCCTGCTGTGTAGGAAAGGCAGATCTGGGAAGAATCGTCTCACGAATGGACTCTCCCTATCGAGCTTCCCGAAAGTTATCCGGCTCGACTGAGCGCGAATGCTGCCGCCTGCCCGGGATCGCAGGGTGGAGTAAACAGCCTTACCTAAGCACGGCGAAGCAAGCCGCCGTCAGTATCGAAACTTTGCTTGACCTCGGCAGTTACTCAGCCTCTCAACGCAGGAGGCCCGCATGGTCGATACAGCAGCTATCAAAGAGCATATGGACGTGATTTCTTCCGACAAGAAGGTCGTCGGTAAAGTTGATCACATGGACGGCACCGACAAAATCAAGCTCACCAAGGCAAGCTCGCCTGACGGCCAGCATCATCACTACATTCCCACGGAATGGATCGATCACATCGATGAACACGTACACCTGAACAAGTCAGGCGAGGACGTCACAACGCATTGGCAGCACGGCCGGTCTTAATCTCCAGCGCGGAGATCTTTGAGATCTCGATCCCGCTGAACCAGATCTGCAATTGTGTCGCGACGGGTCGTTTTCCCGTCGCGGAGTTGAGGCGATCACTGCCTCACTTACAGAAGCGGACCGCAAAAGGCCGCCCGCTGCCGCCTTCGACACGTGGAACAAACCGCTGGGAAAGCCGTCATAAAGACGTATTCGATCCGGGCGGTGACGGCAACGCATGCAATCGAGAGTGGCAATCATTGGCACCGGCCCCACGGGTATCTACACGCTTGCTGGGCTCGTCGGCCATATGGTGCCGATGGAGATTTCCATCTTCGAAGTCGAAGCGGAGCCGGGAAAAGGCACCCCATATCATCCCGATGCCAACGACCGAATCATGTTGGCAAACATCGCAAGCGTCGAACTTCCTCCGATCACCCAATCTTTGACCGAGTGGCTTTCAGGTCTCCCAGACCAGGAGCTCTTCAGATTGGGGATCGCTCGGACCGCAATCAGCGAGCGCGAATTTTACCCCCGCGTCGTCCTCGGTGAATTTCTGCAAACGCAATTTCGCGCACTCGTCGATGTCGGAACGGCCAACGGCCACTCGATCGTGGTTCGATCCTGTCATCGCGTTGTCGATATCCGTCTCAATAACGACGACATTTTCCTGAGTGCGGAGACTTTGGCGGGAGAGCGAAAGGATTACGCCTTCGACCACGTCGTGATGGCAACCGGCCACAACTGGCCGGACAGGACCGAAGTGAAGCCCGGCTACTTCATTTCCCCTTGGCCAGCAGGCGATCTCAAGGCGATTGCACCAGGGCCAGTCGGCATTCTAGGCACCTCCCTAAGCGCGATCGATGCGCTTATGACCGTCTCGACGGCACACGGCGTCTTCTACAGGGACGCCGCCGGTCAGCTTCAATATGCACCGTCGGCGGGCTCCGAGACTCTGCACGTGACCATGATGTCGCGAAAAGGCCTGCTTCCGGAAGCCGATTTCCATTGCGAGTATCCGTATCGGCCATTGACGATTTGCACGCCCAACGCCGTGGCAGACGCCATTGCCGCAGGAAAATCGCAGCTTTTGGACCGGGCTTTCGATCTGTTCGCGCGCGAGCTTGCGGCGTGCGATCCTGATTACGCGGCGCATGTCGCACTTTCCTCCTTGAATGCCGACAACTTCGCCAACGCATATTTCGCGGACCGCGATGAAGCGGATCCATTCGCTTGGGCCGCGCGCAATCTGGCGGAAGCCGAACACAACAAACGTCACAACGTCACTGTTGAATGGCGCTATGCCATCCTGCGGATGCACGAAGTGATCGCGAAGATCGTACCGCATCTCGATGAAGACGACTTGAAGCGGTTCGGACGGGGACTGAAGACGATTTTCATTGATGATTACGCGACGGTCCCGCACCTGTCGATCGAGCGCATGCTTGCCCTTCACCGAGCTGACAAGCTCAGCATCATGCGGCTCGGATCGGGCTACGAACTCGACACGGACAGCGTGGAGATCGGCGCGCGCATACTGCTCGACGAGCAAACGCATGACTTCGAGGCGTTTATCGATGCGACCGGGCAATCCGCGCTGTCGGTACGCGATCTTCCCTTTCCGAGCTTGCTGTCGCAGGGCGCCGTCAAGCCCGCCAAAACATTGACATCCGCCGAACAAGCCGACTTATCGGATCCCGCCTACAAGTCAACGGGCGGCATCGAGCTTGACGCTCAATATCGGCCGATCGTCACAGCACCCTTGTGCGCGAACCTGTATTGTGCGGCGATCCCTTTCCTTCTCCACAAGTCGCCTTTTGTTCAAGGAATAACAAGCGCCAAGGAAATCGGCGACATTGTATCGGCGGCGATCCGCGGCAACGCGACGGACACCACGCCGTCGCTGATCCTCGAAAGCGCATAGCGTCAACTCAATTCGAAGTCGTCCCCGACAGACAGAACGCCCGTCTCCGCCACCGTGCAATATGCGCCCAGCCGCCTCCGGTTTCTCCGCAGGATCGTACGGAGGATTTCTGGGTCGTCCTCGATGCCCGGTTGAGGGATGATTGTCATTCCGCAGCGGGTCGCTTCCTCCTCAACCGCCATGACGACATCCTGCGTACGACCCCGCTTCCCGATCCACGCCGCTTCGGCGAAGCAGATATCCTCATCGTTGGAGTTCGATCGCAACAGGATGTTGGGCCGAAACCTGCGGACGTCCACTGAATGCACCTCCCGCAGTTGGGCCAAATATCGAAGCGACCCAGTGGTCAATAGATGGATGGGAAAGTGCGGCTGGCGATGCTGGAGAGACGGGAAATCCGTGACGTGCGGTTCCGATCCTATTTGTCCAATGCCAACCTCGAATCCGAGGAAATCCGAAAGGTAGATCGGCGCGCTCGCAGCACTTAACTCAATTTCGTTGCTATCGGGAAAGCGGATCGTAATAGTGCCATCTTCGGTGCGCGTGGCGATCAACGACAGTGCCTTGTGCCACCGACAATCCTTTTCGGGCGCCGCCGGCGCTTTGGATGCCGCGTCGAAAAGGCCATACATCCTGTCGCCCACCAGCCCCTGCGCGCCGACAATTGCTGACGAAACGGCCTCTCCGCCGATCGAGGCGACGGGATATCGCCAGAGTCCAGCAATGCGGTAGGAAGTCTGCAAATCTTGAAACTCCAGATTTGGCAGACAACCTTGCAAGCACGGTCGCGTTCCGACGGGGAAGCAACTCGCTAGGCGGCGCTTGTGCAGGCAGTAGTGGTATCAGTTCTCGCTTGGTCGCAACACAGCGCTACAGCGCGATATTGCTTTCCGTGAGGTCACTTAGTGGAAATGGTCATCTTCTCGATGTAAAGCTGCATCCACCTAATGTCTGCTTTGCGCCAAGAGTAGCCTATACCCCAAGTATCTTGCCCGGCTTTTACGCTTGATGCCTCCATAAGTCAGGCTTTGGTGCTGTCGTTAATCGGCTGCAGCCAGCAAACCTAGCCCTGGGTCGGTCGTGAGGCTTATCGGCAATAGTTACCAGCATTTCGGCCTACGCTAGACAATACTTGTGAATTCGTTTGCAATGTTTGAGGGCGCTCAGACATTCCGAATACATTCAAGACTCGTCCAATCTATTGGCGCAACTTGTTGCACCCCACCGGAGTAGAAGATCGACGCATAATCTGACACGCTAGTCGCTCAAAATGCTCCAGCGCTTGAAACAGACCCTACCCTCTAAAAGCCTCTTCTAGACATTAACTTACGCGCCATGACACGAAGAGAGAAGACCTCAAGTCGCAAACGCATATTGGCGACGAGCTTTGCAGAAGGGATCGGAATGTTCTTGATCTCGTCATCCTGCCATGCTGCGCGACGATGATGATAAGATGCCCGATTGAATTCCAGACAAATGGTTCCCACCAGTGCGGCCACGTCTTCCTCTGCACACTTAGTCCGCATATTTTCGATGAACTGATAACGGGCGCTCTCCAAACTATATGGCGCCTGCAACCTCGGAATTGCAGCTTTACACGCCCTACTCAAGAGAGCGTTCGCTTCACTCTGCTTCTTCGCGAACCTGCCCGAGGTGGCCCAACTGCGCCCACGATCTACCATTCGTGCGATGGACGCCAAAACCTCTGGATTGAAATTGGAGATGTCAAGAGATCGATAAGACCAGGCAGAATACTCCGGATCAACCTCGGAGCTAACCACATGCAACCAGATCGACGATTTCCCGACTTGCTCGATGTCTGTGAGGGCCCATTCCTGTGGCGAGAGCCCCGTGTGCAGGCTAGAGACAAGCCAATCCTCCGCACAATCCGATCCACCATACAGCGTGCTTGCCCGAAGAAATTTCCTAACGACATTGTGGTGGTGATAATCAAATCTGGTTGGCACATTGGAATTTTGCCGCGCGCGTGACCTGACTCCAGCCTCGACCGACAGCATCGCCAAGGCTTCCCCTCTGCTGTGGTCCGGAAATGTCTCGATCAACGCTGTCGCGAACGCATAGTAGTTGCGCCTTGTGCTCAGATCCAGCAACGGCTCACGACCTAGGATCCAACTGGCAAATGCTAGAGGACTCAGTCGGTCCTTCGAGCACGGCAATCCCGTTTCATGAGCGTACAGCGAAAACAGTCTCTCTCCACGCCTCAAATATTCAGCTCGCATCGCAGATGTCGCCTCGTAGAGACGAGGCTTTTGAGCCAATGGAGATGCGTCTCCCCCATCCGTGATCTCATGCTTATTCCGCCAGCGACGGCGATATTCCTGGCGCGTCCTTTCAATACCTTCTCGGGCCTTATTGATCGCTGCGAAGTCTGGCCCCTTGGGCTCGCACGCTCCACTCGCTGCGCTCTGATCAAGTAATCGAACGACCCCATCCATCAATCGCGTTCCTTGCGCTTACGGAGGGATCGTAAGGTGTGAATGCGAAAGCTCCAACGATCCTTTCACATCGTTGAAACGCTAGATGGACGATTCAAGGACCCGCTCTTTATGCCATTGAAAATAATAGCTATTTTCTAATTTCACACTGTCTTACCGGTGAATCACCTTGTTTACGACGTCGATCAACGAGGAACCGAGCAAGCCATCGCGCGACGATAACGCTCGGATTGTCTATGATGAGTTGTCTCCGGTGGCGATAAGAGTTGTCTCTGCGTGTACTAAGTAACGGGGGGCGCAAGTCGGATGTCTCCCCACAAACGTTCCCACTGTAAGTAAAGCCCGCCAATCTCGGAGCCTCTCTCAACATCCCTCTTCAAAGGCCAAGCAGTTTACCGATGCGACACGCGACTGTGCCTCGACAAAGCATACGAAGAATTCCCCAATTTTTGTCACACCGTCCCCTCACCTCTTTACCGCCCGACGAGCCGACATGAGCTCGAAAGCCAGCGCCGCCTTCACCTCGTCAGACAGCCGGGGATTTGCGAGACCCCAAAGCCGTTTCTGCACGACGAGGTATCTCCCGTCTGGCTGAGCGGATGCTGCAACGCCAAGGGCGAATTCACCGCGAAGCGCCCGTTCGCCGACAGCCGGAGCGGACCACCAACTGCCGCGTCAAACGGCGCCCCTTTTGCACGCTCTTCCGATGACCGGAGGCCGCTCGCGTCCAAGATTACCCGGAGCGGCTTGCCGTCATTAGTCGAGCCGCTCCAAGACGCCGCCTCGTCGAGAAGCGCTCATATGCCGTGCGCTTTTCGACGATCGGGCGGAAGTCGCTGCGGCGCACGGCCCCGCGTAGGAATTCGACTTCGTCCGCGACGCCGTCTTTTTCGACGTCACAGAACCAGCACCTCGGACCAGATTGGGCGTCGCCGTTCCAACTGTAACCCCGGCTCTTAAGTGCGCTCTTGCACTCGAAGGGGGCGCCGTCGGCCCAGGCCCGCCATGTTGTCCGACGGGAGCGATCGAGAAGCTGCTCCATTGCGGGCCTTCGGTGCTCGGTAATTGCTGCGCCAGGATCTCCACCGCGGCGAAGCAGTCGTCCGCTGCCCGGTGCCCTTCGAAAAAGAAGCCCGTGCGCATGGCGAGATAGGCGAGTTTCGATCCCTCGTAGCCTTCCCTCGCCCAATCGACGTCTGCCATCGAGCATGCCCACGGCTTTTTGGCGACGTCGCCGATTAGCTTTTCGACGAACTTGCGGTCGAAGGCGGCATTGTGCGCGATGATGAGATCGGCCTCGGCAATCAATGCAACAGCCTTCGCGAGATCGAGCTTCTTGCCCACGACCATCTCGTCAGTGATCCCCGTCAAGACGGTAACCGCCGCCGGGATCTGCCTCGTCGGTTGTCGCAAGTTCACGAAAGCCTCGCCAACCTCGAAGATCCGACCATCAAGGCCGTAGACGACAGGCAGCAGCGCGAGTTCGATGACCTCGTCGCTTTTGGGGTCTAGGCCGGTGGTCTCGACGTCTACGAGCAACGCACGCCGGGTCGGCGATCCGTCTCGAGGCTCGAAGATCGACCGCGGCTTTAGGCGCTGCAGTACGCGAAAATCGCAGCTCGCCTGCAGCAACGCTGCCATCCTACCCAGATCGTCGTTCTCGGCGATTATGTCGTCTTCTGTACTCAAATGGGCTTTCACAAACTTTCTCCACCCGCCTCGGATGGAACCGATCATCCAGCCAACACGTGAACTTGACGAAGCACGGCAGTTAGTGCGCCCCACCGCCGCCGCGGTCCGTCTCATCGAGACCGTCTACTCCTATGAGTTTATGCTCGGAGTGCCTTCCAAGAATTCTGTTCAGCCATGAGCCGTGCCACCGCGACGCCGTCGATCCGGCCGAACTCGACGAGAACTTCTGCGACTGCTTGCAGCGCACCGCGATGCCGCTGTAGTAGAGCGCGACAAGCATCCTCCGCCTTCAACAATTCTTCACCGGCGGCGCGGCGGATCTCGGAATAGGTCAACAGCTCGTCAGTGCGCTCCCGAGATGCGAGATAAAGCAACGGGTGCGGACCTGAGTGTCCGATCGAACCCGCCATGGCGGCCGCCATCGCGCCGGCGATCTGCAAGTCGGATCCCGGCACCCCACCGGATCCGTGTCCGCAATCGCCGAGCAAGAGTATTTCCGCCGTGCGGCCCGCGAGCAGTACCTGCAGACGCCGGGCATAGTCCTCATACGTGCCGGCAGCATCCAGATCCCTAGTTCGGACAACGCGACCGCCAATGCGCGACGACACTGCGATGGTGGCGTGCACACCATCGGCACCGTTCAGCAACACTTCGATAACGATGTGGCCGGCTTCATGCACAGCCGAACGGCGCCGCTGCACGTCGGACATATCGTGCGTGCTGCTAACTGCATTTCGAAGATCTCCATAAGTCAAGCTGCGACCTCCGTCCCGGCGCGCCATGCGGCGTGCGTCCGCGACAACACGCTCGACGTCAGCACCTGCGCCTCCCAGCGACCGTTCGCAAATGTCCGTCAGATCTTCATTTTTAAGATCGTCACCGAGCCTTACGCGAAACATGCGCTCCAACGTAGCGAGGTCTGGAAGTTTGATCTCGATCACCGGATTCAGGCGGCCTGGCCGAACCAATGCGGGATCGCATCGACTGACGTCGTTACATGCACCGATGATGATTAGGTGGCCTTGCGACGCTAGGCCGTCTACCTGCTCAAGCAACGCGTTCACGACTTCGATTTGGTAGTCTTTGTGCGAGTGCGTCAACTCCGCGCGATTTGGAAATGAATCGAACTCGTCGATGAACAAGACGCAGACCGGATCGGCCAATGCTCGCGCGCGATCGAAATCCTGTTTCATCGCCCTGAGCAAATGTCCAAGATGTCCTTCACCTGAACCCTGCCATTGCGCTAAACTGGCGGTTACCAGAGGAAACTTCGCTTCTGCGGCAAACACTTTCGCAAACGTCGTCTTACCGGTGCCGGGTGGGCCATTCAAAGCGATCTTCGCAGATATCGAACTGAACGGAATCTTTTTGCGCTTCCACGCTTCGACATCGTCGATTGCCGAACGGGCCCAATTGACCGCTTCATCCATACCGTGCAATTGATCGAGTGTCAGGTCGCGTGAATCGCGTGTTGCATTCTTTTCCGCGGCGAGACGCTCAAGAGCCGTGATGCAGACGGTCGGCTTGCGATCGAACCTAACTGCGATCGCGATGTCCGCCATGCTCGTGACCGAAGCAGCAGCCGACGTCAATCGCTTGCGGCACTTCCGTCCGCTCACGATTTCAATCGTCCGCGTGATCGTGGCGGAGTCAAGACGCGACAGCGTGAGGCGGTGAGTGCAGGCGCGTTGGAGTTCGGCGGGAAGGTGAGCCTCAGCCCCCGGCGTAAAAGCGAAGACTGGCACCGCCAAAGCGAGCGCCTCCAACACGCTGCGACGGATGTCGTCTACATCGCGAGGTTTCGCAGGTGACCGGACGACCATATATGCCGCGTCGTGTCGGCCATGCCTGAGACCGCCCGCGGAGATTTTCGCGCATGCGGCGGCCGAGGGTAGCATGACGTCCCTCCAAATCAGGGCGATCCGCTCCAGCAGTTCGAGATCGGTCACATCGACAAGCACCACAGGAGATCCGTCCCGGATCTCCTGAGCCAGGCCGATGGAAGCGTCGATCGCGTCGGCAAGCGCCAGCTTAGCCGCCACATCGATGGCAGTGACGGCGACGATGTCCGGCGCCTTGAAGGCTACGGTCGCACCTTTGTGGTCGTCGTCGTCATGGTCAAATTTGCGAAGGGCGGCAAGGCCGGTGACACCCCTCACTTCGGGCGGTACGGATATCTGAAGTTCGTCAGCGCGCTTCGCTTTCGTCGTCAACATGCTACGTCGGTAGACACGAGCGGCTTCGGAGCTCTTGCGATGGACTTCTGCTGCCACCGGCCCCATAGCCGGTGGTGCTTCGGATTTCTTGGTGGTGGCGATGCCGGAGGTGCTGTTGGCACGCCCGCGATTTACGCCGGATTTGTTATTAGTCTTCATGGTATTTCCATTCGGAGATAGCGTTAGGGAGGATGCACCTGCGGGTTCAGGCCTCTGGCGAAGTAGTTTGTGAGATCGGACATCGATGTCTCCGTTGTGGTGATGGCGAGGTCGGCGACTTTGCATGCTAGGGAGGATGCACCTGCCACGTTCCGAGTCTTGCAAAGGACGGAATGAAAGTGTTCATCATAGGTCTCCTTCGATGCGACGGACGCGTTCGACACTTTCATCGAGTTCGGGCCACGCCTGCCGGAAATTGTGCGCAAGCCACGACGCTGCGATACAGAGGCGGTCGATGCGATCGATCGGCATGCGTTTGATCAAGCTTGAGAGCACCAAGGTCGCCGCAGTGTCGCCGCGGAGAACGTTGTGCAGCAGCACGGTCATCGTGAGATCCGTGCGCACCGTGATCCGGCCGGGGACGCCCATAGTAAGAGCCAGCTTGATCGCACAAGCCGCATCGCCTGCAATAGCGGCACGCCAAATCGCCATGGTTGAAGATGTCCGTCGCATGCATTCATTGACGGCGTGACGGTGATCACGATGGAACGCGTGTGCCGGCACGGACCGCCACAAAACAGTGGCCTGTTGCCAACTCGTCGGCCGTTCGTCGAAGAAGCGCGCCGCGATAGAGTTCGGCCGCTTGAGTTTGAGTGCGCGGCCGTCGTCAATACGGCCTTTCTCATCCAGTTCGCTACGCATGACAAAGTTCTCCTGTTCGCGCCGGATGGCGCGTTACGATCCGTTTGGATCGCGTTGGTATTTGCTCTGGATCCCGACTGTCGCGAGATTTCCACGTTTCACGGTCAGTGTAGTCTCCGCCGGTCGTTCGTTTGGTGAGCGTTTCTGGCGTTGTTCATCGGGAGCGATGATGGAGATGCAGAAGCAATGCATCCCCATCATCTCATTAGGCGGACCACACCATTGCTCGCCGGGCCACGCCCCGCCACGCCCTACCAAACCGTGGCATCGGTAGCTTTTGGCTACCCGATTTGTTTGACCGTGAAGGTCCCATTCTGGGGTCGCCAGTCGCCTACGCCCTTAGTGAAACCCGCGATGATGAAAAGTTCGACAATCTCGGCGGGGTTCAACAACGTCGGCAGGAAAGACGCACTGAACTCTGCGCTCCAATCTTCGAAGCAGGGACGGGTACGCATGGCACGCGCGCTGTTCACGCGCACCGGCACTCGCAGCCGGAAGCGATGGTCTTCCCATAGGGCGTCGAGGTCTGCTGGACCGGCGTATTCCAGCTTTGCATTTGTCTCAACGACCAAGCCGGCGCTCGCCTGAGGTCCTCGTCGACGAGTACGGGCTGCACCGATGAACGTGGCCATCAAAGCTTCTGCGGTGATGCACGGCACGCCACCGTCGAGCCACAAGCCACCAAACCACTCAGTTTTCCCGATCGCTTCGTGGTCAGCCTCCGTTTTCATCTTCTTCGAGGTCAATCGGGCGAGGTTCTTGGAGACCGGGTCTAGCGGATCAGCCAGACGACCAGCGTGCATGATGAGGCGTCGCGTTCCCTCAATCCGAATTTTCACGTGCTCGGCATTCATGGATTGGTGCTCCCGCGGGTCGGATCGACAAGGGTGAGGCGACGACCACGGACGCGAGGCGCATCCGGACTCAGAGGACGGAGGGCTTGGTAGCGCCGGCGACGCAGGATGCAGGTCACCTCGCGGTGGCATGTAATACACAGGGCGATAAGGTCGCCGTCGCGCTCATCGCCAAGGTTGACGGAATCGCGGTGGTGGACCTCAAGCGGTCCTGCGTAGCCACAAAGCCGGCACTGACCGCCAGCGATTGCGAGCTCGCGCAGGCGCGCTCCGTTGTTGCGCCAGCGATGGCTCGAGATGTAGGCAGTGTAGTTCACATCGTGCTCCAGTTTGCGAGTGTCTCCAAAAGCGACAGTCACTATATGTGACAGTATTGGGCAAATGTCCAGTGCTCCTTTAAGTGACAATCGGCTATGGTTAATTCTTGCTGATTCGCTCCAGGAGGCTGGTAAACGACATGTCGGATAAGCTCCCGTCACCGCGCATGATCCGAGCCGCGCGCGGGTTGCTGAACATGGATCAATTGACGCTTGGCGAGCATGTTGGCGTGTCGCGGCGCACGATAATTCGCCTCGAAAACGACGATACGATACCGACTAACCAACGTCGTATCGACGTCATCGATGCGATCCGGCTCAAATTTGAGGAGCTGGGCGTGCGATTCATTTACGCAGATAGATCGACTGGAGAAGGCGCAGTCATGAGTCGCGGAAAGTAGTAGCGCCCCCTACGTCGCCCGATGCCGCCAGTTGCGAGATCAGGCTGAATGCGTCTTGCATCTACGTTTCCGTCTTCACGATAATCAGCATTGAGGAATTTTGCTCGACTTCATCCATACGCATGATCTCGGTTATATCGATGGCGCCCGACGGCCGTATGCACCTCGGCTCGCGCCTTCGCGTTGCGGGACCTGCGGGCCATTTTGCTGGGCGTCTGCTCGGGAGATGGTTACGCCGGAGCACCTTTTCGAGCGTTTCACGCTGCTCCGCGGTGACCGCGATTGCACTTTCCGAGTCTCGGTATTGGGAGAGTAGTTAGTTGGAGCGCAACGCGGTCCTCTACAGGCCGCTGTTTTCTTCGACCACGCGACGATTAGAATCTTTGAGAAACCCATAGACGCGAGCAGCTCTTCGGAATGCAAATCCAGGTAGCTTAGTTGGCCGGATTTGCGCTCACGGTCGTGATGACTGCGAATGGCCGGAGAGGGTGGAGCGCGAGCCGATGCCGGATCGACTTCATCTCGTTGAACTGGGCCCATATCCTCGACTCGTCCCACGCGGAAAGCGGCAACGAATAACGTGGAAGAATATTTCCATCCAAGAGATCTCGCCTAGCAAGACCGGACGATCGTGCGGAAGCGCCCGTGCTTGGCGATCAGTTCAGGCAACGCTACGCCTCCGAGGAGGCCGGTGTCTCCAACGTCGTACCGCACTTCATCGGCGTGTGGGACACCGTCGCCGCGATCGGCGTCAGTTCGTCGCTCGTTCCCTGGCTATGGACGGCTGCTGCCGTCGTCGTATGCGGATTGGCGGCGCTCCTCGCATGGTTTCTCACACGATACGATTTCGTCTTCTGGATGACGTGGATCGAGACCGTTGCCGCCGTCGGCTTTGTGGGTCTCGCATCGTACTATCTGCTGCGGCTCAAGGTCTCGGTCGGCGTACCTGGGTTCAAATGGTGGCAAACGGTGCATCTGACGAATGTGCAGATGAAGTTCTTCGATCGTCACCTCAATTCGCTCGTCCGCTACGCACGCCACGCTCTTTCCCTCGACGAACGGCGAGCGGACTTCGACCGCGTGCCTTGGGCGAACGATACGGAGCCTCCCAACCGCGAAGTCGAGGAAGGCGCGTATCTGAGGCAGCTATGGTTCGCGGGCAACCATTCGGACGTCGGGGGCAGCTATCCCGAAAACGAATCCAGATTGTCGGACATCGCACTCAAGTGGATGGCCAACCAGGCGAAGAAAGCGGGCCTACTGGTGAACGAGAACCTGCTGTCGACGTATGGCCGCCATACCGGGCAGCAGCACGACGAATGCAAGACGGGCGTCCGGCTGCTGTTCTGGCGGCTGAAGTGGAAGGAAAAGGCGCGGAAGATCATTCCCAAAGCCACTTATCATCCTTCGGTCATGCGGCGTTTCAAGGCGCCTCGCGTCCTCGTCTATGATCGCGAAATGCCGTACCGGCCGGAACTTCTGGCCGGACATATCGACTTCCAGGACGTCTACCTCGCTGAACAGAAGGATCGGAATGGGGCCCCGATATCCAGCTGACCTGAGCAGCGCTGCAATGCTCACAAGCTGACGAAGCGGGCGGACGGAGGCGAAGCGAACTCGCGGCGGCTATGCTCGTAGTCTCACATTCCACACCCGATCCAGGTGCGCACGCTCACCAGCCGCCGAGCGCACGCCTTACCGAGCCTTCCTTCTCCGTCCGTCGCGCAGTTCGCCCGGCTCGACCTCGTAACGCGGCAGCTTCAGAATTTCCGGAAGCATCACGTCCGGCGGGATTTCGCCATAGTTCTCGCCTTCGGTGCGGGGCGCATGGCCCTGGATGGCGTCGCGCTTTTCCGCGTCCAAGCCCGCCTTGCGCGCCACGGTCTTGAAGCGGTGACGCCAGCCGTGGTTGGGGGCGACCGTCGGATCCGTGATCTCGAGGTCTTCCCGCACCCAACTTGCCAGCTTGTTTCCGACGGACGTGTAGGTCGGGTTCTTACGGTCTTTCTTGCGCTGGCGCTCAATCGCGTAAAACAGCGGCGTTTCGCCCTGCTTCTGTGCCGCGAATTCGAGGAAGCCCTGCTCGACCAGATGCGGGTGGATCGGCACGCTGCGGGCGCGCAGCGTCTTCACCGTGCCCGCCTCCGGCCGGATGTGGACGCACCAGATGCCATCGTACGTGTGGACGTCCATGGCGCGAAGCTGGGTCATCTCATTGACGCGCGCGCCCGTGTAGGCGCACAGCCAAGGCACCCAACGGCGGGCCGCCCGGCTCTCCGCCGTCATCTGCTCGCTCATCGGCGCCAGCGCCGCCGACAGGATCGTGGCGGCCTCGTCGTCCCTGAAGCCGCGCATCTTGATGGCTTTCTTGCTGACGACTTCGACATGCACCTCGGCGGCCGGATCGGACGGCAGCCGCGAATTTCGCTTGGCCCAGCCGAAAAAGCTCTGCGCCGCGGCGATGTAGGCGAACCTTACGGTCTTGGGAGTGATCAACTTCTTCCGCGGTATCGACTTGTCCAGCAAATTGTCCCGCCAGCCCAGGATGTGCTTCTCGGTGACCCGCGACATGTCGCGCGTGCCGGCGAAGGACATCAAGGATTCCATGCACGGGAGCCATCGCTTCACCGTGGATGCTGCCAAGGCGCGCCCGACGTCGCCTTTGTAGTCGTCCCACAGCACGTCGAACTGGTGCGCCGGGTCGGCCGGCCGATCGTAAGCCGGAAAGTCGTCCGCTGCCGGATTCTTCTTGTATTTACCATTGGCGTTTTCGAGAAGCTCCTCAAGGGCCACGCTCTTGGCGTCGACATACGCTTCCAGGAACAACTTGAGGCGATCTCCGACCAGGATGATGCCCTTCTCCGTCAGGAATCGGCGAGCCTCCTCGCTGAAGCTCCCGTAGAGATGGCCGTCGTGCATCGGGATGCCGGGGGGCGGAAACCGGCGGCGCTTGGTGGCCGAGAGCTCGGCTTGGATGTCCAGCGGCTTACCCGGCTCCTCGCTGCGGGCTCCTATCGTCTCCCGGTAGAACTCGCCTGCAAGCCCCGCGATCTGCCGGAACGACATCTGTGTCGGCTTCTCTCCGACCAGGCCGGCCTTCCACTCGCGCTCAAGGCGGAGATTGTGCTCCGCACAGAGAGCTACCGCCTCTTCCCAGATCCTGGTCTCCAACGAGAACCTGATCTCGGTCGGCATTCCAAATTTAAGGTATTTCGCTGGCACGCGCCGACGGAACCAATAGATGGAACTGCGAGGATGTACCCAGGGTGAGAGCATCTTCTTCTTCGCCAGTCGGCGCATGTTGTGGACACTTTCGTGTACACCGAACCGATTGCGAAAGCCTTGTTTCGAAAGAAACAATTTGAATTTCAAGGCTTTAAGGGGCTACTGGCGGAGAGAGAGGGATTCGAACCCTCGGTACGGTTTCCCGCACACACGCGTTCCAGGCGTGCGCCTTCAACCACTCGGCCACCTCCCCAGTGCGCCTCTCATGACGGGCTCACGACCGATTTGCAAGAGAGCGCCGCGAGAGATCGGCGATTTTTCGCAATGAATTGGAAAATAAAGGGTATTTTGGCCGCTCCGGGATCGGCGCAGCCCACCTGATGGTGGGGAAAGCGCCCGATTCGGCCGCTTTGAACCCAGTCACCGGCGCCGAAGAGCGCGCCTACCCAGCAGCCGCGTCAATGCAGCCTGGTTGCGGCGCCGGATGCAACCGAATGGACCGGCCATACCACCGGAGGTTCGGAAGCGGGCACATCGTCATTGGCGGCGGTGTCGTTCAGCGCATGGGCGCGGTCCAGCGCATCGACGAAATCGCTGAACCATTCCTGGATGGTGCCGGCACGCAGCTTGGTCATCATGGCTTCCCAGCGCATGCGGCGTTCCAGCAGCGGCATCGAGAGCGCGGTCGCGATGGTGCGGGCCATGCCGTCGATATCGTTCGGGTTCACCAGCAGCGCCGTATCGAGCTCATTGGCGGCGCCGGCGAATTTAGACAGCACCAGCACGCCGGGATCCACCGGGTTCTGGGCCGCGACATATTCCTTGGCCACCAGATTCATGCCGTCATGCAACGGAGTCACCACACCGACCTGCGCGGTGCGATAGAGGCCGGCAAGGACGGTCTGGCTGAATCCCTTGTTGAGATAGCGGATTGGCGTCCAGTCCACCTCGCCGTGGCGGCCATTGACGTCGCTGACCAGCTTGGCGAGCTGGTTCTGCAGATCGCCATAAGCTTCGATATTGCCGCGCGACAGCGTTGCGATCTGCAGCAGCGAGACCGAGCGCTTGAGCTGCGGCTGCGCCGTTAACATGCGATCGAACGCCTCGATTCGATTGACGAGGCCCTTCGAATAATCGACGCGATCGACACCGATGGCGAGCTTCTCGCCATTGAGGCTGCGGCGCAAACGCGAGACATCCGGATGCGACGACGACTTCGCGGCAAAGGCGGCGAACTTCGCGGGATCGATGCCGATCGGGAACACGGCGCAGCGCGCAGCGCCATAACGCGACTGCACCGTGCCGCCCGACACTTCGAGGCCGAGATCGGCCTCCACATAAGACAGGAAGTTATCGCGATCGCCATCGGTCTGGAAACCGATCAAGTCGTAAGCCAGCATGGCTTCGACCAGTTCGCGATGATGCGGCACGCCGCCGAAAATATCGCGGGTCGGCCATGGCGTATGCAGGAAGAAGCCGATCGGATGCGTCACGCCAAGCGCACGCAACTCGGCGCCGAGCGCGAGGAAATGATAATCCTGAATCCAGAAGGCGGTGTCCGGCTTGCGGAACTTGAGCAGCGCACGTGCGAAGAACGAGTTCACCTCGCGATATGATTGATAATTGTCCTGCGTGGTGCGGATCAGATCGGTGCGGGAATGCAGCGCGGGCCACAGCGCCGAATTCGCGAAGCCTTCGTAATAGCCCTCGTAATGCGCAGCCGGCAGATCCAGCATCGCCAGCGCGCCGGCGCCAAGCGCTTCAATTTCAGCGAAAGGCTCTTTCTGCGCGCCTTCGCGCAGGCGGCCCGAGGAACCCACCCAAATCGCGCCGGACTTCTCAACCACGGGCAGCAATGCTGCCGCCAAACCTCCCGTCATCGGTTCATTTGCCGAAGCGCGCGAGACACGGTTTGAGACGACGACGAGATTCACAAGATTCCCTCCTGATTGGCTGCGGATTATAAACGTCCGTTCATGAATATGGTTCCTCGTCATCATTCGACCCGATTGAAACCAAATTCGGGCAAGCAGAAGTGGAACTCGACATTTTTGTGAAGTTCCGAATGTTCGACAGGAGACACAGTGACGCGCCTACGCGCTGCGTTAGCTATTTCAGTTTGGCATCATCGATGAGCAATCGCCCGAGCCACGCACGCACATCGCGCGGTTCGGCGAAATGACCAGCAACACCTTGCGCATGACGGCCGACGGAGAATGCAAGACCATTCATGCCCGGCATGATGGCGAAGACGCTTTCATCGGTGACATCATCGCCGAGAAAAATCGGACGACGCCCCTTGAACGGTTCATGCGTCATCAGTTCGATCACGCCTGTCGCCTTGGTGAAGCCGGCCGGCTTGATTTCGCAGACAAACTTGCCAGGCAAGACTTCGATCGGCGCATTCGGAAGATCGGCGCGGATGGCCGACACCGCATCATAGATCGCCTTTTCCGCATGCGGGGCGAGACGATAATGCAGCGCCAGCGAATAGCCCTTGTCCTCCAGCAGAATGCCGGGTGAGAGCTTTGCGATCGCAGCCAGCCGCCGCTTCAATTGCTTGTCCATCGGCGGCGCGCCCGACGCGACGGATTCCACCTCGCGGGCAAGCCGCATCTCGGCGCCATGGCCACCAACGGCGGGAAACTGCATCGGCGCGAAAATCAGATCGATATCGTTGACGGAGCGGCCGGACACCAGCGCCATGGCGCCATTGGTTCGCTGCAGCAGTTTGCCCATATTCGTGGCGAGATCCGGCGGCACCCAGACCTCGCGCGGCGTCGGCGCCATGTCGAGCAGCGTGCCGTCGATATCCAGCAGCAGCGCGCATTCGCTGAGGCGCGGCAGCGCGATGTCGACATGATCGAAGATCGCAGAGGCCGCGGGCGGCGCATCGTCCATGGCAATTTCGATGATTTTCTGCGGTGATGTCATGGTGTCACTCCGTCGCGGCCAGTGGCCGTGCAACTGATTCAAGCGGCTTGCGTTCCGCGGCGATGGCATAGCGCCAGCCGACGAACGCTGCGACGATCATCAGCACGGCACCAAGGAGGTAACCGGCGAACACGCTGAGGCGTGAGCCGGAATCGATCAGCACGCCGAACAGCGCAGGGCCGGCGACGCCGCCGATCCCGGTGCCGATGGCATAGAACAGCGCGATGGCGAGCGCACGCACCTCGATGGGGAATGTTTCGCTCACCGTGAGATAGGCCGCACTCGCCGCCGGCGAGGCGAAGAAGAAGATCACCATCCAGGCGATGGTCTGGGTCTGTGCGCTCAGCACATCGATGGAGAACAGATAGCCGGAGATCGCGAGCAGGATGCCCGACATGCCGTAAGTGAAGGCGATCATCACGCGGCGGCCCACCGTATCGAACAGCCGGCCGAGCAACAGCGGGCCAAGGAAATTGCCGGCGGCGAAAGGCAGCAGATACCAGCCGACATGGTTCGACGGAATGTTGAAGAAATCCGTCAGCACCAGCGCATAGGTGAAGAAAATGGCGTTATAGAAGAACGCCTGCGCCGCCATCAGCACCAGCCCGACCAGCGAGCGCTGCCGATATGACACCAGTAGCGTCTTCGCGACCTCGGCCAAGGGCGTGTGATCGCGCTGCGTCAGCTTGATTTTTGGCAGCGATGCGATCTCCGACGGCTTCGCCTGCTGATGCGCGGCGGCCTCGATGTCTCCCACGATCTTTTCGGCGCGTTCGGGCTGGCCGTGGATCATCAGCCAGCGCGGGCTTTCCGGAATCCACATGCGCATGAACAGCACGACGAGACCGATCGCCGCCCCCGTGAAGTAAGCGATGCGCCAGCCATAGGACTGCGACACCACCGCGGGATCTAGCAACACGATGGCGCAGACGGCGCCCATGGCCGCGCCGAGCCAGAAGCTGCCATTGATGACCAGATCGGTCCAGCCGCGATAGCGCGCCGGCACCAGCTCCTGGATGGTCGAATTGATCGCGGTGTATTCACCGCCGATGCCGGCGCCCGTGAGAAAACGAAACAAAGCGTAGCTCGCGAGATTCCACGAGAACGCGGTCGCGGCGGCCGCCGAGAGATAAAGCGCGAGCGTGATGAAGAACAGTTTCTTGCGACCGATCCGGTCGGTGAGCCAGCCGAAGCCGAGCGCGCCGAGCACGGCGCCGGCGAGATAAGCGCTGTTGGCGAGACCGATATCGAGATTGGAAAATTTGAGGACCGGGTCCTCCTTCAGCGCGCCGGAGAGCGCGCCGGCCAAGGTCACTTCGAGCCCGTCGAGAATCCAGGTGACGCCGAGCGCGATGACGACGCGGGTGTGGAAGCCGCTCCAGTGCAGATTGTCGAGACGCGCCGGAATATCCGTCTCGATGACCCGCGCGCCCTGCAGCGAAAGCCCGTCCGGCGCTGTGGCCTCGGCGCTTGCACTGCTCATGTCGCCCTGCTTCGACACATCGACACCCGGGCTCCTTTGATCCACCGCACGACTGATGCCAAAGCAAAAATCACCCGATGCCTCCGGGCACGGGTTGCTCTGGCTCACACCTTGAATTCCCACAAATCCTAACCGGCGCGGACCACGAAAGTTCCGCAGGTGAAAATCCCCGTGCGGAAACAGGGGATTAGCCGAAGCGTCGCGCCGCTAGAGCGAGACGGCGTAATGCTCGTATTCGTCGCGCACCAGCACGATGTGATCGCGCATGGCAGCCGCGGCGCCGCTGCGATCGCCGCGCATGATGGCCACGACGACGCGATCATGCTCGGCATGCGACTTGGCGAGCCGGCCGAGATTGCGGAACTGGGCGCGGCGGAACGGCTGCACGCGCGCACGCGTCGCCAGGGTGATCTCGGCGATGTAGTCGTTCTGCGATCCCTTGTAGATCGCATTGTGGAAGCGCTCGTTTACTTCATGAAAGCGCTCGGGATTGCCGTCATAGCTGAGCACGCGCAGCTCTTCATGAATCGCCTCAAGCTGACGGCGCTGCACCGCGGGCATGCGTTCGGCGGCAAGGCCCGCACACAGCGCCTCGAGTTCGGCCATCGCCTCGAACATGCCGACCAGACGATCTGCAGACGGTTGCGCGACGACGGCGCCGCGATGCGGGCGGGACTCGATGAGACCGCTGGCGGTGAGCTGACGCAACGCCTCGCGCACCGGCGTGCGCGAAACGTTGAAGCGCTGGGCCAGTTCGGTTTCGTCCAGCGGCGCACCGGGTGGCAGCGCGCCGCGCACGATATCGTCGGACAATTGCTGACGCAGCTCCTCGGCGCGCGTGAGCTTGCCTGTCGCACGATCCACCGCGCCAGTGCTGCGCAGACGGCGCGGCTTGCCCGGCGTCATCAACATGTCGTCGAAGCTCATTGCGGCCTATGCTTTTGCTGCCTGCGGTTCGTCGATCAGGCTGACAGAGGCCGCCACGATTCGCCAGCCTTCGGGGAAGCGGACCCAGGTCTGCATCTGTCGGCCGACCTTGCCCGGTGCATTGTCGCGATAAAAAAGCGTCGAGGCCACCGCGGTGTCGCGGCCATAGGAGGTGATCACGGTGCGATCGGTGCGGCGCATCAGGCCGACCGGCGAGCGCGCGCCACGAAAAGCCTGAATCTCGTCATAGCCGTAGAGATTTTCGCCCATGCCGTAGCGGATGGTGCGCGAATCGTTGCGGAAGAGTTCGCCGAGCACGGCGGTGTCATTGGTCGTCAGCGCCGTCTCGTAACGCGCGAAAGCCGCGCTCACTTCGGCGATGACGTCCGGCAGATCGATATCCATTTCCAGTCCCTGATTAGTTGAACGCTTTTGCGTGCGGTGCGGCGACGACGCCCGCTTCCTGCAGATGATAGGCGACACGCAGCGCGATGTCTTCACGCCAGGGTGCTGCGATGACCTGCACGCCGATGGGCATCGGATCCTGCGGCACCGGCACTGCAACAACGGGCAGGCCGATGAAGGAGATCGGCTGGGTGTGGATGCCGATATTGGCGCGGACCGGCAGCTCGACACCGTCGAGCTCGAACGTCGCCTGGCCGATTTTTGGTGCAATGCAAGGCGTGGCCGGGGCGATGATGACGTCCACGTCCTTGAAAATCTCCAGCACACGGGCGCGATACCAGCGCCGGAATTTCTGCGCGCGATCGACCAGTGCCGCCGGCACCATGGCGCCGGCGATCAGGCGGTCGCGCACCGCGGGATCGAAATCGGCAGCACGCTGGCGCAGGCGATCGAGATGCAGCGACGCGCCCTCGGTGGTCGAGATCAGATAGGCGGCCGCACGCGCGCGGGCGACTTCGGGCAGCTCGACATGTCGTGTGACACCGAGCGCCTTGGTGACGATGGCAACGGCTTCCCGCGCCTCCGGCATCAGATTTTTCTGGAAGTAGCCACTGGCCGTCGCAATGCGGAGACTGCCAATATCCTGTCCGATCAATGCCGATATGGGCTCTATCGGACGGTTGCTGCAGGCGGCATCCTCCGCATCCGGCCCCTGCATCGCGTCATAGGACAGCGCGAGATCTTCGACATTCCGCGCGAACGGGCCGAGATGGTCGAGGCTCCCCACGAATGGAAACGAACGCGCGCGCGACAGCCGGCCATAAGTGGGCTTGAGACCGAAGATGCCGCAGAATGAGGACGGCACGCGGATCGAGCCATTGGTATCGGAGCCGAGCGCCAGCGGCACCAGACTGCCACCCACCGCGCCGCCCGAACCGCCGGACGAGCCGCCGGTCATGCGCGTGATGTCATGCGGATTGCGCGAGGCGCCGTCATGGCTGTTCTCGCCAGTGAAGTCATAGGCGTATTCGCCCATATTGAGCCCGCCGACCAGCACCGCGCCGGCGGCCTCCATGCGCTCCACCGGCGTCGCATCGCGGAGCGCAGCCGGCCGATCGCGGTTGATCTTCGATCCCGCCCGTGTCGGCAGGCCTTCGATGTCGAGCAGGTTCTTCACCGCAAAGGGCACACCGGCGAGCGGGCCGACGCTTTCCCCTTTGGCAATGACTGCATCGAGCGCATGCGCCGTGGCACGGGCACGATCCGCCGTGACATCGGTGAAGGCGTTGAGCATCGGATTGTGACGCTCGATTTTCCCCAGCGCCGCCTCGACGACCGCGAGCGCAGAGATTTTTTGCGCGGCGACGGCCTTGGCGATATCCGAGGCCGGGCGCCAGGCGCCATTCGGCGTGAAAACGTGATCAAGCGACATAGATATCAGCCGTTTCGGATTCATCGGGCAGCGGGAATTCATCGACGAGACGCGCCATGCGCAGCGATACTTCGAGATTCATTTTTACTGCGGGCTTCCATGCGGCATCGATGGGCAGCGACAGCGCCGCCGCGACAGCATCGATATAGTCGTCCAGACTGTCGCTCATGGTCCGTCCTCTCTCAATGCACCGGCAGCGGCGGATGCGGGATCGCGGTCAAAAGCTGCTTCGTATAGTCGTCCTGCGGCGCGCTCATCACCGTCTCGGTCGCACCCTGCTCGACGATGCGGCCCGCGCGCATCACGATGACACGATCGCATAACAGCCGCACCACATTCAGGTCATGCGACACGAACAGGTAGCTCATGCGCATGGACTGCTTGAGATCCTGCAGCAGATTGAGCACGACCGCCTGCACGGAGACGTCCAGCGCCGCCGTCGGCTCGTCGAGAATGATCAACTTCGGCTGCAGCGCGATGGCGCGGGCGATGCCGACACGCGCCTTCTGGCCACCGGACATCTGATGCGGAAAGCGATCGAGCAATTCCAGGGGCAAGCCGACCTGCCGCGCGAGGTCTTCGCATTTTGCCCGCAACGCATCGGCGCCCTTGATATCGCCGAGCTGCAGAAGCGGATCGGCGATGGCACGCGCGGCGGTGAAGCGCGGATTGAGACTGTCGGTCGGATCCTGGAACACCATCTGGATGCTCTTGCGCAACGGCAGCCGCGCGAAGGATTTTGGTGCGATTTCACCGATCTCGTCGCCGTCGAAGGCGATGCGGCCGGAAGTCTTGTCGATCAGCCGCATTACCATCATCGATGTGGTGGACTTGCCGCAGCCGGATTCGCCGACCAGGCCGACACTTTCGCCGCGGCCGACGCTGAAGCTGATGCCATCCACGGCGCGGAACACATCGGGCTCCAACGCCGGCTTGCGGCCGAACAATTTTGACAGTGTCGCGGTGGCACCCTGGCGGGGATATTCCTTGATGAGGTTTTCCACCACAAGCAGCGGTGATTGCCCCCTCTCCCCTCCGGGGAGAGGGCCGGGGTGAGGAGGAGCCGCGGGTGCCGTCGGCGTGAAGTCCCCCTCACCCGCTCCGGCTTCGCTATGCTTCGCCGGATCGACCTGTCCCCGGAGGGGAGAGGTGAAGGAAGCCATCGCCGCACGCTCCTCCACCGGCAACAGATCCCGCAATGACACGCCAAGCCGCGGCGTCGCCTGCATGAGTTTCTTCGTATAGGGATGCTGCGGATTGGCGAAGATGTCGGCGGACAAAGCCGTCTCCACCACCCGCCCCTTCTCCATCACCACAACGCGGTCGCAATAGGCCGCGGCCAGACCGAGGTCATGGGTGATCAGGATCGTGGACATGCCACGGCTCCTGGTCAGTTCTGTCACGAGATCCATCACCGCCTTCTGCGTGGTGACATCGAGACCCGTGGTCGGCTCATCAGCGATCAGGAGCTGCGGATTGCAGGCCAGCGCCAAGGCGATGACGACGCGCTGGCACATGCCGCCGGACAATTCGAACGGATAGGCATGGTAGCGCTCGCGCGGCCGCGCGATCTTGACCTGCTCCAGCGCCTCGATGGCCTTCTCGGCGCGATCTGCGCTGCCCGCTTGGGCATGCTGACGCAGCACGTCCTCGATCTGGTGGCCGACCTTGCGGATCGGATTGAGCGCCGCGCGCGGATTCTGGAAGATCATCGAGATTTCGCGACCACGCAGGTCGCGCATCTGCGTCTCGGTCGCGGCTTTCACATCGACGCCGGAAAACATCACCGAACCCTCGGCGATGCTGCCGGCGCGATCGAGGATGCGCATCACCGCATAGGATGTCACCGACTTGCCGGAACCGCTCTCGCCGACAATGCCGAGCGTCTCGCCCTTGGCGACGGAGATATCGACCTGCTGCACCGCCTTGACGATGCCGCGGCGGGTGGCGAATTCGACGGTGAGATCGCGGACGTCGAGCAATGGCTGTGCGGTCATGCCGATCTCCTCACGTCCGCCGCTGCGGATCGACGATGTCGCGCAGACCGTCGCCGAGCAGGTTGAAGCAGAACACCGCGATCATCAGCGCGAGGCCGGGAAACAGTGCGATCCACCATTCGCCGGACACCATGAAGGACGCGCCTTCCGCGACCATGATGCCCCATTCTGCCGTGGGCGGTCGCACGCCGAGGCCGATGAAGGACAGGCCGGCTGCATTGAGAATGGCGTAGCCCATGGTCAGCGACATCTGGACGATCGTGATCGGCATGATGTTGGGCAGGATATGCACCAGCAGGATGCGCATCTCGCTATTGCCCGACAGTCGCGCGGCCTGCACGAAGCCGGCCTCGCGGCGCACATTGGCCTCAGCGCGGGCGACACGCGCATAGAGCGGAAAATTCACGATCGCCGTGGCGATGATGATGTTCTGCACGGTGTTGCCGAGGGCCGCGACGATGCCCATGGCCAGCACGAAGAGCGGAAACGCCATGATCGTATCGCCGATGCGGCCGACGATACGGTCGGTCCAGCCGCCGAAATAGCCGGCAGCAATGCCGGCCAGCCCGCCCATGGCGAACACAAGCGCCACCGACGCGACGGCAATGAAGAGATCGAGCCGCGTCGCCACCACCACGCGGCTGAAGATGTCGCGGCCGAGTTGATCGGTACCGAACCAGTTGGCCGCCGACGGCGGCTTCAGCGCCTGCATCGTGTTGCTGGCGAGGGGATCGTGCGGAACGATATAGGGGCCGAACACCGCCGCAAACACGATTACGACAAGCAGGCCGAAGGCGAAGGCCGTGACGCGGTTCTCGCCGAGAATGTAACGGGTGTGCTGCAGCGTCGCTTTAAGGCTTGAGGTCCGGCGCGGTGATGCCGACGTATCGACGGCGATGGGCGTGATCGCATTCATGGTCAAACCTCAGCCTTCCAGCCGCACGCGCGGATCGATGATGCCGTAAAGGATGTCGATGACCAGATTGATCAACACATACATGATCGCCATGGTCAGCACGAAACCCTGCACCGGCGCGAAATCCGACGCGATCAGCGCTTCCACCGCGTAGGAGCCGATACCCGGCCAGGCGAACACCTTCTCCACCAGCACATTGGCACCGAGCAGGAAGGAGAAGGTCATCGACAGCGTCGTGATGACCGGCAGCATGGCGTTACGAAATGCGTAAGTGACGATGACCGCGCGCGGCGACAGGCCGGAGGCACGCGCGGTGCGGACGAAATCGGAGGCGAGAACGGCCAGCATCGAGGCGCGGGTCATGCGCGCGATGGGCGCCAGCGAGAAGATCGCAAGCGTGGCCGTCGGCAAGATCAACTGGCTGAGCGCCGATCGTAAAGTCTCCCAGTCGCGGGCGATGATGCTGTCGATCACATAGAAGCCGGTCACCGTCGGCGGCGCACTGGCAAAGACATCGAGACGCCCGAGCGGTGCCGGCGCCCAGCCGAGCTTGAAATAGAACACATAGACCAGCACGAGCCCGGTGAAGAAGACGGGCAGCGAGACACCGGCCGTCGTGGTCACGCGGCAGAGGTGATCGATCCATGATCCCGGCCTGGTCGCCGCGAGAATGCCGAGCGGAATGGCGATCGTGATCGAGACGAGAAGGCCGAGCAGCGTCAGCTCCGCCGAGGCCGGCAGGCGATTGCGGAGTTCAGTCGCCACCGGCTGGCCGGTGGTGAGCGAGTCGCCGAAATCTCCGCGCGCGAGATCAGCGCTGTAGCGGACGAACTGCTCGATCAACGGCTTGTCGAGGCCGAGCTTCTTGCGGATGTCCTCGACGACCTGCTTGTCAGCCGCAGGCCCTGCAAAATATGCCGCGGGATCGCCCGGCAACGCGCGAGTCAGCAGAAAGGTGACGATCACCACCCCAATCAAACTCGGGATGGCGAACATCAGGCGCTTGCCGATAAGAGCGAGCATGGCGATCCCCCGACGCTTACGCCTTGACCATGGCCCGATAGTCGAGCCGGCGGTGGAACCAGTACTGGAAGCCGGACACGTTCTTCTGCATCGCGACGTTCAGATAGGGCTGATAGATCGGGATGCGTGGGATGTCGGTGAAAGCGAGATCGACAAAGCCTTTCACGTCCTTGTCATAGGCCGCATTGTCCCCATTCGCTGCGGCCGTACGGGCGCCTGCGATCAGCTTGTCCATCTCCGGCGATGAATAGTTCATCGTGTTGAAGATCGAATTGCCGGAGCGGTAGCACCAGTAGAAGAAGTATTCGGGGTAATCGAGCCAGCCCGAGAAGATGTTGACGTAGAGCGGCAGCACCTTCTTGTTCAGCTCGGTGCGCCAGTTAGCGCCGGGGATCTTGTTGATGGTGGCGCGGATGCCGATCTGCGCAAGCGCTTCCTGGATCAGGATGCACATCGGCTCATTGACGCCGGCAAAGCCGAGGTCGAATGACAGCGTGGTGTCGAAACCGGCAGCCATTCCGGCTTCCGCCATCAGCGCCTTCGCCTTGGCCATATCGGTATTGTACTTGGTCGCGTGCGGCCACTTCGCCTCGGTCGGCGCATTCGCCGCGGCACCGAACATCGGATTTGCCAAGCCGAACATCACGGCATCGATGATCTTCTGATACGGGATCGCAAGCGCGACGGCTTCGCGCACCTTCGGATTGTTGAAGGGCGGCTGGGTGACATTCATTCCGAGATACTGGATGCCGTTGCTGATCGGCACCGAGGTGACGTTGAGCTTGCCAGCCCGCTTCATCTCGGCGAAATCCTGGTTCGGCAATTCATACGAAATGTCGGCATCGCCACGCTCGAGCAGCGCACGACGGTTGCCGGCCTGCGGCACCATGCGCCAGATCACGCGCTTGATCTTCGGCAGGGGACCACCGACCCAGGCGTCGTTGCGCTCCATGATCACTTCGGTGCCGGCCGTCCACTTGGTCACCTTGTAGGCGCCGGAGCCCACCGTGTTCATCTTGGTATATTCGAGACCCCACGGATCCTTTTCCGTGGCATTCTTCTTCACCAGTTCCGAATTGATGATGCTCGGCACGATGACAGCCAGATCGGGGATCGTCAGCTTGTCCTTGGTGAGGAAATCGACGCGCACGGTGTTGTCATCGACCACCACGAATTGTTCCGGCTTGGTAAGCGATCCCGCGCTCATCTGGAAGGTCGGGAAGCCACCGACGCTGACGGACCGATCAAGCGACCACTTCACGTCCTTCGCCGTCACCGGCGTGCCGTCCTGGAATTTCGCGTTCTTCTTCAGTTTGAACGTCACCGACATGTCGCCGATATTCATGTCTTCGGCGAGTTCGCCCTTGAACTTGTCCTTGTCGTAATAGGTGACGCCGCCCGGCCCTTCCTTCATCTCATGGGTGATCAGGCGGTCGTAGCAATTCCAGGCAACCTCATAGCTCGGCACATTGGTGCCGACGCCCATGATGTCGAGATTGTTGGGGCCGCTCTCGGACACCACCGGCAAGGTCTCCGACCGGGCATCCGCCTTTGCGGCGGACCAGATGGCCGGGCCGGACACCATGGTGCCAGCGGCGGCACCGGTGGCGGCCTTCAGAAAATCGCGACGCTTCATTCTCAACTCTCCCAAGGGAATCCTGACTGGAATGCTGCATCGCAAGGTTCGTGCCAGCCGACGGAACCGGGCGTGAGAAGTCCAGAGGACTGATACCGCTCAGCTTTCTCGACATCGGGGCCATCCTGCCCGCCGCTTATTGCATACATAAATGCTTAAACGCCTATTTATTAGGCGGTCTCAACGGCCCGCCCACGGGGTAGCCAGCCTCATCGCTTCTTGACAGTCATTCGCAATAGACATCTATTGCGACTAGTTCGCATTAGCATTCGCATGAGACTGTCGGGGGAATAGTGTGAAGCTGGGGAATTGGGCGTCGGTCGCGGCACTATCGGGGGCAGCTTGCATTCCCGTCGCATGGGCGGAGATGGCGCGCGCGCAGGAAGCGTTGTCGGAGATCGTGGTCACTGCCGAACGCGAAAAGGACACCGACGCATTCCAGACCACGACCCAGTTGAGTGGTGAAGCGCTGCAGCGCGCTGCATCGTCGTCTTTGGCCGACCTGCTCGCGACCCAGCCCGGCATAGCCGCCTCCACTTTCGCGCCGGGGGCGAGCCGACCGAACATCCGCGGCCTCGACGACTACCGCGTCCGCATTCAGGAGAACGGCGTCGGCAGCCAGGATGCGTCCGACTTCAGCCAGGACCATCAAGTGCCGGTCGATCCGCTCACCGCCGACAAGGTCGAGGTGATCCGCGGGCCGGGCACGCTGCGCTACGGCAACCAGGCCATCGGCGGCGTGGTCAATGCCATCAACAATCGCATTCCGGAGAATCTGGTGCCGGACGGTTTTGCAGCCAAACTGAAGAGCGGCGGCTCCACCGTGGACGGCAGCATCGACGGCGCTGCGAGCATCGATGCATCAGGCAACAATGTCGCCATCCATGTCGATGCATTCGGCCGCCGTGCCGGCGACTATCGCATTCCCGGCGGCGGCGTGCAGGCCAATACGCGCCAGCAGTCCGAAGGCCAGGCGATCGGCGGATCCTATATCTTCGACGGCGGCTATATCGGTACCGCGATCCAGCACATCACCAGCCTCTATCATATCCCCGGCATCGCCGAATCCGCCGCGCGCACGCGCATCGATCTCGAACAGACCAAATGGACCACCAAGGGCGAATGGCGCGCGCCGAATGAGCAGATCGCCGCGATCCGCTTCGCAGTCGGCGTCAGCGACTACAAGCACGGCGAATACGGCCTTGACGGCAATGGCGTCGATGGCTTGCAGAACACCATCACCAACAAGGAAATCGAAGGCCGCGTCGAACTCGATCACGCTGCCGTTTCGACGCCACTCGGTGCTCTCACCGGCAGCTGGGGCATTCAGGCCAGCAACCGCAAGCTCGGCACATTCGGCGTGCTCGGCGGCCTGCTGGCGCCGACCAATACGGATTCGGTTGCCGGCTTCGCCTTTGAGCAGCTGCAACTCTCCGACACGCTGAAGATCCAGACGGCCGCGCGCGTCGAGACACTGACGGTCTCGGGCCTCGCGCCGATTTTCCCGGCCAACTTCCTGCCGCCGCCGAACACCTTCACGGAATCGGCCGCCACCCGCAATTTCACGCCGGCCAGCTTCAGCTTTGGCGTTCTGAAGTCGCTGCCTTGGGACATGGTACTGTCGTTCAACGCCAACCGCACCCAGCGCGCACCAGCAGCCCCCGAACTGTTCTCGCGCGGCTCGGATGGCGCTTCCGGCACCTTCGTGATCGGCAATCCCGACCTGAAGATCGAAACCGCCGAGTCGCTCGAACTCGGGCTGAAGCGCAGCACAGGCCAGCTGCGCTTCGAGGCGAATATCTACTACACGCGCTATCTCGACTTCATCTTCAAGCAGGTCACCGGCAATTTCTGCACCGACGTGTTCGCGAGTTGCGGCGCGGCCGGTCCGTTGCTGCAGGTCGCCTATGGCCAGCGCGATGCCAATTTCCGCGGCGCCGAACTGATGGCGCAGCTCGACGTCGCGCCCATGCATGACGGCATGTTCGGCCTCGACGGCCAGTTCGACGTGGTGCGCGCCACGTTCGCCGATGGCAGCAATGTGCCGCGCATCGCGCCGATGCGGCTCGGCGGCGGCATCTGGTTCCGCAGCGCCGCCTGGTATGCGCGCCTCGGACTGCTGCATGCTTTCACGCAGGACGATATCGCCCTCAACGAGACCTCGACCGCGGGCTATAACCTTCTCAAGGCCGAGGTCAGCTACACGCACACATTCGCGAAGGTCGATGGGGGCTTGCGCGATCTCACCATCGGCGTGGTCGGCGACAATCTGCTCGACGAGCGCATTCGCAACCACATCTCGTTCAAGAAGGCCGAGGTGCTGCAGCCCGGGCTCGGCGTGCGGCTGTTCACGACTCTGCGATTTTAACGGGCATGACCTTGGAATCCTTCCAGTTTGCACCGCAATGGCCCGCCCGAAGGGCGACATCGCCGATGTCGGGGATATGGTCCCGGCACCTTCCGCCACTCCTGACGATCCACGGAATGCAGCTTCGATGAATGGCTCCCGATCTTACTTTCTCCGCGCCGCGATCGCCGTTGCAGCGCTGACCGCCCAGCCCGGCATCGCCTTCGCCGCCACTGCCGAGGGCCTGCTGCCATCGAATCTGTCGCCCTGGGGCATGTTCCAGAGCGCCGACATCGTCGTGAAGACGGTGATGATCGGCCTCGCCATCGCATCGCTGATGACCTGGACGGTGTGGCTCGCCAAGACGATCGAGCTCAATCGCGAAACGCGGCTGGCGAAACAGCGCCTCGACATGCTGGAAAGCGACACCACGCTGCGCCAGGTGGAGCGCGAAAGCGCCGATGCGCGCGATGCCGTGGCGCAGTTGATCCACACCGCCGTGCGCGAGACCGAACTGTCGCATGGCATTTTCGACGACGGCTTCAAGGAGCGTATCGCGCTGCGGCTGGAGCGCGTGGAAGGCGCGATGGCGCGCAAGATCGCGCGCGGCACCGGCATCGTCGCTACCATCGGCTCGACCTCACCCTTCATCGGCCTGTTCGGCACGGTCTGGGGCATCATGAATGCCTTTATCGGCATCTCCGAAACCAAGACCACCAACCTCGCCGTGGTGGCGCCCGGCATTGCCGAGGCGCTGCTCGCCACCGCGCTCGGCCTCGTCGCGGCCATTCCCGCGGTGATGATCTACAATGCACTGGTGCGCAGCATCACCGGCTATCGCGCATTGCTAGGCGATGCCTCGGCGCAGGTGATGCTGCTGATCAGCCGCGACCACAGCCGCCGCGGCATGCCGCTGGCGCGCGCGGCAGAGTAAGAGCGAACCGATGGGCTCACGACTGGGCGGACGTATCGGCGCCGGCGACGATCTCGAAGTCAATCACGAGATCAATGTCACGCCGTTCATCGACGTGATGCTGGTGCTGCTGATCATCTTCATGGTGGCGGCGCCGCTGGCCACCGTGGATATGGGCGTCGATCTGCCAGCCTCGACGGCGGAGCCGCAGCCGCGACCGGACAAGCCGGTGTTCATCACCGTGAAGCCCGATCTCACCCTCGGCATCGGCGAGGACGTGATCCCGCGCGATACGCTGGGCGGCGCGCTGGAAACCGCCACCAAGAACAACAAGGACGAACGCATCTTCTTGCGCGCCGACAAGGCCGTCAGCTATGGCGACCTGATGGAAGTGATGAACCTGCTGCGCAATGCCGGCTATCTGAAGATCGCGCTGGTCGGCCTCGACGGACGCTCCGCGCCGCCATGAATGCCTTTGCCCTGCATCATCCCGGCGACCGCGCCGTTTGGCGCTGGACCGGCTCGGCCGTCACGATTTTGGCCGCGCATGCCGGCGTGATCGCGCTCGGCCTGTATCTGTACAGCCAGAATGCGCCGCCGGGCGTCACGGCGCCACCGATCATGCTCGACCTGTCGCCGGTGTCGTCCGCCCAGGAAGCGACGCCACGCGACGTCGCGCCCGGACCTGAAATGGTGCAGGAAGAAGCGCCGTCCGCACCGCCGCCCGAACCGCAGGCGCAGCAGCAGGTCGAGGAGATGATCCCGCCGACGCCGCTGATGGAGAAAGCGGAGGTCGTCGCGCCGCCGGAGCAGAAGATCGCGCCGACACCGCCGCCACCGGAGCCCGCCCCGGTGACACCGGAGCCGGCCAAGCCCACGCCGGTGAAGCCGAAGCCCATCAAGGCCGAGGTCAAGAAGAAGCCGAAGGAAACCAAGCCCGCGCCGCGCACCACCGCGCCGCAGAGCGCCGAGACAGTCGCGCCGTCCAATTCGGCGGCCATGGCCGGCGCATCACGCGCGGCTGCAGCCAATTACAGGCAGATGGTGCAGGCGCATGTGCAGCGCTTCAAACAGTATCCTGCCGCGGCGCGTACCGGCCGCTCCGGCAAGGTGACGACCGTCGTGACCTTCACGCTGGGCCGTTCGGGTCAGGTTCTATCCGTGAGCCTGTCCGGATCGTCGGGACAGCCGGCACTCGATGCCGAGACACTGGCGACGGTGCGGCGCGCATCGCCATTCCCGGCCTTCCCGGCCGAGATGACCATGGCCACGCAATCCTACTCGCTGCCGCTGTCCTATAACCTGCAGTAAGCGTCGCAGCACCATGGAGGCCGTAGGGTGGGCAAAGCGGAGCGTGCCCACCCTACATCCGTTATTACTGCAAGGGATTGGCGCGTTCGAATTGGCGCAGCAGCTTGTTGCCCCGCTCCGCCGCTGTATCGAGCGCCGCCTGGGCGGGCTTCTTACCCGCGAAAGCCTGTTCGAGCTCGTCCTCGATCGCATCGCGGATCAGCGTGAATGATCCCAGCCGCATCCCGGTGGAATTCTCCGTCGGCGGCTTCAGCGTGATCTGCTCGATCGACTTCTCGGTGCCGGGATTGCGCTGGTAGAAGCCCTGCGCGCGCGTCAGCTCATAGGCTGCACGGGTGCTCGGCAGATAGCCCGTGTTCTGATGCCAGGCAGACTGGATATCCGGCTGCGACAGGAAGGCGAAGAACTTGGCGACGCCCTTGTATTCGTCACGCGGACGATCGCGTAGCACCCATAGCGTGGCGCCGCCGATCATGGAATTCTGCGGGGCGCCCGCGACATCCGGCCAGTAAGGCAGCAGCCCGTAGCCGACATCGAACTTGGCATTGGCGATGATATCGGCGCGCGTTCCCGACGATCCCAGGAAGATGCCGCATTCGCTCTTCTGGAAGCGCGGCTCGGCCGATGTAGCGCGGCCACTATAGTCGAACACCTTGGTCTTCTGCCATTCGGCAAGCTGCTCGATATGACGGACCATGACCGGATTGTTAAAGGTCAGCACCGCGTCGAGGCCGCCGAGACCGTTCGACCGGGTGGCCACCGGGATATTGTGAAAGGCCGAGAAGTTCTCGACATTGATCCAGGACGGCCATGCCGTGGTGAAGCCGCACGGCGTTCCCGCTGCGCGCAGCCGCTTGGCCATATTGCCGAGTTCGGGCCAGGTCTTCGGCGGCTCATCGGGATTGAGGCCGGCGGCGCGGAATAGATCCTTGTTGTAGTACAGGATCGGCGTCGAGGCATTGAACGGGAACGACAGCATGTTGCCCGCCGTATCCGTATAGTAGCCGGTGATGGCCGGCAGATAGGCCGACGGCGTGAAGGCTTCGGCCTGATCGCGCATCAATTCATAGACAGGATAGGTCGCGCCCTTGGCGGCCATCATCGTTGCCGTGGCGATCTCGTTCACCTGCACGATGGCCGGCTGGCTGCGCGAGCGGAACGCGAAGATCGCCGAGGTCACGGTCTCGGTGTAATTGCCCTTGTAGACGGGAATGATGCGAAAGCCGGTCTGCGTCGCATTGAAATCCGCCGCCAGCTTTTCCACCTGGCGCCCGAGCTGGCCTGACATCGCATGCCACCACTGGATCTCGGTAACGGCACGCGCGGCCGCGGCCCCCTGCAGGGTCGCCGCGATGAGCGCAAGACATCCGAGCGCCAGCTTTCGCATCCTTGTATCCTGCCTTTGCGCGCTGTCGGCCGATGACCGACATGTCGTTGGAAAACCGGGATCGGGACCGTCGCCGGACAGGCTGCGTCCCAATCGATACGTGTCGATGACGTTTTTGCTAAGATTCCGGGCCAGACTGCCTCAGCAGCACGGCCGTGGCAGCATTTGTATAGTGAACCCGCAGCACTGTGTTAAATTCCGACGGCTTCCGGTTCAATGATAACGGCCCGATGGTCCGTTCACCGTTCCTTTGATAGATTGATCATGGCCGGTGGGGCGGCCGACTGCGCAATTGAACCTTTCCCGAGGTCGAATGACACACTCGTGGTGACGAGCCAGCATAGTGGAGTTTCCGAGGGTCAGGACGGGCTGGCGGCTAAGGGCCGAACCGGCATCGTCGGGCTTGTGCGCGCGATTCCCATCCGCTGGCGCATTCTGTCGATTGCCGCGCTGAATTCCGCAGTGGTGCTCGTGCTGGCCGGCCTGATCTGGAGCGGATCCCGGGTGCTGTCGTCGGCCTGGGAAGATGTCCGTCAGGTCCGACAGTCCGATCAGGTGCTCGCTCTGCTCGAAAGCGAGACCGGCCGGCTGCAGAACCTGATCCACCGCTACATCAACCAGCCGAGCCCCGAACTCTTCGCCGAAATCCTGTTGCTGCGCGAAGCCGTGTTGGGCACGCTGAACACCCGCGCCTCCACCGACCCGATGATTTCGGGCTCGGTGGCCGAGCTGGAGCGTGTCACCGAACGCTTCCTCTCGGGCTTCGGCGAATTGCGCACCCTGCAGACGACCATCGCCAAGACCTATGAGGACCAGGTGTTGGGACCGGCCAAGGACATGGCCGGGCTGTATTCGATCATCGAAGGCGCCACCGGACAGCGCGACGCCCTGATCTGGCCGGCGCTCGGCAAATCGCGCGAGGCCTTCACCGCCATGCTGGTGGCCGCGAATGCCTATTATCTCTCGCTGGCATCGGCCTCCGCCGAGGAAGCCCGCCGCAACACCGAGACGATCGAGCGCACCATCCCGGTCATGACCGACCTGTCGGACAATGACCTGCAACGGATCGCCTTGCAGCGCCTGAAGGGCCGCGCGGGCGCGCTCCGAGACGGCCTGGCCAAACTCTCCGAGCAGCTCTCCAGCCGCACCGACCTGCTGCGCAACGCCATCGATGCCAGCCAGGCCGATACGATCGCCGCCATCGACAATCTCTCCATCCTGATGCGACAGCGCGAGCAGAAGGCGCAGACGACATTCGACCGCACGCTGACGGCCATCTCGCGCAATGTGATGGTGATCGCCGGCGCGTTCCTCGGCATCATCATCACCGCCGGCATCATCATCGCGCTCAGCATCCGCCTGCCGCTGCAACAGATCATGTCGTCGATGCGCGCCATCACCTCCGGCGATTTCGACCGCAAGGTCCAGGGTACGGCGGCCACCGACGAGATCGGCGCCATGGCGCGGGCCGTGGAAGTGTTCCGGGAGAATGCCGTCGCCAAACGTGAGGCCGAATACGAATTGCGAGCCGCCAAGGAGAAGGCGGAATCCGCTTTGCTTGAGTTGAATGCCGCCCAGCAGAATTTGATCGACGCCGAACGTCTGGCGGCACTGGGCGGCTTGGTCGCCGGCGTCGCCCACGAGGTCAACAACCCGATCGGCATCAGCCTGACGGTGGCATCGAGCTTCGCCCGCCGCAGCGAAATGTTCGAAGCCGAACTCCGCTCCGGCTCGCCACTGCGCCGGTCGCAGCTCGAGGATTTCGTCAAGACGTCGCAGGACGCCGCCCAGCAGCTAGTGGGTAACCTGCATCGCGCGGCCGAACTCATCCAGTCCTTCAAGCAGGTGGCGGTCGATCGTTCGCATGCCGAACGTCGCCAGTTCAGCCTCTCCGAGGCCACCGACCAGATCATCGCCAGCCTGCGGCCGGTGCTGAAGAAAGCGCCGATCACCCTGAATATCGACGTTCCCGACGGCTTGATCATCGATGGTTTCCCGGGCTCCTATGGCCAGATCCTCACCAATCTGTTCCTGAACGCCGCCAACCACGCTTTCCCCGACGGCCAGCCGGGCGCCATTTCCATCTCGGCCAAGCCTCGCGGTGCCGACGACATCGAGATCAGCTTCTCAGACAATGGCGTCGGCATGAGCCCCGATGTGCAGAGACAGGCCTTCGACCCATTTTTCACAACGCGCCGCAACGAGGGCGGCACCGGTCTCGGACTACACATTGTCTACAATCTGGTGACCCAGCAGCTCGGGGGCCGGATGATGCTGGAATCCCGGCTGGGACAGGGCACGACATTTCGCATTATCATGCCGCGGGCCGCCACCGGCGCCTCCGGTTCAATTGACGGGACGACGCAATGGCCGACCAGGACGATGTCCTCTACCTGATTGAAGACGAAGGCGAGACGCGGGACGAATCCCATGTCCGGAAATGGAAAATTGCCGTCATCGACGATGATCAGGCCGTCCATGAAGGAACGCGCTTTGCGCTCAGCGACTATTCGCTGAACGGGCAATCGCTCGAGATTCTGTCGGCCTATTCAGCCGCCGACGGCCGCCAGCTGCTGCGCGACAATCCGGACATCGCCGCGGTGCTGCTCGACGTGATCATGGAAACCGACGATGCCGGCCTCCAGCTCGTCGAATATATCCGCAACGAACTCCACAACGAGACCGTCCGCATCATCCTGCGCACCGGTCAGCCCGGTCAGGCACCGGAACGGCGCGTCATCGTCGACTACGACATCAACGACTACAAGGCGAAGACCGAACTCACCGCCGACAAGTTGTTCACCTCGCTGACCGCCGCCCTACGCAGCTATCAGCAGCTCGAACGCATGGTGCAGACCCGGCGCGGCCTCGAAATCATCCTGGACGCCGCCTCCACGCTGTATGATTTCCGCTCGATGCAGCGGCTGGCGGAAGGCGTGCTGACGCAGATCGCATCGCTGCTCAATGTCGACTGTGCGGGCATTCTGGTGCTGCGCGATGGCGGCGGCGTGGTGGACGACTTTGCGGTGCTGGCCGGCTCCGGCTGCTACAGTCGCTTCATCGGCTGCCCGACCCCGCAATCCCTCGATCCCGACCTGCGGCAGATGGTGGAAGAAGCTTTCCGCCGCCGCAAGCACGACTTCGACGACCACAGGACCGTTCTCTATATCCGCACCGGCAGCGGGCGCGAGGTCGTGGTGCTGCTGCAGGCCGAGCGACAGCTATCCGAAACTGATCGAGCATTGGTGGAGATCTTCGGCAGCCGCCTCTCCATCGCCTTCGACAATGTCATTCTCTACCAGCAGCTCAACGAAGCCAATGCGCAGCTGGAAGACCGCGTCTCGCAGCGCACCCGCGCGCTGATGCAGGCCAATCGCCGGCTGTCGGCGCAGTGGCTGCGGCTGCAGCGCGCCAATGGCTTCAAGAACGAAATTCTCGGCACCGTCGCCCATGACCTGAAGAATCCGCTCGGCGTCATTCTTGGCCGGACTGAAATGCTCACCGAACTGATTTCCGCGGACTCGTCCAAGGAAACCGTCGAGGCGCAGGTCAACCACATCCGCGATGCCACCAAGCGGTTGACGTCGATGGTCGATCACTTGATCTCCGACGCCATGGCCGATGCCTTTGACATCACCATCCGTCGCGAGCCGGTGGACCTGTCCGCGCTGGTCAATGACGTTGCCGAGGCCAACAAGCCGTCGGCGGTGAACAAGCAGCAGGCGATCTCGGTCTCGACGCCCGGCCACCGCGACCTCGTGATGTGCGATGCCGACCGCATGCGCGAGGCGATCGACAACCTGATCAGCAACGCCATCAAATACAGCCCGATCGGCGGCAGGATCGACGTGCTGGTCGGCGGCGACGCCAATCACGTCACCATCAGCATCAGCGATGAAGGCGCCGGTCTGTCGCCGGAAGACCTCGACCGGTTGTTCGGCCGCTTCCAGCGGCTGTCCGCCAAGCCCACCGGCGGTGAAAGCTCCACCGGCCTCGGCCTTTCCATCGTCAAGCGCATCGTCGACATGCATGGCGGCAACGTCACTGCCGATAGCCCCGGCCCAGGCCAGGGCGCGACCTTCACCATCCTTCTGCCCGCGGCGAGCGAGGCCCAGTCATGAACCAGAACCCGCACATCATCGTCGTCGATGACGAGGCGCCCGCCCGCGAGATGGTCGGCGATTATCTGAAGATGCACGGCTTCGCCGTGACGCTCTGCGACGGTGGCAAGAGCCTGCGCAGCGAGATCGAAACCAAGGTGCCCGATCTCGTGGTGCTCGATCTCAACATGCCTGAGGAAGACGGCCTGTCGATCATCCGCGACCTCAAGAGCCGCACCAATGTGCCGGTGATCATGCTGACCGCGACGGCCAGCCCGATCGATCGCGTGGTCGGCCTCGAACTCGGCGCTGACGACTACATCGCCAAGCCGTGCGAATTGCGCGAACTGATGGCGCGCATCCGCTCGGTACTTCGTCGCAGCACAGCGACCAAGGCGACCGCGGAGGCGGCTCCGGCGAAGAACGCCAAGGATCATCTCGTGCGTTTCGGCACCAAATGGCTTGATCTGGAAGCCCAGGCGCTGCGCGACGACGAAGGCAACGAACACCCGCTCACGGCGTCGGAATTCGGCCTGCTGAAAGTGTTTGCCGCCAATCCCAAGCGCGTCCTCTCGCGCGAGCGGCTGCTCGAACTCGCCAATGCCCGCGACGCCGAGGCATTCGACCGTGCCGTCGATCTCCGCATCATGCGCATTCGCCGGAAAATCGAGCCGGATCCGACAAAACCCGCCGTGATCCGTACAATTCGCGGTGGCGGTTATTTGTTCTCTCCCGCAGGCGAGAAAGCTTAATCCGTCTCCCGGAATGCTATCTTATTCAAAACGCTCAATTTTCATGCCCGAATGTTTCGTCGCCCCGGCTGCGACGAAACAAAACTCCCCTACCACGAAACCATTTTCCGCTTTTCAAGCCAACGCCCTGAAACCGGCGGTCCTTAACAACTGATCCCAACGAAACGCTCATCACAGCGTCTCTACGGGAGCCAGTCATGCAGAATGTCATCGCCATCAATGCCGCAGGCCGCCAGGGCATCATCACTGCCCGTGCCACGTCGGATGAGATGCTGCTGGAAAAGATTGCCGAGGGCGATCGCAGTGCGATGCACACGCTGTATGCCCGGCACAATGTGCGGGTCTATCGCTTCGTGCTCCGCATGCTGCGCGATGTCAGCGCGTCGGAAGATCTGGTCAGCCAAGTGTTCCTCGATGTGTGGCGCACCGCCAGCCAGTTCGAAGGACGCTCGCAGGTTTCCACCTGGTTGTTGTCGATCGCGCGCTTCAAGGCGCTGACCGCCCTGCGCCAGCGCAAGTATGAAGACATCGATCAGGACGAGGTGATGGAAGTCGCCGACAGCGCCGACACGCCGGAAGCCTCGCTCGATCGCAGCCGCACCAGTGAAATCCTGCGCGCCTGCGTCGCCAAGCTGTCGCCGGCGCATCGCGAGATCGTCAACCTCGTCTACTATCACGAGAAGTCGGTGGACGAAGTCGCCGGGATCGTCGGCATTCCCGCCTCCACCGTGAAAACCCGCATGTTCTATGCCCGCAAGCAGCTCGCCGATCTGCTCAAGACCGCCGGCATCGACAGCATCGCTGCGTAATTCGTTTCCTCCCTCGACCTCCAACCCTCCAGCCCGGACAGGATGCCTCCTGTTCCGGGCTTTTTTCTTTGCCCACCGCAAAGCCCAATAAACCGCGGATTTAATCAAATCGTCATCGCCGCGAACGACCATGCCGGCGAATTCGTTGTTTTCGCGCTGATGCCGCGATGCTATGCACAGCATACCGAACCATCAAATCGGGAGATGCCGAAATGATCGACCTTCGCCGCCTGCTCGGGCTCACTCTCATCGCCGCAGCTGGCCTCGCATTGTCGATCACGCAAAGCAGCGCGCAATTGCTGCGCCCTGATGTGGGTGACGAGCCCGGCCTGATCGCCGACGACTCCATCCAGCTGCCGCCGGAATTCCAGAAGCAGGCGGTGCTCTATCGCACCACCGAGCCGCCGGGCACGATCATCATCTCCACCAATGAGCGCTATCTCTATCTCGTGCAGGGCAATGGCCGCGCGATGCGCTACGGCATCGGCGTCGGCCGTGACGGTTTTCAGTGGCAGGGTCTGGTGAAAATCACCCGCAAGGCGGAATGGCCGGACTGGACTCCGCCCGCGGAAATGATCCAGCGCCAGCCTTATCTGCCGCGCTTCATGGCCGGCGGCCCCGGCAATCCCATGGGCGCCCGCGCGCTCTATCTCGGCACCACGGTCTATCGCATCCACGGCACCAATCGGCCTGACACCATCGGCACCGCCGTGTCATCCGGCTGCTTCCGTCTCGTCAACGCGGATGTCAGCGATCTCTATGAACGCGTGCCCGTTGGCACCAAGGTCGTGATCCGGCAGAAGCCCGAAATCTGAGGTGGCATTCGCCACCGTTATTCTTCGCATCACCACATGCCAATTTGATCAGGGGGCTGAATTCTCATGGCGATGAAGCGCACTTTCGTGACCGGGCTGGCCATCGGCCTCGCGGTCGCAACCGCCGTGGCCGCCGCCGCGATCACCTATGAACGCTACGATACCAAGACGCTGAAGCGCACCATCAAGCGCGACGCCGTGCTGTGCGGCGTCAATCAGAGCCTGCCGGGCTTCTCGGCACCGGATGCGCAGGGCAACTGGAGCGGCTTCGACGTCGACTTCTGCCGCGCTGTCGCCGCCGCCATCTTCGACGATCCGAAGAAGGTCAAATTCGTCGGCCTCGACGCCAATGAACGCTTCAAGGAGCTGCAGAGCCGCAAGATCGACATCCTCGCACGCAACACCACCTGGAGCATGTCGCGCGAAAGCAATCTGGCGCTCTATTTCCCGGCCGTCTCCTATTATGACGGCCAGAGCTTCATGATTCCGAAGTCGCGCAACATCGATTCCGCGCTGGAGCTGAATGACAGCAAGGTCTGCGTGCAGGACGGCACCACGACGGTGCTCAACGCGTCGGATTACTTCCGCGCCAACAATATCAAATATACCGAAGTGAAATTCCCCAAGCTGGATGATGTCCTCAAGGCCTATAATTCCGGCCAGTGCGACACCTTCACCGCCGACGCCTCGCAGCTCTACGCCCTGCGCCTGACGCTGACCAAGCCGGATGACCACGTGATCCTTCCCGACGTTATCTCGAAGGAGCCTCTGGCGCCTGTCGTGCGCCAGCGCGACGACGACTGGATGATGATCGTGAAGTGGACGCTGTATGCGATGGTCAATGCCGAAGAGCTCGGCATCACCTCGAAGAACATCGACGAGGCGCTGAAGTCGAAGAAGCCGGATGTGATGCGGCTGGTCGGCACCGAAGGCGCCTATGGCGAGGATCTCGGCCTGTCGAAGGACTGGGCCGCCCGCATCATCCGCCATGTCGGCAATTACGGCGAAGTGTATGAGCGCAATGTGGGCGACGGCTCGCAGCTGAAGATCCCGCGCGGGCTGAACCAGACCTGGAGCAACGGCGGAATTCAATACGCGCCGCCGATCAGGTAAACTCCAACCTCTCCGCGCACTCCCCTTAACCTCTCCCCGCATTTTGTGTTCAGCCCGGACAGATCACTGACAGGTGTTCGGAGACATAGCTGACACATCCATATTGGGTGGAAGTTCCTTTTTGGGAGGCTTCCATGCCGTGGTGCGAGGTGTCGGTAATGGATCAGAGGTTGGAGTTCGTGCGGCTGGCGCTGCAGGACGGTGCGAACCGGCGGGAGTTGTGTCGGCGGTTCGGCATCAGTCCCGACGTCGGCTACAAATGGTTGGCGCGGCATGTCGGCGGCGATGCGGAGCTTGCCGATCGCTCGCGCCGGCCACATGCCAGCCCGCGGCGCAGTGCGGCAGCGATCGAGGGGCAGGTGCTCGCCATTCGCGATGCCCATCCGGCCTGGGGCGCACGCAAGATTGTCCATTGCCTGAGCCGCGACGGCCTCGTGCCGCCGGCGGCTTCCACTGTACATGCGATCCTGCAGCGCCATGGCCGCATCATCGTGCCGCCGAACGGTCCGGGGCAGCCGTTCACGCGCTTCGAGAAGGACACCCCGAATGCGCTGTGGCAGATGGATTTCAAGGGCCATATCCCGCTGGCCGACGGCACGCCGTGCCACCCGCTCACCATGATCGACGATCACTCGCGCTATGCCCTGCGTCTTGCCGCCTGCAGTAACCAGCAGCGCATGACCGTGCAGGAGCAGCTGACGCAGACCTTCCGTCGCTACGGACTGCCCGACGCATTGTTCGTCGATAACGGCCCGCCCTGGGGCGACAGTTCGCAATCGCGCTGGACCGGCTTGCGGGTCTGGCTGCTCAAGCTCGGCGTCGAGGTGATCTATGCGCGGCCGCTGCATCCGCAGAGCCGCGGCAAGAACGAGCGCTTCCATCGCGCGCTGAAGGCCGAAGTGCTGGCCGTGCGTCGCTTCAACGGCTTCACCGAATTGCAGCGGGCCTTCGATACATGGCGCAGCGTCTACAATCTGGAGCGCCCGCATGAGGCCTTGGGCATGGCCGTGCCGGCCAGCCGCTACCGGCCATCGCTGCGATCGATGCCTGAGCGGCTCGCAGACATTGTCTACGCCCCGGGCGACATCGTCCGCAGCGTATCGACCCAGCGCGGCGCCTCGATCAGCTTCAAGGGGCAGCCATGGCGCGTGCCACGCGCTTTCCGCGGCGAACATTTGGCCATCCGCCCGAGCGGTATCGATGGCCAATACGGCGTTTTCTTTGGCAGCAGGCAGGTCGCAACCATCGACTTGACCCGCCGCAAAAGTGTCAGTCATGTCTCCGAACAGGTGTCAGCTATGTCTCCGGGCTGAACATTTTGCGCGGGGAGAGGTCGCCCGGCGAAGCGTAGCGAAGACGGGCGGGTGAGGGGCATGGCACAAGGGCGGTGCCGGTCTTATAGTTATCGAAGCGAAGACTATCGGAGAGATCCGATAGTGCACGCATGACGAACACGCGTGCCAAGCCCCTCACCCGGCGCGAAGGCGCGCCGACCTCTCCCCGCCTAGCGAAGCTTCGCTTCGCGCGGGACGGGGAGAGGTTAAAGTTCAATACTTCTTCATCCGCGCCAATTGATCCGCATGAAAATTGCTATCCCCCAGCAATTCCTGGCACACGCGCGCGCGTTTCATGAACAGGCCGACATCGAACTGGTCGGTCATGCCCATGCCGCCATGCATCTGCACACCTTCCTGCACCGCCAGCGTCGCCGTGGTGCCGGCCTTGGCCTTGGCCACGGCCACGGCTGCTGCCGCCGTCGGCGCATCGGCATCGAGCAATTGCAGCGCCTTCATCGCAGCGGCGCGGGTCACTTCGATCTCCGTATAGAGATGCGCCGCGCGGTGCTGCAGCGCCTGGAATTCGCCGATCAGCTTGCCGAACTGCTTGCGCTCCTTGAGATAGGTGACCGTGCGGCCGAACACCTCGTCCGACAGACCCACCATCTCGGCCGCAACGGCGCCACGGCCAATATTCAACACGCGGTCGAGCAGCGCCCCGCCCTGATCGACATCGCCGATCACGCTGTCAGCATCGACGGCCACATTGTCGAACACGATCCGCGCCGCATTATGCGCATCGACCATGACCGTGCGCTCAATGGCGATGCCTTTCGCCTTGGGATCGATGGCGAACAGCGTGAGCCCCTCGCGTTCCCCAGCACTGCCACCGCTGCGGGCAGCGACGATCAGCAGATCGGCCATGTGGCCATCCACCACGAAAGCCTTGTCGCCTGACAATTTGAAGCCGTTGCCGGAGCGCTCGGCCTTCATTGCAATGTTTGACGGGCGATGTTTCGTCCCCTCATCCACGGCCAGTGCCGCGAGCAGGGCGCCCTCGGCAATCTTCGGCAAATACGCGGCCTGCTGTGCCTCGCTGCCGCCGCGTAATGCGGTGACGGCCAGCACAGCCGTGGCGAAGAACGGCGATGGCATCAGCGTGCGGCCGATCTCTTCCATGATGACGCCGGCCTCGACCGCGCCGAGCCCGCTGCCGCCATAGGCTTCCGGCACCAGCAGGCCGGCAAAGCCCATCTCGGCAAAGGTTTTCCAATGTTCTTTCGAGAAGCCGATAGCATCCTTGCTGTCGCGGAGCTGCCGGAAATGAGCGATCGGCGCCTTGTCGCCGATGAAGCCTCGCGCGCTGTCGCGGAGCATGGTCTGTTCTTCGTTGAGGATGAGAGGCATGGGGGTTCTCTGAATTCGCGATGACAACTGAAAGTAAGCTCGTCATGGCCGGGCTTGTCCCGGCCATCCACGTCTTCGCTTGCGGCTAAGGCGTGGATACCCGGCATTCGCCGGGCATGACGGAGAAGGGCCTTACGCCCCCGGCAAATCGAGAATGCGCTTGGCGACAATCCCCAGCATCACTTCGCTGGTGCCGCCCTCGATGGAATTGGCTTTCGTCCGCAGCCACGCGCGCGGCTTGGCGCCTTCATGCGAACGCGGGCTTTCCCATTCCAGCGCGTCGATGCCGCCGGCCGACATCAGGATTTCATGGCGGCGCTTGTTCAGCTCGGTGCCGTAATATTTCATCGCCGATGAAAACGCCGGATGGCCTTGTCCGGCTTTGGCGAGATCGACGGCGCGCTCGGCCGCACAGGACAGCGCAGCTTCATCCACCTCGAACGTCGCGATCTGCCCGCGCAACATGGCGTCGTCCAGCTGCCCCTCAGCATCCACGCCAATGGAATCGGCGGCGACCTGACCGAGCGGGCGGCCCGCGCCACGCTCACCCATGCCCGAGATCATGGCGCGCTCATGCTGCAGCAGATATTTCGCAACGTCCCAGCCGCGATTGACCGTGCCGACCACACGTATTTTCGGCACGCGCACATTGTCGAAAAAGGTTTCGCAGAACGGTGATTTACCGGAGATCAACAGGATCGGCTTGGTCGACACGCCGGGCGATGTCATGTCGAACAGAATGAAGCTGATGCCGTCATGCTTCTTAGCCGTACCGTCCGTCCGCACCAGGCAGAAGATCCAGTCGGCGTAGTTGGCATAGGAGGTCCAGATCTTCTGACCATTGATGATGTAGTCGTCGCCATCGCTCTCGGCGCGCGTCTGCAGCGACGCGAGGTCGGAGCCGGCATTGGGCTCGGAATAGCCCTGGCACCAGCGGATCAGGCCTGCGGCGATCTTCGGCAGATGTTCCTGCTTCTGCTCCTCGTTGCCATATTTCAGCAGCGCCGGCCCGAGCATCCAGATGCCGAAGCTCGACAACGGCGGTCGCGCACCGATGGCCGACATTTCCTCGCGCAGGACCTTGGCTTCTGCGCCATCGAGACCGCCGCCGCCATATTGCTTCGGCCAGTCCGGCACGGTCCAGCCCTTGTCGCGCATGCGCTCGAACCAGAGGCGCTGCGGCTCGGATGAAAATTTCGTGTTGCGACCGCCCCAGAACACATCCTCGTCGGCAGTGACCGGCTTACGCATCTCCGGCGGACAATTGCTGTCCAGCCATGCGCGGGTATCGCGGCGGAATTGGTCGAGATCCGACATCGGGTGTTTCCTGTTGTTCGTGTGCAAGCGTGAGGCGCCCGCATTGTTGTTGGCGCGGAGCTTACCCGGCAGGTCGCGGAATTCAATGGCTTGTCGCGGAGTGCGATGACTCGTTAGTTTTGCCCGACAACGAATAAACGAGATGAGGAACGCGATGCGCCTGAAGCTTCTTTCGCCTGGCGAAATGACCGCCGACCAGAAGGCGATCTATGACGAATCCATTGCCAGCAAGCGCGGCAAGCCGCCGGAGCCGATGATGGCTTGGCTCGCCAGCCCGGAAATGGCGCGGCATGCCGCGCGGCTCGGCGCCTTCCTGCGCTACGATACCTCACTCTCGGATGCGCATGCCGAACTCGCGATCCTCGTCACCGCAAGGCACTGGACGGCGCATTTCGAATGGTATGCGCACAAGCGGTTCGCGCTGAATGCCGGCCTCGATCCCGCCATCATCGAGGACATCAAGAACCGCCGCACGCCGATCTTCGGTGAAACGCGCGAGCGGGTGATCTACGATGTCGCAAAATCCCTGCACGAAGCGCAAGAGCTGTCGAAACCGCTTTATGATGAAGCCAATGAGGTGCTGGGCGCCAAAGCACTGGCCGAGATTATCGGCCTGTGCGGCTATTACACCATGGTGTCGATGACGCTGAACACTTACGAATTCGGCCTGCCGGATGGGCAGGTATCGGAGCTTTCGGTGTCGTAGGATGGGTAGAGCGCAGCGAAACCCATCACACCAATCCTAGAAACGATGGGTTTCGCGAAGGTGCTCTACCCATCCTACATTCTTGCGCCTAAATCATCCTGATCGCATTATACACCTCAGGAGCCTCACCATGTCCGATCCCAACCCACCGATCCCCGCCGGCACGCGGATCGGGCATGTGCATTTGAAAGTCGCCGATCTCGAACGCGCGCTCGGCTTCTATCGCGATGTGCTCGGCTTTCAGGTGAAGCAGCGCTATGGCGATCAGGCGGTGTTCATCGCTGCCGACGACTATCATCACCATATCGGGCTCAACACCTGGGAGAGCAAAGGCGGCCAGCCGCCCGCGCCCGGCACCACCGGGCTCTTTCACACCGCCATTCTTTATCCCACCCGCGCGGCGCTCGCCGATGCGCTGCATCGCGTTCTCGCCGCAGGCATCCCACTCGATGGCGCCAGCGATCATGGCGTGAGCGAAGCGCTCTATCTGCGCGACCCCGACCAGAATGGCGTCGAACTCTATTGGGACCGTGCGGAGGCGGATTGGCCACGCGACGCCAAAGGCGAGATCGCGATGTTCACCAAACGGCTGGACGTCGAGGATTTGTTGAAGGCGAGAGATGAGTAAAACGCCGTTCCGTAGCCCGGATGGAGCGCAGCGCAATCCGGGGACCGGCGACATGAGGAAGCTCTGATTCCCGGATTACGCTTCGCTCCATCCGGGCTACACACTGCGGCTTCGCACCATGATCATGACCGCCGCAATCACCTGCAACGCCATGCAGGTATAGAACGGGACACTGTAGCTGCCCGAAATATCCCTGAGCCAGCCGACGATGCCCGGCCCGAAAGCGTAAGTCACCTGCGTGACCGCCGTGATGAGGCTGACCAGGACGCCGAACGATCGTGGATCGAATTCGCGTTGCACGATCAGCGCCGGCAGCGTGATCAGATTGCCCACCGAAAACCCGAACAGCGCGCAGGCAAAGAAGATGAGCGCGTCATTGTGGAAGTTGATTACGATAGCGAGCGCGATGCCCTGGCTGAGAAACGAGAATGCCGACGCGAGGCGCTGGTTGAGGCGATCGATCACCGTCGAAAACAGCACGCGACCGACCACCGCCATCAGGGTCATCAATGACATCGCCGCCGCCGCACGTTCGCGACCGATCACCGGATCGAGAAACGAGATCAGGTGAACGACGAAGCCGACCTGCGCGAACAGTCCCAACGCGAACGCAATGGTCAAAGTGAGAAAGGCGAGATCACGCATCGCCTGCGCCCGAATGCGTGTCGATGGCGGCGCATTCGCTGCGGCGCTGCCGGGCGCGACCGATGCCGCCCGATGCGGGGGATGACCGACAAAGAGCAAGATCACCGGCGCCAGCAGCAACAGCATCGCGATCGCGGCGGCAATCGTCGCGCCGCAAAAGCCGAACGCGTTGCTCGCCGTCACCAATAGCGGCACGCCGACAATCCCGCCGAAACTCGCGCCATTGAGCGCGAGGCTGATCGCCATGCCGCGCTTCTTGTCGAACCACAGGCCGAGCGTATTGGTGATGGCGCCGAGACTGGTGCCGGCCCAGCCGAAGGCGAGCAGCACATTCACCGCATAGAGCTGCCAGGGCGACGTGATCTGTCCGAGCAGGACCGTCGCAACAGCGAGAATACCGACACCGGCCAGCAGGCAGTTGCGCGGGCCGAGCGCACGCATCGCCTCGCTGACAAAGGCAACCAGCAGCGCGCCGACGAGATAGAAGAACGTGGTGGCGGTGGCGATGGTTGAGGCCGGCCAGCCATGAACGCGCTGCAGTTCCGCGAGATAGACACTCTGGCCGTAGAAACCGAGCGCCCAGCCGAATGTCGCGAGCAGGAAACAAACACCGACGATGCGCCAGCCCTCGTAGCGGATCGAGGTTTCGTCATTCGCTGCATTCGGCGTCGCGTCCATTCCGGATCTTCTTTCGCTGATATTCTTCGTCTCATGCTGCTCTGCGACAACACGCCGCGCAGATGTAGCATTGTTCCAGCGATTAACCACCCGTTTTACCGGGGAAAAGCCTGCACTCTTTAACTTCGTGAGCAAGCCATTGCCGGGATCACAACCTTGGCAGATGAACTTCGTGACGCCATATGCTAGGGGTTATTGCAGATGGAGGATTTCAGACCGTGAATGCACTTGCCGAAGTGACCGAACAGACCGACCGCTCGCTCCTGATCGTTGAGGACGACAAGCCGTTTCTGGAACGGCTCTCACGGGCAATGGAAACGCGTGGCTTCACGGTGACGTCCTGCGATACCGTCTCTGATGGTCTCGCCCAGATCGGCAAGTCGGCGCCGGCTTTTGCGGTGGTCGATCTTCGCCTCGGCGACGGCAATGGCCTCGACGTCGTGTCGGCACTCAAGCAGCAGCGCCCCGACGCGCGCGCCATCGTGCTCACCGGCTATGGCAACATCGCCACCGCCGTGACCGCCGTGAAGATGGGCGCCGTCGATTATCTCTCGAAGCCTGCCGATGCGGACGACGTCGTCGCCGCGCTGCTGGCGATCGACAATGAGAAGTCGGAGCTCCCGAACAATCCGATGTCGGCCGACCGCGTGCGCTGGGAGCATATCCAGCGCATCTATGAGATGTGCAATCGCAACGTCTCGGAAACCGCGCGCCGCCTCAACATGCATCGCCGCACGTTACAGCGCATCCTCGCCAAGCGCGCGCCGAGGTAATTTATTTTCGTCATTGCGAGCCCTGACGAATTGCGCAGCAATTCGTTTGGGCGAAGCAATCCAGTTCTTTCTTCGTGAGGCTCTGGATTGCTTCGTCGTTACGCTCCTCGCAATGACGGAGAAGTATCAGAACTCGTTCGGCAGGGCTGCATGACCTTGAGGGTCGTGCAGCCTGTTCAGTCTGTGGGCTGCCGTCATGGCGAAGCGCAGCATCATCGCCTTGCGCGTGGCCGCCGGCAATCTGTGCTCGGGCGCCTCGCATTGCACATGCGCCCCATAGGCATCGGCCACGATCAGGCCTGTCTCGCCCGGAAAAATCTCGCAGGGCAGATCCTGCGTGAAGGCGAAGAAGAGCCGGTCGCAATGGGCGCGGTAGTCCGGCCATTTCTGGTCGGCACGCAAATCCTCCACCGATGACTTGATCTCGACGATCCAGATCTCGCCTTTCTCATTCATCGCCACCAGATCCGCCCGCCGCCCCGACGGCAGCGGCAGTTCGGCCACGCATGAGAACCCGAGCGAACGGAGCAGGCGGATGGTGCCACGCGCAATCGCCAGCGCCGTCTCGGACTGACGGCGATCAAAAATCAGCGTGGGGGCGTGAACGGCATGCGATTCCATAGCGACAAACTTAGCCGATTTCGGCGGGAGCGCCCATCGCGGCCCGCAGGTGTCGACCACTGCCGTCGCGCGCGGCGGCGCAGCGTCCCGAGCACCTTCGCAGTCCCCAAATCAGCGCGATGAAACGAGATAATCGGAGATTTTCCATGAGTTTAGCCCGCATCGGCCGCGTTTTCCTGATCGCCGCCGCCGTCACTCTGTCCCACGCCGCGCTGGCGTCCTCGGCCTATGCCAGGCCCACCGTGGAGGTCGCTTTCGTGCTCGACACCACCGGTTCCATGGCCGGGCTGATCGAAGGCGCTAAGCGCAAGATCTGGTCGATCGCGACCTCGATCCTCGACCAGAATCCCGATGCCGACATCCGCATGGGCCTCGTCGCCTATCGCGATATCGGCGACGACTACGTGACCAAGACCTACGATCTCACCACCGACATCCAGGATCTCTACGCCAACCTGCTGCAGGTCCGCGCGAAAGGTGGCGGCGACTGGCCGGAAAGCGTCAATGAGGCGCTCGATGTCGCCGTCAACAAGCTGAAATGGACGACCAACAACGACACGCGCCGCATCGTCTTCCTGGTCGGCGACGCGCCGCCGCACATGGATTATGCGCAGGACACCAAATACGAAACGACGCTGAAGGTCGCCAAGCAGAAAGACATCATCGTCAATGCCGTGCTCGCCGGTGCGGCGCGCGACACCGAGCGCGCGTGGCGCGACATCGCCCAGCGCGGCGACGGCCGCTTCATCGCGATCCCGCAAGACGGCGGACAGGTGGTCATCATCGAGACGCCCTACGACGAGGAGATCATCATCCTGCAGAACGAGATCAACAAGACGGTGATTCCGTATGGCCCGCGCGCGCTGCAGAAGCACACGGAAAACAAGACGCGGCAACTGTCCGAAGTCGCGGCCGCCGCACCGGCATCCGCATCGGACATGGCGAGCTACATCAACAAGCGCGCAAAGCTGTCGTCGGAAGCGGTGACGGGTGGCGGCGACCTCGTCAGCGATGTGGCGTCGGGCGGAAAGAAGCTCGACAGCGTCAAGGATGACGAACTCCCGGACTCTCTGCGCAAGCTGTCGATGAAGGACCGCAGCGACGAACTCAACAAGCAGCTGGCAACGCGCAAGAGCCTGAACGAGAAACTCACCGCCCTCGTCGCCAAGCGCGACGTCTATGTGGCCGCCCAACGCGACAAGGCCCCGGCGAAGGCATCGTCCTTCGATCGCGAGGTCGAGGCGACGTTGAAGGTGCAGTTGAAGAAGTAGTTCGACGTCGGAGCAAAGCCCCCTCACCCGGATCGCAATTGCGATCCGACCTCTCCCCGGTGGGGAGAGGTACAGACAGAGCTCCGTTCACCTCTCCGCACCGGGGAGAGGTCGCGCGCTCTTGCGCGCGGGTGAGGGGTGCTGCCCGCTCGAATTTGCTTGCGCCTCCCCTTCCCTCTCCCGCAAAAATCGGCATTGTGGCGCGATGACAGAGAACGCACCTCAGGCCCAGGCGGGCGGCACCATCATTCCCGTCACGCTGTTTCAGCAGAACTGCATGTTGCTGTGGGACGAAACCACGCGACAGGCCGTGGTGATCGATCCCGGCGGCGACGTTCCGCTGATCCAGGAGGCGATCGCCAAGGCCAATGTGAAGGTCGAGGCGATCTGGCTCACCCACGGCCATATCGACCATGTCGGCGGCGCTGCCGAATTGCGCGATGCGCTGAAGGTCGAGATCATCGGCCCGCACAAGGCGGATCAATTCCTGCTCGATCATGTGGAGGATAGCGGTGCCAAATACGGCATGACCGGCACGCGCAATTTCCTGCCCGACCGCTGGCTCGAGGAAGGCGACACCGTCAGCGTCGGCGGCCTCAGCTTCGATATCCTGCACTGCCCCGGCCACTCACCCGGCAGCGTCGTCTATTACAGCCGCGCGATGAAATTCGCGCATGTGGGCGACGTTCTGTTCGCGGGCTCGATCGGCCGCACCGACTTCCCCGGCGGCAGCCACGAGACCCTGATCAATTCGATCATGACCAAGCTCATTCCGCTGGGTGACGATGTCGGCTTCATTTGCGGCCACGGTCCGGGCTCCAGCATCGGGCAGGAGCGGATGACGAACCCGTTCCTCACGGGCGCGGCATAGCCTCAGCTCGCGCGATCGAGATCGATCCATTCCTCGATCTGCGAGGCCGCGACGGTGCGCTTGGGCTGATAGGGATTCAGCGTGCCTGCGGTCGCAGTCCAGCCCTTGGCGAGGATCTCGCGGGCGAACACTTTCGCATCGATTTCAGATTTGAAGGTCTTCGTGGTTCGCGCAGGTCCGGTCGCGCGGGTGTCGGACCTGATCGCCCGATCAGGACCAAAGGCAACATACCAAGTATCAGGTTTCGTCATCATTCCTTCGTAACGCCAAATATGACGAAAAGTTGCATAAGTTGTGGCAGCTCGCGCAAATGTCGCGACTGTCACATCCTTTCAACAGCGCAGACCGCTCTCAACAAGGCAGGCCGCCCGGGGAGGGGCGACCTGCAGTTTGGGAGATACGTGGCTCCGATCAGAAGAGTCCGATCGACGACTTAGTCGATCACTTCGACGATGCGATGCGTTCCCGGCTCAACCAGAACGGTACGGCCATTCACCACTGTGTAGCGATAGTCGCGCGCGGCACGATATTCGGCCGGCACCTCGTAATAGGTCACGCCGCTATCGGGCAGCACTGCACCGACGCGCACTTCGCGCTCATAGGTGTAGGACGGACGACGCTGTTCAACGACATAGCTACGGAAGCGCGGGCGGTCATCGACGCCAAGCACGCCGGCCACGCCGCCGACAACGCCACCGATGGTGCCGCCAACAATGGCGCCCACCGGGCCGGCAGCCCGTTCACCTTCGCGCGCACCGCGCTCGATGCCACCGGGAACGCCCTGGGCCTGAGCGATGGCAGGCATCGCCATCACGGCAACGACGGCAGCAGTTCCAAGAAGACGGCGGATCATGATGATCTCCAATTTTCGGTTGCACATATTGCGGCGATACAAGTGCGCCGCCGGGCAATGGTTCCGGGCATGGAAACGCAGATCGGCGCGTTGCAGCGACGAAATTTTTGCGGGGAACAGGAACCCCGTCGCTAGACGCTAATCATCGCGCGGATGCGCCGGGACAGGATATCGAGATCGAACGGCTTGGTGATCATCTCCATGCCCGGCAGCAGAAAGCCTTCCGCCATCGCGACGCTTTCGGCATAGCCGGTGATGAAGAGAATCTTCAGATCAGGCCGCGTCTCTCGCGCCTGATCTGCAAGCTGGCGACCATTCATGCCGGGCAGGCCGACATCGGTGACTAGCAGATCGATCTTGGCGTTCCCTTGCAACACGGCCAGGCCGGATGTGCCGTCGATCGCTTCGAGCACGTGGTAGCCTTCGTCCTGCAACAGTTCGACGACGACTGCCCGCACCACAGGCTCGTCTTCGACGACAAGCACCGTTTCGCCCGCCGACTTGTGCTCGTCACGCTGCGTGCCGGCGACATCTTCCGACGCGGCGCCTTCGTGGCGTGGAAGATAGAGCTTCACACTGGTGCCGAGGCCGACATGGCTGTCGATGCTGACATGGCCATTCGACTGTCGCGCGAAGCCGTAGATCATCGACAGGCCGAGGCCGGTGCCCTGCCCGATCGGCTTGGTCGTGAAGAACGGATCGAAGGCGCGCGCCAGTACATCCGCCGTCATGCCGGTGCCGGTATCCGCCACTGCGATGCAGATATAGTCGCCGGGCGTCAGTGCCGGCGTATCCGCCGTGATGGTTCCGACATGGATGTTGCGGGTGACGATCGACAGCCTGCCGCCATCCGGCATGGCGTCGCGCGCATTGATGGCGAGATTGAGCAGCGCACTTTCGAGCTGGTTGGGATCGCACAGCGTGGACCACAGGTCCGGCGCGGCCGCGATATGCAACTCGAGCCGCTCGCCGATGGTTCGCCGCAAAAGGTCCTCGAGCGACATCACCAGCGCATTGGCATCGACCGCCTTCGGCACCAGCGGCTGTCGTCGCGCGAAAGCCAGCAGCCGGTGCGTGAGCGACGCCGCGCGATTGGCCGAGGTCATCGCCGCATCGATGTAACGCGGAAGGCTCTCGGTGCGGCCCTGGCCGAGGCGCGTTTGCATCAGGTCGAGCGAACCGACGATGCCGGTCAGCAGATTGTTGAAATCGTGTGCAATGCCGCCCGTGAGCTGGCCGACCGCTTCCATCTTCTGCGACTGACGCAGCGCTTCTTCCGCGGCTTTCAGGCGCTCGGCGGCGGCCTTCTCCTCGGTGACGTCACGCGCCACGCAATAGATCAGCTCATTATCGGGCGTCGCGGTCCAGGATAGCCAGCGGTAGGACCCGTCCTTGTGGCGCAGCCGGTTCTCGAACCGGATCGTCTGATAACCCAGAGCGAGCTTCTCGATCTCGGCGATCGTCTTGGCCTGGTCGTCGGGATGTTCGAGCCAGCGCGAGGTACGATCGAGCAGATCGGTCTCGCTCCAGCCGAGCACCTGCGTCCAGGCCGGGTTCACCGTGCGCCAGGCCCCGCTATAGTCGGCCACCATCAGGAGGTCGCGCGACACGCTCCAGATGCGATCGCGCTCGCGGGTCTTTTCACGCACGCGCTCCGCCAGCGTGGCATTGAGTTCGGCAAGTTTGAGCGCAAGCTGCTTGGCCTGTTCCTCACTGCGCTGCAAAGCCTCGCGAGACTGCACCTCTTCGGTGACATCGGTATGCGCGCCGACCAGGCGGAGCGGCTTTCCACTCTCATCGCGCTCGATGATCGACTTGACGGAGATCCAGCGCAGCGCGCCATCGCTTGGGCGAATGATGCGATACTGCACGCTATATTCTTGCACGCCGCTTTTGACGGCCTCGATGAATTTCTGCTCGGTCGCTTCGCGATCTTCGGGATGGACGCGCGCCACCCAATCCTGATGCGACTCGTTGACGGCATCCGGCGGCAGGCCATGGATGCGCAGATATTCCGGCGAGCGGCGGTTGCGGAAACCCGTTCGCAGATCGACTTCGAGACCGCCGATACTGCCGATCTCCTGCACGCGCGCCAGTTCGGCCTCGCGTTCGCGCAGCGCGATATTGGCCTGATGGTCCTTCGTGACATCACGGCAGATCACCATCACGCCGCCGATGCCGTCATCGCCATCAAGCGGGCTGTAACCATAGGTCCAATAGCCGTAGGTCAGCTCGCCGTTGCGAGTGACGGGGATCAACTGATCCTCATGCCAGGTGGGGCCGCCACCGGACATCACCTGATCGACCTGCGGGCCGATGATATGCCAGATCTCATGCCAGAACGCGCGACCTTGCTCGCCGAGCGCACGCGGATGCTGCTGGTCGTCCAGCGTCGCGCGATAGGCGTCATTGTAGAACTGGATGAGCTCAGGCCCCCACCAGATGAATATCGGGTGATAGCTGTTGAGCAGGATGCGGATCGCCGTGCGCAGGCCCTGAGGCCAGCCGGATGGCGGGCCGAGCGGCGAGGAACGCCAGTCGTAAGCGCGCATCAGCGCGCCCATGTCGCCACCACCGGCGAGGAAATCGACCTGATTCTCTGTACGCTCTGCCGCCATATGCGGAACAATCGATCCGTCTGAATTCATGCAGGAATTTAGCGGGCGCAGGCCAGCTGCGCAAATCGCAATATGCGGACTTCAGGCGCGCAGCGACAGGGAGCAGTTCAGGCTGAACGCCGTCTGTCGCACAGCGCCATCGATACCCGCAAAGGATAGAGAATTACTTGATCAGGCCGATCGCAGAGAGCGCGCGGGTGACGACGCCGGAGACGTCCGACGCGCGTCGACCGGGCGGGTTGCGCCTTTTGCTGCGGCGATCCTGTTCCGCGCGCTGTTGCTGCGGGCGCGATGGTCGGCTACGCGACTCTTCGCTCGCTGCGGTACGGATCGGCGCCTGCTTCGTCAGGCCGAAAAACTGCGCGATGTGCCAGGACGAGGCGATGCCGGCATCGAGCATGAATTTGGTGGCGGCACCATAGGCGTCTTCCTGACCTTCGATGGCCAGCGGCGTGCCATGGACCATGCCGGTGATGGTGTAGGACTCCACCACGGTCTCGCCAGTCCCGTTCCACCACACCTCGCGCGGATAGCCATCGACATCGCCTGCGGACATCGGCGCGTCCGGGAGGCCATGAAGGCCCAGCCACTGCTTGACGATCTCGCCGGCATTGGCGGGATTGACGGTGCGATCGGCTGCGCCATGCCAGACCGAGACGCGCGGCCACGGCCCCTGATGCGGCGACGCCTTGCGGACGAGATCGCCGAGCTCCTGCATGCTGCGCGTCGGCGCGCGATACATGCCGGCCAGCGCCTCCTGCGTCGATTGCGCAATGCCGTAAGGCAGGCCGGCAATGATTGCGCCGGCGGCAAACACGTCGGGATAGGTGGCGAGCATCACAGACGCCATTGCGCCACCAGCGGACAGGCCGGTGACATAGATGCGTTTGGCATCGACACCATGAGCGATGGCCGCATGCTCGACCATCTGTCGGATCGATAATGCTTCGCCGCTATCGCGGCTGATATCTTCGGCGGCGAACCAGTTGAAGCATGTGTTGCTGTTATTCGCACGTGTCTGCTCGGGCATCACGAGCACGAAACCATAGCGCTGCGCCAGCTTCGACCAGCCCGAGCCGAGGTCATAACCGGCAGCCGTCTGCGTGCAGCCATGCAGCACGACGACCAGTGCCGGCTTCGGCGCAAGCTGCTCCGGCGCATAGGCGAACATTTTGAGATTGCCGGGATTGCTGCCGAAGTCGGTCACTTCCTCCAGCGGACTGTCGCCAACGGGAAGCTCGGTGCGGCCCATGCCGTTCAGGCCACCCGCCATTTTGGGGAGGTGGCGGAAGAATTCGATGTTATCGGCGAGGGACACGGCAGCTCCTGAAGGTCGGCGCGCTTTGACAACAGCACCGACATCATATGGTTGCTGCACTGCAAAATAATAACGGATGGGAACCCGAAAGCCCATCAAACAAACGCGACTTCGGGAAAAAACTTTGCAAGAAAGGTATTAGAAGAAGCCCCGCGCGGCGGGAACCGGGCGGGACCGAAGCAAATGATGAAACGGGCCTAGTTCTTCTTCATCATGTTGTCTTTCTTCATATTGTCTTTTTGCATGCCGTCTTTGGACATGGTGTCCTTCTTCATCCCGTCTTTCGCCATGCCATCTTTGGACATGCCGTCGCTCTTCTGCATGCCGGAGCCCATCTTGCTTGAATCCTGACTGGTGGTCTGGGCAAAGGCGGCGGGCGCGGCACCGAGCGCGGTGGCACAGATGGCGGCGAGAATGATCTTCTTCATGGTCGTACCTCCAGATGGTCGCCCCGCCCGGCACCATGCCCGCGGAAACGCTCCTATCGCTCTTCGGTACGGCGTCCGGCCGTCAGTTGTTACACCGGGAGCCTGTCGCAAATCCGTGATCGCGACGTCATTACCCACATGGCGGCGGTGAAGACTCAAAAGACTGTCGCAAAACCGCGATACGGATCTGGCCTGATTGCTGCATGGCAACACGCTGCCAGCTCCTCCTGCCATCGAGACCTTTTCATGCATGACTACGACATGATCGTCATCGGCTCCGGTCCGTCGGGCCGGCGTGCCGCCATTCAATGCGCCAAGCTCGGCAAGTCGGTGCTGGTGGTGGAGAAGGGACGACGGGTCGGCGGCGTCTCCGTGCATACGGGAACGATCCCTTCGAAAACGTTGCGCGAGACCGTCCTCAACCTGTCCGGCTGGCGCGAGCGCGGTTTCTATGGGCTCGGCTATCGCGTCAAGCAGGATATCGGCGCGCACGACCTGATCGCGCGACTGCACAAGACGCTCAATCACGAAGTCGAAGTGCTGGAGCATCAGTTCAGCCGCAACGGCGTCCGCACCGCGAATGGCGAAGCACGCTTCACCGGCCCGCATGACATCGAGATCGTGTCGGAGCGCGGCGACGTCAAACGCGTCACCGGTGAAAAAATCCTCATCGCCTGCGGCACGCGTCCGTTCCGCCCGGACTATGTGCCGTTCGATGGCAACACCGTCCTCGACAGTGACGAGGTGGTCGAACTCTCGAAACTGCCGCGCAGCCTCGCGGTGATCGGCGCCGGCGTGATCGGCGTCGAATATGCGACCATCTTCAGCGCGCTTGACGTGGCCGTGACGCTGATCGAGCCGCGCAACAGCTTCCTCGATTTCATCGACAAGGAGCTGATCGGCGAGTTCATGCACGAGCTGCGCGATCGCAATGTCGCGCTGCGGTTGGGATCGAAGGTGGATGCCATCAGGATCGCTGACAGCGGGCATATCGTCACCGATCTCTCCGATGGCCGCCACGTCACCTCCGACATGCTGCTGTTTGCTGCAGGCCGCGTCGGCGCCACTGATGCGCTGAAACTCGATACCGCCGGAATCGAGGTTGACTATCGCGGCCGCATCAAGGTCGATCCGGTCACGATGCAGACCACCGTGCCGCATATCTATGCCGCCGGTGACGTGATCGGCTTTCCATCGCTGGCCTCCACATCCATGGAACAGGGCCGTGTCGCCGCCTGCCATGCGCTGGGCATCGACGCGCATGCGCCGCCGGAATTCTTCCCCTACGGCATCTATTCGGTGCCGGAAATCTCGACGACCGGCCTCACCGAAGAGGAAGTCCGCGAGAAGGGCATCCCCTACGAGATCGGCATCGCGCGCTTCCGCGAAACCTCGCGCGGCCACATCATGGGGCTGAACAGCGGCATGATGAAGATGATCTTCTCCACGCGCACCAAACGGCTGCTCGGCGTGCACATCCTCGGCGAAGGCGCGACAGAGCTGATCCATATCGGCCAGGCCGTGCTGAACCTGAAGGGCACGATCGACTACTTCATCCAGAACACGTTCAACTATCCGACGCTGGCGGAAGCCTACAAGATTGCCGGGCTGGATGCGTGGAACAGGATGACGGCGAAGTAGCTCAGAGAATGTAGGGTGGGCAAAGCGAAGCGTGCCCACCATCAAATCACGGCTGGTAAAGGTGGGCACGCTGCGCTTTGCCCACCCTAAGCAACAGCGATCGTCTCTCAGTTCAGCTTCACGACCTCCACACGCCGGTTCTTTGCACGTCCATCATCCGCATCATTCGACGCCGCCGGCGCCAGCATCCCGACGCCGGCGGCGCGCAGGCGTTTGCCATCGGCGCGGTAGCTGGCCGTCAGCGCAGCCACCACCGATTCCGCGCGACGGCGGGAGAGATCCAAATTGTAGTCGTAGGCGCCCTGATTGTCGGTGTGGCCAACGATGAGCACCGCGAGCTTCGGGTCGGATGACAGCAATCCCGCGATCTCCTGCAGGGTCGGCGCGGATTCCGGCTTGAGATCGGCCTTTCCGGTATCGAAGAAGATCCCGTACAGCGCCACCCGCCCGGTCGAGCCGATGGTCTTGGCCATGTCATCCGCTTTGACGACGACCATTTTCTGCTCGCGCGGCTTGGGCTCGACGATATGCACCAGGGCAATGGTGCGCTCGTTGAATGCCTTGCAGTAGAGATCGTCCTTCATCTGAAACGTATGCACGGTGACATAGGCATCGCCGCCGGGCTGTGGAATTTTGGCGGCGAAGAACCGCTGATCGTCGATGCCCGATGTCAGCGCGCATTTGCCGTTGGAGAAATCGGCATCCTTGATCTGCGCTTCGGTGACAAAATGCATCATCAGGCTCATGTCGCCGCCGCCGCCTGAACTGGAGCGGGTCGATTCGCCGCCGCAATCCTCGCCCTTGCAGGTGAACAGGACGTCGCCGCCGGCAGACTTCACGACGTCCTGATAGTTGCGCAGCACTTCGAGCGGTGAACGATTGGCCGGCAACAGATAGACGATGCGCGTGCGCGCGCCTTCGACCTCCAGCGCCTGCTTCGGCTTGAAGACCTGATTGTTCATGCGATCGCGTTCGCTATCGCCGGCCTTTTCCAGTTTCGACAGCGGGATGCTCAGATCGGTGAATGCGAGACGTTCATAGCTGACGATGAACGAGCCGTCGTAGCGCTTGAGCAGCGCATTGTCGCGTGCACCGGGGATGTCTTTGTTCGGAATGGTCGCTTCGGCCAATGCGCTGCCGGCGCCGAGCAGGCAGAAGAAGCCGAGCGTCAGATATCGTCCCAACATGAATGATGCGCCTCCGTTGCACGGATGGACACGATCATCATTCACGGTGCGGAGACAAGGAAACTCGGAGGTGGCCGAACGCCGCGCAGCCATGCCCGGTTTCCGTTGAACCAAACATGGCTGCGCAATGACTTATACGATCGTCCTGCGCGTCGTTAGCCCCAAGGGCCACGACGCGGCGCGCTGCCGCCATTCCATGGGCCGGTCGCGGCTGGAGCAGCCGGGCGCTGCTGCACATAGCCGCCTTGCGCGCCCATCTGCTGCGCGAGCTGCTGCAGCGCTGCGATACGATTTTGCGTGGCCGGGTGGGTCGTGAACAGATTGTCCATGGCGCGGCCCGACAGCGGATTGATGATGAACATATGCGCGGTCGCCGGTGCACGCTCGGCGTCCTCGTTCGGGATGTGATGCGCGGCGTTCTCGATCTTGGCCAGTGCCGAGGCGAGCCACATGGGCTGGCCGCAGATCCGCGCACCCATCTCGTCGGCGGCATATTCGCGCGTGCGAGAGATCGCCATCTGCACCAGCATGGCGGCGAGCGGCGCCAGGATCATCAGCGCGATCTGGCCGATGACACCCGGGCCATTATTGTTGCGGTTGCCGCCGAAAAACATGCCGAACTGGGCGATCATTCCGATCGCACCGGCAATGGTGGCGGTGATGGTCATCAGCAGCGTGTCGTGATGCTTGATATGCGCAAGCTCATGCGCCACCACGCCAGCTAGCTCCTCGCGCGACAGCTGCTGCATCAGGCCCGTCGTGACAGCAACGGCGGCATTCTCCGGATTGCGGCCGGTCGCGAACGCGTTCGGCTGCGGATTGTCCATGATATAGACCTTGGGCATCGGCAGCTGCGCATTGTGGGCGAGCTCGCCGACCATGCGATACAGGTCGGGCGCATTGCGCGCATCCACCGGCTGCGCGCCGTGCATCGACAGCACCGCGCGATCCGAATTCCAGTAGGCGAACATGTTCATGCCGGCGGCAACCACCAGCGCGATCATCGCGCCCGACGCACCGCCCATGAGATAGCCAACGCCCATGAACAGGGCGGTCATGCCGGCCAGCAAGATTGCGGTCTTGAAATAGCTCATCGTTCCTCCTGCTCCCGCGCGCCAACACGCGACGAATGCGCTGCGGTGCATGCATAAAATGGTGATGGCAGTGATTGTTCCGCAAGGCGTACTGATGCGGCAGCGCGTCGCAATCAGAGGACGGTTTCAAGATCGGTCTGACCGAATTCGCCACCCGTCGCCAGAATCGGAACGTCGTAGTGCTTTGCGCACGCATAATGCAGGCAATCGCCCAGATTGAGACCACGGCGCCCCGATCGGTAGCGATGCGCCGCCGCTAGCGCGAGTGCAACCGTTACGCCGGCCGGTGGCAGGTCACTGATCTCGATGCTATGCTGGTCGAGAAATTCGAGCACCATCTTCTCGACCACATCGATGGGCAAATTGAACTTGTCCGGACGTGCGAGGCCCATCACCGCTTCGAGGACCGCAACCGGCGATGTGAGGCGCTGCTTTCCGCCAGCGAGGGCATCAGCGACGCGCTCGGCTTCGGGCTCGCCCGACAGCATCGCGATCACTGCGCATGCATCGACGAACATCAATCCGCCTCCCATTGCTCGTCAAAGGCCTCACGCGGCAACGGCTTCTTTGCCTTCTCGCCGAGAGTAACACCATATTTCGCGCGCAAACGAGCTGCCGTTTGCAACGGCGTTTCGCCTTTACGCCGCCTCTCGATTGCCTCGGTCATGGCGATCACGATGGCATCGGTGATGCTGACGTCAGCCAGCTTGGCAAACTCGCGCGTCAGGGCATCTGCCTCCGGGTTGTTGACATTGATCGGCACCGCACCCTCCATGTAGATAGTTCGACTTATCGATGTAGATAGCACGATTTTCCACCAAACAATAGAGCGAACACAGGGTAGCCGCCACGGGAGGCGGCCATGCGGCGGATCGCATTGACGCCGGTCTCGGTGACCCTAGGCTGGTGACAAGCAAAAAAGACCACAAGCAAAGAGGAAACATTCATGGCTCGCGTGAAGTTCGGCGCCTTTCTCGCTCCCCATCATCCCATCGGCGAACATCCGATGCTGCAGTTCCGGCGAGACCTCGATCTCGTCGAGCAGCTCGACTCGCTCGGCTATGACGAATTCTGGTGCGGCGAGCATCACTCATCCGGCTGGGAGATGATCGCTTCGCCGGAGATGTTCCTCGCCGCCGCGGGCGAACGCACCAAGCGCATCCGGCTCGGCACCGGCGTGATCTCGCTGCCCTACCATCACCCCTACAATGTCGCCCAGCGCATGGTGCAGCTCGACCATATGACCGGCGGGCGCGCCATCTTCGGCTCGGGACCGGGTGCACTGGCGTCCGATGCGCATACGCTCGGCATCGATCCGATGACCCAGCGCGACCGCCAGGACGAGGCCATCGACATCATCCGCCGCCTGTTCAGAGGCGAGCGCGTCACGGCGAAGAGCGACTGGTTCACCATGAACGACGCGGCGCTGCAGATCCTGCCGCTGCAGGAAGAGATGCCATTCGTGGTGGCCTCGCAGATTTCGCCGTCCGGCATGACGCTGGCCGGCAAATACGGCATCGGCATCATTTCGCTGGGCTCGATGTCCACGCAAGGGCTGATGGCACTGCCGACGCAATGGGGCTTTGCCGAGGATGCCGCGAAGAAGCACGGCACCACCGTCGACCGCGCCAATTGGCGGGTGCTGCTGTCCTGGCACATTGCCGAAACGCGCGAACAGGCCGAGCGCGAGGCCGGCCCTGGCCTGATGCGCTGGCACAACGAATACACCGTGAAGACGCTGCAGCGGCCGGGAGTACAGCCCTTCTCGTCACCCGAGGATGCCGTGGAGAAGACGGCAGGCGGCGAGAATGCAGCATCCACCATCGGCACGCCCGATGATCTCATCAAGACCATCAAGAACCTGATGCAGGTAAGCGGCGGCGTCGGCACCATCATCGGCTTCGTGCATGACTGGGCCAATTCGGAAAACACGCGGCGCAGCTGGGACATGGTGGCGCGCTATGTGGTGCCGGAGATCAACGGCTACATCGCATCCTTGCGCAAATCACAGACCTGGGTGATCGAGAACCGCGAGGTGTTCGAGCGCGCCGGACAGGCCGTGATGGCCAAGATCATGCAGAACGAGAAGGCCGCCGCCGCGCTGCCGCTCACCGGACCGGGCCGCGTAGCGATCCCGACGGTGAATGCGCCGGATCTGCGGAAAGGCTGAGCCTGTAGCCCGGGTGAAGCGCAGCGTAACCCGGGGACCGGCGTTTCGACCATATCTACGGTCCCGGATTACGCTGCGCTCCATCCGGGCTACGGACCTATTCCGCCGTACCGAACATCTGGCGCAGGCCGACATAGCCGGCCTGTTGCTGGCTCCAGTTGCGGCCGCCGATGACGCCGCCATCGACGACGAGGTCGGTGCCGTTGACGAAGCTCGACTCGTCGCTGGCAAAAAACACCGCGGCATTGGCGATATCGTCCGGCAGTCCCGCACGCGGGATCGGTTGCGCTGCCTTGAACACCTCGCGCATCTTCATGGCCATGCCGTCTGCGGCTTCCACCGACAGGCCGAGCGCCTTGCCGAAAATGCCGGTAGCGATGGCGCCGGGCGAGATGCTGTTGACGCGCACGCCGCTCTCGCCGAGCTCCATGGCGACGCATTGCGTGAGGTGGATGACCGCCGCCTTGGCCGCACCATAGACGACCGAGGAAGAGTACCCGGCGAGGTGGCCCGCGATACTGCCATTGTTGATGATGCTGCCGGAGCCCTGTTTTTTCATATGCGGCGCTGCGTGCTTCATGCCGAGCATGACGCTGCGCACCAATGTTGCCATCGCGGCGTCGAAGCGATCGACGTCCAGGCCTTCGATGCCGCCGGTCTGCGCGGGGCCGCCGGCATTGTTGAACAGGCAGTCGATGCGGCCGAAATGATCGACGGCGAGCGTGATCAGCGCCTTCATCTGCGCTTCGTCGGTGACGTCGGTCTGCAGGAAGCGGCAATTGACGCCGAGCTGCTTCGCAAGCGCCTCGCCTTCAGCGGCGCGGCGGCCTGCAATGACGATCTTTGCTCCCTGCGCGACAAAGACTTCGGCCGTGCGAAGACCGATGCCGCTGGTTGCTCCGGTGATAACCGCGACCTTGTTGTCCAGACGTCCCATGAAACGCTTCCCTTTGTTGATTTTATGGGAGGCATTTGACGCCGGGGCGCAGCGCCGGCGCAAGACGTAAATGATCGGACGCGTCTACAGGGCGGGACGTCCCGTCTTCCGATCGCTCGAGGCCAGACGTGCACTTGCCGTTTCGCCCGCAGCGGCCGGCATGGTGCTGGCCAGCAGCGGCGCCTCCGGATATTGCCGCACGCCGTTCTGGTCCATCACGAACATCGGCTTCACGTTCCGCATCTGGACGTCTTCCACCATCGCCATGCGGCGGTTGTCGAGCACGAACCAGCGGCCATCCAGCCGTGCGGTTGCAACCGCATGATCCTCGTTGCGCAGGACGTCACGCAGGATGACGATGCGCAGATCCTCCGCTGCGACGCCGGCGGCACGCAACGCGACGAATTTGGCGATCGCATAATCCTCGCAATCGCCGGCGCCCATCGCCAGCAATCCCAGTGGCGAACGCCAGACGTCGATATCGCCATAAAGCGCCAGATCGTCACCGGGGCGGACCGCCAGATTCAGGGCGCGGTTGACTTCACCCAGGCGGGCCCGGCCCTCGCGGGCCTGCGCATCCGCGACGATACCGAGGAATTTCGCCGCTTCCGGCGAACAGCGCTCGGCCGTTTCGCGGCACAGTTCGATAGCCAGCAGGTCATCATCCCGCTCGCGTTCGACGCCCCGCCACTTCATGGCGAGCTCGCCATCCGGCTGCACCGTCGTCGCGAGGCCGAACGGCTCCGCCGCGCGTTCGACCACATCGATCGCACGGTCCGCATTGACCGTACCAGCCACCGCAGCAGACGCCGCCATCGCAGCGAAGCCGCAGAGAAGGAGAGATGCGCAGCCGAGCCGCGCGGTGCTGAAAGTCCACATGGGACGCCCCATTTTGCCCGGGCATCGACGAGCCTGACTGCTCGCACGTGACCGGATCGTTTATGGGGCGATCTTGAGGCGTCGATTTTTCCGCCTGATTAAAAGGGCTTAGCTGGCACCCCGAAATTGGCTCACGCACTGAAAGCGGCCTCTCCAATTTGCCGACAATTTTATCGATCGCTGGATATATGCAGCGCACAAGGTGTCAGAGCACCTTTTCAATTCGTTCCATGACAAAACGGCGTGATCGCTGTGATTGCATAAATTGCCACGCAACATGCTTAACGCGAATTTACTTTTGTTTTCAGGCGGATGAGACGCTGGATCAGGACGATTTCACGGATGTCGCAGAGATGCGTAAGCGTACACTTCCGCATTGCACCCCATGGTGGTATGCATGGCTGGATCATTATCCAAACAATAACCATGAGCAGTCGCGTTGAATTACGCCGGCACGTTCGACTTTTCGCAATTGGGGGATGCGCAGGCTGACACGGCAGCGGGCGCGTTTGGCGTGGCGCATGTCGCAGCCCCCGGCGAACATGCGGCTGCCATCACAGTTCCCGACGCCAATCTGCTGTTTTCGGGCGATTACAAGCGCGCCGGCCTCGATCTGGTGCTGTCGAAAGACGGTCAGGATCATATCGTTGCCGACTACTTCAACGGGGCGCACCGCGCCGCACTGAGCTCGCCGGATGGCGCGACGCTGTCGCCCGATCTCGTCAAGGCGCTGGTCGGCGAAGTGCAGGTTGCGCAAGCCGGTGGCGCGACGAATTCAGCCGCACAGGTGATCGGCACCGTCAGCAAGCTCGCCGGTTCGGCCACCGCAATCCGCAACGGCGTCTCGGTGACGCTGAATGTCGGCGACCCCGTGCAGAAGGGCGACGTCGTTCAGGCCGGCGCCGACTCATCGCTCACTTTGACCTTCATTGACGGCACCGTGTTCGGCCTCTCGGCCAATGCCCGCATGGTGCTGAACGAGATGGTCTACGATCCCGCCGGATCGTCGAACTCGTCGCTGCTCAGCCTGATCCAGGGCACCATCACGTTCGTCGCGGGCGAGACCGCGAAAAACGGCGACATGCGCGTCGATACGCCGGTGGCGACGATGGGTATTCGCGGCACCGCCGTGCTCGTCGAAATCGGTTTCGAAGTGCCCGGCCAGGGCGGCGCGCCGCCGGTGAAATTCCAGGTGCTGGTGGAGCCGAACGGCTATACGGGCTCCTATGTCCTGTACAGCAAGACCAGCGGCCAGCCGATCGGCACCGTCAATCAGGCCGGCCAGGTCACCAGCGTCACCGGCGCCGGCGATGCCTCGACCGGTCAGGCCGACCCGCTGTCGCAGATGGCGCAGGCGATCATCCAGCAGACCCTGCAGACCTATTTTCCGAACTATGTGCCGAATGCCAACCCGCGCAGCAATGGCTCGGGCGCGGGCTCGACACCGGCCGATCCGCTGTTCGATCCGATCCAGAAACTGCCGAACCTGATCATCGACCAACCGAATGTCGTGCCGATCAATCTGCCCGGCAATGGCCCCGGCGCACCGCCCATCACCGTGCCGGTGATCGTGACGCCGCTGAACACCGCGCCAATCATTCTGGTGACCCCGGTCACCGTGATCCTGCCGGTGGATGCCAACAACTTCAAGCTTTCGGATCAGGTGACGATCACCGATCCCGACGCCAACAATCCCGTCTTCAACGACGTCATCGTACCCTATGTCGCGGGTTCGGGCCGCGTCGCATCGGCAACGGGGCCGGGTCATGGGCCCAGCGGCACCGCCCTTGCGAGCCTTGTGACCGTCGATCCCGTCACCGGCCAGGTCAGTTACGATCCCGCCGCCTTCAAATATCTCGCGGCCGGCGAAGCCGCCGTGTTCACGATCGCCTTTCAGAGCCGGTCTGGCCCTGACACGGTCAGCAACACCATCACCGTGACCATCGTCGGCGTGAATGATGCACCCGAGATCACATCGGCATCGCTGGACGTCGCACAGGGCGGCTATACACCCGTCGCCCTGTCGGATATCACCATCTCCGATCCCGACAGCACGAGCTTCACTTATTATCTGAGCGCCACGCACGGCACGTTCGAGAAGTGGGACGGAGAGAGCTGGGTCGAAATTACGAGCAGTGACGCCATCACTGCAGCCGACATCACGGCTGGGCACGTTCGCTTCCATCACGACGGCAGTGGCGACGCGCCGACGGCCACCGTCATCGTCAGCGATGGCAGTGCATCCAGTACGCCCCATCAGATCGACATCGACTTCACACCTGCAAACACGGTCTATCATCTGACCTCGACCCAGGGGCTCAGCATCGATGTATCGGCCTATGGCGCAACGAATGGCTTCGCGTTTCCGGGCGCCGGCAACGTCACGACACCGCTGACGCAGGAAGACCGCATCGTTCTGGCCTATCAGAATGGCAACGGCCACGTCGCCCTGAACAATTCGCCGATGATGGGCGACCGGGACATGGCGGTCTTGTCATCCAGCCAACACACGGCCGATGGGAAGACGTCCGTCAGCACCACACTGAACGGTGGCAACGGGCTCACGCTGAAGCAGGTCATCGAGCTCGGCGACAACGCCAACTATTTTACGACCACCGTCACCATCACCAATACGAGCGATCACGGCGTCAATGGCGTGCGCTTCATGCGCAACTTCGATCCGGATCAGGACGTCGGCTCGCCCGTCAACGGCAGCACCGCGACGATCAACGACGTCATCAACGGCACCAATTTCGCCATCGTGTCCGCGCAGGGCACGACATCCCACACGACCGTCGCGATGATTGGCCTCAGCGGCACATGGCGCGGTTCGGTCTATGGATTCACGAATGAAGACCCGTACAGCCCCGGCGCCTATGACAATCCGGTCGATCCCAACGGGTCGGTTGCCGACCAGGCACTGTCGCTAACTTATCACTTTGGGACCATCGCTGCTCATACGAGCGCAACGGTCACCTATATCACGACCAACAATATCGCGACGAACGGTGACAACGCGCTTTATGGCACCATTTCGTCGGACACCATCAACGGTTTCAAAGGCAACGATCTGTTGATCGGCCTCGGCGGCAACGACAAATTCGTCTTCGACGTTGGATCGGGTCATGACACGATCCTGGATTTCGCTGTCGGTGCCGACACGATCGACGTCAGCGCCTATGCAAACTTGTCGTCCGATTTCTCGACCTGGCTGAGTTCTGGCATCCTGCAGACGATGGGCGGGGACACTTTGGTGCACCTCTCGCCCACGGATACGATCCTGCTGAAAGGCGTGGCAGCCGGCGACCTGACGGCGGCCGACTTCGGCCTTCCTCCTCCGCCCAACCATGCACCGGTATTCGATACCAGCAATCTCAGCGTCTATGACGATATCGAGCTGGGCGGCATCACGCTCCGTGGCTTGTCCGTCAGCGATCCAGATTCGGCAGGTCAGGAGTTCTCGATCACAGCCTGCGCCAATCTCGGCGATGTCGGATATCCTGAACCTTCGCCCGACCTCGCAAATCTGAACGAGAACCTGTCCTACGGGATCAACTACCAACCGTCGGACGCCGTGCCGCCTTACGTCGAAAAGGTCCAGCTGTCTGTCTTCGATGCGTCGGGCGCCAGCGACACGATCAATATTCATTTCGCCGTCGCACCGACCGGTCCCGTCACCCTGACAGGCGGTCAAGGCAAAGACCTGCTGGTCTCGACAGGCTTCAATGACACATTGACCGGCGGCGCAGAGGCCGACCAGTTCATATTCGGACCAGATTCCGGCCACGACACGATCACAGACTTCAAACCGGGAACGGACAGGATCGACCTGCAGATCGACGGAACATTCGCGCCGAACGAGGATGCGTTCCAGCTTTGGCTCCAAGACCACGCGACATCTTCGACTGAAGGTTTGCGACTTCAACTCGATGATACCGGGCACAATACGGTTCTTCTGACGAATGTGACAGCCAACCAACTGCATGTGAGCGACTTCATCGTTCACGACACTCTTCTCGTCTGATCGTCTGAGCCGCTTCGCCATTAACCCTCCTCTATTCACCATCTGACAAATCCGCTCATCGATGGCATAATGTCGGGGATGATCGAGGCTGAGCCGGGCACATGATGCTGCGGAACCGGTCTCCACGATCCGCAAAGGTTTGACGATGCAGCGTGCACTGACGCAGCGTGGTTCGGCACGAACCTCCAGCCCATCGGCGCGGACCGAGCTCGGCGATGCCCTGCGGGCCTGCCGCGGCGCGTTTCTCGGCGTCGGGTTGATGAGCTGCATGATCAACCTGCTCTATCTCACCGGCTCGTTCTTCATGCTCGAAGTCTATGACCGGGTGCTGCCGAGCCGCAGCGTGCCGACGCTGGTCGGCCTCATCATTCTCGCGGGCGGGCTCTATGTCGCCCAGGGCGTGCTGGACCTGTTGCGCGGGCGCGTCCTGGTGCGGATCGGCAGTTCGCTCGACGAGGCGCTCAGCCCGCGCGTGTTCCAGACCGTGGTGCGGCTGCCGCTGATGGCCGGCAAGAGCAATGAGGGACCGCAGCCGCTGCGCGACCTCGACAATGTCCGCGCCTTCCTGTCCGGCATGGGGCCGAGCGCGCTGTTCGACCTGCCGTGGTTGCCGCTGTATCTGGCCATCTGCTTTGCCTTCCACCCGATGATCGGCGTCACCGCGCTGATCGGCGCCCTGCTGCTGATCGCCCTGACCGTCGTCACCGAGATGATGACTCGCGCGCCTGCAGAGGAAGCCGCGGGCCTCGCCGCACGGCGTGGCGGCATCGCCGCAGCCAGCCGGCGCAATGCGGAGGTCGTCGTCGCCATGGGCATGGCCGGCCGCCTGACCCAGCGCTGGAAGGACGCCAACGAGACCTATCTCGCCGGCAACCAGCGCACCAGCGATGTCGCCGGTGGTCTCGGCGCCATCGCCAAGGTGATGCGCATGATGCTGCAATCGGCGGTGCTCGGCGTCGGTGCCTATCTCGTGATCAACCAGGAGGCCACGGCCGGCGTCATTATCGCCGGCTCGATCCTCAGCGCCCGCGCGCTGGCGCCGGTCGATCTGGCCATCGCGCACTGGAAGGGTTTCGTCACCGCCCGGCAGAGCTGGCATCGCCTCAATGGCCTGCTCAACGTGCTGCCGACACAGATGGCGCTGACACGGCTGCAGGATCCGACCGATACGTTGAGCGTCGAGGCTGTCAGCCTCGCGCCTCCCGGCGAGCAGCGCATCACCGTCAATGACGTGACCTTCGCGCTGAAGGCCGGCAACGGGCTCGGCGTCATCGGCCCCTCGGGCTCGGGCAAGTCATCGCTTCTGCGCGCCCTTGTCGGCGTGTGGAAGCCGGTGCGCGGCCATGTCAGGCTCGATGCGGCCGCACTCGAGCAATGGGCGCCCGACGATCTCGGCCGGCATATCGGCTACCTGCCGCAGGATGTCGAACTGTTTTCCGGCTCCATCGCGGACAATATCTGTCGCTTCGATCCCGATGCCGACGATAACGACATCATTGCCGCAGCCAAGCAGGCCGGCGTTCATGAGCTGATCGTGGGGATGCGCGACGGCTATGATACCGAAGTGGGCGACCACGGCAGCGTGCTGTCCGCCGGCCAGGCGCAGCGCATTGCGCTCGCCCGCGCGCTATATGGTGATCCGTTTCTCATCGTGCTCGACGAGCCGAACTCCAACCTCGACACCGAAGGCGACGAAGCGTTGACGCGCGCGGTGCGCGCCGCCCGGGCCCGCGGCGCCATCGTCATCGTGGTGGCACACCGGCCCATCGGCATCGAAGGCGTCGACATGCTGCTGGTGCTGAAAGACGGCCGCATGCAGACCTTCGGCCCCAAGGAGACAGTGCTCGGCCAGGTGCTGCAGCGGCCGGCACCGCAGCCGATCAAGATCGTCGCCGATGGCGGAGTGACCAAGCCATGAGCGCGCCCGAGACGCCGTCACGTCATTCCATTCGCATTCACCTGATCATCGGGCTTGCCGTCGTGCTGGTGCTGGGCGGCGGCCTTGGCGGCTGGGCGGCCACGGCGCAATTGGCGGGCGCCCTGATCGCGCCGGGATCTGTGGTGGTCGATTCCAACGTCAAGAAGGTCCAGCATCCGACCGGCGGCGTCGTCGGTGAAGTGCGCGCGCGCGACGGCGATGTGGTGAAAGCCGGTGATGTCGTCATCCGCCTCGACGATACCGTGACCAAAGCCGGCCTTGCGATCGTCACCAAGAACCTCAACGGCCTGCGGGCACGCGCTGCGCGGCTGGAAGCCGAACAGCGCGGCACGGACCGGATTACGTTCCCGCCGCAACTGCTCGAACAGATGGCCGATGACGACGTGAAGAACGTGATCGGCAGCGAAACCAAACTGTTCAATGTGCGCTCCACCGGACGCGTCGGGCAGAAGCAGCAATTGCGCGAGCGCATTTCGCAATTGAACGAGGAAATTTCAGGTCTCAGCGCACAGGAACAGGCGAAGACGCGCGAAATCGCGCTGGTCGAAAAGGAGCTGGTCGGCGTCCGTGGCTTGTTCGATCAGCAACTCGTGCAGATCTCGCGCCTGACCGTGCTGGAACGCGACGCTGCGCGCCTTGCCGGCGAACGCGCCCAGTTCATCGCGGCACGTGCACAGGCCAAGGGCAAGATCACGGAAATCGAGCTGCAGATTTTCCAGATCGACAAAGATCTGGTCAGCGAGGTCTCGAAGGACCTGCGCGAGACCAATGACAAGATCGGTGAGTTCGTCGAGCGCAAGGTCACCGCCGAAGACCAGCTCCGCCGCGTCGATATCCGAGCCCCGCAGGACGGAGTGGTGCTGCAATCCACCGTACATACCGTCGGCGGCGTGATCACCGCAGGCGACACATTGATGCTGATCGTGCCGCAAACCGACAGCCTGTCCGTGGAAGCACGCGTCAATCCGCAGGATATCGACAAGCTGCTGATCGGGCAGAAGACGCTGCTACGTCTCTCCGCCTTCAACCAACGCACCACGCCGGAGCTGAATGGCGAAGTCAGCCGCGTCTCGGCGGACACTACCACCGACCAGCGCACCGGCCAGAGCTATTACACGATCCGCATCTCGCTGCCGCCATCGGAAGTCGCGCGGCTCGGCGATGTCCGCCTGATCCCGGGCATGCCGGTGGAGGCTTTCGTGCAGACCGGCGAGCGCACCATGCTCTCCTATCTGGCCAAGCCGCTGAGCGATCAGTTGATGCGCGCCTTCCGCGAGAAGTGATGCCACAGCCATGACACGCTTGCGGCGAGTAAAGCGACTGGCGCGCCGGTTCGGCAAGGCGCGTGCGTTCTGTGTCGTGCTGCTATTCGCCCTTGCCGCGCTGCGCATCACCGACATCCCCGCCGTGGAAGAATTGCGGTTGCGCAGTTTCGACACCTATCAGGTGATCGAGCCGCGGGTTAAGACGGCAAAACCCGTCGCCATCGTCGATATCGACGAAAAGAGCATCCAGAAATACGGCCAGTTTCCCTGGCCGCGCACGCTGCTTGCAGATCTCGTGACACGGCTGCGCATGATGGGAGCGATCGTCGTCGCCTTCGACGTCGTGTTTCCCGAACCAGACCGCCTGAATCCCGGCCTCGCCGCCAACAGTTTCGCCGGGCTCGATGACGAGACGCGTACACGCCTGAAGGCACTGCCGAGCAACGATCAGGTGTTTGCGGATGCGATCCGGCGTGCGCGCGTGGTGCTGGGCGAGTCCGGCCTGCCCTATGTCGTGCGCGAACTCGACAAGACGCTCCCGGTCACCGGCCTGGCGACACTCGGCGGCGAACCGCAGCCTTTCATGCTCAATTTCCCGGGCCTGTTGCGCAATGTCGAGGTGATCGAAAAGGCAGCGGCGGGGCGCGGCATCTTCTCGATCCGCAATGAGCGCGACGGCATCGTGCGTCGCGTGCCGATGCTGATGCAGACCCAGGGCGTCACCATGCCCTCGCTCAGTTTCGAAATGCTGCGCGTGGCCTCCGGCACCGATACGATCCTGGTGAAATCCGACCGCGCCGGCATCAAGAGCATCGGCGTACGCGGCTTGGAGATTCCGACCGACCGCAACGGCCAGCTCTGGGTGCATTTCGCCAAGCACGATCCAAGCATCTATGTCTCTGCCGCCGATATTCTCGACGGCACAGCGCCACCGCAGGCCGTGGCTCGAAAGCTGGTGCTGCTGGGCACGTCTGCAGTCGGCCTGCTCGACGTCAAGACGACGCCGCTCGATGCCTCCATGCCGGGCGTCGAGGTGCATGCGCAAGTGTTGGAGAGCGCGCTGACCAAGAATGTGCTGTCGCAACCGAATTATGCCATCGGCGCCGAACTGCTGACCGCGATCCTTCTCGGCATCATCGTGATCTGGCTGGCGCCGATGTTCGGGCCGATCACGCTGATCGGCATGGGCGCGGTCTTCGCGGCACTGCTGATTGGTACATCCTGGTACTTCTACACGACACAACGCCTGCTGATCGACTTCACCTACCCGCTGCTATCGACCACATTGATCTATCTGACGCTGATCTTCAGCAATTTCGTGCGCGAACAGGCGCAGCGCCAGCGTATCCGATCGGCGTTCAGCCAATATCTGTCGCCAGCCCTTGTTGCCCAGCTCGCGCAGTCGCCCGAGAAACTCGTTCTTGGCGGCGAGGAGCGCGAGATGACTATCATGTTCTCCGACGTGCGCGGTTTCACCACCATCTCGGAGAGCTACAAGCACGATCCGCATGGCCTGACCACGCTGATGAACCGTTTCCTGACGCCGCTCACCAATGCCATCCTCGATCGCAAGGGCACCATCGACAAATATATGGGCGACGCCATCATGGCGTTCTGGAATGCGCCGCTGGATGACAGTGAGCATCAGATCAATGCCTGCCACGCCGCACTCGACATGCTGGACAGGATCGAGGCACTCAACAAGACGCGCGCTGACGAGGCCACCCATGGCGGCCATGTCTACATCCCGCTCAATGTCGGTATCGGCCTGAACACCGGGATCTGTGTCGTCGGCAATATGGGATCGGATCTGCGCTTCGACTATTCGGTGCTCGGCGACAGCGTGAATCTCGCATCGCGCCTGGAAGGACAATCCAAGGAATACGGCTTCCCGATCATCGTCGGATCAAAGACGGCTCTGGCCGCAAAGGATCGCTTCGCGATCCTGGAACTCGACTTCATTATGGTGAAGGGCAAGACGGAGCCGGAGGTGATCTATGCCATCGCCGGCCGCGAGGACGTGGCGCGATCCGAAAGCTTCCAGCAGCTCCGCAACCTGACCATCGAGATGCTGGCCTGCTATCGCAGCCGCGACTGGGACGGCGCCTTGTTTGCGATCGAGCGCGGGCGCACGTCCGATGTCGGGCATCAGTTGAAGTATCTATACGAGCTCTACGAGAAGCGCATCCGCAGCTATATGGTCACGCCGCCTCCGGACAACTGGAATGGCGCCTTTGCACTGCTGACGAAGTAGATCAGATCTCCCGCAAGGCGCGCGGCGTCGGCAAGCTCACTTCGGCGAGCTTGATGTTGTCCTCGTTCTGATCGATTGCCACATATTGTCCATCCCAATAGGTCAGCGCCGTATGCGGCACGGCATTGACGACCTCCCGGACGCGGCCGATGACGATGGCATGCGAGTGGCGCTCGATCACTTCTTCCACCTCACAATCGATCGCAGCCAGTGCTCCGGCCAGCAGCGGCACGCCCGTGGCGCGCGTCAGCCATTGCGCACCGGAAAATCGCGCCGCACCTTTCAAGCCATCCTTGCCGGAGAAGCGTTCGGCGATGTCGAGCTGGTCGGCTGACAGTATGTTGACGCCAAACGCGCCGTAGCGCTGCAGGAGCGGCCACGATGATGACTGCCGATTGACGCTGACAATCAGCGTCGGCGGATCGACAGAGAGCGACGAGACCGAGGTCACCGTCATGCCGGTGATATCCTTGCCACGCCCCACGGTGATCACGCTGACGCCACCCGCGAGCGAGCGCATGGCACTCCGGAATGCGATCGACGGCACATCACTCACGACGGTCAGGTTACGCACAATCGAGTTCATGGCAGCCTCGCAGCTCAATGATTGTCGCCGAGCAGATGACGCAGGATCGCACCTTCCAGTGCAGCCTGATCGGCCGCGCCGTGCTTGCGCGGTCGTGCAATATCGACGGAGATATCGTGCGCGATGCGCCCGTCTTCAATGACCAGCACGCGATCCGCGAGAGCCACGGCTTCCGAGACGTCGTGGGTGACGAGGATCGACGTGAATCCCTGATCGTTCCAAACGCGATCGAGCAGTCCCTGCATCGAGATGCGGGTCAAGGCATCGAGCGCGCCGAGCGGTTCGTCGAGCGCGAGAACCCGCGGATGGCTGACCAGCGCACGGGCCAGCGCGACACGCTGCTTCTGGCCGCCGGAAAGCACCGAAGGCCACTGGTCGCGCTTGTCCGCAAGACCGACTTCGCCAAGCGCACGCTCGGCACGCGCTTTGGCATCCGCCTTCTGGCGATCGCGGCCGAGACCGACTTCGACATTCGACAGCACGCTGGCCCAGGGCAGCAGGCGCGGCTCCTGGAACATGACGCGGATGTCTTCCGCGCGGGTATCTTCGCTGAAGCTGATGGTGCCTGCAGTCGGCTTTTCGAGCCCCGCGATCAGCCGCAACAACGTGCTCTTGCCACAGCCGCTCTGGCCGACGATGGCCACGAACTGGCCGGCGGGGATATGCAGATCGATGCCACGCAGAACCTCGTTCTGGCCGAACGCCTTGCGCAGGCCACGAATGGTGAGAGCGGAGCCACCGCGCTTCGGCTGCGATCGGCGCGCCTGGGCAGCAAGTGCCTCCTCGACGCCAGCAGGCGCATCGACGCGCTGGGCTTCCGCATGGCTGAGACGAAGGGATTGCTGAAGGGTCATGTCAAACGCTCGCTTTCGATTCGCTCAGTGTTTCTGGAAGGCCGGATGCCAGGACAAGGTCAGTCGCTCGAGCAGTCGCGAAGCGCTGTCGGCGACCTTGCCGAGCAGGGCGTAGATCAGGATGCTCAGCACCACGACGTCGATCTGCATGAATTCACGCGCCTGCATGGCCATGTAGCCAAGACCCGACGATGCCGCGATGGTCTCGGCGACGATCAGCGTCAGCCACATGATGCCGAGTGCGAAGCGGACACCGACAAAAATCGACGGCAGCGCGCCGGGGAAGATCACGCGGCGGAACAGCTCGCCATTCGACATGCCGTAGATGCGGCCCATCTCGATGAGCTGCGGATCGACGGTGCGGATGCCGTGCAACGTATTGATATAGATCGGGAAGAACACGCCGAGTGCGACCAGGAACAGCTTGGCGGATTCGTCGATGCCGAACCACAGGATGACGAGCGGGATCAGCGCCAGATGCGGCACGTTGCGCACCATCTGCAGCGTGGTGTCGGTCAGGCTGCTCGATAGTTTCGACAAACCATTGGCCAGGCCGAAGGCGAAGCCGATGCTACCGCCAATCAGGAAGCCGACGGAGGCGCGCCAGAACGACACCCAGATGTTCTGGGCGAGTTCACCCGATTGCAGCAGTTTCCAGCCCGCGATGGCGACGTCGGACGGCGCCGGCATCACCCGCGACGGCATCAGGCCGGTGACGCTGGCGGCCTGCCAGGCGATGAGGATGACCAGCGGAACGATCCACTGGGCGAGACCATCGATACGCGGCAAACGAAGGCTGCGCGCACGTGGGAGGATTTCAACGATGCTCATGATGAGGATACCTGCGAGACTTACGACGCGCTCTGGGCGCGGTGTTCATTGGCGACGATCTCGCCCACCGGCCCGGTACGGGTGCGGAATGGCGTGACATTGTCGTGCTGCTGCAGCGACAGCAGCGGGAAGACGAGTTCGGCGAAGCGATAGGCTTCCTCGAGATGCGGGTAGCCGGACATGATGAACGTATCGACGCCGACGTCCTGATATTCCTTGATGCGCGCCGCCACCGTCTTGGGATCGCCAACCAGCGCCGTGCCGGCGCCGCCGCGCACGAGACCCCCGCCGGCCCACAGGTTCGGGCTGATTTCGAGCTTGTCGCGTCGTCCGCCATGCAGCTGCATCATGCGCTGCTGGCCGACCGAGTCCTGCCGCGCCAGTGTCTTCTGGGCATTGGCAATGACGTCGTCGGTCACGAACTGAATGAGTTCGTCAGCCGCTTTCCATGCAGCCTCATTCGTCTCGCGCACGATGACATGCAAGCGGATGCCGAAGGACAGTTTGCGACCACGCTTCTCGGCGGCCGCTTTGACCCGGGCAATCTTCTCGGCCACCAGCGCCGGCGGCTCGCCCCAGGTGAGATATTTATCAACCGTATCGACGGCGACATCGATGCCGGCGTCCGAGGACCCACCGAAATAGAGCGGCGGACGCGGCGCCTGCACCGGCGGGAAGATCAGGCGGCCATCCTCGATGCGGATGTGCTTGCCTTCGACATTCACCGTCTTGCCCGCCAGCAGGTCGCTATAGACGTTGAGGAATTCGCGGGTGACGGCGTAACGTTCGTCATGCGGCAGGAAGATGCCGTCGCCCTTGTTTTCGACGGGATCACCTCCGGTGACGACATTGATCAACAGCCGGCCATTGGTGACGCGGTCCAGCGTAGCGGTCATGCGCGCGGCAACGGTCGGCGATTGCAGGCCGGGCCTAACCGCCACAAGGTAACGCAGGCGCTCCGTCCACGGCGCCACCGCTGAGGCGACAACCCAGGAATCCTCGCAGCTGCGCCCGGTCGGAAGCAGCACGCCGTAATAGCCGAGTTGATCGGCGGCCTGCGCGATCTGCCGGAGATATTTGAAATCGATCTCGCGTGCGCCCTGCGTCGAGGCCAGGTATCGCCCGTCGCCATGCGTCGGCAGAAACCACAGGACGTTGGCTGGTGATGGATTGCTCATGAAGGGATCGTCCCCGGTCTCGCAGCGATGTCTGTTGCTGCAGGATGATGGGGAGACGCTCCGGGAGTGTCGAGAGGCCGGAGAAAATAGCGATGCACGCACTGCGACTTACATCAATGACGCCGGGTTCCTTTCAATATCGGCGCCAAATCCAGCGCATTTTTCTCCACCCCGGAGGGGCCTTCAGCATGGGACGACACCGACGCGCCGATCTGCCCTTCGCGACATCCCCCAACGCAGCGCGGACCCTCGGCCGCCATTTTGACGATCTGTTAATGACGTCTGGACGGCATGCCGGGCGAGGCTGCGTCATATACGTAAATACCGCTCTTTCTGCGCGGGATTTAACCAATATTAGAGTGCGGTTTGCGACTGTCGGCCACCATGCAGAATGCATCCGACCCAGATCTGACGCTTCCCCTCAAGGACAGTGCTTCGCCTCCCGCGACCTCCAGGACAGTCGCGCCCGTCGTTCGCATGGACGCCTATGCCGAATTGCAGATGCTGCGCGAGATCATGCGTATGCTGCCGTCTGCTGTCACCGTACAGGACGAGCACGGCGATTTCCTTCTGGTCAACGACGCCGCCGCAGCGCAATTCAACACCACACCTGACGGGTTTCTGAGCGTTACGACCGATGCCGACTTTCTCGGCCAGGCACTGACCCATCGTCGCGCGACTGCGCTGAACCTGATGCGGTCCGGCCGCACGGCTGTGTTCGAAGAGCGCGTCAATTCCGACCTGGACAAGCGGGTCTATCTGACGACGCATCGGCCGGTGCAGATCGGCGAGCGCAGCCTGCTGCTCTCGAGCGCAAGCGATGTCAGCCGGCAGAAGGCGGTCGAGGAAGAGCTGTTTCGCCGTGCCTATTACGATGAGCTGACCGAGCTGCCGACCCGCAGAGTCATCGAGAAGCATGTCACCGACCTCATTGCCGAAGACAGCAGTTGCCCGGAAGGCGGCTATGGCCACTTTGCGCTGGCCTTCCTCGACATCGACAATTTCAAGCATATCAACGACTATTACGGCCACGCGATCGGCGACGCGCTGCTTGTGCAGTTCGCAAAGCGGCTCGGCCTCGAATTGCGCGCGAGCGACATGCTGTCGCGCATCTCCGGCGACGAATTCCTGCTGCTGCTGAACCCGATCCAGAGCCAGCACGAAGTCGCGGACTATCTGGAGCGCCTGGTGCAGCGCCTGCGCGCGCCGTTTTTCATCGACGGGTCCGAAGTCTTCGCCACCGCCTCCATCGGTGTCAGCCTCTATCCCGAGCACGGCCGCAGCTACGACCCGCTGCATCAGAACGCCGACATCGCGATGTATCAGGTCAAGAACGACACCAAGGGCGCTGCGGTGTTTTTCGATGCCAGCATGGAGAGCGAGGCGCTGGCACGGATGGCGACCGAACAGGCGCTGCGGCTGGCGATCCTCGACAAGCGGTTCTGCTGCGCCTTTCAGCCGAAAGTCGATATTCGCACCAAGGAGATCCAGGGGATCGAAGCGCTGGTGCGCTTGCGCGACGACAATGGCGTGATCCAGGCGCCCGGCGCCTTCATCAATCTCGCGGTCGAGCTCGGCCTGATCGACGAACTGACCCATCTCGTGCTTGCCGAGATCATGAAATCGATCGACCTGATCGACGAGGCTTTCGGGGCTGGCGCAACCATCAGCATCAATGTGGCCGCCAAGCAGGCCGGCAATGCCGAATTCATGCATTCCTTTGCCAAGGCGCTGCAGGACACCGGCTGTCCGACGCGTTTCATGGTCGAGGTGACCGAAGACGCCTTCCTCGCGAAAACGCATTTCCAGGACGACATCATGCCGATGCTACGGGAGATCGGCGTCGGCGTCTCAATCGACGATTTCGGCGTCGGCTATTCGTCGCTGTCGGCTCTGGCGGACATCACCGCCGATGAGATCAAGATCGACCGCTCCTTCATCACGGACATTCACAAGCGTCCGCGCAGCCAAGGTATTCTTCGGGCCATCGAATCGCTGAGCGAAGCGCTGGGCATGAAGGTCATCGCCGAAGGCGTCGAGACATTCGAGGAGCTGGCCTATCTGCAGGCGGCAACCAAGATCCGCTACGCGCAGGGCTATTATTTCTCCAAGCCGATCTTCCTGGACGACCTGCAGCCGCAGGCGCGGATCAGCAGCGACGTCCGCAGCGAGAGCGAGGCACGACCGACCGACAATGCCCGACCCGCTTATTCGCGGGCAGGCGGACGCGGATACTAAGGCATCTCCGGCCGATTTGCGGTTAGCAGCGCCGCTTCGGACTCTTTCGCTGCGACAGATGCATCAGGGCATTGTCACGCGGCCGGCGCATCCCATCTGTTAAGGGATTGGAAACCATAACCCTACCCGCCTTGAGAGACCCATGCCCATCCTGCCGCTGCTGCTCAATATTCTCTGGATCGTGTTCGGTGGTCTCTGGATGGCGGCAGGCTGGGTGCTGGCCGCGGTTCTCATGGCGATCACCATAGTCGGCCTGCCGTGGGCGCGTGCCGCCTTCAATATCGCCGCCTATACGCTGCTGCCTTTCGGCCAGCGTGCCGTGCGGCGCGAACTCGTGACCGGCCGCGAGGATTTCGGCACCGGCATATTCGGCCTGCTCGGCAATGTGATCTGGCTGGTGCTTGCCGGCTGGTGGCTTGCGCTCGCGCATCTCGTCACGGCGCTGGGCCTCGCGATCACGATCGTCGGCATTCCCTTTGCCTGGGCGCATCTCAAGCTCGCCGGCATCGCACTTTGGCCGATCGGCCGCGCGATTGTGCCAGCTTGACGCATATAGCGTTGAATAAAGACGAATTTTCCAGCCCTGCGTGCGTCGCGCTCACGCTCGGTTAACTATTCCGCTCAATGGTGGATCGAGGTGAGCCTCGGGCGCCGGAGTGGATATGCGTAAACTTCCTTTCTTGTTTGTTGCTGGTGCGGTGACGGCGGTCGTCGCTGCGGGCGCGGGTGCCTGGCATGTGTTCGGCCCCGGCGATGTTCAGGCCGACGCCAAGGCCAAGAACACCAAAGGCGAGCTGACCACCGCCTCCATCGATACACGCTGGCCCAAGCCGGCATCCAATGCGCCGGCCGAACCCGCACCGCGCCCGCAGCCTGTCGCAGCGGCACCGAGCGCCGCGCCGATGCAGGCGCAGCCTGTCGCCGAGAAGCGCCAGGCCTATGTGAAGCCGGCCTGCAACAATCCGAACGCTCTCGGCGTATCGCGCACGGTCCAGATCGATACCACCGGCGGCCCCGGCCTCGGCATGTCGCAATATCGCGACTACGATTTCCTGCAGCCCGGCGAAGTCGTCCTCACCTTCGACGACGGCCCGTGGCCGGTGACGACGCCGGCGGTGCTGAATGCGCTCGCCGCGCAATGCGTGCAGGCCGTGTTCTTCCCCATCGGCAAACATTCGACCTGGCATCCCGCCGTGTTGAAGCAGGTGCTCGCGGCCGGTCATTCGGTCGGCACCCACACCTGGTCGCACCAGAACTTAGCGAGCAAGACGCCGCAGGAAGCCAAGGACGAGATCGAGCGCGGCATCAGCGCCATCACGCTGATGGCCGGCCAGCCGCTGTCGCCGTTCTTCCGCTTCCCGCAGCTACGCCAGAATGCGGAGCTGAAGGCCTATCTCGCCGAGCGCAACATCGCCGCCTTCTCGATCGACATCGACTCCGAAGACTTCCGCATCCACAAGGCGGACAAGCTGGTCGCGTCGATGATGGAAAAGCTGAAGAAGAAGGGCAAAGGCATTCTCCTGATGCACGACCTGCACAAGTGGTCGGCGGCGGCCGTGCCCGATCTGCTCGCCCAGCTGAAGGCCGGTGGCTACAAGATCGTGCATATCCGCGCCAAGGACACGCTGTCGACCTTGCCGCAATATGATGCCGCTATCGCCGCCGAGCTGCAGCCGGTGCGCACCAGCAATGCCCGCCCCATCTCAAGCGTGATTCAGACGGTCGATTGAGCGGCGATCTAAAATCGAAAGCAAATGGCGCCGCGAGGCGCCATTTTTGTTTGATGAGGTGCGATTTGACTGCGGCGGACTGGATGGCGGGGACTGGACCTCCGTTTCGGGACGCAATTTCAAAAATCCCGATCTGTTGCCCGCGTCGTGAAAGCGCTCCGGCCGGCCCATTTGGCCGTTTCTGACCGGAAATTCGAGAATGACCGCCAGCCCACCCGTTGCCGCCGCCCGACCAATCGGCTAAATCACGGGCACTGCACCCGTAGCTCAGCTGGATAGAGCGTTGCCCTCCGAAGGCAAAGGTCACACGTTCGAATCGTGTCGGGTGCGCCATTCCCCACCTTCATCGAACTGTCACCCGTCCCGCCTTCATCCGGCCTCATGAGGCCGCGATATCGGAGGAATTGCGGATGACGGGAGCGATGCGGGCATGCGGTTTGGCCGGATTTTTGTTGTCACCTTTGGCGTTGTTCTGAGCCTTTCAGTCTTCAACCCGATAACGCCGGTCCAAGCCGGACAACAGGAGATGGTCGCGCTGATGCAGCGGATCACGGCTCTCGCCAAAGAGGGCCGCTATGCCGATGCGATTCCGCTGGCCCGCAAGCTGACGACCGAGGCGGAGAAAACGACGGGCCGCCAATCGCCCCTTACCGCAACCACCTATGTCGTCCTCGCTCAATCGCTGCAGGCCCAAGGCGAGCTGACGGAGGCTGAAGCGACCTTGCGCAAGGCTCTCGCCATTCGCGAGAAGGCGCTTGGTCAAACGCATGCCGATGTCGCCGCCGTGCTCGGTCCGCTTGGCCAGATCGCTTTTGCCCGCGACCGCCTGGCGGACGCCGAGCAGTTTGCGCAGCGTGCCGTCGCCATCCATGAACGCACATCCGGCCCCGACAATGTCGCAACTGCGCTGGCGCGCATGCAGCTCGGCAATGTCAGACACCGACAATTGCGAGAGGACGATGCGGAGGACATCTTCAGCCGCGCGTTGAAGAGCTTCCGCGCTGCGGGCGCTCAGGCCGAGATCATGGTGCCCGTCGCACTCAACAATCTGGCCGAGGTCGCGAAGGCACGCGGCCGGCTGCAGATCGCCGATGACAATTTTCGCGAAGCCCTGACGCTGCAGGAAAAACTATATGGCCGCGAGCATCTGCAAGTCGCGTCCACCCTCAACAATCTCGGTGAACTCAGGCGCATGCAAGGCCGCTTCTCGGAGGCCGAAGATCTCGCGCGGCGGGCACTCACGATTCGCGAGACCGCACTTGGCCCCGATCATGCCGATGTCGCCGCCAGCCTCAACAATCTGGCCATCATCTTCACGCGCCAGGGTCGCGCCAGCGAAGCCGACACGCTACTGACGCGCGCTTTGGCGATTCAACAAAAGGCATTCGGTCCCGACCATCCCAATGTCGCCATCGCCCTGAATAATCTTGCCGACGCCAAGTCTGCCGCAGGCCAGAAAAAGGATGCCGAAACGCTGTTCCGCCGCTCGCTCGCCATTCGCGAAAAGAGCGCCGGCCGTGACCATCTCGATACGGCCATTGCCATCGACAATCTGGTCACCTTGCTTGTCGATGACAATCGCCCTGCTGAAGCCGAGCCGCTGGCGCGTCGCTCCCTTGCGATCCGGGAAGCCGCGCTCGGCCCGCGCCATCCTGGCGTCGCCAACAGCCTGAACAATCTCGCCGTCGTTCTCGATACGATCGGCAACGCCTATGACGCCGAACCGCTGCTGAAGCGCGCACTCGAGATCCGGCGCAACGCGCTCGGCGAGACGCATCCGGACGTCGCCAACAGCTACAACAATCTCGGCGGCCACTATCTCGATATCAGGGACTGGCAGCAGGCCCATGATTCCTACACGCGCGCGACGGCGATCCTGACTGCGCGCAATGCCAGCGACACCGACGGCGACAATCTCACTTTCAAGGACAACACCAATCCGTTCCCCGGCGCCATCGTGGCGGCCTATCAACTCGCTGACACCGCACCCGATCAGCGGGCGACCTTGCAGGCCCAAGCTTTTGAGGCCGCGCAACGGATTGGCGATGAGCAGGCTGCCAAGGCCATTGCCGGCATGTCCGCCCGCGTGGCTGCCGGCGGCGGTGAGCTGTCCGCGCAGGTGCGACAACGCCAGGATCTCGCCGACCAGGCGCTCGCCACCGACCGTCTGCTGATCTCGGCCATCTCGCAGCCAGCGTCGGCGCGAAACGCCCAGACCGAGCAGGCCATTCGTGCGCGCGCCGGCAGCATCGCGGCTGAGATCAAGGAGCTGGACCGAACCATCGCAGCGAAATTCCCGGACTATGCGACCCTTGTGACCCGTAGCCCCGTGTCCCTGACCGATGTCCAGCAGCAACTCGGGCCGAAAGAAGCACTGCTGCTGTTCTCGACCACCGAGCGCTACACATTTGTCTGGACAATTACGCGCTCGGCCATCCGCTGGCATGCCGCGCCACTTGGAACGAAGCAGCTCACCGAAACCGTCCGCATCCTGCGTTGCGGGTTGGATGATGAAGCCTGGCTCGGCGCAAATGACTGCGCGCAGAAGTATGGGCTTACACGGCCGCCGTCGGGCGGGCAGCTGCCATTCGACCCACAGCGCGCCTATGGCCTGTATCAGGCGTTGCTGGCGCCCGCTGCCGCTGAGATCGACGGCAAAGAGTTGATCCTGGTCCCCTCCGGTCCGCTGGCGACCCTGCCGTTTCAAGTGCTGCTGACTGAGAAGCCCCCGGCAACGAACATCGATCTTGCCCAGGCCCCATGGCTGGCCAAGCGCTTTGCGTCCACAGTGCTGCCCTCGGTTTCCAGCCTCAAGGCGCTGCGTCAGGTGGCCCAGGGCAGCAAGGCGAAGAAGCCGTTTGTCGGCTTTGGAAATCCGCTGCTGACCGGCAATTCCGTCAGCACGAGCGACATCGACCGCGCGAAGCTGGCGCGCCAGTTTCAGAACTGCACCGCGATCATGGAAGCGCGCCGCGACCAGATTGCGCAGCGCAATGTCACATCGACGGTCGCGCTCGCCGGCGGCACCGCGGATGTGGAGCAACTCAAGCGTCTGGCTCCACTGCCCGAAACCGCCATCGAACTCTGCGCAGTGGCAGAGCGTTTTTCGCCGGTTCGCGGCGACGTCTATCTCGCCAATGCCGCAACCGAGGCAAATATCAAGTCGATGAGCGACGCCGGTCAGCTCGCGCAATATCGCGTGCTGCATTTTGCGACCCATGGCGCGCTATCCGGTCAGGTGCGCGGCGCCATCGAGCCTGGCCTGATCATGACGCCTCCGGCGCAGGCCTCACGCAACGACGACGGCTATTTGTCGTCGTCGGATATTTCGGCACTGAAACTGGATGCGGATTGGGTGGTGCTGTCCGCTTGCAATACGGCCGGCGGCGAAAAGGCTGAAGCCGAAGCCTTTTCGGGCCTGGCCCGCGCGTTCTTCTATGCAGGGACGCGCGCGCTGCTCGTCACGCACTGGCCGGTGAATTCACAGGCTGCGGTTCTGATCACCACCGGCACGACGAATGCACTTGCCGTTCAGCGCGACCTCGGCAGGTCCGAAGCCTTCCGCCGTGCGCTTGTGAATTTGATCGGCAAAGGCGGCACCTATGCCCATCCGAGCGTCTGGGCGGCCTTCGTGCTTGTGGGGAACGGCGGCGCGTGATCCTTAGCCGCCGGTTTTGCGTATTTCCTCTTTCCGCATCGGCATCTGGTCGATGCGGCCGAAGATGTCCCTCGCAGCCAGCGGCGCATCGGACGCGAAAGCCGTGTTGCCGTCCTTGCCGACTAGCATGACGCGGAAATCGCTGACATCGGTCGCCAGTCGCTTGCGGAGCTCCCGCGCGCGCTCACTGTCTCCGACCGCTTCCATCAGCACGACGTTGCGCTCGAACATGCCGCTGGATGCCTGCTCCAGATAGGCCCGCTGCGTGCGCAGTTCGGCATCCCCCGGATTCTGCGCCACCAGTACCAGGACACGGCTTTTCCAGCGCAAAGCTGACAGCGGATCGGCCGAAGCCGGGATGGCGGAGACACCGGTGATCGCGGCACAAAGTCCCATCGCGAGAACGGGTATCCGCCTCGCAATGCCCGGTCTGTAGTTACGCATTGTCATAGCGGCGCTCCCGCATTTGGTCATTGGGTGAACAATGCGCATTACCGCCGCATTGTTTCATCCCCGCGTCAAAACGAAACAATTCCGGTATTCCGCGAAACCGCTTTTGCCGATCAGCGCAAAAACGCGGAAACGCGGCATGGTTATCAAGCTGCCCAACGAAGCAGCGACGGCCGCTGCACCTCACACGGAGACAGCGCAATGCGGACCCTCAGCTTCATCCTCGCCTTCGGCTTCGTTCTCGCCAGCGCGGGGCTCACATCACCCACCGGCGACAGCATGCCCGGAGCCGGCACCTTTTCCTATAGCGACACATCGGCAACGGACACCGCCGCCACCTTCGCTTATCTCACCCTCACCAAGCGCACCCGCGCGTAACGCATCTCCAAAGGCAGGGACAAAGATCATGACCACGATTGCAGCAATGCTCGCACGACACACTCTGAAAGCCGCCGCCATCGGCGCGACGCTGATCCTATCGGCCACCGCAAGCCACGCCCAGTCTGCCGGTCCCTTCACCGGGCTCGCAGGATCATGGAGCGGCAGCGGAACGGTGTCGCTGTCGGACGGTACCTCCGAGCAGATCCGGTGCCGCGCGGTCTATCAGGTGAATGGCGGGATGGCGTTGAAGCAGAACCTGCGTTGCGCCAGCGACAGCTACAAATTCGAGCTTTCCAGCGACGTGAAGAGTGATGGCACGCAGGTCACGGGCAGCTGGAGTGAAGCCAGCCGCAACATCTATGGCAACCTGCAGGGGAGCGCGAGCGGCGGCCAGATCGATGTCTTCGTGGAAGCCGCAGGCTTCGCGGCCAATCTGACGCTGACGACCAAGGGCAACAAACAACTGGTCTCGATCAGCTCCAAGGGTCAGATCCGCGATGTGTCGATCAATATGGTCCGCGGCTGACGTCGCGAGCCCACCAGCTAGCCTGCGCGGCGGACATCCGTATCCGCCGTCAGGTCCTCATCCGACCATTTCCATCGCCCGCCCCCGGCCCGCTTGGCGGCATAGAGAGCCCGATCAACCTGTTCGAGCAGATCTGACGTGGTGGCTTCAGGATGATCCATGGCGCCGGTCACCAGAATGCCGGCGCTTGCACCGATGCGCACCGGAATATCGACCACAAGATAGGGCAACGACAGCGCGACCACCGCTTCACGCGCGAGTGACAGCGCAGTTTCCCGTCCGGTCTCGCCGTTTTCAACTGTCTGCAACAGCATGAACTCGTCGCCGCCGAAACGGCACGCCATACCGCGACCGCCCATGCAATTGGTCAGGCGCGTTGCAACCTGGCGCAGGAGTTCGTCGCCGGCATGGTGACCATGGCGATCATTGACTGCTTTGAAGCCGTCGAGATCGATGGCGACGATCGCCACACGGCCCCGCAGATTCTGGAGCAATGTCACAAACGCAGCGCGATTTGGCAGCCCGGTCAGGAAATCCTGTCGCGCTTGCTGCGCCAGCGCATGCTTGGCTTCGAGACGCTCGATGAACGCGGTGCTGAGATGACGCGACGCCTCGCTGAGCGTCAGCCAGAACAGAAGCAGCATGCCGGCGCCGATCTTGTAAGACGGTTCCGGTCGCATGAAGCCGCCGATCACGGTCGGCCCGAGCAACAGCGCAGCAGTCACCAGCACGATCCACGGCCTGATGGCTGCGCGCGACACCATGCCCACGCAAAACGACATCGAGAGACCGAAGCCGAGCCAAGCGCCAGGCTCATCGCCGAGTTGAAGCGCCCGGAACGACAGCATGCCAAGCGACGTACCGAAAGCGGCGGCGCAAATGCCATAGGCCCATTCCCACCGAACGACCTCGGTGTCGGATGCCGTGGCCGCGCGCGCATCGTACAGACCGAGGCTGATAAGACGTATCGCAGCCGTGCCGAGGATGAAGAACGAGATGACCGTGTAGCCGACATCGCCGCTCATCGTAGCCAAAGCAACGGCACCGATGACCGAAGTCAAACCGATCGCGGCGACCTGTGGCAACGATGTGTACAGCATCTCGATGAGTTCGCGTCGGATCTGCGGACTCGGATGCCGGAAGCTCGAACGAACGGCACTTTTCATGATGCCGGACCATGCCACCGAGTCCCTAACAAGCGGTACCCGGGCCCCTCAATTTGTCGTGTTACGCACAACAAAAAGGCCAGCCTTGCGGCTGGCCTTGATGGATCGATCGACAATCCATACAGCACTGCGCCGTGCGAGCGCAGTGTGTCGGTTAGTTGACTTATGGCTTGTAGCCACCGCCCGGCAGATTGCCGTGATAGGGCGTGTTGCGGCAATGCCCCCAAGGACCGCGCCAGTAACCGGGAGGGCAACCGTTGCCCATCACTGGAGGTTCTTGATAGTAGCCGCCCGGAAGCGGGCCGTAATACGGGGTATAGCGGCAGCCGCCATAGGGACCGCGCCAACCGTTCGGGCCGCAGCCGCCGGCAACCTGGATCACCTGCGCTTCAACTGCGATGCTCTGGCCCATCATCGGCGCAGCACTGGCCTGCGTCGATACGATGAACATGGCGACAAGACATGCCGCCAAGACGTGAAGTAGCTTGGACATTCTCTTCCTCTCTGATTGGAAACAATCAAAAGCCCCGACGAATGCATTCCAGCCCGACACCTGATCGCTTTCTGAGAATGCGCTAGTCTGCTTTGTGCATAGAACCCTATCTTACCTTTTGCAATTGCGTTCGGCGTATTCCTTGCGGCAAGTCTTTCAGTTAGTTATTCGCTCGTTAAGGGCGCCAGTTTGCACTACACATCCGCGAATGAGCTGCGTCACATGTTCGCATCCGATAGATATCAGCTAGCGACATCCCAACGCGATCGCGACAACTCAATGTAACTGGAACCTATCATACCCATCGTGCGAGATAGCTGTGCTTCTGACGTCGCCCGACGCACGGATGATCCGAACAACCTTCTTCCGAAAGACCGACGTGCTTCCCTGGAAACTGATCGATACGACCGATGTGCCCGATGGCACCGTGCCCCTGCGACTGATGCAACGCGGCAAGGAGTTCACCATCAAGCTTGGGCAGAACGAGCTGATGAGCAGTCGGCTGTTTGGCTCCGAGGAAGCGCTTGCCACGCTGACCTGCTTTCGTCTGAAGGACGTAACGGCACCGAAGCTCCTCATCGGCGGCTACGGCATGGGCTTTACGCTCCGCGCCGCACTGAAGGTGCTCGGACCGAAAGCAGGGATCACCGTGGTCGAGCTCGTCCCCGCCATCGTCGCATGGGCGCGTGGACCGATGGCCGAACTGTCTGGCGACAGCCTGACCGATCCGCGAGTGACTATCGTCGAGGGCGACGTCGTTAAGGCGATCACTGCGGCGCGCGGCGCCTACGATGCGATCCTGCTCGACGTCGACAATGGACCGGAAGGGCTGACCCGCAAATCCAACGATGCGCTGTACGACCTGTCCGGCCTGCATGCGAGCCTCGCGGCCCTCCGGCCTGGTGGCGTACTCGCCGTGTGGTCCTCATTCCCGCATCCGAAATTCACCACCCTGCTCCGCAAGGCAGGCTTTGCGACAGAGGAAATCCCGATCCGCGCCGCTGGCCCCCGCGGCGGCGCACGGCATGTGATCTGGCTGGCGACCAAGCCGAAAACTGCGCCCGCGAAAGCAGCGAAACCGGCGCCCGCAAAGCCCATGGCTGCGAAAGCCCGCGCTGCAAAATCGACAGGCAAGCCGGCCGCGAAGCGCAAGTCGGCTTCCGCAAAGAAGAAATCATAACAGCAAAGAAGCCCGCGACATCTGCCGCGGGCTTCTTTTTGATATTTCTCATGCCCTGGCCAGTAGGGTGATCGCCGCTTAATCGACCTTGAGATTGGCGGCCTTGACCACCTTTTCCCACTTCTCGGTCTCGGCCGCGATCATTTTGCCGAAGGCTTCCGGGGGCCCGATCAGTGGATCGCCACCGAGGTCGATCAGCTTGGCCTTGATCGCCGGCTCGGCCAGCACTTCGTTCACCGCAGCATTGAGCTTCGCGATGATTTCCGGCGGGGTCTTCTTGGGCGCGCCCATGCCGAACAGTGCGCTGGCTTCATAGCCCGGCACCGTCTCGGCCACTGTCGGCACGTCCGGCAGCAGCGACGACTTCTCGGTCGTGGTCACGGCCAGTGCGCGCAGATTACCCGAGCGGATGTGCTGGATGATCGACGGCATGTTGTCGAAGATCACCTGCACCTGACCGCCCGTCATATCGGTGATCGCCAGCGCAGCGCCGCGATAGGGCACATGCTGCATCTTGGCGCCCGTCATCATCATGAACATCTCACCCGACAGATGCACCGAAGTGCCGTTGCCCGACGACGCCATGTTCACCTTGCCCGGATTGGCTTTCACATAGGCGATGAATTCGGCCACGGTCTTTGCCGTGATGTCCTTGTTGACGGTCATCACATTGGCGGTGCGGTGGAAGGCCGCCACGGGCGCGATGTCACGGACGAAGTTGAAGCTCAGCTTCGAATACAGCGTCGCATTGATGTAGTTGGCCGGATTGACCAGCAGCACGGTATAGCCATCGGGCTCCGCATTCACGACCGACTCGGTGCCGATATTGTTGCCGGCGCCTGGCTTGTTTTCGATGATGAATTGCTGACCCATCTTTTCCGACAGGCGCTGCCCGATCAGGCGCGCCAGAATGTCGGTGGCGCCGCCCGGCGGATAGCCAACGACCCAGCGGATCGGCTTGTTTGGATAGTTTTGCGCTTGCGCAAGCGCTGGCGTGATCGATGTGAGAGCCGATGCGGCGAAGGCTGAAAAACCAAGCGCGATCAGACCGATCGCGGCGCGACGTGACGTCATATGTAAGTCCCTCCAGCTGCCGCGACTTGGCGCGCGGTCAGCGTGTGTTGAATTGACAACACCCGTCTTTAACAAACAATTCTACTATCGGCCAGTGCGACGATACCTGCGACAGGGCGCCCGAAAGCGGCATCTGTAGGGTGGGCAAAGGCGCTTAGCGCCGTGCCCACCATCAAGTGCTGTGGTTGATCGGTGGGCCCGCTTCGCTTTGCCCACCTACAAACAGTCGCCGCACGCATTTGCGCCAACTGCGCGCCGATGGCACAACAACCCCACAAGCAACAAGAATAAGGAAGCCGCCCCTGCGTGGCCGGATTTCCGCTGGAGGATGCATGCCCGTCTCGTCGAAATCCGCTCTCATGCCCGGTGCGATCAGCCCCTTCGACGGCATGGACGTGCCTTGGTTGCTGCGCATGCGCGCAGAGACCCGCCGCGATCATCCTTTCATCATCTGGTCGCCCTTCGACGCACCGGCGCGACCATGGACCTATGGCGAATTCCACGAGCGTGTCGGCGCGCTTGCTGCCGGTCTCGTCAAACGCGGCATCAAGCCCGGCGACTATGTACTGATCCATCTCGACAATTGCGTCGAACAACTGCTGTCATGGTTCGCCTGCGTCGAACTCGGCGCCATCGCAGTCACGACCAATACCCGCTCATCGGCCGCCGAGATCGCGTATTTCGCCAATCATTGCGGCGCCGTGGCTGCCATTACCCAGCCCTCCCTTGCCGAACTCGTCGCCGCCAATTGCAGCAGGCTGCGCTGGATCGCCGTGACCTCGCACAATGCCGGCACGCAAGCCGACATCCCGGGGAAGGCCGAGCGCTTTGAGAGCCTGTTCGCCGACAGCGCCGACCGCCCGCGCCGGCCGATCGATCCATGGGCGCATTGCAGCGTACAATATACGTCGGGCACCACATCGCGCCCCAAAGCCGTGCTGTGGACCCATGCCAATGCGCTGTGGGGCGGCAAGATCAATGCCGCGCATCAGGATCTGCATGCGTCAGACACGCATCTGACCTATCTGCCGCTCTTTCACACCAACGCGCTGGCCTATTCGATGCTCGCGACGCTGTGGGTCGGCGCCAGCATCGTGATCCAGCCGCGCTTTTCGGCCAGCCGTTTCTGGCCCACCGCACTCGAACATCGCGCCACATGGACTTCGACGATTCCATTCTGCATGAAGGCGCTGCTCGAACATGAGGTGCCGAAGCAGCATCATTTCCGCCTGTGGGGCGCATCGTTCTGCGATCCGCCGGCCTTCGCCAAATTCGGCGTCAAGATCATCGGCTGGTGGGGCATGACCGAGACCATTACCCATGGCATCATCGGCGAGGTCGATCAGCCCAATACGCCTCTGGCCATCGGCCGCACCGCCGCCGAATACGGCATCCGCATCACGCGCGACGACGGCACGCCCGTCGAGGTCGGCGAGACCGGTAACCTCACCATCCTGGGCACGCCGGGCCTGTCGCTGTTCAAGACGTATCTGCACAACGAAGCCGCGACGCGCGACAGTTTCGACCAACACGGCTACTTCATCACCGGCGACCGCGTCACCCTGCTGGAGCGCGGCTATATCAAGTTCGGCGATCGCTCCAAGGACATGCTGAAGGTCGGCGGCGAGAATGTTGCGGCGTCGGAGATCGAACAGGTCGTGATGACCGTGCCCGGCGTGCGCGAAGCCGCCGTGGTCGCCAAGAAGCACCCGATGCTGGACGAAGTGCCGGTGGTCTTCATTATCCCGCAGGCAGGTGTCGCGAACTGCCCGCCGACGCTGCATGACAATGTCATGGCCGCCTGCAAGAATGGCCTCGCCGACTTCAAGGTGCCGCGCGAAATCCATTTCGTCGACGACATGCCGCGTTCGACATTGGAAAAAGTGGCGAAGGCGGAATTGCGGAAGCTGCTGGTCTAGCTCTCACTGTAGGGTGGGCAGATCTCAGCCGCTCACCCTACTTTTCTAAGCCCCCAGCGCCACCGGGCGAAATACCTGCAGCAGCTGCTGGTCGATCTTGTCGCCCATCTGCTCCATGATCTCGAACGCCTTGGCGTGGGTGAAGGGCATGCGATAGGCACGGCGCTCCACCAGCGCCGCATGGATGTCGACAATGGTCATCAGGCGCACGATGTCGCTGATCTGGTCGCCGGCAAGCCCATCGGGATAGCCCGAGCCGTCCAGGAACTCATGATGATGCAGCACCACGTCGAGCATTTCGCGCGGGAAGCTGCCTTGCGCCACCAAGGCCTCGAAGCCGAGCCGCGGATGCTTGCGCACTTCCAGCGTTTCTTCCTCGGTGAGCTTGCCCGGCTTGTCGAGAATGGCGACCGGGATAAAGGCCTTGCCCACGTCATGCACCAGTGCCGCGCGCGTCAGCCGGCGCTGGTCTTCCTCGCGCATGCCGAGATGCTGCGCGAACGCGACGGCAAATCCGGTGACGAACAGGCAGTGACGATAGCTGTGATTATGGTGCCGACCGACGGCGGCCAGCCATTCGCGCAGCGAGGTGCGCTTGATCGCCTTGAGTATCTGGGTCTCGGCCTGCATCACATCGTTGAATGTGAGCGGCACGCCGGCCGGCAGCTTCTCGAAAATCTTCACCATCACCGCATGTGCTGCCTCGACGCCGCGATTGAGCGCCTTGCCGCGGGTGGAGAAATCCTCGTCATGCGGATTGGGGAACGCGGCTCGGATGCGCTGCAGGATGCCGCGCGCATCGAACGGCCGCGCGATCGTGTCGGTAGCGCCGAGTGCCCAGGCCTGCATGGAGCCGTGATGCAGCGCATCGGCCAGCACGAACAGGCGCGGCATCGATTCATAAGACTTGTGCCGCAACCGGTTGCGAACTCGCTGCACGGCTTCGGCCGAGCGCAGATTGATATCCACGACGATGCCGGACAAATCGTTGGATGGCGCCTCGGGAATCCCCATGGTCGGCACCACATCCACATCGCCGACCTTTCTCAGGATATCGACGAGTTCGCTCGATTGATCGCGATGGTCCGACGCCAGAAGCAGGCGACGGCGGGCCGGCGATTGTTTGACTGCGACGTTCATTTGTCCTCGATCGGCTGCAGCATGTCGGGCTGCAAAAACGGGACATGGATACCTTGCAAGTCGGTTCCTGAAGCTTAAAGCGTATTGTTAACAATTGGTATTCACGGTGCGATCCGGATGGTTTGGCGCGCTATCGATAGCATTGGTTAAACGCTTCCCGTAAAACTTGAAGCAACGCCGCTTGCTTCGACCAACGGTTCGGACTGACATGAGAACCATGACACATCGATTCCGAATTTTCGCATTCCCCATCCTGGCGATCCTTATCGCCGCGACGACACCGGCCCATGCGCAATCGCCGATTCCGTTCGACGCGCCATTTACTGCGACGCTTTCGAACCATGTTCCGCTGGTCTTTGGCATGGGCGCTGCCGACGCTGCACGCGCATTGGGAACACCGCTCGCTTACATCCGCGGTCGCCCCGGCGATGAGATCTATCTCGCCATACGCGACATCGGCGGCAGCGGCTTTTTTCCGCGCAGGGATCGCCTCTTCCTTCAGTTCCGCAAGGGACGCCTGACCGGGTGGAAGGATGACTGGGGCCAGAACTGGATGTGGCAATAGTCCAGGCCACGTATCGGCCAGCTCACGCCACCGCGATCCACCCGCGAAACGCGAATGCGGCATAGAACAACGCCACATCGCTGAATCCGGCTTCCCGCAACAGTGCTTCGTCCTCTTCCGGCGACAGCGCCGGAAGATGTTCGGCCAGCGAGGCCGGCATTGCAGCTGCCTTGTCAGCTTCGAGGCCATTCGCCGCCGCGAAAGCTGCAAAGCGCGACAGCCATCGCTGTCCCGCCTCGCCTTTCGGGAAACTATGATGCGCCACGACGAAAGGTGCACCCGGCCTTAGCCGCCGTCGCACCTCGCGCAATGTCCGTAACCGCTCGTCCTGCGGCAGGAAATGCAGCGTCAGCAGACATGCCGCACCGTCGAATGGCCCGGCCGGCGCGGCATCGATGTATCCTTCGATCAGTTCGACACGAGACTGCAACGGACCCAGTGTCGATCGCGCCAGATCCATCATCTCTGCCGACGGATCGACACCAACCAATCGCCAGTCCTTTTGCGCCTCGGCGAACACCTTGAGCTCCAGACCGCCGCCAGCGCCGAGCACCAGAATATCGGCGGCATCAGGTGCTTGCTCCGCCAGCAGCAACATCGTCATGCGCTGCAGATCCGTGAACCCCGGCACCAGTCGCCGGGTCCTTCCGCGTAGCGCGCAACAGCGTCGGGATCTTGGAACAACTGCATGGCAGTCAAGCGCTCAACCGAACACCAGCGCCCGATGCGCCGAGGTCCCCGCGGTGACGCCATCGGCCACCGCCCAGCTCACGCTATGCGGCGCGCGCGCGATGTCGCCCGCGGCATACACGCCCGGCACCGTCGTCATTTTGTCGGCATCGGTCTTGATCATCGGCCCCATCGGACCTTCCTCAATGACGACGCCGAGTTGCTCGGCCAGCGGCGATGACAGGCACGACTGCGGCGCGATATAGAGAGCATCGACCGCGCTGCGCCGACCATCTTCCAGCGCGATCGCTGACAGCGCGGTGCGCTCGCCTTCGAGTCCGAGCACTTTCGCAGCTTCCACCTGCACGCCGCGGCGCGCCAGGATCTCCGCGCTTCCGGCATCCAGCTCGTTGCCATTCAGATAAAGCGTCACCGGCCCCCATTCGGCAACGATGGACGCCTGATGCACGGACATCGGTGTGCGGTAGAGCACGCCGAGCTGACGATCGCTGAACTCGATGCCGTGGCAATAGGGACAATGCAGCACCGTCTTGCCCCATCGCTCCTGAATGCCCGGAATCGCCGGCAGCGTATCGCGGAGACCGAAAGCAAGGATCACCGTGCGTGTCGTAAGGGCTTCGCCATTCTCCAGTACGACGGCAAAGCCATCGCCCTCGATATGCGCACCCGTTGCTTCGCCATCGATCATCCGCACCGTGGGATAAGCAGCAACCTGCCGCCGCGCTGTAGCGAGAATCTGTTGCGGATCGCTGCCGTCATGGCCGAGAAACCCATGCGACGCGTCGGTAAAACGATTGCGCGGCTGCCGCGTATCGATCACGACCACATGGCGGCGCGCCCGCGCGAGATAGGTCGCCGCGGCAAGGCCGGCAAAGCCGCCGCCGACGATGATGGCATCAGTCATCATGTGCTTTCTCCAGATTGAACTTGTCGCGCTGGCCCTTGAAGCGCGCGTTGAAATCCGCGCTCAACATCGCCAGCGTCACCTCGCCAAAGCGGCGCAGCAGCAATGTCTCGGCCTCGTCAAAAGCCTTGCCGAGCGCGGCATTGACCGCCTGCTCCACCAGGCAGCCCGGCATGTCGGTGCGGTTACCCATGGCCAGCACTTCCGGCTGCCCCAGCGCCTCATAGATGTCGCGCAGCGTGACCTTGTTGAGGTCGCACGCAATCCGCCAGCCGCCACCATGGCCCTTTTCGGAACTCACCAGCCCCTGCTCGCGGAGACCGGCCATGATGCGCCGGACCACGACCGGGTTGGTGCACATGGCACGTGCCAGTGCTTCGGATGTTTTGGGCGTGTCGTCCTCGGCCATGTGCAACAGCACATGAAGAACGCCCGACAGGCGGCTATCTCGTCTCATGTAACTTCATATGATGCGTGATAATGGCGCTGTCAAGGCAGCGGGTTTCGAAACGGCAAGGTCGCCAAATCTTGAGTGGACCTGCATCGTTCCGCGCTTCAAACACACGACACCGTTTCAACAACGAATGGATGAGCCCGTGGGACAAGACATTACGCTGACCGCATCGGACGGCTTCAAGCTCGGCGCCTATCGCACCCAGCCGGACGGCAAGCCCAAAGGCGCCGTCGTGGTCATCCAGGAAATCTTTGGCGTGAACAGCCATATCCGCACGATCTGTGATCGTTTCGCCGTGCAGGGCTATGTCGCCATCGCCCCGTCGATCTTCGATCGCATCGAGCCCAGTTTCCAGTCCGGCTATTCACCCGAGGAAGTCGCCATCGCGCGCAAATTCGTGGCCAATCCGGACTGGGCGGCATTCCTGCGCGACACCCAGGCGGCGATTGACGCGGTGAAGGATGTCGGCCCGGTCGGCATCATCGGCTTCTGCCTCGGCGGCAGCATCGCTTATGCCGCTGCGACCAAGCTCGACGGCCTCAGCGCCGCCATCGGCTATTACGGCGGCGCCGTGGTGCGCTTCGCCGACGACAAGCCGAAAGTCCCGACCCAGCTTCATTTCGGCGAGAAGGATCACGGCATTCCGCTTAGCGATGTCGAGACGATCAAGGCCAAGCGGCCGGAGGTCGAGGTGTTCGTCTATGACGGCGCCGAACACGGTTTCAACTGCGACCAGCGCGCGAGCTACAACAAGTCCAGCGCGGATGTAGCGCGGGAACGCAGCCTGGCGTTCCTGGCGAAGCATTTGACGTAGCAAGCAACGACGCTCCACTTCCTTCTCCCGCTTGCGGGGAAGGTGGCGCGCAGCGCCGGATGGGGACCCCCGCGTGACGTCAGAGCGTGTGGCTGCCCCCACCCCGGCCCTCCCCCGCAAAAGCGGGAGAGGGAGAAGGAAAGTCACTCGCCCTTCACGCCCGCAGTCTTCGCCACATTGGCCCAGCGCTCGAAATCGCGCTTCAGCGTCTTCTCGAACGACTCTGCGCTGTCGCCTACCGGCACCAGATTCACGGCTTGCAGGCCCGCGGTGCCTTCCGGCGAATTGATGATGCGGGCGAGTTCGGCCGAGAGTTTGTCCACGATCGGCTTCGGCGTACCGGCCGGCACGAACACACCAAGCCAGCCCTCCGCCTCGAAGCCGGGATAGCCGAGCTCAGCCATGGTCTGCACATTCGGCAGTTTCGGCTTGCGCTTCTCGCCGCCGACCGCAAGCGGACGGATCTTGCCAGCTTCGAGCTGCGGGCCAGCGGTGGTGAAGTCGAGGAACGACGCGGTCACCTGATTGCCGAGCAGATCGTTTAGCAGCGGCGCCGCGCCGCGATAGGGAACGTGGGTCCAGTCGATACCGGCATTCTTTTTCAGCAGCTCGCCATAGAGATGCGAGGTCGTGGCATTGCCGAAAGTGCCATATTGAAACTTGCCGGTCTTGCCGGCGTCGATCAGTTCCTTCACCGACTTGAACGGCTGCCCGTCTGGCACCACAAGCACGATCGGGGAGATCGCGATCTGCGTCACCGGCGCAAGATCCTTGAACACGTCATAGGGCAGCTTCGACATCAGGCTCGGTGCCTGAATGATCTGCGTGATGGCGATCAGCACCGTATAGCCATCGGGAGCAGCCTTGGCGACGAAGTCGTTGCCGATGACGCCGCCGGCGCCCGGCTTGTTCTCGACCGTGACGGTCTGTTTCCAGCTTTCCTGCAGCTTCTGGGCAAGCAGGCGCGCGCCGACATCGGTGGCGCCGCCGGGCGCGTAGGGGACGACAAAATTGATGCGCTTGTCGGGATAAGACTTTGCCGCGTCCTGTGCCTTGGCCGGCAGCGCCATCACCAAACTGGTTGCACCCAGCATTGTCAAAGCCAGCGCACGCCTGGTCATTGTCGAAGCCATTGTCGTCTCTCCCAACCTGAATGTTACTTGGCGCGGACAATCATCCGCGCATGCGAGTAATCTCGCTCAGGCCTTCATACAGGAAGAAGCTTGCTTCGGAACGGTAGGATGCGCGCAATCGCGCAGCTGCGCGCAACTAACGCAGGAATTTGCGCGATGAATGATACGCACCATTCCATCACATAAAAAAATCGCCTGCAGGATGCCCCCTGCAGGCGATTTTGTGTAGCTCAGCCTGAAGCCGAACTAGAACCAGCGTTCGCCAACCATGACGGTATCGCCGGGATCGATCGGCGTGCCGAGCGGGACTTCGGCGCGGTAAGAACCTTCTGGACGGTTATGCGTCAGCATCACCGCATCGCGCTTGGCGCGCGGCGAGAAACCACCGGCAATCGCCACGGCGCTCTCGACGGTCATGTTCGGTACATAGGGATATTGGCCCGGAGCCGCGACTTCGCCGAGGATGAAGAACGGACGATAGGTCTCAATTTCCACCGCCACCGACGGCTCGCGGATATAGCCATTGCGCAGACGACCGGTGATCGCCGCAGCCAAGGAGGCCGGCGTCATGCCACGCGCGGGCACACGGCCGATCAGCGGCATCGTGATCGCGCCACCGGCATCGATCGCATAGGAATTAGTGAGGCCTTCCTGCCCGTAGACCACGACGCGCAGCTTGTCGCCCGCATCGAGCTTGTACTGCGCATCATATTTGGAGCCGGACGCCGCATAGGCCACAGGCGTGCCGGTGCGGTTATAGGCGAGCGTGTCGAGATCCGCCGGCGCGGCAACCACGGCGACGGGGCTAGGTCTGCGCATGCAGCCGGTCATGGCCAGAGCCATAACGGCGATGATCAAAGGCAGGCGTAACGCTCGGACAACTGGCACTGGACACATCCCTCATAGAGACGATCCGGTTGTGCGCCCTTATGGTTAACATCTGGTTGCCTCACGCGCCCAAAGCCACGCAAAAGCCCGCCTCCGCGACGCACGAAAGCGGGCTTTTGCCGGTGTTTATCTACACTTAGGCGCTGACCGCCACGCCGATGGGGCACGACACGCCGGTGCCGCCGAGGCCGCAATAGCCGCCGGGATTCTTGGCGAGATACTGCTGGTGATAGTCCTCGGCAAAGTAGAATGGACCAGCCGGCGCGATCTCGGTGGTGATCGCGCCATAGCCTTTGGCATCGAGCGCCTTCTGGAAGGCGGCTTTGGATTCCTGCACCGCCTTCATCTGCTCGTCCGAGAACGTATAGATCGCCGACCGATACTGCGTGCCGACGTCGTTGCCCTGCCGCATGCCCTGGGTCGGATCGTGATTTTCCCAGAACGTCTTCAAGAGCTGTGCGTAAGAGATCTTCTGCGGATCGAACACCACCAGCACCACTTCGGTGTGGCCGGTCAGCCCTGAACACGTCTCTTCGTAAGTCGGGTTGGGCGTGAAGCCACCGGCATAGCCGACCGCAGTCGTGTAGATGCCGTCGCCGAGTTCCCAGAACTTCCGCTCCGCGCCCCAGAAGCAGCCAAGCGCGAAGACCGCCTGTTCGAGACCGGCGGGATAAGGCGGCAGCAACTTGCTGCCATTGACGTAGTGAATGCTCGCCGTCGGGATCGGCGCATCGCGACCGGGCAGCGCATCGGCTGCCGTCACCATGGCGACGGGCTTGCGCATGAATAGCATGGATCGTCTCCTGCGTTTTTCCTCACCCTATATGGGTATCTTCGCAACAAACGGCAGGTCGTTACAGCTCATACAGGCCTTGCAGCCGCCAGCAGGTCGATCTGATCAGTTTCGCGCGTAGCCGATCAACGGACGGCGCGGACGGAACAGCAGCATCAGCAAAATGCCGAGCACGCCCATCACAGCCCAGGAGGGCTGGTCGAGCAGCAATTTGACGCCGGCCCGCAACCAGGGCGCATCGGCCTCCACCATCGCCAGAAAGCTGCGCTGGCTGACCTGATTGATATCGTTCCAGAATTCGCCGAGCTTGGTCAGCCGCAGGGCCTGATCGGCGATCGAACGCGCGCCGTCATAGACCAGGAACACAAAGCCCGCGGCCAGCAGCAACACCCCAATCAGGCGGAAAAAACCGCGGATCATCCGAATCCCCTCAATGCTCGTCCCTCGGCAATACTGGTCGGGGAGGATAAATTCAACTGTTCCAGCTACTTAACGAGCCCTGGGGGCGCATTTGCCGCGCGAGCGTGCTTCCAGAAGTCGTTGACGCTGCAAAACACGGCCTCTATAAGGATCGCCAAAGGCGGTGGGCGCGATCCCGCCGCCGCTGTTCTTTGAGCGGCGCGACCCTTAAGAGCGTTTGTGCTCCGGGGATAGCATTTCAGGAACACCCCGGAAACAGATCAGCGTTGGCCGCAATGGGCGGCAAACGTCAATCAGCCCGGCGCCCGGATGGGTCGCTGCTGAAGGATATTTGAGAATGGCCAATACGACCTCCGCCAAGAAGGCGACCCGCAAGATCGCGCGCCGCACCATCGTCAACAAGTCGCGCCGCACCCAGATGCGTTCGGCCCTCCGCACCGTTGAAGACGCCATCAAGACCGGCGACGTCAACGCAGCGAAGGAAGCGATGAAGGCTGCCGAGCCCGCCCTCATGAAGGCCGCCCAGCAGAACATCGTTCACAAGAACCTGGCCAGCCGCAAGGTCTCGCGCCTGACGCACCAGATCGCGAAGCTCGCTCAGTAAGCGACATCGCGCATATGATTTCGAAAAGCCCGGCCTTCGCGCCGGGCTTTTTGTTTGCGCAAATGCATGCCGCAGCGCCCGCGCGGCACGCGCAAGCTTCACGGCATCACCCGTTTGGATGATGCCGCAACAGATTTGAATGACTCGCAAAGCCTATGAAATCAGGCATCGATGCGCTTGGCGCCATGTCGCATGAAAGACACGACGGGAACGCTGGACGCTTGAGCAGTGTCAAGACGCAGACTCCGCCTGCCATTGCGTGATTCTGAAAAAGCAAGCGCATCGCAATGCCGAAGCTGACTCCCCGCGCAAGGTTACCCTGAGTCAGCGCACAGAAAAAATCGCGTCGCGATAATCACTTATCCACATAGCGACAGCGACCAGTTTGAATCCGCAAACCGCGCCTCTGCTTTCGTAAATGAAATATGAATTTCTTTTTTCGGCCCACCGAATTTGCAACCCCACTGTCACAATTGGATTCAGTGCGCAGATTCAAAATCTTGTCGATATGTTTGAAAAACAGACCGACAGAATGGAGCCCGCAAGTGGGGCTTTTGCGAAGCAGCGAAAAAATGATTCCGTTGCGAGAAGTGGGCCGTGCTGTATTTCTAAATCATTCGCAGCGCCCCGCCGTTCTTGAGATCAGAGCGATTTCGGAACGAGGGCGAGCCTGAAGATCAGCGACGGTTTTCAGGTTTGGCGATGCTTTCCAAGTCTCAAGCGAGTTGCGACTCATAGCAATATGAGAGCGGTCGTTCTGTGTCGAAATTTCTCGGGTGCCGATCAGGCGCTCTGAAAAGAAATGCGAAACAGCGATCGGGCACTGGCAGGGCCGAGGAGATCGTCCAGCGATAGAAGAGCGGGCTGAAAGACGATGCGACCCTGAACGTTTGCTACGTTGAGCGTTGCGCACTGACTTTGGACCAGATTCGAAACTGACATCTTGCCGCGACAACCGCGGCGAGCGGGGGAGCTTTTATGCGCAAGTCCACGATCACACGACATTGTACCCTGCGATCTGCGTTCGGCTCCGATACGTCCGTTTCCATCTCTGCCCACCCCCCTTCGAACACCCCTGACCGAGCGCTCAGTACGCGCTGACCTCACCGGGCCCTTCTTTCGACATTGCAGATCCGTTTGCGGCGTGAGCGCCGAGCGGCGGAGCTTTGTCCGAAAGCAGCCTCGCGAGGTTCTCGCGCGCTTTCGGCGTGCACGTTCATGGGCGCTTGCGCTCGACCACCACTTTTGAATTGAGAAGCTTAAAACGATGTCGAAT